>CAVZFG010000001.1:0-111014 GCA_963774485.1 uncultured Acidimicrobiaceae bacterium
AGGGCAATGACCAGATGATCTTCGTCAACGAGTACGGGGGACCCCTGGGAATCCTGACGCTGAAGTTCACCGGCCGCTCTGGCATCGCAGCGATGTCGGTGCCTGCGGGGGCGTCCCGACGCTCAGCTCCGTCACGTTGCTGCCGACTGATCCAGACACGGAATGGGGAAGCGCCGTGGTGGAGAGCGGCGGCTACCTGTACGTGTACGGCGCCGACCTGGCAACCACGACGCTCGACATGTCCATGTGAAGGTGGCACGGGTGCCCGAGACCGACGCTCTCGACGTGAGCGCCTGGAGCTACTGGAACGGGTCGCTGGGTGGGTCGCGGGCGAGTCGAACACGGCGCTGGTGCCGACCGTCAACCAGCTCACGGGGGTCACGTCGGATCCGGACGGTCATGGCTTCATCGCCGTCTCCATCCCCGCCGGGGTGTGGAACGACAGCACCGTCGACCTCTCGTACGCCAGCTCGCCGACGGGCCCTTGGACGGAGCCACAGCCCGTGTACGCCATTCCCCAGGTCAAGCAGTACCAGGGTGAGTTGGCCTACTCCCCGACGTTCCACCCCGACCTCTCATCGGGCGATCATCTCGTCGTGTCCTACAGCATCGACACAACGCTCGGGTTCCCCGAGCTCATGGACGATATCCACTCGTACCAACCCCAGTTCCTGATCGTCACCGGATAAGGGT
Organism: uncultured Acidimicrobiaceae bacterium; assembly: GCA_963774485.1. Classification (GTDB taxonomy): domain Bacteria; phylum Actinomycetota; class Acidimicrobiia; order Acidimicrobiales; family RAAP-2; genus Bog-473. The sequence goes on from CAVZFG010000001.1 coordinate 694, forward strand.
TCGATCCGGCCCCTGCCCAGGGCCAGGAGCAGGTGGCCGGGTCCGCATCCGACCCCCGGCGGCTCAGCTCACGGCGGCCGGGGTGAACGCGCAGTCGAGGTGCTTGATCCCGTTGATGAAGCTCGAGCGCAGCCGGTCGGGCTCCCCGGCGGCTCTCGATGTCGGGCAGGCGCTCGAACAGCTGCCGGAACATCACCTCGATCTCCCGGCGGGCCAGGTGGGCGCCCAGGCAGAAGTGGGGACCGGCGGCGCCGAAGCCCAGATGGGGGTTGGGGTCGCGGCGCACGTCGAAGACGGTAGGGGTCTCGAAGACGTCCTCGTCGCGGTTGGCCGAGTTGTAGAAGAGGAGCACCTTGTCGCCCGGGTGCAGCTCCTCGCCGGACAGCACGGTGTCCTCGGCGACGGTGCGGCGCATCCAGATGACCGGGGAGGCCCAGCGCACGATCTCGTCCACGCCGGTGGGCGCGATCCCCGCCGGGTCGGCCTGCCACAGCGCCCGCTGGTCGGGGTGCTCGGTCAGGGCCAGAGGCCGTGGCTGATGGCGTTGCGGGTGGTCTCGTTCCCGGCCGTCAGCAGCAGGATGAAGAAGGAGGCCAGCTCGGCGTGGGTGAGCGCCTCGCCGTCGATGTTGGTGTTGATGAGGGCGGTGGTGAGGTCGTCGGTCGGGTGGTCCAGCCGGTCGGCGGCCATGCTCGGTCATGAGCGTCGGTGAGCTGCTGGCCGGCGTCGATGAAGGCGACCAGCGGGTCGGTGCCCTCGGGGACGTACTCGGGGTCGCCGTTGCTCAGGATGACGTTGGAGCGCGGAGGACGGTGTCGTACTCGGAGGCGGGGACGCCCATCATGTCGCAGATGATCTCGAGCGGGAGGCGGGCGGCCACCTCGGTCGACGAAGTCGCACTCGCCGAGGTCGGCCACCCGGTCGATGACGTCGTCGGCCACCTGCTCGATGGGGTCCTCGATGCGCTTGATCATGCGGGGGTTGAAGGCGGCCGACACGATGCGGCGGAGCCGGGCGTGGCGGGGGTTGTCGGTGGAGATCATGCCGGCGAAGTACTCGACCATCTCCGCCGGCATGTCCGAGATGCGGCGGCGCCCCGGCCGGAGCGGTAGATCTCGGGGTGCCGGCTGATTTCGATGATGTGGGCGTGACGGGTCACGGCCCGGTAGCCCGGGCCCCGGGGCACGTAGCGAGCGCCTCGGGGAGTCGGGCTCCTCGAAGAAGGCCAGGGGCGCTCGCGGCGCAGTGTCCGAAGGCGCCTTCGCGCTCCTCCCAGGGCCGGTCCCAGAAGGTCATGTCCGAGAGGTCGATGTCGTCGACGGCCAGAACTCCGCGGTTCCATCGGACCCACCTTATCCACCTCTCTGCACTGCGATCATGTGCCACACGCTGTGTTCACCGGGACCGGTGGCATGGTGTTGGCCAAAATTCCGATCGGCCTGTCGGCGAGTCCAGGTTGTCTGGCCCTTCAGCCGGGCGCGTCGGCCGGCTGCACGTTGCGCTCCCAGTACCTGCGAGCGGCGATACCGGCGCCTCCGCCACGCTCCTGGCCTGGCCCACCTGGCTGTGGGGCGCCGAGCACGGGGTCAACGAGCTCGGGGTCGCCATCGGGAACGAGCGGGTCGAGCACGACCCACGACCCGCGTCCGCCAGCCCGCCCTCATCGGCATGGACCTGGTCCGCCTCGGCCTCGAACACGCTCGCAGCGCTGCCGAGGCCGTCGACCACATGGCCGGCCTGCTCGAGGCCTGTGGACAGGGGGGCGTCGCGACGCGGCTCATCAGGAGGCCTACGACTCCTCGTTCCTCGTCGCCGACCCGACGCACGTCTTCGTCCTCGACACGGCGGGGTCCGACTTTGCCGCCGCGCCCTTTCCCGGTGGCATCGCGATCTCCAACCGCGTCACAATCGGGACCGAGTGGACACGTGCATCGGGCGGTCGGCCCCGGGCGACGACTTCGGACGTTACCGGGACCACAGCGAGGACACCCGCTATGCCGACGTGCGCCTGGCGGCGAGCCGTCGCTTTCTGGGGTCGTCGGCACCGGGTGGGATCACCCCCGCCGCGACCGCGGCCCATCTGCGTGACCACGGGTCGGGTCCCTGGGGTGCTCCGGGCACTCGTGGCCCGGTCCACGGCCCGCCACCGCGGGGTGGGGGAGGACTTCAGCGGCGTGAGCGTCTGCATGCACGTACACGGGCTGTGCGTCACCGCCGGGTCGATGATCGCCGAGCTGCCGAACCGCCTCACGGACGGGGCTCCGCTCCGCGTCTACGTGGCCCTGGGGAGCCCGTGCGCCAGCATCTACGTGCCGGCGTTCCCCCGCACCGCGTTCGGACCTCCGCCGTTCGTCCCTCTCGAGCTCTCGGGCGAGGAGCTCTGGCGCGCCGCTGACGCCGTGCGCCGGCGGGTCGAGACCGATCCCGAGGCGTTGACCGCGGTGCGAGAGGTGCTCCAACCCGTCGAGGACGAGCTGTGGGCCGATGCCGATGACGTGCTCGAACGGCCGGACCGCTGGGCGGCGGCGGGTGCCGCGTGGGGGAGTCGGCCCTGCATGCGCTGCGGACCTGCATCCCGTGATCGCGTCGGACACGGCGATACGCTGCTGCAACACGTAATGCACTCCTACTCGCCAAGGAGGACGTCATGACCACCATCATCACCGTCGTCACCGAAGACGACTTCGCCGTCGGTGATGCCGTCAGTGCGCAGCTCGAGAAGATGTGGGGCTGGTACCTCGCCGGCGGCATCCTCTCCGTCATCTTCGGCTTCTTCGTGATCAGCTACCGCCACGCCAGTGTGTACGCGATCGTCTACCTGGCGAGCGGGTTCTTCATCGCCGTCGGGATCTTCGAGATCGTCGGCGCGATCCAGGTGGCCCGCGAGCGGTGGTTGCACCTCGTCTTCGGGGTGATCTGGGTCGGCATCGGCATCGTGGGCTTCGTGTGGCCCCACATCACGATCTTCATCGTGGCCGTGCTGATCGGCTGGGCGTTCCTGGTGCTGGGCATCTTCGACATCATCGAGTCAGCGATGACACCACGTGCCCTACTGGTGGTTGTTCCTCATCCGGGGCATCCTCGCCGTGGGGATCGGCTTCCTCTGCATCCGGCACCCGGGCGGCGCGGTGACGGCGCTGGTCGTGCTCGTCGGCATCCTCGCCGTCCTCTTTGGGGTGGTCGAGATCATCGGCCGCGTTCTCGGCTCGCCACGCCACCAAGCACTGGGAGGCCTACAAGGCGCAGCTCCGCTGAGGCTCGCAGGGGGCGTCGGCGAGCTCTCGAACCCCGTCGTGCAGGGAGGGCCGCCCGGCCCGTCGGGCTCGACTGAGGCCGCCCGCTCCGCTCAGCCCGCCGCGTCTCCGGTCTGCATGGCGCGCAGCCTCTCCGCCAGGCTGGCCATGACCTGGAGCGCGAACGTGGGCGTCTCGTGGACCAGGAAGAGGAACCGCCGCTTGTCGATGACGGCCAGCTTGCAATCCTCCAACGCGGTCGCGGTAGCGCTGCGGCCGACCTGTCCACCAACGCCATCTCGCCGAAGGTCTCGTCGGGGCCGATCGTGACGGCCCGGCCGTCTGGCAGGCGCAGCTCGACCGTGCCCTCGGCCACGCCGTACATCTCCTCACCGGTGGAGCCCGCCTCGAAGATGACCGTCCCCGCGGCGACGTCCCGGTTGTCGGTGGCCGCCTTGAACACCCCGAGAACCTTTACGGCCATGGATCGTCCCTTCGTTCTCCCGGGCCTGCCGCCCGGACCCTGGTGGCTGCTGGGATCCTAGCCCCGGTTGGGCCGACGGACGCCTGGTCGTTCACCTTGTGGTCACGCGGCGCCGTCCGCACGGCACAATGGGGGGGTGACCGACAGCCCGATCCCGTTGCGTGACGCCGAGAGGGCCGAGCGCTTGGAGAAGCTCCAGGGGATCATGGACCTCATGCGGCCGGCCGTGCAGGCCGACGGCGGCGATCTCGTGCTGGTGAGAGCGGACGTCGAGACCGGCGTCGTCGAGGTGCAGCTCCAGGGGGCGTGCAGCTCCTGTGCGGTGAGCTCCGCCACGCTGTCAGGGGGGGTCGAGCGCATCTTGCGTGACCGCCTCCCCTGGGTGACCGAGGTCATCGGGGGCCTCGACGAGTCCCTGAGCTTCGACGAGAGCGCCGCGCTCGGCGCCGGCGGTTACGTCCCCGGCTTCTGACCGGGCGCCCCTGTGGAGCATCCCCGATCGTGGTGAACGGACGACCGATTGATTAGTTAGCTCAACTAAATATAATGGGACCATGCCTGCCAAGACGGTCCCGCTGACACACGAAGAGGTCGCCGGCCGCCTGCGCAGCGCCGTCAACCGCCTCCAGCGGCGTCTGCGCCAAGAGTCGCTCGGAGGTCTCTCGCCCGCCCAGGCATCGGCGCTCGGGTCGGTGAACCGGCAGGGGAGCCCCACGCTGGGGGAGCTGGCGGCCATCGAACAGGTCCAGCCGCCGACCATGACGAGGATCGTCGCCAGCCTGGCCGAGGCCGGAATGGTGACCCGTGTCGTCGACGCCACCGACCGGCGGAGCGCCCGGGTGCGCATCACGCCGGCCGGGGTGCGCGCGCTGGAGCGGATGCGGACGCGCAAGAACGCCTTCTTGCTGCGGCGACTCTCCGAGCTGGGTCCCGATGAACAACAGCGCGCAGCCGAGCTGGTCGGTCTGCTCGAGCACCTCTTGGAAGAGCGGTGAGGCGCCGCGTGCGAGAGGCCGGGCGCAGGACGTTCCGCGCCATCTCGGTCCGCAACTATCGCCTCTACTTCACCGGGCAGGTGATCTCGGTGTCCGGCACCTGGATGCAGACGGTGTCGCTGGCCTACCTCATCCTCTTCCCGCTGCACGGCACCGGTGTCGATGTCGCGATCGCCACCAGTCTGCAGTTCCTGCCGCTGTTGCTGCTCGGGCCGTTCGGGGGCCTGATCGCCGACCGGCTCGACAAGCGCAAGGTCCTCTACGCCACCCAGGGGACGGCCGGGATTCTCGCGCTGATCCTGGGCGTGCTGGTCGTGAGCCACTCGGTGAGCCTGTGGGAGGTGTACGCGCTGGCGGCGGACTCGGCTTCGTCAACCTGTTCGACAACCCGGCGCGCCAGACCTTCGTCTCGGAGATGGTCGGCCTGGACCTGCTCCCGAACGCGGTGAGCCTCAACAGCGTGCTGATGAACTCGGCCCGGGTCATCGGGCCGGCGATCGGCGGTGTCCTCATCATCACGGTCGGCGTGGCCACCTGCTTCTTCCTCAATGCTGCGTCGTACGCCGCCGTGATCGTGGCGCTCGCAATGATGCGGGCGTCGGAGCTCTACCGGCGGCCCGGGGTGGTGCGGGCGAAGGGGCAGGTGCGAGAGGGCTTCCGCTACGTCTGGAGCACGCCCGACCTGAAGATGCCCCTCCTCGCCATGGCAGTCGTGGGCGTCTTCGCGTTCAACTTCACGGTGACGCTGCCCCTGCTGGCCAAGTTCACCTTCCACGGCGGTGGCGGCCTCTACAGCTGGTTCATGGTGGCCATGGGCGCCGGAGCGGTGGTCGGGCGGGCTGTTCACGGCGTTCCGCAGCCGGCCCTCGACGCGGATGCTCGCCTACATCGGCCTCGTCTTCGGCGCCGCCATCCTGGCCGTCGCGCTCGCACCCTCCAAGACCTGGGCCATCGTCCTGCTGGTTCCGATGGGTGCGGCCAGCATCTCCTTCGTCGCCACCAACAACGCCACCCTGCAACTGCGGGCCGACCCGAGCATGCGGGGCCGGGTCATGTCGCTCAACGCCATCGCGTTCTTGGGCAGCACGCCCATCGGGGCGCCCTTGCTCGGGTACCTCAGCGACGTGACCAGCCCGCGAGTGGCCCTGGCGGTCGGTGGCGTGGCCACCCTCCTGGCCATGATCCCGTTGTTCGTGCTCGCGGCGCAGCACGCAGTCGAGCCTGTGATGGCCGGCACGGAGGGCCTGGTGACGGCGCCCGGCGAGGCGTGGCCCACCAACGTCGTCCCGCTGGTTGCCGGCGAGCCGGCGGACGCGGCCGGCGCCGAGCGCGGCGAGCGGCGCACCAGCTGAGCCCTCAGCCCGGGTGGCGCAGCTCCCGTGCCACCGGGGTCAGGACGGCCGCGAACTCGGCGACCAACGAGACGAGGAGGTCGTCGACCGAGATGATCCCCGCCAGCTCCTCGTCCTCGAGCACCGGGAGCCGGCGCGCCGTCGCGGACCTGAACACCTTGAACGCTTGGAAGACGTCGACGGAGCCCTGAATGGTGACGGGGTCCGCCGTCATGACCGACCCCACGTGGGCCGTGGGAGGCCTTCCCTCCCCGGTCCCACGCACGGTGATGTCACGGTCGGTGACGATCCCCACCAGGCGGTCGCCGTCGACGACCAGGAGCGATCCGACCCCGTGGCTTCCCATCAGCCGCCCTGCCTCCTCGAGCGTGCACCCGGGTGGGACCGTCACCGGCGCACTCCTCAGGCACTCTCTCACCAGCATCTGCGCTCTCCCCGTTCGAGTCGGTCAGCCCGTCGCCGCATGACCCGCATCATCACGTCCGTTCCGGGCCCACGCTAGGGGAAAAGGTCATCGCCCCCCTCACCCCGCGGGTTCGAGAAGTCCCTTCTCCCGCGCCACGGCCAGCAGCTCCAGCTGGTTGTGGACCCCGAGCTTGCGGTACAGGTTCTTCACGTAGCCACGCGCCGTGTTCAGCGTGATCCCCAACCGGACCGATCCCGTCTGGAGGTCGACGCCGCTGACCAGGAGGCCGAGGATGTCCTGCTCGCGGCGCGTCAGCAGGGCAGCGGACGGGCCAGATCTGCCGGCCTGGCCGGCCAGGGCCGGCGCGCACAGCACCGCGAGCGTCTTGCGGTCCAGGGTGAAGCAGTGGTCGGTGAGCGATGCGATCGTCTCGACGACCACGCTCAGGCTGGCGCCCTTCGAGAGCAGGGCAGACGCACCGGCATCGGCCGCCGCATGGACGAGCGAGGCGGTCGGGGCCTGACCCGTCAGGACCAGGACACGGGTGCCCGGATGGCTCTCGCGCAACGACCGGGTGGCGGCGATCCCGTCGGTCCCGTTGAGCACCAGGTCCATGACGATGACGTCCGGCCGGGTCTCGGCGGCGAGCCGTTGCGCCTCGTCCGCATCGGGGGCGGTGGCGACACACGACATCTCGCCCGCGGCGTCCATCGCCAGTGCCAACGCCTCCGCGAAGACGGGGTGGTCGTCCACCACCATGACTCGCAGCGTCCCATCATGCTTCATGCGGCGGCGGCCTCGGATCCGTGCGACGGCATGCACCGTCCCGTCGAGCATCTTCCCGGACGCATGGTATGGGAGACTATTCCCCCAACCAGGGAAGACAACCCCGTGCTGGACGGTGGGCTTCCCCGGGGAAAGGGGAAAGAGAGGATCGCGGTGTCTGCTGAGACCGTCGCGGACGATCCCGACGGCCAGCGCGCGCCCGACGGCGGATTCGCCATCATCGTGATCGCCGCCTCGGCCGGCGGCCTTGCCGCCCTGAGCCGGGTGCTGGGCGACCTGCCGGCGGACCTCCCGGTCCCGGTGGTCATCGTGCAGCATCTCGACCCCCGCCACCGCTCGCTGATGGCGGACATCCTGCGCCGCCGCACGCCGCTCCAGGTCGAGGAGGCGGCCGATGGCGTCAAGCTCCAGCCGGCGACGGCCTATGTGGCGCCACCCGACGTGCACCTGCTCGTGACCTCCTCCGGCCGCGTGAACCTGTCGCACTCGGAGCTGGTGCACTTCGTCCGCCCCTCCGCCGACCTGCTCTTCGAGTCGTCGGCGGGGGCCTACCCGGGGCGTACGATCGGGGTCGTGCTGACCGGTACGGGCAGCGACGCCAACATGGGGGTGCAGGCCATCGCCCAGACCGGCGGCACGGTCATCGTCCAGGATCCGGCCACGGCCGAGTTCGCCGGCATGCCCCAGGCCGCCATCGACACCGGGGCCGTCGACTTCGTCCTCGACGTCGAAGAGGTGGGGCCCGCCCTCGTCGCTCTCGTCACGGGCGCGCACCAGGAGTGAGCGCGCGGGGCGACGGCGAACGGCGCGCCGAGCGCGTGTCCGGGGGCGGGCGACCCGGACGGGTCCCGACGGGGGCGGCGAGGGCACTCGAGAAGCTCCTGCATTTCGTCCGGGACGCCCGTGGGTTCGACTTCACGGGGTACAAGCGCTCCACCATCGAGCGCCGCGTGCGGCGGCGCATGCAGGACGTCGGGCTCGAGTCGATCGGCGCGTACCAGGACCTGCTCGAGGCCGACGTCGACGAGTTCACCGCCCTGTTCAACACACTCCTGATCAACTTGACGGCCTTCTTCCGCGATCCGGCCGCCTGGGCGTTCCTCGAGTCCGACGTGCTCCCCGAGATCATCTCGCGGCGGGGGCCGGACCAGCCCGTCCGCTTCTGGAGCGCCGGGTGCGCCACCGGCGAGGAGCCGTACTCGCTGGCCATGGCCATGGCCAACCTCATGGGTGTTCCCGAGATGGCGCGACGCGTGAAGATCTACGCCACGGACATCGATCTCGATGCGCTGGTGACGGCTCGCGCCGCCGTCTATCCGGACAAGGCGCTCGGGGACGTCCCCGAGCGCTACCGGGAGCTCTACTTCCAACCCGACATCCACGACAAGGGCCACGCGATCATCCCGCCCTGCGGCGTTGCGTGGTCTTCGGTCGCCACGACCTGACCCGTGACCCGCCCATCTCCCGCGTCGATCTCGTCGCCTGCCGCAACACCCTGATGTACCTGAACGCCGAGACCAAGGCCTACGTCCTCCCCCGCCTGCACTACGCGCTGCGTGAAGGCGGTTACCTCTTCCTCGGGCGAGCCGAGATGGTGCTGGGCGGTGGGAGCGGGCGCTTCACGCCGGTGAGCCTCAAGCACCGGATCTTCGTCGCCACGCCGCACCATCTGCCGGCGACCCCCTCCCGTCCGACTTCGCCGAGCGGCGCCCGTTCGACCTCGCGGCGCCGGTGCCCGAGCTGCTCGACGCCGGCCAGGCCCCGCTGCTCTCCCAGCCGACTACCGGCCGGGGACCCGTGGCCGAGCTGCTCGTCGACGTCGACCTCGTCGTGACGGGAGCCAACGATGCGGCGCGTGACCTCCTGGCCCTCGACGCCCATGACGTCGGTCGCCCGTTGCGCGAGCTCCCGGTCGCCTTGCGCCCGCTCGATCTCGTGACCCCGGCCCACCAGGCGATCGCCGACGGCTCGTCGCGCGACCTGGGGACCGCCCGTTACGACACGCCCGACGGCCAGGGCCTGATCATCGAGGTCCGGATTCTGCCGACTCTCGACGAGCAGCAGCAGGTGGTCGGCGCCGGCATCATCTTCGACGACGTCCGCGCCGCGGCGCGGCTGCGTGAGAGTTACCGCCAGCTCCACGAGGAGCTCGAGACCGCGTACGAGGAGCTGCAGTCGACCAACGAGGAGCTGGTCACCAGCAACGAGGAGCTCCAATCGAGCTACGAGGAGCTCGAGACCAGCAACGAGGAGCTGCAGTCGACCAACGAGGAGCTGGAGACGACCAACGAGGAGTTGCGGTCGTCGAACGACGAGCTGGAGTCGACCAACATCGACCTGAAGGCGACGACGCGAGGCGGTCGAGCTGCTCAACGCGTCGCTGGTCGAGGCCAACCGCGACCTCGTGCGCTACGGAGGGCTTCACCGCCTGGTCATGGACCACTTCCCCGCCGCCATCGTCGTGCTGAACTCGCACCTGCTGGTGGAGGAGTGGAACAGCGCGGCAGCGAGCATGTGGGGGTTGGAGCAGGACGAGGTCCGGGGCGAGCCCTTCTTCGGGCTGGTCCTCGGGCTTCCCCTCGAGCCCCTCCAGGCACCGGTGCGCGCCTGCCGCGCCCCGGGTGCGCAGCCGGCGATGCTCGAGCTCCCGGCGGTCGACCCCTCGGGTGGCACTTTCACCTGCCGCGTCACGGTGGTGCCGATCGGCGGGGGGCCGGACTTCTCGGCCATGGTCATGATGCAAGCCGTGGAGCGCGACCTCCCGTGACGGTCCAGGGGGACCGGCTCCCCGTCACCCAGGTCGAGGGCAGGGTCGACGCCCTCAGCCGGCGCTTCACGCAGCTGTCCGAGCGGGTGCTCGCCGCGGCCGACGGATCGCCGGGGGCCGCCGTGACCGACGTCCTGCACGAGTTCGCCGCCGCCCTGCTCGAGCTCGAGATCGGCGCGGAGGAGGTCCGAGCGCAGGACGAGTCGCTGGCCCTGGCCCAGGAGCAACTCGATGCCGAGGTGACCCGCTACCGCGAGCTGTTCGACCTCGCGCCGGACGGGTATCTCGTCACGGACACCAACGGGATCATCGTCGAATCGAATCGCGCGGCCAGCCAGCTGCTGGGATGCCCCGCCCGCGTCCTGTACCACAAGCCCGCCATCGTCTTCGTCGACGACGCGGCACGGCGGACGGTGCTGCACCGGCTCCACGATGCGGTGCACGGGAGCACCAACCGGGTCATCAGCTTCGAGGCGGGCTTCGCACCGCCCGAACGGGAGGTCGTTCCCTGCCTCGGTCCATCTCACGGCCGGCCGGTCGGGCCATACCGGCGCGGTCAGCGTGCGATGGCTCATCCGCGACGAGGGTCCGCGCGTGACCGCGGAGCGGGCGCTGGCCGAGAGCGAGGCCCGGTACCGGCTCCTGGCGGACACCTCGTCGGACGTGGTCGTCACCACCGACGGCACCGGTCGCATCGACTATGCCTCCCCGTCCACTCTCGGCGTGCTCGCCTGCACCCCGGAGGAGCTCGTGGGCCGGACTCTGGCCGGCCTCGTCCATCCCGAGGATCGGACCGCGGTGGACGCGCTGCAGGACGCGGCATTCACGGAACGGGCGGTCCGCCGCCGTGGTCTGCCGCGTGCGCCGCGGCGACGGCCATTACCTTCCCGTGGAGATCGCCGTGGTGCCGCTCGCCCGGCCCGGGCACAGCTCTCCCGGGCTGCGCGGCGCGTTGCGCGACGTCCGCGAGCGCGAGGGCTCGCGCCTCGCCATGCGCGACGCACTCGCCCTCGAGCGCCACGCCGCGGCGACCCTGCGCGAGGCGGACGCCACCAAGAACGCCCTGCTGCTCGCGGCGTCGCACGACCTCTCGACGCCGGTCGCCGCCGTCGCCGCCCTGGCGGAGATCCTGCACCGGCACCCCGATCTCCCCGCCGGGGAGGTCGCGCACATCGCCGAGGGGCTCGTCTCGACCAGCTCGGAGCTGCGCGGCATCCTCTCCAACCTGCTCGACGCCGAGCGGATCATGGGCGGGTACGCGGTGGTGCGGCGCACGCCCGTCGACCTCACGGCGCTCGTCACGGCGCGGGCCCGTGACCTGGCGTCGGGCGGGGAGCTCCTCACCCTGCCGACCACCGCGGTCACCGCCGAGCTCGATGTCGGCCTTACGGCGCGCATCGTCGACAACCTGCTGCAGAACGCAGCCCGCCACACACCCGCCGGCACCGCGGTGCAGGTGGAGATCTCCGAGGACGGGGACGACCTCGTGGTCACGGTGTCCGATCAGGGGCCGGGCGTGCCCGACGACGCCAAGGAGGCGATCTTCCGGGCCTTCGAGCGCCACGCCAGCCGCCGAGTCGGGCGACGGCCTCGGGCTCGGCCTGTTCATCGTGCGGCGGTTCGCGGAGCTCCAGGGCGGCCGGGCCTGGGTCGAGGACGCAGCCGGGCGGCGGCGCAGCCTTCAAGGTGGCGTTCCCCCGCAGCTCACAGGGCGCGGACGGCCACTGAGGCTCGCCGGGCCCCGCCGCCGGACCCGGGTCAGGCGGGCTTGGGCTCCTTGGGCAGCCCGAGGACGCGCTCGCCGACGATGTTGCGCTGGATCTCGGCCGTGCCGCCCCAGATGGTCTCCGACCGCGAGAAGAAGAAGAGCGACTGGAGGTTGTCGACCGGGTAGCTCGCCTTGGCCCGGCGCGCCCCCGGCAGGAGCGTGTCCGCGCCGTCGTCGCCCCGCAGGATCTGGCCCTCCATGCCGAGGATGTCCATGGCCAGCAGCATCGTCTCTTGATGCGCCTCGGACCAGAACATCTTGTTGCACGCTCCGAGCGCGGCCGTGGTGTCGGTCCCGTTGAGCACGTCGGTCAGCGTGCGGTACCCGTTGATCTCCATGATCTTGATCTTCGACCACGAGCGAGCCAGGCGCTGGCGCGTCAGCGGGTCGCGGGCGCCTCCCCGGGCGCGCGCCTCGGCCAGGATGCTGTCGAATTCCTTCTGGAACCGGCGGTGCCCCGTGGTCGACGACGTGCCGCGCTCGAACCCCAGCGTCGTCATGGCGACCTTCCAGCCGTTGTTCACGCCGCCGACGACGTTGTCCGTCGGGCAGCGCACGTCGGTGAAGAAGACCTCGTTGAACTCGGCCGAGCCGTCGATCTGCTCGATGGGCCGGACCTCGACGCCGGGCTGCTTCATCGGCACCAGCAGGTAGGAGATGCCGCCGTGCTTGGGGGCGTCGGGGTCGGTGCGGGCCAGCAGGAAGATGTAGTCGGCGTCGTGGGCCTGGGTCGTCCACACCTTCTGCCCGTTGATCACCCACTCGTCCCCGTCGAGCTCCGCCCTGGTCTTGAGGCTGGCCAGGTCCGAACCGGCGTCGGGCTCGCTGAAGCCCTGGCACCAGGAGATCTCGCCCTCGAGGATGCCGGGGATGAAGCGCTGCTTCTGCTCCTCGGTGCCCCACTGCAAGATGGTGGGGCCGACCAGGGTGTCGCCGAAGAAGTCGGCCCGCAGGGGGGCGCCGACCCGCGGCGAACTCCTCGTTGAGCACCACCTGCTGGAGCAGGCCGAGCCCCTTGCCCCCGTACTCGGTGGGCCAGCTGGCGCAGATCCACCCGCCCGCGATAGAGCTTGGCCGTCCACTCCTCGTTGAAGGCCTTGCGCTCCTCGGGCGTCATGGAGAAGCCCGGTTCGCCCCAGCCCTCGGGCAGGTTCTCCTTCAGCCAGTGGGCGATGACGCCCCGGAATTCCTCCGCTTCGGGCGGGTAGGCCAGGTCCATGCCCTCACCGTACCCGCCACCGCCCGCAGGCATCCGACCAGGGTCGGACGTGGTTCGGTCAGGTACGTTCCGGGCCGACGCGGACCGCGATCGCGACGACGATCAGGAACAGGACCATGCCACCGAACAGCCAGATGAGGTTTGTGTATCCCATCGCGGTACTCCTTCTACGCTGAGCAGAGGTCGTTCTGCCCCGTGATCGAAGTTATCCACTGCAGCGGCGCCGGCGCTCGGCCCGTGGGCGCCGGCGGAAGGGCCGTGTCCGCGGGCCGCCCTGCCTGGGGAGCCCACCGTTTGCGCCGGGCCAGGGCGTTCGGGGAGGCTATGCGGCCATGGTGGGTCGAGTCGGGACATCCTTTGCCTAAAACTCCTCGCCAGAAGTGGATCGAGACCAGGGAGTCTTGGGAACGCTCTCGCCACATCGAGGTGCCCGCCCCGGTTCCCGCCGCACCACCTCGTCCCGGGGGCTTGCGCGTGGCCTTCCTCATCTACCGCGGCAATCCCCGTTGCGGTGGCCAGGGCGTCTACACGCGCCATCTGACCCGCGAGCTCGTGGCGCTGGGGCACTCCGTCGAGGTGTTGGCGGGGCCGCCGTGGCCCGAGCTCGATGCGGGCGTCGGGTTCACGCCCGTGCCGGGGCTCGACCTCTACCGCCATCCCGACCCGTTCCGGGTCCCGCACCCCCGCGAGTTCACCTCGCGGGAGGACTGGCTGGAGTTCGGCATCATGTGCACGGCCGGCTTCGGCGAGCCGCTCGCCTTCTCGCTGCGGGCCCGCCGGCTGTTGGCCGAGCGCCGCGACGAGTTCGACGTGGTGCACGACAACCAGTGCCTCGGCACCGGCATGCTCGGCATGGTGACGGACGGATGGCCGCTGCTCACCACCCTGCACCACCCCATCACGGTGGACCGCCAGCTCGCCCTGTCCCACACGACGAACCCGTGGCAGCGCTTCACCACCCGCCGCTGGTTCGGCTTCCTCGGCATGCAGGTGCGGGTGGCGCGGGCCCTCCCCGCCGTGGTCACCGTGTCGCAGAACTCCCGCACGGACATCGCGGCGCAGATGGGCGTCGCCCCGGAGCGGATGACGGTCGTCCCCGTCGGGGTGGACCACACCGTCTTCCGCCCGCTCGAGGGGGTGACGCCGGTGCCGGGGCGGATCATGGTGACCTCGAGCAGCGACGTGCCCATGAAGGGCCTGGTCCCGCTCCTCGAGGCGGTGGCCAAGCTGCGCACCGAGCGCGAGGTCGAGCTCACCGTGATCGGCCGGCCCAACGAGGGCGGGCGCGTCGACCGGGCCATCGCCCGCCTCGGGCTGTCCGACGTCGTGCACTGCGTCAGCGGCATCAGCGACGACGAGCTGGCCCGTCTCTACGGCGAGGCCCAGGTGGCGGTCGTCCCGTCGCTCTACGAGGGCTTCTCGCTGCCCGCGATCGAGGCCATGTCCTGTGGCGTGGCGGTGGTGGCCACGACCGGAGGCGCGCTGCCCGAGGTCGTGGGCACCGACGGCGAGACCGGTTTGCTCGTCGCAGCCCGACGACCCGGGGGCGCTGGCGGGCGCGATCGGGCGCCTGCTCGACGACCCCGAGCTGCGGGCCCGGCTCGGTGCTGCGGGGCGCCGGCGGGTGGTGAGCACGGTTCACCTGGCAGGTCACGGCGGCCCAGACGGCCGCCTGTTACCAGGCCCTCCTGGAGGGCAGGCCTCTGCCCGGCGCGCCGTCGGCCCCCTCGGGGAGCGCGGACCCGGCGGCGCGGGGAGCGGCCTGATGCTGACCGTCGACTACGAGCGGCTCGGCGTCGGCCGCGGGGACCTGGTGCTCGACCTCGGGTGCGGCTTCGGACGGCACGCCTTCGAGGCGGCCCGCCGCGGGGCATCGGTGGTGGCGCTCGACGCCGGTGCCGACGAGGTGGCCCAGGTGCGGGGCACCCTCGGCGCCATGGTGGAGGCCGGCGAGCTGGCCCCCGGCCACCCGGCGACGGCGGTCCAGGGCGACGCGCTGGCGCTGCCCTTCGCCGACGCGACCTTCGACCGGGTGATCGCCTCCGAGGTGCTCGAGCACATCCCCGACGACACGGCCGCGATGCGCGAGCTGGCCCGGGTGCTGCGCCCGGGCGGCGCCATGGCGGTGACCGTGCCGCGTTGCGTTCCCGAGGCCATCAACTGGGCGCTCTCGGACGAGTATCACGACACCCCGGGCGGCCACGTCCGCATCTACCGCCGCTCCACGCTGGAACGGCGGCTGAGCTCGGCCGGCCTCGAGCCGGCCGGCTACCACCACGCGCACGGGCTCCACTCGCCCTACTGGTGGCTGCGCTGCCTCGTCGGCCCGTCCAACGACACGCATCCCGCCGTCGACGCCTATCACAAGGTGCTGGTCTGGGACATCGTCAAAGGGCCGTTCGTGACGCGGACGGCCGACCGGGTGCTCAGCCCGCTGATCGGCAAGAGCCTGGTGCTCTACCTGACCAAGCCGGACGCCGGTACCGACGCCGGTGCCGCCCGGCCCGCCGCCCGGCCCAACGTCCCGCGCGGCGTGCCCGGCCGCCGCGGACCGACCACGCCGACCCAGGGAGCTGCTGCATGACGACCGAGGAGATCCGTTCGACCGAGGTGGCGCTGCCCGAAGTGCCCGGCATCCTCACGAGCTCGGACGTGCTGGCCACGGGCCACGCCATCGCGGAGGTGCAGCGCCACGACGGGATGATCCCGTGGTTCGACGGCGGGCACTGCGACCCGTGGAACCACGTCGAGGCGGCCATGGCCCTGACCGTGTGCGGCCTGGTGGACGAGGCGGTGGCGGCCTACCGCTGGCTGGCCCGCCGCCAGCTCTCCGACGGCAGCTGGTTCAACTACTACCAGGGCGACACGGTCAAGGACCCCCGGCTCGACACGAACGTGTGCGCCTACCTGGCCGCCGGCGCCTGGCACCACCACCTGATCACCGGTGACGTCGAGTTCCTGGGCGAGCTCTGGCCGACGATCGAGACGGGGATCGACTTCATCCTGCGCTGGCAGCAGCCCGACGGCTCGGTGCTGTGGTCGCTCGACTCGGCCGGCCGGCCCGAGGGGTACGCGCTGCTGACCGGCTCGTCGTCCATCTACCACTCCCTGCGCTGCGCGGTGGCCGTCGCGGAGTGCCTGGCCAAGGACCGGCCGGACTGGGAGCTGGCCGCCGGGCGGCTCGGCCATGCCGTGGCGCACCACCCCGGCGCCTTCGCGCCCAAGGTCGAGTTCGCCATGGACTGGTACTACCCCATGCTCTCGGGGGCGCTCGAGGGCGAGGCCGGCCGCCGCCGCATCGCGGAGGGGTGGTCGACCTTCGTCATGGAGGGCCTCGGCGTGCGCTGCGTGTCGACCGGCGACTGGGTGACCGCGGCCGAGACGGCCGAGTGCGTGCTCACGCTCGACGCGCTGGGCATGGACGGGCACGCGCTCGACCTCTTCGCGGCCGGGCAGAACCTGCGGCTGCCGGACGGGTCGTACTGGACCGGGATGGTCTACCCCGAGCAGGAGACCTTCCCCAAGCACGAGCGCACGACCTACACCTTCGCCGCCATGGTGCTGGCGGCCGACGCGCTTGTCGAACACCACCCCGGCCGCCGGGCTGTTTCGCGGCGAGGGCCTGCCGGCGGCCCTCGACCTGGCCGAGCCGCACTGCGGGGACGCCATCGAGGGGTGCACGGTGGCCGATCCGCCGCGTCGTTCTCCCGCGGCTGACCCGGCACGCCCCGGTCCCGTCGCGAAGGGCCCGGACAAGGTGGGGGCTTCAGGCGGCCTGACGCCCGGCGGCGCGACGTCGCCGGACGCGTGACCAGCAGGACCGGGCCGGCCCCGTCGAGCGCCGAGCAGGGTCGATCAGCGCCGCGCCTGCGCCACCCGGCGGAGCACGCGCAGGCTCCCGCAGGCGCCGTCGTCGACGAACTCGCCCGAGTCGAGCGCGGCGCGGTAGAGCTCGTAGGGCGGCCGTCCCCCGTCGGCCGGGTCGGGGAAGACGTCGTGGATGGCCAGCCAGCCGCCGACGGCGACGTGGGGCGCCCAGCCTCGGAAGTCCGCCCAGGCCGGCTCCTCGCCGTGCCCCCCGTCGATGAAGCAGAAGGCGAGCGGCCGGTCCCAGCGTGCCGCCAGCGTCGGGGAGTCGCCCACGACGCCCACGACCGATGCCTCGAGGCCGGCGTCCGCGATGGTGCGCCGCCAGTGCGCCAGCGTGTCGATGCGGCCGACCTCGGGATCGACCAGATCGGGCTCGTGGTACTCCCACCCGGGCTGGTTCTCCTCGGAGCCCCGGTGGTGGTCGATGGAGAGCAGCACGGCGCCGGTGGCCTCGGCGGCGGCGCCCAGGTACACGGTCGACTTGCCGCACCAGGCACCGATCTCCACGAAGGTGGGCGGTGCCGCCCCGGGGACCTCCGCGCGGCCCGCTCGCAGGGCGGCGAGGAACAGCGCCTCGCCCTCGTCGTCGGGCATGAAGCCCCGGGTGCGCCGCGCCGCGAGGAGCAGGTCCTTGACGCGCTCGGGCCGGTCGACGCCGTCGCAGCGCCGGCGCCATCAGGAGGTCGGTGTGCCGGCCGCCCGCAGCGAGTCGGCCAGCCCGGCCCGCTCGCGGGCGGCGAAGGCCACGTTGACCCGCAGCCGCTCGATCGACTGGGCGACCCGACGCGGCCCCGACGCCAGGGGGTGCTCGTCGAGGAACACGATGGCGCGCTCGGCGAAGTCGGCGTCGGCGCACAGCGCGGGGAGCGACTCGAGGATCCGCGGCGGCGCGTTCTTGGGGAAGCGCTCGAGCACGGCGTCCCAACTCTCGGTGAGCGCGTTGCCACACGGCCTGGTTGCCGACGGGGTTGGCCAGCAGCGCGCTGATGACGCTGAACCCGTTCTGGCTGCGGACCTCGGTCATGGCCAGGTCGAACGTGCGCAGGCACAGGTCGACGTCGGGGAAGGCGGCCAGCGCCCCGAGCGAGCGCATCTCCTCCTGCGGCGTCGAGGCGGTCCGGTAGCGCTCCAAGCAGCGCGTCGTAGTCGCCGGGCCGCACGAGCTGGCGCCACGACGGCGAGGGTGGCCGCTCTCGATGTCGGCCGGGATCGGAGTCGCCGCGAGCCGCCGCCGATGGGCGAGGCGTCGAAGCGCCGCGCCGCCTCGGCCCGCACCGCGGCGTCGGCGCCGACGGTGCCCATCAGGTTGATGGCCAGGGCGCGCAGGGTCGGCGTGCGGTCGCTCTCGCCGGGCGTGGCGTCGAAGCCGAGGCGGCGGTACTGGGGCCGATCAGCGCGGCGACGGCCTGGTGCAGCGCGTCGTCGTGCTCGGCCAGCGCGATCCGGTTGGTCAGAGCACGAGCGCAGCCGCCGACGGGGGCCCACGGCGCCGGGTCGGGCTCCAGCCCGAGCCGCGACGCCAGGACCAGGAACTCCTCGCAGGGACGTGAGCCCGGCCAGGGTGGTGGCCCAGGTGTCGCCGAGCAGGTTGGCCCGCTCGAGCGGGGTGAGCTCGGGCAGGTGCTCGGCGAGCGCCAGC
The DNA here is from genome assembly GCA_963774485.1 of uncultured Acidimicrobiaceae bacterium. Taxonomy (GTDB): domain Bacteria; phylum Actinomycetota; class Acidimicrobiia; order Acidimicrobiales; family RAAP-2; genus Bog-473. The sequence goes on from CAVZFG010000001.1 coordinate 19,213, forward strand.
CGGTGCTCGGCCTCGTAGCCGACCCGGAACATGCCCCAGCCGCCGGCGTTGACCACCGCGAGCCCGCGTCCGGCCTCCGCGATCCGCGTCGGGGTCGGTGCCGAGGACGAGGTGGCGGACCGGCGCGCCGGGCTCGTCCCCGGTCGGGCAGCGCCCGCACGGCGACCGGCACGCGCCACTCCGTCCCGATGGACGACGTCGCGCCGGGGGGACCGGTCCGAGCGAGAACGGCTGCTGGCTGAGCGTGTCGCCGTGCAGCGAGACGAGCGGGTGCCCGCCCTGGAGGATGAACGTGTCCATGACGTCGCGCACCGGCGCGCCGCTGGCGTCTTCGAGCGCGTCCCACAGGTCGGTCGTGACCGTGTTGCCGTAGGCGTGCGCCTTGAGGTACGTGCGCACGCCGTCGCGGAACACGTCGGGCCCGATGTGCTGCTCGAGCATGCGCAGGACGCCGCAGCCCTTCTCGTAGGTCAGGAGGTCGAACATCCCCTCGGCCTCCTTGGGCGGGCCCGACCGGGTACTCGATCGGACGGGTCGAGTGCACGCCGTCGACGGCGAGCGCCGCCTCGCGCGAGGGGGCGAAGCCGACCCAGCGGTCCCACGAGGGCCGGAAGGCGTCGACGCAGAGCATCTCCATGAAGGTGGCGAAGGCCTCGTTGAGCCAGATGCCCTCCCACCAGCCCATGGTCACGAGGTCGCCGAACCACATGTGCGCCAGCTCGTGCGCGATCACGTCGGCCACCCGCTCGAGCTCGGCCCGGGCCGCCTTGGCCGGGTCGACCAGGAGCGCGGTGTCGCGGAAGGTGATGCAGCCCAGGTTCTCCATGGCGCCGGCGGCGAAGTCCGGGATGGCGACCAGGTCGACCTTCTCGCCCGGGTAGGGGATGTTGAAGTACTCGGTGAAGAAGCGCAGCGCGAAGGCGCCGACCTCGAGGGCGAACTCGGCCAGGGGCGTCTTCCCGGGCGTGCAGACCACCCGCAGCGGCACGCCGTCGACGTCGACGGTCTCGGTCGTCTCGAGCTTGCCGACGACGAAGGCCACCAGGTAGGTCGACATCTTCATGGTCGGGGAGAAGCGGATGCGCCGCTTGTCGCCGACCTGGTCGGTCGCCGACCACGGGCGAGTTCGAGATGGCGTCGACGTCGGGATCGACGATCAGGGTGATCTCGAAGACGGCCTTGCGGTCGGGCTCGTCGAAGCAGGGGAAGGCCCGGCGGGCGTCGACGGACTCGAACTGGGTGGTCGCGATGGTCTGGGTCTCGCCGTCGGGCCCGGTGTAGGTGGAGCGGTAGAACCCGCGCAGCTTGTCGTTGAGCGTGCCGGTGAACCGGCAGCTGATGGTGGCGGGTCCCGGGGGCAGCGTCGCCGACGGGCCGGAAGATCACCTGCTCGAGCTCGTCGTCGAAGGTCACGGCGCAGCGGATCGTCCTGTCGTCGGCGGTCCGGACCTCGACGTCGCTGACGGCGAGCTCGGCCGCGTTGAGGACGATCTCGTCGACGGCCGTCTCGACGATGACGTCGATCGCGACCGTGCCCGAGAAGGTGGCGGACGCCACGTCGGGCTCGATCTCGATGCGGTACGTCTCGGGCTCGACCGTCCGGGGCAGGCGGAACGCCTCCGAACCGGCGCGGTGGCAGACGTGGGAGCGGGCGGCATCCGGTGAAGGCTACCCGCGCGACTGCGGGTAGGTTCTCGCTCCGTGCCTGCCGAGGAAGCCGTCGCTGCCACCCCCGCCGTGTCACCCCCCGTGTCGGAGGAGGGCGCCGGACACGATCTCGACGTGGTGGCCATCGGGTCTCCGTTGCTCGACGTGATCGAGATGGCCACCGACGAGCAGCTGGCCCAGGTCGGCCTGGAGAAGGGGTCGATGACGCTGATCGACCTGGCCACCGCCAACGCGGTGCAGGAGTTCATGGGGACCCCCCGCTACGTCTCGGGCGGATCGGTGGCCAACACGACGGCCGGGATCGCCGAGCTCGGCGGCAGCGCGGGGTTCGTCGGGGCCGTGGCCGACGACGAGGTCGGCCGCACCTACGCCGAGAACCTGCGGGCCGCCGGCGTCGAGTTCGAGCCCCACTTCAGCGAGTCGGCCGCCGGCGACGGGCTGGGCACCGGCCGCTGCGTGGTCCTCATCACCGAGGACGCCGACCGCACCATGGGGACCTACCTGGGGGCGGCCTCCACGCTGTCGCCCGAGGGCGTCCCGACCTCCTTCGTCGCCCGGGCGTCGGTCGTGCTGCTCGAGGGCTACCTCTGGGACGTGCCGGCGGCCAAGGAGGCGATGCGCCACGCCGCGGCCACCGCCCACGCCGCGGAGGGGTCGGTCGCGCTCTCCTTGTCGGACCCGTTCTGCGTGGGCCGCCACCAGCGCGAATTCCTCGACCTGCTCGTCGACGACGTCGACATCCTGCTCGGCAACGAGGAGGAGATCACCATGCTCTTCGGCGCCTCCTCCTACCGAGGCGGCCGTCGCGGCCGCCGAGGAGACCGGCCTGCTCGTCGTCATGACCCGTGGCGCGCACGGCGCCACCGTCCTGACCGCCCACGGCCCCGAGGAGGTCCCGGCGGCCGCCGTGGAGCCGGGTGGTCGACACGACCGGCGCCGGCGACCTCTTCGCGGCGGGCTTCCTCTTCGGCCTGACCCACGGGATGGAGCCCGGTGGAGAGCACCCGGCTCGGCGGACTCTGCGCCGCCGAGGTGATCTCGCACACCGGGGCCCGGCCCGAGGCCGACCTCAAGGCGCTGGCCGCCGGCGCCGGCCTCCTGGCCGGGATAGCCCGCCACGCCCGTGAGCCTCTCCATCGGCATCGTCGGCCTGCCCAACGTCGGCAAGTCCACGCTCTTCAACGCCCTGACCAACAACGAGGTGCTGGCGGCCAACTACCCCTTCGCCACCATCGAACCCAACGTGGGCGTCGTGGCCGTGCCCGACCCCCGGCTGGCACGGTTGGCCGGTCTCTACGGCGGCGCGCCGGTGGTGCCGGCGACGGTGACGTTCGTGGACATCGCGGGCCTGGTGCGCGGCGCGTCCAAGGGGGAGGGGCTGGGCAACCAGTTCCTGGCCGCCATCCGCGAGACCGACGCCATCTGCCAGGTGGTGCGGGCCTTCCACGAAGACGACGTCGTCCACGTCGACGCCCGGGTCGACCCGGCGGGCGACATCGAGACGGTGAACACCGAGCTGATCCTGGCCGACCTGCAGACGGTGGAGCACCGCCTGCCCCGGCTGCTCAAGGAGGCCCGCGCCACGCCGGCCCTCAAGCCCACCGCCGACGCCGTCGCCACGGCGGAGCGCATCCTCGACGACGGCCGCACCATCTCGAGCGCGGCGGCGACCGGCGAGGTCGATCCCGCGCTGCTGCGCGACCTGCACCTGTTGACGGCCAAGCCCTTCATCTACGTCTTCAACGTCGACGAGGGCGCGCTGGGCGACGCCGGGCTGGCGGCCGGTCTCGCCGAGGGTGTCCGCCCCGCCCCTGCGGTCGTGCTGTGCGCCCAGATCGAGGCCGAGGTGGCCGGCCTCGACCCCGACGATGCCAGGGAGCTGCTGCGCGGCTACGGGCAGGAGGAGTCGGGGTTGGAGCAGTTGGTCCACGTCGGGTTCGCCACGCTCGGCCTGCAGACGTTCCTGACGGCCGGCCCCAAGGAGGCGCGGGCGTGGACCATCCACGTCGGCGACACCGCGCCGAAGGCGGCCGGGGTCATCCACACCGACTTCGAGCGCGGGTTCATCAAGGCGGAGGTGATCAGCTTCGAGGACTTGATGGAGGCGGGCTCGGTCGCCGCGGCGCGCAACGCCGGCAGGGCCCGCATGGAGGGCAAGGACTACGTCATGCGCGACGGCGACGTGGTGGAGTTCCGCTTCAACACCTGAGCAGGCTGAACGCGCCGCCGGCTCAGCCGTTCGTGTTGCCGTTCATGTTCGGGCTGTTGACCGTGAAGGCCGTCGTGATCTGGTGGCCGCCGGGCACCGATGACGTACCAGAGCCCGCCGTCCTGGTCGAACGCCCTGACCGGTGACCATGCCCGGGGTCACGTCCAAGTTGTACGTGTAGAGCGGGTGGCCGCCGTAGGAGAGCTGGGTCGACCCGTCGGGGCGCCGGAGCGTGCCGACCAGCGAGGGGTCGACGCCCTTGCCCACCCGGACGGGACCTTGCTCGATGAGCGGCGGCCACTGCAGCACGCAGCGGTCGCTCACACAGGCGCTGTGGGTCGGTGTGTCGGGGACGAAGTCGTAGAGCGTGTTGCCACCGCCGGTGGCGAGGATCGGCCCGACGGGCGAGTGCTGGAGCGTCAGCGTGAGGGACGTGTCGGTGGTCGGCGGGGCCGACAGCGTCGTGACGTCCGAGCCGCCGCAGGCGGCGAGCGCCAGGGCGAGGCCGACGCAGACTGCCGGGACGACGAGGGCGGTCCGGCGCAGCCCAGCCGGCATCACGAGCCCGGGCCCGGGACGTTGGTCCCGAGGAGCCAGCTGATGGAGGCGAGGGCGTCGGCCGTCGTCCAGTCGGGCGCCTGGGGGTGCTCCAGCTCGTGCACGCCGCCGTCGTCGAGCAGGGAGGTCAGCTTGGGGCTGAGCTTGCCGCCGAGGTTCGGCGCGGTGGCGTCGACGAAGCGTTCCCGGCCGTGCGGGTCGATGAGGATGTAGCCGTCGGTGTGGTCGACGTCGTAGGTGAGCGGCGCGCCGGTGAACCAGTCGGTCTTCGGCGGTTGTTCCTCGGGGACGATCTGGTACTCGACGCCGAACGGCTTCCAGAACGCGGCGATGTCGGCCGGCGTGCCCGTCCAGAGGTCCCAGTCGGCCCCGAACTCCTTCTGGTAGGCGGCCAGGCGGGCCACGCTGTCGCGGCCGGGGTCGACGGTGGTCTCGACGAACACGACGCGGTCGGCCAACCCGGCGGCCCGCAGGTCGCGCTGCAGCGAGATGAAGGCGCCGGTCACCAGCGGGCACTCGTCCTGGCACAGCGACAGGAAGGGGGCGAGCACCACGACCTTGCCTCTCAGCGCGGCCAGGGAGACCGGCTGCCCCTGCTGGTCGACCAGCGGGACGTGCTGCGGCGTGGGCCGGTCGAGCACGAGGCCCTGGCCCGGCGGCGGCGCGGCGGGCGCGGGCGAGCCGCAGGCGGCCAGCAGGGCGCCGAGGACGAGGAGGAGGGCGGTGACGGGGGCCCGGCGAGGGGCCCCGCGAAGGGCGGTGCCGGTCAGGCGTCGTCCTCCCCGGGGGGCAGGAACGTGAAGGGGAGGTCGGCCAGGGTGATCAGGGTGGAGGCGATCCAGCGGGTGAGGTCGTCGAAGACCGGCGCGATGGTCGAGGGGTCCTCCAGCTGTGCCTCGCTGAAGCGGACCGAGCCCTCGTAGGTGGCCTCGGCGGCCCAGCGCAGGCCTCCGTCGGTGCCCTCGGCGTCGTTGCGCACCTGTTCGATCGTGGTCGCGGTGCGGACCAGGTCCATCGGGTCTCCCAGCGGTCCGGTCACCGGGAGGGCCGCCATCACCTTCTCGGTGTCGGGGGCCTCGGCCATGCGCTGGACGCGCAGGGCGACCTCGATCACGACCTCGGGCAGCTCGTCGGGCGGCTCGCCGATGGACCAGCTCCGATAGGAGGTCTGGCTCCACGTGGGCCAGTCGACGGAGACGTCGGCGCGCACCCGCGGCGGTTGCTCCTCGCCGGGCAGGCTGTAGGAGGTCTCCCAGGAGACGTCGCCGAGGAAGACGTCGACCTGGAAGCGCTCCTCGACGGCCTGGCGCTGGAGCAGCGCCCGGTCGAACGAGGAACGGATGGTGCTGATGACGTCGACGAGCAGATGGTCGAGCACGACGAACGAGGATAGGCCCGCCGCGCTGCGGTCCGGCTTCGCCCTGGTGGCGCTCGGGTCCCGGTCGCCGGCCGGGCGACCGCACCGAGTCGGCCGGACCGGCCACGGCTGTTACCGTCGGCCGGGTGAGCGAGGCGTCCGTCTGGCTGGAGCGCAGGGTGATCGCCTACGCGCACCAGGGCGGCGCGTGGGAGTCGCCGTCGTCGACCCTCCACGCCATCGCGCACGCTGTCGAGGCGGGCGCGACCGGCATCGAGCTCGACGTGCACGCCACGGCGGACGGTGAGTTGGTGGTGTGCCACGACGCCACGGTCGACCGCACCACGGCGGCGCAGGGCACCATCGCCTCGCTTCACGCTCGCGCGAGTTGCGCGCGCTGGACTTCTCGTATTGGTGGATCCCCGGCGCCGACGTCACGCCGGGCCGGCCGGCGGCCGAGTACCCCTTCCGGGGCCGGGCACCGGCGGACCCGTCCTTCGGCATCGCCACCCTGCGCGAGGTCCTCGAGCGATTCCCCGGCGTGGTGCTGAACCTCGACATCAAGCAGACGGCGCCCGTGGTGGCGCCCTACGAGGAGTCGCTGGCCCGGTTGCTGGCGGAGTTCGGCCGCACCGACGACGTCATCGTGGCCTCGTTCCTCGACCCGGCCACCGACGCCTTTCGCCGCTTCGCCCCGTCGGTGCCCACCTCGGCCGGCACCATCGCCACGGCCGAGGCCTGGCGGGCGGTGCAGGCCGGTGAGGATCTGCCCGACATCCCCGCCGTGGCCTACCAGGTGCCCGAACGCCAGGGCGATCTCGTCGTGGTCGACGAGCGCTTCGTGCAGGCGGCCCACCGCGCCGGCAAGGCGGTGCACGTGTGGACGGTCAACGACGACGAGTCGATGGAGCGACTGCTCGGCCTGGGCGTGGACGGGATCATCTCGGATCGTGCCCACCAAGCTGTGCGGCGTCCTGGCGTCGCCGGGGGGTCGCCTGGGACGGATCGTGAGCGCTCGGGCCCTCAGGTTCGGTCGTGCGCAGCGGCCTCAGCCACGGCCGCAGTTGGGCTTCTTGCCGTGGTTGGCCTTCTTCTTCGTCCTGAGCTTGCGCTTGACCGTTCGCTTCGACATGAGGCGGACAGCCTAGACGGTGCGCCAAGGTCGTCCGGTAGCCTCACGAGGCATGCGGTCCGGATGGCTACTTCGGGACGGCGACGTGGTGTGTGCGCTCGAGATGACCGAATCGCCGGCCGAGCGCGGCGTCCTGCGGGGGCGCCCGGGATGCGAGGGCGCGCTGCACCTCGAGGGGGCGCGCACCGTGCACACGGCGGGCATGAAATTCGCCGTCGACGTGGCCTTTCTCTCCGTCGACCTGGAGGTGGTGCGGGTGACCCGGCTCAAGCCGTGGCGCATGGCCGTGGGGGGGCGCCGGGCCCGCAGCGCCGTCGAGGCCGAGGCCGGCTCGCTCGAGCGTTGGGGCGTGCGGGTGGGCGACCAGCTCGAGGTGCGCCAGGTGCCGAACGGTGCCGAGGGCGACGGGCCTTGAGCGAGGAGCGGCGCGGCCGGCTCGTCCTCGTCGCCACGCCGATCGGGAACCTGGGCGATCTCGCCCCTCGCGCCCGTGAGGTGCTGGCCGACGGCGGACCTGATCTGCTGCGAGGACACGCGCCGCACGCGGGCCCTGCTCTCGGCCGTCGGCATCGGCGCGGGGGGACCGGGGGGCGACCGTCTCTTGTCACTGCACGGGCACAACGAGGCGGCGCGGCTCGAGCGCGTCGCGGCCGCGGTGGCCGGCGGCGCGACGGTGGCGGTGGTCAGCGACGCGGGCACGCCCGGCATCTCGGACCCCGGGCGCCTGGCTGGCGGCCCGGTTGGCCGAGGCGGGCGAGACGGTGAGCACGGTGCCCGGGCCCTCCTCGGTGGTGGGCGCGCTGGTGGTCAGCGGGCTGCCGGCCGATCGCTTCTGCGTCGAGGGTTTCCTGCCCCGCAAGGGACCCGAGCGCCGCCGCCGCATCGCCGCCCTCATGGCGGACGAGCGCACCACCGTCGTGCTCGAGGCGCCGGGCCGGGTCGCGGCCACCTTGGGCGAGCTGGCCGCGGCCGACCCGCACCGGCCGGCGGCCGTGGTGCGGGAGCTGACCAAGCTCCACGAGGAGGTGTGGCGGGGGCCGCTGGGCGAGGGGGCGGCCACCTTCGCGGCCCGGCCGCCGCGAGGGGAGGTGGTGCTGGTGATCGGGGGCGCCCCGGCCCTCGCGCCGCCGGGCGAGGTCGAGGTCGAGGCGGCCGTGCGCGCCGTGCTGGGCGACGACCCGGCGGCGGGGCCGCGTCAGGTGGCCGACCGCGTCGCGGCGTCGCTCGGCGTGCCGCGGCGGCGCGCCTACGAGGCGGCACTGCCGCGTCCGCGACGCCGGCGACGGCGATTCAGGTCCGTCGGGCCACGCCTGAGCGCGCCGGTACGCTACCGGCGGTGCCGCCCTACTACCTGACCACGCCGATCTACTACGTCAACGATGCGCCGCACGTGGGCACGGCGTACACGACGCGTCAACGCCGACGCCCTGGCGCGCTGGCATCGCCTGCTGGGCGACGACGTCTGGTTCATGACGGGCACCGACGAGCACGGGGCCAAGATCGTCGAGGCGGCCGAGGCCAACGGCATGACCCCGAAGGAGTGGACGGACGGCACGTCGGCCCGCTTCGTAGAGGCCTGGCGGCGGCTCGACATCTCCAACGACGACTTCATCCGCACCACCGAGCCACGGCACTACGCCGTCGTGCAGCAGTTCCTCCAGCGGATCTACGACAACGGGTTCATCGAGCTCGCCCCGTACTCGGGCCTCTACTGCGTCTCCTGCGAGGACTACTACACCGAGGACCAGCTGGTCGACGGCAAGTGCCCGGTGCACGGGCGGCCCGTGGTCGAGATGCAGGAGGACAACTACTTCTTCAAGCTGAGCGCGTTCGAGCAGCGCCTGCTCGACTACTACGACGGCCACCCCGACTTCGTCCGTCCCGTCTCCAAGCGCAACGAGGCGCTCGGGTTCATCCGGGGAGGCTTGCGCGACGTCTCCATCACCCGCACGTCGTTCTCCTGGGGCGTGCCCGTGCCCTGGGACAGCGGGCACGTCTTCTACGTCTGGTACGACGCGCTCGATCAACTACTTGACGGTCGCCGGATACGGCGGCGACCCGGCGACCTTCGCGGCCCGCTGGGGCGCGGCGCACCACCTGATCGGCAAGGACATCCTCAAGTTCCACTGCGTGTGGTGGCCCGCCATGTGCATGGCGGCGGAGATCGAGCCCCCGCAGGAGATCTTCGTCCACGGGTACCTGCTGATGGGCGGCCAGAAGCTCGGCAAGACGATGATCGCGGCGGGGCTGACCGGTGGCGAGGGCCGGGGCCGCTCAAGATCACCGACGTGTCGCCCCTGGCGCTCGCCGACGACTTCGGCGTCGACCCCCTGCGCTACCACCTGCTGCGCGACGTGCCCCTGGGCGGGGACGGCGACTTCTCCTACGAGGGCATCGTGGCGCGCTACAACGCGGACCTGGCCAACAACCTGGGCAACCTGGTGTCGCGGGTCACGACCGTCGTCCACTCCAAGTGCGGGGGCGTCGGACCCGCCTCCAATCCCGCCAGTGGGCTCGCGGCCGCGGCGGCCGGGGTGCTGGCGTCGGCGACCGCCGCCTGGGCCCGCTGGGCGCCCCACGAGGCGCTCGAGGAGACCTGGCGCCTCATCGGTGCGGCCAACGCCGAGCTCGAGGCGGCCGAGCCCTGGAAGATGGAGCCCGGACCGGACGTCGACGCGGTGCTCGGCGACGCGCTCGAGGTGCTGCGCATCGTGGCGGTGCTCATCGCCCCCGCCATGCCGTCGACGGCGGCCGAGGTGTGGCGCCGCATCGGCGTGCCCGGCGAGCCCTCGGCGGCCCGGCTGCCCGGCCGACGCCGGCTGGGGCGGCTACGCCGGCGGGGCCGCCGTGGTGAAGGGGGAGCCGCTGTTCCCGCGGCGCAAGGCCTGACGTGGGCTGGTTCGACTCCCACTGCCACGTGCAGGAGGAGTATCTCGGCGGGGGGCCGGACGGCCGGGGCGGTCGGGGCGGCCGGAGCGGCTCGGCGAGCGGCTGAGGCGGCTGACCTCGAGCCGGTCTGGCCCGGGCCCGTGCGGCCGGCATCGACCGGCTCGTCTGCATCGGGACCGGGGTGGAGACCTCACGGCAGGCAGTGGCGTTGGCCCGGGCGACCGCCGGCGCCGGGACGGCGGCCGCGGGCCTGGGCGTCCATCGGGCTGCACCCGCACGAGGCGAGCGAGGGCGTGGACGGCGTGGCGGCGCTGCTCGCACGCGAGCTGGAGGCGGACGACGGTGCGGTGGTGGCGGTCGGCGAGTGCGGGCTGGACTACTACTACGAGCACTCGCCGCGCGCACGCGCAGCGCGCCGCTTTCGCCGCCCAGATCGCCTTGGCGCACGCGCACGGACTGGCGCTGGTGATCCACGCCCGCGACGCGTGGGCGGACCTCTTCGACGTGCTCGCTGACGAAGGCGTTCCCGAGCGCACCGTGCTGCACTGCTTCACGGGCGGGCCCGACGAGGTCGACCGGTGCTTGCGCGCCGGCATGTACGTCTCGTTCAGCGGCATCGTGACGTTCAAGAACGCCGCCGACGTGCGCGCGGCCGCGGCGCGGTGCCCACTCGACCGGTTGCTCGTCGAGACGGACAGCCCGTTCCTGGCGCCCGTGCCGCATCGGGGCCGCACCAACGAGCCGTCCTACCTCCCGCTGGTGGGCGAGGCGATCGCCGCCGTCAAGGGCTGCGCGCGTGGACGAGATCATGGAGCGCACGGCGGCCGCCGCCGCCATGGTGTTCTCCACAGGTGGCTGATCCACGCGTTGTTGTGCGTTATACGAGAACCTTGTGACCAGGGTGTTTGAGCGTGATTCACGTGGGAAAGTGCCTCTGAACAGGGAGTTCATCTAAATATCACGCAGGACTGGGCCGGTGACCTGGGAAAAGACGGTCGCAAAAGTCTCGGCGCCATTTCGCGTTTGCGTGGTCCTCGAATGGTTATCTAAGTTCTCCAGAAACCCCTCGCCACCCGTGTGTCGGCGCGGGTGCACTGTGTCCCCGGAGAAGGGTGGAGCCCTGCGGAACCAGAGCACTGGGGGGAGGCGCCTGGGCGTCGCCGCAGTCATTTGCGGCACGTTGCTCGGCGCGCCTCTCCTGTTGTTGCAGAACACGACTGCGCACGCGTCACGATCGGACAGTCGCGGCGGGCAGCGTGCGCGACACCCACGCAGGTGACGTGCACGCTGCGTCCACTTCGGACGGCGTGAACTTGCCGTCGCATCTCGTCGCCTATCACGTACCGGCGACGACCACCACGACGACGGCACCCGCGCCCACGACCACGACGTCCGCGCCACCGGCCACCACGACATCGACGGCGCCGCCACCGCCTCCCACGACCACGACGACCGACCCCCCTCCGCCCCCACCGACGACCACGACGACGACCGCACCGCCCGCGCCGGTGCCCGCTGCACCGGCGAACCAGGAGGACGGCGAGGCGACGTGGTACTCGGAGGCCGCGTCCGGAATGTGCGCCAGTCCGACGCTCCCGTTCGGCACGGTGCTCACGGTGGTCAACGACGCCACCGGCGCGTCGACGGTCTGCACCGTGGACGACCGCGAGGGGGCCGGCTACCCCCGGGTGGTCGACATGTCGCCCGCAGGTTTCGCGCAGATCGCCGATCTCGGCCAGGGAGTGGTGGACGTCACAATCTCCTGGTGACCCATTCCGGCGCCGACATCGCACAGATCCTGTCGGCGCACGGGCTGCGTCCGAGCCGCGCCCTCGGGCAGAACTTCGTCGCTGACCCCAACACCGTCCGGCGCATCGCCCGCCTCTCGGGTGTCGCCGCCGGCTCGCCGGTGCTCGAGATCGGGGCGGGCCTCGGGTCGCTGACACTCGCCCTGGCCGAGACGGGGGCCAGGGTGGTGGCGGTGGAGATCGACCGCCACGTGGTCCCCGTGCTGCGCTCGGTCGTCGAGCCGGTCGGCGTCGAGGTGGTCGAGGGGGACGCCCTGACCCTCGACCTGGCGGCGCTCTTGGCCGAGCGCTCCCCGGGACCGTGGAGCCTGGTGGCCAACCTGCCCTACAACGTGGCGACCCCCCTGGTCCTGCGTACCCTGGTCGAGGTGCCGGCGGTGGAGCACCTGCTGGTCATGGTGCAGCGGGAGGTCGGCGAGCGCATGGCCGCCGGGGCCGGAGAGGACGCCTACGGCGCGGTCTCGGTGCGTATCGGTTATTTCGCCCGGGCCGAGGTGGTGGGGCGCGTCCCCGCCTCGGTGTTCGTCCCGAGGCCCCGCGTCGAATCGGTCCTGGTGCGCCTCGAGCGCCTCCCCGTCCCGGCCGTCGATCCGGCCTTGGTCTCCTACGAGCGGCTGGACGCCGTGGTGCGGGCCGGCTTCGCACAGCGGCGCAAAATGCTCCGGCGGTCGCTGGCTGGCGTGGTGGACCCGACGGCCTTCGAGCGGGCCGGGGTGCGTCCCGACGCCCGGGCCGAGGAGCTCGGCGTGGCCGAATGGGGAAGGTTGGCGGCGCTGTGAGCGCCGTGCTGGCTCCGGCGAAGTTGACCGTGACGTTGCGGGTGACCGGGGTGCGGCCCGACGGGTACCACGAGCTCGACGCCGAGGTGGTCACGTTGAGCCTGGCCGACGAGCTGGTGTTCGACGAAGGGGAAGCGGGCCTGGTCGTGGCCGCCGAGGCGGGGTCGCGGGCCGGCGACCTGCCTGTGCCCGGGGACAACCTGATCGTGCGCGCCCTCGAGGCATGCGGCCGCATTGCCACGGTGCGCCTCACGAAGCGGATCCCGTTGGGCGGCGGGCTCGGTGGCGGGTCGGCGGACGCTGCGGCCGTGCTGCGCTGGGCGGGCTGTACCGACCTGTTGGTTGCGGCCGCGGCTGGGGTCGGACGTGCCCTTCTGCCTGGTCGGGGGCCGGGCCAGGGTCGAAGGCGTGGGGGAGCGGGTCACCCCGCTCCCCTTCGAGGCCCGCGACTACTTGTTGCTCCTGCCGCCCTTCGGCGTGGACACGGCCCGGGTCTACCGGGCCTGGGACGAGGACCCGGGGAACGCGGCGCCCAACGCGCTGGCGGCGGCCGCCCTGGCCGTCGAGCCTCGTCTGGCTCGCTGGCGCGACGCCCTGGGGGACCTGGCAGGCAGTGAGCCGGCCCTGGCCGGCAGTGGCTCGACGTGGTTCGTCGAGGGGGGACCGGCGGAGGCCGGGACGCCGTCGAGGCCAGAGCTGCGCTTGGGGGCCGAAAGAGCCCGGCTGGTGCGGGCCCACACCGTGCCGGTGGGCTGGGAAGGGGACTGAGAAGGGGCGGAGCCGGGAGCCGGGAGCAGGGAACCCGAGGGGGAGCAGGGAGCCGGCGAAGCTACTTGCCGGCCCGGCGTTGCCAGCGGGTCGCCTTCAGCATCTTCTTGTGCTTCTTCTTGCGCATCCGCTTGCGGCGCTTCTTGATCAGTGATCCCATGTCGTGCGGCAGGCTAGCGGTCCGGGGGGCCGACTGCCAGGTCGCCCGGCGGCGCAAGGAGGCAGCCATGAGCTTCGAGATCGTCCGGCTCGACCACGTGCAGTTGGCGATGCCACCCGGCGGGGAAGAGGAAGCCGAGGCGTTCTACGCAGGCCTTCTCGGGCTGGAACGGATCCCCAAGCCCGAACCCCTGGCGGCCCGCGGCGGGTGCTGGTTCGCGCGGGGGGAGCTGGCGGTACACCTCGGCGTGGAGGAGGACTTTCGCCCGGCGCTCAAGGCGCACCCGGCTTTTGTGGTGCGCGACCTGCCGGCGCTCGAGGTCGCGTTCGCTGACGCAGGGGTCGAGGTGCGTCCCAATCCCGACCGGGAGCCGGGCCAGGGGGCCTACGTGGACGACCCGTTCGGGAACCGCCTCGAGCTCATCGCCGAGGACTGATCAGACGAACAGCGTTTGCGACGGCCGACCACGACCTCGGTTTGGCGCGCCGGCCTGAGCTACTGGGTGGGCGGCTGTGGCGGGAGCAGACCGGCGCTCCATCGGTGGTGTATACGAATCCTTCCGAAAACTCCCTCGTTATAGAAGGTTACGCGATTAGCCTTCGTCAGCCTCACCCCATTGCAGAAGGTTTCATATACACATCGAAAGAGCCAGCCCGAGGGCGCGGAGCGCCCTGTGGTGCGGGATGAGATGGATGGTGGGGTCGGCGCCTCAGGTCTGCGCCGCGGCATCGTCGGGAGCGGCAACCGTGGGCAGACGCAGCGACATCCGGGCCCCCCCGGCGGCATCGTTCTCTGCCGTGATGGTCCCCCCCTCGGCCTTGACGACCTGCGCCACGATGGCCAGACCGAGGCCGGATCCGGGCAGTCCCCGGGCGGCCGGGGAGCGGTAGAAGCGGTCGAAGATGTGGGGCAGGTCCTCGTCGGCGATGCCGGGCCCGTGGTCGTGCACCACGACCACCCCCGCCTTGCACTCGACGGACACCGCCTGTCCGGGCGGGCTCCACTTGCGCGCGTTGTCGAGCAGGTTCCCCACGGCGCGGCTGAGACGGTCGGCGTGGCCCTCGACCCAGCACGGCTCTGCGTCGAGCTCGAATGTGACGTCCTTGGACCTCCCGTGGGTGTTCTGCACGGCGACGGCGTCCCGGACGAGCAGGTCGAGCCGGAGCGGCTCGCTCGGCGCCGGCTCCTGGTCGCCCCGGGCCAGCTCGGCCAGGTCGCCGACGAGGTCGGTCAGCTCCTGCAACTGCACGAGGACGTCGTCGATCAGCACGGAGCGGTCCTCGACGCTCAGCTCGTCCACCCGGCGGATCACCTCGAGGTTGGTGCGCAGGCTGGTGAGCGGGGTGCGGAGCTCGTGCGACGCGTCGAGCACGAGTTGGCTCTGGGCGCGGCGCGAGGACTCGAGTGCCTCGAGCAGGCGGTTGAAGGTTCGGCGCAGGCGCCCCAGCTCGTCGGGGCCGCCGGGGGAGAGGCGGCGGGAGACGTCGGTCGTCTCGGCCACGTCCTCGACGGAGTCGGTCAGCGAGTTGAGGGGTACCAGGGCGGTTCGGGCCACCAGCCAGCCCAGCACGACGGCGAGGAGGACGCCCACCAATGCCACGACCCCGAGCAAGAGCGCCAGCGTCTTGAGCTCCGAGCTGGCGTTGAACAAGGTGGCGATCTGCAGCGCGCCGCCGTCGATCAGGATGCCGGACTCGACCGGTGTCCCGGCGGGCAAGTGCTCGACGAGTTCGCGCATCTGGTTCCCGTCCACCGTGACGGTCGTGAAGAAGGCGGGGGCGAGCCCCACGGCCACCAGTCGCACCTCGCCGGTGACGGGGAGGCCACCGCCCGAGACGACGGCACCGCTGGTGTCGATCACCTGGCCGAGCGTCGCAGTCGTCGATCCGATCTCCTCGCCCGCGACGACGCGCTGCGCCGCCGTCGTGAGGGAGTTGTCGGCTGCCTGGAGCAGCGTGTTCCGCGCCACCAAGAAGGCGCCCAGGGACGCCGCCAACACTGCGACCACGACGGCGACCGTGGTCGCCAATACGAGCCGGGCGCGAAAGGTCACGCGTCCCGCAGCACGTAGCCCACGCCGCGCACCGTCTGGATGCAGCGGGGCTCGCCCCCCTCCTCGAGCTTGCGACGCAGATAACCGACGTAGACGGCAAGCGAGTTGGTGCCCGAGTCGAAGTCGAAGCCCCAGACGCGGTTGAGCAGGACCTCGCGTGTGAGCACCTGACGGGGGTGGCGCAGGAACATCTCGAGGAGGTCGAACTCGATGCGCGTGAGTGTGAAGGTGCGCTCGCCGCGCTGCCCTTCCCGGGTGGAGAGGTTGAGCGACAGGTCACCGACCCGCAGGAGTCCCCCCTCACCCTCGAAGCGCCGACGGAGGAGAGCGCGCAGGCGCGCCAGCAGCTCCGCGAGGGCGTAGGGCTTGACCAGGTAGTCGTCGGCACCGGCATCGAGACCCTGGACGCGGTCGTCAACGGCGTCGCGGGCGGTGAGCATCAAGACGGGTGTGTCGTCCCCGGCGTTGCGCATGCGCCGGCACACGGTCAACCCGTCGAGGTCGGGCAGCCCCAGGTCGAGGATGAGCGCGTCGGGTGGGCTCTGCGCAAGGGTCTCGAGCGCCTCGCCCCCCGAGGGGACGGTGACCACGTCGTAACCCTCGAGACGGAGGGCCCGGTCGATCGACCGGCGTACGGCGGGGTCGTCGTCCACCACCAAGATGCGCACGAGTGAAGAACCTACCGCCGGGCCTCGCCCGGGTACGGCCGGCTGCATGTCTAACCTCTAGGGGTTTCCCGCCTCGGTCCGGGGTAGTTCAATCGGCAGAACGTCGGCCTTTGGAGCCGGATGTTGGAGGTTCGAGCCCTCCCCCCGGAACCCGTCCGACCGTCAGCGCCCGGTGGCCCTGTCCCGCTCCGCCAGCTGCGCCAGGTACTCGTTGTAGGCGGCCAGCTCGGCGTCCTCCCGCTCCTCGTCGTGCGCCTGTGCCGGGTACGTCTCCGTCCCGGTCACGCCGGCCGGGACCGCCGTTGCCCCTGTGGACGCGGTCGTGGACGCGGTCGTGGTCCGGCCGTCGGTGGACGCTGCCGGCGGCGTGCCCTCGGCCGCCTCGTGCACGAAGCGCCACCACATGTAGACGGCGTAGCCGGCGAAGATGGGCCACTCGAAGACGTACGCCCAACTGAGGCTGTTGCCCCCCAAGGCACGGGTGATCTGCCAGACGCACAGCGCCAGGAAGGTGGGCACCACGATGAGGATGACCGCATGCAGCCTCAGGGCGCGGGGCGACAGCCAGACCCGACGCTTGTCCATCAGCCGTCCGGAAAGAGGAACTGGGTCAAGATGTCGGCCAGCTCGAGAGGCCGGTCGCCCTGGATGCTGTGCCCTGCTCCCTCCACGCCCACGACCGTAGCGGTGGGCTGGCGGCGCAGCAGCTCGGCGACGTCGGCGTCGTCCACGACGGACCAGGCGAGGCCGCGCACGAGCAGGAGCGGGACCGTGAGCGCGGAGACCGCCTCCCACCAGTCGGTGAAGTCGGGCGTCTCGCCGGGTTCGGTACGGAAGCGGGCGTAGCGCCACACCCAGCTCCCGTCCTCGCGCTGGACGGCGTTGTGCAGGATGCCGCGGCGCAGCGAGGACTCCGAGCGGGTCGGGTTGTGCTCCATGGTGCGCGCCAGCAGCTCCTCGAAGCTGTCGAAGCTGGCCGGTCCGTTGACGAAGTTGGTCACCGGCGCGGCCTTCTCCGCGTTCACCCCGGGCGTGATGTCGACGAGGACGAGGGCACGGACGAGCTCGGGCGCCTGCGCGGCCAACGCAATGGACGACATGCCGCCGAGCGACATGCCCACGACGCCGCGGGCGTCGGGGGCCAGCTCGGCCACGACCGCCGCCAGGTCGCGTCCGTTGCTGCCCACGGAGATCGAGCCTTCGGGCCCCCCGTCGGAATGGCCGTGCCCGGGCAGGTCCACCGCCACCAGCGGCCGGCCCAGGGCGAGCGCCACGGTGTCCCAGGTGTGGGCGTTCTGTGCCCCGCCGTGCACGAGCACGAGCTCGGACGGGCCCGTGCCCCAGACCAGGCTGGAGACCTTCCGGCCGGGCGACACCTCGACGTCGACGCGGCGCACGTCGGGGGGCCCCGGATAGGGCAGGCCGTACTCGGCGGCGTTCTCGTGGAACAGCCCGAACTCGTCGTAGGAGATCAGCTCCGGCACGCTACGAGTGTCCCATACGCACACGGGACGTCCAGGCGGGCTAAGAATGCGGCGATGCCCGAGCGCAGACTCTCCGCCGTGGTCCTGGCCGCAGGCGAGGGGACGCGTATGCGCTCCGAACGCCCCAAGCCGCTGCACCTGCTCTGCGGGCGGCCGATGATCCTGCACGTGCTCGACGCCATGGCCGAGATCGACGTGCAGCGGGTCGTGGTCGTGGTGGGCCACCGGGGCGAATGGGTCACCAAGACCCTGGTGCAGCATGCGCCGCCCACGATGCAGATCGAGTTCGTGGAGCAGTTGACCCAGTCGGGAACCGGCGACGCGCTGGCGGTCGGGCTGACGGGCTTGCCCGACGACGACGACGAGGTGGAGGACGTGGTCGTGCTGCCCGGCGACACGCCGCTGCTGCGGCCCCAGACCCTGGCGGCGCTCGTACGGACGCACCGGGCCGAGGACGCGGGTGCCACGCTGCTCACCGCCGTGGTGGAGAACCCATCGGGCTACGGCCGGGTCGTGCACGGCAAGGACGGCGACGTGACCAGGGTGGTCGAGGAGACCGACGCCACCGAGGAGGAGCAGGCGATCGACGAGGTCAATACCTCCATCTACTGCTTCCGGCGCAGCCTCCTTGCGCCCACGCTGCGCCGACTCAGCCCGGCCAACGCCCAGGGGGAGTACTACTTGACCGACGCCGTGGCCGTCCTCAGCAGCGCCGGTTATATGGTCCGCTCCCTGGTGCTGCCGGACTCGATGGAGGCAGCGGGCGTGAACGACCGGGCTCAGCTGGCGGTCGCGGAGGCGGAGCTGCGCGACCGCATCAACGAACGTTGGATGCGTCGGGGCGTGACCATGTGGGACCCCGAGCGCACCTACGTGGACGCCGGCGCCCACCTGGAGGCCGACGTCTCTCTCCTGCCCGGGGTCGTCCTGCGGGGCAACTGCACCATCGGGGCGGGGGCGGAGATCGGCCCCAACAGCGTGCTGACCGACACCACCGTCGGACGTGGGGCGGTTGTGGCCGAGAGCGTGTGCACCCGGGCCACGATCGGCGACAGGGCGCGCGTGGGCCCCTACAGCGTGCTCGAGCCGGGCGCCGAGGTGGGGCCCGGGGCCGAGTTGGGTCCCCACACGGTGCTGGGCGGTCCGGACGCCTCGGGTCAGCTCGAGGACTGACCCGCCCAGGACGGCGCGTCGAGCCGCTGACGCCGGGAGCAACGGGGCGGTAGCGTGGGGCCGTGGAGCTGATCCCGCGGCGTCGCCTCGAATTGGTCTCGGGGCGCGCTCACCCCGCCTTGGCGAACGACATCGCCGCCCACCTCGGCGTCGAACTCGGTGAGGCGAACCTGCGCGAGTTCGCCAACGGGGAGATCTACTGCAAATACGACATCTCCATCCGCGGTTGCGACGTCTTCATCATCCAGACGCACGCGAGTCCCGTCAACGACTCGCTGATGGAGCACCTGATCATGATCGACGCCGCCAAGCGGGCGTCGGCCAAGCGCATCACGGCGGTGTGCCCCTATTACGGCTACTCGCGCCAGGATCGCAAGTCGACTGGACGCGAGCCGATCACCGCCAAGCTCGTGGCCGACATGCTCTCAGCGGCGGGCGCCGACCGCGTCATCAGCGTGGACCTGCACTCGGGGCAGATCCAGGGCTTCTTCGACACCCCCTTCGACCACCTCGTGGCAGCACCCGTTCTGGAGGGCTACATGAGGGAGAATCTCGGTGACGACGTGGTCGTCGTGGCACCCGACGCCGGCCGGGTCAAGGTGGCCGAGCGCTACAGCCAACATCTCGGCTTCGATCTGGCCCTGATCCACAAGACGAGGCCCCGGGGCAGCTACAACGAGGTCAAGGCCCGCCACGTGGTCGGTGAGGTGGAGGGTCGCCACTGCGTCCTCATCGACGACATGATCGACACTGCGGGGACCATCTGCGCCGCGGCGGAGCTGCTGGCCGACGCCGGCGCCTCAGACATCTCGGCCATGGCCACCCACGCCGTGCTCTCCGACCCCGCCGTCGATCGCCTGAAGGCGGCGCCCATCTCCCGGGTCGTGGTGACCGACACCCTGCCGGTGGCCGAGGACCGCATGTTCGACAAGCTCGAGGTCCTCTCGGTGGCCAAGATCATCGCCGACGCCATCGACGCCGTGTTCGAGGACACCTCGGTCTCCGAGCTCTTCGGCGGGGACAACCTGGTCTAGGGCCCGGTGGTCCGCTGCTCCACGGGGCGGCTACGCTGGAAGGCTCGTCCGCCGGAGGCCCCATTGGCCGTCCGCGCACACCGCTCTCGCCACCTGAGGAGATCCGCAATGGCCGAAGTCGTACTTGCCGCCGAGGTCGGGCGCCCCCTCGGCTCGCGTGCCGTCCGCCGCCTGCGCCGCGAGGGGAAGATCCCCGGCGTCATCTACGGCCACGGGACCGACCCGCTGCCCGTCGCCGTCGTGGCCCGGGAACTGCGGGCCGCCCTCAACACCGAGGCCGGGGCCAACCAGCTCCTGTCTCTCGACACGGGGGCGGGCACCTACCTGGCACTCGCCCGGGAGATGCAGCGCCACCCGGTGGCTCAGACGGTGACCCACGTCGACTTCGTGATCGTGCGACGTGACGAGGTCATCAGTGCCGACGTGCCCATCACGCTGGTGGGCGAGGCGATCGAGGTGCACCACGGGGACGGGCTGGTCGAGCAGCAGATGTTCACGCTGCCGATCAACGCCTTGCCGACCGCCATCCCGTCTTCCATCGAGGCGGACATCAGCGGGCTCACCATCGGCGGACAGGTGCGGGTGTCCGATCTGACGCTGCCACAGGGAGTCACCACCGACATCGACCCCGAGACGGCGATCGCCATCGGGCAGCCGCCACGCGTCGCCGCGGAGGAGCAGCCGGCCGAGGGCGAGGCCGAGGAGGCGGCGCCGGGAGAAGGCGCCGCCCAACCGACCGGGGAGGCACCCGAAACCTCGGGCGAAGAGGGCTAGGCCCTGCGCCGCCCCTTCGCCCGGTCGGAGCGCCGGGGCACGCCGGCGGACCTGCTGGTGGTCGGGCTGGGCAACCCAGGCGCGGAGTTCGCCGGGAGCCTGCACAACGCGGGGTCCGATGCGGTCGAGCTGCTGGCACGCCAACACGGCGCGTCGCTGCGGGCCGAGAAGGGCACCCACGCCCGGGCTGGCGTCGTCACCCTGGGTGCGCACCGGGTCGTCCTGGCCGTCCCGAGCACCTACATGAACGAGTCAGGCGCGGCCGTGCGCGCGCTGGCCAAGCGGTTCGGGATCGAGGATCCGAGGTCCATCGTCATCGTGCACGACGAGCTCGACCTGCCGCCCGGGACAGTGCGCCTCAAAGCGGGTGGTGGCCTCGCCGGGCACAACGGGCTGCGCTCCATCCAGTCACACCTGCACTCGTCCGACTTCCTCCGGGTGCGCGTCGGCGTGGGCAAGCCGCCGAGCGCGGCCCAGGGCGCGTCCCACGTGCTGCGGCAGCCGCCAAAGGCCGTACGTGAGGTCCTGGCGGTCGCCGTGCAGACTGCGGCGGAGGCGATCGAGCGGATCGCGGCCGAGGGCATCGACGCCGCCATGCTGTGGTGCCACTCGCTGCCCACCTCGTAGATGACGTCCCTCCGCCCCACCTCGGTGCAGACCACTCCCGGCAGCCTGGCCGCCGTTCCCCGCCTGCTGCGCACCGACCCGGCGGTCGGTGTCCTGCTGGGCGCGGCGGACGCCACGGTCGCCGTACCCGAGGCGGCCCAGGCCGTGGTGGCCGCGGCGCTGGCCGCCTTCAGTGAGCGGGCACCGCTCCTGGTGGTCACCGCCACGGGCCTCGACGCCGAGCGGCTGGGTGACGACCTCGCCTGCCTGATCGGACCGGAGGAGGACGACGCCGCGGGTGCCGTGGTCGGCGCCCTGTCGGGCCCGGTGACCGTGTTGCCGGCGTGGGAGACGCTGCCCTTTGAGCGGGTCAGCCCCGAGATCGAGACCATGGGCCACCGCGTGGCGGTGCTCCATGCGCTGACCGGGGCGCCGGACCCGTCGCTGCCCGTGCCGCCCAGGGTGATCGTCACCCCGGTCCGCGCCCTGCTCCAGCGGCTGGGGCCCCTGGAGGGACTGGCCCCCGTCGTGGTCCGCCCCGGGCAACAGGTCGACGTCGGGTCCCTGCTGTCCGAGCTGGTGGCCAAGGGCTACCGGCGCGAGCACCAGGTCGAACACCGCGGCGAGTTCGCCGTGCGGGGCGGCATCGTCGACGTGTTCCCCTCTACGGCGGACGAGCCGGCCCGCATCGACCTGTGGGGCGACGAGGTCGACCGCCTCACCGCCTTTGCCGTCAGCGACCAAAGGTCGTCGCACGACCTGCACGCCGTCGCCCTCTACGGGTGCCGGGAGCTCGTCGTCACCCCGGGGCTCCGCGCCGCCGCCGCATCGCTCGTGAACCGGCGGACCTGGGGGACCTCGGTGTGGGAACGCCTCGAGCGCGGCGAACAGTTCGACGGCATGGAGTCGTGGCTCCCCTTCTTGGACCGCGAGGAGCGGGTGCTGCCCGACCTCCTCGGGGAGCGGTGCGCAGGTGCTGTTGGTGGAGCCGCGCCGCATCCGGGACCGGGGCGCCCAGCTGCTCGACGAGGAGGCGGCACTGGCCGAGACGCTGGCTGCGACGTGGGGGGCCAAAGCAGGACGAGGAAGGTTTCCCGCCCCTCCACGTGCCCTTCGAGCGGCTGCTGGGCGACACGGCGGCCGCCGTCGCTGCGCTTCCCCCGGTACCCGAGGGCCCCTCGGTGACGGCGCTGACGGTGCGCCGCTTCGACCCGGTGGCAGGGGACCCGGCGCGGCTGGCTGCCGGGGTCACCCGGTTGGTCAGCGAGGGCTATGTGGTGACGCTGTGCGCCGCCACCCGGCCCGGCGCCGCCCGTCTGTCCGCTGCCTTGGGCGAGGAGGGCATCCACGCGCCCGTGCTCGAAGCGGCGCCCGGGACGCCCGGAGTCGCCGTGGTCGCCGCGCCCATCACCAGCGGGTTCATCCTTCCCGATGCCAAGGTGGCGGTGCTCTCGGAGACCGACGTCACCGGCCGGCGGATGCCCCATCGCCGAGCCCGCCCGCGCGCCCGGGCGGCGGACGGGTTCTTCGACGACCTCGAGGCCGGGAGCTTCGTCGTCCACCGCCAGCACGGTGTCGCCCGCTTCGAGGGCGTGACGACGAGGACCATGGGCGGGACCGCCCGTGATTACCTGGTCCTGCAGTACCGGGGCTCCGACCGCCTGTACCTGCCGGTGGATCAGATCGAGGCGATCACCCCGTACAGCGGCGGTGAGTCGCCGACGTTGTCGAAGATGGGCGGTGCCGACTGGCAGCGCACCCGGGCCAAGGCGCGTGCCGCGGCCGGCGAGGTCGCCGCCGAGCTGGTGCAGCTCTACCGGCGCCGCCTGGCGGTGGAGGGGCGGGCGTTCGGCCCGGACACGCCGTGGCAGGCCGAGATGGAGTCGTCGTTCGGGTTCGTCGAGACCGAGGACCAGCTCACAGCCATCGCGGAGGTCAAGCGCGACATGGAAGAGCCGCGGCCGATGGACCGTCTCGTGTGCGGCGACGTCGGGTTCGGCAAGACGGAGGTGGCCGTGCGCGCCGTCTTCAAGGCTGTGCAGGACGGGACGCAGGCAGCGGTGCTGGCTCCGACCACGTTGCTGGCGAGCCAGCATGCCCAGACCTTCGCGGACCGCTACGCGCCCTACCCGGTGCGGGTGGAGCTGCTCAGCCGTTTCCTGTCGCCGGCCCAACAGCGGACCGTCGTCCAGGGCTTGGCCGACGGGAGCGTCGACGTGGTCATCGGCACGCACCGGCTGCTGGCTCAGGACGTGCAGTTCAAGAACCTCGGTCTCCTCGTCGTCGACGAGGAGCAGCGCTTCGGCGTGACCCACAAGGAGGCCGTGAAACGGATGGCCGAGGGCGTCGACGTCATGACGCTGACGGCGAGTCCCATTCCCCGCACCTTGGAGATGGCCCTGACCGGCATCCGGGACCTCTCCATGGTCAACACTCCACCGGCCGACCGCCGCCCCATCCTCACCTACGTCGGCGAGCACGATCCTTCCGCAGTCAGCGAGGCGCTGCGCCGCGAGCTCCTGCGCGAGGGCCAGGCTTTCTACGTGCACAACCGCGTCTCGGACATCGAGCGTGTGGCTCGCGACATACGCGACCTCGTGCCCGAGGCCCGGGTCGCCGTCGCGCACGGGCAGATGGACGAGGGCAGCCTCGAGACGGTGGTACTCGACTTCTGGCAGCGACGCTACGACGTGCTGGTCTGCACGACGATCATCGAGTCGGGCATCGACATGCCTTCGGTCAACACCTTGATCGTGGATCGTGCCGACCTCCTCGGGCTCGGCCAGCTGCACCAGATCCGTGGCCGAGTGGGCCGCGGGGGACAACGGGCCTACGCCTACCTCTTCCATCCGGCCGACCGCGTCCTCTCCGAACAGGCCTACGAGCGGCTGCGGACGATCGGGGAGCACACCGAGCTGGGCTCCGGCTTCAAGATCGCCATGCGCGACCTGGAGATCCGCGGGGCCGGCAACCTCCTCGGCTCGGACCAGTCCGGGCACATCGCCGCGGTGGGCTACGACCTCTACGTCCAGCTGGTGGCCGAGGCGGTTGCGGAGGCCAGGGGCGAGCCCAGGCCCAGCCCCCCGACCGTCTCGATCGACGTTCCGGGGGACGCGCACCTTCCCAACGACTACGTGGCGGCCGAGGACGCCCGGCTGGAGGCGTATCGCCGGCTGGCCTCGGCGACAACCCTCGAGGACGTGGACGACATCGGCGTCGAGTGGGCGGACCGCTACGGCCCGCTGCCCCCGCCGGCGCAGGGTCTGCTGGCGCTGGGCCGGTTGAGGGCCAGCGCCATGGCGCGCCGGATCGACGAGATCAGCATGAGCTCGGTCCGGCCCGGTGGCACGCGCCAGCCCGTCGTGCGGGTCTCGCCGGTCACGCTGCCGGCCAGCGCCCAGGTTCGGCTGCGACGCCTGGCGCCCGGCGCGAGCTACCGCGAGGACATGGCACAGCTGCTGGTCCCGGTCATCGACGGGCAGCGCGCCGCCGACGTGGTGCGCGGCTTGATCGAAGAACTGATCCCGCTGGGCGATACCGGCAACGACGGGGACACCTTGTAGCATGCCCGGCGCGTGAAGTGGCTCATCGTCCTCCTCGTCGTTCTCGCCGGCGGCCTCGCCGCGGCTGCGTTCTCCGTGCCCACCGACGCGGCGGTCGTCAACGGCACCTCGATCAGCCAGCAGACGCTGAGCTCCGACGTCAGCGCGATCGCCGGCAGCCCGTCCTATCAGTGCTACCTGAACTCCGAGACCTACCTCTCCTCGGGAGGAAGCCAGCAGCTCCCGGCCGTCGTGGGCGCGGGCCAGGGGCAGAACGCAGGGGACCATCCCACGGCCAACAGCGCCTTCGTGGCGAACTACCTCGACACCGAAATCGGCCATCAGATCGTTCTCCAGGTGGCCGACGCCCGTCAGGTCACGGTGACACCGCAGCAGCTGGCCGATGCCCGTGCCACGTTGAGTCAGCAGATCTCCTCGGTCATGTCCGAGATCCTGCAGACCGCGGAGGGGCAGAACCCGCGCTACAGCTGCACCGTCACGGGCCAGCCGTTGACCGGCCAGGAGGTGCTCGCCACCATGCCGTCCTCGTTCGTCGACGCGGAGGTGCAATTCGACGCCACCGCCGGCGCCCTCGAGGAGGACCTGGCCGGCGTCGGCTCCAGCCCGTCCGCGCTGGCGGGCTATTACGCGGGGCATCAGGGCCAGTTCGACACGGGGTGCTTCGAGGCCGCGGAGTTCTCGAGCGAGAGCGCGGCGCAGCAGGCGGCCGACGAGGCGGCGTTCGGGACCGCCTTCTCCCAGGTGGCGAGCGGGGCCACGAACAGCGGGACGATCCCGTGCAACGTGTTGACCGCCGTCGCCGCGGAGCTGGGCGTGCACGTGAGCGAGCTTGACGACCTCTCGGTCGGGCAGGTCTCCGCGCCCATCGCCCTCAACGGGAGCTATCTCCTCGTGCAACTGACGAAACGAACGCCGACCCCCTATGCGGAGGCCGATGCAGCCGTCGCGCAGGCGGTGCAGCAGGCCGGGTCGAGCGCCACCCAGAGGGCCCTCACGGTGGCCGAGCGTCGGTCCACGGTGAGCGTCGACCCGCGGTACGGGGTCTGGAGACCCGTGCAGGCGTCGGTCTTCACCCCGTTCACGCCGGCCTCGTCGGACGTGTTGAACCCGTCGGCGAACGAGGCCGGCATCGCGTCGTCCTCGGCCAGTTCGATCAGCGGCTGACCGTGCCGCGCCACCGCCCCCACATCACGGTGGTGGGGCTCGGGCCCGCCGGCACCGACTTCCTCGGTGAGCGTGCGGCGACGCTTCTCGCCGTGCCGGGGCGCGCCTATCTCCGGACTGTCCGGCATCCCGCCGCGGCCCGCATCGAGGGAGCTCGCTCCTTCGATGACCTCTACGAGTCCGCCGCGACCTTCGAGGAGGTGTACGCCGGGATCGTCGAGGCACTGGTATCGGCGGCAAGGGACGCCGCGCCGGAGTCGGTCGTCTATGCCGTCCCCGGGTCTCCGCTCGTGGCCGAACGGAGCGTGGAGCTGCTGCGCAGCGACGGCCGCGTCGGGGTCACGGTTGTCCCCGCGCTCTCCTTCTTGGACCTGGCCTGGGCGGCACTCGGCATCGACCCTCTGGCCGAAGGAGTCCGTCTCGTCGATGCCAGCGTGTTCGGATCTTCGGCCGTGGGCGAGCGAGGCCCTTTCCTGGTCGCCCAGTGCTGGTCGCGCCAGGTGCTCTCCGACGTCAAGCTCTCCCTCCACGAGGACGACGACGCCGGCCCGGCCCTCCCCCGACCGGTGATCCTCCACCACCTCGGGCTCGACGACGAGGTGGTGGCCGCCGTCGACTGGTGGGAGCTCGACCGGACCGTGGAGCCGGACCATCTGACCTCGCTCTACGTGCCGGCTCGGCCCGACCTCGGTCGGGTGTCCGCCGGTGCGGAGGTGGCACGGCTCACCGCCCTCGTGGACACGCTGCGCGAGCGCTGCCCCTGGGACAGGGCGCAGACCCACTCGTCCTTGATGCCGCACCTCGTCGAGGAGTGCTACGAGGTCCTCGATGCGCTGTCGGCGCTCGACGGGCGGACCGATGTCAGCGGCGCCTCTGCGCACCTGGAGGAGGAGCTGGGCGACCTGTTGTTCCAGATCGTGTTCCATGCCCGGCTGGCCGACGAGGCGGGCCGATTCGACCTGGCGGACGTCGCGCGAGGTGTGCACGACAAACTGGTGCACCGACACCCGCACGTCTTCGGCGACGTCGACGCCGACAGTGCCGACGAGGTGGTGTCGAATTGGGAGGCCATCAAGAAGAGCGAGAAGGGGAGGAGCAGCGTCACCGAGGGCATCCCGGCTGCCCTGCCCGCGCTGATGCTCACCGGAAAGCTGGCCCGCAAGGCCCGCTCGGTGGGCGTGGAGCCCGAGGACGCGACCGGCGAGCAGGCGGCGGTGGCGTTGGACGCGCTCACCCGACGCGCCGCCGCGACGAACAGGAGGCAGCCGGGCCGTGGTCAGGAGACGCCGACGATGCGCAGCGCGAGGTCGGGCAACTCCTCTTCACGGTGGTGAACCTGGCGCAACGTCTCGGGGTCGACGCGGAACAGGCATTGCGTGACCGGGCCCTGTCCTTGCGGGCGCAGATCATGGCGGCCGAAGGCGTCCCTGATGACCAGGTGGGCAACCGCTAACCTTGTGCCCCGTGTCCCGCCGGGGAGGGCACCCAAGGAGTGATGTCGTGAGCACCATTGAGCACGTGATCGGGCGCGAGGTCCTCGATTCCCGCGGTAACCCGACCGTCGAGGCGGAGGTGCTCCTCGTGTCCGGCGCGCGAGGTCGTGCCATCGCGCCATCGGGCGCCTCCACCGGCATTCGTGAAGCGGTCGAGCTGCGCGATGGAGGAGACCGATTTTCGGGCAAGGGTGTCCTCGGCGCGGTGGCCAACGTCAACGGTGAGATCGCGGACACGCTGCGTGGCATGGATGCGTTGGATCAGCGGGCTGTCGACTACGCCATGATCGACCTCGACGGGACGCCGGACAAGGGTCGGCTCGGAGCCAACGCAGTGCTGGCCGTCTCGCTGGCCAGCGCCAAGGCTTTGGCGGACGACCTCGAGATCCCGCTCTACCGCTCCATCGGCGGCGCCAACGCCCATGTCCTGCCCGTTCCCATGCTCAACGTGTTGAACGGCGGGGCCCACGCCAACAACTCCATCGACTTCCAAGAGTTCATGGTGATGCCCGTTGGCGCGGCCTCCTTCAGCGAGGCCCTGCGTTGGGGGGTCGAGACCTACCACACCCTGCGCTCGCTCCTGGCCCAACGTGGGATGTCCACCGCCGTGGGCGACGAGGGTGGTTTCGCGCCCGATCTCCCGCGCAACGAGGATGCGGTGAAGCTGCTGTTGGAGGCGATCGAGACGGCGGGCCACGTGCCGGGAGAGGAGATCGCGCTGGCGCTGGACCCGGCGACCAGCGAGCTGTGGGACGGCGGGTCCTATGTGCTGGCCGGCGAGGGCCGCACGCTGTCGCCGGCGGAGCTCGTCGACTACTGGGTGGACCTGGTCGACCGTTACCCGATCGTGTTGATCGAGGACGGGATGGCCGAGGAGGACTGGGACGGCTGGGCGGCCCACACCAAGGCGCTGGGCGGGCGGATCCAGCTGGTCGGCGACGACATCTTCGTCACCAACGCCGAGATCCTCGAGCGCGGCATCCGCGAAGGAGTGGCCAACGCCATCCTCGTCAAGCTCAACCAGATCGGCACGTTGACCGAGACGCTCGAGACGGTGGCGCTGGCCAACCGGGCGTCCTACGCCACCGTGATCTCACACCGCTCGGGGGAGACCGAGGACACGACGATCGCCGACCTGGCGGTCGCGGTCAACGCGGGACAGATCAAGACGGGTGCTCCGGCCCGCTCAGATCGGGTGGCCAAGTACAACCAGCTGCTCCGGATCGAAGAGGATCTGGCCGAATCGGCCGTCTTCCCCGGACGCGCTGCGCTGTCGGGCGGCGGGGGCGTCCTGCATGGCGCGGGGTAGTCACACGGCGCCACAGCGTCGTCTCGGGCGCACGAAGACAAAGAGCAGGACAAAGAGGTCCGGCTCCTCCGCCCGGCCGCGGCTGATCTTCCTCGGAGTCCCTCGTCGTGTCCGCCGTCGTGCTCTTCGCCTGGTTCCCCGCCGGCTCGCTGCTCGACCAGCGGTCCAGCCTCGCCGACACCGAGGCACAGCTGGCCACGCTGCACAAGCAGGACGCAGCACTGGCGCAGGAGAAGAAGAACCTCAGCGACGCCGGTGAGATCGGGCGCATCGCGCGCGAGCAGTACCAGCTCGTCAGCCCGGGCCAGCAGGCCTATGAAGTGCTGCCGCCGTCGGGCGCCACTTCGGCCGGCACGCCCTACGCCGGCGACCCCGGTTCGGCGGGACCGGTCACCCCGTCCGCCACGCCCGAGCTCCCTCCCGGCGACGTCACCACGACGACCGCCTCGGCGACCAATCGCACGTCGACCGTACCGGCAGCACGTCTTCGGGATCCGGCTTGTTGTCGCGCATCGAGCACACGCTCGAATTCTGGCGTTGACTCACCCGGTGCACCCGGGTGCGGCTCAGCGGGAGGACGACGAGGGGGTCGCGCGGATGCTGGGCCGCGACCCAGGCGGTGCCTTCACCGTCGTGGTCCGTGGTGACGACGGCCGCCCGGTGGTCATCGCCAACGAGCCCTTCTTCCGCGACGGCACCCCCATGCCCACCCGCTACTGGCTCGTCGAGCCTGAGCTCCGAACCCTCGTCGGGCGGCTGGAGGCGGCCGGCGGCGTGCGGGAGGCGGAAGAGCAGGTCGACGCCGCCGCGCTGGCCGTCGCCCACCGGCGCTACGCAGAAGAGCGCGACGCCTTGATCGCGCCCGAGCGGACCGGGCCCCGCCCCAGTGGGGGCGTGGGCGGCACGCGGCAGGGGGTCAAGTGCCTCCATGCCCACGTGGCCTGGTGGCTCGCCGGCGGTGACGACCCGGTCGGGGCGTGGACGGCGCGACGGCTGGGCCTGCGCCGACCCGGGACGTGACTCCCGCCCTCTCTCTGTGATACTCGGGCCATGAAGATGAGCGGCGTGATCGCCGCAGTTGACTGCGGGACGAACTCGACCCGACTGCTCGTCGTCGGACCGTCGGGTCACGTCGAGGCCCGGGAGATGAGGATCACCCGGCTCGGTGAGGGCGTTGACTCGGCACACACGCTGCGGCCCGAGGCCATGGAACGGACGTTCGAGGCGCTCAGGGAGTTTCGCACGATCATGGACACGACGGGCGTCGTGCGGGCGCGCTTGGTCGCCACCTCGGCGGTTCGGGACGCGGAGAACCGCGAGGCCTTTCTCGATCCGGCGTCGGAGATCGTCGGCACGCGGGCCGAGCTGCTGTCCGGCGCGGAGGAGGGGCGGCTCTCCTATGCCGGCGCCACCGCCGACCTGCCTGTCGCCCAAGGGCCCGTCATCGTCCTGGACATCGGTGGGGGCTCCACCGAGATCGTGACCACGGTGGAGGGCGAGGTCCTCTCGGTGTCCTTGGACATCGGTTGCGTCCGGCTCACCGAGCGCTTCTTGCGCAGCGATCCCCCGACGGTGGTGGAGGTGTCCGATGCCGTCCGGGCCATCGGTCGAGAGCTCGAACGCGCCGCTCGGGAGATTCCGCCGCTCGCGGAGGCGGGCGCTTCGGCGCGCCTCGTCGGACTAGCCGGAACCGTCTCGACGCTCGCCAGCCTGGAGTTGGGTCTGACCCACTACGACAGGGATCGGATCCATCACGCCGTCCTGTCCCGCGAGGTTGTGGGGAGGTGGTGCGAGGTCCTGGGTGCGGAGCGCATCGCCGACCGGGCCCGCCGGGCCGGACTGCCGGCGGGGCGTCAGGACGTCATCTTCGGCGGCGCCCTGGTGCTGTACGAGGTGATGGACCGGTTCGACCTGGACGAGTGCATCGTCTCGGAGTCCGACATCCTCGACGGCCTGGTCCTATCCATGCTGCCTTCTCCGGGTTCCGGGAGTCCGGCGACGGATAGACTGGCCTGATTCCCGGGGCCGGCAGCACTCGGTCCTATTCGGCGACGCCATGGGCGCGACGTCGGCAAGAGAGGCGTGTGGAATGGAGTTCGTCTACGACCTGACGGTCGACCCCGATGCGGAGAACAACACGCATGCGTTCGCGTCCGCGATGATCGGGCACAACAAGAGAGTCCTCGAGGTGGGATGTGCCACCGGCTACTTCACCAAAGTCCTGGCCGAATGCGGGTGCAAGGTGGTCGGGATGGAACTCGATCCCGAGGCCGCATTGGTTGCGGAGGAATGGACCGAGCGCGTCGTCGTCGGGAACGTGGATGACCCTGGCGTGTGGGAGGCCGTCGACGACGAGTCGTTCGACGTCGTCACGTTCGGCGACGTGCTCGAACACCTACGTGATCCGCTGGCCGTGCTCCGGGCGGCGGTGCGCAAGCTGAAGCCCTCCGGATTCATCGTCAGCTCGCTGCCGAACGTTGCGCACGGTGATGTGCGACTGTCGCTGCTGCACGGTTCGTTCCAGTACGGCGAGACCGGACTGCTTGACCGGACCCACATGCGATTCTTCACGCTGCAGACGATCCGCGAGCTGCTGCACGATGCGGGCTTGGTCGTCGTCGACACCCAGCGAGTGGTCATGCCGCTGTTCCACACCGAGCTCGGCGTGCAGAGGGAGGAGTATCCGGAGGCGGTGGTGGAGGAGATCCAAGCCGACAAGGAGTTCGAGACATACCAGTTCGTCATGAAATCGGTCATCGACAACGGGTCGGCCGCAGTCGAGTCCATGGCGGAGCGCCTCGAGGAGGCCGACGGACCGGGTCCAAGAGCTCGAGGTGAGCAACCGACTGCTCGAGGACAGGGTGACGGGGTATGCGGAGATGAAGGCCGAGTACGAGCGCCTGGTCGAGCAGGATCACACGTTCGCCGATCTCATCGAGGATCTCACCGGGCAGGTTGTCGGGCTGCGCGAGGAGATGCCACCAAGGCGAGTCAAGCCGAGGATCTCGAGAAGACCATTGCGTCCCTCAGCGGCGCATTGGAAGAAAGCCAACGGGCCCACGCCGACAGCGAGCGGGCCCGCGCCGAGAGCGAGCGCGCCCGCGCCGAGATCGAGCGTGCCCGTGCCGAGAGTGCGCGTCAGTACGACGAGATCAGAAATTCAAGGTCTTTCCGGATGACCGCTCCGTTGCGGCGACTCGGCGCTCTCGTTCGAGGGAACCGTACGCCATAGCCAGACACGCGCCGTTCTCCAATCCGCGGATCCGCTAGATGACTTCCATGTCCTGCAAGGCATCGTCGACGCGGACCCGGAATGCCTCCGCTGAGTAGCACTGGCTGCTCTGCAGGAGATGAGCGCTCAGCGCGGTGGAGCCACGGGGATCGTTCAGCAGCCTCGAGACGATGCGGGCGCACTCGTCGACGGTGGAGAACGCGGTGTCGCAGCCGAGCACGTTGACGACCTCCTTCGGACCACCCTGACCGTATACGACAGGGATGCAGCCGAAACTGGCCGCCTCGACCGGAGTAATTCCAAAGTGCTCGAGAGTCTCGGGGAATTCGTCCGGATCCACTCCGAAGCCGGCGGCATGAATGAGCACCGCTGATCGTGCGTAGAGAGCAGCAAGATCGTTTCGTCCGATATTCGGGTAGAAGGTGCAGTTGAGCCCCGCCGCCATGGTCCGCAGCTCCTGGAACCGGCTCCTCCCGGCGGGACCCGGATGGATGGAGCCCGCCAGCGCGAGCTCCAAACCCTCCGTGCCGCCTTTCACGAGCTTCCGAAAGGCCTCGATCACGATGTCCTGCCGCTTGTTGTGCCCCCCTGCAAAGAACCTTCCGACGGTCAAAATGGTCGTACAACTGGGCCACGGGAGCCCGCTGGTCGCACCGGACCACGTTGCCGGTGGCGCGACGACGGTGCAACGGGAGGTGCCGTCAATCCGTAATGCCGCACCAGGCCGTTGACGTTGTGACGGACGAAATCGGAGTAGACCCAGATCTCGTCGTAATCGGCGAGCAGGGTCGCTCCTGCAGCGACCGCGCGGTCGGACATGAAGAACGGGAATTGGAGCTGGTAGACACACCGCTCGCCAAAGGCGGGTACGGGAGGGATGATGGAGTTCCGAGGACCACCGCAAGCCGGCACTTGTCGGGTTCCAACTCATCCCAGGGCAGCGGCGTGCCAATGACGTGGTCGAGCCCGAATGTCGCGGCAATCTGTCTCATCCGAATCGCGGCTGTAGCGATGTGGGGTACTGAACACGACGTTGGACGTGCCGACCAGCGAGGAGAGGTGTGATGCCAGCTCGAACATCACGCGCTCGCCTCCACCGGGCACAACCGGGTAGGGGGAGTAGAGGACGAATTGCGGCGCAGGTTCCGCGTTGCGCTCGGACAGATGATCGAGATCGGAACCGCTCAACTGATCAAGCTCACTCCTCGGCGCACGGTCAAGGCTCTCCAGAGGGCGGGTTTGGCGAGCCTCCAACCAAGCTCCCCACTTGGCGACGAACCGGACGCGGTTGATCTCCGAAATGTCCTGCAACTGGAGCAGACGGTCCGAAGTCGTCTTGCTCTCTATATGGATGACCCGCGCCGCAGGATTGACCATCACCTTGCCGCACTGCGTCCAGAATTTGAGGCAGAGATCGACATCCTCGTAGTAGGCGGGCTCCCATTCGAACCCCAGTCCGCCTACCTTGAGAAAGTCCCTTCGCCTCATCATCAAGCAAGCCGCCGAGCAGAAGTCGACGACACATGGAGTATCGAAGTGGTCAGGTCCCCACACCGCTCCCTTGCCGATCTGCACCACGTCGCCGGTGGGCAGCGCAACACCTCCGACCTCTTGCACCCGTCCGTCGGGATAGAGGAACATTGGACCAACGGCCGCGACCGTTGGATCATTCCGCATCGTTTCCGCGAGGGCCTCGATCCAACCGGGTTCGACGAAGGCGTCGTTGTTCAAGAAGACGATGTAGTCACCGTGTGCGAAGTCGACGCCAATGTTGTTCCCTTCACTGAAAAACCTGTTCTCACCGACTTCTACGAGACTGAAACCGCCGCGCCGATGCCGGTTGCGCAGAACAGCCAGCTCCCCAGGGTTCGAGCCGTTGTCGACGACGATGATCTCCCGGATCAAATCGCTGTGGGCCCGTGACAGTGCGTCGAGACATTCGAGTGTCGTCTCCGCCTGGTTGTAATTCAGGACGATGACCGAGACGTTGTCATGAAACGGATCCGATGGGGTGACCAATGTGGCGTCCGGATCAGGTGTCGGGTTCAGAACGCCTGCGCCCCATCATCCTCGACATCAGGCGAAGGGGCGCCGTGACCCGCCATGAGCTCGACCGGTGGACGTCGTCAATAACGCTCTGAGCTGCGGCGGCGATTCCGGCGTATGCCAGGACTCGTTGTTCGTGTTGTTCGAGGAGGCGGTCCTTTTCCTCCAGCTGGGCCGAGTACCGCGCCGCCGAGGTCGAGATCTTCGCAGACAACACGTCGAGTCGATCCAGAAACTCCTTCACGAGATGCTCGCGTTCGAGGCGAGCCGACTCGGCCTGTGCCGCAAGCTCGCGTCGGGCGTCCGCCACATCGACGGCGAGTTGCGCGCTCGAGGTCCTTGTAGGCCGTCAGCGCGGAGAGAAACGCTTCCCGCTCCGCGCGTTGCCGTTCGACCAATCCCGTGACGAGCACTCGCACCGCATGCGGGGGAACGGGCTCATCGCCCAGATCATCGTCGGCCCCCCTGGGCTCTCCGAACATGGCCAAGAGGCTCCCCACCGCCGAGGGGACGTCCTGGAGCAGATCCACGATGGGGGCGGACCCATCGATTGGTACTTGAGCCACCAGCGCCTCTGTCGCCAGGCCAAGGGACATGCAGACGGAAGGGTACCGGTCAGACACGAGTTGCTTCGCCTTGGCGTAGCTGGCGGACCTGTCCGCAGTCGTCGACGTGACGACGACCGTCGCGCCCCGCGCGAGTACGCCGAACCATTGAGAAAGGTCGGGCAACCACTGGTCGTCGAAGTCCGGCAGCGTCACATGGAGCAGATCGACGTTCGCTTCGGCGGCCAACGCCCTCAATGACTCCACTTCGTCGTCGTAGGCCGCGAACAAGGACCCGAATCTCTTCGTACACTCGTTGACTGTTTCACCGAACACGTCATCCCAGGAGCGGGCAGAATCGGTGGACGGCGAGAGCCTGACGGCGAGGCACCTGGCCTCGGCGCCGAGCCGGCTGACGGCATCGCAGGTCGAGACGAGCGAGGCGCGATCGCCCGGGCCCAGTTCGACGGTGAGGGTTGGGCGCCCGGTTGCGATCAACCACGACACCAATGGCGAAGATCTGTGTCCCGTCGGATCGACGGGCCGGAACGGCTCAACGTGGAGGATTTCTTCGAGCAAGCCGACCTCGGGGAGCCCGCCCGGTTTCGACTGGGCCGCGACGGCAGCCTCCTCGGGTGGCGACTTCTGTGCGCGGGTCACGAGACTGAGGGGCTCATAGAAGGAACTGTAAAGGGAGGAATTCGCTCTAACCTGGTCATTCAGTACTCGGCCCGTCTGGGTTCGGGGGAATCCCGTGTGCCAGCGTTCAGCTGTCGGCCATCTTAGCCTCCACGGATCGACCGGCCCCTGACCGGAGATGGCGACTTTTCCATGCCGAGAGGGGGAGGCCGTCAAACGTTCCGGAGGTGTCCCCGGCTTCGATCAGAGCGCGCTGACCGCTGGATGAGGCAACGGTGTTCGTGCCGAGCGCTCCACCCCCCGGGCACGGCGGGATGGTGCACACAGACATGATTTGGCGGAGCTTCGGAGGAGGGCCCAACTGGTACCCTTCGCTGCCATGAGCACGTCAGACCTGTACGCCACTCCCCGCAACGTCGCAAGTGCTGCTGATTGCCACTTCTACCACGAGATGGACATTCCCGGGTTCGGACCGACAGCGGGGGCCCATTGGGACCTGCGCGGAAATGAGGATGCCTACATCGGCCATGTCGACGTTTCGGGTAAGCGTGTCCTCGAGATCGGACCGGCATCCCGATACATGTCCTTCTATATGGAGTCCCGGGGGGCGGAGGTCGTCTCGGTCGAACTGTCGCCTGAGCTCGATTGGGATGTCGTTCCGGACGCCCACTTGGATTTTGGTGAGTTCGCGCGAAATCGAGTCGTGGGCATGGAGGGGCTTCGCAACGGGTATTGGTTCGCGCACGAACGCCTTCACAGCAAGGCAAGGGTGCATTACGGCAGTGCGTACGAGCTACCGGACGAACTGGGTCACTTCGACGTCGTGACTGTGTGTGCCGTATTGCTCCATATGCGTGATCCACTGCGCGTGGTCGAAAACTGCGCTCGGCTCGCCGACACCGTCATCGTGACTGACTTGCACCACCCCGATGTGCCCGATGACAGCCCCGTCATGAAATGGCTGTCCACACCGGAGGCGCCAAGCCTCGACACCTGGTGGAAATTCAGCCCACAGCTCTTCGTACGTTTCGGTGAGGTCCTCGGCTTTACCAGCAACGTCGTCACCTTTCACGAACAGAAACTGACCCTGGAGCCCCCTCGTCCTGCGGCCATGTTCACCGTTGTGTCGACCGGGCGCGCCCACTGACGCAGTCTTCGGCTTCCCAGCACGACGTGATGCGGTGCGGCTCGTAAAGAGTGCATAGCCAGGTCGCAGAATCGTCCTCGCTGCAGGGAGACCCGGTTGCACCTCCCGCCGGACTCAAGCATCCAGTTGGCCGGTGGAGCGTTGCCTTCAGTGTTGCCGCGTACCTGCTCGTTGCCGTCCTCGCGAATCGGAACGTGTGGGCGCACGGATTTGCCCACACCGTTCAGTTCGCGGGATCCGATCCGGCGGAGGAGATCTGGTTCGTAGCCCAGACCCCGTGGTCCATTCTTCACGGGATCAACCCTCTGGCCAACAACTGGCTGAACGCACCCACTGGTGTCGACCTCATGGACAACACCACAATGCCCCTGCTGGGACTACTGGGTGCACCGATCACCCTGATCTTCGGGCCCATCGCAACGTTCAACCTCTTGGTGGTGATCGCCCTTTCCGCATCGGCGACGACCTTCTTCTTGATGGCTCGGCGCTTCGTCGATTGGTGGCCGGCTGCGTTCTTTGGAGGCCTTCTCTACGGGTTCTCACCCTTCGCGGTGGCTGTGGGGTCCAGCGCACATCTCTTCTTGTTGTTCCAAGCCGTCCCGCCGCTCGTCATCCTCATCCTTGACCGGTTCCGACGTGGGTCGTACCGCTCACCGCTGTGGTACGGCCTCGCGTTCGGCGGCTGCTTCGTCGCCCAGTTCTATGTCTCCACGGAGGCGACCGCCTCGCTGGCCGTCATGACCATCATCGGACTCGCATTGGCCTGGCTCCTGCTGGTCCGGCGGCGATCCGACGTCAATTTGGGCGCGCTGGGGAGAATGGGTGCGACGGCCGGATTCGTGATGATCGCGGGCATCGGCTACGGGGCGTGGGTCACACTGGCGGGGCCCCAACACATCACCGGACCAGCGCAGAACGCGACCGCTATCGCAGGCCTGTCGAGTGACCCAGTCGGTCTCGTCGTGCCCACGATCAATCAGCACTTCACCTTCGGTCACGCCGCGCTGGGCGACTCGCTGGTCGCAGAGCGCGACGCCGACTGGCGGATCGGTTTCGAGGCGCCGGGCGAAAACGGGACCTACGTGGGCGTGCCGCTTCTCTTGATCTTGGTGGCTGGCACGGTCTTGCTTCGTCGGAACCGGTTCGTTGTCTTCAATGCGGTGATGGCGGCAATCGCCATGGTGCTCTCCATGGGCACCTACCTCCACGTGGACGGTCACAGGACCGGAGTCCCACTCCCGTTCATCGTTCTCGCGGATCTACCGCTTCTCCAAAGTGGCATTGCGTCGAGATATACCGGCCTCTTCTGGCTCTTTGCCGCACTGCTCTTTGGCCTCATCGTTGACCACGTCCATGACGCCGCCCACTCCAGGGTTCGTGGCAGATCAGCCGTCGTGAGCCTCGCGCTGGTGGCCTTCGCACTGCTCCCCCTGGCACCGGCGTGGCCGAATTCGTCGACGGCGGCGGTCGTTCCAGCCTGGTTCACCGGCGCGGCACGGTCGGTACCCGTGGGAACCACCGTGCTCGTGTACCCGTATCCCGAGCGCGCAGGATCCGTCGGCCATGCTCTGGCAGTCGATGGCTGACATGACGTTTCGCCTGCCCGGCGGATATGCGGTGTTCGCAACTCCCTCCGGCACAGCGGCCTTTTACGCAACCCCGTCAGCCCTCCAGGGAGCGTTGGCCGTGTGCAGGGCGGGTCAAGAGCCTCAGATCCCGACTCCGGTCATCCGTTCGGATCTGCGCTCCTTGCAGGCAAAGCAGGTCGTGGTGGCGCAGGCGAGCGTCGGCGCCGAGTGCGCAACGAGGCTGTTCGAACAGGCCCTGGGGGCTCCGCTCGACGTGGACGGCGTACGCATTTGGAACGTGGCTACCGGCAGCCGAAGCAGCTGAACCCGATCAGACGTCGGCCAGAAGCGCCCTGACGCGTCCGACGAGTGCCCCCGCATCGCCGTAGCGGGCGTCGGCATAGCACCGACCTGCATCGGAGGCAGCCGACCGGCTGCCCGTGTCCTGGAACGTGCCGGCCGCCTCGATGAGATCGCGCTCGTCGAGGAAGGTCGCGCCCCCGCCCGCCCGAGCGTGCACCGAGCCGGGGACCGAGCTCGCGGGCACGATGATGGGTGTCCCGAAGCGGAGTGCCTCGATGCACTCACGGGCGACGAGGGGGCCCGGGGCCAGGTCGATGCACACGTTGGCATGGGCCAACAAGCGCCACAGGTCCATGCGGGTGTCCACCGTGACGCTCCCCCGGAGTGCCCGTCCCTTCCAGGCTGACGCGACGGCGTCCTCGACGACGACGACGTCGGCGTCGCCGAAGGCGGAGGTGAGCCAGGCGGCCGCCGCCGGCGGCTCATCGTGAGACCCCGACCGGTCCGAGAGCACGAGCTGGTAGCCGGTGAAGCCGAAGCCGTGATGCCGGTGCAGACGCGCCAGCGGATTGACAGGCACGTACACGTTCACCGAGCAGGACGGTTCGTCGCCGACGAGATGCAATCTCCGCCAGGCCGGATCCAAGCCGTCCCCCGACGCCGAGAGGTAGAGCACGGTCCCTGGCGCGACCTCGAAGAGCAGCGTCGCGAACTCCGCGGTGATCTCGTCGACCACGACCGTGCACTCGGAGGAGAGCCAGTCGGGCCACTGCAATGCGTCGCAGTCTCCGATGTGCACAAGGTCGAACGCACCGTCCGGTTCGCGCCGCCCGGCCGAGCCCGGAACGAGGACCGAGACGGGGCAAGAGCGCGTCGCGGCGCCGGCGATGGAGCGGATCACGAAGGCCAACTCGTTTCTCCGGTCGTGCCAGTGGCCGCTGAGGACGATCACTCCCCGTTGGCTCACGGCAGGGGTCCTTGCAGCGACGCAACGACGCGCTGCAGGCGGAGGACCTCCGCTCGCAGTTGCGTGATCTCTTCTCCGAAGGTACCCGTCACGTCCGCTGTCACGCTTTCTAGGGTCGTCAGCCGCTCGACGACGCGGTCACACTCAGCCGCAACCGCGTCCGTCGCGCTCGCCAGGGCGAGGAGCAGGCGACGATCTGATCGGCCCGATACCCGCCCCGCCCAGGCGCGCACTGTCCGACGGAGCGATCCCGACGTTCCCGTGCGTCGCACCGACCACTCACGGTGGAAGGACTGCAGGGCCGGGTCGTCTCCGACGCGTCCGAGCGGCGGCGGCGCGTCGGCCGGCCGGCGGAACATGTGGGGCGCGCGTTCGGCATCGCCGCCTACTGCGTCGTGAGGGTCGCGTGCCATGTGTTCCAGGCGTCCTCTTCCTCGGGCCGCGCCAGTCCGCACGATGGGTCCGCACGGGTGAGGTGAGCGTTGAGGTAGCGGTCCCCTCGGTAAATGTAGTCCTTCCACCGATCCACGAACTTGACGATGTCGCCGACGCCGCCGGCCGTTCCCCGACTCGGCGACTCGTGGTGGATCAGCTCGGCGCGCGGGCTCGTAGACGGTCCGGAAACCCTGGCTGGCGGCTCGCGAGGCAGTAGTCGACGTCGTTCAAGATCGACGCCGAGTGTCTCGTCGAAGCCGTCGAGGAGGTCGAAGACCTCCCGCCGTGTCGCCAGGCAGGCGCCGGTGACCGCCGAGCACTCGCCGGCCGTGGCCTGCCATGCCGAGGTAGCCCGGGGCCTCGGGGCAGGCCCGCCAGGACGTGGCCGGCCGCACCGGTGAGGCCGACGACGAGACCGCAGTGCTGCAGGCGGCCGTCGGGGTAGAGCAGCCGCGCCCCGGCCGCCCCCACGTCGGGCCGGAGCGCCTGGGCGCACAGCGCGGAAAGCCAGCCCTGGCGGTGCGCCTCGATGTCGTTGTTCAGGAACAGCAGGACGTCGCCCCGGGCAGCCGCGCCCCTGCGTTGTTCAGCGCGGCCCAGTTGAACGGGTCGCGCGTCGCGGAGGACCCGTACGTCGGGTCCGGCTGGCCAGCCGTTCGACCAGGGTCAGGGTCTCGGGGTCGGAGGATCCGTTGTCGATGAGCACGAGCTCGACGTTGGTGTGGCGTCCTGCGGTGGTCGCCGCGATGGAGTCCATGCACGTCCGGAGGAGCCGTGGCTCGTCGCGAAAGGGGATGAGGATGCTCACGTGGGTCCCGGTCCTGGCGGGCCGCAAGATCCGGAAGGTGCCGGGCCCGGGGCCCGCCGAGACGGACGCGCCGTCGTCATTGCGGCGGCGCAGGGCTTCGTGATGTGGCGGAGCGAGACGCGCCGGGCGGACGTCCATGCCCGTCGCGCCACCGATGGCAGAGCACCTCGGGGATGTGGGTGACCGATGTCTGCCGCGCTCGCATGCGCAGGAGCGCGCATTCGTGTTCGAGCGCGGCCGTTCCGGACGCCGCGACCACGGGGAGTGGGCTCGCCAGCGCGGCGCCGACGGCGAGCGGGCGGCCCACATAGGCCGTGGACAGGAGGAAGTCGGGCGAGTAGTCGGGCTTGAGACGCGGGGCGGTCGTGGGTGCCGTCGGCACCTGACTCGTCCTCGTCGGCGTAGACGACCCCCGTGCGTCGTCGAGGGCGGCGCCGAGCAGGGCGCACCGCGTCGGGCGCCCAGAGGTCTCCGGGGAAGATCAGGAGTGCAATCGGCGAGCCCTGGTTGGTTCCGAGGCCCGCCCGGAGGAGGTCGCGGGCCGGCGTGCCCGTCCGGGACGCCCAGGGCCCGGCACCGCTCCGCCGGGCCCGAAGCGACGTGCCCGAACGCACGAGCATGTCCACCTCGGGCAGCGCCGGGCCTCGGCCGACCACGGTCAGAGCGACCACGGTCGACTCGTCTGTCCGCCTGAGGCTCTCGAGGGTGCGCCGACGGAGCCGGGGTCACGACGCCGGTCACGACCATGACCAGGCCGAGCGTCGGCGCCCTCGTGCTCGCCCGTCGTGCGTCGCCGTTCGTCCTCGCGGCGGCGGACCCACTCCGAGTAGGGACCCGGATTCTGGCCGACGTCGGGAGCGAGCGGTGGCAGCTCCCTGGAGGCGAAGAGCACCCGTTCCACGCTGGCAATCTACCGGAGGACCGATGCGTCACCGGGCGCGTTGGCGCAGGTGAGCGTCGACCTGTCACCATCCGCGGGTGGGGATAGCCGACCGTCTGCTCATGGGACCGGGACCCTCGAATCCGTACCCGGAAGTGACGATGGCACTGGCCGGGCCGGTGCTCGGGCATCTCGATCCGCAGTTTCTCCAGATCCTCGACGACACGAACGACCGCCTGCGCCAGGTCTTCGCGACCACCAACGCCCTGACCCTGCCGGTCAGCGGGACCGGGTCGGCGGGCATGGAGGCATCGTTCGTGAACTTCGTCCGGCCCGGCGACCCCGTCGTGGTCGGGGTCAACGGCGTCTTCGGCGAGCGGATGTGCGACGTGGCCTGCCGTCTCGGCGCCGACGTCGTCCGTGTCGACGCCGAATGGGGAGAGCCGCTCGACCCGGACCGGCTGCTGGCGGCCCACCCGTCACCGGCCATCATCGCGGTGGTGCACGCCGAGACGTCGACCGGCGTGCGCAACGACATCGAGCCGCTGGGGCGGGGCAAGGGCACTGCGCTCCTGCTGGTGGACATGGTGACCTCTCTCGGGGGGATCCCCGTGGCCGTCGACGACTGGGCGGTCGACATCGCATACAGCGGGACGCAGAAGTGCCTGGGCGTCCCGCCGGGTCTGTCGCCGCTGACGATCTCGGACCGGGCCACGGCGCGGATGGTCGAGCGCCCGTCGAGCTGGTACCTCGATCTGAACCTCCTGGCGCGCTACGTCAACGAGGCCTCCGGCGGCGGGCGGGTGTACCACCACACCGCGCCCGTGGCGATGGTGGCGGCACTGCACGCCGGTCTGGGGAGCCTGCTCGACGAGGGCTTGGAGGCGGGGTGGCAGCGCCACGCCGAATGCGGTCACTCGCTGCAGGCCGGGCTCGTCGAGCTCGGCCTCGAGCTGCTCGTGCGGCCCGACCACCGACTGCCCCAGCTCACCACGGTCAAGGTCCCGCCCGGCGTCGACGAAGCCGCGGTGCGGCGCGAGCTCCTGCAGACCTACGGCATCGAGATCGGGGCGGGTGCGGGACAACTGGCCGGGCGGGTCTGGCGCATCGGCTGCATGGGGCACACGGCGCGGCGGCGGAACGTCCTTGCGTTGCTCGGAGCCC
The DNA here is from genome assembly GCA_963774485.1 of uncultured Acidimicrobiaceae bacterium. Classification (GTDB taxonomy): domain Bacteria; phylum Actinomycetota; class Acidimicrobiia; order Acidimicrobiales; family RAAP-2; genus Bog-473. The sequence continues at coordinate 61,596 of CAVZFG010000001.1, forward strand.
TGAGGGAGGTGCTCGGAGAATGAGCGCGGCCAGAGCAGTGCGCCACGCGCCACTGGAGTTGCGAGGCAGGCGGGTGCTCCTGCGGTCCCTGACCGAGGACGACTTTCCGGCCTGGCACGAGGTCCGCACCCGGTGCGCGGACTGGCTGCTGCGCTGGGAACCGCGCCCCAAGGGAGCGCCCGTGCCCTCGGAGGACCGCCCCAGCTTCGCAGCTCGCTGCGGCATCCGCGAGCGCGAGCGCCACCTCGGTACCGGTTACGGCTTCGGGATCTTCGTGGGCGAGCGCTTCGCCGGCGAGGTCACGCTCTCGTCCATTCAGCGTGGTCCGTTCCAGAGCGCGTTCATCGGTTACTGGGTCGACGAGGCATTGGCCGGGCGGGGGCTCGTTCCCGAGGCGGTCGTCGTCACCTTGCGGTTCGCCTTCGAGGCGATCTCGCTGCACCGCGTGGAGATCTCCATCATCCCGAGGAACACCGCCAGCCGCCGCGTGGTCGAGAAGCTCGGCATCCGCGAGGAGGGGATCGCGCTGCGCTTCCTCGAGATCGACGGCGTGTGGGAGGACCACGTCCGGTACGCGATCACGGCTGAGGAATGGGCGGTCCGTGAGCGGAAGTTGGTGGAGGACTGGCTGGGCAGATGAACGTCAGACGTCGTTGGTGGTGACGACCGACGGCGAATGACGGAAGAACTGCTCCACGTCGTGCTCGTACGTGTACGACGTGGGTGCGCGTCCGGATTGCCGGCGCAAGCGCACCGCGCTGGATGAACGAGCGCACCGCACCGGCGCTCGTGGCGTTGTAGGTGAAGCCCGTCGCGGCAAAGCGGCGGGTATCGACTCCTCGTCCGTAGCGAAGCAGGTCCTCGAGCTCCGCGGGCAGGTCGAACAGCCGTGCCAGGGGCCGGATCTTCAGCGGGCTGTAGGGCGAGAGGGGAACCAGGCGGGTGCCACAGACGGCGGCGACCTCGCTCCAGGGGAGGCGCCCGTCCCCGGCCACGTTGTAGAGGCCCGGGATGCTGCCCTGGGTGACGTGGAGAAGCGCGCGCACGACGTCGTCCTCCTCCACGAACTGCAAGAGCGGGTCGAACCCGAAGAGGGCGGGGCAGACGGGTCGCGACAGGTTGCGGCTGATCGGCGTGGCCAGGTGCGTCCCGAGGACGTTGGCGAAGCGGAGGACGGTGACCCGAGTGGCAGGATTGTCCTCCGAGAAGTCCCGCACGAGCCCTTCGGCTTCGACCAGCGCGCGTTCCACGCTGTTCTTCACGGGGCTGGTCCGCGGCGTGTCCTCGTGGAACGTGTTGGGGTCGCTGGCCGCAGAGCCGTAGACCAGCGTCGAGGACTTGACGACGATGTGACGTACCGACGACCCCGCGGCCCCGGCAGCCGCCAAGAGGTTCATCGTCCCGATCACGTTGATCTCGTGCATGGCGCGCCTGGGCAACGTGGTCGAGTTGGTGATCATGAACGTGTGGAGGATCGTGTCGACCTGGGTCGCCTTCACGATCCGGCTCATGATGGAGTAGTTCTGGTCGGCCCGGACGAACTCGGCCCGCTCGAACGGGACCGACGGGGCCCGGGTTCCCATGCCCAGGATCACATCCATGCTCGGGTCGGTCTCGAGGGCCTGGATCATCCGGCCGCCCCAGAACATGTCGGCACCGGTGACGAGGACGCGGCGGCTCATCGGCGACTCAACCGAACCAGACGCTGCGCCGGTCGCGCAGCATCTCGTAGACGGCATCCTGCAGCTGAGCACGGACGTGCTCGGACTCCTCCATGATCCGGCTCTTGGAGTACCGCTCCTGGTCGGGCGGCACGTCGAAACGGACCGGATCGAGCACGCGCAGCTTGAACTTGGCGGGGAAGGGGGTCACGATCCCGAGCGGGCCCAAGGCGAGGAAGTTGGCCGTGACCGGGAAGTAGGGGAGGCCCAGTGCCTTGGCGAGCGTCGGGAGGCGCAAGACCACGGGCATCGCCTCCTCGGAGCCCACCACGGCGATGGGGACGACGGGGACGCCCGCTCGCATGGCGATCTCGACGAACCCGCCCCGTCCGAACCGGCGCAGCTGGTAGCGGTCGGTGAAGGACTTGGACGGGCCCTTGGTCCCTTCGGGGAACACCAGGGCGAGCTGCTGCTGCTCCTTCAGCAGGCGGTAGGCATTGGCGGGTCGGGCAGAGACCCCGCCGGCGCGGGCCCAAAGGGTCCCGACGACCGGCACCGTGCGGAAGAAGTAGTCGGCCATGCCGTAGACCGGGCGCTCCAGCTCCTTCTCGATCCCGTGCATGATGACCGGTGCGTCCGAGGGGATCGCGCCGGCGTGGTTGGCCACGAGGAGCGCGCCGCCTTCGGTCGGGATCTTCTCGAGTCCCTCCCATTCGGTTCGGAACCACTTGGAGTAGATGGGCTCGTACAAGGCACGTGCCAGCGCCCGTGTCCGTTCGGATCGACCCCATTCGTCGACGTCGGACAACCGGGGATCCTCCTGCTCCTCGGCCTCCCCTGCCCCGATGCGGATCGGCACGATGGCCGTCGATCGGTTCTTCTCACCCGTGACCGGGCGCCCGCTGGCCATTGGGCCATCGTACCGAGCGCATGGAGGCGGGAATCATGGCGGTCGGAGCCGTGGCTCTCAGGGGCGTGCCGCCCCGATGAGGCCCTCGGTGAAGATCGGCGAGTACGACACGGTGGACCCGGTGAAGGGGGCCTGAATCACCGTGTCGGTCCCGTAGGGCCCCGAGCCGGTGTACATGACGACGTGGTCCACCTGGTTGTCACCGTCGAGGTTGAAATAGAAGAGCAGGTCGCCGGGTTGGAGGGCATCGAGCGACACGTGCGTCAGGGACGGCCACTGCGTCTCGGTCGTCCTCGGGATGGACACGCCCGCCTGGGCCCAGGCCCACTGCACGAGACCCGAGCAGTCGAAGCCCACCCCGGCCTCCTCGCCACCGAAGACGTAGGGCACGCCGAGTTGGGACACCGCCGCCTGGACCGCCGCCATGCCCCTCCTGCGCCGCCCGACGACGACCCTCCGACCGGCCCGGTCGTGCCACCGGCCTGGTTGGCGGCGTCGGTCGCCGCCGCCCCGCTGGACGCCCCGCCGACCGTCCCCGCCACGGTCGCTGCCGCCTCGGCCGCTGCGGCCGCCTGTTGCTGTTGCGCCGCGTTGCGTGCCGCCGCCGCCGCCGCCGCTTCCTGCTGGGCCTCCTCGACCGCGGCCTGCGCCACCTCCTGGGCCAGTTGACCCTGCACCTGGGCGAGGGTCGCCTTCGTGGCTGCCGCCTCTTGCTCGTTGGCCTGTGCCAGCGACTTGGCCTGCGCCGCCTCGGACTGGGCCTGCGCGGCCACGGTCTGCTGCTGCACCTCCTCGGTCTGCAGGCGCGTCTCGGAGTGCTCGAGCGACGTTTCGTCCCTGGTGAGGTTGCCGACGATCTGGTCCGTGTACTGATTGCGCGCCTGGTTGAGCGTCGCCGACGAGGAGAAGTAGGAGGCGAACCCGGTCTCGGGAGTGCCGTAGACGTACGCCGCGATGGCGTCGGTCGCCACGAGCCGCTTGTCGACCGCGACCGCGGCACGGGCGTGCACCAGGCTGGTGCCGATCGACTGGAGCGCCGCTCTGCGCGTTCTGAAGGTCCTGCTACGGCCGTGTTGTACTTGTCGTCGAGGACGGAGGTCTGCTGCTCCTCTTGGGCGAGGGTGCTCTCGATCTGGGCGACCTGCGACTGCGTCGCGTTGATCTGCGACTGGTTCGGGTGCCGGCCCCGGGAGGGTGGTGGATGTCGTTGCGCCGGTTCAGCGGCTCGCGGTCGACAACCACACAGCCAAGGAACCCGACGAGCATCGGTCACTCGTGCAACAGGGGTCCGCCTGCGGACAGTGCCCCGACAATTCACTGCACCCACGGCGAAAGCGTAATGGCTGCATGGTGGCAAATTCGGCATCCGCCCGTTTCCGTCCGGTTGCAGGCTGAGTCCGCACGTGGGCTCACCTTCCGCTCGATTGACCCCGACGGTGCTCCGTCCATAGGGTGCCCGTACGTGGATGGCGTCGTGTCGGTCGCCCAGGGGAGGCTCAGGGGCGTCTGGCGCGGAGATCTGTGGTCGTTCTCCGGGATCCCCTACGCGCGGGCGCCGGTCGGCGCACTGCGCTGGCGCCCGCCGTTGCCGCCCGAATCGTTGGGACGAGGTGCGGGACGCCTCCACGTTCGGCCCCATCGCCCCGCAGTCGGCCGCGGTGCCGGGCATCACCAGCCCGTCTGATCCCGGAGGCATCCGAGCCCCACAGCGAGGACTGCCTGTCGCTCAACGTGTGGACCCCGCACGCTGCCGGACACAGCCCACGTCGCAGCCCGGTCAGGGCCGCCCGGTCATGGTCTTCATCCACGGGGGCGGGTTCACCTCCGGCAGCGGCTCGGTGTTCCTCTACCGCGGGCGGCAACCTGGTGCGCAACGGCGACGCCGTGGTGGTGACCATCAACTACCGGCTCGGCGCGCTGGGGTTCCTGGGTCACCGCGGACCTGGTCGACCCGGACGGGCTCGTCGGCAATTGGGGCATCCACGACCAGGTGGCCGCCCTCGCGTGGGTGCGCGACAACATCGCGGCCTTCGGCGGCGATCCGGGACAACGTCACGATCTTCGGCGAGTCGGCCGGCGCCTTCAGCGTGGCCACGTTGCTGGGCACGCCCACCGCCAAGGGACTGTTCCGCCGCGCCGTCATGCAGAGCGGCGGGGCGCACGTGCACTCACTCGAGGAGGCGGAGCGATCGGCTGAGCGCATGGCGGCCGTGCTCGGGATCGCGTCGTGTGACAGGGAGTCGCTGGAGCGGATCCCGGCCACCGAGCTGGTCGCCGCGACGGAGGAGATCGGAAAACGGCGTCCGGATCCGGGCATGATGCCACTGCCCTTCCTCCCGGTCGTCGACGGTGTCTTCCTTCCGGAGCATCCCCTCGCCGCAGTGGCCAACGGAAGCACCGACCGGCGTCGACCTGCTGATCGGCACCAACCGCGACGAGCTGACGCTCTTCGGCCTCGGGAACCCGGCGCTCATGGCGCTCGACGAGGACGGCGCACGGCACTGGGTGGCCAATGCCGTGCCCGACATGTCCGCCACCGAGGTCATCGACGCCTACCGGGCGGCCCGTCGAGCCCGTTCGGAGCCGGTCGGGGCCACGGACATCTGGGTGGCCGTCGGCACCGACGTCGTCTTCCGCTGGCCGAGCCTGCAACTCGCGGCGGCCCACGTGGCACGTGGCGCACGGGCGTACGTGTACCTCTTCGACTGGGAGTCCCCGGCGTTCGGAGGGATGCTCGGGTCGTGCCACGCCCTCGAGCTGCCCTTCGTGTTCGGGGCGGTGCAACTCCCGGTGGTGCAGGTCTTCTCCGGGTCGGGCCCGGCCGTGGAGTTGCTCTCCGACGCAGATGCAGAGGGCGTGGCTCGCCTTCGCGGGCGCCGGGATCCCGAGCCACGAGGGCATCGACGAATGGCGACCCTGGGACCCGGCTGGCCGTGCCACCATGATCTTCGGTGCGCAGACCGGGCTCGTGGACGCGCCACGGAACGAGGAGCTGGCCATCTTGGAACGGCACCGGCCCCTCGTCTCCGGCGTGCCCGGCTGATCGCGCCGATTGACGCGCAGGGGTCGTGCCGGCGTGCTCAGGTTCGTGTCGTTGCGTTCCGCTGCAAATGCACCCGAAGGTGACGGATGCCCGTGTGGCGGTTGCTGCGCGTCCACTCCGGGGGCGCGGTCAGCGTGAACGACTCGACCGACCGCAGCACCTCTTCGAGGGCGACGCGGATCTCCAGGCGGGCCAGATGTGCGCCGAGACAGAAGTGGACGCCGTGGCCGAACGCCAGATGGGGGTTGGGGTCACGGCTCAGCCAGAACGTGTCCGGGCTCGGTGAATCGGCGGGGGTCCCGGTTGGCCGATCCCTCCCAGACGACGACCTTCTGTCCCGGGCTCGATCGCGCTGGCCGGCGAGCTCGCACGACGTGGTCGCCGTCCGCCGCTTGGAGGGCGACGGTGTCGTCCAGCGCAGGATCTCCTCCACCGCGGTCTCGATCGCGACCCGCCCGGACCGCAAGAGGCTGAGCTGTTCGGGCCACTCGGCGAAGGCGAGCATGGCTCCGGCGATGGCGTTGCGGGTGGTCTCGGCGCCCGCGGAGAACAGCAGCGAGAAGAACGCGGAGAGCTCGTCGTCGCTCAGGCGGGGCGGTTCGGCGTCGGGGAGCTCGGCGTGGATGACGGTCGAGAGCATGTCCTGGCGGGGGTGGGCACGCTTCTCCTCGAATCAGTGCCGCGCCGTATTCGTACATCAGCCCCACGGCGGCCTGCCGTTGCGCGCGTCATGGAGAGGAAGTCGGACTCGTCGGGGATGTCGAAGATGTGCTCGACCGCGTCGAAGAGCAGGTGGCGGTCCGCTTCGGGCACGCCGAGCAGGAAGCAGATGGCCTGCATCGGAAGCTCCGCGGCGACGTCGACGAGGAAGTCGCACTCCTCGTCGACGGACTCGAGGAGCACACGCATCCGGCGGCGCAGCTCCTCCTCCAGGTCGCGCACGGCTGCCGGGGTCAGACCCTGGGTGACGAGGCGGCGGATCCGAGCATGGCGGGGGTCGTCCATCATGTTCAGCACGACGCCGGCCACGGGGAGGTCCTGAATGATCGTGCCGCCGTAGGGCCGGTCGCCGCCGGTCTCCGAGGAGAAGGTCACCGGGTCGCGCAGGACCCGCAGCACCTCGTCATAGGTGGCCACGGACCAAAAGCCCTCCCCGTCGGGCGTGTGGGCGGTGGGCTCGTGCCACCAGACCGGCGCCTCCTCCCGGTGCAGCCGGAAGATGTCGTGCGGGAAGCCCTCGGAGAAGGCGTCGAGATCGGTCAGGTCGACCTGCCCGAGTCCCTGGACCATCGGGCCATCCTCGTGGCGGTGCCCGACTCGGTCAAGAATGGTGCCCCGGGGGCGTAGCCCAACTGGCAGAGGCAGGGCGCTTAAACCGTCCCCAGTGAGGGTTCGAATCCCTCCGCCCCCACGCAGTGCGGTGCCGACCGTTCCCCGGCGTGACCCACGACGCCGTCGAAGTCGCGGTCCTTGGTCCCGTCGCCGTCCACGGCGCCGCAGGGCCCTTTCACCGCTCGGCCGCTCTCGAGCTCGTCGTGTACCTCGCCTTCCACCGCCGCGGGGTCCGTCATGCCGACTGGGCGCTGGCGATCTGGCCCGACCGCTCGGTCTCCCCGCCGACGGTCCACTCGACCTGCTCGGACGCCCGGCGAGCGCTGGGCCGCGACGCCGACGGCACCCTGCGGCTCCCGCGCGGCGTCCATCTGCGCTTGAGCGAGTCGGTCACGACCGACATCGAGCGCTTCGCGTTGCTGGCCGACTCGGACGACCCATTCCGCCTCTTCCGCGCCATGCAGTTGATACGCGGTCGGGTCTTTTCCGGTCTGCGCCGCACCGATTGGGCCGTCTTTGACGGCACCCAGTCGGAGATCGAGTCGTTGGTGGCGCGCACCGCGCTGCGCGGTGCCGATGGGTTCGTCCGGGGCGGTCACGGCGCCGAGGCGGAGTGGATGGTGCGACGGGCGCTGCTCGTCAGCCCCTACGACGAACGCCTGTACCGCGCCCTGCTCGCGCGCGACGTCGGCCCAGGGCAATCGTGTCGGATTGCGCTCGGCCATGGCACAACTTCGCACGCTGGCCGGAGAGGCGGGGCCCGGTCCGGCCGCCCGAGGGGGGTGCGAGCGGCCCGGAGGACTGCCTCCATCCCGAGACGACCGCCCTCTACCGTGACCTGCTCAACGGGTCGCCTGTCGCCTGAGGCCACCCCGCCAGGCTGTAGGGTTGCCTCCCGCCATGGCGAGAAGCTCTTCTGGGAAATCGGTCGCACGCGCCGCCGCAACAGGCGGTGGCGCGACCTATCGCGGGCAGATGCCGGTGAACTGGTACGCCGCGCTGGTGGTGATCGTCCTGGTGGGCCTCGGTTCGGTCGCGCTCGCCAAGTACAACTACAACCAGACCCCGGCGGTGGTCGAGCCGACCACCAACACGACGTGGCACGCCGGCCTGGCGTTCGACATCTGCGGCACCATGGAGCCCGCCCTGGCCGCGTCGCCGACCACGGCGACGACGGGTCTGACGACGACCGGCGACGGCGTGCTGCTCATCGCGCCCAAGACGGCGAGCGAGGCCGGGAACAACGCCACCTTGGGCAAGTTCGCCGACGGGTACGACGGCCTGACGCTGACCAACACCACCTTGAAGTACCCATCGGCCAAGGTCCCGGAGTACAAGAACGGCGAGAAGTGCGCGGCCGGCACACCCGACGCCGGCAAGGTCGGCGAGGTGCAGGCCCGCTGGTGGGTGTTGACCACCAAGACCGCGAAGAACGGTGAGCTCGAACAGGCCGGCGGTCTCACCACGGTCAAGCCCGCCGACCTCAAGTTCGTCAACCGGCAGCTGATCACCGTCGGGTTCGTGCCCGACAACGTGTCCCTGCCCAAACCGCCGGCCTCGACGATCACCGTCGCTGCTGCAGGTGCTGGCGGGGACCCAGCCCGTCGCGACGACCACGACGGTCGCCGGTGCGACGACGACGATCGCGCCGGCGGCGGTGACGACGACCAGCTGCCCCGGCTTCGACCACCACGACGAAGCCCACGTCCACCACGACCGAAACCCTCGTCCACCACCACCACGAAGTAATGAAGGCGGTCGTCCTCGTCGGCGGCGAGGGGACGAGACTGCGTCCCCTGACGCTCTCCTCACCCAAGCAGATGCTTCCCATCGTCGGCGTCCCGATGATCGAGCGCGTGCTCGGCCACCTCGCCCGGCACGGGGTCGACGAGGCCGTCTTGTCCCTGGGCTACCTGCCTGATGCCTTCATGGAGGCATATCCGGATGGCCACGCCGCCGGGATCCGGCTCGTCTACGCGGTCGAACCCGAACCCCTGGACACGGCCGGGGCGGTGCGCTTTGCCGCCACGTTCGCCGGCATCGACGAGACCTTCGTCGTCGTCAACGGTGACGTCCTCACCGACCTCGACCTGACGAGTCTCGTCGCCTTCCACCGCGAGCGGGAGGCCCAGGGGACGATCGCCCTCCACCCGGTGGCCGACCCGTCCGCGTTCGGCGTCGTGCCCACCGACGCCGAGGGGCGGGTGACGGCCTTCGTCGAGAAGCCGCCACGCGACGAGGCGCCGACCAACGAGATCAACGCCGGGACCTACGTCCTCGAGGCGTCCGTCCTGGCTCGGATCCCCGAGGGCGGCCGGGTGTCGATCGAGCGCGAGACCTTTCCCGCCATGGTGCGCGACCGGTGCCTCTTTGCCCGTTCGGACGACAGCTACTGGCTCGATACCGGCACCCCGTCGGCCTATCTCGAGGCGAACTTCGACTACCTCAACAAGAAGCGCGGTCCGATCGTCGCACCCGGGCTCGTCGACCGGGGCAACGGCGTCCTCACGGAGGGCGAGAGCGACGTGGAGGGCGTGGTGGTGGGTCCGGCCGTCCTCTTCGCCGGGATGTGTCGTCGAGCCCGGGGCACGGGTGGAGCGCAGCATCGTCGGCCGCGGCTCGGTCGTCTCGGCCGGGGCGGAGGTCGTCGACTCGGTGCTGATGGAGGGCTGCCACGTCGCGGCCGACGCCAAGGTGGCCGGCTCCGTCATGGGCCCGCGCTCCATCGTCGGCCAGCGGGGGGACGTCCGACCGGTCTCCGTCCTCGGCGCCGATGCGGTGGTCTCCTCGGGGACGCTGGTCGACGGCGAGCGAGTCTCGGGCTAGAAGGGACGATATGCGTACGCTCGTGACGGGAGGCGCGGGATTCATCGGTTCCAACCTGGTCGACCGCCTCCTCGTCGAGGGGCACGAGGTCGACGTCGTCGACGACTTCTCGACCGGCTCCCTGTCCAACCTCGCGGAGGCGCGTGGCAGCGCCGGGCGGGCGCTCACCATTCATCATCTCGACATCAGCGCGCCCGCCGTCATCGAGCTCATGGCTCGCCGCCGCCCCGAGCTCGTCTTCCACCTCGCCGCGCAGGCCGACGTGCGGGTCTCGGTGGCCCGTCCCGCCTTCGACGCCACGGTCAACATCGTCGGGTCCCTCAACATCATGGAGGGTGCCCGCCAGGCCGAGTCCGAGCGCGTGGTGTTCGCCGCCAGCGGTGGCACGTTGTACGGGGAGCCGGCCCCCGAGGACCTACCGGTGCGAGAGTCGCATCCCCAGCAACCGCTGTCGCCCTACGGGGTGGCCAAGAAGGCGGTCATCGACTATCTGATCGCCTACCGGGAGATGCATGCGCTCGAGTTCTGCGCTCTCGCGCTGGGCAACGTCTACGGACCGCGGCAGGATCCCCACGGAGAGGCAGGCGTGGTCGCCATCTTCGCCGAGCGCATCTTGCGCGGCGAACCGGTGACGATCTTCGGGGACGGGGAGCAGACGCGGGACTTCGTCTTCGTCGACGACGTCGTCGACGCCTTCGTGCGGGGAGCCACCCGGGGTGGCGGCCTGGTCTGCAACGTCGGGACGGCGAGCGAGACGTCGGTCAACGAGCTGCTCGCCACCATGGTGGCCCAGTCCGGCGCCGAGGTGACGCCCGTGATGGCGCCGGCGCGCCCGGGCGAGCTGCGGCGCTCGAGCCTCGACAACGAGCGGGCGGCGATCCAGCTCGGGTGGCGGCCTTGGACCGAGCTGGCCGAAGGGACCCGGGCCGTCCTCGAGTTCGTGGGCGAACGGCTCGGCTGAGCGGGCTCAGCGAAAGAGGTCTTCCTCGGGCGGCCGGATGATCTCGGCCTTGGACCGAGGCCGGGCGCAGCCACTCCCCGGGCACACCCGCGCACGACGGCCACCGGCACGCCGCGGTCCTTGCCCATCACCAGCTCGGCCGCCGAGGCCAGTTCGTCGGCGACGCAGACCTCGGTCGCGGCGAGCACGCGGCCACCTGCATCGAGGGTCCCCCTCAGGTCGATGACGGCGGCCACGCCCGCACACCCGATGGCGACGTCGGTGACGCCGCGCCGCCATGGCCTGCCGAAGGTGTCGGAGACGATCACGCCGACCGTCACGCCGAGGGCGTGTTGCAGCCCGGCCCGGATCCGGCGGGCCGAGCGGTCCGCGTCCTCGGGGAGCAACGCGGCCGTCCCCTCCGCCACGTTGGACAGGTCGACGCCGGCATTGGCGCAGACGAAGCCGTGACGGGTCTCACTGATCACGAGATCGCCGCGGCGGCGCAAGATGCGAGCGGACTCCTGCGCCACCAGCGCGAACTTGGCCCCTGCGTCGGCGTGGTCGATCGTCGACGAGCCGGCCTTCGGCCTTGGAGACGATCTTCTGCGTGACGACGATCACGTCGCCGTCGTGCACGGCGGCCCGCCGGGACGCTCCGGCGCGACGGCCGCGGCGATGAGCCGGGCGACGTCGGTGCCCGGCGTGACCTCGCCGATGCCGCCGACGGGGACCACCCGCAGACCCTCAGCCGACGGCATCGAGGACCACCCGGGCCAGGTCTGCCGCCCGTCTCGGGCGAGCTCATGACGGTGGGGGTCACGATGCAGCGGACCCCCTCGGCCTCGACGTCGGCGGCGAGCGACGCGTCGGCCACGTCCACCACGAGCGTGCCGACCCACGGCGCGTAGAGCCTGGCCACACCCACGACGGATGCCTCGGTTCCGAGCTCGACCATCAGCCGGTCGGCGGGACCCTTGAGGGCGGCCCCGGCGACGATGGGTGAGACGGCGACCACCCGCGCCCGGCGGGCGGCCAGTGCGTCGCGGACGCCGGGGACCGCCAGCAGGGGCGCGATGGACACGACAGGGTTCGACGGGCACACCACGATCGTGTCCGCGTCCTCGAGCGCCTCCATGACCCCCGGCGCGGGCCGGGCCGGACCGGCGCCCTCGAACCGCACCCCGCTGACCGCGACGTCGTGACGGAGGCGCACGAAATAGTCCTGAAAGGCGACCTCGGTCCCGGGCGGCCCCAATGGGCTCGCCTCGGCCAGGGTGACCCGGGTGCGCAGCGGGTCGTCGGTCACCGGGAGCAGCCGCACGGCGACGCCGCGCCTGTCGCCGAGCGCCGCGGTCACCGAGCTGAGCGTCTCGCCGGCGTGCAGCCGGCCGGTGCGGAACAGGTGCGTGGCCAGGTCGCGATCGCCGAGACGAAACCAGTCCTCGCCGCCGATCCGGGCCAGCTCGTCCATGACCGTCCAGCTCTCGCCGGCCACGCCCCATCCGGTCTCCCGGTTGTCCATGCCGGCCAGGGTGTAGGTGACCGTGTCGAGGTCGGGGCTGATGTGCAGGCCGTGCAGGACCATGTCGTCGCCCACGTTGACGATGGCGGTGATGTCGGCCGGCGGCACGACGCGCACGAGCCCCGAGAGCATCCGGGCGGCCCCCACGCCGCCGCACAGGGCCACCAGCACGCCGCGAGCATAGGAGCGCCCGTCGTCGGGCCCGTCCGTTCGCCCCTGCTACCATCGCCGCCCGCCATGCCAGAGCGCATCCCCTCGGATCGTCACACGACCGTGGTGTCGCTCCTGCGGGAGGCGGCACGGGTCAACGGCGACGTCGAGGCGTACGTCGAACCCGCCGGTGAAGGCGGGCGCCGCTCCCTGACCTTCGCCGAATGGGACCGCGCCGCCGACGGTGTGGCGGGCGATCTGGCTCGCCGCGGCGTCGCCAAGGGCGACGTCGTGTGCCTGCTGCTGCCGTCGTCCATCGACTACGCCGTGCTCTACGCCGGGCTGCTCCGCCTCGGTGCGATCGCCTCGGGCATCAATCCCCGCATGGGCGCCGGCGAGGTCGCCTCCATCATGGAGCGGGCGGCGCCGGTGCTTCTGGTGGCCGATCCCGGGGCGCCGCCGGTGCCCGACGTCACGGGCGTGGAGGTGGTGGAGCGGGCCGACATCGCCGCGACGTGGACCGGTGAGCCGCCGGGACGGTGGCCGGACCTCGCGGCGCACGACCCGGTCGCCGTGGTCTGGACCAGTGGCACCACGGGCAAGCCCAAGGGGGCGCTCTTCGACCACGCCAACCTGGCCGCGGTGGCGCGCGGCACCGATGCCTTGAGCCAGCCGGGTGACCGCCGGCTCTCCCCGCTTCCCTTCGCGCACGTGGGGTACATGACGCGGCTCTGGGACGAGATCGCCCACGCCGTGACGACGGTCATCACGCCGACCCCGTGGAGGGCCGACGAGGCCCTCCGCATCATGGCTGCCGAGGCGGTGACCGTGGCTCAGGGAGTGCCGACGCAGTACACCTTGATGCTGGCCAGCCCCGAGTTCGAGCGCGCCGACCTCGGCGCGCTCCGGGTCGGCCAGCACGGGCGCGGCGCGGGTGCCCGCGACACTGGTGGCCGAGGTGCGTCGCCGCTTCGGCGTCCCGGTCGTGGTGCGCTACACCTCGACCGAGGCGTCCCTCGGGACCGGCACCACGCTGGGGTCGTCCGACGAAGAGGTGGCCACGACGGTGGGGCGCCCCGTCGCCGGCGTCGAGTTGGCGATCGTCGACGACGACGGGAGCCCTGTTCCGGTCGGGACGGTGGGCCGGGTCTTGCTGCGATCCGGCGCCACCATGCGCGGCTACTGGGGGCACGGTCCGGGCCGGGGGCGCCGCGTGGACGAGCTCGTCGACGCCGATGCGACGGGCGCCGTCCTCGACGCCGACGGCTGGCTGACCACGGGTGACTTCGGGAAGCTGACGCCGGAGGGGAACCTCCAGCTGTCGGGGCGGGCCCACGAGCGCTACATCAGGGGTGGCTACAACGTCTACCCGGCGGAGGTCGAGGAGACCCTCTCGTCCCATGCCGCGGTGGCCCGGGTGGCGGTGGTGGGCGTGCCGGACGACGTCCTCGGCGAAATCGGTGTCGCCGTCGTGGTGGCCGCGGCCGGCGCCGTGCCCGAGCTCGACGAGCTCCGTGCGCACTGTGCCCGCGCCCTCTCCGACTACAAGGCCCCCGACGCGCTGGTGGTCGTCGACGAGCTGCCCCTGACCCCGATGATGAAGGTCGACCCGCGCGGCTCGCGGCCCTGGCGGCGAGGGGTGCCGAGAGACGCCGATCGCTCCTGGCGCAGAATCGTGGTTCCGCCTCAGGGGTGCTAGGCAGTGGCTCCAGCGGACAAGCCGACGAGAAGGAGCGTGCATGAGCCCCACCACCAGAGTCGGGGAGGCCGATCCCACCCGGGGAACGGCCCCCGAGGCGATCACGCCCGGCCGTTACGACGGGCAGGTGGCGGTCGTCACCGGGGCCGGATCGGGCATCGGGCGGGCCACGGCGCGCCGGCTGGCCGCCGAGGGTGCCGCGGTGGCGTGCCTCGACGTGGCGCAGGACGCCATCGACGCCGTGGCCGCCGAGATCAACCGCGAGGCCGCCGCCGCCGGCGGGCGCGCCATCGCGTTGCGCTGCGACGTGACCGACGAGGATGCCGTCAGCGGTGCCGTGGCGCAGGCCCGCGAGGAGCTGGGCCACCTCACCAACCTGTGCAACATCGCGGGCATCGGTGGGTTCGCCCACACGCCCGAGCAGTCCCTGAGCGGATGGGACAGGATCATCGCCGTCAACCTGACGGGCACCTTCCTGATGTGCCGCGCCGTGTTGCCGGGCATGATCGAGCACGGCGGCGCGATCGTCAACACCGTCTCGACGGCCGGTGTCAAGGGCCAGCCGTACTCGGCGGCCTATTGCGCGTCCAAGGGCGGCGTCAAGCTGCTCACGATGGCGCTGGCCGTGGAGTACATGGCGCGGGGCGTCCGCGTCAACGGCGTCGCGCCCGGGGGGGTGGACACGCCGATCATCCACAACTTCGGCCCGCCCGAGGACGCCGACTGGAAGCTGATCGAACGGTTGATGACCCCGATCGGCTTCGCCTACCCGCACGAGATCGCCGGGGCGTTCGCCTACCTCGGGTCACACGAAGCGGCCTACGTCACCGGGGCGATCCTCTCCATCGACGGGGCGATCACGACCTGAGCGCCGTCGCCACGTCACCGGCCACGGAGCGGGCGCCGCTGCGCGTCGCGCTCGACGCCACGCCATTGCTCGAGCCGGCCGTCACCGGCGTCGGCGCCTTCTGCCAGGGCGCCCTCGCCGCCCTCGCGACCCGTCCGGGACTCGAGGTCCGGGCCTATGCGGTGAGCTGGCGCCGGCGCGGCCTCATCGCGTCGCACCTGCCGGCAGGCGTCGTCGCCCACCAGCGCCCGATGCCGGCCCGGCCCCTGCACGCCGTGTGGGCGCGCTGGGACCTGCCCCGACTCGAATGGTTCGTCGGCGCCGCCGACGTCGTGCACGGCACCAACTTCGTGGTGCCCCCGGCGCGGCGCGCCGCCACGGTCGTCTCGGTGCACGACCTCACGCCGCTCCATCACCCCGAGCTGTGCAACGAGGCGACGCTGGCCTACCCCGGGCTGATCCGGCGCGCGCTGGCGCGGGGGGCCTGGGTGCACACCGACTCCGCCTTCGTCGCCGAGGAGGTGGTCGACGCGTTCGGGGCCGACCCCTCCCGGGTACGCGTCGTGCATCCCGGCATTCCCGACCTGCCACACGTGGAGGAGGGCGAGGCGGCGGGAGCACTCGCCCGGTTGCTCCCGCCTGGGTCGGGGCCGTTCTGCCTGGCCGTCGGGACTGCCGAGCCGCGCAAGGACCTGCCGGGGCTGGTGCGGGCGTTCGACGAGGTCGCCGCCCGTCGCCGCGACCTGACCCTGGTGCTGGCCGGGCCGCCGGGCTGGGGCGAGGAGGCGCTCGCCGCGGCCGTCGCCGCGTCGCCGGCGCACGACAGGATCGTGCGCACGGGGTGGGTCGAGTCGCGTGACCTGGCCGCCCTGCTGTCGCGCGCCAGCGTCCTGGCGTACCCCTCGCTCTACGAGGGGTTCGGATTCCCGCCCCTGCAGGCGATGCGCGCCGGCGTCCCGGTGGTGGCGACACGTGCCGGCTCGTTGACCGAGGTCCTCGGGGACGGGGCCCTCTTGGTCGAACCCGGGGACCACGAAGGGCTCGTCGCCGCCCTCGACGCCAGCCTGGTGGACGAGGCGCTGCGGCGCCGGCTCGTCGCGGCCGGAGCGGCGTGGTCGGCCCGGTTCTCGTGGGAGCGCTGCGCCATCGGCCTCGAGGGCCTCTACCGCGACGCTGCGGGCGGCACGGGTGCCTGAACGCCGGCCGACCGTGCTCCTCGTCGTCGAGCAGCTGCGGCGCCGCGTGCCCGGCGGCATCGGCGTCCACGCCCAGGGGCTCCTCGGCGGCTTGGCCCAGTGCTCCAGCCGCGGGCGAGGGTGCCGAGGTCACGCTTCTGGCCAGTCGTCCCGGGGGCTTCCGCCCCGGCACGGCCCATCCGGCGGAGGACCCGTTGGCCCGTTTCGGCAGGCCGGTGCTCGTGTCCCGGCTGCCGGGCCCGCTCCTGACGCGGGCGTGGGACCACGGGGTGTGCCATGCGCCCCGGGGGTTCGACGTCGTGCATTCGGTGACGCTCGCCGCGCCGAGGCCGCTGGCGCGCCAGCGGGAGCCGGCTGGTCGTGACGGTCCACGACCTCGCGTGGCGCCGCTGTCCCGAGGCCACGACGCGGCGTGGGCTGCGGTGGCACGAGGCCGCGTTGGGACGGGTCCGAGACAGCGCGGCGTCCGTCGTGGTCCCGTCCCGGCTGGTGGCCGCGGACCTGCAGTCGTTCGGCGTCGACGCGGGGCGGATCACCGTCGTGCCCGGGGGCGCCGACCACCTGCCCGACCCCGACCCGGCGGCAGCCGACGCGCTCCTCGGGCGTCTGGCCGTGCGGGGCGAGTTCCTCCTCAGCGTGGGCACGCTCGAGCCGCGCAAGAACGTCGACCGCCTCGTGCGGGCCTTCGCCCGGGTACGGAGCTCACTACCCGGCCCGTGGACGTTGCTGGTCGTCGGGCCGACGGGGTGGGGACCCGGGCCGCAGCACCCCCATGACACCGATGGTGTCGTCTTCGCGGGGTCCGTCCCCGACCCGGTGTTGGCGGAGCTGTACCGGCGCGCCCGCGCCTTCGCCTACGTGCCCCTGACCGAGGGCTACGGGTTGCCGCCACTCGAGGCCATGAGGTTCGGCACACCGGTGGTGGCGTCCGACGAGGTTCCCAGCGTGCACGACCTGGGCGCGGTGGAGCCGGCGCCGGCCGTGATCGTGGACCCGCTCCACGTCGAGGGCATCGCGGCCGGCCTCCACGCCGTCCTGACCGATGACGCGCTGCGGGCCGAGCTGGCCGTGCGGGGCCGGGAGCACGCGCTGGGCGCGCACCTGGCGTGCGGCGGCCAACGCTCATCTCAGCCTGTGGAGGTCGCTGCGGTGACGGGACCGCTTGCGCTCGCGCTCGACGTCTCCGCCGTCCCGACGCGACCCGGGGGCGCGGGGTACTACACCATGGCGCTGGCGCGACGGTCTCGTCCCGGCGGGACGACGTCGCGCTCACGCTGGTGGCGCGTCGCGGCGACGAGGAACGCTGGCACGAGGTGGCGCGCCGGCGCCGCGGTGCGCGCCGTGGTGCCCTCGTCGCGGCCGGGGCGGCTGGCCTTCGAGCAGATCGGGCTTTCGTCCGTGCTCCGCTCCCTCGGCGTGCAGGTCCACCACGGGCCCCACTACACCATGCCGGCACGGTCACCGGTCCCCTGCGCCGTCACGATCCACGACTGCACCTTCTTCGACCATCCCGAGTGGCACCAGCGCTCGAAGGCGGCCTTCTTCCGCCGCGCCATTCGGCGGGCGGCGCTCGAGGCCGGGGTGCTGGTCTGCGTGAGCCAGGTCACCGCCGACCGGCTCCGGGACTGCTGCGAGGTGCGGGCGCCGGTCGTGGTCGCGCCGCACGGCGTCGACCACCGGCGGTTCTCGCCCGCCGAGCCGGCCGATGGGGAGGACCGGGCGCTGCTGGGCGCCGCTGGGTGTGCCGTCCCACAGGCCGCTCGTGGTCTTCGTCGGCACCCTCGAGCCGCGCAAGGGGGTGGCTCCGCTGGTCGCCGCCTTCGACGAGGTGGCCCGGGCCGATCCGGAGGCCGTGCTGGTGCTCGGGGGCCAGACCGGCTGGGGGATGGCCGAGACCGAGCGCGCGCTGGCGCAGGCCCGCCACGCGGACCGGATCGTCCGCACCGGCTACCTGCCCGGACCCGGCCGTTCCCGCCTTGCTCCGTCAGGCGTCGGTCGTGGCCTACCCGGCCCTCGAGGAGGGGTTCGGTCTGCCCGCCCTGGAGGCGCTGGCCTGCGGCGCGCCGCTGGTCACGACCGAGGGCACGGCCATGGCCGAGCTCGCCGCGGGCGCGGCGCTCCTGGTGCCCCCGGGTGACGCCGGCGCGCTGGCCGGCGCCCTCCGCACCGCCCTCGACGAGGGCCGGGCGACGGAACGGCAGGCTCGGGGAATCGCGGTTGCGGGGGAGCGGACGTGGGAGGCGAGTGTGGCCCAGCACCTTCGCGCCTATGCGGTGGCCCGGTCGGCCTCGCAGTAGGGTTCCGCGGATGCGCGCGCTGATCACCGGAGGGAAGGGCTTCGTGGGCCAGTGGCTCGGCGCGCACCTCAAGGACCACGGGGACGACGTGGCGGTCATCGACATCGAGACCGACGTGGCCGACGGTGCGGCCGTGCGGCGCGTCATGGCCGACGTCGCGCCCGACGCCGTCTACCACCTGGCCGCCATGACCCACGTGGGTGAGAGCTGGGAGAACCCGAGCCAGGTGCTGCGCGTCAACGTCGTGGGGACGGCCGAGATCCTGGCGGCCGGCCGGACCCTGCCGGTGAGCCCCCGGGTCCTCGTCGTCAGCTCCGCCGAGGTCTACGGCGTCGTCGCCGCCGAGCAGCTCCCGCTCGGCGAGGACACCCCAACGGCCCCCGCCAGCCCGTACGCGGCGAGCAAGCTCGCGGCGGAGGCCGTGGCGCTCCAGGCCTGGCGGGGATACGGCCAGCCCGTCATCGTGGTGCGGCCCTTCAACCACATCGGACCCGGCCAGTCGCCCAGTTTCTTCGTGCCGGCGCTGGCCAAGCGGATCGTGGAGGCCCGACGGTCGGGAGCATCCAGTCTGCGGGTCGGCACCCTGACCACCCGGCGGGATTTCACCGACGTGCGCGACGTCGTGACGGCCTACCGGCTTCTGATCGAGATGGGTGCCCCCGGTGAGGTCTACAACGTGTGCTCGGGCCGGGACGTCGCCATGTCCGAGGTCGCCGCGCAGCTCCTCGAGCTGGCCGGCACCGACCTGGCTCTCGAGACGGATCCCGAGTTGGTGCGCCCGGTCGACGTCCCGGTGCTCCGGGGCGACGCGTCCCGGTTGCACGCCGCCACGGGGTGGAAGCCGGTCATCCCGCTCGCGACGACGCTCGCCGACGTCCTGGCCTCCTGGGAGGCGGACTGAGGGCGAGCGTCGTCGACGTTCGTGGCTTCGTGGCGCTCAGGCGCTGACCCGCTGGCGGATCTGGGTCCGCACCTCGCGGGCCTGCTCCCTCGCCTTGGAGGTCAGCTGCGTGACCGTGGGGGGCAGCTTCTCCTCGAGCGGCTGCAGGGTGGTCTCGACGAAGTGCACGGCCGACTCGGCCAGGTCGTCGATCTGCTGGAACCCCTTGGCCACGCCGTGGCGCACCTCGTCGATGCGCTGGTCCAGCGCGAGATCCTGGGAGAGCCGGCTCTGCAGCTCGACCCGCTGCACCTGGGCCCGCTGGTAGCCCAGCACGCCGAGGCCGACGGCGACATAGGCGGCGTCGCGGGCCAGGTCCGTGACGCCGCTGGGAGAAGATGCTGAAGTTGGTGGTTCCGTCGGCCATGGTGGGCCTCCTGTCTGGGTCGGTGGACTCCGAAAATGGGCAGGCCCGAGACCGCCGGTCGGTCCTCTGCCTACGTGTACAAGAGTATCACCTTTGTTAAACAGTAGCAAGCATCGGGGGTGAATTTCGTGCCTGGAGGGGGGCTTCCGTGCCTGATGGGGCCGATGCCCGAGGGGATAGCCTCTGCCCCCTGATGGACGCCCAAGTGCCGGCCGTGGTCGCCGTCGTGGTCACGACCGACGCCGGGCCCTGGTTCGAAGAGACGCTCTCCTCGCTGGCGGCGCAGGACTACGGGGAGCTCTCCGTCCTGGTGCTCTCCGCCGGCGACGACGACCTCCGGGGTGACCGAGCGGGTCGGCCGCATCCTGCCCGATGCGTTCGTCCGCCACCTGGAGGGCCGGCCCGGGTACGCGGCCGCCTCCAACGAGGCGCTCGGCATGGTCGAGGGCGCGGCCTTCTTCTTGCTCTGCCACGACGACGTCGCGCTCGACCCCGATGCCGTCCACGAACTGGTGGAGGAGTCCTTCCGCTCCAACGCCGGCGTCGTGTCCCCGAAGTTCGTCAACTGGGACGACCCCGGCATCCTCTTGCACGTCGGGATGAGCTGCGACAAGACCGGAGCGGTGGTGGACCGCATCCTCGAGGGCGAAGTCGACCACGGCCAGCACGACGCCGTGCGCGACGTCTTCGTCGCCCCGGGCGGGTGCATCCTCGTGCGGGCCGACCTCTTCAGCCTGCTGAAGGGCTTCGACGCCGGGATCGTCGCCATGGGGGAGGACCTCGACCTCTCGTGGCGCAGCCAGGTCGCCGGGTCACGAGTGGTCGTGGCGCCCGACGCGCGGGTGCGCCATCGTGAGGCCGTCGCGGCCGGGCTCGAGCCGTTGGCGGTCGTCGTCGCCGAGACCCAGGGGCGCCACCCCGTCACGCTGCAGATGCTGCAGCGGCGCCACGAGCTGCGGGCCGTGCTCAAGTGCTACACCCCGTTCACCCTCCTCCGGGTGCTGCCGCAGGCGGCGCTGTTGGCCTTCGGTGAGGTCGTCGTCGCCGTGTTCGCCCGTGACCGCGACCGGGTGCGCGCCGTCACGGGCGCGTGGCGGTGGAACGCCCGGCGCCGGGGCGAGATCTCCCGCTTGCGGATGAGCTGGCCGAACACCGCCTGTTCCCCGACGCCGAGGTGCGGCGTCTCCAGATGCGGGGCAGCGCACGGCTGTCGCGCTACTTCAGCCGCCTCTCGCACCAGGGTCTCGCCGCGGCCAACGCGGCGGCCGGCGCGCGTGAGCGGTCGGAGCGCCGGAGCGAGCGGGCCGAGGTCGCGCTCCTCACCGGGAGCGTCGGGTCGGCCTTCAGCGAGGACACGGACTTCGACGAGCTCGACGACCTGGGCCGGCGAGCGGGGAGAGACCGCTTCGGGCGCAGGGTGCGGTCCGACCCGCTCAGCACCGGGCGCCAACGGGCGCTTGCCATGGTCATCGCGCTGGTGGTGGTCGCCGTCGGGACCCGCGATCTGTTCTTCGGGACCCTCCCCCTCGTCGGCCAGCTGGCCCCGCTCCCGTCGTGGACCACGAGCTGGCACCACTTCGTCTCGGGCTGGCAGGCGGCCGGGGTGGGCACCACGGCTCCGGCCTCGCCCGCATTCGGCATCGTCGGGATCACCGGCACCGTGCTCTTCGGCGCCATGGGGACGTTGCAACGGATCCTCCTCCTCGGCTGCATCCCCCTCGGGGCCTGGGGGGTCTCGCGTTTCATGCGCCCGCTCGTCTCCTCGCGGGCGCTGCCTGGTCGCCGTCATCTGCTACCTCGGGCTTCCGCTGCCCTACGGCGCGCTGGGCACGGGCCGCTGGGACGGCCTCGTCGCCTACGCCGCCTTCCCGTTCATCGCGCGCCGGCTGGCCGGCGCGGCCGGCGTGGCGCCCTACGAGGTGGAGGCGGGACCGGCGTGGCGCAGCCGGCCCGCGGGCCAGGTGGCCGTCCTCGGTGCGCTGATCGCGGCGGCGTCGGCCTTCGCGCCCGCCGTCGTTCCCCTCGTCGTCCTCACCGCGCTCGCGTGGGCCGTCGGCTCGCTCCTGGTCGGGACGCGCGACCGCGAGTGGTGGCGGGTCCTCGTGGTGGCGCTCGAGGCGG
Source organism: uncultured Acidimicrobiaceae bacterium (assembly GCA_963774485.1). Classification (GTDB taxonomy): domain Bacteria; phylum Actinomycetota; class Acidimicrobiia; order Acidimicrobiales; family RAAP-2; genus Bog-473. The sequence continues at coordinate 83,450 of CAVZFG010000001.1, forward strand.
TGGCCGTCGCCCTCGTGTTGGCGGCCCCCTGGGTGGTCGGGACCGCACTGGCCGGCAAGGGAGCGGTCGCCATCTTCGGGCTACCCGTGGCCGGCGCCTCGGCACCGAACTGGGGCGAGGTCGTCCGCTTCGCCATCGGGCCGGTGGCCCGCTCACCCATCGTGTGGCTGCTGGTGGCGGCGGCGGCGCTGCCGCTGGTGCTCGGGCGGGGGATCAGGCTGACCTGGGCGGCCCGCCTGTGGGTGACGGCGTGCGGGTCGTGGGGCCTGGCCTTCGCCGCCTCGCGGGGTGACCTGGGATCCTTCACCCCCTCGGAGTCGGTGGTGCTGGCGCCGGCCGCGCTCGCGGTGGCGGCCTGCGTGGGCCTGGGGATCTCGGCCTTCGAGGAGGACCTCACGGGCCGCGAGTTCGGCTGGCGTCAGGTGGTCGGTGTCGGTCGCGCTCGTCTTCGTGGCGCTCGGCCTCCTCCCGGTGGTGGCCGGTGCGGCCGGCGGCCGCTGGGGTCTGCCCGTCCCAGGGGGTCGAGCAGCCGCTCGCCTTCCTCGGTCCACCCCGGCGGCACCGGCGCCGCCCGGGTCCTGTGGCTCGGCGACCCGAGGGCGCTGCCGGCCGGCGGCTGGTCGGTGCAGCCCGGACTGGCCTACGCGCTGACGCCCGAGGCGCTGCCCGACGCCTCGCAGGTCTTCACCCCCGCCGGGCCGGGGCCGGCCGACCTCGTGGCCGACGCCGTCCGCCTGGCCGTCTCCGGCGGGACGGTGCACCTGGGCCGGCTCCTCGCCCCGGCCGGCGTGCGCTACGTGGTGGTGGTCGACGCCTTGGCCCCGTCCATGGTGGGCACCGTGACGCCGTCGGTCAGCGCGCCACCGCCGGCCGGGCTCGACACGGACCTGCTCGAGCAGGACGACCTGCGGGTCGTGCCCGGCGAGGTCGGGGTGCAGGTGTTCGAGAACGGGGAGGACATGCCGGCGACGGCCGAGCGTGCCGCACCACTGCCGGTGGTGCACGCCTGGTCGTACCCGAGAGCGGCGGACGTGGTGGGCTGGCAGCCCGTGCTGGGCGACCTCGCGGGGGGTGCCCCGGCGGCCGGCGCCGTCACGGCGGGCACCGTGTATGCCGGCTACGCACCGGCGGGGAGCTTCGCGCTCAGCCTCGAGGGCCGCACGGTGCGGCGGCAGCCGGCGTTCGGGTGGGCGGCCCAGTACGCCGTGGCGCAAGGGCGAGGCCTCCCTCGCGCTCTCGCAGTTCCCCTACGTCCCCCTGGCCGTGCTGCTCGAGCTCGCGGCCTGGGTGGTCCTGGCGGCCGCCTTGGTCGGCTCGGCCGCGGCCGGGCCACCGGGGCGGCGCGCGCCGGAGCCATGACCCCGGCCCATCACAGCCCCGAGCGCCGGTGGCTGGTGCTCGCCCTCGTCGTGGTGGTGGTCGCCGGGGTGGGCATCGCCGGGACCCGGGGGACGTCGGCTCCCCTCGGCCCGTCGACCGCACCGAGCGCGCTGGTCGGCGCGCCCGACGCAGAGTCGTCCGCGTGGTACTGCACCGGGCAGTCCACCGCCTCGGGGGTGTCGCCGGGCTTCCTCGTCCTCACCAACACGTCGGGCGCTCCCGTCAGACGGGACGATCACGTCGGTCAGCGACGGGGGCGCCTCCGAACGGACGGCCGTCGCCGTCCCGGCCCACGGCGTCGTGGCGCCGTCCATCCCCGCCCTCTCGTCGGGTTCGTGGGAGTCCCAGACGGTGATCCTCTCGGGTGGCGGCGTCGCCGTGACCCAGGCGGTGCACGGCTCGTCGGGTTGGTCCCAGGCTCCGTGCCAGAGCACCACGTCGTCCACCTGGTACTTCCCGGGCGGGACGACGGTCAACTCCGACGGGCTCTACCTGTCGTTGCTCAACCCGACGTCGACGCCGGTCGTCGTCGACCTCAGCTTCATGACGCCGACGGGCGCCGTCCATCCCATCAACTACCAGGGGATCGTGCTGCAGGCCGGCCAGGTCCAGGTGGAGAACGTCGCCTCCGAGGTGCAGGACGTGGCCACGGTGAGCACCGTCGTCGCCGCCCGGACCGGCCGCGTCGTGGCGTCCGAGGTGCAGGTGTTCTCCGGCTCCTCGGCCGGCCTCTCCCTGGTGCCGGGCGCGGCACGCCCCGAGGCGGCCTGGGCCATTCCCCAGGCCCACGAGGCGGTGGGTGGCTCGTCGGAGGTCGACGTCTTCAATCCCGGGACTGCCCCCGAAGCCGTCACCGTGCGGCTGCGCCTGTCGTCCGGGCCGTTGGCCCCGCTCACCGACACGGTCGCGCCGGGCACGACGTGGGCCTTGGCGACGAGCGCACAGACGCGCATCCCCCGTGGCGAGACCTACTCCGTCGCCGTCGATGCCACCGGAGGCCCCGGGGTCGTCGTGAGCCGGACGGTCGTGTTGCCGGGGTCCTCGTCGGCGCCCCAGGCCGGGCATGGCGATGGCGGTGGACGGGCTGACCACGATCTCGCCGACCGGGACGTGGGTGGTGCCCCCACCGGGGACGAGCGCCAACACGGCGGTCAGCGGCGCCACGCCGGCGGCCCTGGGGCTGCTGAACACGTCCTCCGGACGCCGAGCGCTACACGGCCTTCGTGGTCACGTCCTCGGGTGACCACCCGCTCGCCACCGGCACGCTCGCCGCGGGCGACATGGCGGCATCGGTCCTCTCCGACGTCGGTGTCGATCCCGTCGTCGTGCGGGCGAGCGGGGCGATGGCGGTCAGCGAGAGCGCCAACCCCTCCGGCGGCATCGGCGTCGTGACGATGCCCGGGATCCCGCTGGCGGCTGCGATCGGCCGCTGAGCGCTACAACCGGTGCCGCTGGTAGCGGCGCCACAGCGCCCGCCCGCCCACGAGGAGCACGCCGAGGCACAGGAGGGCGAAGAGCACCGGCCCGGCGAGGCGGACCACGCCTTCCACGCCGGCCACGAAGCCGCCGATGCTGTCGTGCCAGGCCCGCACGAGACCCGACTCGGGGAGCGGGGCCGGCCGCGGCGGCGGCGTGCCCTCGCTGACGGTCACCGTCAGCGTCGAGTACGACGTCTCGCTGGTGAGGACCTGCAACTGGCCCTGGAGCTGCTCGATCTGGGACTGAATGCCGTCGAGCTGCTCCTGCACGGCCAGGACGTCGCCGACGGTGGTGGCCTTGGCCAGGATGGACAGGTACTGCTGCCGGCTGGCCTCGAGCGCGGTGATGCGCGCCTGCAGGTCGACGTACTGGCCCGTGACGTCGGTGGCCTTCGTGGTGAGGCTCGAGGTCTTCCCGAGCGCCTGGGCCTGCTTCAGCACCGCCGAGAAGTTGTCCACCGGCACCTGGAGGGTGATGCTGCCGTACGGCGTGCCGCCGGTGCCCTCCCCGGACTGGGTCTGCGAGTTCGCCACGAAGCCGCCGAAGGCGCCGGCCAGGGCGGTCAACTGCGTCATCGTCGGGTCGAGCCGGCCGCGGCCGACGGTCAGTCCCAGGGTCCCGGTCTGCTCGATCTTGGCGGACTGGCCCACGGCGCCACCCGGGAGCGACGGCGTGGTGGGCACGCTCGGCGTCGTGATCGAGGGCGTCGAGGCCGTGCCCTGGCTCGAGCCGCCCACCCCGGACGACGGCGGGGCCGCCACCGTGCCGTGCGGGCCTGCGGCCGCACCGGCGGGGCGCGGGGTGGTCGTGGCCGGCGCGTGGAGGGACGTGACCGGGCCGCCGCGCGGCAGGCTCGAGGTGAGGGTGGGGCCCGCCGGGGCGCGCACCAGCGCCGCGACGCCGCCGGCGATCACCAGTGCGACGACGACGCAGGCGGCGACCGAGAGGACGCGGTGCCGGCCGGCGACGGCCACCAGCCGCTGCACCCGGCCGTCCCGCGCCGCGACGGGGCCGACCGCCGCGCCGTCTCCGGCGTCCGCCTCCGAACCGCCGGCGCCGTCGCCGGGCCGTCGCTGCCGGCGGTAGCGGGGATCGAGCCGGCGGCCCGGGCCACGATGTCGTCGGCGCCCGTGGCGGGCACCTCGAAGGCCGCGCCGGCCCGGGCGAGGAGGGTGGCGAGGCGGTCGTCGTCGAGCATGGTCATGGTCCGGTCTCCTCGGCGGGAGGCGAGTCCCCGGCGCCGGCCAGGGCGGCCAGGGCGGGGTCGGCCGCCAGGCGGCGGCGGGCCTCGTGCAGGCGCGACTTCACCGTCCCCGGGCGCCGGCCGATGGCGAGTGCGATGTCACGCTCGCTCAGGTCGGCGTAGTAGCGCAGGACGACGGGCACGCGCAGCGACATCGGGAGCCGCTGCAGCGCGGCCAGCACCGTCTCGGCCGTCTCTCCCTGCTCGGCCCTCGTCTCGGGATCACCGCCCGGCTCGGGCAGGTGCGCCAGCGGCTCGTCACCGGCGCGGCGGTCGCGGTGGGGGATCTCGCGGCGCAGCTTGGAGTAGCACGAGTTGACGACGACGCGATAGAGCCAGGGCCGGATGTTCGGCACGGCCGAGAGCGAGTCGCGGAAGCGCCAGGCGCGCAGGTAGGCGTCCTGCACGGCCTCCTCGGCGTCGGCCCGGTTGCCCAGGATGAGGCAGGCGGTGCGGAAGGAGGCGACGTACCCCTCCTCCAGCCAGTCTGCGAGCTGCTGCTCCACCATCCCCCCTTCTGACGCAGCGCGGCCGGATCCGGTTCGATTCCTCGGGGGGACGCCGTGCCTCGCGGGTCACGGGCGAGCGGGCGTAGTGGGCCGGTGGTCCTTCCGGAGCCCCGGCCGAGGGGTCGGCGGGGGGCGGCCACGGCGGCGGAGGCCAGGGCTCGGCGTCGCTGCGGCGGCTCGAGGGGGGAGCGGGGGCGACCGGGACGGCCGGGGCGACCGGGACGACGGCGGGCTCGGTGGCCGACACCGCGTCGGCCGCCGCGTCGGCGTCGGCGTCGGCGTGCCGGGCGTGGCCGTTCCCGGCGCCGTTGGCAGACCGGCGGGCGGATGGCGGCCTCGTTGAAGTGCGGGACCGACTTGGCCCCCTCGCTGTGCACGGGCGACCCGTGCGCCTCGTCCACCAGCCGGGCCACCTCGGCGCCGTCGATGATCTCGTTGTCGAGCAGCGCCCGGGCGATGGCGTTGAGGCCGCCCCGGTGCTTGCTCAGCACCTCCATGGCCCGCTGCTCCTCGGAGCGCAGGATCCGCTCGACCTCCTCGTCGATGATCTTGGAGGTGTCCTCGGAGTAGTCACGGGTGTGCATGAGGTCCTCGCCCAGGAAGACCTGGCCCTGGGACCCCCAGGCCATGGGGCCGATGGCGTCGCTCATGCCCCACTCGCGCACCATCTTGCGGGCCAGCTCGGTGTTGCCCACCAGGTCGTTGGCGGCGCCGGTCGACAGGTCGCCGTACACGAGCAGCTCCGCGCAGCGGCCCCCCATGCGCACGCACAGCGAGTCCTCGATGTACTGGCGGGGGTGGATGTGGCGCTCCTCCATCGGCAGCTGGTGGGTGACGCCCAGCGCCATGCCCGTCGGCAGGATCGTGACCTTGTGCACGGGGTCGGCGTGCTCGAGCACGTAGGCCAGCACCGCGTGGCCACCCTCGTGGTAGGCGATGCGCTCCTTCTCGTCCTCGGAGAGGACCATCGACTCTCGACGCTGGCCGAGCAGCACGCGGTCGCGCGCCGTCTCGAAGTCGGCCATCGCGATCTCCGCGCTGCCGCGGCGCACGGCGTGGAGGGCGGCCTCGTTGACCAGGTTGGCCAGGTCCGCCCCGCTCATGCCCGGCGTGCCCCGCGCCACCACGCCGAGGTCGACGTCGTCCGCCATCCGCTTGCCCTTGCAGTGCACCTGGAGGATGGGGAGCCGCTCCTCGAGGTCGGGGAGCGGCACGACGATCTGGCGGTCGAAGCGACCCGGCCGCAGCAGCGCCGGGTCCAAGATGTCGGGCCGGTTGGTGGCCGCGATCATCACCACGCCCTCGGCGGTGTCGAAGCCGTCCATCTCCGAGAGCATCTGGTTGAGCGTCTGCTCGCGCTCGTCGTGGCCGCCGCCGAGCCCCGCACCGCGCTTGCGGCCGATGGAGTCGATCTCGTCGACGAAGACGATGGCGGGGGCCTGCTTGCGGGCGGTCTGGAACAGGTCGCGCACCCGGCTGGCCCCGACGCCCACGAACATCTCCATGAAGTCCGAGCCGCTCACCGACATGAAGGGCACGCCGGCCTCGCCGGCGACGGCCCGGGCGATCAGCGTCTTGCCCGTTCCGGGCGGGCCCACGAGGAGCACGCCCTTGGGGATCTTGGCCCCGATCTCCTTGAAGCGGGCGGGGGTCTTGAGGAAGTCGACCACCTCGCTGATCTCCTGCTTGACCCCGGTGTAGCCGGCGACGTCGTCGAAGGTGGTCGACGGCCGGTCGCTGCTGAAGGTCTTGGCCTTGGAGCGGCCGATCGACATGATCCCCGACATCTGCCCCCGGGTCTGGCGGCCGATGAAGTAGATGAAGGCGGCGCCGATGCCGATGATGAAGATGTAGGGCAGCAGGTCGGTGAACAGGTTCGAGGACGGGGTGGGGAAGCTGACCTCGACACCGTCATTGCGCATGGTCGAGACGTCGTTGGGCAGCGACGGGCTGGGGCCCTGGACCTCGTAGCTGGTCCCGTCCTTGAGGTTCCCGGTGATCTCGCCGGTGGAGTTCGAGATCTTGGCCGTCGACACCTGCTTGGACGTCACGTCCTGCATGAACTTGGTGTACGAGATCGTCTTGGCGTTCGATGGTCTTGATCGTGCCGACGGCGAGCAGGATGGCGACGATCCCGATGGCGAGCACGCCCCAGAGCCAGCGCCAGCTCTGGCCGGTCGGTGCTCCCGGCGGGGGAGTGCCGTCCCCGCCCGACGGCGCGTTCGGCCGGGTCGGGGGCTTGTCGATCCGCTGCGGACTCACCCTTCCATGCTAGGCGCCCCCCCTGCTCGGCGGTGACCGCCCCGCCGGCGTCACCGAGGCGGGTCCCCTGCAGGTCGCGGGTCCCCCAGGCACCGATATCGTCTTGACGATGACCGATTCGGAGCCCGGCAGGCCGCCTCCAGGTCCTCCGGGTCCGCCCGCACGCCCGCCCGGGCCCGTCCCGGCCGGGTACGTGCCCCGCGAATGGGTCCAGCAGGCACCGCCGCCGCCGGCCGGCGGCGGCGGTGCCGGGGTACTGGGCGCCCGGGCCGGCCCGGCACCTCTCGTGACGCCGCGGCAGCGCCGCTGCCACCGGGCTACCCGGCCTCCTGGCCGGCGGTCCCACCGCCACCGCCACCCGAGGCGGCGGGCGACGTCCCCTTCCTCGATACGCCCTGGGTTCCTCCCCAGACCAAGCGCCAGGGCTGGATGTGGCTGGTCTACGCGTTGGTCGGGTTCCTGGCCGGCCAGCTCGGCGCGCTCGTCTTCGGGCTCGTCGCCGGCGCCATCGCCGGCAAGACGGCGGCGCAGATGCAGTCGATCGCCACGGCCGCGGTGCCCCCCGAGTGGTACGTGGTGTCCACGCTCCTCGGCCTGTGGATCGGGTTCATCGGCGCACCCTGGTTGGCCAGCCGGACCCAGGGGACCCGCAACTTCGTGCGCGACCTCGGCCTGCGCTTCCGGCTCATCGACCTGGTCGGGATCGCCATCGGCATCGGGGGCCAGATCCTCGTCGCGCTCATGTACGCCCCCTTCCAGCACGACATCCACGATTTCAACGCGCCGTCCCAGCGCCTGACCGGGTCCTCGCACGGCGGCGGCTTCGTCATCATCGCCATCGCAACCGTCGTGTTCGCGCCGGCCATGGAGGAGCTCTTCTTCCGCGGCCTGCTGTTGAAGGCGCTCGTCCGGCTGTTCACGCCGCTGCGGGCGGCCGGCGGCGCCCGTGCCGCCGGCGTCGTCCTGGCCGTGATCGCCGACGGGCTCCTCTTCGGCCTCGCCCACGGTGAATGGGTGCAGCTGGCCGGTCTGGCGGCGTTCGGCATCATCCTCGCCGCCGTCTCGTACCGCACCGGGCGTCTCGGCATGAACATGGTGGCCCACGGCACCTTCAACCTGGTGGCCATCGTGGCCATCGCGAGCGCGGCGGGAGCGGGCTGATCCACTGAGCGTCGGTTCGGACCGCGCGGCGGGCGCCCCCTATGGTGGAGACCCGTGAGCCGGATGGACCAGGTCTTCAAGGCGTACGACGTGCGCGGCACGGTGCCCGACCAACTCGACGCGGACATGTGCCGGGCCATCGGGCGCGCCATGGCGCGCTTCGCCGACGCGCGCGAGATCCTGGTCGCCCGCGACATGCGCCCGTCGGGCATCGAGCTCTCCGGCGCGTTCTCCGACGGCGTGCGGGCCGAGGGGGTCGACGTGACCGATCTCGGCCTGGCCTCCACCGACTTCTTGTACTTCGCCTCGGGGCACCTCGACGCCCCGGGTGCCATGTTCACGGCGTCGCACAACCCGGCGCAGTACAACGGCCTCAAGCTGTGCCTCTCCGGGGCGCGCCCGATCGGGCGCGACACCGGCCTGGCCGACATCGAGGCCGACGCCGAGAAGCTGCTCGGCGAACCGCTCCCGCCGCTGCGCGGCTCGCGGCGCGAGCTCGACCTGCTCGGAGCGTGGGCCGACCACGTGGTGTCGTTCGTCGACGTCGGCTCGTTGCGCCCGCTCAAGGTCGTCGCCGACACCGCCAACGGCATGGGCGGCCTCGTCGTGCCCATCGTCTTCGACAAGCTGCCGTTCTCCGTCGAGATCCTGTTCCCCGAGCTCGACGGCACCTTCCCCAACCATCCGGCCGACCCGATTCAGCCCGAGAACCTGGTCGGCTCAAGCGGGCCGTGCTCGAACAGGGCGCCGACATCGGCCTCGCGTTCGACGGCGACGCCGACCGGGTCTTCCTCGTGGACGAGATGGCCGAGTCCGTCTCGGGGTCGCTGACCACGGCGCTGGTGGCGGCCTCGATGCTGACCAAGCACCCGGGGGAGACGATCCTCTACAACCTGATCTGCTCCCACGTGGTGCCCGAGGTGATCACCGAGATGGGCGGCGGCCGGTGCGCACCCCGGTGGGCCACTCCATCATCAAGAAGATCATGGCCGAGACCGGCGCCGTCTTCGGCGGCGAGCACTCGGGCCACTACTACTACCGCGACAACTTCCGGGCGGACTCGGGCATCATCACGGCGCTGCTCGTGCTGGAGCTCCTGAGCCAGAGCGAGCAACCGCTCTCGGTGATGCTCGAGCCCTACCAGCGCTACGCGGACTCCGGAGAGATCAACACCGAAGTGGCGAGCCCGGCGGCCACCGTCGCCGCCATGGCCGAGCACGAGCGCGCCGCGGGGGCGTCGGTCGACCTGCTGGACGGGCTGACCGTCGAGCACGACGACTGGTGGTACAACGTGCGGCCCTCCAACACCGAGCCGCTGCTGCGCCTCAACGTCGAGGCGAGGACACCGGCGCTCTGTGCCGCCCACAGCGCCGAGGTGCAAGAGCTGATCGCCGCCAACGCCGGCCGGGGGGCCGGCCCGAACGAAGGAGCCGACCATGAGCCTTGACCCACTCCTGCTCGACGTCCTGGCCTGCCCGGTCGACAAGGGACCCCTGCTGTGGTTCGAGGACGAGGACGTCCTGTACAACCCGCGGCTGAAGAAGAGCTACGCGGTGGTCGACGGCGTGCCGGTGCTCTTGGTGGACGAGGCGGTCGACGTCGGCGACGCGGAGCACGAGCGGCTGATGGCCAAGGCCGAGAAGGACGGGGTGCGGGCCACCGGGCCGGCCCCGGTGTGACCGACACGGAGTACCTCGACACGCTCGGGCTCTGGGAGGCGGCCGCGGCCGCTTCCCGAGCAGCTGCCCGAGGCGCTCGACACGGCGCGCCGGGCGTGGGAGATGCTGGGCCCGTCCGACGGCGCGGCGACCCGCGCCGTCGCCGCCTTCGGGGTGGGCACGGGGGGGATCGCCTGCGAGGCGGCCGCCGCCCTCGTCGCGCCCGACCTGGCGGTGCCGTTCTGGCTCGGTCCACGGCGCCGACGTGCCGGGCTTCGTCGACGAGCACACGCTGGTCTTCGCGGTGTCGTCCTCGGGCCGCACGGAGGAGACGCTGGCGGCGGCGGCACAGGCCGTCGCCTGCGGGGCGCGCGTGGTGGCCGTCGGGGGGGACGCCGACGGTGCGCTGGCCCGCTTGGCCGTCGACGCCGCGCTGCCGTGGTGCCCGGTGCCTGCGGGCCTCCCCGGGGGGCCTGGACGCGCCACGGGCGCGCGCCGCGTTGGGGGGTGCCGTCGTGGCGCTGCTGGTCGCGCTGTCCCGGGCCGGCCTGGTGCCCGACCGGGCCCCGTCGGTCACGGCGGCGGCGACAGCCCTGGCCCGTCGGCGCGACGCGTTCTTGGCATCGGGTGGCCCCGCACCGGAGCTGGCGCGCCGCGTCGGGCGCACCATCCCGCTCGTCTACGGCGCGGCGCGGAGGGGCCGCCGTGGCCGCCCGCTGGTGGAAGGCCCGGGTGAACCTCAACGCCAAGGCGCCGGCGTTCGCCGCCGCCCTGCCCGCGCTGACCTACGACGAGCTGGCCGGGTGGGGCCAGGGCGGGGACGTGACGCGCCAGACCATGTCGCTCGTGCTGCTGCGACACCGGGGCGAGAGCCCCGGGATGGCCGGCCTGTTCGCCGCGGTGCGCGCCGCCACCGAAGAGGTGATGGCCGACGTGCTCGAGGTGTGGGCCGAAGGGGACGACGACCTCGGGCGCTTCTTCGACCTGGCGCTGCTGGGCGAGCTGGTCTCCCTGCACCTGGCCGGACGCGAGGGCGTGGACCCCGGCCCTGCCCCCGCCGTCGAGGAGGCGCATGCCGCGGGCTCCCGGGAGGCTTAGCTCAGGCGTTCCACGATCATGGCCATGCCCTGGCCGCCGCCGACGCACATCGACTCGAGGCCGAAGGTCTTGTCCCCGTCCTCGAGCCCGTTGAGCAACGTGGTCATGATGCGGGCGCCGGTCTGACCGAACGGGTGGCCGAGGGCGATGGCGCCGCCGTGGACGTTCAGCTTGTCCCAGCTGATGCCGAGATGCTTGGCCGAGGGGATGACCTGGGCGGCGAAGGCCTCGTTGATCTCCACCAGGTCGATGTCGTCGATCGTCATGTTCGCCCGCGCCAGCACCTGGCGGCAGGCCTCGACCGGGCCGAGGCCCATGATCTCGGGGTTGAGCCCGGTCACCCCGCTGGCCACGATGCGCGCCAGCGGCGTGATGCCGAGGGCCTTGGCTTTCGTGTCGCTCATCACGATGACGGCGGCGGCGCCGTCGTTGAGCGGGCAGGCGTTGCCCGCCGTGACGGTCCCGCCCTCGCGGAACACGGGCTTGAGGTTGGCCAGCCCCTCGAGCGTGGTGTTCGGCCGCGGCCCGTCGTCCTTGGCCACGACGGTGCCGTCGGCGAGGGTGACCGGGATGATCTCGCGCTCGAAGAAGCCGTTCTCCTGCGACGCGACGGCCCGGGTCTGCGAGAGCAGCGCGAACTCGTCCTGCTCCTCGCGGCCGACCTTCTCGTACTCCGCCACGTTCTCCGCGGTCTGGCCCATCGCGATGTAGACGTCGGGCAGGCCCGAGGGCGGGGTCCAGGGCTCGGTCACGGCCGGGGCGCGGACCTTGGTCCGCTCCTCGGCCTCGGCGAACTCGGGGTTGTGCGGACCGGTGTCCGACGCGCCGTGCATGTAGCGGCTCACCGTCTCGACGCCGGCGGCGATGAAGACGTCGCCCTCGCCGGCACGAATGGCGTGCGCCGCCATGCGGATCGTCTGGAGCGAGGACGAGCAGTAGCGGTTGACCGTCACGCCCGGGACGTCGTCGAGTCCGGCGAGGATGGCCGCCACCCGGGCCACGTTGTACCCGGCCTCGCCGGCCGGCTGCCCGCAGCCGAGGAGGACGTCCTCCACCTCGGCCGGGTCGAGTTGGGGCACCTTGTCGAGCACGGCGCGGAGCACCAGCGCGCTCAGGTCGTCGGGCCGGCACTCGACGAGCGAGCCCTTGTTGGCCCGCCCGATCGGCGTGCGACCGGTGGCGACGATGACGGCTTCAGGCATGGTGACGGCTCCTCGGTTCGATCGTGCCCCGCGGGGACCCGCCCCCGGGGCGCATTGCAGGTTACTCGCCGGTACGCAGCGGCCTCCGGGGCCCAGGTGGCCGCGCCCCGAAGCGGACTGTAACGTGTTCTAGCGCGCGGAGCCCACCACGGCGGGGCCGGCGACGACGTGGCGTTGACGTGGGCCGATGTGGCGCCGCCACCCCGGGAGGGACACCGATGGAGATTGCCTACACCGAGGAGCAGCAGGCGCTGAAGAGCGAGCTGCGCGCCTACTACCAGAACCTGTTGACCCCCGAGGTCGAGCAGGAGTTGGGCAAGGCGGGCGGTGTCGGGCCCGTCGTGCGCAAGGTGGTCAAGCAGATGGGGAGCGACGGGTGGCTCGGCATCGGCTGGCCGAAGGAGTGGGGCGGCCAGGGGCGCTCGGCCATCGAGCAGTTCATCTTCTTCGACGAGTCCATGCGCAGCGGGGCGCCCGTTCCCATGCTCACCATCAACACGGTCGGCCCCACGATCATGAACTTCGGCACGCAGGAGCAGAAGGAGTTCTTCCTCCCCAAGATCCTCGCCGGTGAGATCTCCTTTTGCATCGGCTACACCGAGCCCAACTCGGGCACGGACCTCGCCTCGCTCACCACCCGGGCCGTGCGCGACGGCGACGAGTACGTCATCAACGGCTCCAAGATCTTCACCAGCCTCGCCGGCGACGCCGACTTCGTCTGGCTGGCCACCCGGACCGACCCCAACGTCGCGAAGCACAAGGGGATCTCCATGTTCGTCGTGCCGATGGACACGCCGGGGATCCGGGTGGTCCCGATGAAGCTGCTCGGGGACCACAACATCAACTACACGTTCTACGAGGACGTGCGCGTCCCGGCCACCAGCCTGGTGGGCGGGGAGAACCAGGGCTGGAACCTCATCACCAACCAGCTCAACCACGAACGGGTCACGCTGTGCTCGCCCGGGATCGTCGAGAGGGTGCTGACCGACGTGCGGGCGTGGGCCCAGTCCACCAAGCTCCCCGACGGCCGGCGTGTGGTCGACCAGGAGTGGGTCCAGGAGCACCTCGCCCGGGTGCACGCCGAGCTCGAGTTCCTGCGCCTGATCAACTGGAAGGTGGCGTGGCAGGGCACGCAGGGCCACCTCGACGTGGCCGACGCCTCGACCATCAAGGTCTTCGGCACCGAGTTCTACCTGCGCGCCTTTCGTTTGCTCATGGAGATCCTGGGGCAGGCCGGCTACCTCACGCGTGGGTCACCGGCCGCGGTCATCGCCGGCCGCCTCGAGATGTACGCCCGCTCCATGATCATCTTGACCTTCGGCGGCGGCACCAACGAGATCCAGCGGGACCTCATCGCGATCTTCGGCCTCGGCATGCCGCGGTCGTTGCGCTGAGCCCGCCCCGACCCGCCCAACCAGGAGACCCCATGGACTTCAGTTACAGCGAAGAGCAAGAAGCCGTCCGCCAGCTGGCCGGGCAGATATTCGGCGAGCGGTCGACGCACGACCGGCTCAAGCAGGTCGAGGCCGAAGCGGGCGACGAGGGGCCCTTCGACCGCGACCTGTGGCGTGAGCTGGCGAGTGCCGGCCTGCTCGGCATCCACCTTGACGAGGAGGTCGGAGGCGCGGGGCTCGACTTCGTGGCGGCCTGCCTCGTGATCGAAGCCGCGGGTCGCACGGCGGCCTACGTGCCCGTGGTCGAGACCATGGTCTACGGCGCGGTGCCCATCGCGCGGTTCGGCACCGAGGCCCAGCGCAAGGCGTGGCTGAGCGGCGTGTCGAGCGGGGAGACCGTCCTCACCGCCGCCATGGCCGAGCTGGCCGGCGAGGTGATCCTTCCCGGAGGGACGGAGCCGGCGACCACGGCGATGGCCCAACCGGACGGCTCCTGGCTGCTGACGGGCACGAAGGCGTGTGTCCCGGCCGCCTTCGTCGCGGACGCCGTGTTGGTGCCGGCGACGTGCAAGAGCGCCGACGGTGCGCTCTCGGAGGCCGGCGTCTTCATCGTCGACACGGGCGCCGAGGGGGTCACCTTGACACGGCAGACGACCACGACCGGGCGCCCCGAGGCGATCGTTGAGCTCGACGGCGTCCGCGTCGGCGCCGACCGTCTCCTCGGGGAGGAGGGCGACGGCGCGGCCGTGATCTCGCTCGTCACCGAGTTCGCCACGACCGCGCTCTGCGTCCAAGAGGCCGGGGCCTGCGCCTCGGCCCTCGACCTCACGGCCGAGTACACGAAGACCCGGGTGCAATTCGACAAGCCCATCGCGACCTTCCAGGCCGTCGGGCAGCGCGCGGCGGACGCCTACGTCGACACCGAGGCGATCAGGCTCACGGCATGGCAGGCCGCCTCGCGGCTGGCGGCGGGGCTACCGGCGGCGGCCGAGGTTGCCGTGGCCAAGTACTGGGCCGCCGAGGGCGGCCAGCGTGTGGTGCACGCCGCGTCGCACCTCCACGGCGGTGTCGGTGTCGACCGCGACTACCCGCTGCACCGCTACTTCCTCCTGACCCGTCAGATCGAGCTCACGCTGGGCGGGGCGAACGAGAGCCTGCGCCGGTTGGGCCGGATCCTGGCGGAAGAACCCGTCTGAACCGGCGGCGCACCGGAGCAGGCGCGCCGGGGACCATGTGGGGCGCCTACGCACGGGGTTCGCCAGGCCCAGGCCGTAGCCGGCGAGGAAAGGTCCCCGCCTCGGTGTGGCGCGGGTACGAGCCGGCGAGACGATGGAACGCGGGTGAATGGTCGGGGTGGGTCAGGTGCGCCACCTCGTGGACCAACACCGAGTCGAGCACCCACTCCGGCACCGCGCGCAGGCGGTGCGAGACGCGGATCTGGCCCGAGTAGTACGAGCACGACGCCCAACGGGCCGACTGGTTGGTCACCCAGCGCACCGAGACCGGGTGCCTCCCGAGCCCGTAACGGTCGCTCAATGCGACGGCTCGCGCCAGGAGCTCGTCGTCACCGGCAGGGCGCTGCAGGCGCTCGCGGGTGAGCAGCCTCTCCACGAGCCAGTCGATCGTCTTCTGGCGGGACTCGACGTCGAGGTGCGCGGGCAGGGAGACGACGATGCGTCCTCCGACCCACTTGGCCTCCGAGGTCTTGCGGCGACGTGCGCTGAGGCGTACCTCGACCTCGGGCGGGGCCGCACCACCGTGTCGCGGTCCGGCGCCCGGCTGCTCGAGGGTTTCGCGTTCGGCCGAGCCGCTCGTCGCTCGGTGCCGGCTCGGACCCGAACAGGTCGGAGACGTCGAAGAGGGTCATGGACGGCATTGTGGCCGATCGGTGTGACCGTGCAGCGCATGCCTGGTCGGTATCGCTGCAGCGGGCGGTGCAGAGGCCTACGATCGGGACGCCCGCGGCAGCCCAGGTGGGCAGAACGGGAGGGCCATCATGACGGCCGTGCTGCTTGCCTCTTCCGGTGCCGGGTGGGTCGTGGTGATCGTCTACATCGCGGTCATCGTCTTCGAGATCGCCGCGTTGTGGCAGGTCTTCGTGAAGGCGGGTCGGCCGGGCTGGGCCGCCATCATCCCCTTCTACAACTACTACGTCATCTTGAAGATCGTGGGTCGGCCGGGGTGGTGGCTGATCCTCTACTTCATCCCGCTCGTGAACATCATCGTCTGGATCATCGTGGCGATCGATCTGGCCAAGTCGTTCGCCAAGAGCACGGCCTTCGCGGTCGGCCTGATCTTCCTGGCCTTCATCTTCATCCCGATCCTCGGGTTCGGGCCGGCGACCTACCTCGAGCCGGCGGCCGGCGGTCCGCGGGCGATGTACCGTCGACGTACCGACGGCGTCGACCTAGCCGAGCACCAGCTCAGCCAGGAGGCGCAGGGTGGCGACGTCGCCGTTGACGAGCATGGTCGTCGCGCGCGAGGCGCGCCATGCCTCGAGGTCGTCGCGGATCTTCTCCACCGGCCCCACGAGCGCGATGTCCTCCACCATGGCGGTGGGGACGGCGGCGGCGGCGTCGTCCTTGCGGCCGTCGAGGTAGGCGTCCTGGATCTTGTGGGCCGCCTCCTCGTAGCCCATGCGGGCGAAGACGTCGAAGTGGAAGTTCATCTCCTTGGCACCCATGCCGCCGATGTAGAGCGCCAGGGAGGGCCGGAACCCGTCCGCCGCCGCCTCGACGTCGTCGTTGATGACCGTGGGCGCCAGGGCCAGCACCTCGAAGTCCTCCACGCTGCGACGTGCCCCCGGGCGCGCGAAGCCCTCGTCGAGCGACGCCTCGAAGGAGGACATCGCGGTCGGGGAGAAGAAGATGGGGAACCAGCCGTCGGCGATCTCGGCGGCCAGGGCCACGTTCTTCGGGCCCTCGGCCCCCAAGATGATCGGGATGTCGGCCCGCAGCGGGTGCACGATCGACTTGAGCGGCTTGCCCAGGCCGGTGCCGCCCGGATAGGGCAGCGGGTAGTGGGGGCCCTCGTTGGTGACCGGCTTCTCGCGCGCCAGCACCTGGCGGACGATGTCGACGTACTCGCGGGTGCGGGCGAGGGGTGCGGGGAAGGGCTGGCCGTACCAACCCTCGACCACCTGGGGGCCCGAGACCCCGAGGCCGAGCACGAAGCGGCCGCCCGAGAGATGGTCCATGGTCAGCGCCGCCATCGCCATGGCGGTCGGGGTGCGCGCGGAGAGCTGGCACAACGAGGTGCCGAGGCGGACGCGCTCGGTGCGCGACCCCCACCAGGCCAGCGGGGTCAGGGCGTCGGAGCCGTAGGACTCGGCGGTCCAGACCGAGTCGTAGCCGAGGCGATCGGCCTCCATGACCAGCTCCTGCGCGTTGGGCGGCGGACCCGAGCCCCAGTAGCCCAGCTGCAGCCCGATCTTCATCGTCTTCACGTGCGGCTCCTCTCGCGTGTCCCGGGTCTTTCGCCTGCGTCGGAGTCGGTCAGACCTTGGCGATGATCTCGTCGGCGAACCACCGCACCGCGGGCAGGCGGGCGGCCAGCGCCTGGTCGTCGGGCGTGCCCGGGGCGACGTCGACGAACATCCACGGCGCGCACACGAAGTCGGTCACCCCGGCGTCGGCGAAGCGGCGGTACAGGTCGACGTCGGGCGGCTCGTTGAGCGAGAGGTAGACGCTGAAGCCGTCCTCGTCGCGGCCCGCCTTCTCGAGTGCCGCCTTGAGGTTGGCGAGGTGGAGCCACGCCTCCTCCTCGCCGTAGGCGCCGGCGGCGATCCAGCCGTCGCACAGCTCGGCGGCCCGCCGGAGCGCGACGGGGGAGTGGCCGCCGCCGATGATGGGCACCGGCTCGGTGGGGGCGGGCTCCATCTGGCACTCCGGGACGTCGTAGAAGTCGCCGTGGAACTCGACGTAGCCGCCGCGCCAGAGGGCCCGCAGGGCGACGATCATCTCGTCCAGGCGCTTGCCGCGGGTGGCGAAGTCCTGCCCCGTCTGGTCGAATTCCTCCTTGCACCAGCCGACCCCGATGCCGAGACGCAGCCGGTTGTCCGAGAGCACGGCCGTGGTGCCGACCGTCTTCGCCGCCGTCATGAGGTCGCGCAACGGGGCGATGTAGATGCCGGTGGTGAAGAGGAGGTGCTCGGTCGCGCCGGCACAGGCGGAGATCACGCACATCGGGTCCGGCCAGGCCGTGGCGTCCTCCCAGCCCGGTGCGCCGTCGTCGCTGGTCGAATAGGTGTAGCGCGACTCGCGTTGCCGTGGGTTGAAGAGGTGGTCGGAGACGTACAGACCTCCGTAGCCCAGGTCGTCGCAGACGCGGGCCAGGGGGAGGATCTGGCGGGAGGGCAGGAAGGCGACAGCCTGGTGGAAGCGGATCCCGCGCTCGGCCACGGCGGCGGCCCTCAGCGGGCCCGGGCGGGGAGCGGCGTGCCCCCGACCGGGGTCGAGGGCTCGAAGGCGACGGGGATGTGCTTGGTCCCGTTGATGAAGTTCGACTGCAGCCGTTGGACCTCGCCGTCGAGCCGGATGTCGGGCACACGCTCGAGCAGGCGGTCGAACATCACCATGATCTCCATGCGGGCGAGGTTGGCGCCCAGGCAGAAGTGGGGCCCACCGCCGCCGAACGCGATGTGGTTGTTGGGCGAGCGGGTGATGTCGAAGGAGTCCGGGTGCTCGAAGGCGGACTCGTCACGGTTGGCCGAGATGTGCCAGAAGACGATCTTGTCGCCCTCCACGATCTCCTGCCCGTGCAGCTCGAGGTCCGTGGTGGCCGTGCGGCGGAAGTGCATGACGGGGGTGACGTAGCGCAGCATCTCCTCGACGGCGCTCGGGAGCAGCGAGCGGTCCTTGCGCAAGAGCTCCCACTGGTCCGGATGGTCGAAGAAGGCGGTCATCGCGCCCGACATCAGGTTGCGGGTCGTCTCGTTCCCCGCCACGATGAGGAGGAGGAAGAAGAGATCGAGCTCGAGCTCGTTGAGCTTCTCGCCCTCCACCTCGGCGTCGAGCAGGACCGAGATGAGGTCCTGCTTGGGCCGGAGTCGGCGTTCGGCGGCCAGCTCCTCGGCATAGCTGTAGACCTGCATCAGCGCCTCGTCCGGCGCGGCGCCGGGAACCTGGTACTCGGGGTCCTCGGCGCCGATCATGCGGTTGGACCAGTCGAAGACCATCCGGCGGTCCTCCTGGGGCACGCCGAGCAGCTCGGCGATGACGAGGAGAGGGAGCTCCGCCGCCATCTCCTCCACGAAGTCGGCGCTGCCGCGCTCGCAGACCGAGTCGATGATGCCGTCGGCGTACCCGATGATCTGCTGCTCGAGGTCCCGCACCATCTTGGGGGTGAAGCCCTTGTTGACCAGCCGGCGGTAGCGCGTGTGCATCGTCGGGTCCATGTTCAGCATCAACAGCTGCTGCTGGGCCAGCAGCTCCTCCTCGGTCTCGTGGAAGAGCGCTGTGCGGCGGGCGGAGGAGAAGTGCTCCCAGTCCCGGTTGACGTGCACGCAGTCGTCGTAACCGGTGACGGCCCAGAAACCGCCCCGCGGGGCGATGGGCTCGGGATGCCAGAAGACGGGTGCTTCCCGGCGGAGCTCGGCGAACCAGTGGTAGGGCACCCCGGCCACGAAGTTGCGCCCGTCGATGAGGTCGATCTCCTCGAGGCTCAAGGACCCCCCTTTCGGACACCCGGTGCTTGCGGGTGCCTGGCCCTTCGCGGCCAATTCTAGAACGTGTGTCATTCGATCATAGGCACGGCCCGGCGCCGGGACCCGAACCGGGGGCGACGGCCGCCCCGGGTGCTCCCGAAACGAGAACGTGTTACATTTTTGGCCCGAGCGCGGCCTTGACCTGGCAGGGACCGCGGACCGCACGCGAGGCTGCCCCACGATGTTCCTCGAAGAGAGCCCCGAACAGCAGCAGCTGCGGGACGAGTTGCGTCGCTACTACGCCGAACTGCTGACCGACGAGGTGCGGGCGGGCCTGGCCGACGGCGGCGAGGGCGGCGAGGCCTGGCGGGAGGTCGTGCGCCAGATCGGCAAGGACGGATGGCTGGGCATCGGGTGGCCCACCGAGTTCGGCGGCCAGGGCCGGCCGGCCACCGACCAATTCATCTTCTTCGACGAGACCCGGCGCGCCGGCGCCCCGTTCCCCTTCGTCACGATCAACACGGTGGGGCCCACCATCATGCGCTTCGGCACCGAGGAGCAGAAGTCGTTCTTCTTGCCCAAGATCCTCTCGGGCGAGCTGAATTTCGCCATCGGCTACACCGAGCCCGAGGCGGGGACCGACCTGGCGTCGTTGCGCACGCGGGCCGTGCGCGACGGCGACGAGTACGTGGTCGACGGCGCCAAGATCTTCACGTCGGGCGCCGACATGGCCGACTACGTCTGGCTGGCCGTGCGGACCGACCCCGAGGTGCCCAAGCACAAGGGCATCTCGATCGTCTGCGTCCCCACGACGGCGCCCGGCTTCGCGTGGTCGATCATCAACACCGTCGGCGGCCTGACCACGACGCAGACCTTCTACGACAACGTGCGCGTCCCGGTGGCGAACCGCGTCGGCGAGGAGAAC
This sequence comes from uncultured Acidimicrobiaceae bacterium, assembly GCA_963774485.1. Classification (GTDB taxonomy): domain Bacteria; phylum Actinomycetota; class Acidimicrobiia; order Acidimicrobiales; family RAAP-2; genus Bog-473. The sequence goes on from CAVZFG010000001.1 coordinate 103,405, forward strand.
GAGGGCTGGCGCATGATCACCACCCAGCTCAACCACGAGCGGGTCGGGCTGGCGGCATGGAGCGGGCTGGCCCTCTCGCTCTACGAGGACATCGTGGCCTGGGCGGCGGCGCAGGAGACCGACGACGGGCGGACGCTGGTCGACCAGGGTTGGGTGCAGATGGATCTCGCCAAGTGCCATGCGGAGCTCGAGGCCATGTGGCTGTTGAACTGGCGCATGGCGGTGCACGTGGCCGACGGCGAGCTCACCGGGGCGGAGTCGTCGTCGATCAAGGTCTTCGGGACCGAGCGGATCCTCGAGGTCGTGCGTTTGCTCTTGGGGGTGATCGGCGCGGCCGGCTATCTCGTCCCCGGGTCGCCGGGCGCGCTGCTGCGGGGCCGGCTCGAGGCGACGGCGCGCCAGGCGCAGGTGAACACGTTCGGCGGTGGCGTGAACGAGGTGCAGCGCGAGATCGTCGCCGCCGCCGGGCTGGGGATGACCCGGGGGGCGCGGTGAGCGCGGCGGCGCGGAGGGTGAGCGGTCGGAGCGGTCGGAGCGCCTCGAGGAGCTCGCGGCGTTTCCCGACCACAGCGACGAGCTGGCGGCGCTGGTGGGCCAGGCGGCCGGTCCGCCCACGCTCTCGCCCGACGCGGTCAACCTGCCCATGATCAGGCACTGGGTCGAGGCCATGGGCGACGAGAACCCCGTCTACGTGTCCGACGAGGCGGCGCAGGCGGCGGGCTACGAGCGCCTGATCGCCCCACCCACCATGCTGCAGGCCTGGATCATGCGGGGGCTGCGCGCCTCGGTCGCGGTCGAGGAGGCCCGCGCGGCCGGGGAGCAGGGGAGCGGACCCGACGGCGTCATGATGGCCCTGCTCCAAGACGAGGGCCTGACCTCGGTGGTGGCCACCAACTGCGAGCAGCACTACGGGCGCCCCGTGATGGTGGGCGACCGGGTGCTGGTGCGCTCGGTGATCGAGTCGATCTCCGACCCCAAGCGCACGGGGCTCGGCACGGGGCGCTTCATCACGACGCGCATGGACTACGTCGCGGTGCCCGATGCCGACGTGCCGGAGCCCCCCGTGTCGGCGGAGCAGGTCCAGGCGCTCTTCGACCGCGGCGAGCCGGTCGCCACCATGCGCTTCCGGATCCTCAAGTACCTGCCGCCACGGCGTCGTCACCCTCGCCCGCCGCGGCCGCACCCGGCCATCACCCAGGACAACGCGTTCTGGTTCGAGGGGGCCCGTGCCCACCGTCTGCTGATCCAGCACTGCACGTCCTGCGGCACGCTGCGCCATCCGCCGCTGCCGGCCTGTGCCACCTGCGGCTCGTTCGAGTGGGACACGGTCGAAGCGAGCGGCCGGGGCACCTTGTACTCCTACGTCGTCGTGCACTACCCCCAGGTCCCGGCGTTCGAGTACCCGCTGCCGATCGGTCTGGTCGAGCTGGAGGAGGGGACCCGGGTGGTGGCCAACATCGGAGGCGTGGAGCCGGACGCCATCGAGGTGGGGCTGGCGCTGCGCGCCGAGTTCGTCGACTACGACGACGAGCTGTCGTTGCCGGTGTTCGTGCCGGCCGACGGTGCGGCGGCGGGGAAGGGGGGCTGATGGACTTCGCCCTGAGCGACGAGCAGCTCGCCGTCTCCGAGGCGGCGACCGGGCTCTTCTCGGGCCTGGTCGACCCCGGCGCGCGTCGCCGCCGTCGAGCAGAGCGACGAGCGCATCGACCGCGCCCTGTGGCAGGCCCTGGCCGACGCCGACCTGCTGGGCCTCGCCGTGCCCGAGCCCGATGGCGGCGCCGGCTACGGCCTCATGGAGCTGTGCCTCCTGCTCGAGGCGCAGGGCAGGGCGGTGGCGCCCGTGCCGCTGTGGGCGACCCTCGTGCTGGGCGCCCTCCCCATCGCCCACTTCGGGTCGGAGGCGCAGCGGACGCGCTGGCTGCCCGGCGTCGTCGCCGGCGAGGTGATCCTCACCGCTGCGTTGAACGGCTGCGCGTTCAGCCCGACGTCGTCCCCGGCCGTGCGGGCCACGGCGCGCGACGGGGGATGGACGCTCGAGGGATCCGAGCTCGCCGTGCCCCAGGCCCACCTGGCGGCCCGCATCGTGGTGCCCGCCCGCGGCGAGGACGGCGGTGTCCTGCTGGCGCTCGTCGACCCTCGGGCGGCCGGCGTCGCGCTCGAGCGGGCGGTGACCACCAACCGCGAGATCCACCCGCACCTGCATCTCACCGGGGCGGACGTGGGGCCCGAGGACGTCCTCGTCGGCCCCGACCTGGGCCGGGTGGCGCTCGACTTCCTCCTGGTCGCCGCCACCATCGGGCTGTGCGCGCTGCAGGTCGGCGTCTGCGAGGCGGCGCTGACCCAGACGGCGCGTGTACCTCAACACGCGCCACCAGTTCGGGCGCCCCCTCAGCACCTTCCAGGCCACCATGCTCCGGGCGGCCGACGCCGCCATCGACATCGAGGCGATGCGCGTCACCGCGCAGAACGCCGCCTGGCGCTTCGACACCGGCCGCGACGCCGCGGACGCGGCGCGGGTGGCCAAGTGGCAGGCCGCCGAGCGTGGCCAGCGCACGGTGCACGCCACCCAGCACCTCCACGGCGGCCTGGGGGCGGACATCACCTTCCCCATCCACCGCTACTTCCTGTGGGGCAAGCAGATCGAGCTCATGCTCGGCGGCCCGAGCGCGCAACTGGCGCGGCTCGGTGCGGGGATCGCCGAGCGCGCCCTGGCCCAGGCGGAGGCGGGGCAGTGACGGCACCGGGTCCGACCTTCTTCGACGTCTCGGTGGGCGACGAGCTGCCGACCCTGGTGCTGCCGATCACCCGCACCTTGATCGTGTCGGGCGCCATCGCCAGCCGGGACTACCAGGACGTGCACCACGATCCCGTGCGGGCCAAGGAGCGGGGCTCGACAGGACATCTTCATGAACATCTTGACGACGAACGGCCTGGTGGGGCGCTACGTGACCGACTGGTCGGGGCCGCGCAGCCGGCTGTCGGAGGTCGACATCCGGCTCGGCGCACCGAACTACCCGGACTGCACCATGACGCTGACCGGCTCGGTGACGGCCAAGGGCCCGCTGGGCGACGACGGCACGAGCGGCATGGTGACCGTCGCCGTCCGCGGCGCCAACGACCTCGGCGACCACGTGACCGGCACGGTCAAGGTCGTCCTGCCGCTCGGGGAGGAGCCCGGCTGATGGCGCCTGTCGCACACGTTCTCCGGGGCGACGGCGATCGCCGGTATCGGGGCCACCGAGTTCTCGAAGAACTCGGGACGCTCCGAGCTGCGCCTGGCCGCCGAGGCGGTCGACGCCGCGCTGAGGGACGCCGGCATCGCCCCGTCCGAGGTGCAGGGGATGGTCACCTTCAGCTCCGACACCAACCCCGACATCGACATCGCCCGCAGTCTCGGCATCGGGGAGCTGACCTTCTTCAGCCGCATCCACTACGGCGGCGGGGCGGCGTGCGCGACCATCCAGCAGGCGGCGCTGGCCGTGTCCTCGGGCGTCGCCGACGTCGTGGTCTGCTACCGCGCCTTCAACGAGCGCTCCGGGAACCGCTTCGGCGCCGGCGTCCAGGGCCGGGCCGCGCTGCCCAACGCGGAGAACGCGCACATGGCCTCGTACCTGCCGGTCGGGCTGCTCACGCCGGCGTCCTGGGTGGCCATGGCGGCCCAGCGCTACCTGGCCGTGACCGGCGCCACCAGCGAGGACCTCGGCCGGGTGGCGGTGGCCGACCGCAAGCACGCGGCGACCAATCCCAAGGCCTGGTTCTACGAGCAGCCGATCACCCTCGAAGAGCACCAGGCCAGCCGCTGGATCGTGGAGCCGCTGCACCTGCTCGACTGCTGCCAGGAGACCGACGGCGGGCAGGCGCTCGTGGTCACCTCGCTCGAACGCGCCCGCGACCTGCCGCACGAAGCCGGTGGTCGTCCGGGCGGCGGCACAGGGTTCGGGCGCCGGCCAGGACATGATGACGAGCTACTACCGCGACGATCTGCTCGGGCTGCCCGAGATGGCCGTGGTGGCGCGCCAGCTGTGGGAGAACTCGGGACTCGGCCCCGACGACATGCAGGCCGCCATCCTCTACGACCACTTCACCCCCTACGTCCTCTACCAACTCGAAGAGCTCGGGTTCTGTGCCAAGGGCGAGGCCAAGGACTTCGTGCGCGACGGCCGCCTCGAGCTCGGCGGCGCCTTGCCGATCAACACCCATGGAGGCCAGCTCGGCGAGGCCTACCTGCACGGCATGAACGGGATCGCCGAGGGGGTCCGGCTGGTGCGCGGCACCGCGGTCAACCAGGTCGAGGATCTCGAGCACGTCGTGGTCACGGCGGGGACCGGCGTGCCGACCAGCGGGCTGGTGCTCGGCGTCGATCGCTGAGCCCGCGCGGATCTCCAAAAGTCTCTGAACAGGACGAACACGACCATTATTGGAACACGTTGCATTTTTGGGGAGGGCGTGTTACCGTCGCCGGAACGCCGGCGGAACGGACCGCCGGCGGCCCCGTAGACGAGGACGTCCAACCCATGGAATTCGGCATCTTCAACGCCGCGTGCGTGCTGCCCCGGTACGTCGAGCAGCACGGAGCGTCGGCCGAGCACGACCGCCTCTTGGACGAAGTGGCCTTCATCGTGGCGGCCGACAAGGCCGGCTTCAAGTACACCTGGGCCTCCGAGCACCACTTCCTGACCGAGTACTCGCACCTGTCGGCCTCCGAGTCGTTCCTGGCCTTCGTCGCCGCCAAGACGAGCAACATCCACATCGGCTCGGGCATCTTCAACATCACGCCGCCGGTGAACCATCCCGCCCGCATCGCCGAGCGGGTGGCCATGCTCGACCACCTCTCGGAGGGCCGCTTCGAGTTCGGCACCGGCCGCGGCTCGTCGACCACCGAGCAGAAGGGCTTCGGGATCGAGGACTCCGAGCTCACCCGCGAGATGGTGGCCGAGACCCTGCCCCAGATCGTGCGCATGTGGAAGGACGAGGACTACAGCTACCAGGGCAAGTTCTTCTCCATGCCGACCCGCAACGTGCTGCCCAAGCCCTATTCGAAGCCCCACCCGCCCCTCTGGATGGCGGCGGGGAGCCCGGGCACCTTCGACCTGGCTGCCGAGCTGGGCGTGGGCGTCCTGTGCTTCGGCTTCTCGACACCGGACCAGCTGACGCCGCTGGTGAGCCGCTACAAGGAGAAGATCGAGGACTGCGAGAACCCGGTGGGCGGGTTCGTGAACAACAACGTGATGATCACGACGCAGATGATCTGCATGGAGGACGGGGCGAAGGCCCGCAAGACCTTCCTCGAGGCGGACTCGAACTATCACCTGAGCCTCGTGTTCCGCTATCTCGACACCTTCCCCCGGCCCCCGGGCATCCCCGAGTGGCCCGCCATCATCCCCGGCTTGGACGCCGATCAGCTCGACGCCGTCATCGCGTCGGGCGACATCGCGATCGGCACCCCCGACGAGGTGGGCAAGGCGATCGAGCACTACGCCGCGACGGGCGCCGATCAGCTTTCGTTCGGCATGTTGTCGACCTCAATGTCGATCGAGTCGTGCCAGGAGGCCGTCGAGACGTTCGGCAAGCACGTGCTGAAGGACTTCGACAAGGACCCCGAGCACCTGACGACCAAGCAGCGCCTCGCCGCCGGGGCCCAGTAGGGCCACCTCCTTCCTACAGTCGGAAGTCGCCTGCGCTCAGCCGGCGGTCGATCTCCTCGGCCACTTCGGCCGGCCCGCGCTCGCCGGAATCGACCCGGTGGCGTTCCGCGACCCCGTGGCTCTCGAATTGCGTCCACAGGTCGTCGACGACCGCGGCATCGGCCAGCGCACCGGCGTGGGGCGGTTCGATCCTGCGGTCCTGCACCCGCTGCTGGACGACGCCGATGGGGGCCCGCAACACGGCGTAGTTCATGGGGATGGCGTGCGGCTCGCACGCCGTCACGAAGAGGTCGAGCATGAACGGGTAGAGGATCCCCTCGGCGACGGTGAAGTAGCCACCCGTGGCGAACGCCGCCGCCGCCTCCGCCGCGGCTCCGAGCACGACCCGGTTCTGTGCGTGCGCCTCCTCACGCCAGGGCTCGACGGCACCCCGGCGCAGCTGTGGCGAAGAACCAGTCGAGGTCGAGACAGACCGAGGGCTGGTGACGGTCGGCCACCAACGGTGCGACGGTGGTCTTGCCACAGCCGGGCGAGCCGGTCAGCAGGAGCAGGGTGGCGGGTGGCACCGCTGCATCATCGCGTGGGCGGGCCGACGCGTCACACGGGTCGGTGGACCGCCGTTCCATGTTCCTGACCACGACAGAGGGGCCAGCACGTGCAAACTGGGTGCGTGCGCGTCGAGATCTACGTGCGGCCAGGTGCCTCGGCGACGGTCGTGGGCGGTGAGTACGGCGGCGCCGTGGTGGTCCGCGTCGTCGAGCCCCCGGATCGTGGGCGCGCCACCGACGCCGCATTGCGGGCCGTCGCCGACGCGCTCTCCATTTCGCGCCGTGCGGTGACCCTGGTGCGGGGGACGACCAGCAGGAGGAAAGTGGTCGACATCGAGGTCACGCACACCCTCGGGGAGCCCCTGGAGGCGGCATGGCGCCGACTGCTCGACCGCTCGGCCGGTGACTGACCGTCTGGGGATCAGCTCGCCGACGCGATGCCGACCACCGGCTTGTTGAGCCGGACGCCGCCCTCGGAGCCGTAGAAGTTCGCGTCGCCGTAGTTGAAGACGCCGCCGTCGGACGCCACGATCCAGTACCCCCTTCCGTCGGGCGTCGTCGCCAGCCCGACGGCGGGCCTGTTCAACGGCGTGCCGCCGGCCGATCCGAAGAAGCCGGCGTCGCCGAAGTCGAAGATGCCCCCGTCGGAGGCGACCAGCCAGTAGCCGAGGGCGTCGGGCGTGGCGGCCATGCCGACGATCGGCTTGTTCAGCGGCTTGCCGCCCATGGAGCCGTGGAACGACGCGTCGCCGAAGCTGAAGATCCCCCCGTCGGAGGCGACCAGCCAGTACCCGAGCCCGTCGCTGGTCGAGGCCATGCCCACGATCGGCCTGTTCAAGCGGCTTGCCGCCCATGGAGCCGAAGAAGCCGGCGTCGCCGAAGCTGAAGATCCCCCCGTCGGAGGCCACCAACCAGTACCCACCCCCGTCGGGCGTGGCGGCCATGCCCACGATCGGCTTGTTCAGCGGCTTGCCGCCCATGGAGCCGTGGAACGACGGCGTCGCCGTAGCTGAAGATCCCCCCGTCGGAGGCCACCAGCCAGTAGCCGTCCTTGGAGCGCGTCGGCGCCATGCTCGACGACCGGCTTGACCAGCGGAAGGCCGCCGGTCGAGCCGAAGAAGCCGGCGTTGCCAAAGTTGAAGATGCCCCCGTCGGAGGCGACCATCCAGTAGGAGGAGTTCGGTGGCGCGGGCGGTGCCGGGGACGGCGGCCCCGGGATCCCCGCCGAGCCGGAGAAGGCGACGACCTGGTCGCTCGTGGGCGCGAGGAGCAGGCCGTCGCCCACCGAGGGCGTCGGGAAGTGGTTCGCCTCACCGCCGACCGACAGCTGCTGGACACGGTGCCAGCCGTGAGGGGATTGAGCCCGTAGAGGGAGCTCCCCTCGATCGACCACACCAACCGCCCGCCACGATCGGGG
>CAVZFG010000002.1:0-63255 GCA_963774485.1 uncultured Acidimicrobiaceae bacterium
GAGCGGTGTGGAACTCGTCGGACATGAGGACCGTCCCGGGGTTGGCGATGTTGACGATCCGGTGGGCCAGGTTCACGGTGGGGCCGAAATAGTCGCCGTCACGCAAGAGCACCGGGCCGCACGCCAGCCCGACCCGGACGTCGGAGAGGAGGTCGTCGTCGGCGTAGGCGTCGGCCAGGGCCAGGCCGATCCGCGCCGCATCGGCGACGTTGTCCACGACGAACATGACCTCGTCGCCGATCATCTTGACCACCCGCCCACGGGCGCTGGTCACGATGTCGTGGGAGAGCTCCTCGAAGCGCCGTACGACGGCCGCGAGCTCCTCGTCGCCCAGGTGCTGGCTCAAGAGCGTGAACCCGACCATGTCGGCGAATCCGACGGCCAGCGCCGGGCTCTGTCCCGGGGCGAGGCCGTGACTCCGGAGCATCATGCTGCGCTGGATTCCCGCCGCCAGCTGGCGGCGCCACACGAACTCGAGCAGCTTGGCCATGGCGGGGATCGTCACGTCTGCCACGCTGGCGAAAGCCTCGGCCGACAGGACCGGGTCGACCTCCGCGCTCACCATGTCACCGGGCACCAGCTCCGCCTCGGCGATGCGGGCCATGGATGACCCGATGACGCGGGCCATCTGCACCGCCGTCTCGAAGTCCGCCGCGCCGAGCGCCTGCAGTCCCTGGAAGAGGCGCACCGCTTCAAGATCGAGGTCGGTGAAGGCCAGGTCGTCGTCGTCCACGCCCGGGAATCCGAGCGCCCGCCAGAACCGCTCGAGCTTGTCGATGGGGACCCCCGTGAGCTCGGCGACCTCGACGCGCGAGTAGCGCCGGCGCGACGGGATCAGCAGGCGGTCGGCCACGAGGAGATCGACCACGCCGTCGGCGACGGCCCGCTCGATCTCCTCCTCGGTGGTCCCGTGCATCAAGAGGATCTCCTTGACGTGGGCCAACGCACCCTCCCGGCGAGCCTCGTCGTCGGCGTCGGGCAACATGTCGTAGCTGTGGAAGAGCCCGCTCATCGAGGCAGGCTCCGGAGCAGCGCCTCGTCCCATTCAGGGCGGGATGGCCGCTTCATCAGGTTCATCAGGGCCTCGGCCGGAGAACAGCGTCCCTCGACGATGGCATGCACCTGCTCTGCGATGGGCATCTCGACGCCGTGTGCGCCTGCCAGCTCCGACCAGCGGTCCGGCACTCTTGACTCCCTCGGCCACCATGTGCATGCCGCCGACGATCTCGTCGAGGGTCCGCCCCTCACCGAGGGCGTAGCCCACCATCCGGTTCCGGCTCTGAGGGCTGGCGCACGTCGCCACCAGGTCGCCGACGCCGGCCAGGCCTCCGAACGTGAGCACCTTCCCGCCCAGCGCGACGCCCAGGCGACCCAACTCGGCCAGTCCCCGCGTGATGAGCACGGCCCGAGTGTTGTCCCCCAGGCCCAGCCCGTCGCCGATCCCGGCCGCGATGGCCATCACGTTCTTGGTGGCGCCGGCGATCTCGCAGCCGATCACATCGGTGCCCATATAGGTGCGGAAGGTGCGGGTGTGCACCAACGCCTGCACGCGGCGCGCCAGCGCGGCGTCGGGCAGGGCGACCACGCAGGCCGCCGGATGACCCAGCGCCACCTCGCGGGCCAAGTTGGGGCCGGTGAGCACACCGGCCGGGACACCCGGCAGCACCTCGGCCACGACCTGGGACATCCGGAGGTTTGTCCCCATCTCAATTCCCTTGGCCAGGCTGACGACGGCGTCGATCCCGCCCGCCAGCGGCTGGGCGCCGGTGAGGACGTCACGGAACCCGTGCGAGGGAACCGCCATGAAGACGATCGCCGCCCCCTCGAGCGCCTCGGCGAACGACGGAGGTCACGACCAACCCGTCGGGGATCCGGATGCCCGGGAGGTACTTCTCGTTCTCGCGCCGTCTCCGCGCATGGACGCGGCGAGCTCGGTGGAGCGCACCCACAGCGAGGTCGGATTGGCGGCACCGATGATGCTGGCCATGGCGGTCCCCCACGACCCGGCACCGATCACTGCCACCCGCTCGCTCATGCCACAAGAGACTACGGCGACCCGCCAGGTCCTCCTGCCTCGGCCCCTACACTGTCCCGGTGTCGAGGGCGACCGGGCCGGCAGCGCGGGATGCGCACACGGCGCCAGACGCCCGGCTGGGGCCCGAGGTGGTCCTGATCCCGGTCAAGGCGTTCCACCAGGCCAAGCGGCGGCTGGGTTCCGCCATGGCGGATCCGGAGCGGGAACGGCTCGTCCGGGCCATGGCGTCACATGTGGTGTCGGCGTGCGCACCGCTTCCCGTCGCCGTCGTCTGCGACGACGAGGAGGTGGCGCGGTGGGCGACGGACCTGGGCGCAGCCGTCATGTGGGAGCCGGGGCAGGGTCTCAACGGCGCCGTCCGGGCGGGCGTCGACCGCCTGGCCCGCGCCGGCGCTCGTTGGGTGACCGTCGCCCACGGCGACCTCCCCCGGGCCCGTGGCCTGGGCGCACTGCCAACGTTCGACGGTGTGACCCTCGTCCCCGACCGGCGCGACGACGGCACCAACGTTTTGCGGCTCCCCGTCGGGCACGACTTCCACTTCGCGTACGGCTCAGGCTCCTTCCGTGCCCACCGGGCCGAAGCGACGCGCATCGGGCTCCCCGTCCGCGTGCTGCGGGACCCCGACCTCGCCTATGACGTGGACTGGCCCGCCGACGTGGTCGAGCTCGGTCAAGCGACCTGACATGAGAACCGGGGGCCCGCAGGCCCCCGGTCTCACATGCGGCTTCGGGACGGAGCGCTCAGCTCCGACGTGCCGCCTTCTTGGCCGGAGCCCGCTTGGTGGCAACCCTCTTCTTGGCCGGAGCCCGCTTGGTGGCACTCTTCTTGGCCGGAGCCCGCTTGGTGGCAACCCTCTTCTTGACGGCCTTGCGAGCCGTAGCCCGCTTCTTGGTGGCCTTGCGGGCCGGAGCCCGCTTGGCGGCCTTCTTGGCCGGGGCCCGCTTCTTGGTGGCCTTGCGAGCCGGAGCCCGCTTGGCGGCCTTCTTGGCTGGGGCCCGCTTCACCGACTTGCGAGCCGGAGCGCGCTTGACGGCCTTCTTGGCCGGGGCGCGCTTCACTGCCTTCTTTGCGGGGGCCCGCTTTTTTGCGGCCTTTCTGGCCGGGGCCCTTCTTTTTGCGGCTACTGCCACAGGTGCACCTCCCTAGGAGCATCGTCTCTGAATAGAGGTGAAGCCTGCGCCACGCCGGGGGTCACAGCCCCACACCGTGCGCACTGCCGCACCGGATTCACTGTCATTGGCGTCGGCGGGCGCTGCTGTGACGGCGTCATCGACACCACCGCATCACGCCACACCGACCTGAATTGCCCGAGTTGCAAACGTCGCATTGACTCATGTACGGCGCGACCAGCGACGGCGCGAAACACGAACCGACAACTTTCGTTTTGCGCGCCACACACAGTCGTGTCGCAGCACATGTCAACCCTCCTCCACACTTCGGGTACACACATTCTTCTGTTGTCAACGTGCCCAGGTCAAGCATTCTTTGTTCGCGTCGCCTTTTTGACTTCGTGAGTGACCTGTGATTCACGTCTTTCGACAGACGCAATTCACGCGCGTACTGCGGTCGTACGACTCGATCATCGTTTCGTTGTCGCGACATTGGGCGATATGTCCTATGGAATTTCCTGTTCCCCAACACAAACATCACACCCATGGAACGCGGCGATCAGGACCATGTCGACACCGTTGATCCGTGCCTGATTTCGACGGCTGCTCTGCACGAAGTCCACCGTCTTGCGCACCACAGCATCTATGTCGGAAACGGCAGAAACGGGTGGATGTGGGCCGGCCCCCAGCGCTCGACGCTGGTGCTGGGGCCGCCGCGATCGGGGAAGACATCCTCCCTGGTCATACCCAATATTTTGTTGTCGGACGGGCCGGTCGTTTCGACGTCGACCAAGCCCGACGTCATGCGTGCGACAGCACGCTCACGTGGTTGCGATGGTTGGGCGTTCCTCTACGACCCGAGTGGTGAGGTCGAGTGCCCGCACGGGGTCGAACGCGTCGGCTGGTCACCGCTGACGTCCGCCTCGAATTGGGACGCGGCGATCGTGACTGCCGATGCGATGGTCGGCGCCAGCCGGTTGAGCGGGCCGCGCACCGGGCAGGACCACTGGACCGAACGCGCCGGTTCACTGCTCTCGACGCTGCTCCATGCCGCCGCACTCGAGGGCGTCGGGATGCAGGACGTCCTCCGCTGGATCGATCGCCACAACGGGGCGCCGGCCCTCGAAATCCTCGCTTCCCACGTCGGAGAGCAGGCCACCGCGACCGATCTGCTCAGCGGGATCGTCGCGACGGACCCGCGGGAACAGTCGGGGATCTGGTCGACCGCATCGGGGGTGCTGGCGGCTTATCGCACCGAAGGGGTCCTCACGTCGACCCGGACGCCGCCGCTCGACCTCGATGCGTTCTGCAGCGGTCCGAATACGCTCTACGTCTGCTCGACGGGCCGACGACAGCGGCAATTCGCCCCGTTGGTCGTGGCGCTCGTCGGCGACGTACGCGACGCGACCTACGAGCGTGCCCGCGAGGGGCGCGGCGCTCCTCCCACGCTCCTGGCGCTCGACGAGGTCGCCAACATCGCACCCATCCCCGATCTACCCGCCATGGTCAGCGAGGGCGCCGGGCAGGGCCTTCTGGTCCTCGCCTGCCTGCAGGACCTCTCACAGGCCCGGGGGCGCTGGGGTACGGCAGCCGACGGGTTCCTGTCGCTCTTCGGGACGACCGTCGTCCTGCGCGGGATCGGTGACACCGCGACGCTGCGGGACGTCAGCGCACTGGCGGGCGACCGCGAGGTGGCCGCCACGACGGTCAGCCGGACGGTCGGCCGTTGGGGCCGTATCCGCCCCTCGACATCGGTCGGCTCGGTCCTCCAGCACCGCCTCCCCGTCGACGCCGTCGCCCACGGCTCACCGGGCCGAGCCCTGGTGCTCGGGCCCCGACAAAGAGGTCCGGGAGGTCGCGCTGACGCCGTCACACGAGCATTCGCCCTGGCGGGAGCTTGTGCCGGCGGTGCGGGAGCTCGGCCGCGGGTCGAGGCCCGCGGCCTCGACCGCTGAGTGTCAGCGTCCGAGGTCCAGCTCGACTGCGACGGGCCCGCGGCGCCCGAGTCGGGCACGGACGTCGTCGAGGTGCCGTGCGGTGCGAACGAGATCGGCAAGGCGGGTCGCCGGCATCGACGCCCGGTCGGGCGTGGAAGATGGCTCCGAGAGCCTCCGGCGAGCGGCCGAGCCCCCAGCGCTCCCGGTAGGCATCGATTGCCCTTGCCGCGCCCATCCACAGCTCGTGGTCGTCCGGATGCGAGCGGCCGGGGACCCAACGCGCCGATGAGGTGGTTCGCCGGCACCACGGACCGGCGGGGCTGAAGCGGCTCCGCCATCCCGACGGGGCCACCGGGCACCCACTCGTCGACGAGCCGTTCGAGGGAACCGGCCGGCACGCCGTCGAGCGCCGCAGCGCCGAACGCTGCCACCACGTCGCGGCGCCGGGCTCCACCGTGCGGGGTGAGAGAGATCACACGCGGCGAAGTGGTGCTCGTCGAGCACCGGCCGCCGGGCTGCTCTGCCGGGCTGCCCCGGCTCGAGCAGGCGCTCGGCGTGGCCCGCCGGCGGCGCGGGCTCGGCGATCCCACTCCGCCACGAGGTCGCCACGGGACAGGACCGGGGACTTGGCGGGACGGGTGACCGCCCAGGCAATGCGATCGCCCCGCCCGGAGCGAGCCCCGACCTCGTACATGTGACGACGGATGTCGGCGCCGCGGCTGGAGAACTCACCGAGCAGGTGCGGCCCGACGCCGGCGATCTCGGCCGTGCGGCCGGGCGTTCGGGACCAGCGCACACCGAGCGCGGCGCACAAGCCGGCGCGCAGGTCCGCTCGCGTAGACCGCCGACGCGGCCTGGCGGTGGGCCTCGATGCCCCGCCGGTCGCACCCGCTCCAGCGGCCGTCCGCGCCATGGACAAGGTTTGCCATCACGACGTGGCTGTGCAGATGGGGGTCGCCGTTCCGGTTGACCGCGTGCGTGAACCGCGCCGCGACCATCCCCGTGGTCGGGATCACCACACGTTCGCCCCCCGATCGACGGACGGCCGTGACAGCGTGCCTCTCCAGGTAGGTGAGCGCGCCGGCGACGGCGTCGGCGTGCACCCCGACGACCTGGCGCGCCGCGGCCTCGCCCCCGAGTGCGAACAGCACACTGGCCGATTTGGGAGCACTGAAGGTCAGGTCGAAGGCGGCCAGACCGACCCGGCCGGATCCCATCGGCTGCCCGGTCCGGGGATGCGTGCCCCCGAGCAATCGGGAGAGGCCGACGGGCCCGAGCGGGCCATCGAGGCCGAGCCCACGAGCCGCCGTGCCGACCCAGCAGCCAGGCTCGGCGACGGGCAGCTCCTGGGCGAGGTCGGACAGGTAGTAGTCGGCCCCGTCCCGTCCGACGCCGTGGATCCCCAGCACCGGGCTCCTCTCGCTCACCCACCTCCGTGCCCCGGTGAACGGTCGGCCGCAGCTCGGGACTTACGTACGGCGCAGCTCCACGACCGGAATCGTCCGCTCGGTCGCCTTCTCGTAGTCACCAAACCCCGGGAACCGCTCGACCTGGGCGGCATAGAGACGGTCCCGCTCCGGGCCGGTGACCGGCGTGGCGATCGCGTCGAAGTGCTGGTCGCCGAACTCGACCTCGACCTCGGGATTCGCCAGCAGGTTGTGGTACCAGTCGGGGTTGGTCGGAGCGCCGGCCTTGGACGCGAACACGTAGAGCGTGTCGCCCTCTTGGAGGGCCATGACGGGGTTCACCCGTTTCTGGCCCGACTTGGCGCCGGTTGTGGTGAGCAGCATGAGGGGGGCGCCCTCGAAGGCACCGGTCACCCTGCCGTTGTTGGCCCGGAACTCCTCGATGACCCCACGGTTGTAGTCGTTGACTTCGCTCACGGCGTGAGACTACCGGGAACGCCCGGAACGCGATCGGGCTCGGATCCTCGTGCCTCGTAGCGCGCCAACACCCGGCGGGCGGCGTCTGCCGCCAGCCCGGTCATCTCGGGGGGGCTCAGGACGCGGGCGGACGGGCCGAGCTGGAGGAGGAGCCGTTCGAACCAGGCCGTGCCGGACACGTCGAGCACCACGTCGGTCACCGTCCCGTCGGCGGCGCGTCCCACCGCCCGCACCGGTACCGACTCGGGCACCCACCGCGCGCCCGGACCCAGGTGCAGGTGGACCTCGATCGCACCGGGACCGGGCACGAACATCTCCTCCAACGGCCTCGCCCGCATCGTCACCGGCGCCGCCGTGCGCTCGAGCGGTCGCGCCGCACCAATGCGGTCCACCCGGAACCGCCGCATGTCGCCGGCCCGGTGACAGTAGGCGTCGAGATACCAATGGCCGTCGATCGTGACGACCTGCACCGGTTCCACGCGTGCGCGTCGTGAGCTCGTCGCGCGACGCCCGAGAGGTAGTCGACCTCGAGCCCTCGGCCGCTCTCTGCCGCCTCCCGCACGATCGCGAGGTGGACCGGGGCATCCACCTCGAGCCCGACCGCCTCGCGAGACCCGAGTGCCGCCTCGAGCTTGGCCAGGGCGCGACGCAGGGCGTCGTCGTCCGAGCCGGGCACAGCGAGGAGCAACCGGGCCGAGGCGGCGACGGCGAAGCCCTCGGCCGGGGTGAGGCGGCGGGGGCGGGCATACTCGGCCGGCAGAAAGGCGCGGACGGAATGCTCCGAGACCTCTATCTCCATGAGGGTGTCCGGGGTATAGGGCGGCGTCCCGCAGCAGGCGGCGAGCTCGAGCTCGGCCACGAGCTCCTTCTCGCTCATGCCGAAACGGCTCGCCGCCTCCCCGATGGGGGCCTCGCCGACCTGGGCGAGCCAGCCGACCAGGGCCAACAGGCGTCGGAGCCGGCGACTCGTCTCGCGCCCGGGGGCGCTGCGCGCCTCGGCGGGTGCCTGCCGCGCCTGCGTCGGCAACCGGCGCCGGAAGCCCGAACATTCGCTGCAGGCGGGGGCGGAACGGTGAGCGCATCGAGCCAGGCCACCAGCTCCTCCCGGAAGGCAGCCGGCTCGACGATGGTGGCGTGGTCGAGCAGGCCGAGCACCCAGAAGCGGATGGAGGCGAACGACGACACCCCGAGCACGAGCTCGACCGACCCGTCAGCGAGCCACTCGACCACCTTGTCCTGCCCGACCTCGTCGGCCACCCGGCGTGCCTCGAGTGCGTCCACCCGAACCCGCATCTCGATCCGGTCCTCGCCCTCGACGTCCCAGGGCTCTTCGGGCAGAGCCGCCTTCACGTCAACGTCCTGCGGGACCACGGCGCCCCCGGCCTCGCCCCGCGACACCTCGCCCTCGATGCGATCCACGCGGAACGTCCGCACGGCCGCGCGGCCGAGGTCCCAGGCGACCAGGTACCAGTGCCCGAAGCGGAACCAGAGGCCGACCGGTGCGACACGACGCTCCTCCGTCTTGTAGGCGAACGTCGCCACGGCGTGCGTGCGCACCGCCTCGAACAGCTCGATGAGCGCGGCCGAAGGGACCATCGAGGCGATGGGACGCACGTCGCCCAAGCCGGCCGCGCCCAGCTTCAGCAGCGCATCACGACCACTAGGATCGCCGAGGTGGACGCCGGCAACGGCGAGCTGGAGCGCGACCTGCTCGTCGGGTTCGAGGTGCAGATCGGGCAGGTAGAAAGATTCGCGGTCGATGAGATACCCGAACTGCTCGTTGCCCGGCAGCGGCTCGGTCAGCACGGGGATGCCCTCGTCGCGCAGCAGGCGCTTGTCCCTCTCGAAGGCTTGGCGCCGCGCCGAGTGCTCCGGGGGGTAGCCCGGGACCTGGTGCGCGATCGAGTCGAGCGTCAGCGGTTGGCTCGCCTCCAAGAGCACCAGCACCAGATCCGTGACGCGCTCCAACCGGTCGAGCTTCGTGGGCGCCTCCATCGCCCAGAGCCTACGGCGGCCGCGGCACCGTGACCGGCGCCGCGCACCCTTTCGACTGGCACCTGCACGTCTTCTGGCTGCTCGCCTTCCCGGCCCTCGTGCTGACGTACCTGTGGGCCACGCGCGCAACCGGGCTGCGCAGCGACCACCCGCCAGAAGCTCCTCTTCGTCGGCGGCATCGTCGTCCTGATCGCCGCCGTGACGTGGCCGCTCGGCGACCTGGCCGCCCACTGGCTGCTGATGGCGCTCGTCCTCCAGCGGCTCCTGCTGACGCTGGCGGTGCCCCCGCTCCTGGTGCTGGGGACGCCGCGGCCTCTCATCGCGCGGCTGACCCGGCCGGCGTTGGTGGACGCCGTGCTCCGCGTCGTGGTCCGGCCGCTGCCGGCGGTGGCCATCGTGACCGTCGTGGCGGTGGGCACGTTGACGACCGGCGCCGTGAGCCTGGCCGCCCACTCCGCCGTGGCGCGGCTCCTGATCGAGCTCGTCGTGCTGGGTTCGGGCTTCGTGCTGTGGGCGCCGGTGCTCACCGAACTGCCGGGGGCGCCACGACTGTCCGCCCTCGGACGCGGCGGGTACCTGATCGTCCAGTCGATCGTGCCGAGCTTCCTCTCCATCGTGTGGATCTTCGCCCGCCATTCCCTCTATCCGACCTTCACCCACGCCGGCACCGTCGTGGGCATGTCGTCGCTCCTCGATCAGCAGTTGGCCGGCTTCCTGGCCAAGCTGAGCACGATCGCCGTGCTGTGGACCGTGGCCTTCGTGATCATGACACGGGCGCAGGCGGCTGAGACCACCGGCGAGGACGCTGAGCCCCTCATGTGGTCCGACGTCGAGCGCGAGATCGAACGCGCCGAGCGCCGGCAGCGCCGCCACGGATGGCCGGGACCACCCGCCACCGGGCCATCGTGACCGTGGCGCCCGCGACGGCGGCGCGATGCACAATGGTGGCCTATGGGCTCCACGGTGAACGTCCGTGTCCGCGGACAAACGGACACGACGGGACGGGGAACGTCGCCGTCTCGGGCAGAACTTCCTCCGGCCTGACCTCGCCGATGCACTGGTCGCCGAGGCGGCCTTCGACGTCGGCGAGCTCGTGGTCGAGATCGGGGCCGGCCGCGGCGCCTGCACATTCGCGCTCGCTCGGCGCGGTGTCCGCGTCATCGCCCTGGAGAAGGACCCCCACTGGGCGGAGCAGCTGCGACGCGAGGTGAGGCCGGCGCGGTGCGCAGAACGTCTCGGTCGTGTGCCGCGACGTGCTCGGTTACCGGATGCCGCGGCGACCGTTCCGGGCGCTCGGCTCGCTCCCCTTCGGTGCGACCACCGCCATCCTCCGCCACCTCCTCGACGACCCCGGCAGTGGACTCCGGCGGGCCGATCTCGTCGTCCAGTGGGAGGTGGCGCGCAAGCGCGCGGCCATGCCCCCCACCACACTGCTGTCAACGGCGTGGGTGCCCTGGTGGTCCTTCGCCGTCGGCCGACGCATTCCCGCCGGCGCCTTCCGGCCGGTGCCGTCCGTCGACGCAGCGGTGCTACGGGTGACGCGTCGGGTGCCCCCCTTCCTCCCCCACCGCATGGCCGGCTCCTATGCCGACTTCGTGAGGAGCCAATGGAGGTAGCCGTCGCGGTCTCGGGGCTGTCGGCTCCTCCGTCATCCGTTCCTCGGGAACGGGTCGTCGCCTACGCCAGCGACGCGCTCCTCAGCTCGTCGAGCGAGAGCTCCGCCGTCTGGTTCCCACCGCACTGGGGACAGTGCTCCACGTGGCGCCAGGACCGGAGCAGGCGCGTGCCCTCCGGGTTGAGCAGCACGACGAACGACTCCGAGATGGGGTCCACTTCGAGGCCGTAATAGGCCCGCCATGCCGTGGTCGCCGCGTGCACGTCGAGCGCCAGGCCCTTGAGCACACGGCGGAACCGCATCCGCTCGGTGTCGAAGATCCAGGTGCTGTGGCACGACTCGAGCACGAACAGGGAATCGTCTGTGGGGGGGACCACATCGCTGATCATGCCCGAATCCTTTACCGGGTTCAGCGTCGAATGCACCTCAGGATCGTTACGAATCCGTGACAATTCTCGTTTTCCCTGGTGAACCCCTATTGAGGGCCGGCATCGTGCTTGCGACCCACCACCAACTCCCGTTTCGTGCAGAGCTGGCGCAGCACCTCGCAGAGGACGATACGGCTGTCGGCAGGGTCGACGACCGCGTCCACCAACCCCCGTTCCGCCACCCGCCACGGGTTGAGGTAGGTGTCCTCATAGGCCTGCTCGCGGCCGGTTCGGGCTCCGGAGTCGAGGTCGCGGTGGAGGATCTGCACCGCGCCGGACGCCCCCATGACCGCCACCTCTGCCCCCGGCCAGGCCAGGCAGACGTCGTTGCCGATGCCACGGGAGTCCATCACGATGTACGCGCCGCCGAACGCCTTGCGCAGGACGAGGCACAGCCGGGGCACGGTCGCCTGCGCATACGCGAAGGCCAGCTCCGCGCCGTGGCGGATCATGCCCCGCCATTCCAGGTCCTTGCCGGGGAGGAACCCCGGCGTGTCGACCAGGCTCACGACCGGCAGGTTGAAGGCGTCGCAGAGACGGACGAAGCGGGCACCCTTCTGCGAGGCCGCGATGTCGAGGGTGCCGGCCAGGATGCGGGGCTGGTTGGCGACGAAGCCGACCGGCGTCCCTCCCAGCCGGGCGAAGGCGGTCACGATCTGGCCGGCCCACCGGGGCCACAGCTCGCGGAACTCGCCGTCGTCGCACAGGGAACGCACCACGTCGCGCACGTCGTAGCTGGCCGCCTTGCGGTCGGGAATGACCGTCCGGAGCTCCGGTGTCGGCCGCAACACCGAGTCGCTGACGGGGGCGAGCGGTGGCACCTCGTCCGTGTTCGACGGCAGGTACTCGAGCAGCTCGGCCACGGCGCCGTCCACGTCGTCGGACTCCACCGCGCACAAGCCGCTCGCCGTGGCGTGCGCGGCCCGCCCGCCCAGCTCGCCGATGCTGACCTCGATCCCGGTGAACTCCGCCACCATCTGCGGACCCGACACGAAGGTCACGGCCTCGGAGCTCATGACGACGAGGTCGGAGAGCCCGAGCAGGAGGGCGGGCCCGGACACGACGGGACCGGTCGCCGCCGCGATCACCGGCACCTGCCCGCTGCAACGCGTGATGGCGGCCGCCGCCAGGCCCCACCCGTGCAGCGCGGCGACACCGTCGAGGACGTCGGCACCGCTCGAGGCGACGAAAAAGACGAAGGGGATCCCGAGATCGACCGCCTGGTCGGCCGCCTCGGCCAGCCTGACCCCGTCCGCATGGGTGATGGCACCGCGTCGCATGGTGCCGAGCGAGCGTGCGATGACGGCGTTGCGCCCGCCGATCCGGCCCACGACCGAGGTGACGGCGCCGACGATGCCCTTGCCGATGCCCGGCGCCTCCTCCACGCGGCTCGTGACGGTCACCAGGGGTGGAACCTAGACCAGCACCCGAGGGGCGGGGCCGGTGTGATCAGAGGTGGTTCGCCTCGGCCCGCCGCCACGGCCCGGACCGCCCCCCGAACTTCTCCCAGAGGGCCAGGTGCTCGATGGTCATGGTGCGGTCGGAGGACTTGCACATGTCGTAGACGGTGAGCGCGGCGACGGCGCAGGCGGTCATCGCCTCCATCTCGACACCCGTGCGGTCGACGGTCTCGACCTGGGCCTCCACCTCGACGTAGTCGTCCCCGATGGAGAAGTTGACCCCGATGGAGCCCACCAGCACGGGGTGGCACATCGGGATCAGCTCGGCCGTCCGCTTGGCCGCCTGGATGCCGGCGATCCGGGCTGCGGCCAGCACGTCACCCTTGGTGATGGCGTTGTTGGCCACCTTGGTGGTCGTCTCGGGCAGCATCGAGACCCGGCAGCGAGCCAGGGCCCGTCGGTGCGTGGGCTCACGGGGCGTGACGTCGACCATGCGGGCGCCGCCCAGCGGGTCGAGATTGGCCAGCATGCGGTCGGACACGAAGATGGAGTCTACGACCTGGGAAGACTGCCGAGGGACGCCGCCCCGGGCGGTGCGCCCGGCTAGACTTGGCAGTCTCAGCTGGTGAGTGCCAACGAGCGGCCGACGGAGGAGTCCATTGCCGACCTATGAATACGCGTGCACGGCGTGCGGGCACGAGCTCGAGGCCGTCCAGAGATTCTCCGACGACCCGTTGACCGAGTGCCCCGAGTGCGGGGGTCCGTTGCGCAAGGTCTACGGGAACGTGGGCATCGTCTTGAAGGGCAGTGGGTTCTACAAGACGGACTCGAGGGCCGCGGCCTCGGGCGCCAACGGCTCCGGTGGCAAGGGGGCCGAGAAGTCGGCCGGCGAGTCCTCCGGAACCGACTCGACGCCCAAGAAGGAGACGGCGGCGGCCGGGAGCAAGGACTCCGCAGCGGACGCCAAGCCGGCCGCCACCGCGGCGAGCTGAGGGTCAGTCGCCGCTGAGCGCCATCTCGGCGATGGCCAAGGTCTGGCCCGCGGCCACGCCCGGCAGCCAGCGCAGATCGCCGCCGATCTCCACCACCGACTGCAGCATGCGCTGCAACGTCGAGGCCACGGTGACCTCCCGCACGGGCTGGGCCAGCGCGCCGCCCTCGATCAGCAGCCCCTCCGCCCCCACCGAGAAGTCGCCGCTCACGGGATTCACCCCGGAGTGGACGCCCGTGACCGACTGCACGTAGAGGCCCTCGCCGACGGCGGACAGGATCTCCTCCTGGCCCTTGCTGCCCGGAGAGAGCACCAGGGCACGGCACCCGGCCGAGGGCGTGCCGGCGAAGCCGCCCCGCACCGCCGATCCGGTGGAGGCCGTCCCGGCGCGGCGGGCCGACACCGTGTCGAACACGAACATGCGTAGCACGCCCTCTGAGATCAAGACGTTGCGCCGGCAGGCCAGCCCCTCGCCGTCGTGCGAGGTCGCGCCGTAGGCGCGGGCGTCGGTCGGGTCGTCGACGAGGGTGAGCCCGCCGACGCCGACGGACTCGCCGATGCGCCCGGCGAAGAAGGAGCGGCCCTTCACGACGGCCTCCCCGGAGAGCGCCGACGCCACCACCGCCAACAGCGTGGAGACCACCCGCGGGTCGAAGACGACCGTGCAGTGCGCGGAGGGCACCTTCTGGGCGCCGAGCATGCGGGTCGCCCGCAGCACCGCGTCGTCCGTCGCCTCGTCGGGCAGCAGCTCGCCGGGGCCGCGGCCGATGCTGAACCCGGTGCCGGTCTGGGTCTCCGCCCCTTCCCCGGCGATGGCGTCGACCGACAGGAAGGCGTTGGTGCGCCTCCGGAACGACGAGATCCCCGTCGTCGAGGCGAGCGCCACCTCCACCCGGCTGTCCGAGTAGTCGGCCGAGGACACCTGCCGGATCCTCGGGTCGGCGCCCCGCGTCGCCCGCTCCAACTCGAGCGCCAGTGCGACCTTCTTCTCCATGGGCGTCGACGCGACGCCGTCGTCCCACAGGTCGAGCTCCGCGGGCGCCACCCCGTCGGGTTCGGCCAGGACCACGTCGGGGTCCGGCGTGGCGAAGCGGGCATTGTCGCGGGCATCGGCGAGCGTGGCGGCGATGACGGTGGGGTCGAGCGATCCGGCCCAGGCGAATCCGACCTGGCTGCCGGCGCCGCCCGGACCGTCGACGAGGACCCGGATGCCGACGCCGGAGGAGTCGGCCGAGGTGAGCGACTCGACCTCGCCGTCGTAGGCGCGCACCTCGGTGTCGGTGCCCCGCGTCACGTAGACCTCGATGCCTTCGCCCTGGTGCGCCCGCTCGACGACCGACTGCGCCAGGTCCAAGAGCTCGCTCGTCACGCCGTCCCACCGAGCGTGACGCCGGTGATGCGCAGCGTCGCCTGCCCGCAGCCGACCGGGACGCTCTGTCCGTCCTTGCCGCAGGTGCCCGGCGTCATGTCGAAGTCCGTGGCCACCGCGTCGATGCGCCGCAACACCTCGGGGCCGTTCCCGATGAGGTTGGCGTCACGCAGCGGCTCGGTGATCGCGCCCGTTCTCGATCAGGTAGGCCTCGGTCGTGCCGAAGACGAAGTCGCCCGTGGCCGTGTTGACCTGCCCGCCCCCGAGCTTCTTGACGTAGACGCCCGAAGGGGTCTGGGCGACGATCTCGTCGGGGTCCTCGGAGCCGGCGAGGAGGTAGGTGTTCGTCATCCGCACCATCGGCAGGTGCTGGTAGCTCTGCCGGCGCCCGTTGCCCGACGACTTGCGTCCTTCCTTGCGCGCCCGCAACCAGTCCCACATGTAGTCGGTGAGGACCCCGTTCTCGATCAGCACGTTGCGGCCGGGCGGGCACCCCTCGTCGTCGACGGCGAAGTTGCCCCACTCCCCCAGCACCGTCCCGTCGTCCACCAGGGTGACCAGCGGGCTGGCGACCAGCTCCCCGACCTGCCCGGTGTAGACGGACGCGTCCTTGACGATGTGGTCGGCCTCGAGCCCGTGGCCGCACGCCTCGTGGAAGAGGATGCCTCCGCTGCCGCCGGCCAGCACGATGGGCACCTCACCCGACGGCGCCGGGCGGGCCGACAGCTTGACCAGCGCCCGGGCGGCCGCCCGCTGTGCGATGTCCTCGACCCGGTGGCGCTCGAAGATCTCGAAGCCCTCGGTGCGCGCCAGCGACTCGTACCCCGTCTGCATGCCGGTGTCGCCGTTGGCCACGCAGACCACGTTGAAACGCGTGCGGATCTGGTCGTCCTGGGCCAGCAGCCCCTCGGAGTTCGCGACGAGCACCCGGCGCCGGCTGTCCCCGCACCCCACCTGGACCTGGGTGATGGCGTGACCGGCGGCGCGGGCCGCCTCGTCGGCCCGCGTGAGCAGCTCGAGCTTGCGGGCCTTGTCCACCGAATCCGGCGGCGTGCGGTCGCCCCGTCCGTGGGCCGACAGCGGACCGAGCGCGACGGTGCGCACCCCGGCGCCGCCCTGGCGGGCCACCGCGGCCGCGGCCCGGGCGGCGGCGGCCAACCCGGGTTCGCTCAGGTCGGCCGTGTGCGCGAAGCCGGTCGTCTCACCCTCGACGACCCGGATCCCGGCCCCGCGCGACCGACCGGACGACAGCTCCTCCACCCGGCGGTCGTCGAGCATGGCACTGGCCGTCACCGCGTCCTCGGCGAACACCTCCGCCATGTCGCCGCCCCCTTCCAAGGCGGTGGAGAGCACGCGTTCGAGCACGTCAGGGTCAATGAGGGCGGTGTCGGTCACGGCGGTATCGTAATCGTCGTGCCCGCCGACCCCGCCGCTACCCAGACCGCAGCGGGGCACGGGCCGCACACCGGGTTGAGCGCCCAGCTCGAACTGACCGTGGGCGACGAGGACACGGCGGAGTACTTCCGCTCGGGCGACGTCCCCGTGCTCGCCACTCCCCGCCTCATCGCACTGTGCGAGGAGGCCACCTGCCGGGCCACCGACGGCCACCTCGGCGAGGAGCAGGCCAGCGTGGCCACCCGGGTGCAATTCGACCACCTGGCACCGGTCGCGGTGGGGTCGGTGGTCCTGGCCGAGGCCACCCTGGTCAAGGTCGAGGGGCGCCGCCTGATCTTCACGGTGTCCGCCGCCCGGCTCGGGGGTGACGGCGGCGGACTGGTGGGGGCGGGGCGGGTCACGCGGGTCGTGGTCGACCGCGCCGCGTTCTTGGCCAAGGCGGGGGCGGCCGGCACACCCTGAGCGCGACCCCGCACGCGGTGGAGAGCCGACTCCTCACGGGCATGGGCCCGGTCGTCGCGGCGTTCGCCACCTTCGGCCTCTTCTGGGGCAGCTGGGCCGTGATGCTCTTCGACATCCAGCACGCCTTCTCGCTCGACGACGCCCAGCTGGGCCTGCTGCTGGCGGTCGCCATCGCGGTGGCCGGGGCATCGAGCGCGGTCATGGCGCACCTGGCGGACCGCGTCGGGGCGCGCCGGCTGCTGTGGATCGCGCTGTTCGCCTGGTCGGTCCTCCTGTGCGTGCTCGCGCTGATGCGCGACCGTTGGGCCTTCGCCGCCGTGCTCGTCCTCGTGGAGATCGCCGGGGGCTCCATCGACACGGCCATGAACGCCGAGGCGTCCCACCGCCTCGGGGACACCCCGTCCGCACTGGTGCGCTTCCACGCCCTGTTCAACACGGGCGCGCTCGACCGGCGCCGCCGTCGCCGCGCTCGTCATCCACGCCGGCGTCTCCTGGCGCTGGGTGTGGCCGGCGATCGCGCTGGTGGGGCTGGCGGTGGGCGTGTGGGCGCTCGCCACGGACCCGGGCACCGCCCTCGCCTCCGCCCCCGGCGGCGGGTCGGTGCGACGGCCCACGGCCCACCCGGTCCGGCGGCTCCGCCAGGACGGCCTCCTGGTGCTCCTGGCCGTGTTCGCCCTGGCCGAGATCACCGAGGGCGGGGTCGACACCTGGGGCGTGCTCTTCCTGCGCAACCACCTGGCCACCGGTGTCCTGCTCGGGGCCGGGGCCTACGTCGTCGGCCAACTGGTGGCCGCCACCACCCGCGGTGCCGGGGGGTCCCTGCTCGGCCGGCTCTCCACGCGGACCGCGCTCATCACGGGCGGTTGCGTGGCCGGTGGCGGCATCCTCCTCGAGTCGCTCTCGCCCGTCGCCGGCGTGGCCGCGCTCGGGCTGGCCCTCGGGGCGGGCGGCGCATCACTGTTCTGGCCCTTGGTCATGAGCACGGTCAGCCGGATGGCCAGCCAGGTGGTCAGCGCGGTCGGCACCTTCACCGCCGCCGGCTACGTGGGTTGGGTGGCCGGGGCGCCGATCGTCGGCTGGGTCTCGCAGTCCCTCGGGCCCGCCCGCGGCCTCCAGGTCCTGGCCCTGGCCTCGTTCGGGGTCGCCGGGTGCACCCTGTTCAGCAAGGACCGCACGGTCCGAGAAGCTGCCAGCGGATAGCCTGGCACCGCCGCCATGATCCTCCAAAGCATCGAGACGCCCGCCGACGTCAAGGGCCTGAACCAGGAAGAGCTCGTCGCATTGTGCGAGGAGATCAGGGGCTTCATCGTCGACACGGTGACGACCACCGGAGGCCATCTCGGCTCGAACCTGGGCGCGGTGGAGCTCACGCTGGCCCTGCACCGGGTCTTCGACTCTCCCCGCGACGTCATCCTGTGGGACACCGGCCACCAGGCCTACGTGCACAAGCTCCTCACCGGCCGCCGCTACGGCTTCAAGACCCTGAAGCAGGCGGGTGGCATGTCGGGGTATCCCAACCGGTCCGAGTCCGAGCACGACTGGATCGAGAACAGCCACGCGTCGACGGCGCTCTCCTACGCCCACGGGATCGCCAGCGGGTTCTCGCTGCGGGGCATCGACGGGGAGCGCAAGGTGGTGGCCGTCGTCGGCGACGGGGCGATGACGGGCGGCATGGCCTACGAGGCCCTGAACAACCTCGGCCACTCGCGGCGCCGCGTCGTGATCGTGCTGAACGACAACGGCCGGTCCTACGCGCCGACCGTTTCCCAGCTCTCGCAGAGCCTGACGACGCTGCGGCTCAACCCCACCTACACCGCGGCCCGGGAGCGCCTCCGCCTGCGCCTGCGCGAGCTGCCCGCGTTGGGGGAGCTGGCCTACTCGAGCGTGCACTCGCTCACCAGCGCGCTGCGCGAGATGGTCGCGCCGCACACCTTCTTCGAGGCGCTGGGCGTGCGCTACGCCGGCCCCATCGACGGCCACGACATCGAGCACATGGAGCAGGCGTTCACCCACGCAGCGGAGTGGGACGGCCCGATCGTCGTCCACGTGTTGACGCAGAAGGGCCGCGGCTACGCGCCGGCCGAAGAGGACGAGATCCAGCGCCTGCACGACGTCAAGGCCACCAAGCCGATCACGTTCGAGAACACGGTGGGCAGCTCGGCCGGCGTCGCCGTGGGCGGCTCCGCCGGCTCCGACAGCGGCGGCATCGAGCCCCCCGGCTCTGGGCCCGACGCGGAGGTCGACGAGTCCCCCGACCGCGCCGCCACCTACACCGACGCGTTCTCACGGGTGCTGCTGGCGGCGGCGGAGGAGGACCCCCGCATCGTGGCACTGACCGCCGCCATGCCGGGTCCGACGGGGCTCCTGGCCTTCCAGGCCCGCTTCCCCGACCGCTTCTTCGACGTCGGCATCGCCGAGCAGCACGAGGCCACGGCGGCCGCCGGCATGGCCATGGCCGGCCTGCGCCCCGTCGTGGCCGTGTACTCGACCTTTTGGTCCCGCGCCTTCGACCAGGCCAACCTCGACGTGGGCCTGCACGCCCTGCCCCGTGGTCTTCGTGCTCGACCGAGCCGGCATCACCGGGCGACGACGGGCCCAGCCACCATGGCATCCTCGACATGAACCTGGCGCTCTCCATCCCCGGCATGACCGTGTTCGCGCCGTCGTCGGCCGAGGAGGTGGAGCCGATGCTGCGGACCGCGCTCGAGCTCCCGGGCCCTTCGACCCTGCGCGTGCCCAAGAGCGCGCCGCGCCACGTCGCACCCGGCGACGTCGGCCACGGGATCGAAGCGAGGCAGCTGCGCGCCGGCGACGGGTCGGTGTGCCTCCTCGGCGTCGGCAAGATGGTGGGGGCGTGCCTGGACGCCGCCGACGAGCTGGCCGGCGAGGGGATCGACGCCACCGTCTGGGACGTGCGGGTGGTCTCGCCCCCCGACGTCGCCATGCTGGCCGACGCGGCGCGGCACCGGCTCGTCGTCACCGCCGAGGATGGCGTGCGCCACGGGGGCGCCGGCGCCTTCCTCCTCGACGCCATGGCGGCGCAGGTCGAATCATCGGGGCTCCCCGCGCCGGCCACGAGGATCCTGGGCGTCCCGCGCCAGTTCCTGGCCCAGGGCAAGGCGGATGACATCCTGGCCAGCCTCGGCCTCGACGGGAGCGGCATCGCCGGGAGCGTCCGCCGGGTGCGGCTCGAGGTCTCGGCCCAACCGCCGACCTGAGCGCCGATCAGCCGGGCACCCCGGGCACGACGCCGGGAGTCTCGGCGCGTCCGGTTGGCCGGGCCCACAGTTCTCGTAGGTGCACCCTCGCACCGGAGCGGAGCACCGCTCGGCGGTAGATCCCCGCCGCCAGCCGCGCCATGAGCGCGGTCCCCGCGATGCTGATGAGGACCGATGCCACGAACTGCCACCAGGCCACGTCGTCCAGGCCGACGAGCACCGGCATGGCGAAGGGGGCGGTCGGGGGCAGGTAGGCCAGCACCTTGAACAAGAGGCTCGGGTTGCCGGTTGCCGCCGTGGTGAGGGCGAGGACGTAGCCGAGGATGATGGGCAGAGTGAGGGGGAGCACCAGCGTCTGCACCTGGTCCTGGCGCTCGGCCATGGAGCCGGCGGCGGCGTAGACCCAGCAGTAGAACGCATAGCCGAGAAGAAGCCACAACAGCTGGCTCACGAGCACCAACGGCGCCGAGCCGTGCAGGAGGTCGGAGCCGACGGCCGCACCCAGCACGAGTGCCACGGCAACGATGAGCGTGGCCTGGCCCATGGCCACCAGCCCGATGCCCAGGACCTTGCCACCCAGCAGTTGGATGGGCCGCACCGTGGCGAGCAGGACCTCTACCACGCGGCTCGCCTTCTCCTGCATGACCCCCATCAGGATCCAGGTGTTGTACTGCGTCAGCATGAGGAACAGCAGGATGATGCCGATCACCCCGGTGCTCGAGGGCTTCACCTGCTTGGCGCCCGCCTGCAGGCTCTGCACGGGGACCGGGTGCGTATGGGCCACCTGCTCGATCTGAGCGGCCGAGAGGCCCGCGGACTGATACGCCCGCAGGACCCCCAGCTCGGGTGCCAACGTCTGCACGAGCCTCGCCGTGCTCGACGAATCGTTCTCCGTGATCGGCCGGTCGACGACGATCCGTCCACCGTCGACGACGGCGACGTCGAGATTTCCGGAGCGCAGCGCATCCTCGGCGGCCGTGAGGGTCGGCTCGGGCACGATGCGGATGGCGGTCCCGCTCTGTCTGCCGCTGTACGTGACGAGCTGTGTGAGCAGCGCTCCGGCTGGGCCCACCACACCCACCCGTTGTGGCGGCGCGGCGGTCCGGCTCTCGATCTTCGGGATCACGATGGCCGCCGCGACGCCGATCAGGATGACGAGCGTGCCCACCCGGAAGATGCGACCCCGCACCCGCTCGTTGACCTCGCGCTGTGCCACCAGGCCGACGGCGCCGAGGGAGTCACCCACGGCGGCCCGATGGCGCGTGCGGGCACCGTCCGGTGCGGCCGTCGCGCTGGCCCGCCGGCGCCGCCCGCGTTGCCACAGGCGCGCCGCCAGCACCAGCGCCCCCACGACGAGGATGATGGCCGGGGTCATCCCAGGGCCTCCCGGAAGACCTCGGAGAGCCGACGGCGCTCGAACGAGAACTGCGTGACCTTCCCGGCCGCCATGGCGACCCGGAGCACGACGTCGGAGTCGACTGAGTCGTCGAGCACGAGCCGTGCCGCTCCCGCGTCCACCTCCGAGATCGTCACGCCGGGCAGGCCGCGCGCCCAGTCGGCACGGCGGTCACCCTCCACCCGGACCACCAGGCGCCGCCCGCCCCTGGTCGCCAGGTCGTCCACGGTGCCGGCGACGACGAGACGGCCGTGGTCGATGATCGTCACCCGCTCGCACAGGTCCTCGACGAGATCGAGCTGGTGGCTCGAGAAGAGGACACAGCACCCCGCCTGGGCCCGCTCGACGAACACCTGCCCGATGGCCTCGATGCCGGCCGGATCGAGGCCGGCGAGCGGTTCGTCGAGCACCAGGAGCTCCGGATCGTGCACGAGGGCCGCCGCCAGCTGCACCCGCTGTTGGTTCCCGTGCGACAGTGCCTCGACCTTGCTCCCGGAGCGGTCCGCGATGTCGAGCCGCGTCAGCCACGTTTGCGCGGCGTCGGCGGCGTGCGCCTGGTCGAGGCCGTGCAGGCGCCCGAGATACTCGATCTGTTCGCCCACGAGCATGGAGGGGTAGAGGCCCCGCTCCTCGGGCATGTAGCCGAATCGGCGGCGCTCGGCATGGCCGACCCGCTTGCCGTTCCAGCGCACGGTGCCCGCATCGAGGTCGGTCAGGCCGAAGATGGCCCGCATGGTCGTGGTCTTGCCGGCGCCGTTGGGACCGA
This sequence comes from uncultured Acidimicrobiaceae bacterium, assembly GCA_963774485.1. Classification (GTDB taxonomy): domain Bacteria; phylum Actinomycetota; class Acidimicrobiia; order Acidimicrobiales; family RAAP-2; genus Bog-473. The sequence continues at coordinate 22,001 of CAVZFG010000002.1, forward strand.
GGAAACCCACGACGTAGCCCGCGGGCACGTCGAAGGAGAGGTCGTCGAGCGCCGTGATGGAGCCGAACGTACGGCGCAACCCCTCGATCTCCAACAGGCCGCCCACCGGTTCAGGCTACGCGAGGCGGTCTGAGGGGACGGGACACTCGCCGCGGCAAGGTCCCCCGCCGGCTATGTGACGTTGGCGCCCTTCTGCCGCACGAAGTCGTTGACGGCGTAGTACGCCTCGATCGATTCGCCGGCATCGCCCCAGAAGCCTTCTTGGACGTCGTGGGCCATCTGGCCCTTGGCGACGTAGTGGTTGTTGACGTCGGTGATCTCGAGCTCACCGCGGCCCGAGGGGACCAGGTCACCGATGATGTCGAACACGCCCGCCTCGTAGCAGTAGATGCCGGTCACGCAGTAGTCGGACGCCGGGATGCTCGGGCTTCTCCTCGATGTGGATCACCCGTCCGTCCGCCCCGAAGACGGGTACGCCGAGGTGGCGCAGGTGCTCGGGCTCCGTCACCTTCGACAGGAGGATGCGCGCACCGACGGGATCGGCGCGGAAGGCGTCGACCATGGGCCGGATGGAGCGCTCGACGATGTTGTCGGCCAGCATGACGAGCACGGGTCCGCCCTCGGCGAAATGCGCCGCCAGTCCGAGCGCCTCCGCGATCCCACCCGCCTTCTCCTGGTAGGCGTAGGAGAGCTGGTCGATGCCGTACTCGTGCCCGTTGCCGAGCAGGCGCAGGAACTCGCCGGCGTGCGTCCCGCCGGTGACGAGCATGATCTCGTCGATGCCACTCGACACGACCGCCTCGATGGCCCAGGCGATCATCGGGCGGTCGTAGATGGGCAGCAGGTGCTTGTTCGTGATGCGAGTCAGGGGATAGAGACGTGAGCCGGTGCCCCCAGCCAGGATGACGCCTTTCACACCCGCGCGCCCACCGCGGGCAACGTTCGCATGGGGCGTTTCTAGTCGAACGTGAGCACGCCCCGCGCCACCCGCCCGGCATCCATCTCGTCGATCACCTCGCCGAACCGCTCGAGCGGGCGGGTCAGCGACACCAGCTCGTCGAGCATGAGCAGCCCGGCCTGGTAGAGGTCGACCATCAGAGGGATGTCGTGGTGCGGTCGCGCCGACCCGTAGCGGCACCCGAGCAGACCGCGGTCGACGTAGGCCAGCGTGTTGACGTCCACCGGGACCTCGGTGCCCCGGGGCGGGATGCCGATGGCCACGGCGGTGCCGCCCCAGTCCAGGCAGTCGAGGGCGCTGCGCAGGACGGCCGGGTGGCCGACGCAATCGAAGGCCCAGGTCACTCCGCCCATCGGGAAGAGGGCGCCGGCAGCGGACTCCCGGTCGGCCGGCACCAGTTCGCGCACTGCGGCGGCGGCGTCCCCGGCGCCGGCGTCGACGAAGTGCGTGGCGCCGAACTGGCGCCCGAGCTCCTCCTTGGCCGCCACCGTGTCGACGGCCACGATCCGGGTGGCCCCGGCGATGCGCAGCCCCTGGATCACGTTGAGCCCCACGCCACCGACGCCGAAGACGGCGGCCGTGTCACCCGGACGCGCCTTGGCCCTGTTCAGCACCGCGCCGACGCCCGTGAGCACGCCGCAGCCGATGAGGCAGGCGGACGACAGCGGGATCTCCTCGGGAATGCGCACCGCCTGGACCTCGCTGACGATCGTCACCTCGGAGAACACCGATGCCGCCGCGAAATTCGAGGCGGGCTCCCCCTTGAAGGTGAACGGCGTGGAGATGTTGCCGAGGGAGCTCCTGCACCAGGTCGGGTGTCCGGTGCTGCAGGCACGGCAGGCGCCGCAGCTGGCCAGGGTGGCGATCACCACGTGGTCGCCCGGCTTGACCGACCGCACCGCGTCGCCGACGGCCTCGACGACGCCGGCCCCTTCGTGGCCGAGGACCGCCGGCGCGGGAAACGGGATCGTCCCGTTGATGACCGACAGGTCGGAATGGCACACGCCCGCCGCCTGGATGCGCACCTGTACCTCGTTGGGCCCGGGACCGCGCACCTCGAGTGCGTCGGTGACCTCGACCCCCTCTCCTGTGTAAACGATGCCTCGCACTGACTTGCTCCTCTCGTTGCTCACGACTCGATGATGATGGTGCGGTCCACGCCGTCCGCATGGCGCCGGCGCAGCTCGCGCTTGAGGACCTTCCCGCTCGCATTCACGGGGAGCGCGTCGACCAGCACCACGCTGCGGGGGACTTTGTAGTTGGCCATGGCCCCCCGGGACCAGCTGAGGATGGTACGGCCCAGCTCCGAGCGCTCCGGGTCGGTCGCCGCGGCGGCGGCCGGGACGACGTAGGCGCAACCAACCTCCCCGAGGCGCTCGTCGGGCACGCCGACGACGGCCACCTGGCCCACCGACTCGTGTGCACGCAGAATGGCTTCGATCTCGGCCGGGTAGGCGTTGAAACCCCCCACTACGTACATGTCCTTGACCCGGTCCGTGATCGTCACGTTGCCCGCGTCGTCGATGACGCCGACGTCACCGGTGTGCAGCCAGCCGTCGGCGTCGATGGCCTCGGCCGTGGCGTCCTCGTTGCCCCAGTAGCCCGACATCACCGTGTAGCCGCGGACGAGGATCTCGCCCGGCTCGCCCGCGGGGACCTCGCTTCCCTCGACCACCGCGCGCACCTCGAGGCCCGGGATGGCGCGCCCGGACGTCGCGGCGACGATCTCCGGGGGGTCGCTGCGCCGGCACATGGTGACCGTCCCGCACGACTCGGTCAGCCCGTAGGCGGTCAGGACCGTGTCGAATCCGAGCTGGTGGCGCATCGCCTGGACGAGCTCGACGGGGACCACCGCAGCCCCTGTCACGCCGAGGCGGAGCGAGGAGAGGTCGTGCTCGGCGCGCCGGGTGTCGGCGAGAAGCGTCTGATACAGCGTGGGCGGCCCGGGCAGCACGGTGATGCGCTCGGCGGCGATCCGGTTCATCACCGCGCTCGCATCGAACACCGGCGCGGGCACCACGGTGGCGCCGGCCATGAGGCAGGCCAGGATGCCCGCCTTGTAGCCGAAGGTGTGGAAGAAGGGGTTCACCACGAGGTAGCGGTCCCCGGCGGCCAGGCCGACGATGGACGACCACGTCCCGAACGTGCGCAGCGTCTGGGAGTGGGTGGTGGCTGCTCCCTTGGGATGACCGGTGGTGCCCGAGGTGAAGATCAGGTCGGAGACGTCGCCGGGCTCCACGCCGGCGGCCCGGGCCGCGGTCACCGAGGGGTCGATGGCATCACCTGCGGCGAGGAAGTCACCCAGGCCGACGACCGGCACCACCCCTGCAGCGTTCTCGGACTCGCCCCCGCCGCGCTCGTCGTCGCGCAGCAGCACGATGCGGCCGAGCGGGCCCACGTCCTCTCCCGCCAGCATGGCGGGGTAGTCGGTCCCCAGGAAGCCGCGCACCGTGACGAGGGTCGTCGCACCGGCGTCGCGCACGATGTAGGCCGCCTCGCCGCCCTTGAAGCGCGTGTTGAGCGGCACCAGTACGGCACCGGCCCGCAAGAGGCCGAGCGCACCGAGCATCCACTCGGCGCAGTTGGGCGCCCAGACGGCGACCCGGTCACCCACGCCCACGCCCGCGGCCACGAAGCCGCGGGCGAAACGGTCCACCTCGGGCGCCAGTCCTGCGTAGGTGAGGCGCACCCCGCCGTCAACCAGGGCCTCCCTAGCTCCGTGCCGCAGCGCGGCGTCGTCGACCAGACGGGGCACCGTCCCCCAGATCAGGTCGGCCCGCGGGTCCTCCTGGTCCTCCGGCACGCCGCCGATCCCCGCGCTGCTCACGGGTGCTGACTGCTCACGGAGATGACCTCGCCGGACAGGTACGACGAGTAGTCGCTGGCCAGGAAGACGATCACGTTGGCCACCTCCCACGTCTCGGCGCCGCGTCCGAACAACTCGCGGCGCCGCAGCACGGCGAGATCCTCGTCCGGGATGGCCCGGTTCAGGAAGGGATGCTCGGCCAGGCTGGGGGAGACGGCGTTCACACGCACGCCGAAGGGCGCCGCCTCGGCTGCGGCGCAACGCGTCAGTGCCATCACACCAGCCTTCGCCGCCGCGTAATGCGCCTGGCCCGGCTGGGCCCGCCACCCGAGCACCGAGGCATTGTTGACAATGACACCCCGCTTCTGCGGCAACATCCGGCTCAGCGCCGCACGCGTGCAGCGGAAGGTGCCCGTCAGCGTGATGTCGAGCACGGTGGACCACTGCTCGTCGGTCATCTCCACCAACGCCACGGTGCCGCCGAGACCAGCGTTGTGCACCGCCACGTCGATCCGGCCGAAGCGCGCGGTTGCCCCGTCATAGAGCCTGCCCACCTGCGCCTCGTCGCGCACGTCGCAGCCCAGCGCGTGCACGCGCGCCGCACCGTCGGTCCCCGCCCCGGCCGCCAGTTGCTCGGCCGTCTCGGCCAGGCGCCGCTCGTGCGCGTCGGACACCACGACCGATGCCCCCTCCTCCAGGCAGCGCCGGGCCGTGGCGGACCCGATACCGGTCCCGGCGGCCGCCGTGACGAGGACCACCTTCCCGTCGAGAAGCCCGTGGCCGCCCGGTGGTGGAGGCGGGGCCGGTGGGTCGAAGGGCGTGTCCAGGCCGGCGCTCACGCCACCCCTTTGGGCTCCGGTGGGAGGCCGAGCACCCGCTCACCGATGATGTTGCGCTGGATCTGGTTCGAGCCACCGTAAATGGTCTCCGAGCGAGCGAACAGAAAGGAGCGCTGGAGCTCCCCCAACCCGTACCCGCCGTTCTCGGGCCGCGGCTCCCCGTCGAGGACCGTCGCCGCCGGCCCGAGGATGCTCATGGCCAGCTCGCCCAGCCGGCGATGCCAGCTGCCCCAGAACAACTTGGCGATGGAGGCCTGCGGTGGGGCCACCGGGCCGGCGACGCCCGAGAGGCTGCGCAGCGTGTTGTAACGCATGATGGTGAGCTCGATGTGGGTCTGGGCCAAGCGCTGCCGGAGCACCGGGTCACGCGCCCTCCCGTTGGTCTCGGCCAACGCCACGATCCGGTCGAGCTCGCGGCGGAAGCCGAGCTGGTGGCCGAGCAGCGCGACGCCGCGCTCGAAGGCCAAGGTGGCGAGCGCGACGCGCCACCCGTCGCCGACGCCGCCCACCACGTTGTCGACGTGGGTCCGGGCGCCCTCGAAGAAGACCTCGTTGAACTCGCTGGTCCGGGTGAGCTGGGTGATCGGCCGCACCTCCACCCCGGGCTGGTCCATCGGCACCAGCAGGTACGACAGCCCGTGGTGGCGCGCCGAGGTGGGATCGGTCCGGCACACGACGAAGCACCAGTCCGCCTGGTGGGCCAGCGAGGTCCACACCTTCTGGCCCGTGACCACCCACTCGTCGCCGTCGCGCTCGGCCCGTGTCCTCACGCCGGCCAGGTCGCTGCCCGCGTCGGGTTCGGAGTAGCCCTGGCACCACAGCTCAACGCCCTGGCGGATCGGCGGGAGGAAACGGGCCTTCTGTTCGGGTGTCCCGTAGTGGATCAACGTCGGCCCGAGGAGCCCCTCGCCCATGACGTTCACCCGCCCGGGCGCGCCGGCCCGGGCGTACTCCTCGTTGAAGATGACCTGCTCGGTCATGGACGCCTCTCGCCCGCCGTACTCGACCGGCCAGCCCAGACAGGTCCACCCGCCCTCGGCCAGCACCCTCTCCCAGCGCTGCCGTATCTCGAAGCCGAAGGTCTCGTCGCCCGAGCCGCCCCTCCCCCCGAGCTCCGCGAACTCGCCGACCAGGTGCTCCTGGAGGAAGCAGCGGACCTCGCGACGGAACGCCACGTCCTCGGGGCGGTCGCGCAGATCCATCGCCCCGGCAGCGTAGCCAAGCCCCACGCTCGATCTGACGGGGCGTCAGATCGAGCCGGGGGTCACGTCCCGCCCGCTGCTGGAATACTCGGGACCGTCGGGCCGCGCCTCCGGAGCGGAGCGGAGTGGAGAAAGGAGGGTGCCATGCCCTACGCCGAGGGCCGGGTCGTCCACGATGCCGACGCGCACATCATGGAGACGCCCACCTGGCTGCGAGATCACGCCGAGGCCGCCTTCCGAGACCGGCTCCCCGTGCTGCGCTACCCCGGCGGCAACGAGCTGCGCCAGACCGGCGACCCCGCCGAGCAGCAGCGCGACCTCATCGCCTCGTTCGAGAGGCTGCGGTCCCGCCACGCCTCGGCCGAGTACCAGGCCAATGAGGAAGCCGAGATCATGGCGCGGAAGAACTTCGCCGCCACGGGCTCCTTCATCGCCGAAGACCGGCCCCGTGCCCTCGACCTCCTCGGCTTCTCGAGCCAGCTCGTCTTCAACACGTTCCACAACGGCCGGCTGCACGACCTCGAGCACGCCGGCGATCCCGACCTCGCCTACGCGGCGGCCCGCGCCCACAACCGGGGCATGCTCGAGTTCTGCTCGGTCGATCCGCGCCTTCTGCCTTCCCTCTACGTCCCCCTGGTCGAGCCCGCGCGCGCCATCGCGGCCACCCGCGACGCCCTCGACCAGGGCGCCGCAGCATTGCTGGTCGCGTCCGGATGCCCGCCGAGGTTCTCGCCCAGCCACACCGACCTCTTCGGCGTATGGGCCCAGGCCCAGGAGGCGGGCATCCCCGTCGTGTTCCACGTCGGCGGCACCGGGACCCTGATCGACCCGAGCTACTTCGTCAACGGCAAGCCGGTGCCGCCGGACTTCCACGGGGGCGAGGAGAACTTCCGCTCCGTGGACTACATGGGCATCCCCGTCCCGCCGGCTCAGACCCTCGCCACGCTGATCTTCGACGGGGTGCTCGAGCAATTCCCCGAGCTGCACATCGGCGTCATCGAACAGGGCGCCATCTGGGTCCCGTCATGGCTGCGACAGATGGAGTCGGCCTTCGAGGCGTTCCGGCGACACGAGGAGCGGCTGCAGGCGCTGTCGCTGCGGCCGAGCGACTACGTGCACCGCCAGGTCCGCTTCACCCCCTACCCGACCGAGGACCTGGGGTGGATCGTGTCCCAGGGCGGGGCCGACCTGGTCATGTTCTCCTCCGACTACCCGCACGTGGAGGGAGGACACAAGCCGTTGGAGCGCTTCGAGGCGTCGCTGGGCGACGCCGGCGACGACGTGCGGCGCCAGTTCTACGCCGACAACTTCCTCTTCCTCATGGGCAGCGCGGCCCATGCGCCGGCGGCCTGAGCGATGAGCACCACGGACGCCAGCACGGTCACCGGCCTCGTCGAGCCGGGCTTCGAGGCGGTCCGGACCGCCTTCGCCGACAACTTCGAGGCCGGCCGCGAGGTCGGCGCCGCACTGTGTGTCCACGTCGGTGGCCGCAAGGTCGTCGACCTCTGCGGGGGCTCCTTCGACCGCGAGGGAACACGACCCTACGGGCCCGACGCCCTGCAGCTGGTGTTCTCCTCGACCAAGGGCGCCACGGCCGCCTGCGCCAATCTGCTCGCCCAGCGCGGGCTGCTCGACCTGGACGCGCCCGTCGCCGACTACTGGCCCGAATTCGGGCAGGCGGGCAAGGAGACACTGCCCGTCCGCTTCCTGCTCTCGCACCAGGCGGGGCTACCCGCCATCGATCGCACCCTGACCCCCGAAGAGGTGCAGGCATGGGGCCCGGTGATCGACGCGCTGGCCGTGCAGGCACCCTTCTGGGAGCCGGGCGCGGCGCACGGCTACCACGCGTTGACCTACGGCTACCTCGTGGGCGAGGTGGTGCGCCGGGTCAGCGGCCGATCGCTTGGGACCTTCTTCGCCGAGGAAGTGGCGTCACCGCTCGGCCTCGAGTTCTACATCGGCCTGCCCGAGGCCCTCGAGCCCCGGGTCTCCCCCGTCGTCGCGGCGCCCATTGCCGGCGCGGCCCGGGGACACGCCCGGCTACTCCGCCACCTTGCTGGCACGGGCCCTCAACATGGGCGGCGCCTTCCGCGACCGGGAATGGATGAACCGCCCGGCCTGGCACGGCGCCGAGGTGCCCGGGGGCGCGGGCATCACCAACGCCACCTCGCTGTCGCGGATGTACGCCGGCCTCGTCGGCACGGTGGAGGGCGGGCCGCCCCAGCCACTGCTCACGAGGGAGCAGATGGAACGAGCCCGCACCGTGCTCACGTTCGGGGCGGACCAGGTCTTCGCGTCGGTCGGCTTCGCGCTGCATCAGCACATCGGTCTCGGCTTCTGGCGCTCGAGTCCCGCGGCCCCCTTCGGCGCGGAGGGATCATTCGGCCACGGCGGAGCGGGCGGCTCCTACGGCTTCGCCGACCCGGAGCACGGGCTGGCGGTGGGCTACGTCATGAACAAGATGGCGGCGGGCGTGCTGGGCGACCCCCGGGCGACAGGGATCCTCGGCGCGCTCTACGCCGCCGTCGGCGCGGAGGCGAAATACTTCTGATCAACGACCGGTTGTACGTCCGGGGAAGAAGGAAGGTTGGCATGTTCACCCGCAGGTCAGACAAGCAGGACGCGACGACCTTTGCGGTCACCAAGGCCGACGCGGAGTGGAGGGAGCACCTGACACCCGACCAGTACGCCGTGTTGCGCCGGGCCGGCACGGAGCCTGCCTGGTCGGGCGAGCTCCTTCACGTCGACGGGGAGGGTGTGTTCCGCTGCGCTGGTTGCGGCGCCGAGCTCTTCGACACGGGAGCGAAGTTCGACTCTGGGTCGGGATGGCCCAGCTTCGACCGTGCCCGCTCCGCCGGCACCATCTTGGAGCGGAAGGACCGCAGCTTCGGCGTGACGCGGACCGAGATTCTCTGCGCCCGGTGTGGCGGCCACCTGGGACACGTGTTCCCCGATGGCCCCACCGACACCGGGCTGCGCTACTGCGTGAACTCGCTCTCCCTCACCTACGAGCCCGAAGCCGAGGAGGGCGACGGGAACTGACACTCGGCCAACCGCCCTTCGACGGCGTCAAAGAGTGCCTCGAGACGCTCGGCCTCGGCGCCGAGGCCGAGCCGGCGGAGCAGCGTGCCACCCAGGGCCAGCGCGCCGCAGATCTCGACTACCTCGTCCCTCAAGAAGTCGATCGGCGGCTCCGGCGCGTTCGGCTGCGCAGCCCGAGGAGCACCGCACCGCCGAGCAGAAGGAGTGCCATCGACGCACCCGTTGACGCCACCGGGTCGGCCGCCGCGGCCGCCAACGCACGGGCCAGAGCGACAGTCGTCGCCGGCCAGCTCGTCGTGGTGATGAGCCAGGGCAACACTCACGCCTCGACCGGCATGGTCTCCGCCGCGGCGTCCTCCCCGCCGTCGACCCGCGCCGCCGACCCTCGTCGCTCCACCTTGTGGACGTCGGCGGTGGCGAAGCGCAGGCTGGGGCCCACCTCGTCTGCGGTGATCTCGACCTTGGACCGGTGCTCCCCCTCTTCGGTCTCCCAGGTCCGCTGTTCCAGCCGACCGGTGACGACGATCCGCATGCCCTTGGTGAGACTCAGGGCGACGTTCTCGGCCAGGTCCCGCCAGCAGATGACGTCGAAGAAGGACGTCGACTCCTGCCACTCCTGGGTCGTGCGGTCCTGCCAGCGGCGGTTGACGGCGACGCCGAGCTGGGCGGTCGCCTGCCCCTCCCGCGTGTAGCGGATCTCGGGCTCGCGGGTGAGGTTCCCGGTGATCGTCGTGGTGTTGGCCATGGATGCCTCGCTTTCGTCGCGCCCTTCGTCCGAGGGGCGCCAGGCAGCGTGGAGGTTGGACCTTGCCGCGAACCTTGCCGGAAGGCTTGCCGCGGCGAACGTCGCCGACGGTAAGCACGACCGGACGGGCGGACGCTCGCTCAGGACCTGGGCTTTTGTCCCAGGCAGCGCAGGACGAACGCGCCGAAGCGGCCCGGGGGCTTGCGTCCGTGATGGTCGGCCGAGTGCCCGTAACGCGACCCGTAGACACCGCCGCCACCCCCGGTCAGGCCGGCGGCCGGGAAAGGTGTTGGGCTCCTCGTACTTGGGCACCTTGGACAAGCGGCGCCTTGGCTTCCTCGGCTTGTCACCGGCCCGTCCCACGGCGCCAGTCTGACCCAGATCGTCAGTGTGGTGCAGCACCGGCGGGCGACAGGGGTGTGGGAGCATCGGGTCGTGCTCGTCCGCTCCGTGCTCAGCTCGGACGACGCTGGTGGCCGCGGTGGTGCTGGTCGCGCTGGAGCTGTCGGCCTGCGGTCCACCGAGCCCGCCCGCCCGCGGCGCCGGCTCCAGCACGACCGGCGCCGTCCCACCGGACCACGACGACGAAAGGCGGCAACGCCCCCAGGGGCCCCCGGAACACAAGAGGTCGGCCTTCGACCCCTACACGGCCCAGGGCACCGTCCGCGCCACCCTGCAGGTGACCCAGACGGTGTCGGGCACGTGCGTCTCCCCGGGAGTGGCCGGCGCCACGTCCTACCGCTGCTTCGCGCAGCCGGGTTCGAGCGTCTACGACCCGTGTTTCGCGCCGGCGCACGTGACGAGTGGACCGCTCACCTGCGTCGCGGCACCGACGGACATCGATGCCGTGGCGTTCGACGTCGGCGCCCTGCCGGCGGCGCCCGCCGGCGTTCCCGGCCACGCGGCCCTGGGCCATGCGACTCGTCAACGGGCAGGTCTGCGTGCTGGTGGCGGCCGCCTGGGGCGGGCTGGGCCCGTTCGCGTGCCCGACTCCCGCCGCGGCGGACTCCGTCGCCGACTGCCACGTGCCGCAGCAGGCCGATGCCGTGGTGGAGCGCGGCGTGCCAGCCCCAGCAGAGCGCGTCCAGCCCGTTCACCGCGCTCCATGGTCGACACGGTCTGGACCGGACCGGGTGGCGGGGCCTCTACGAGCCCGACCCGCTCCGGCGCATCCGCCCGCCGATCACGTAGGCGATGACGCCGAGGATCAGGGATCCCAAGATGACGTAGCGCACGACCGCCGTCTCGAGCGGCGTCGGGGCGCCGTCCGAGCTGATCTCGGCGAATCCCCCTCCGAGCACGAGCGCAGCGAAGGCGACCACACCGAAGATCAGCGAGACCTTGCGCGCCGAGTTGCAGAAGAACCGCGACCGTGACCGGTCCGGACCCGATCCGTTGGACACCGGGCTGAATCCGCCGCTCAACGGTGGCGCTCCGACGGAGCTCGACACGGGCCCGCACGCCGACGGGAAGGGCGTCATCGAGCGGGGCCTGGAAGTGCTCGCAGTCGAAGACGTTGCGGTTGGGGCACCGCAACGCGTGGTCGAGGCGATCCGCGAGGGTACCGAGGTGCTCGGCTCGGGCGCGGAGCTCGTCGCGCTTGCGCGCTGCGAAGGATTTCCACTCGGGTCGTGCCCCGGTGCGCAGCAGTGCCTTGATCTCCTCCAACGAGAACCCGGCCTCGCGGCACATCGCCACGACCGCCAGCGTCGTGAGGACGTCGGGCCGGAACTGGCGCCGCAAGCCCTTGCGATCCGCGCTCTCGATGATCTGTTCGCGCTCGTAGTAGCGCAGGGCCGAGGCCGCCAGACCCGAACGGGCCGCCACCTCACCGATATCGAGGAGATCGCGCATTGACTTGAAGTGTACTTCAAGTAATTGGGGATGGGGCGTTCTCGGGCGTCCTCGCGCGCCGGGCCACCACGTTCCGCTCCGGCCAGGGTCTCGTCCTTCGGGGGCGTATGCCCCTCGACCGCAACCCGATCGCACCCTGACGCACCCGATCAGGGAATAGGTTGCCCGACGATGGGGGATGCGGTCGGGAGCCTCACGCTCGAGAGTGCCGCCTCGGCGAGCGACGCACCGGGCCCCCGACCGCCGGCGCCCCGACCGCCGGCGCCGCCGGCACCCCGGAGGAGCCGCTGGCGGTTCTGGCGGTCGCCACCCGACCAGCCCGCGTGGGCCAGGCCGTCCCTCCTGACCGTCGCCGCACTGGCCGCCCTCTCATACGGCTGGGGCATGAACAACGCCGCGCTCGAGACCTTCTACGGGGCGGCGGCGCGGAGCATGTCGCAGAGCTGGCACAACTTCTTCTTCGGCGCCTTCGACCCCTGGGCCACGGTGTCGGTCGACAAGCTCCCCGGTGCCCTCTGGGTCCAGGCGCTCTCCGTGCGGATGTTCGGCTTCCACACCTGGGCCATCGTCCTGCCCCAGGTCGTGGAGGGAGCGCTGACCGTGCTGGTCCTCTACCGCGCCGTGCGCCGCGTGGCGGGCCCCGGCGCCGGGCTCGCCGCGGCCGTCGCCTTGGCCGCCACCCCGGTCACCATCCTGCTCAACCGGGGCAACATCTCGGACTCCCTGCTCATCCTGCTGCTCGTCCTGGCCGCAGACGCCACCACGGCGGCGTTCACGACGGGCCGGCTGCGGCTCCTCGTCGTCGCCGGCGTCTGGGTCGGTCTGGCCTTCCAGGCCAAGATGCTCCAGGCCTGGCTCGTCCTCCCCGCGCTCTACCTCGCCTACCTCCTCGCCGCACCCGTCGCCAGCCTGGCGCGCCGCCTCGGTCACGTCGCGCTGTCCGCCCTCGTCGTGCGTCGTGGTCTCGCTGAGTTGGATGTCGGTCGTCTCCGTGGTGCCGGCGCACGACCGGCCCTACGTCGACGGCAGCTGCGACAACTCGGTGTTCAGCCAGGTGTTCCTCTACAACGGTGCCGACCGGCTCAGCGGCGACACCTTGGACCAGCCCGGGTGCAACCCGGCACCGGCCGCGGTCCCGGCGTCACCCCATGTCCCTGCCGCCACCGTGGCCGTGCCACGCGGCCCCGGTCGATTCCTCAACGGCATCTTCGGCCGCGACGGCGACTGGTTGTTGGTGCCCGCCGCCGTCGCCCTGGTCGGCATCCTCGTGACACGCCGGCGGGAGCCCCGCACCGACCCGCTGCGGGGCGCCGCCGTCCTGTGGGCTGCCTGGCTGTTCCTCACCTGGTGCTTCTTCGCCTCCTCGCACTCCGTCAACTCGTACTACCTGGCCGCATTCGCCCCTGCGATCGCCGCGCTGTGCGGCATGGGGCTCGGCGCTGGCCTGGCGCCTGCGCGAGCGGCCCGGCGTGCGCGCCGTCGTGCGGTGGCACCGTGGTGGCCGCCACCGCCTACGGGCTCTATCTGTTGCCGTCCGACGCGGGGGTCCGGCCCTGGATCGTGGCCTCCAGCCTGGTGCTGGCGCTGGCCGCGGTCGCGGTGGCCACGGTCTCGCTCTGGCCAGGACGGCCCTCATGGACGGTGCGGGCCGCGGTGGGCCTCTCGGCGGCGGCGTTCTGTGCCGGCACGGTGTGGGCGTCGGCGACGGTGGTGGCGGCGGGGCTGGGACCCTTCGACTCCCCCTACCAGTCGGCGGCGCTCACCGCAGCGGACCATGCCGCCAACGCCCGGTCGGCCGCGAACGCGGCCGCTGGCTCACGCGTGCCGCGGCCAACGTCGCACCCACGGTGAGCGTGATCACCGCGGAGACCTCGGCGCAGTCGAGCGTCCCCATCCTCGCCACCGGCCACGAGTTCCTCCCGGTCGGCGGCTTCACCGGACGGGTCCCGAGCACGACGCTGGCGCAGTTCGTGGCCGACGTCCGCGCGGGGCGGGTCGTGGTGGTGCTGGCTGCCGTGGCGCCGCGGACCCGGAACCCCGACCTGCTCTGGGCCGTGGCGCACTGCCGGCCCCTGGGCGGCTCCGGGACCAAGGCGCAGGGCGCGACGATGCGCTTCTCTTCCTGCTCACCCGCGGACGCCGGCACGGCGCAGAGGCGCTCCTGAGAGCCACGCGACCGGCGCCGCCCGAGGGGAGGCGAGCGGAGCGGGCCGACAGGCCCGCAGATCAGACGTCGAGGAAGCGACGGATGGCGATGGCCGAGCCGAGCGGAGCCGATCGCCATGCCGACGATGACGACGACCACGTTGGTGAGCAAGACCTCGGACCCCGTCATGTGCATGGCGGTGAAGATGTTGCTCGTCGTGCGGCCGCTTCCCTCGTGATTGATGAAGAGGTAGACGAAGTAGACCGACCACGGCCGCCAGCACGGACCCGACGAAGCCCTGCAGCAGCCCCTCGGACATGAACGGGCACGCGGATGAACCAGTTGGTCGCCCCGACCAGCTTCATGACCGACACCTCGCGGCGGCGGGCGAAGATGGCCATGCGGATGGTGTTGAGGATCAGGACGGCCGCCGAGACGATCAGGACGATGGCGACCGCCAGACAGACCCACTTCGAGACGTTGATCACCTTCTCCTCGTTGTGGATCGTCTGCTGGGGCTCGGTCACCGTGAGCACGCCGGCCGTCCCGCTGAACGTGCGCAACGACCTGGGCGGCGTCGGCCAGCGCAACCGGGCGTGCACCAGTAGGAGGTCGGCATCTCGGACTGGTTCGTGGCCTGGAAGACGTCGGAGGGCAGGAGCCGGCGGGCCTCGGCGAAGTTGCGCGCCTTGTTCCAGTAGGCGCAGGGCTGCACGACGTAGTTCAGCTGCGCCAGCTGCGGTGCCGACCGCGTCGATCTCCTGGTGTGTTGGCGTTGGGCTGCATCCACACCGTGACCTGGGTGCCGCGCTCCAAGGTGCCCGTGGCGTTGGCCGAACCCTGGCGCAGGAGCAGGGCCGCGCCCACGAGCGAGAGCGAGACGGCCACGGTGAGGATGGCGGCGATGGTCATCAGGCGGTTGCGCCACAGGTTCGACGCCGTCTCGCGGACCACGTAGTCAACCGAGACCGCCACGTCAGCCCAGCCTCCCGCAGCGACGTCCGCCGTCTGCTGTGCCGAGCCGTCGAAGCCGTAGACGCCGCGCGCCTGGTCGCGCACCATCGATGCCGTTGCTCAGCTCGATGACGCGCCGGCGCATCTTGTCGACCAGCACCTCGTCGTGCGTCGCGATCACCACCGTGGTGCCGGTCCGGTTGATGCGATCGAGGAGCTGCATGATGCCCTGGCTCGTCTGCGGGTCGAGGTTCCCCGTCGGCTCGTCGGCCAGCAGGATCAGCGGCCGGTTGACGAACGCCCGGGCGACCGCCACGCGCTGCTGCTCGCCGCCGGAGAGCTCGCCCGGCAGGTTGTCGCGTCTTGTTGGCCAGGCCCACCAGGTCGAGGACCTGGGGCACCTGGTTGGCCACCACATGGCGGGGACGGCCGATCACCTCGAGGGCGAAGGCCACGTTCTCGAACACGGTCTTGTTGGGCAGCAGGCGGAAGTCCTGGAAGACGCAGCCGATGTTGCGCCGCAGGTAGGGCACCCGCCATTTGGGCAGCTCGACGATGTTGCGGCCGGCCTCGAGGATCTGGCCGGTGTCGGGGAGCTCCTCCCGCAGCAGCGAGCCGGATGAACGTGGTCTTGCCCGAGCCGGACGGCACCGACGAGGAAGACGAATTCGCCCTTCTCGATCTCGACGGTGATGTCGCGCAGCGCGACGGTCGATCCCTTGTAGGTCTTGGTGACGTTTTCGAATCGGATCATCGGCGAGAGAGGGTCGCCCCGATCGAAGCTGGCGGCACCCGCACGATCCTAGTTTCACCGCGTGACGGTATCGGGTCACCGGCTCCGGTGCAGGTCACGGCGCGTCCGCGGCGGTCGCGGCCGCACGGCGCACCGTGGTAGCGAGCGCGGATCAGCTCGACGCGCTCACCGCGCTGGCGGCGCAGCTCGGCTTCCATGAACGCGTCGAGGTCGCCGTCGAGCACGGCGTCGACGTTGCCCGTCTCGTAGCCCGTGCGCAGGTCCTTGACGAGTTGGTACGGCGCCATGACGTAGGAACGGATCTGGTTGCCCCAGGCGTTGTCGACCCGGTCGCCGCTCAGCGCGTCCAGCTCGGCCTGGCGCTCGGTGCGGGCCCGGTCGGCCAGCTTGGCCCCGAGGATCTGCATCGCCTTGGCCTTGTTCTGGTGCTGGCTGCGCTCGTTCTGGCACGAGACCACGATCCCGGTGGGCAGGTGGGTGAGGCGCACCGCCGAGTCCGTCTTGTTGACGTGCTGGCCGCCGGCGCCCGAGGAGCGGTAGGTGTCGATGCGCAGGTCCTTCTCGTCGATCTCCACCTCGCGAGGACACGTCCTCGAGGAAGGGGGTGACGTCCATGGAGGCGAAGCTGGTCTGGCGCCGGTGTCTGCGAGTCGAAGGGCGACATGCGGACCAGCCGGTGCACGCCGCGCTCGGTGGCCAGCAGCCCGTAGGCGAAGCGACCGTGCACGATGAAGGTGGCCGAGAGCAGGCCCGGCCTCCTGGCCCTCGGTCGCCTCGTCCACCTCGACGGTGAAGCCGCGCCGCTCCGCCCAGCGCTGGTACATGCGCAGCAGCATCTCGGTCCAGTCCTGCGCGTCGGTGCCGCCCGCGCCGGCGTGCACCTCGCACACCGCGTCGAGCTCGTCGTACTCGCCCGAGAACAGCGACTGCAGCTCGAGTGCGCCCGAGCCGCGTCCCGAGGGCGTCGACCGTCTCCACCAGCTCGGCGTCGAGCGCGACGTCGCGGTGCCCCCTCGGCCGCGGACTCCTCGGTCAGCTCGCAGCAGCGCCCGGGCGTCCTCGAGCTCGCCGCGCAGCGCCGTCGAGCTGCTCGAGATCGGCCGACACCCGGCCCAGCTCCTTGGTGACCGACCGCGCGTGGTCGGCGTCGTCCCACAGGTCGGGCTTGGCCACCTCGGCCTCGAGCTCGGCCCGCCGGGCCTCGAGCTTGTCGCGCCCCAGGTAGCGCTCGGCCTCGGCCAGCCGCTCCCCCAGCGCCTCGAGCTCGGCTGTGAAGTCGCGGGGTGCCTCGGCCGCCGGCCCGTCAGGCGGCGCCATGGCAGAACTTGAACTTCTTGCCGCTCCCGCACCAGCAGGGGTCGTTGCGCCCGACCTTCTCGTGCTGCTGCCTTGACGATGGGCACCAGCGCGTCGGGGTCGGGGGCGTTCGGGCTGCTTGATCTGCGCCTTGGCCCCGGCTCCGCCGCCGCTGCCGTTCCCGCTGTCGGGGGCGTGAGGACGGCCGTCTGCGCCGGGCACCTTGGCCCCCCGCTCGGCCAGCGAGGGCGCCGGCCAGCGCGCCCGTCTCGGCCACCGGGTCCTCCGCGGCGGCGTAGACCGCCCGGTCGAGGTCGGGCTCGGCCGCCGGCTGCCTGGACCGCCTCGACGTGGAGGATGTAGCGGAGGTAGTCGTTGTCGATCACCTCCATCAGCTGGCCGAACATGGAGTAGCCCTCCTGCTGCCAGGCGTTGAGGGGGTCGGCCTGCACGGTCCAGCGCAGGTGGATGCCGTCCTTGAGGTTGTCCATCTCGGCCAGGTGGTCGCGCCAGCGCGCGTCGATGATCTGCAGGTACACGTCGCGCTCGATCTGGCGCATCGTCTCCGCCCCGCCCGGCATCGACTCGGCGTGCTTCTCGTAGTAGTCGAGCGCCTCCTCGACGATGCTCTCGACCAGGTCCTCGGTGGTCGCCGCCTGTGCGAGGTCCTCCACCGCGAACTTCGTCGGGTAGTACTGCGTGAGCCCGTCGATGAGCGCCTTGAGGTCCCAGTCCTCCTCGAACTCGGTCGGGCAGTGCTCGGCCACCAGCTTCTCGGCCGCCCCGGCGAGGAGGTCCTCGGTGTGCTCCTCGAGGTCGTCGCCGTCGATGATCTGCAGGCGGCGCTCGTAGATCACCTTGCGCTGCTGGTCCATGACCTCGTCGTACTTGAGGTTGTCCTTGCGCATCTCGGCGTTGCGGGCCTCGACGGTGTTCTGCGCCCGCTCGATCGCCTTGGCCACCGTCTTGGACTCGATCGGGACGTCCTCGGGCAGGGTCCGCCCCATGACCCAGCTCATGGCGCCGGTGGCGAAGAGGCGGAGCAGCTCGTCGTCGAGGCTCAGGTAGAAGCGGCTCTCCCCCGGGTCGCCCTGGCGGCCCGAGCGACCGCGCAGCTGGTTGTCGATGCGCCGGCTCTCGTGGCGCTCGCTGCCGAGCACGTAGAGCCCGCCGAGCTTGCGCACCTCCTCGCCCTCGGCCCGGCAGCGCGCCTCGACGGCGGACTGCCGGCTGCTCCAGCTCGGCCGTGCCCTCGTCGCCGTCGAGGTCGACGCCCTCGGCCGCCAGCTCGTGCTGGGCCAGCAGCTCGGCGTTGCCGCCCAGGATGATGTCGACGCCACGGCCGGCCATGTTGGTGGCGACGGTCACGGCGCCGCGCCGGCCGGCCTGGGCCACGATCTCGGCCTCCCGGAAGTGCTGCTTGGCGTTGAGGACGTTGTGCGGCGATGCCCCGCTTGTCCAACAGACGCGACAGCAGCTCGGACTTGGCCACCGAGGCCGTGCCGATCAGCATGGGCTGTCCCCGCTCGTGGCGCTCGACGATGTCGTCGACGACCGCGTTGAACTTCGCCTCCTCCGTCTTGAAGACGAGGTCGGGCTGGTCGATCCGGACCATCTCCTTGTTGGTCGGGATGGGCACCACGGGCAGGCCGTAGGTGGAGGCAAACTCGCCGGCCTCGGTCTCGGCCGTACCGGTCATGCCGGACAACTTCTCGTACATGCGGAAGTAGTTCTGCAGCGTCACCGTGGCCCAGGTGTGGTTCTCCTCCTTGATGGCCACGCGCTCCTTCGCCTCGACCGCCTGGTGGAGACCGTCGGACCACCGCCGGCCTTCGAGCGTGCGCCCGGTGAACTCGTCGATGATCTTCACCTGCCCATCGGCGACGAGGTAGTCCTTGTCCCGGTGGTAGAGATCCTTGGCCGTCAGGGCCTTGGTCAGCTGGTGGACGTAATTGACGGACACGGCGTCGTAGATGTTGTCGACCCCGACCGCCTTCTCCACCTTCTCGATCCCGGCCTCGAGGGGGACGACGGTCTTCTTCTCCTCGTCGACCTCGTAGTCCTCGTCGCGGGTGAGGGTCCGGGCGATGGAGGCGAACTGGTAGTAGAGCTGGGCCGCCTCGTCGGCCGGCCCCGAGATGATGAGCGGGGTGCGCGCCTCGTCGATCAGGATGGAGTCGACCTCGTCGACGATGGCGAAGACGTGGCCCCGCTGGGCCATGAGATCACGGCTCCGCGTCATGTTGTCGCGCAGGTAGTCGAAGCCGAACTCGTTGTTGGTGCCGTAGGTGACGTCCGCCGCGTAGGCGGCCCGCTTGAGGGCGGGGTCGTCGATGTCCGACCCGATGCGCCCGACGGTGAGCCCGAGCCAGCGGTGGACACGACCCATCCACTCCGAGTCGCGGGTGGCCAGGTACTCGTTCACCGTCACCATGTGCACACCCCGCCCGTCGAGGGCGTTGAGGTACGCCGGGAGCGTGGAGACGAGGGTCTTGCCCTCGCCGGTCTTCATTTCGGCGATCCAGCCGAAGTGCAGGGCCATCCCGCCCATGAGCTGGACGTCGAAGTGGCGCTGGCCCAGCACCCGCCAGGCCGCCTCGCGCACGACGGCATACGCCTCGATCAAGAGGTCGTCGAGGCGTCTCGCCCTGCTCGAGACGCTCCTTGAACTCGACGGTCTTGTGGGCGAGCGCCTCGTCGCTCAGGCCCTGCATCTCGGGCTCGAGGGCGCCGATGAGCGGCACCAGCTCGGCCAGCCGCCTGACCTTCTTGCCCTCGCCGGCGCGCAGGACCTTGGTGAACACGCTCATGGACGCACGATCCTACCGGCCGCAGCGGCCCCGGAACCGCCATGCGCGCCGGGGGCCGCAGACGGGCTGCGTGCGGCTGACCTGGTCTTTGACCCCACACTCGCCTGCCGCGAGGGTGACGTGCCGGCGCCGGCGGCACGGCGGCCGGCCGCCGCACCCAGCGGCACCACGCTGGCACGCATCGCCTCGTCTCCGCCCGCCCCCGACAGCCGGGGGCGCAGCGGGCAGGGCTTACCTCTAAGCCGCACCATGCTCAGCGACCACAAGTCGCCTTACGTGGGTCGTTTCGCCTGCGACTGGCCTCGACTTTCAACCACAGACCCGCACGCAGCCCGGACCCATGCTAGGTCCCCGCGGCCCCGCACACGGTCTCGACCAGCAGACGGCTCACCACATAGGGGTCCATGTTGGCGTTGGGTCGCCGGTCCTCGATCCAACCCTTCTTGTTCTTGGCGGTCTGCCACGGGATGCGGATCGACGCGCCCCGGTCGGAGGTGCCGTAGCTGAACTGGCTGAAGTGCGCCGTCTCGTGCGCGCCGGTCAGACGGCTCTCGATGCCGATGCCGTAGTTGGCCACGTGCTCGTCCACCCGCTTCCCGAGGGCCTCGCAGCCGGCGATGATCGCGTCCCAGCCGCCGTCCTCGCGCATGGCCTTGGTGGAGAAGTTGGTGTGCGCACCGGCGCCGTTCCAGTCACCGAGGACCGGCTTGGGCTCCAGCGTGGCGTAGACGTCGAACTCCTCGGCGATGCGGAAGAGGAGCCAGCGGGCCGTCCAGAGCTGGTCGCCGATGAGCGGGGGCGGGAGCACGCCGATCTGGAACTCCCACTGGCCCATCATCACCTCGGCGTTGGTCCCCTCGATGCCCAACCCGGCCTTGAGGCAGGCCGCGGTGTGGCGCTCGACGATCTGGCGACCGGGCATCTTGTCGCCGCCCACGCCGCAGTAGTACGGCCCCTGCGGGGCGGGGAAACCCGCCTCGGGCCAGCCCATGGGCCGGCCGTACTGGAAGAACGTGTACTCCTGCTCGATGCCGAACCACGGCTCGAAGCTGGCGTACTTCTCTGCCGCCTCGGCGCAGGCCCGGCGGGTGTTGGTCGGGTGAGGCGACATGTCGGTGAGCAGGACCTCGCACATGACGAGCTTGTCGTTCTCGCCCCGCAGCGGATCGGGACACACGAACACGGGCTGCAGCACGCAGTCGGAGTCGCTCCCCTCCGCCTGGTTCGTGCTGGAACCGTCGAAGCCCCAGATGGGGGGCTCCTTCCCGTCCTCGACGATCTTCGTCTTGCTCCGCAGCAACGGGGAGGGCTCCGTCCCGTCGATCCAGATGTACTCGGCCTGGTAGCTCATGAATTCTCCTGTGTTCCCCTTCTTCTCGCTGGACTTGTTCCCTTTCAGTGTCGCCGGACCCTATTTCGCCGCCGTATCAGTTATGTGAACCGACGATGAAATCGTCGGTTCCCGCCTCTCGGGTGGCGCCCACGTCGCCGACAGGGACGCCGGTGGACCGGAGGTCGCCCACCGGGGCCGGGACGCGACGGAGGGCTGGATCCATCGATCCAGCCCTCCGCGTTGCCCCTCCGGCAACTTGGTCGCCGGCCCGGGCGACACTGCGCTCTCCGGTGGCCCGGCGGAGCTTCCGCCGGGTCCGACTCAGCAGCTCGTGGAGTTCAGCCCCCCGACACAGGTGTTGGCCGTGCTGAACAGACCGGAGATGCCCCCGCCCAGTGCAGCGACCGCCACCACGGCGACGACGGCGATCAGGCCCACGAGCAGCGCGTACTCCACCATGGAGGCCCCGCGCTCTGTACGAGCCCTTTCGAACAACGTTCCGTGCGCAGTCCTGACTGCCACGAATGCGTTGATGAACATTCCAAACATATGACGCTCCCCTCTTGCCCCAACGAGCTCGTCAGGTGAAGCTCGCCCTAGTTGTAAGCATCGGACACCTGATGGTGGTCGTCCATAGGGCTTTCGGACCTAATGGACTGCCGCCATTTGCGTACGCCCACCGCTCGATCTCTGTTGCCATGCCGCCCGGGAAGAACCCCCAAACGACAGCGGGCTGGGTCGGCCCGAAGCCGACCCAGCCCAACCGTCATCCCATTGGGGAAGGGGGAATTTTCCCTTAGGGAAGCATTGCGTCGCTTGGTGCGGTCGACGCCGCCCCAGCTAGCAGGAGGTGCTGTTCAGTCCGCCGACGCAGGTGTTGGCGCTGTTGAACAGACCCTTGATGCCTCCTCCGAGCGCAGCCACCGCAACGACGGCAACGACGGCAATCAGGCCGACGAGCAGTGCGTACTCCACCATGGAGGCGCCCCGCTCGGTCCGCGCACGCTCGAGCAAGTTGCTGTGGAAGCCACGCACCGCGAAGAACGCGTTCAGAAACAGCTCAGTCATTTCCTTCATTCCCCTCTCTCGCCCCAACGGATTTCGCACGATTGTCCGAACCCATTTGGAGTTCCCAGCCACATTCTCGTTATCGAATCGGCCCAACTCCATAGGCTTTATGGACCAATTGAACTGGGCTTTTGTCGTCGCCTCGTTGTCATTCGATGGTGACGAGACCCATGACCACCGCGCGCACGAGTGCGTGGGTGCGGTTCGTCACATCGAGCTTCTGGAAGATCGCCGCCAGGTGGTTCTTGGTCGTCTTCGGACTGATGTAGAGCCGCTGTGAGATCTCGCCGTTCGTGGCGCCCTCGGCGAGCAATTGGAGCACCTCGAGCTCGCGCTGCGTCAGCGACCACGGTCCCCATTGACGGTCGTCCTCCCGGTGCGTCGAGACGTCGGGGTCGCGGTAGTCGTCGTCCATGACCAGCTCGAGGTCGTCACGAGTGAGCGTGGCCCGCCCCGCGCGCAGGCTCTCACCACGGTGCACCGTCGTGCAGACCGACGGCCCGGACACCGACACCTGCGTGTAGAACGTCCATCCGGTCCCGCTGCCGACCTGCTCGGCCGATGACGGCTGCGCGGTCGGCCACTGGATGGCCGAGGCTGTGTTCGCCATTCCTCCCCCTCTTCCGCCCCGAAGCGATGGCCCGGGGTGACTCCTCCCCACCGCAGTGCGGTGGAAACTCCCAGGTCATTGTACGCTTTGCCCCTCAAATGGCAGTGGCAGCCAGATTGCTGCATGGGTGCGACCACCCCGAGGACGAACAATTCCCGGTGCGCTCGGACCGGGCGCGGCGTCAGGCCCCGTGGAAGGCGTGCTTGATCGGGCCCACGATCGGGCCCAAGACGACGATCATGATGGCCGGCAGGAAGCACAGGGCGAGCGGGAAGAGGATCTTCACCGGCACCTTGGCCGCCTTCTCGCGAGCCCGCTGGCGCCGCTTGTCCCGCATCTCGTCGGCTTGTGCCTGCAGCACCCGCCCGATCGGCAGGCCGAGCGCGTCGGCTTGCGACAGGACGACGGAGAACGTCACGAGGTCGTCGATGTCGGTCCGCAGCTTCATGTTCTCCAGTGCGTCGTGGCGCGAGAGTCCGAGCTCCATCTCCCGCAGCGTCAGCCGCAGCTCGTCGCAGACCGGTGACTCGAATCGTGCGCACGAGACCTGCATTGCCTGCTCGAGCCCGAGACCGGCGGCCACCGAGATGGTCATGAGGTCGAGCAGGTCGGGCAGGTCATTGGTGACCCGTTCCCGCCGCGCCTTGATCCGGCGGCGCAACCACCAGCTGGGCGCCAGGCCGCCGAGCATGGGCAGGATGAACAGCAGGGCGAAGCCGATCTTGACGGACGTGATGCCACTCACCAAGGAGACGAGTCCGACGCCGATGCCGAGCATGACGGATCCGACCTGGATGGCGACGAATTCCTCGGCACGCACCGATCCGGTCAGGCCGGCCTTGAGCAAGTCGGCGTGCACCCGGTCGATGTCGCTCGAGGGGTAGAGCCGGGACAGGCTGTGGCGGAGGCCTCCGATTGCCGGCTTGAAGATGCGGGTGACCAGTGGCGTCTGGACACGCTCGAGGACCGGCACGGCCTCGGCGTAGGTCTCCGCCTCGGAGCCGAGCGACTTGATGAAATCGAGCCGCTGGTTCGTCTTGTGCGAGCGCACGGCCGCCGCGCCGACACCGACGAGGCCGAAGACCATCAGCGTGATGCCCACCATGGGGACGATGTACGCCGCGTTCACGAGACCCTCCTCAGACCTTGATGTTGACCATGCGGCGGACGATCCAAAAGCCCAGGCCCATGAGCCCCGCCGTTCCGATGAGGACGATGAGGCCGACACCGTGCAGCATCGGCTGCAGGTAGCCAGGGTCCTTCATCTCCAGTGCGACCACCAGGAAGATCGGGATGGCGAAGAGGACGTAACCGGACATACGGCCCTCGGCCGAGAGCGTCTGCACCTCGCGGCGCACCTCCTGACGGGTACGCATGAAATCGGCCAGGGTGTGCAGAATGGGAGCCAGCCGGCCACCGGTGGACTGCTGAATGCGCACCGCCTCGACGGCCCACTTGAGGTCCTCGACGCCCGAGCGCTCGGCCATGTTCTCCAGCGCCACGACCAGGTCGGACCCGACCGCCACCTCGGCCATCACCCGGTCCAGCTCGTCCGACAAAGGCGGCCGCGCGTCACGTCGGTACATGTCGATGGAGCGCTGGAAGGTCTGGCCGCCCTCGACCGACGCCGCCATCAGCGCCAGGGCGTCCGGCAGCTGCTCCTGCATCTGCTTGATCCGCTTCGCGGCCCGCCGTGACGGGAGGTACCAGGCGATACCGGCAACCAGCGCGATGGCGACGAGGGAGGCGAACGGCGTCTTCACGATCACGCCGGCCACGACCGCGAGCATGAGCGCTATCGCGCCGCTGATGACGATGTACTCGCCCGACCGCAGCGGAATGGCCGCTCGGTCGAGGCGCTGCTCCAGTGCCCCGGTGGTGTCGATGCGCCCGAACAGGCCGGCGATGCGGACCGTGAGCGCCGACAGCTCGCCGTGCTCGGGCGACTCGCTCACGACCTCGACGGGTACCTTGGCCGTGCCCATGGTGTCGTCGAGGATCTGGGCCAACGTGCGCTGCTTCGTGCGGACCCGCATGATGGCCGCCACGACGGCCAGGGACAGCCCGGCCCCGACCAGCACCGCGGCCGCAAGCGCCTCGGCCTGGCTGCTCAACTGCATGGCCGCAAGCATCATGGCGCTCACCTCCCGCTTCGCGGCGGCGTGCCAGTATCTCGTAGAGCTCCTCGGAGGGCGGCTCGACCACTCGTCCGGGCCGCGCCGGCCGGTGATGGCGGCCACCGCCCGAGCGGCCCGCGCCGAGCAGCGCCTCGGAGTCGTTGCGGAAGATGTGTGGTGGCACGTCGACCCCGGTCAGTGCCAGCTCGTCGAGGATCTTGGGGCGCAGGCCGGTCGGGACCAGCCGTCCCATCCCTTCGGACTGGTCGACCCGGTGGAAGATGTCCTGGAGGAGCACGGTGTCGCCCTCCATGCCCTGGATCTCGGTGATCGAGTGCACCACGCGGGGCCCGGCCGGGGTCCGCTGGAGCTGCACGAGGAGGCCGACCGCCATGACGATCTGCTCCCGGATCGCTCGCTGCGGCAGTTCGACACCGCCCATCATCACCATCGTCTCGAGCCGGCCGAGGAGCTCACGTGGCGTGTTGGCGTGCACCGTCGTCATGGATCCGGCATGGCCGGTGTTCATGGCCTGGAGCATGTCGAGGGTCTCGGAGCCACGGCACTCACCCACGATGATCCGGTCGGGCCGCATACGCAGCGAGTTGCGGACGAGGTCGCGGATGCGCACCTCGCCGGTTCCCTCCGCGTTGGACGGGCGGGTCTCGAGGGTCACGACGTGGGCCCCCTGAATCTGGAGTTCCGCCGACTCCTCAATGGTGATGAGGCGCTCACCGTCGGGGATGAAGTTCGACAGCACGTTCAGCATCGTCGTCTTTCCGGTGCCGGTACCGCCGACGACCACCATGCTGATCTTGCCGCGCACGCAGGCCTCGAGGAAGACCGCGGCGTCCATGGTCAGCGAGCCCAGGTTGATGAGGTCCTGCATCAAGAACGCGCGCTCGGGGAACTTCCGGATGGTGAGCACCGGCCCCCGCAGGGCCAGCGGCGGGACGATGGCGTTGATCCGGGACCCGTCGGCGAGCCGGGCGTCGACCATGGGCGACGCCTCGTCGACCCGGCGGCCCACGCCGTGCACCATGCGGTCGATGATCCGGCGGTACTGGTGCGGCGAGGTGAACACGATCTCGCTGCGCTCGATCTTGCCCTTGCGCTCGATCCAGATCTCGTCGTAGGCGTTGCACATGATCTCGGTGATGCTGCCGTCGGCGAGCAAGCCCGTGAGCGGTCCGTACCCGAGCGAGTCCTCCAGCATCTCCTCCACGAAGCGCTGGCGCTCGATCGGGGAGATGCCGATGTCCTCGCGCTCGAGGATCTCGTTGACGGTGGAGCGGACCTTCTCCCGCAGCTCGTCGGGTGACAGGTCGGCCGCCGTGGGGGCGACCTCGGCCAGGACCTTGGCCTGTACCTTCGCCTTGGACTGCTTCCACTGCTCGTCGAGCGCCGTCCGATCGGCCGCCCGCCGCATGGGGTGCCCCTTGGATCCCGGCGGCCCGACCGGGCTGGTCCCCCGCGGCGGCGGGCCCCCGGGATCACCGGCCCGGCGGTTGTACTGCGCCTCGTCGCGCGCCGGCGGTGCGTCGGCGCCGTCGGCCTCGGCCAGCTTCTCAGACAGGTTCATGGCGATCAGGCCCTCTCGAGCTCAGGCACCTTGTTGGTGCGACCCTTCCTCCTCCGCCAAAAGCCGCGTGGCTCGCCGATCTCCGCCGTGTTCGCCGCGGTGCCCAGCACGGGCACCACGTCACCGGAGAGGAGCTGGTGCATGCCGCCCGCAAGCTTCTTGCCGATATCGGAACTGGCGGCCGAGATGAGCGCCGGCTTGCCCTTGTTGATCGACTTCATGACCTCCCGGGAGTACGGAAGCACCGAGATGATCTTGTTGTCGAGGACCTCCTGGACATCGCTGATGTCGATGCCGATGTCGTCCTCCACCTTGTTCAGCACGACCCCGATGGTCTCGCTGTTGATGCGCAGCTTCTCGAGGGTGGTCAGGAACACCCGCATGTTGCGGATGCTCGGCAGATCCAGGGTCACCATGCAGAGGACCCTCGTCGAGTGGTCGAACGCGGCCAGGACGATCTCGGACAGCTGGGCGGGGGTGTCGACGACGATGTAGTCGAAGTGCCGTCGCAGGGCGCCCATGACCTTGTAGACGTCCTTGGGGGCGATCATGTCGGCGTCGGCGGGGCTGAACGGCGCCGCCAGGACCGAGAAGCCCAGCTCGTGTTGTTCGAGATACTGCTCCACGTGCTCGTCGAGGTCGTCGTCGTCGACCGGCTCTCTGGACAGCAGGTCCGAGATGGTGAACCGGGGCCGCAGGTGCAGCGCCGTGGAGACCTCGCCGAACTGCAGGTCCAGGTCGACCAGGCAGACCCGCTGGCCGGTCTGGGCCGCCAGGTAGCAGGCCAGGTTGGTGGCGTAGAACGTCTTGCCGCAGCCGCCGCTCGACGACGCCACCGTGAAGACCTCCGCGAACTGCGGCCGCTCGACCACGACGCCGTGGGCCACGACGGGCAGGGTGGCGGGCTCGGCCGCTTCGGAGACGTCGGCGATGTCGAAGGCCCGCTTGAGGGCGGCCGCCAGCTGGCGCTTGCTCGTCGGGTACTCGACCAGCTCCACCGCACCGGTGCGGACGATGTCAGCCAGGCTGGCTCTTGGGCCTGGGCCCCAGAGCGAGGACGACGGCCGGGACGGCGGCGGCGGCCCGCAGGGTGGCCAGGCGGGCCATGCCGGCGTGGCTGTCGAAGACGGGTCCGGCGACCAGCACGTCGAAGGGGCCCTGCTCGCGCACCTCGTCGAGCCACGTCGATCACGTTGGTGCTGGTGACGACCTGGTAGCCCGGTCCGAGCGAGGCCTGGATGGCCCGGCTGAGGGCCGGCGAGCGGCTGACGACCAGGAGGCGGCGGCTGATCATGGCGCCGACGTCGTCTGGTCGGTGCCGATGCACTGCCCGACGGGCGGGGGCGAGGTGTCCTTCTGGGTCTGGACGACCGAGACGGACTCGTTCTGCGAGAGGAACTCGAGCGTCCTCGCCTGGTCGGGGCTCACCGCCAGGAGCAGCGTCTCGCTGGGCGGGATGGTGCGGCCGGCCGACGTCGGGTGGCTCGTGTAGGTCGGCTCCGTGCTCTCGACGTCGAGCGCCTCGATGTTCGCCATGGCGAGCTGGGTGCACGGGACCGGGAGCGTCGATGATGCCGCGCTCCCCGTCGAGACCTTGGTGATGTTGGCGTAGACGTCGACGCGGCTGCCGGGCTGCAGGTAGCCGGCCAGGCCGTCCGTCCCGCTCACGGTGATGGTCACCGCGTCCATCCCCGTCGGCAGCGAGATGGAGGACGTGCTGGCCGTCAGCTCCGTCGAGCTGATGGCGTGCCCCTTGGTGACCGGCGCGCTCAGGACCTCGTTGGTCAACCCGGTGAGAGACCCCAGGTCGGTGGGCGAGTACGCCTTGGTCGGGATCAGCTCGATGGCCACCAGCCCGCTGGAGATCATGGTCTGACCCGTGGTGCCGGCCGGGATGTTGGACTTCGCCACGACGGCGGACGTGGTCACCGGCGCCACGGTGTTCGTGCCGGACCCCGCCTTCTTGCTGGCGCCCTCCACGCTGGCATACGCGATGGCGCTCCCGGCGACGAACAGCAGCACACCGATCATGACCAGTATGAGTGTCTGCCTCTTCACAGAACGTTCCCCCTCTCAACCGACGGCGAACGTGGGTTCATCACGCGTTGACGTCGCCGTTGGCTCCGTTGGAGGGTACGACGCGATGGGGTCGAGGTACATAGGTCCTTCTGACCATTCTCCGATGCAGCGTCCCTGGTGAGAGCACGAAATGGTCCATATGACCTATGTACCGGCGCCGAACGGTCGGCCCAGAATCGACACGGACGTATCACAGCGACGCGCCGAATCGAAATTCGTCCTTCAGGAGGTGGTGGCGCCGCCCGAGATACACAGGAGGGGGTCCGCCTTGGGACCGCGTACGTGGGGTTTTCCGACAAGACTGAGGCGGCGATCTGGCAATGACGAAGGCGGGGCGGAGATGATCGAGTTCGCGATCGTCGTCGTCCTGCTGATCGCGCTGCTCTACGGCATCATCAGCTACGGCCTGATCCTGGCCGCGCAGGCCACCATCACCCAGGCCGCGGCGGATGCGGCCCGGGCCGGCATCGTCGCCTCGTCGACGGCCGTCGCGACGGCGGAGGGCAGGCCGGCACCGACGTTGGGTGGATGGACAAGGGGCCGTGTGGTACCTCGGGCAGCGCGATCACCTGTGTGGCGACGGAGATCCCCTGCCCGTCGAACGCCAACAACACGTGCCTCAAGGTCGCCGTCACCTACAACTACAGCTCTTCGCCGCTGTTCCCCGAGCTGCCGGGACTGGGCATCATCACGCCGTCCACGCTCTCGTCGGTCAACGTCCTGCAGATCTCGACCCCCAGCTCGTAGGGCGGCCGTGGCGCGGATCGAACGACTGAGAAGGTTCCTCTCGGGACGTCGCCGCAATGAGCGCGGGGCGACGCTCATCTTCACTGCCATCAGCATGGTGGCGCTGCTGGGAGCCGGCGCCATGGGCGTCGACGTCGGGTTCAGCGTCTACGGGAGCAGGGAGGCCCAGGCGATGGCCGACACCGGCGCACTCGACATGGCGCGCTATCTCGACATGGCCGACGCCCTGACTGCCCCGACGGGCGCCGGGTCCCCCCAGGCCTACCTGAACGGGAAGCTCGCCCAGGTCGACGCCGACAACGGCTCCAACGCCGGGCTCACGGTCACGCCGGGGCTCTGGTCGGGCGGCGCGTGGTCCGTGCCGAGCTACGGCTGCTACTACTCGGTGCCCGCGTACGGGCCGCCGTGCAACGCCGTCATGGTGACCGCGACGCAGGCGGTCCCGCAGATCTTCTGGGGCGGGTTCAACTCGCTGAGCGGCCACGGCAGCGCGGCCAGCGGGTCCTCCATCGCCGCCGTCACGCCCGAGTCCGCCTTCTCCATCGGGTCCTACTTGACCAGCATGAACGCGCAGCAGACCGCCGTGCTCAACGACATCATGTCCACAATCGGCACGACGGCCAGCGTCACCGCGGTGGGCTACGAAGGTCTGGCCGACACATTCGTCACCGTGAACCAG
This sequence comes from uncultured Acidimicrobiaceae bacterium, assembly GCA_963774485.1. Lineage (GTDB taxonomy): Bacteria > Actinomycetota > Acidimicrobiia > Acidimicrobiales > RAAP-2 > Bog-473. The sequence continues at coordinate 51,622 of CAVZFG010000002.1, forward strand.
CTGGTCACCGCGTCAGGGGGTCTCCTCACGACGTCCAACGTCCTGACAACTTCGTTGACGGCCTCCCAGTGGCTGGCGATCTGGAGCGATGCCGTCGCCAACCAGGTCGCCCAGTTGAACTGCGGCGCCACGCCGACCCCCGCACCGTGCAACGCCAGCACGGCGATGGGCGCGCTCGACTTCAGCGGGTCGGGATCGACCTCGGTCCAGTTGTGCCAGCTCGTGTCGGTCAACGGGTCGACCTGTAGCAACGGACACCCTGTCGACGCCGGAGCTCTCGACCAGCCTCGAACGCGCTGCAGATCGCTCACCGCCGAGGCCGAGGTGGCCAACGGTTCGAGCCCCATCAACGTGACCTCGGCCTTGAACCTCACCGTCTCCGGCCTGAGCATCTCCCAGGTCCAGCTCGTCCTGGGGGTCGTCCAGCCGGCCCAGGTCGCCTACGGGCCCGTCGGGTCGTACACGTCGTCCGCGCAATGCCCGGCGACCACGGGGCAACCTCCACCTGCGCGACCACGGCCCAGGTCACGGCGGACCTCCGGATCACCCTGCCGAGCTTCGGGCTGTTGGACATCCCGCTGTCGGCGGCCAAGGGGACGGCCACGTTGAGCACGGTCGCATGCAACGACAACGCCTTGTTCAACACCAAGATCAACGCGTCCTCGACCGCCGCGGGCAGCGGTACGAATGGTGTGACGCTCGGGGGTACCGGCGTCGCAACGCTGTCCATCAGCGGCGCCAGCAGCGCAAGCGAGTCATACGGCGCGAGCGTCGTGCCGCCGACGGCTTCCACCGAGTCGACTGCCACGAACCCGAGTGAACCTCACGCGGCAGCACGGGAGCCGAGCCCGACTCTTCAGCTTCAGCGGGGTCTCCGGCACGCTCAACGCGTCCGTGAACACGCTCCTCACGTCGGTAGTGCCCGGCGCGTACGGGCCCGTCCTCCAGGCGGCGGGGGTACAGGTGGGCGGCGCCCAGGTCGCCGACCTCAGCACGAACTGCGACGCCGTGTCGCTCGTGCAATGAGCGCGTCGCTCACCCTCCTCGGCGGAGCCGCCCTCGGCATGGCCGCGGGGTCGATGCTCGTCCCGGTCACGAGGCGCGAGCTGTCCGCCGCGGCCGCCCGGTCGTCCGGTGACGCCGCGGCGATGCCAGCCGAGACACGCGGCACCCCGCGTCACCTGGGGCCACTGGGTGGCACTCGCCGCCGTCTCGGGCCTGCTCCCTGCCTACGTCCTGCACCGGGTCGGCTGGTCGGTCATCGCCCTGCCGCCGTTGCTCCTGCTCGTCGGGCTGGTCCAGCTGGCCTACTGCGACCTGACGCGCCGGCTGCTGCCCAAGACGCTGGTCTACGCCCTCAGCGCGGCGGTGATCGTGAGCGGCGTCGTCATCGCCGGCGTCATGCACGAGTGGGAGCGCCTGGTGGTCGCCTCGCTCGGCGGGCTCGCCTTCTTCGCGCTGTTCTTCGTCATCAACCTGATCAACCCGCGCTGGCTGGCCTTCGGCGACGTGCGCCTCTCCCTGGTCGTCGGCTTCGGCCTGGCCTGGGTGAGCCCGATCGCACTCCTCGAGGGCTTCTTCTTCGCCAACCTCCTGGCCGCCGTCGTCGGGTTCGTGCTGATCGCTGCGCACCGGGCCGAGCGACGCTCCGCCGTGCCCTTCGGCTTCTACCTGGCGCTGGGCGCCGCGCTCGTGCTCCTCACCTGGAGCTGACCGCCCGTGCTCGCCACCCGCCTCCGCCGCGTCAAAGGCGCCCGCGCCGGCCGAAGTGCCGGTCGATCTCGTTGGCGTAGCTCCGACCCAGCGACGCGGCGTTCTCCGTGACCCACTCGCTCAAGGCGATGGAGCCCGTGGCGGGGCCGCTCGTGTCGGCCAAGCCGTCGGCCATGGCCCGGTACTCGTCGCTGGTCAAAAGCACGTCGCGCAGGACGACGCCGAGCAGCCGAGGCCAGCGGTGGCACCAGGGCCCCGGGGACGCGCACGATCACGCTCCGGCTCCCGACCGCCGCCCGGATGAGCCGCACGAGCTCCATGAAGGTCGGCCGTTCCGGACCCACCGCGTCGGTGACCGTGGTCGCCCGGTCGGCCCCTGCCGCGACGGCAAGCGCGGCCAGGTCGTCGACGTGGACGGCGCGGATCCGGTACTCGCCGCTGCCGCCCACGGCGAACACGGGCAGGTGCCGTAGGAGCCAGGCGATGTTGTTGATCAGCACACCGTCACCGCCGAAGAGGATGGCGGGCCGCAGCACCGCGTAGGGCACGCCGACCTCGGCCAGGGCGCGCTCGACCTCGGCCTTGCCCCGGAAGTAGGCGTAGGGCGACGAGATGCTCGGATGGGTGATCGACACGTGGACGATCCGCTCCACCCCCGCCTGGCGCGCCGCATGGAACAGCGTGCGCGAGTTGGCGACGGCACGGTCGAAGTCGGCCCCGCCGTGGGGGAAGCGGACCCAGTACGTGTTGTAGAGCGTGGTGGCACCCTCGAGCGAGGCCGTCAGCCCGAGCACGTCGTCGAAGTCGAGCGGGCGGACGTCCAGGCCGGCGCCGGGGTGGGCCCGCTCGGGATGGCCCGTCAACGTGCGCACCCGGCGTCCCGAGCGCGCGAGGGCGCTGGCGATGGCGCGAGCCCGAGTAGCTGAATGCTCCGGTCACGACGTCGAACCCATGAGCCGGGAAGTCGGACGCCCCCGCTCTGCTCGTGCTCTACCGTGCCGGCCTGCGTCATGTCTCCTCCTGGCGCTGCGGTGCCTCCCGCGCCGATGGGGCCTCGAACATCTCGACGAGGGCGGCGAGCTGACGGGCCCGGTCGAAGAGGGCGAGGGCCGGGGCGCGATCGCCGTCGAGATGCGCCAACAGCTCGAGCCCGAGGTAGAGCGCCACGACGGCGTGCGCCGCAACGTCGGGCTCGACCAGGGCCGACAGCGGTGATGCGTCGAGGACGCCGCGCGAGCGCCTCCGCGGTGAACCGGCGCCACGGGGCGATCCGTGCCGCGACCTCGCCGGCCAAGCCGGGCGTCGACGAGGCGCCCGCGATCATCTCGGCCAGCACCGCCATGTGGCCCGCGTCGAGGTCCTCCTCGAAGACGGCCGCCGCAGCCTCGACCAGCTCGCCGATGCCGTCCGCCCGGTCGACGGCCGCCTGGTAGCGGACCCGCCGCGTCGCGCTCACCTCGTCCAGCGCAGCGAGCAACAGGTTGGCCACCGTGCCGAAGTGGTAGAAGACGAGGCCCTGGTTGCACCCGGCCCGCCGGGCGATCTCCCGGGCGCTCGCCCCGGCGTAGCCCTCCTCGATCAGGGCGGCGACGGCGGCCCGGACCAGGGCCTCCCGGGTCTCCCGGGCTCCCGACGACACCGGGCGGCCGACCGCCGACTTCGTTCCCGACCTGGCCATACTGTTCCTTGATCAATTGATTTGAGCGTTTGCTCAAATGCTACGTCCCCGGCCTGCTCCCGGTCAAGGGGCCGCCCGGGCGGCCGGCGCTAACGTCCGCCGGGTGTCGACCGTGCTCACGCCCGAGGGCAAGGAGCGGTGGGACACCGACGGTTGGTGCGTGGTGCCCGCCGTCATCCCGCCTGACCAGCTGGCGGCGGCCCAGGACGCAGTGCACCGCTACTTCCCCACCCCCGCCGAGGTGGCGCGCGGGCGACGCCGAGGCGAGCCGGTGGCACACCTGGGACGCTCCGTGGCCCGAGTTCCCCTTCCACAGCTCCCGGCTCAACGCGCTCGTCGTCCACGACAACGTCGTCGACCTGGCCGAGGGGCTGCTCGGCATCCCGCGACCTCGCGCTCTACATGGGCCTCGTCACGGCCAAGTACGCCGGCCAGCCTTCGGGCTACAACCAGCTCCTGCACGCCGACTTCCCCAATCACATGTTGGTCGTACCCCGGCACGAGCCCGGCTTCCAACAAGTCGAGTTCTTCGTCTACCTGACCGACGTCACCACCGAGGACGGCGCGACCCGGTTCGTCTCGTGGCAGAAGACCAAGGACATCCCCGTGGAGCGGCACACGCTGAACTACGTGGACTACGCCGAGCTCTACGACGACCCTTCGGACGCGGCGGCACCGGCCGGTTCCGTGGTCGCCTACCGCCCCGACGTGTACCACCGCTCGGTGGACTTCAGCGACCCCTCCCGCTACCGGGTCATGCTCCACGTCTCGTTCCGCCACCGCGACGCCGGCTGGGGCGGCTACCAGGCCTGGCCCCTCCGCGGCTTCTCCTTCGAGCTCTCCAAGTTCGTCCAGCAGGCCACGCCGCGCCAGCTGGCGCTCCTGGGCGTGCCCGGGCCGGGCCATCCCTATTGGAACGAGGCGACGTTGGCCGGCATGCAGGGGCGCTATCCCGGGCTCGACATGGCGCCCTGGCGCGACGCGCTGCGCTGAGCGCGGCGTCAGCCGGCGCGAGCGGTGAGCCCGGCGCCACCTTGGGCCAGGGCATGGCGCGTTCGGCCACGAGGGCCAGGTCGAGGAGCAGCTCCTCACGGTGGTGCCCCGCCAGCACCTGCAGGCCGACCGGCAAGCCATCGACCAGACCGACGGGGATGCTCATCGCCGGGCTGCCGTTGAGGTTGGACGGCGCGGTGAGCGCCGCATTGTTCATGATGGCGCGGGTGAAGCCGATCTCGTGGATGAGGTCGGCTCCGGGGATGGTCGAGGGTGGAGGACCCTCGGCCGCGAACGCCACGTCGGGATGCGTCGAACAGAAGACGAAGTCCGCCCGGTCGAAGAGGTCCGCCATCGCCTCGTTGAGCTCGCGACGGTACCGCTCGATGGAGGCCGCCCGCTCGAGGTTGAAGCGCTCCCGCGCCGCCTCGACCCCGGCCCGCATCTCGCGCGAGAGCTCGTCCAGCCGGTCGGGGTAGGCGTCGCCCAGGTCGGCCACGACCGAGGGCTGGTTCGCCATGGCCCACTCCCCGCGCAGCGGGGGCAGCGTGGGCCGCACGGTGACCAGCCGCAGTCCCGCAGCGGCGGCCAGGCGCGCCGCGGCCGCCACCACGAGGTCGGCCACCTCGTCCCGGACCCGGGCGATGCCCAGATCCACCACGATTGCCGCAGTCATGCCCGACAGGTCGTAGGAGCCGAGCGCGGCCTCCCATCCGCCCACGACGGGCAGGCTCAGCGGGTCGCGTCGATCGAACCCGTTGCAGCAGTCGAAGTAGCGCGCCGTGTCACGCACCGAACGGCTGAGGCACCCGAGCACCGTGGTCATGGGCTCGATCCCGGCGGCGGGGCCCTTGGGGATGCGCCCGTAGGTCGCCTTCAGCCCGAACAGGCCGCTGAACCCGGCGGGACCCCGGATCGAGCCCCCACCGTCGCTCCCGGTGGCGATCGGCAGCAACCCTCCGGCGACGGCCGCGGCGGACCCCCCCGACGACCCGCCGGGCGTGCGCTCGAGGTTCCAGGGATTGCGCGTCGTCCCATGGAGCTCCGTGGAGGTGCAATTGATCCCGCCGAACTCCGGTGCGGTCGTCTGCGCGGCCAGGACCGCACCGGCGGTCCGCAGCCGGAGCAACGACGTGTCGTCGTGGTCAGCCACGCGGTCCTTGAAGAGCATCGACGCCTCGGTGTAGGGCCAACCCGCGACCCGTTCCAGTTCCTTGACGCCCCAGGGGACCCCGCCGAACGGCAGCGCGACGTTGGCGACCTGCGCCGCCTCGCGGGCGCGGTCGAAATCAGTGAAGCTGAACGCGTTGAGCGGCGACGCCTCCATGGCGGCGATGCTGTCGTCGAGCACCTCGAGCGGGGAGACCTCCTTGGCCCGGAAGGCGTCGACCAGGCTGCACGCGTCGTCGAGCCATGGTGTCCTCACCGGGCGGAGAGTACCCGAGCCTCGTCCCTGGCCGCTCGCCCGGAGGGTCGCTAGCCTGCCGTCGGTGAAGACCTCGCAGCTCACGACGCCGGCCCTCGTGGTCGACGCGTCGGGACTCGAGGCCAACCTCCGCACGATGGCACAGGCCCTGCCGGGGGACCGACTGCGGCCGCACGTCAAGGCGCACAAGTGCACGGCACTGGCGGCGCGCCAGGCGGCGCACGGGAACGCACGGTTCACCTGCGCCACCATTGCCGAGATGGAGGGCATGGCGCGCACCGGCCTCGACGAGGACCTCCTCCTGGCCAACGAGGTGGTCGACGCCACCCGGCTCGGCGCGCTCGCCCGGGCGGGCGCCCGTGTGACCGTGGCCGTCGACTCTGAGGAGACGATCGCCGCGGCGGCGCGGGCCGGCGTCGTCGAGGTGCTCGTCGACGTCAACGTCGGACTCCCTCGCTGCGGCTGCCGCCCCAAAGACGCCGGCCGGCTGGCCGAACGGGCCGCGCCGCGAGGGCCTGGCCGTACGCGGCGTGATGGGCTACGAGGGCCACGTCGTCGGGCTCGAAGACCGGAGCACGCGGACCGAGCTGCTCACGGAAGCCATGGCCCAGCTGATGGTCGCCCACGAGGAGGTCGGCGGAGAGGTGGTCTCGGCCGGCGGCACGGGCACCTACGACATCAACACGTGGGCCACCGAGATCCAGGCCGGCTCCTACGCCCTCATGGACACGGCCTATGGCAAGCTCGGCCTGCCCTTTCACCAGGCGCTGAGCGTCCTCTCCACCGTGATCTCGGTGTCGGAGGGATGGGTGGTCGCCGACTGCGGCCTCAAGGCTCTGGGCATGGACCATGGCAACCCTTCCGTCGAGGGGGCGCAGGTGTGGTTCTGCTCCGACGAGCACCTGACGCTCGTCCCCGAACGCACGCTCCGGGTGGGTGACCGCATCCAGGTCCTCCCGGCGCACGTGGACCCGACGGTGGCCTATCACGATCATCTCCACGTCGTCGACGGCGAGGACGTGCTCGAGCGCTGGGCCGTCGATCTGCGCGGTTGGTGAAGCTGCCCGTAGGGTGGCGCAGGACAAGGAGGTCGACATGGCAGAGACCACGTTCACGATTGGGTCGGCCGCCGCCTGCAGCGACGGACCGTGCGGGGAGGTGAGCAGGGTGGTCGTGGACCCGGTGGCCCGCGCGGTCACGCACCTGGTGGTGGAGCCCGCGCACCGCAGCGGGCTGGCCCGGCTCGTCCCGCTCGAGCTGGTCGAGGAGAGCGCGGGAACGATCCGGCTCCGCTGCACCACCGAGGAGTTCGACAAGCTCGCCCCGGCCGAGGAGACCGACTTCCTCCCGGGCGGCAGCGGCTACGAGTCCTACGCCGAGCACGAGCTCTTCTACTGGCCCTACTACGGCATCGACGTCCAGGGGGGCATCGACCCCTTGGTGGCGAACGCAAGCGGGATCGTCACCCGCGACCTGCTGCCCAAGGGTGAGGTCGGGGTACGCCGCGGCGAGCGCGTCCACGCCGCCGACGGTGAAATCGGCAAGGTCGAGGGGTTCGTCGTCGAACCCGTGCACGGACACGTCACCCACGTCCTGCTCCAGGAAGGGCACCTGTGGGGACGCAAGCAGGTGGCCATCCCCGTCAGCGCGGTCCAGCGCATCGACGACGGCGTCACCGTGAGCCTGACCAAACACGAGATCGAGAGCCTTCCCGCGGTCGACCTCGTCGGACCGAGCTCGTAGGCGACCTCAGGGGACCAGCACGAGGCGGCCCCGGAGCCCCCCGGACTCGAGGAGCCGGTGCGCCTCGGCCGCCTGCTCCAACGGCAGCGTCCGCGCCACGCGGAGCGTGAGGATCCCGTCCTCGGCTTGGACCCGCAGTCGGTCGAGCTTGTCCCGCTCGCGGGCGTAGTTGCGGACGTAGACCGGGAGGAAGGTGACGCGGCGCCGTTCGCCGGCGCGCCCCTCGTAGCCGCGGAGGGTGACCATGCGCCCCGAGTCGCCCACCGCGCCCACGGCGGCGGCGTCGAGAAGAGCGGCGTCCACCAACCCGTCCACGCCGTCGGGGACCACGGCGCGCACCTGCGCCGCGAAGTCCTCACCCCGGCCCACCACCGTCGAGGCGCCGAGCTCGTGCACGAGCCGCTCGTCGGCGGGCGACGCGTCGGCGACCAGCCGCAGCCCCTCGGCCGTGCCCAGTTGCACCGCGTAGCCGCCCACGGCGCCCGCCGCCCCGGTCACCGCCAGCGTCCGACCGGGCCTGAGCGCCAGCTGGTCGAGTGCGAGGCGCGCCGTGAGACCGTTCATGGGCAGCGTTGCCGCCTCAACGTCCGTCGTCCCCCTCGGTGCTCGGACGACCGACTCGGCGGGCACGACCACGCGCTCGGCGTAGCCACCCCGGGACCCGAGAGGCAGCACGATGGCCATCACGCGGTCTCCCACCTGCAGCTCGGTGACGACCCCGGCACCGATCTGCTCGAGCACGCCGGCGACGTCCATGCCCGGCACATGGGGCGCTGGCACGTCCTTGAGCCGCTCCGCCCGGGCTCCACTGCGCAGCTGGGTGTCGGTGGGGTTGACCGCGGCGGCCCGGACGCGGATCCGGACCTCGCCCGGCCCCGCCTCGGGGTCGGGCAGCTCGACCACGTGCAGGACCTCGGGGCCGCCGAACCGGGTGATCCCCACCGCTCGCATCGAACGGCAGCCTAGAAGTCCCGTTGGTCACCGGCGAGAGTCAGGCGCCGTCTCCCCAGCTGTGCAGCGGCCGCAGCAATGCCGTCTTCTTGCGCTGGTGTCCCGACATGCGGCGGAGGATGTCATCGAGCATGACGATCGCCGTCTCGACGTGCGGGCCCTTGTTCAACATGACGCATTCGGCGCGCTGCCCCATCGCGGCGTCGGTGACCTCGGCCCGTGAGGGCTGACCGGTACGGGCCAGGTGGTCCAGCACCTCCGTCGCCCAGATGACAGGCAGGTGGGCCGCTTCGCACAGCCAGAGGATCTCCTCTTGCATCTCGGCGAGCCGTTCGTAGCCCACCTCGACCGCGAGGTCGCCACGGGCGATCATCACACCGACGCGGCGCGAGCGCATGAGGTGCAGCAGGATCTCGGGCAGGCGGGTGAAGGCAGCCTGCGTCTCGATCTTGAGGACGAGGCCAAGGTCCCCCGCCCCCACTTGGTGCAGATAGTCCTGCATGGTGTCGACGTCGCTCTCGTGGCGGACGAACGACAACGCCACCATGTCGGCGTGCGCCGCAGCCATCCGAAGCAGTGGCAGGTCGGCGTCGGTCACGGCGGCGAGCGGCAGGTCGGACCCGGGAAGGTTGATGCCCTTCTCGGCGCGGCAACTTGGAGCCCCGGGCCGTCGCAGTCTCGATCCTCACGACCAGCTCGCCCGTGTCGACGCGTTCGATCACGCCCGTCAACTTTCCGTCGTCCAGCACGACAGGCTGTCCCGGGCGTGCCACGGCGAAAGCGGCCGGAAGCGTGCAGCCGATCCGGGCCATCCCCGGCTGGCCGTGCCACCACGGTTCGGCGGGTTCGAGCGCCGTGGTCAGAACGAGCCGGTCGCCGACACAGAGCAGGTGGTACTGCGGGATCGGGGGTAGCGTGCCCACCCGAGTGGCGTCGCCGACGCAGCGCAGCTCGCATCCGGTCTCGATGTACGTGGTGTCCCACGACTCGGCGGTGGTCCGGCGCGGTTCGCACGCCACCACCGTGAGGCGCCGGCGCGACCCTCGGGTGTCGACCAAGTCGATGACGTCCCCCGGGCTGCGGCGTCGCAGCCAGGTGGCGGAGACCGGAAGAAAGGGCAGCCCGTTGCCGTCGGATGCAGCGTCGCCCACCAGCGCGACCAGTGCGGGCGTGACGGCGACCCCCCGGAGGTCTCGTTCCGGTCGCAAGCGGAGCACGCGGGGGCCCTCGACCAGCGGGCCGGTGCGCAATTTCGGTCCAGGCAGGTCCATCGAGATGCGACACGGCCGGGCGGCCTCCCCGGAGGCTTTGCGGACATTGCAGACCATCTCCTCCCAGGCGGCAGGCGTGTCGTGGGCGCCATTGACCCTGGCCACGTCCATCCCGGAGGCAACGAGGCGGCGTACCAACCGGTAGTCGGACGCGGCTTCGCTCGGGAGCGTCACCATGATGCGCGGCACCCTGTCACGTGGGCGTGGGCCGAACAGCGCGTCGGTGTTGCGATCGAGCGCGGCTCGGCCGGCTTCGAAGCTGAGCGCCGGCGGCACGGTGAAAGAAGTCGAGTTGTCCAGCTCCGAGCGCACACTCTCCACCGTGGCGAGGACGTGGGGTTCGCAACGACCAAGGGAGGACAGACCCCACCGGCCGAGGCTGCGTTGCAATGACCGCTCGTCGCCGTGGCGCAAGGCCAGGTAGTGCGTGAGGTTGACAGCATCCGCCTCGTGATCCGGGTGCACCTTGGCGATGTCGTCGGCGTGGCGAGCCTCCTGCGTCATCATGGCTCGCTCCAAGTCCGCCAGGTCGGCAGCGATCGAGTGGCGTTCGCCGTTCTGTTCCATAGTGCGCCTCGTGGCCAGGGTCTCAGCCGGGCTGCCCCACTGCCCGACTGGGAAAGCCGGTCGGCCGGGACGATCCGGTCAGCCCTTCGTGCCGGGGATCTTCGTGGCGGGCGGCCGCGACGTCGACCGGTCGGCGAACAAGGTCTCGAAGAGATCGTTTGGCCGACGCACCACGGGCGTCTGCCCGGTCGTGGTCTGCTTCACCAGCGCCATCTCCCTCTCCTTTCACTTGTCCCACCCCTAGGATCGGCCTCCCGGGCCGCGACCGGTAGGGCCAGAGGTCCCCTTGCTCCAGCTGGTGCACCCGCCTCCGCCGCCGTCACTGGGATAGACCGGTGTCGTGCGTGGCCACCACATCGCCCTCGTCGCGGCCGGGGTCGGGTTCTGCGCCTGGTGCGGCTGGGTGAGCGCCTACCACCGGACCACGACCCCAGCGGAGGTCACCTGGGTGGTCTCGCTCGGCGCAGTGGTCGCGGCCGACGTCGTGCTGTTGCAGGGACGGAAGAGAGCGCGCCTCGGCTGGCATCTCGAACCGGTCGCCGAGCCGTGGCCGCGTCCGGGCCGCGGCGGTCCCGGGCGTGCCCTCCGAGGTGTCGCCCCCTGGCTGGTGCTGATCACGGTGGCGCTGGCCTGGGACGTGCTCGGCATCGACACCGGACCTCACCAGTATCACCTCACGATCAGCGCCTTGGCACAGGCCTACCGGCCGTTGAACGCCGGCCTCCTGCTCTTCTGGATGCTCGTCGGAGTCGGCTACGAGGCGGCGCGGGCTCGGGCGCCGTCGTCAGTCCCGACCGACAGGGCCACCCCGGTCAGGAGCGACCCGGACGCTCCCGCCTCCGGAGCCGTGCTCGGGGCGGGGCTGGTGAACCTCGGGGCGCACCCGACGACCCCGGGCCTGCTCCTGCCGTCCAGCCCACCCGTCGGGGTTGCCTTCTGGGTGGCCGTCCCGTGTGTCGCCCTCCTCCTCGACCTGGTGGCGAGGCGATCCGCCGGAAGGGTGGCGAACGCCGAGGAGTTCGTCCGCTTCATCTCGACGGCAAGGACGGCGAACGTCGCCCTCATCGCGGCGTGGCTCTTCGCGGGCTACCACCTGTTCGCTGCTGAGGGTCCTGTGGTCGGCACGGCCAGACTCTTCGACCAGGTCCGAGCGCACGCCATGCAGGTATTCGGTCTGAAATGATCGCCGGAAGGATCTCTCGCGTCGCGCCTGAGCTGTCGAGGGAAAGGAGCACCATGAATGAGACAATGGGGGCGCCGGTGGTCGTGGAGGCGCAAGTCACCGATGACGC
>CAVZFG010000003.1:0-66175 GCA_963774485.1 uncultured Acidimicrobiaceae bacterium
CCGTGGCGGCGACGCTGGTGGCACACCAGGTCGACCTGGTGGCGATGGCCGGCTTCGGGACCGTCCTGACGGAGGCCGTGCACCGGGCCTTCCCGCGCCGGATCCTGAACACGCACCCGGCCCTGCTCCCGGCGTTCCCGGGCTGGCACGGGGTGCGCGACGCGCTGGCCGCCGGGCGTGCCCGAGACCGGGTGCACCGTGCACCTGGCCACCCTGGAGATGGACGCCGGGCCGATCCTGGCCCAGGAGGTGGTCCCTGTCCTGCCCGGCGACACCGAGGAGACGCTGCACGAGCGGATCAAGGTGGTCGAGCGGACCCTGTACCCCGCCACCGTGGCCTGGGCGCTGGGCGAGCTGGAGGCGGGACGGGAGATCGAGCCGCCGGCCCGTTTGTCGGTGCGGGCCGGCGTCGGGGCTGCAAGAGTCGGAAGAGAAGGAGAGGACGAGGAGATGACGTCGTGAGGGCCCTGCTGTCGGTCTACGACAAGGAAGGCCTGGTCGAGCTGGCCCAGGGCCTGTCGGACCTGGGATGGGAGCTGGTGGCCAGCGGCAACACCGCGGCCACGCTGAGCGAGGCCGGCATCGCGCACATCGAGGTGGCCGAGGTGACCGGATCGCCCGAGATGCTGGGGGGACGGGTCAAGACCCTGCACCCCAAGATCCACGGCGGCATCCTGGCCGACCGCTCCAAGCCCGAGCACCTGGCCGACCTGGAGGCCAACGGCATCGAGGCCATCGACCTGGTGGTGTCGAACCTCTACCCGTTCTCGTCGGACCCCTCCATCGAGCTGATCGACATCGGCGGCCCGACGATGGTGCGGGCCGCCGCCAAGAACCACGAGCACGTCGGCATCGTCACCTCGCCGGCCGACTACCCCGTGGTGCTCGAGGAGCTGCGCGCGTCGGGCACCCTCTCGGCCGCAACCCGCCGCCGGCTGGCCCGGGCCGCCTTCGCGCACACCGCGGCCTACGACGCCGCCATCGTGGCCTGGCTCGACGCCGGGGGGCCCGCACCGGCCGACGGCCTCGAGGGCGCCACGGCCGCCGACGGCGAGGAGGCGGCGCTGGGCGCCGTCCTGCCGCCGACGCTGCACCTCACCCTGGAGCGCACCGAGGTGCTGCGCTACGGCGAGAACCCGCACCAGCGCGGCTCGCGCTATCGCACGGCCGGGACGACGAGCTGGTGGGACGAGATGGTCCAGCACGGGGGCAACCCGCTGTCGTACCTCAACCTCTTCGACGGCGACGCCGCCTGGCGCCTGGTCCACGAGCTGGCCGCCGACGCCGGCCAGCCGGCCGTGGCGATCATCAAGCACGCCAACCCCTGCGGCGCCGCCGTGGCGGGCGACCTCGTCACCGCCTACGAGCGTGCGCTCGAGTGCGACGTCCAGAGCGCCTTCGGGGGCGTGGTCGCCATCGGGGGCGACGTCACCGCGGAGGTGGCGGAGGCCATCGCGGCCGGCCCGCAGGCCGACGTCATCATCGCCTCGTCCTACTCGCCCGAGGCGCTCGAGAAGCTGACCAGCCGGCGCAAGGCCACCCGCATCCTCTCGGGCCCCGCGCCCGAGCAGGCGGTGCGCCAGCTGCGCAGCCTGGGCACCAGCGTGCTCGTGCAGGACGTCGACGCCTTCGTCTCGCCCCGTGCCGAGTGGCGGGCCGTCACCAGACGCCAACCCAGCGACGACGAGTGGCGCGACCTGGTGCTGGCCTGGCGGGTCTGCGGCCGCACGACCTCGAACGCCATCGCCGTCGTCACCAACGGGCAGGCCGTCGGGGTCGGGGCCGGGCAGCAGTCCCGGGTGGTCGCGGCCGAGATCGCCGTGCAGAAGGCGGGGGAGCGGGCCAAGGGCGGTGCCGGGGCGAGCGACGCCTTCTTCCCCTTCCCCGACGGGCTGCTCGTGCTGGCCGACGCTGGCGTGACGGCGGTGGTCCAGCCGGGCGGCTCGGTGAGGGACGACGAGGTCGTCGCCGCCGCCGACGAGGCGGGCCTGGCCATGGTCATGACCGGCGAACGGCACTTCCGGCACTGATGGCCGCCATCCTGCTCGACGGCGAGGCGGTGGCCGCCCGGATCCGCGCCGCGGTGGCCGATGGCATCGCGCAGCTCAGTAAGGAGGGCGTCACCGTCGGCCTCGGCACCGTGCTCGTGGGCGACGACGTGCCCAGCGAGCGCTACGTCGCGCTGAAGCACGAGGACTGCGCGGCCATCGGCATGTACTCGGTGGGCGAGCACCTGCCCGCCACCGCGACCCAGCAGGAGGTCATCGACGTCATCAATCGGTACAACGCCGACCCCAAGGTGAGCGCGTTCTTGGTGCAGCTGCCGCTCCCGGCGGGCCTCGACGAGGAGCAGGCCCTGCTGGCCGTCGACCCGGCCAAGGACGTCGACGGGTTGCACCCCGTCAACCTCGGCCGCCTCGTCTTGGGGACGCCGGGACAGCTGCCCTGCACGCCGGCGGGGATCCTCGAGCTCCTGCATGCCTACGACGTCCCCGTGGAGGGCCGCCACGCGGTGATCATCGGCCGTGGCGTGACGATCGGACGGCCGCTCGCCATGCTTTTGTCGTTGAAGCGACCCGGCTGCAACGCGGCGGTGACCATGCTGCACACGGGCGTCAGCGAGCGCGACATGGCCGACATCGTGCGCACGGCGGACATCGTCGTGGCGGCCGCCGGGCGACCCGCCCTGGTGACCCCGGACATGGTCAAGCCCGGCGCCGCCGTGGTGTCGGCCGGCACGAGCTGGGAAGGCCGCAAGCTGATCCCCGACGTGCGCGAGGACGTGGCGGAGGTGGCGGGCTGGATCACGCCCCGCCTCGGCGGCGTCGGTCCCATGACCCGTGCCATGCTGTTGCGCAACGCGCTGCGGGCGGCGGAGCTCGCGGCGAGGTGACCATCGGCCAAGGGACGAAGTGACGTGAGACGCACAGCACCACGGCTGGCCAGGGAGGCAAACGGCAGGTGAGTGAGCGGGAATACTCGGAGCGCCCGTGGGGGTCACTACACGGTCCTCGATGACGACGCGCCCGATCACAAGGTCAAACGACTTGTCGTCCATCCCGGGAAGCGGCTCAGCTACCAGCGTCACTCCAAGCGGGCCGAGCACTGGTTCATCGTGTCGGGCACGGCGAAGGTGACGCTCGACGGCACCGTGACCGAGCTCCACCCGGGGGAGTCCATCGACATCCCCCAGGAGGGCGCGCACCGCATCGCCAACGAGGGGGACACCGACGTCGTCCTCATCGAGGTGCAGCACGGCACGTACTTCGGCGAGGACGACATCGTCCGGCTCGAGGACGACTACGGGCGGGTGGCGACGTGACGCGCATCACCGAGCTGCTCGAGGCCGGCCCGACCTACTCGTTCGAGTTCTTCCCGCCCAAGAACGACAAGGAGCTGGCCACCCTCGCCCGCACCATCAGCGAGCTGCAGCCCTTGGAGCCGTCGTTCGTCTCGGTCACCTACCGCGGCGGCGCCGAGTCGCGCCAGCGCACCTTCGACCTCGTGTCGGGCATGCTGCACACGACCAAGCTCAACCCCATGGCCCACCTCATCTGCGTGGCCCACACCCGTCTGGAGCTGGCCGACATCCTGGTCTCCTTGCGCAAGGCCGGCATCGAGAACCTGATGGCACTCGGTGGCGACCCGCCCGAGGACCCGGCCGCGGGCCCCGGTGAGCTCGCCTTTGCCGCCGAGCTGGTGGAGCTGGCCCGCGCCATCGGCGGGTTCTCGATCGGTGTGGCGGCGCATCCGGCCGGACATCCCCGCTCGATCGACATGCCGAGCGATCGCGACTTCCTGGCGGCCAAGCTGGCGCTGGCCGACTTCGGGGTGACCCAGTTCTTCTTCGAGACAGAGGAGTACGAGGGTTTGGTCTCGGACCTGCGCGAGCGGGGTGTCGACACCCCGGTGCTGCCCGGCATCCTCCCCGTCACCTCGCTGTCGACCATGGGCCGCCTGGGCGGCATGGGTGCCGCCGCACCGGCCTGGATGGAAGAGCGCCTGCGCGCCGCCGACGCGCGGGGCGGCGCCGAGGCGGTGCGCAAGGAAGGGGTGGAGCTGGCCACCGAGCTCTGCTCCCGCCTCCTCGATTCCGGCGTGCCGGGCCTGCACTTCTACACCTTCAACACCTCGAGCGCGACCCGCGAGATCTACGCCGCGCTGGGACTGGGCCCCACCACGGACCCGTAGCACGTCCGAGAACTTCGTCACCGACGCTTGACTCTGTCGATCTGCGCAACCAGCTCGCAGCCCAACCCGGACGGCAGCATTGCGTTCGCAGCTGGCCGCTGCAGAGTCGCAACTGCGCTGGTGGCCTGGCCAAGGACATCCGGTGGAGATTTGGCGAGAAGACGTCGACGGTGGTTAAACCCACGCTCCACGAGGTGCCGCTCTGACAACGGCGCCTGACTCGTGGTGCTAATTCTGGCTGAAAGCCACCGCCGTGACGGCCGGCACGCCGGCGAACACCGTGGAGACAGCGCTCCCCGTGGCGGTCGCGTTGTTCGACAGGGTCAGCGTGGAAGTCCCGGCACCAGAGACCACCGTGGTCCCGGCCGGGAAGTTGGCGTTGGTGATGCCGACGCTCCCACCACCGACCAGGCCACCGGCGTTGACGATGTCGACCGGGAAGGTGCCCGAGGCCAGGGTGATCTGGTCGGACCCCGAGGTCGTGTTCACCGCCAGGGTCGCCGCACACGAGTTGTTCGGTGCGGCGATGTTGTCAGCCGGGGTGACGATGGTCGGCGGCGTCGACTCGTCGCTCAGGCGGGGGAACCCGAAGACGGTGCCGATGATGTTGGTCAGCTCGGCGTCGAAGTTCAGTCCCGTCGTGTTGTCGAGCCCCTTGGAGAAGTTGGTGTTGGAGTCACAGACCCAGTTGAGGAAGCCACCGACCGAGGCTCGCACCGTGTTCGAGTTGTAGATGTTGAACAGGGTGCGTGCGGTCGGGTAGTGGTTCTGCAACAGGTTCCCCGTGGTGGTCGATTCGCTGTTCTCGTTTACCTTGATCGCGGTGTAGGAGGTGCCGTCGATGGTCGAGGCCGCCGCGTATGGGTTCGTGTTGTACACACCGTTGGACTCGATGTACAGCGTCGTCGCCACCTCGATGGCCTGGTCGACGTAGTCCGGCGACGGGAAGTCGGTTGTGGCGAACTGGTCGAGCTGGTCCGAGTTGTTCTCCAGCGCGACGTGGGGGGTCGCGTTGTCGCCCGTGTCGGTGACCGGGTTGGGATCGCTGGCGTCGTTGGTGTTCATGTTCGACGAACACCCACCGCTGGAGACCCCCGACTCGGCGTAGCTGGCGAAGGTGGCTTCGGTGCCCGAGGCCGTGTTGACGCCCATGAGCCGCAGCGGCACGCCGATCGGCATGCCCTGGCCGACAGCCAGCGCGGCTGGCCGTAGTGATGCGCACCGTCACGGTGGCGGTACCAGAGGCCGGGTTGGACAAGGTGAGCGTCCCACCCGAGACCGAGGACACGGTGGTGCTCGAGGGGATGTCTGTTCCGGTGATGGCGTCACCCGAGGCGACCGTCGAGGGGAAGGTGCCCGAGATGGTGGCCGTGGTCGAGCCGCTGGACACGGACAACCCTTGGACCTCGAGGTCCGGGCCCAGGTTGATCAGGGCGCCCCAGTCGGTGATCCGGGTCGGGTCCGGTGGCGCACCACATCCGGTAGGCGGTGCTGCTGGCCGCTCCACCGTTGTCGGCGTTGGAGAGGTTGGTCAGCGCCGTTCCGGTGTAGGGGCCGCCGTTGGGGTCACCAGGCAACCAGCCCAGGGCGACCGGACCCACGACCCCGCCGTTGATCGAGGAGTACGGGGCAGTGGTCGAGGTCCCGTAGGTGGTCGGGTTCACCGGATAGGTAAGGATCGGTACGCCGTCTTTGGCGTAGCCGGTCTGCACCTCGGTCGAGCAGACACCGGTCGAGGGCTTGGAGGACCGGGCGAAGTCAACCGGCAGCGGGGTGGACAAAGCGGCGCAGAGCTGGTTCTGACCGGCTCCCGATCCCACGTCGTCGACCCCTTCGGTCACCTCGGTGCGGTCCCAATTGTCATTGACGTCGGTGGTGGAGATGTTCTGTCCCGACTGGCAGTAGTACTCCTCGTTGGCGGTGGCCGAGGCCGGGTCCGACGAGTTGTAGAGGGTCTGACCGGCGCTCGAGTTCAAGGTGCAGCCGTAGAGGCCGGCCCCGGTGTAGAGGTCGCCGATCCGCTGCATCATGAAGAATGTGGTGTCCGAACCGCTGTCCCGGATGCCCTCTACGTTGCCGTTATAGAAGTGCGGTGGGACCGGGGTCGCCCCTCCGGACGGATCGGCGAGTGCGGGATAGCTGATCGGACTGCCCAGTCCGGTAACCAGGTCGTAGCCGGTACCGGCGGTGCAGTCGGTACCACAGGAGCCGTTCGTGCCGCCGGTGATGTCCCTCAGATAGGACTCGTAGCCGCCGCCATAGATCTTTTGTGCACCTTCGAGTGGACCGGCGCTCCCGTCACCGACGGCCAGGATGCCTGACCAGTTCGGGGTCCCGACGCTCGTGCCGCCCAGCGTGAACCAGCCCGACTGGCTGTCGTACGCGGTGCTGTCGTACACCGAGACGCCGGTGTTCGGATTCGCGTCGAACGAGACGTCGGGGACGCCGCGCATGCCGCCGGTCAGAGCGGAGATCTGCCCCGGCGGTTCATCGTAAACAGGTCCGCCATAGGCGGACTGATAGGCCGGTATCTTCTCGTAGGCCGAGACGCCGCCACCTGAATCGGACCACGCGGTCTCGCTCGTGAAGCCGGCGCAGCTCGTGCCGCTGCATCCGTTGAGCGTCGTACCGCCCACGCCGATCACGTTGGGCGATGCGGCCGGGTACCCGACGGCGTGACCGCTGTCACCGGCGGCGGCGGTGTAGAGGATGGGCGCTCCGGTACTGGTGCTGGTTGCGTCGAAGTCCGAGTCGTAACTGGTCTCGCCGCTGGCCTCGCTGCTGGTCCAGCTCATCGACACTTCGGTGGCGCCGTTGTCGTCCGCCCAGCCGACTGCATCAAAGAGGTCGGTCGGGCTGTTCTTCTCCGCCTCGACGAGAACGATGGTTGCTCCCGGCGCCTCCGCATGGGCCCACTCGATGTCGAGCGACTCCTCCAGTATCCAATCGCTGTTGGTGGCGGGGGTTCCCTGCGGATCGGCCTGGTAGAAGCACGCACCGGTGGTCGCGGTGAACGGGGGACCCGAAGAGCACGTGTTGAGCGTGGGGTAGCCGTACTCCGCGTCGAAGGCGTTCAGATCGCTCAGGGCATTCGGGTCGTGGTAAGCGTCGACGATGGCGATGACCTGTCCCGCACCAGCCGTGCCGGACGGCGCCACCAGTCCGGTGTCAAGGTTGTAGACGGCCCCGATTGTCGCGGGGGCCAAACCTGTCGGCAAGCCAGAGGTAACAAGGGGGGTCCCGCCCGAGCTCTGGCCGAACGACTTGACCTGAAACGGCGGCGTCGGTCCCACCAGGGCGGGCATCGGTGCCGTCGAACCACTCGTCGGAGCTCCGGATCCGATCACGATCGCGAGTGCGGCGGCAAGACTGATCGCTCTGAATGCAAGAAAATGCTGCTTCCGGCCTGGACGTTGACGTGAATGTTTCGGCGCCCCCTTTCTCACGGCGTTGCCCTCCGCTGCCGAGCGCTGACGATCATTACGGCCTCAAATCACGAAGCCCCGGTCCCGGCGTGCAACGGCAACCAGGCAGCACCAGGCACGATGAACAGGTTTGCCGTGTCGCGCTCCGCCGAAGCGAGTGGGCGAGAAACGAAGTGCAAGAATTGCCGCGATCCAGCAGCGCTCATATCAGTCCTCCATCCAGAAGCCGCCGTTGCGGAGTATCGCGGACGGTTTGCGGGCTTTTGTGACCTCTTAGTAACGCGAAGGTGAACGTTGCGCGATGAGAACTAACCGATGTCGGGATTTCGAATAAACGGGCGCGGAGTCCGCTGTCAGTAGCTCGCCTCGGGTTCGGCTCGCCGGAGAGATCGGCTTCAGTCGAACAGCGGAGCGCCCCCGTTTCCCCAATAGGTGACTCGGATACGCGATCGGTCAGCCTCTTCGGTGTTCATCCCGGTCGAACATCGCGAATCACAAGAGAGCCCACCGACTTGTCGTGGATCGTCTGGTTCCGTCCATCCCACAGCGGGAAGAGCATGTCAATGACCCAGGGAATGATGAGCGCGGCAGCGAGGACGAACTCCACGAGCGCACGGAGGAACGCCTTCCCGTGCCCGACCGAGGTGCCTTCGTCCGCGCCAACGCAGCGAATCCCGACGATCATCATCCCTGGCGTCTGTCCCCGACGAGACCCGATGAAGAGCGTGCCATAGAACAAAACCAGTGCTGCCTGGACGAGGAGGCCGAAGCCATGGCCGCCAAAGCTGGTGATATGGCCGGTCGATCTCCCAACGGTGATGGTCGTCCTGTGGAACGCACCACCGAAGGGGATGAGCAGCGGGATGCTGATCACGATCAGGATGATGTCGTCGAGCAGATATCCACCGAGGCGCGACCCATAGCCGGCCAGATGAGGTCCCGCCACCACCCCTGCGAACACGGGCGGTGGCGGTGCGAACTGAGTCCGGTCGGTCCACTGCGTTCCGGTCCACCAACGGTGGACTCCGGGGGCACCCTGCGGATCTTGATACCAACCCTCTGGGGGCGCCTCTGGCGGGGTTGGCGTCGGCGCGTTGTTCGGAACCTGTCCGTAGGCACGGTGCTCCACAAGAAAGACGCTACCAACGATGGTTCTGGATCACCCTGACGTCACCCTTTTGTCGCGTGTCAGGTTTCCGCGCCTGGCGCGGCAACGGTTCTGTTGCCACACTCGGCCGTTTCAGACCGTCGGGGTTCGGAACACGGGTTCGCGCAACCGTGACAAAGGCTCCGCCCTGTGGACGCTTTCATGGCTTTTCGGTCCCCATCAATCGACCTGAAGGCGATTCCACGACCGACTACGGGCCTTCTTAGAGCGGGGATACCGGCTCGGGAACGGAGTGCTGCAACGAAAGGCACGTTCAACCTCGGGGTCGTGGGCGACTGCATGTGGACCACTACGGTTCGGGCTGGACCCGGCACGTTGTCGCTTCCGGCGACGTTCTCGAGCTCACAGACGGGCTCAAATGGGAGCACGCAGCAGTTCACGACGTCATCCCCGTGGACGATGGGGTGGTCTTACTACTGCAATGACCTCGGACTTCCCGGATTCTTCAACGTGGTCATTTCGCAGCCCGCCGGGATCCGACCGCTGACTCGGGTCCGTCGTCGGAGACGGACCCGAGTGAAGCGGGAGCGACAACACCGGGCTGGCCAGGGTCGGCAAGTACACATCTGCGACCCCGCTCACTCGCAAGTCACGCAGTGCTCAGGCCGAGTCCCGGAGCACGACAGGGTGCGCACCGACAATCCGCGTCGTGAGGGTTAATTTGTGACGACTCCATGAACTGCTGAACCGCGGATTGCGCTGACGGCAAGAATCGGCTTTGGCGACGAGTGCGATAGCTCAATCCAGGAAAGGGGATCCGTGCGGGGAGTCGCTCTAAGTGGATAGGGGATCAAGTGTTCTTGAAGTGGGGCAGGTTGGCGGCTGCCATCCTTGGCGCCGGGTTGCTCTCCGCCGGGCTGGTTACTCTGGATCTGACCGCCGGCGCCACCGGTCCGACCAGTGGCACCGTCGTGAGCGGCGTCGTGCAACCACAGAGCGGGTTCACCGCCGGGATCCCCTTCGCGAGCGGACAGCCTGTCAACGTGGTAGTTCCGGCCAACGAGACGTTCTCGTCCGATGACGGGCTGAACAACAACAACAGCTAACGTCAACATCGTCGAGTGCTCGGCACCGAACGGGGTGGTTCCCACGCAGACCTCGGCCTGCGACGGCAACACCATCCAGGGAAACACCATCCTGCCTGCCGCCGACGGCTCGTTCACCTACGACAACTACCAGCTCTACGCTTTGCCCGACGTCTACTCGCTCGACGAGAGCGCCGGAGGGCAACCGGTCTGCGGGCAGACGGCGGCGACCGAGTGCATCCTCTACATCGGCAACGACCAGTTGGACTTCACCAAGCCCCACTTATGGTCGACCCCCTTCTACATCACGCCAAACAGCACCGACAGCGGCACCCCGGCCGGTGACGGGTCCGCCCGGGCCGTGGCGAGCCAACCGGACCCCACGTTGTCGACCGTGGTTGCGGCGCCGACCACGGCGACCGCCGACGGGGTCGACCAGTCGACGGTGACCGTGACGCTGCTCGGGACCGGTTCGGTACCGGTCGAGGGCAAGTCGGTGAGCCTGACCCCCACGTTGTGCACCCCGTTGCCCTGCGCGACAACCGTGACCAATCCCTCGACGGACTCATCCGATGCCAACGGACAGCTCTCCTTCACCGTGACCGACACCGTGGCACAGTCGGTGACCCTCACGGCCGACGACACGACGGACAGCGTGACCCTCGACAACACGGCCACCGTAACCTTCGCGGCTCCCGTGGTGGACGCCTCGCAGTCGTCGGTGACCGCCAACCCGACGATCGTGGCGTCGGGCGGCTCCACCACCATCACCGTGACCCTGCGCGATCAGGGTGTCACTCCGCAGCCGGTCGCCGGCAAGACGGTCACGTTGAGTGGCAGCGCCGGAAGCAGCGCAGTCATCGCCCCGGCGGCGACGCCCAACGTGACCAACTCCGCCGGCCAGGCCACCTTCATCGTGACCGACACCGCCGCCGAAATCGTGACCTTCACGGCGACGGACACGACGGACGGCACTGTGATCTCGAACACCGCCACGGTGACGTTCGGGACGATAACGGTCTCGGCGTCGACATCCACGGTGAGTGTGGATTCGCAGGCGCCGCTCGGCTCCAAGGGGACCGAGGCTGTGGTCACCCTGCTGTCGGCCTCAGGCGTCCCCGTCCAGGGAAAGGCAGTCAGCCTGCAGGCTTCGTCGGGAACCTCGGCGATGATCGGCAGCCCGACGCCGGCCACCACCGGCACCAACGGCCAGGTCACGTTCCCGATCACCGACTCGGTGGCCCAGAGCGTCACCCTGACTGCGACCGACACCACCGACGGCGTCCAGCTCACGTCCCAGCAGACGGTCACGTTCGCAGCACCGACGCCGTCCGCCGCCGCCTCGACCGTGACTGCGGGGGCGACGACTTCTCCGGCAGATGGTGAAACCCTGACGCTGATCACCGTCACGGTGAACGATCAGTTCGGTGAACCCATGTCGGGTAGGACGGTGACCCTCCAGGCCGCGCCGTCTGGCGACCTTCTAACGCACCCGATCGCCATCGGCAGTTCGACACCCGGCGTCACCAACGGGTCTGGTGTCGCGGAGTTCGAGGTGAGCGACGGCGTCGCTCAGACGGTTACCCTCAGTGCGACTGACACCACGGACGACCTGGTCTTGAGCAAGACGGTGTCGATCACCTATTACGCGGCGACTCTCACGGTTTCGGCCTGGCAGTCCACCGTGACTGTGCCGACACTTGCTCCGCTTGGCTCGGCCGGTACGACGGCAGTCGTCACACTGCTCACCGCAACGGGCAGCGCCATCCCAGGAAAGGCGGTCAGCCTCCAGTCGAGCTCGGGGACATCAGTAGTCATCGGCCCGCCATCCTCCGCGACGACCGACGCCAGCGGGCAAGTGTCGTTTTCGCTGAGTGACTCGGTGACCGAGAGCGTCACCTTGAAGGCAACGGACACAACGGACGGCATCAAGCTGCCCTCGGAGCCCACCGTGACGTTCGAGACGGCGACATCGTCGACGCCGGCACCCATCAGCGGCACGGGGTCGTCGTTCGCCTCACCGGCCATCGACACCTGGGTCAATGCTGTCCACAATGCGCCGTACAACCTGTCCATCAACTGGTCTCCCTCCAACTCGGGTGCCGGGCGATACGAGTTCACCAACCAGACCGTCGACTTCGCGATGAGCGACATTGGCTACGTGGGGAACACCGACACCACGCCACCCAGCTTCCCCTATGAGTTCGTGCCCTTCGTGGGTGCCGGCATTGCGTTCATGTACAACGTCCCTGGGCTGACCCAGCAGCTCCAGCTCAGCAGCTACACGGCATGCGGGCTCTTGACGGGGGGAATCACGAACTGGGACGATCCGGCCATCGCCACCGACAACCCTGGCGTGAGCCTCCCCAATCTGCCAGTGGTACCGGTGACCGAGAGCGACTCCGCGGGAACGAATTACGCCCTCGAAGACTGGTGCATCACCGAGCAGCCCGCGCTGTGGGCGGCGTTCGTGCAGGCACAGGACTCCCAGTCGGGAGGCCCGACCGACGGCGTAGCCATCTCGGCGACCTCGCCCAACTCGAACTGGCCGGGAATCAAAGGTGGGCTCGACGACCAGTCCACCACGGCTGTGGCGAGCGACGTGGCGAACAACGCCGGAGCAATCGGTGCCGTTCAGGTGAAGTACGCCCAGGATGACGGCTTCTACGGGAGTGACTCGACCAAGAACGTGGCGCTGGTCAAGAACGCAAGCGGCGACTACACCGCTCCGACATCGGTCGACGTTGCGTCGGCGTTGGCCTACGCAACGCAGTTGCCCAACGGCACACAGGAACTCGACTTCAACGGTGTGGGTCCCAACGTCTACAACCCCTCGACGTACAGCTACCTGCTGACGCCGACGACTGGATGGTCGCCGTCCAAGGGCGACACCATGAGCCAGTTCGTCAATTACGCCCTCACGCTAGGGCAACAGATGGCGCCGTCGTTCGGTTATGCCAGCCTGGGGCTCGCGCTCGAGCAGTATGGGATCAATGCCGTGCAGCACAACGTGC
This sequence comes from uncultured Acidimicrobiaceae bacterium, assembly GCA_963774485.1. Lineage (GTDB taxonomy): Bacteria > Actinomycetota > Acidimicrobiia > Acidimicrobiales > RAAP-2 > Bog-473. The sequence continues at coordinate 12,824 of CAVZFG010000003.1, forward strand.
CCGGCGCGGTCCCGCTGACAGCAGGCGAACAGCAGGCCTACGCCTGCGGTGACCTCACCCCGAGCGAAGTGGCCGCCGGACAGACGACGCCGTCGTGTCCCAGCGGCGGAAACGGCAATGGCGGTCAGACTTTCGGTTCGGGCGGTGAAGTCACAACGGACTTCTATGGTCAGGCTGACGGCATCAATGCGATTGCGACCCTGCCCGACGGCGACACGTTGGCCGCTGGATTCGCGCTCAACCCCGCTATTGGCGAAGAGACGGCTCTGACCGAATATACAAGCGCGGGAACCCTCAACTCGAATTTCGGCACGGCCGGAAAGGTCGTCCTCGACTTCAATTTGGGTGGCAATAGCGCGGTCACGGCGGTCTATGTCGACCCAGACGGCTCGATCATGATCGGTGGGTATGCCTACAACCCGACTCTCCGGGTACAGCAGTCGTTCGTTGCGCGGTTGACGTCGAACGGCACGTTGGACCAGACCTTTGGTGCGGGAGGTGTCTACCTAACTCAATCGTCACCCGCCTGCTCGTCCAGCGAAGTCGCGGCATTCTCCGGGCTGTTGGCCGGAGATGTCGCAGCCCTCGTGACCTGCTACGACGTGGCCGCTGGTGGGACATCTGGGAGTTTCGAGATACTCGGAGTCGCTCCGAATGGGCAACTTGACCCGTTGTTCGGGAACAACGGCGTGACGCCGTTGAATCTGTTGTCGGATCCCGATGCCGGACCGTTTGGACAGGAGCTGGGCTTTCTCAACACGCCAGTCGGCTTCATGGCCGAAACGTCGCAGGGCGTGTACGTCGCCGCGGCATCGCAGGTCAATGGGCAAACCGGGATCGAGATCGAACGGATCCTCTCCAATGGTCAGGTCGACCAGAGCTTCGGTACGGGCGGACTGACCATCATCTTGCCATCTGATTTCGGGTGCACAACACCCCAGAACAGCTCGACCTGCTTCGGAATGTACCGACCCCAGAGCATCACGACACAGCAGGTGTCCGATGGCAGCCAGGAACTTCTCATTGGCGGCCAAGACAACGAGACCAACCAGGCCGCAGTCATCAGATTGCTACCCGATGGGGCGATCGACACCGGATTCGGTACAAACGGCCTGGCCGATGCCGGCTTCAGCGGGCCCGCTTCCGCCATTACGACTCAAAACGATGGTGCCGTTCTAGTTGGTGGCACCGATGACCCGGCTGGTGCAGGTGCAGATCTTATGGCTGTGGCCAGACTGTCCGGCAATGGCCAACTCGACACGACTTTCGGGAACCAGGGATACACCGAGATCCGGTTCGGATCTTACGGTGCGCAGTTGACTTCTCTCGCCGTCGATCCGTCCGGTGATTACATTGCAGGCGGCGCAACGTTGACTGGCTCCAACGGACCGTTGACAATTCATTTCGCGCTTACTGAACTGGCCGGTTCGTCGGATCCCCCAGACGCATTGCCGGAGACCGCCGACGTCTTAGCCCTTCCGGTCACAGCCATGGGAGTGATTGGGTTGTTCGTGATGGCGCGGCGGCGAAAGATCGCTCGTAGACGCTGCCCGATATCAAAAGGGTAGTCAGGTCGGTCGCCTTTGGCCCGAGGCGACGGACCGCGCTAAGTCTGTGTTGCCAGCTTGAGCGTCGACCCGCCGCGACTGCCCTGTGACCTGAGGCAACTGTGATGGGTTGCCTGGCACCAAGTCGGCTCCCCCCCCCCCGTTTCCTGGGTGGCTGCGGTCGGTGCCCTCGGCGCCCCCGCGCGGCCGTTTCGCCGCCGTTCCGCGCCACGCGCTCCTCTCCACCGCGTACTCGGTGAGTGCAAACGGACTCGAAACATCGAATCTCCGCCGCGAGGAGGTTTCGCGGATGCCCTATCTCCTGTCATCCAGGAGGTCGCCCGGCTTTGACCGCGTGGCGGCGAGTGCAGGTGCAATCGCGATGACGTTGGCGCCCACGAGGACCCCGACGGTGATCGCAACGATGAGCAGGGCCGGCACCACGGTGACCGGGACGACCCCCAGGTTGTTGGCGAACACGTCCCAGACCGTCTTTCCGATGACGAGCCCCAGCGGGACGCCCACCACGACGCCGACGAAGGCCAGCGTCGTGGCCTGCCAGGAGACCGTCGAAACGACCTGGCCGTTCACGAAGCCCAGGACCTTCAACAGGCCGACCTCCCGACGGCGCCGCGCCACGCTCACGACGAGCAGGTGCGCCAGGGTCGCCGCACCGGACACGGCCAGCATTACCCCGAAGATGAGCGGGAAGTTGACCGCCTCCCCGAAATTGACCAGGGACGTCGGCGCGACGGGCTCCGTGGTGATCGGGGCGTACGCGGCGAGATAGCGGTCCAGCGCCGCCTTCCCCCGCGGGCCCGAGGCGAAGCTCACCCGGATCCCGCCGGTCTGCAGGCCACCCGTCTTTTGTATGCACTCGGCCGAATGGGGACCGGTGGGGCACGCGACGTGCACGAGGTCGGCCGTCGTCATCAGGACGCCCGTGCCGAGGCTCACGAACCCACCGAACTGCGGGAAGGAGGTCTGGGCCACCACCCGGAACGGCTCGGTGCGCCGGGCACCGGAGTGCGTGGTCACGGTCACGTCGACGACGGATCCGACGTGTGCGCCGACCTGGTGCATGGTCGTGACGCCGAGGCCGACCTGGTCGTCGCCGACCGGAGGATGCCCGACGACGGTCGAGAAGAGGAGCGGGCCCTTGATCGCCGTCCCGACGATGCTCCCGACGATCTTCCCGTTGACCGTGATGTCCGCCGCGCCGACGCCCTTGGTGATGCCGGTGACCTCCGGATTGCCCTCGAGGCTCCTGAGCAGGGTGGCGCTTGCCGGATCGAAGCTGACCTGCTCGGGGTCGCCCCAGAGCCGGGGCGTCGCCGTGAGGTGGGTGAGGCTCGCACCGAAGACGCCCGTCGCGCAGAGGGCGACGACCGCCAGCACCAGTCCCAGGAGGGTGGAGCCGAGTGGGACGGTAGAGGTGGGCCCGCCCGATCGGCGCTCGAGCGCGTTGCGGACCCCGATCACCGCGGTCGGCGGTGCCCCCAACGTGACCAGGTGCCCCACCACGGCCGAGGGGCGGGACGGCACCGACAGCTCGTCGGCCCGTCGGGTGCGCGCCGCGCGCCACGCCGGCCAGGTGCCGAGGGCCAGCACGACCAGCACGGTGGCGAGTGCGCCGAGGGGGAGCACGAGCGGGTCGAACGCGATCCCGGTGGAGGCCTCGGCCAGGCGTGCCTCGCCGAGCGGTGCGATCGGGGACAGCGCGGTGGCGATCAGGACGGCCCCGCAGGCGCCGGCCAGTCCCACCACCAGGTTCCGTGTCATGTCCAGCGCGAAGAGCTCCCGCCGTGACATGCCGACCGCGACCAGGGTCGGATGGTCCTCACTCTCGGCGGCGCTCTGGCGGGCCAGGGCCTGGCCCACGACCGCCAGCCCGACGAGGGCAGCGAGCGCGGCGAGGATCCACCACCCGACGGCCTGGGGATGGATCGAGGCCTCGATGGTGGCGGCGACCCCGTCCTCGCTGGAGGAGCCCACATTGGGACCGGTGCCGCCGAGGTTCAGGGATTTCTCCTGCTGGTCGAATTGGATGATGCCGGCGGCACCGTGACGAAGGCGGACGTAGTACTGGTACTGCACCGCGGTGTGGGGGAGCACCGAGCGCGCGAACCCGGGGCCGGCGTAGAGGAGGTAGACGGGGGTGGTCCCGGCGGGGAACTCGAATTCGCTGGCCTCGATCCCGACCACGGTGAGGGCCGGGTGCGGGCCGTGCGGGTTGGGTGTCCCCGTGTTCGGATTGTTGTAGTCAGCGGCCTCGGAAGGTGCCTCGAACGGGACGTGGATCACCGTTCCGACGTGCACCCCGTCGTCCTGTTGCAGTGTGAACGAGGCCAGGACCTGGTCGGGCTGCGACGGGTCGGGCAGATGGCCCGAGACGAGCGTGGAGAGCGACGGGCCCCCGCCGGTCACGACCGCCACTCCGAAGTCGTTCCCGTTGATCGAATGGGCGCATCCCTGACAGGTCGGATTCCCCGCATCGGGCAGGATCAGTTCCGTGGCGGAGGCGATTCCGGGGAGGTGGGCGAGCGCGGGGACCGGTCGGAAGGCGTAGACGACGGTGTCGAACCCGTGCGCCGCCACGAACCGCGGGAACGCGTTCTCCGTCCGCCGGCCCGCGGCCGCGGCAGCCAGCACGAGACCCCCGACGACGCTGATGAGGAGCGCGATGGCCAGCCAGGACCGCCAACGGCGGCGTAGCCCGGCGTGGAACACCAGCCTGACTGCTCCCACGGCACGCTCCCTCCGTCACCCTCAGCCTGACCCTCCCAACGGGGGTTACCAAGGTGGCCAGCCTGCGAGGCCCTCTCGTGGTGGCCCCGCGAGGCCCGCTCGTGGTGGCACCACCCGCCCCAGTGGGCCGCCATAGTGGGTAACATAGTGGGTATGGCCTATGTGGTCGCACGCCCCAGAGGGCGCTTCGAGATACGGGAGTCGGTCCACACCCCCAAAGGCCCCCGGGCCCGCTCCCTCGCCGGCTTCACCCGGCTGACCGACGAGGTGCTGACCACCGCCGGCCACAGGGCCACCCGGCCCTTCGATGCCGAGGCGGTGCGGGCCAGTGCGGCGCGCGCCGCGGCCGTCACCACCCCGCGTCACCGGCGCCCCGAGACGCGGCAGTTCGTCGAGTCCTCGCGCCGGATGGCCGCCGCCCTCGAGACGCGTCCGCCGCGGGCGGGCTCTCCGCACGATCGGGACCCGGGCGACGCCCTCATCGACCTCCTCGGCCTGGTCGCCCAGGTCTCGGCCTTCGGGCCCCCTCGCGCCCCGGAGCCCCTCCGATTTCCGCCCCTGGCCCGCCTGCGGGCGGCGCGCGGCCCGGGCGTCGCGGTGAGGGGCGGGACCTTGCGTTGAGCGAGACCGAACAGCTCGGCAACCTGGTCCCCAAGATCGTCTCGCTCCACGAGATGCTCGATTCGGCCGGTGTGCCGCACCAGTTCGGCGGGGCGCTCGCACTGGCCTGGTACCGCAACCCGAGGGCGACCACGGACATCGACGTCAACGTGACCCTGCCTCCCGCGGCGGCGGAGCCCGTCCTCGAGCTGTTGGCCCGACTGGGCGTGACGATCGCACCCGAGGATCGGGCCGCCATCGCCCAGGACGGGCAGGCGAGGCTCGACTGGGACGGCTCCTACCTCGACGTGTTCTTCGCCACCATGGACTTCCACCTCGAGATGGCCGAGTGCGCCCGGATGGTCCGCTTCGGCCCGGTGGACATCCCGATTCTCGCCCCCGAGCACCTCGTCGTCTGCAAGGCCATCTTCGATCGCCCCAAGGACTGGCTCGACATCGAGGAGATGCTGCGCTGGGGCACCGAGGTCGACGCAGCGCGCACGCTCTTCTGGGTGGGCGAGATCCTCGGCCCGGAGAGCGAGCAGTACTCCCGCCTCGCGGGGCTGCTGTCCGCCGGGGCGGCCGGCTCCCCTCGTCGCACCGATTAGGTCCGATTGGGACGTCGCGACGCCGCCCCCTAGCATCCCGGTCCATGGCAGATCTCATCCGCATGGGCGACGACGGCACCCTCCACGTCCCCGACGAGCCCATCATCCCCTTCATCGAGGGCGACGGCACGGGCGTCGACATCTGGCCCGCCGCCAAGCTGGTCCTCGATGCGGCCGCCGCCAAGCACGGCCACTCCATCGCCTGGAAGGAGGTGCTGGCCGGCCAGAAGGCGTTCGACGAGATGGGCAGCTGGCTGCCCGACGAGACGGTCGAGGCCTTCCGGGAGCACCTCATCGGGATCAAGGGCCCGCTCACCACGCCCGTCGGTGGCGGCATCCGCTCGCTCAACGTGGCGCTGCGCCAGATCCTCGACCTCTACGTCTGCCTGCGCCCGGTGCGCTGGTTCACCGGCGTGCCCTCGCCGGTGCTGCACCCCGAGCTGGTCGACATGGTCATCTTCCGGGAGAACACCGAGGACGTCTACGCCGGCTACGAGGTGCAGGAGGGCTCGCCCGAGGCCGACCGGCTGACCGGGTTCTTGCGCGAGGAGATGGGCTGGCCCATCCGGGACGGCTCGGGCATCGGCATCAAGCCCATCTCCGAGATGGGGTCCAAGCGCCTCATCCGCGCCGCCATCAACTACGCGCTGGACCGCAAGCGCCGCTCGGTGACGCTGGTGCACAAGGGCAACATCAGAAGTTCACCGAGGGCGCGTTCCGCGAGTGGGGCTACGAGCTCGTGCGCGAGGAGTTCTCCGACGTCGCCGTCGGCTGGGACGACTGCGGCGGCGACCCCGGCGACAAGCTCCTCGTCAAGGACACCATCGCCGACATCACCCTGCAGCAGGTGCTGACCCGGCCTTCGGACTTCGACGTCATCGCCACCACCAACCTCAACGGCGACTACCTCTCCGACGCCCTGGCCGCCCAGGTCGGCGGCATCGGAATCGCCCCGGGGGCCAACATCAACTACGTCACCGGCCACGGCATCTTCGAGGCGACGCACGGCACCGCGCCCAAGTACGCCGGGCAGGACAAGGTGAACCCCGGCTCGGTGCTGCTCTCGGGCGTGCTCATGTTCGAGCACATCGGCTGGAACGACGCCGCGTCCGACATCGTGCACGCGCTCGAGGCGACCATCGCGGACAAGGTCGTGACCTACGACTTCGCCCGCCTGATGGACGGCGCCACCGAGGTCAAGTGCTCCGAGTTCGCCGCCGCCATCGTCGACCGTCTCTGAACGCGCCTCCACACTGTCGGAAAGGACCACTCCCCATGGCCAAGCCCCCCGTCCACGTGACCGTCACCGGCGCCGGCGGCCAGATCGGCTACTCCATCCTCTTCCGCATCGCCTCGGGCCAGCTCCTCGGCGCGGACCAGCCGATCGTGCTGCGCCTGCTCGAGATCGAGCCCGCCATGAAGGTGCTCGAGGGCGTCGTGATGGAGCTCGACGACTGCGCCTTCCCGCTGCTGCCGACATCGTCGCCACCTCGGACCTCAAGACGGCCTTCGACGGGACCTCGTGGGCGCTCCTGGTCGGCTCCATCCCGCGCAAGGCGGGCATGGAGCGCGGCGACCTGCTCAGCGTGAACGGCGGCATCTTCAAGCCCCAGGGACGGGCCATCGCCGAGAACGCCGCCTCCGACGTCCGCATCCTCGTCGTCGGCAACCCGTGCAACACGAACTGCCTCATCGCGCGCTCCAACGCGCCCGAGGTGCCGGCCGACCGCTGGTTCGCCATGACCCGCCTGGACGAGAACCGGGCCAAGGCGCAGCTGGCGGCCAAGGCCGGCGCCCCGGTGGCCGACGTCACCAACCTGGCCATCTGGGGCAACCACTCGGCCACCCAGTACCCCGACTTCGCCAACGCCCGCATCGGGGGCAAGCCGGCCCCCGAGGTGATCGGAGACCCCGAGTGGCTCTGGGGTGACTTCATCACCACGGTGCAGAAGCGGGGCGCCGCCATCATCGAGGCCCGGGGCTCCTCCTCGGCCGCCTCGGCCGCCTCGGCCGCCATCGACACGGTGGTCAGCCTGCGCACCGCCACGGCTCCGGGCGACTGCTTCTCCGTCGCCGTGGCCAGCACCGGCCAGTACGGCGCCCCCGAGGGCCTCCAGTTCGGCTTCCCGGTGGCCGCCGACGGCAAAGGTGGCTGGTCCGTGGTCGAGGGGTTCAGCCACGACGAGTTCGCCATCGAGCGCATCAAGGTCACCACCGACGAGCTGCTGGCCGAGCGCAACGACGTGCAGGAGCTGGGCCTCATCGGCTGACCTGGGTAGCACCCCCGGTACGATGCAGTCCTGACTCCCGCCCGCAACACCGCTCCCGCCCCGGCGCACGCCGTCACGGGCTATTCGCAGCCGTGAAACCGCGGCGAAACACATGCCTGGCACCCTGAGACCCGTGGGAGACCTCTTCGACGGCTACGGCGCGGCCGCACGCCGGGCTGACCGAGGCCGCCTTCGACGAGATGGTCGGGCGTGACGGCGAGGCCCGGACGCCCTACGCCGCCGTGGCCTCCTCGCTGGCCCAGATGGGTCCCGAGGACGTCTCGGCCCGAGCCTCCCGCCTGGCCCGGGCCTTCATGGACCAGGGGGTCACCTTCGACCTCGACGGCGAGGAGCGGCCCTTCCCCCTCGACGTGGTGCCGCGGATCTTCACCGCCGCGGAGTGGTCGCAGGTCTCCGACGGGGTGGCCCAGCGGGTGCGGGCGCTCGAGCTGTTCCTGGCCGACGTCTACGGCGCCGCACGCATCGTCAGCGACGGGCTCATCCCCCACGAGGTGGTCACCAGCTCGCCGGGGTTCGTGCGGGCGGCCTACGGCTACTCCCCGCCGAACGGGGTGCGCATCCACGTGGCCGGGATCGACGTGATCCGCGACGAGGACGGCGAGTTCCGGGTGCTCGAGGACAACCTGCGCAGCCCGTCGGGCGTGAGCTACGTGCTGGCCAACCGGGCCGCCATGGCGCGGGTGCTGCCCGAGCTGTTCTGGGGTCAGCCCATCCAGATGGTCACCGACTACCCCGCCCGCCTGATCAACGCGCTGCGCCGCGCCGCGCCGGCGTCGGTGCCGGACCCCACGGTCGTGGTGCTGACCCCCGGCGTGCACAACTCGGCCTTCTACGAGCACGCCCTGCTGGCCCGCCTCATGGGCGTGCACCTGGTCGAGGGTCGTGACCTCGTGTGCCACGGCACCGAGGTCTTCCTGCGCACCACGGAGGGCGAGGTGCCGGTGCACGTCATCTACCGGCGCATCGACGACGAGTACCTCGACCCGCTGCAGTTCCGGCCCGAATCGCTGGTGGGCTGCCCGGGCGTCATCAACGCGGCACGGGCCGGACGGGTGACCATCGCCAACGGCGTGGGCAACGGGGTGGCCGACGACAAGCTCGTCTACACCTACGTGCCCGGCGATGATCCGCTACTACCTCGGCGAGGACCCGATCCTCCAGAACGTCGAGACCATGCACCTGGTCGACGACGCGATCCGCAAGGACGCGCTGGCCCGTCGGGGCGATCTGGTGTTCAAGCGGGTCGACGGGTCGGGCGGCAAGGGACTGGTCATCGGTCCCGCGGCCACGGGGGCCGAGCTCGACGAGCTGGCGCTCGAGGTGGAATCCGATCCCCGCCACTGGATCGCCCAGCGGGTCGTCGCGCTCTCCACGTCGCCGACCTGGGTCGACCACGCCATGGTCCGGCGCCACGTCGACCTGCGGCCCTTCGTCGTCAACGACGGCGAGGACATCTGGGTCCTCCCGGGTGGCCTGACCCGGGTGGCCCTCCAAGAGGGCGGCCTGGTGGTCAACTCCAGCCAGGGCGGCGGCTCCAAGGACACCTGGGTCGTGGGCGGCGGGCTGTCCATGCCCGTGCTCCCGCCGCGCCAGGCCTCACCGTTGCTCGCGGGGCCGCCCATGGACGTCGGGCCGGTGGCCGACGGCGAGCTCGGCATGCACAGCAACAGCAACAGCAGCAGGCAGGACCGTGCCGGTGACACCCGCGCCCTGTTGAGCCGGGTGGCCGAGTCGATCTTCTGGGTGGGCCGCTACGTGGAACGGGCCGAGGGGACGGCGCGCATCCTCGACGTCTCGGTGTACCAGGCCCTCGAGCAGAGCGACGTCGAGGGCTCGCACGCCGCCCGCCGGCTCCTGGCCGTGATGGGCCTGCCCGACTCGGGCCGCGAGACGCTGTGGCAGGCGACGGAGCGCCTGGCCACCGACGCCGAGAGCCGGTCGTCGATCGCGGGGGCGCTGGCCGCGGCGCGGAGAACACGCCGCGCCGTGCGCCACGTCGTGCCCGTCGAGTTCTGGGAGCACATCAACGCCACGTGGGCCGAGCTGCCCGGCGCGCTGGGAGGCCGGCCGGCGGGCGGGCCCCGCCTTCTACCTCTCCTTCGTCAAGACCCAGTGCGCCGGCATGACGGGCCTGGCCGACACGATGATGAGCCGCGACCAGACCTGGCTCTTCTTCACGCTGGGCCGCTGCCTGGAGCGCACCGACGTGGTGGCCCGGCAGCTGGCCACGGTGGCCTTCGACGAGGTGTTCGACAGCGGTCTCGTCATGCTGTTGCGCTCCTGCGGCGGCTACGAGCCCTACCTGCGCCTGTCCCAAGGCGTGGTGGAGCCGGGCCGCGTCCTGGACTTCCTCCTGCGCGACCGGCTCTTCCCCCGCTCGGCCTTCGCGTCGCTCACGCTGGCCGAGGAGTGCCTCGACCAGATCAACGCCGGCCGCGACGCGACGTGGGACGACGCCCGCGGGCTGGTCGGCCTGGCCCGGGCCGAGCTGGAGTACTCGGCGCCGGCGACGCTGGCCCGGGGGCTCGAGACCCGGCTCGAGCGGCTGCAGGCCTCCATCTCCTCGGTGAGCGACGCCGTGACGCGGCGCTACTTCGCCCAGGACCCCCGATGCAGTGGCGCAAGGGAGGCGGGGGAGGGTGAGCCGCGGCGACGGGTGGCGGCTGCGGGTCTCCCACGAGACCCGGTTCGACTACGACGCCCCGGCGCGGGCCTCCTACAACGAGCTGCGCCTGACCCCGCGGACCGAGCTGCGCCAGACCGCGCTCGAGACGAAGGTGTCCACCCTGCCCGCGGCGCCGCAGTACTCCTACATCGACTACTGGGGCACCCACGTGGTGGCCTTCAACGTCGACCGCGGCCACGAGGTGCTGACCATCACGGGGAGCTCGCTCGTCGACACCCAGCCGGCCGACGAGCCCGAGGACTGCACGTGGGAGGAGGTGGCCGACGCGTCCTCGACCATGGCCGACCACCTGTCGCACAACCTCTACACGGCACCCGGCCCCGAGCTGTCGGGGATCGCCGGCGGGCCTGCGCGCCGAACGCCCGCTCCAGACGGCGCGGAACATCATGGCCGCGACCCACGACGCGCTGCGTTACGTGCGCGGGGTCACCTCGGTGCACACCTCGGCCTACGAGGCGTACAGCGACGGGGCGGGCGTGTGTCAGGACTTCGCGCACCTGGCGCTGGCCCTGGCGAGGTCCGTCGGGCTGCCGTCCCGCTACGTGTCTGGTTACTTCCACCCCGAGGAGGACGCCACCATCGGGGAGGAGGTCCACGGGGAGAGCCACGCCTGGGTGGAGGTGTGGACGGGCGCGTGGTGGGGCTACGACCCGACGAACGACTGTCCCGGTCGGGGAGCGCCACGTCGCCGTGGGCCGCGGGCGCGACTACGCCGACGTCCCACCGGTCAAAGGCATCTACGCCGGCAACGCCGAGAACACCATGCGGGTGGTCGTGCGCATGACGAGGACCAACTGAGCGGGCCGGGTCGGGCCGATGCCGTGCTGACCCGGATGCGCATCTGGTTGCCCGACGCTCCGGGCGTCCTCGGCGCCGTGGCGGCGGAGATCGGGGCGGTGGAGGGCAACGTCGTCGGGCTCGAGGTGCTCGAACGCGAGGCGGGCGTGGCGATCGACGAGCTCGTCGTGGAGCTGCCCGACGAGCCCGGCGCGGTCGACGCGGTGTGCCGGGGGGTGCGCAACGTCCCCGGGGTCGGTGTCGAAGAGGTCACGGAGCTGGCGACGGAGGCGCACGACCGAGAGGACTCCGTCCTCGCCGCCGCCGCCGGCATCTTGCAGGCCGCGACACCGACCGCGGTCATGGACGCACTGACCGGCCATCTCATGGCGCTCTTCGACCTGTCGTGGCTGGCCCTGGCCGACGACGCTCTCGCCGGGTTCGTCGAGGTGCACGGCGACGTTCCCTCGGCGCAGTGGGTCGCCGCGTTCGCCGAGGGTTCGCGCAGCGGCGCCGACCCCGCGAACGACACGACCGGCTCGGGCGTCTTCGTCGAGCCCGTGCCCGAGACCGGCCTCACGGTGTGCGGCGGCCGCCCCGTCCCGATCCGGCGTCGGGAGCGCCACGAGATCGCCCTGTTGGTGATGGTCGCGTCACGTTTCGTCGACGCACTGGGTGGGTGCCACGGGCGGGCGGGCGCAGCACCAGGCGACGTGCACGCCAGCTGACCACCCGCATCGGGACGCCTAGTGTCCCCGGGACGTGTTGCGCATCGGCTTCGTCGGATCGGGGAACATCGCCTGGGCGCACGGGCTGGGCCTCAAGGCGATGATCGACGGCGGGATCATCGAGGCGTCGATCGTGGCCGTGCACGACCCGCGCCAGCGGCGTGCCCGGGCGTTCGCCGACGCCGTCGGAGCCGAGGACGCCACCGCCGTCGCCGACGCCGGCGAGGTCGCCCGCCGCTGCGATGCCGTCTGGGTCTGCACGCCCACCTCGGCCCACCGGGACGCGGTGGACCAGGCGCTGGCCGCCGGCAGCGCCGTGTTCTGCGAGAAACCCCTCGACCGGGACCTCGACCGCGCCTCGGCGCTCGTCGACGCCGTGGGGGCGGCCGGCGTGGCCAGCCAGTGCGGCCTCGTGCTGCGGAGCGCACCCGTCTTCCGGGCGCTGCGCGACCTCGTGCGGGACGGGTCCTTGGGTCCGCCGATGGCCGCGGTCTTCCGCGACGACCAGTATTTCCCCATCCAGGGCCTCTACGGGTCGCACTGGCGGGCCGAGGTCGAGCAGTCGGGCGGGGGGTGCCTCATTGAGCACTCCATCCACGACGTCGACATCCTGCGGTTCTGCTTCGGCGAGGTCGAGTCGGTGACGGCACGCACGGCGAACCACGCCGGGCACGAGGGGGTGGAGGACCTGGCGTCCGTCTCCCTCTCCTTCGCGTCGGGCCTCGAGGCGCAACTCACCAGCGTCTGGCACGAGATCCTGAGCCGGGGCTCGACGCGCCGGGTCGAGGTGTTCTGTCGCGACGGCATGGTGTGGCTGGACGACGACTTTCGGGGCCCGCTGCACGTGCAGACGAGCGAGGGCACCGACGAGCGGACGTGCCCGTCGCCCCGCTGGGTGGACGAGTTGCCGCTGGCCGACGACGAGGTCGGGCTCGCCGTCCGGGCCTACGTCGAGGCGGACCGGTCCTTCGTCGACGCGGTGACCGGGGGACGCCAGCCCGAACCCGGCCTCGCCGAGGCCCTGGCCGCCCACCGCCTGGTCGACGCCGCCTACCGTTCGGCGGCCGGTGGGGGACTGCCCGTCGACGTCCGATCCTCCTGACGGGCGCCGGAAGGGCCTGACTGGCCGCGGGCCGCCGCCGGGGTGGCCAGGGGGTGGCCGGCACACTTCGACCGGAGGATGAATTGCGCGCCGTCCGCCTCATCCCGAGGTCGGAGCCGAGGGCCCGAATCCGCTCCTGACCAGGACAGATGGCGGGTTCGCGGTGTCGTCGAGCCGGCGGGCGTCAGGGTTACCATTGCCCACGACGGCATCGCTTTCCGGGTCGTGCGCCGTTGTCCTTGCCGGCCCGAGAGACAAGAGACCAGAGAGGAGACGACACAAGGGTGCGCGCAGTGCTCCGGGTGTTCAACCAGCAACCGCTGGCGGCGAAGGTCCCCGAGGTCACCGCGCTCTTCTGGGTGATCAAGATCTCCACCACGGCGGCGGGCGAGGCCATCTCCGACATGTTCGTGTCCAACAAGGAGCTTGGCGTGGTGGTCGAGGTCTCGATGTTCGCCCTCGCGCTGTTCCTGCAGTTCCGGGCCCGGCGCTACTCGGCGGTCACGTACTGGTTCCTGGCGCTGGCGATCGCCACGGCCGGAACCGGCGTCGCCGACACCATGCACCTCGTGCTCGGCCTGCCCTACGCGGTGACCTCGCTGTTCTGGCTCGTGGTGCTGGCCGCCATCTTCTACCTCTGGGACCGCAGCGAGCACACGCTGGACATCCACTCCATCACGACCAACCGGCGCGAGAAGTACTACTGGTGCGTGGTCTTCGCCACCTTCGCGCTCGGGACCGCGGTCGGTGACTTCGTCGCGACCACCCTCGGCCTGGGCTACCTGGCCTCGGCCTTCCTCTTCTGCGGCGTGATCCTCATCCCGTGGTTCGGCTGGAAGTTCCTCCGGTGGAACAGCATCTTCGCCTTCTGGTTCGCCTACGTCATCACCCGCCCGATCGGGGCGTCCTTTGCCGACTACTTCAGCAAGAGCCACGAGCTGAGCGGCCTCGACTTCGGCGACTGGCAGACGGCTCTCGTGATGACCCTGCTCGTGGCGGTCCTGGTGGCCTACACCGCGCTGGCCCGCTACGACATCCAGTCACCCGACGTGGGGATCGCCGGCGGCACCTGACGGGCGTCCGGCGTACCGCCGTGCGTCCGCGGTCCCTAAGGTCGGGTCAATGGACACCGCGTCGCTGTTGCTCGAGGTCTACGGCCGGATCCCGCCACTGGCGGCCGACGCCGTGGAGGGTCTCGACCGAGAGAGTTTGTGCTGGGCGCCCGCTCCGGGGGCCAACACGATCGGATGGCTGATCTGGCACCTCACCCGGGTGCAGGACCACCACGTCTCCGAGCTGCTCGACACCGAGCAGATCTGGGTCAGTGGGGACTGGGCCCGGCGCTGCGGCCTCGATCCCGATCCCTCCAACACCGGGTACGGCCATGACCCCGACGACGTGCATGCCGTGCGGCCCGAGGGGCCCGACGTCCTCCTCGGCTATCTCGACGAGGTGGACGTTCGCACGAGAGGCATGCTCGCGGGCCTCACGCCCGACGATCTGGACCGGGTCGTGGACCGCCGCTGGGATCCCCCCGTCACCCTGGGCGTGCGCCTCGTGAGCATCGGCGACGACTGCCTCCAACACGTCGGGCAGGCCGCCTATGTGCGGGGGCTGCTCCGGTTCTGAGCCGAACCTCGGCCGGGGAGATCCGATGGGAGGGCGCCGGCGGCTACCACGTCTTCAACCGCGCGGCGAACTCGAACGCCAGCGGCCCCACGCCCTTGTCGTGCTGGACCTGCATGCAAGAACTGGTGAACCGCTCAAGAACTCACCGGCTCTCGGGATATGGGAGCCGATCTCCAGTCCCTCGACCCGCACCTGGTCGAGGCCGGCTCTCTCGGGGGTGACCAGTGCGGCACCGCCGGAGCGGACTACCTGGCCCACTGCAGCTACAACACCGGTCCGGGCGACCGGCTGACGGGGTTGTTCGGCTGAGGCACTGACCCATCGGGCGTTCGTGCGAACTCGGCGCGATCTCCAGGTTATTTCTCTGTGTCGGTGGGGTGTCAGCGGGGCTTTGTTCTTGTAGGGCGTTTCGGGATTGTTGAAACTGGTGTTTGATGAGCCAGACCCCGCACGGTATCGGTGCAAGAACGACCCGGCTTTTCGCACTGAACGCTGATGCGGAGCGGCGAAAGACCACTGGTGTCTAGGCGAACGACGCGGAGGGCCGTTCCGCAGAGTCGGCGGGCTTGGCGGCGGACCGCCTCGGCCGGTCTGCTGGCGGGCATGACGATGACCGCCGTCGGCGGCACCGGGCTCGCCGTGGTCGCCTTACCGGCGACCCCGGCTTGGGCCAACTCGGACGACTGCTCGGGCTCGATCGGCACGGCCGGGAAGTACAGCGAGTGGGTGGCCGGTTCGGTCACCCGCGGCATAGGCACGGTGGCCGGCCCGGTGGCCTACGGCGGCTCCGCCACCTTTGGCGACTACCCAAGCCCCAATGGCCCGACGATCGCGGCGGGCGTGGCGGCAAATGCGAGTTCCCTCAATCTGGTGGTCGGCGGCGCTCTCACCGTCGACGGACCGAGCACGCTCGATGCCGGCAGTGGCGTGATCGCCGGTGGGGAGGCCTCCTTCGAGCCGCTCACGGTCGTCGGCGGCGGCACGGTGACGAACAATGTCACCAGCTCAGGCCTGCCTTTCAGCTTCACCTCGGTGGGGACCGGCCTCGTGGCAGCTTCCGACGGGTGGGCGGCGGCGAGCGCCACCGGTACCACGGTGCTCAGCGGAACCACCCTTACCCTCACTGGCACCGACTCCACCCAGGACATCTTCACGGTCACCGAGACGCAGCTCGCAGCGGCACACAGCATCGTGATCAACGTCCCGTCGGCCAGCCCTCAGCCCACCGTCCTGATCAACGTAACGGGCACCGGTTCGTACACAAACCCGTCCGGTCAGAACATCACCTACACCAATGGCGGCACGGCTCAAGCCACCACCACCCTGTGGAACTTCAACCAGGCCAGCTCGATCACCCTGTCTGGGCTCACGTGGGACGGCACCATCGTCGCCCCGTTCGTGAGCAAGCTGTCGGCATCCAACGGATCGATCCTCGGCAGTCTGATCATCGGCGGATCTAGTGCAGGGGGTGTGTTCGCCACGAGCGTCACTCCCTCGACCAACACTTGGGACACGGGCACCACGAACGGCAGCGGACTGACCCTGTTCACCGGAGCGTGCCTACCCAACAACTCGGGGCCGGGCGTTGGCACTCCCGAGGTCCCGGCCGCAGTGCTGCTGCCGTTGGCGGCTCTCGCCGTGGGTGGCATCGGCTACGGAACCCAGAGAAGTCGCAGTCGCCGACGCGCCGGCGTCGTCTCCTGACCGGACTGTCGGTCACGCCCTGGCGCCCCCATGGCCTGATCGAGTTGCTTCGAGGCGGCACGGCGCCCTCCATCGCTGACCCGCTGCCCGCCCTCTCCGAGGGTCTGCCGATCGCCATGGGCGGCCTCGCGCTCCTCGGTGTCGCCGGCTTGATGGTGCGCCGTCGCCACGGCCGCTCCTCGGAGGCGCGAGTTCCACCACCTGAGGAGTCCGGACCTCGGATCGGAGACGCCGGCCGAGCGGGTCAGCGTCCGGGAGGCTTGGGCCAGCGGACGTACTCCTCGTAGCGATAGATGCGTCTCGTAGCCGAGCCGGAGGTAGATCGGCTCGCCCATGGGCGACGCCTGCAGCGTGCACGACGACGCACCGTGCTCGAAGGCCAGGTTGGTCGCCAGCACCGTGACGAGCGCGCCCAACCCCCCGGTGCGGGCGGCGGGGACGGTGCCCACCCACTGCAGGCTGGCGACGCCGTCACTCTCGTAGGTCATGGCCGTGGCGACGGGCTCTGCGGCGCGTCGGGCCACCACGATGGAGACTCCAGGATCCTCGAGCACCCGGACCGGCTCGTCGAAGAGATCGGAGAGCACCTCGGCGGGCATCCCGTAGGTCCCGTAGGCCTCGGCGTTGACGGCGATGAAGTCACGTACGCCGGGCTCGTCGTCGACCCAGCGCAGCGTCACGTCGTCGACCGACGGCGGCTCGGGGAGCGGGCTGCGGCGGAGCATCTCGGGCACCGCTCCGCCGAAGAGCTCCAGGCCGGCGGCCGCACAGGCGCGGCGCAGGTCCTCGTCCTCACCGTTGTCGCGCACCTTGATGCCGTACCCTCGCCCGAGGGCCGCAAAGAACACGTCGGCCCGGGCGACGAGCTCAGCGCCGTCGAGCGCATCGTCGGAGCGGAACGCACCGTTGGCGACGACGGGGATCCAGGTCCCACCGGCACACAGGACGGCCCCGCCCTCTTCCTCGAGGGCGCCCCGGCTGCTCCAGCGGGTGAGCGCCCGGTTGAACGCGATCAGGTTGTGGTGGCCGAGCGCCGCCTCGGTGTCCGATCGGGGCATGCGCCATGATGCCGCGCCGGGTTGCGGCCGTCGTGTCAGGCCGGCCCGACCTACGTGAAGATGATCTCGCCTCCGGCCGCCTTCTCGTAGAACTCGCCCACCGTGATGATCTCTTGCACCTGGTCGATGAAGTCGTCCTTGGTGAACCCGAACAGGTCGACGGAGGCCTGGCAGGCGTAGAGCCCGCAGCCGGTGTCCGCGATCATTTCCATGAACTCGGGGATCCCCGGGATGTCGTGCTGCTCCATCTTCTTCTCCATCATGTGGGTCGCGATGGCCGACATGCCGGGGAGGACGCCGATCAGGCTCGCCATGTGCATCCCCGGGTTGCCGACGGCTGCCACCTTCATGTGCTCCAGGCGCTTCTTGTTGATGGCGTCGAGCCCGAAGAAGGTGAAGAACAGGTTGGCGTCGATGCCCTCGGCCCGGGCCCCGTTGGCCATGATCAGGCCGGGGTAGACGCCCTCGAGGGACCCCTTGGAGATGATGATGGAGACCTTTTCGATCGTCTCACCCATGGCGGTGCTCCTTCCTGCCGGCCGGCTCAGATGCAGCCGCGGGGCTTGGGGATGCCCGCGATCTTGGCGGCCAGCTTGGCCGGGCCCTTGGGGAAGAGCTGGTAGAGCTCCTTGATCGGCACGCCAGAGGTCTTCCCGAGGACGCGGACCGTGGGTCCGGTGCCCTTTGCCTCGTACTCGGAGCGCATGAAGCGGATGACCTGCCAGTGACGGTCCGTCAGGGGGTCGATGCCCTCCCGGCGGGCGAGCTCGACCGCGATGTCCTCGTTCCACTGCGAAGGATCGACGAGGAAGCCCTCGTCGTCGAGCTCGATCTGTGCCCTGCGATGGTGTCGGTCGTCATGATGCGGTGACCTCGCTTTCTCGGGTCTCGGGGTGTTTCTTCCCCGCGGTCGGCATCGCACTGTGGACGCCCGGGATGTCGCGGCCGGGGAGCAGGCTGTGCCAGTAGAACCACTGGAAGAGCAGCTTGCCGAGGTGGTTCAAATGAGACTCCTTCATCAGGGGCAGGCCGAAGGCTCCGGGAAAGCGCCCCGGCAGTGGCTCGACGTCGTAGTTGAAGTCGATGAGCATGGCCTTGGAGAAGCCGGTCTCGATGAAGCAGTTGGCATGGCCGTCGTAGGAGCCGTCCAGCGGGCGGCCGTCGAGGAAGCGGCGGATGTTCTCGACCAGGACCTCCCCCTCAAAATGGGTGACCGACCCCGCCTTGGACACGGGCACCGCGGCGGCGTCGCCCAGGGCGAAGACGTGCGGCGAGGCAGTCGACTGCAGCGTGTGCACGTCCACCGGCACGAATCCGAGCTCGTCCCCCAGACCGGGTGAACGGCCGACGTAGGCGGCCCCGTTGTGGACCGGGATGACCACCGCCAGATCGAAGGTCACGACACGGTCGTCGTACGACACCAGCCGACCACCCGAACCGGAGTACTCCACTCACCGGTGTTGAACTCCGTCACCAGCTCGATGTGCCGCTGCTCGAGGAGGCCACCCAACTGGCGGCTCGCCTCCGGCTTGGTGAAGGCGCCGTCGAGTGGCGTCACATACGTCAGCTCGACCTGGTCGCGGTTGCCCTGCTGCTGGAAGAACCAGTCCGCCAGGAAGCAGAACTCGAGCGGTGCCACCGGGCACTTGATGGGCATCTCCACGACGTTGACCACCAGGGATCCGCCCTCGAACCACTCCAGCGCCGGGGCGAGGGCGACAGCGCCCTCGGGGTCGTAGAACGTGAATGCCGACTGTTTCCAGCCGGGTCCGGTCAGGCCCTCGGTCTCCTCTGGCGCCAGGACGGCACCGGAAGCCACGACGAGGGCGTCATAGTCGAGCAGCGCCCCGTTTTCCAGGTGCACCCGACGTCGTTCGATATCGACGTGGTCGACCGCCGACCTGGAGGTAGGCGATGTCTCGGTGGAGCTGACGGCCGCGTGGTCGCACGATCTCGTCGAGATGGGAGAGGCCGAAGGGGACGAACAAGAGCCCAGGTTGGTAGACGTGGCAGTCGTCCCGGTCGACGACCGTGATCGACGCGTCGGAAGGGGAAAAGGCTCGACGAAGCCGGTTGGCGGCGAGCGTGCCGCCGGTTCCTCCTCCGAGAATCACGATCCGATGCATGGCCTGCGGTCCCTCCGGTCCCATCCTGCGGGTGTCGCCGCCGGTCAGGAAGGGCACAAGGTCCCGGTTCGGCCGTCACACCGGCTTCAGCAGCTCAGCGCGAAGACCGGATGGCGGGCGGCCACGGCGGCCCATTCCTCGTCGGTGGAGTCGGGGGTGACGCCGTCGAAGAACATGCCGGTCTCGAACTTCCAGCGGCGCAGGTAGGCCCGGAGGATCGGCACCCGGTCGGCCACCGGGATCTCCGTCGCCGTGCACGGCTGGCGCCGGCGGCCGAGGATCAGCACGAGATGCCCGCCGGCGTGGCGCACGTTGCGGACCCACTGGGTCTCGCCCCTGGGAGCGACCAGGTACTGCGTGCCGTCGACTGAGAGGAGGTTCACCGGGGTGTGGTGCAGCTGGCCGGTGCTCCGGCCCCGGTGCTCGAGGACACGGGAGCCCCAGACGCTGATGCCCATGCGGGTCAGGCCGCTCAACACCCGGTTGAAGACGTTGCGGGTGAACCAGTCGGGACGCTTGTAGTGGGCCGCCGCCGGCTGCTCGGGGTGGGGTTGGTGCTCATGGAGGTCTCCTGGGTCGGGGTTGTCATGAACATCGATCATAAAAGAGAACAATGTTCTTGTCAAGTACTTGTGTTCTCTCCTTCCAGCAACCAGACTGGCGCAATGACGCCCGCCCGCACGGCCCGAGAAAGGGTCCGCGAGGAGATGAGGTCGGAGATCCTGGCCGTCGCCCGGGCACACCTGGCCCGGGAGGGCGCAGCGGCCTTGTCCCTGCGGTCCATCGCCCGGGACCTGGAGATGGCCCCGTCGGCCCTGTACCGCTACTTCGACGGGCGCGACGCCCTGCTCAGCGCGCTGATCCTCGACGCCTACGAGGCGCTGGCGGCCGAGGCGGAGCGCGGCCGCGGACCGCGGCGCAGGGGAGGGCGGCACGGTCGGAGTGACGCCGAACGGTGGCTGTTCGTGCCCCGGGCGTTGCGCGCCTGGGCGCTGGCGCACCCGCACGAGTGGGGGCTCATCTTCGGGACCCCCGTGCCGGGCTACGAGGCGCCCGAGGACACCGTCGAGCCCTACGCCCGCGTGGCGGCGGCGCTGGTGCGTCCCGTGCTCGACGCACGGGCGGCCGGCCGGCTCAGGATGGACGAACGCCCGCGGGAAGTCTCAGCCGAACTGCGCGACGCGGTGGCGCCGGTGGCCGACGGGCTCTTCCCCGGGATGCCCGTCGACAAGGTCGTGGCGGCCCTGGAGGCCTGGACGACCATCGTCGGCGTCGTCAGCCTCGAGGTGTTCGGGCACTGGCGCAACACCGTCCTCGACCCGGGCCAGTTCTTCGAGGCCACCATGCGTCATGTGGCGGACGCCATCGGCCTGCTCGAAGCGCCGTCCGGCGTGGGGCGCTCGAGGCCCTCAGCGCAGGCGGTCGCGCAGGGCCCGGGCCCGTGTCGCTGAGCTCCTCGAGCTGATCCTCGGGTACCCACTCGGCCATGGTCCCGACGAGCTCGTAGAGCAACGAGGCCAGCTCGGCCAGCTCTCCGCTGGGCTCCTCCACCTTGATCTGCGAGAACGGGAACGCGACGTTCACCCGGCTCGACGGTGCGACGACCTCGGGCGCGGCTCGGGTCTTCGATCCACGATGCCCGTCGGTCTCGGAGGGGAAGGAGCTCTTCTCAGATGACTTCGGCACCCCACCATCCTCGCGCCGCACGGACGAGCGCCAGGGCACGATCGTCCGGGCCGCTGCAGTGAGCCCGCCGGAGCGTCCCGGCAGGCGGGGTCGACTAGCCCAGAACGGGCAGCTTGAGCTCGATCCCCGCGTTGGCCAGGAAGACGAGCTTGTGCTCGAGGGCAACCTGCCAATCGACCATGTCCTTGTCGAACTGCATGCGGTCGCCGTCCTCGCACGCGTGCTCGAGCTCGTCGAACGCCAGGTCTTCGGCGTCGAGCAGGGCCCGGTACTTCGAAAGGAAGTGGTCGTCGATCGGCTGATGCACGTCGTCCCTCCTACCGCGGCCCGACCTTCGCGAGCCGGTACCCAAAACGATACTTCCGTCACGCGTTGTTCGCTCGGGGTGGGCGCCGCCCTCGCCGCCGCAAGCGCGGCAACACCCGCTCCAGGCCCCGGTTCCCACCAGCCGTCCTACCAGTTGCGGCGCAGGCGGTGGTAGGTCCGGGGCATCACGGAGCGGAACACCATGGCAGCGTCGATCAGCCCGGAGGCGCTGATCTCGAGCGTGGGGCCCCCGGCTTGCGCCAGGATCCGGCGCGACACCCACTCCACGCTGCCGCGTGGTCAGCCGGGGAGGCCGGCGCAGGCCGCGCTCGAGCGCCCCGAGTCCGAGCTCGGTGGCCATGAAGGCCGGATAGACGACGTGCACCCGCACCCCCTTGGGGGCCAGCCGGAACGAGGCGGACTCGGTGAAGGCGGACAGGGCCGCCTTCGAGGAGGGGTAGGCGCCGGGGCCGGGGGAGGGCAGGCGGCCGCCATCGGACGAGACGTTGACGATCGTGCCGCTCCCGCGCTCGACCATGCCCGGGATGACGGCCAGGCTGGCGGCCACCGGCGCGAAGAAGTTCACGTCGAAGGTGCGGCGGAAGTCCTCCTCGGCGATGTCGACCAGGCGGACGGCCGGGTCCTGCGCCGCGTTGTTGACGAGCAGGTCGATGGGGCCCTGCGTGGCGGCCACCTGCCCGAGGGCCCGCCGCAGGGCCGCGGTGTCGGCCACGTCGCAGGTGATCGTCGCCGACGCCGGGGCGTGGGTGCGCAGTTCGGCCGCGAGCGTGTCGAGCCGATCGGTGCTGCGGGCCAGCCCGACCACGCTCGCGCCGGCGCGGGCCAGGTCACGGCAGAGCTGGGCGCCCAGGCCGGCCGAGGCGCCGGTGACGACGCACACCTGGCCGCGGTAGCGCCCGCCGAAGTCCGGAGGGCGCGCCGACGGTGAGAAGCGGGTCCGGGCCACGCGGTGCGCTCAGGCCGGGTCGGTCGGTTCGGCGGGGTCCGTCAGGTCCTCCAGGTCGGTCCCGAGCCGGGCCGCCGCCGCGGCGAGCACGTCCTGGCCGGCGACGAGCGCCGCCAGGTCGCCGCGCACGCGCACCCGCCCGGCGGCCAGCGCGTCGCCGGGGTCGAGCTCGCCGCGGGCCATGGCCGCCGCGTCCGCGTAGCCGAGGACGATCGTCGCCGTGCCGGTCACCTCACCGGTGGGGTCGAGGGCGAGGCGGGCCCTGCCGTCGGCCACGGTCAACACCACGCGTACCTCCGCCTCCGCGGCGTCCGCTCCGCGCGGCTCCGGCGGCGTCGGCGGCCTGCCCACCCGTCGGGACGCCCGTCACCACCTGGACCACGCTGAACGTGCCGTCGGCGGCGGCGAGCGAGCCCTCGGCGGCCGCGGCGACGACGTCGGACAGGTCGAGCGCGCTCAGCGCGGCGTCGAAGGACAGCACCCATTCGGGTGACAGGTAGCGGGCCATGGCGAAGACTACGCGGCCGGCGCCGCTCAGCCGGCAGTCGCCTCCTCGGCAGTCGCCTCTTCGGAGTTCCCCGGCGGTCGCCTCTTCGGCGGTCTTCTTCGAGCGTCCCATGATCTTGCGCCCGAGCCAGGCGACGGGGTCGTAGCGGGCGTCGACCACCCGCTCCTTCATCGGGATGATGCCGTTGTCGGTGATCTTGATGTGCTCGGGGCAGACCTCGGTGCAGCACTTGGTGATGTTGCACATGCCGAGGCCCTTGTCGTGGGCCAGCTCGCGGCGGTCGTTGACGTCGAGCGGGTGCATCTCGAGCTCGGCGAAGCGGATGAAGAAGCGCGGCCCGGCGTAGTTGGGCTTGTTCTCCTCGTGGTCACGGATGACGTGGCAGACGTCCTGGCACATGAAGCACTCGATGCACTTGCGGAACTCCTGGCCGCGCTCGACGTCGACCTGCATCATGCGGTAGCCGCCCTCGGGCTCGGGGCCCGGCTCGAAGGGCGGGATCGTCTTGGCCACCTCGTAGTTGAACGAGACGTCGGTCACCAGGTCCCGGATGATGGGGAACGTCTTCATCGGCGCCACCGTGACGGGCTCGCCCTCGGGCAGCGTGTCCATGCGCGTCATGCACATGAGGCGGGGCAGGCCGTTGATCTCGGCCGAGCACGAGCCGCACTTGCCCGCCTTGCAGTTCCAGCGGCAGGCCAGGTCCGGCGCGTCGGAGGCCTGAATGCGGTGGATCACGTCGAGCACGACCTCGCCCTCGACGGCCGGCATCACGTAGTCGGTGAACTCGCCGCCCTGGTCGTCCCCCCGCCAGACCCGCATGGTGATCTTCTCGGCGTCGGCCATGCTCAGCTTCCCTCCTCGAACAGTGCGCGCAGCTCGGCCGGCATCTCCGGCAGCGGCTCGGGGGCGATGGCGATCGGCGCCAGGTAGCCGTGCTCGCCGGTCTGGTGCTGCACGAAGTTGACCTTGCCCATCTCGGGGTCCGGCCCGGGGTAGTCCTCGCGGGTGTGCCCGCCGCGGGACTCCTTGCGGTTGAGCGCCCCCTGGGCCACCGCGATGGAGGTGGTGATCATGGAGGGCAGGTCGGTGGCGAGGTTCCAGCCGGGGTTGTAGGCCCGGCCGCCCTTCACCTGCACCTTGGCCGTCTGCTGCTTGAGATCCTCGAGCTTGGCCAGCGCCTCCTCGAGCTCGGGCCCGGTGCGGATGATGCCGACCAGCGACTGCATGGTCTCCTGCAGCTCCTCGTGGACGTCGTAGGGGTTGTACCCGTCCTCACGCCCGAAGGGGGCGAAGGCCTCGTCGATCACCGAGGCGACCTCCGCCGGGTCGACGCTCGGCGAGCCGGCGCGGCCCTCGGCGAAGTCGGCCGCACCGATGACCGGCCCGGCGGCCGAAGACGATGAGGTCCGAGAGCGAGTTGCCGCCCAGGCGGTTCGCTCCGTGCATGCCGCCCGACACCTCGCCGACGGCGAAGAGGCCCGGGACGGTGGCGGCCTGGGTCTCGGCGTCGACCCGCACCCCGCCCATCATGTAGTGGCAGGTGGGACCGACCTCCATGGCCTCGGCGGTGATGTCGACGCCGGCCAGCTCCATGAACTGGTGGTACATGGAGGGCAGCCGGCGCCGGATGTACTCGGGGGTGCGCCGCGAGGCGATGTCGAGGAAGACGCCGCCGTGCGGGCTGCCCCGGCCGGCCTTCACCTCGGAGTTGATGGCCCGGGCCACCTCGTCGCGCGGCAGCAGGTCGGGCGTGCGGCGGTTGTTGATGTGGTCGTCGTACCAGGCGTCGGCCTCTTCCTCGGTCTCCGCCGTCTCGGCCCGGAACATGGGGGCCACGTAGTTGAACATGAAGCGGGTGCCCTCGGAGTTGCGCAGCACGCCGCCGTCGCCGCGCACGCCCTCGGTCACCAGGATGCCGCGCACCGACAGCGGCCACACCATCCCCGTCGGGTGGAACTGCACGCACTCCATGTCGATGACGTCGGCGCCGGCCCAGATGGCCATGGCGTGGCCGTCGCCGACCGACTCCCACGAGTTCGAGGTGTACTTCCACGACTTGCCGATCGACCCCGTGGCCAGGATGAAGGCCTTGGCGGTGAAGAGCACCATCTCGCCGGTCGGGCGCATGTAGCCCACCGCCCCGCTGATGCGGCCCTCGGCGTCGGGCAGCAGGCGCAGGATCTTGCACTCCATGAACACGTCGGTCCCCATGGAGACGACCTTCTGCTGCAGGGTGCGGATGAGCTCGAGCCCGGTGCGGTCGCCGACGTGGGCCAGGCGGGCGTAGCGGTGGCCGCCGAAGTCGCGCTGGGTGATGCGGCCGTCCTTGGTGCGGTCGAACAGCGCGCCCCAGCGCTCCAGCTCGAAGACCCGGTCGGGCGCCTCCATGGCGTGGATCTGCGCCATGCGCCAGTTGTTGAGCATCTTGCCGCCGCGCATGGTGTCGCGGAAGTGGACCTGCCAGTTGTCCTCGGGCCAGACGTGGCCCATGGCGGCGGCCATGCCGCCCTCGGCCATGACCGTGTGCGCCTTGCCGAGCAGCGACTTGCAGACGAGCGCCACCCGCAGGCCGCGCTCCTTGGCCTCGATGGCGGCGCGCAGCCCGGAGCCGCCGGCGCCGATGATGATGACGTCGTAGTCGTGGGTCTCGTAGTCGTGGGCCTCGGTGCTCTGGGTGGTCTGGGCGGCCATCAGAAGTGGAAGCCCGGGTCGTGGATCGTCCCGCTGGCCACCAGGCGCACGTAGAGGTCGCTGAGCGCCACCACGAAGAGGCTGGTCCAGGCGAAGCGCATGTGATTGGCGTTGAGCGGCGTGACGAACTTCCAGAGCTTGTAGCGCACCGGGTGTTTGGCGAACGAGCGCACCTGGCCGCCGCAGAAGTGCCGGCAGGCGTGGCACGACAGGCTGTAGAGCCACAGGAAGAGGGCGTTGAAGCAGAGCACGACCGTGCCGACGCTGATGCCGATGCCGAGGCCCGGCTGGCGGAAGGCGATGATGGCGTCGTAGGTCAGGATGCAGTTGAAGATCAGGAGGATCCAGAAGAAGTAGCGGTGGATGTTCTGGAGGATGAGCGGGAAGCGGGTCTCGCCGCTGTAGCTGCCGTGGGCGTCGGCCACCGCGCACGCCGGGGGCGAGAACCAGAAGGACCGGTAGTAGGCCTTGCGGTAGTAGTAGCAGGTGAGGCGGAAGCCGAGCGGGAAGATGAGGATGAGCAGCGCCGGCGAGTAGTTCCAGAAGCCCAGCGTCCCGAAGGCATGGCTGCCCGGCACGCAGCTGTTGGCGATGCAGGGCGAGTAGAAGGGCGAGATCAGGTCGCGGTGCAGGTCGGCGCCGGCGTAGTAGTCCTTGCCCACGAAGGCGGCCCAGGTCGAGTAGACGACGAAGGCGATCAGGACCGTGGCGGTGACCGCCGGCTCGACCCACCAGGCGTCCTTGCGCAGGGTCGGCTGGTCGGGGCCGCCCCGGGGCGCCCCGATGGCAACCGGGGTCGCGGTTGCGCTCTCGACCGTCGTCGTCACTCGCACCTCCTCAGTGCCGGCCGCAGCGTCCGGGTCGGCCGCCCGATCATCCCAGACCGCTCCCGCGACCCTGCAAGTCGCCCGCTGTCGCCCGACTCCACGGCCCAGACCATATGGGTCCGCCCGGGGCACGTCAAAGACATAGATGACATTGAAATCAGAGCGATAAGCTCTCAATCTGTGCAGCTGCACCAGCTGTCCTA
Organism: uncultured Acidimicrobiaceae bacterium; assembly: GCA_963774485.1. GTDB lineage: Bacteria > Actinomycetota > Acidimicrobiia > Acidimicrobiales > RAAP-2 > Bog-473. Next base: position 39,619 of record CAVZFG010000003.1, read on the forward strand.
CGCCCTGGCCGTGGCCGAGGAGCAGAGCTTCACCCGGGCCGCCGCCCGCCTGCACCTGGCCCAGCCCTCGCTCTCCCGCCAGGTCCGCCTGCTCGAGCACGAGCTGGGCGTGGTCCTCTTCAACCGTGGGCCGGGCCAGGGTCCGGTGACCCTCACCCCCGACGGGAGCGCGCTGCTGCCCTTCATGCAACGGGTGCTGGCCGACATCGAGGCCACCGGGGCCGAGGCACGGGCGCTCTCGGGCATGGCCCGGGGCCGCATGGCGGTCGGCGCCACGCCCAGCCTCATCACGAGCGCGCTGGCCCCGGCCCTGGTCGAGTTCCACGCCAGCCACCCCGGCATCGACCTGTCGGTCGTCGAGGGCGGCTCGCACCAGCTGGTGCCCCAGGTCGCCTCCGGCGAGGTCGACCTGGCCCTGGTCGTCCTCCCGGTGACCGACCCGCTGGTGGTGACCACGCCCCTCTTCGACGACCCCCTGGTGCTGGCCACCGCGGCCGACCACCCCTACGCAACGAGGCGGCGGGTCCGGGTGCGCGACCTCGACGGCCTCGACCTCGTCATGTTCCGGGAGGGCTACGACCTGCGCGCCGTGACGCTGGCCGCCTGCCTCGAGGCGGGGTGGAGCCGCACCTGGTGTGTGAGGGGGGCGAGATGGCCGGCGTCCTCGCCTTCGTCGCCGCCGGCCTCGGCGCGGCCGTGGTGCCCGCCATCGCGCTGCCCGGCGACGGCTCGCTCGTCGGCATCCCGTTCACGGCTCCCACGCTGAGCCGCACCGTGGCCCTGGCCCAGCGCGGCGACCGCGCCCTCGCCCGCCCGGCGCGCGCCCTGGCCGACCAGTTGCTGGCGCGCCATGCGCAGACGGTTGCAACCCCGGGGAGCGTGCCGGGGTGACGGCCCGGTCGGGTGCCGTCCGTCGGGCCTTCGCCGGGCGATGCTGCCTCGGTCCGTCCCGGCGGACTCCCTGGGAACGCTCAACGAGTGTGTGCAGAGTTCCGCACGAGTGTCCCGGCGTCGCCGCGCGAGTCACCAGGGACGGGCGTAGGCTTCGTCCATGGACGGCCCCTCGCAGCACTTCGATCCTTCCGCGACCCCGGACCCCGCCGGGCTCAAGCCCCCGGACGACCTCCCCCGCTCCCTGGTCGACCTGCGCGCCGCGGGCTGGGAGTCGGTGTCGGTGGCCGAGGAGATCCGGCGCAACACCGCCAAGCACATCGCGGCCGGACAGAGCCTCGTCCCCGGCGTGCTCGGCTTCGAGGACACCGTCGTGCCCCAGCTGGAGAACGCGATCCTGGCCGGTCACGACCTCATCTTGTTGGGCGAGCGCGGCCAGGCGAAGACCCGCGTGATCCGCTCGCTGGTCGGGCTGCTCGACGAGTGGATGCCGATCATCGCCGGCTCCGAGATCAACGACGACCCCTACCACCCGGTCTCGCGCTTCGCCCTCGACCGGGTCGACGAGCTCGGGGAGGCCGTGCCGATCGACTGGGTCCACCGCTCGCAGCGCTACGGCGAGAAGTTGGCCACCCCCGACACCTCCATCGCCGACCTCATCGGCGAGGTCGACCCGATCAAGATCGCCGAGGGCCGCTACCTGAGCGACGAGCTGGCGCTGCACTACGGGCTCATCCCCCGCGTCAACCGCGGCATCTTCGCCATCAACGAGCTGCCGGACCTCTCCGAGCGCATCCAGGTCGGCCTGCTCAACATCCTCGAGGAACGCGACGTGCAGATCCGGGGCCACCGCATCCGGCTGCCGCTCGACATCATGCTGGTGGCGACGGCCAACCCGGAGGACTACACGAACCGTGGCCGGATCATCACGCCGCTCAAGGACCGCTTCGGCGCGCAGATCCGCACGCACTACCCCTTCGAGACCCTGACCGAAGTGCGCATCATGGAGGGCGAGGCCGATCTGCCCACGGCCGGCATCCCGGTCCAGGTGCCCAAGTTCATGAAGGAGGTGGTGGCCGAGATCAGCCAGCTGGCCCGGCGCAGCACCCACCTCAACCAGCGCAGCGGCGTCTCGGTCCGCCTGTCCATCGCCAACTACGAGACCCTGGTCGCCTCCGCCGTGCGGCGCGCCCTGCGGACGGGGGAGCCGGTGGCGGTGCCGCGCATCAGCGACCTCTCCTCGCTGGTGCCCTCGACCCAGGGCAAGATCGAGGTCGAGGCGATGGAGGAGGGCCACGAGGACGAGGTGGTGGCCCAGCTGGTGGCGGCGGCCACCCTCTCGGTCTTCCGCCGCCGCGTCACGCTCGACGACCCGCAGTCGATCGTGGCCGCGTTCCACGACCAGGTCGTCGTGCACGTCGGCGACGACCTGCCCTCGGCGGCCTACCTCGAGGTGCTGGCCGACATCCCCGAGCTCGAGCCGCCGACGCGCAAGCTGGCCGGCCCCGAGGCGGCCGAGGCCGAGTCGCCCGCCCTCATGGCCAGCTCCCTCGAGTTCCTCCTCGAGGGTCTGCACCTGACCAAGCGGCTGAACAAGGACGCCTCCGGCGCCCGCGCCCTCTACCGCGGGCGCAAGTAGGGCCGGGCACGAGACCGTGAGCGCCCGCTACGACTACTCGGAATGGGACGGCACCCAGGAGTTCGCCGACCTCGACCCCGACGACCTCCTGGCCGGGCTCACCGACGACCTCCTGGCCGGCGGCGATCTCGACGACGCGCTGCGTCGCCTCCTGCGCAGCGGCTTCCACACCGCCGACGGCGACCAGGTCCCCGGCCTGAGAGACCTCCTCGACCAGCTCCGCCGCCGCCGCCAGGAGATGCTCGCCGAGGGTGACCCCGACGGCCGCATGGCCGACCTCACGAGGCAGCTCGACGAGATCGAGCAGGACGAGCGCGCCGCCATCGACGACCTCGTGGAGGAAGCGCACGCCTCGGGCGACCAGCGGCGCAGTGAGGTGACCGACGACGTGGCCACCGAGCGGCGCATGGCGCTCGACCTCCAGCCCGACGACCCGGCCGGCCGCATCAGCAGCCTGCAGCACTACGACTTCGTCTCCTCCGAGGCCCGCGAGCGCTTCGAGGAGCTCGTCGAGGAGCTCAGGCGGGAGATGGCCGACACCTTCTTCGAGGGCGCGTCCGAGGCGCTCTCGAGCATGAGCCCCGAGCAGATGGCGCGCATGCGGGACGCCTACGACGCCCTCAACAAGATGCTCGAGCAGCGCGAACGCGGCGAGGAGCTCGACCCCAGCTTCGAGGAGTTCATGGAGCAGTACGGCGACATGTTCCCGGGCAACCCGCAGACGCTCGACGAGCTCCTCGAGCAGCTGGCCGAGCGCATGGCCGCCGCGCAGGCGGTGTGGAACTCGCTCAGCCCCGAGCAGCAGGCGCAGCTGAGCCAGCTCATGGAGGCCGTCCTCGAGGACATGGACCTGCGCTGGCAGGTCGAGCGGCTGGCCCAGAACCTCCAGCGCGCCGTGCCCGACGCCGGCTGGCAGCGTTCCTACGACTTCAACGGCGAGGGCTCCCTGCCCCTGAACCGGGCCACCGACCTGGCCTCGCAGCTGGGCCAGCTCGACCGCATGGAAGAGGTGCTCCAGTCGGCCTCCACCCCGGCCGCCCTGGGGGAGATCGACCTCGAGCAGGTGAAGCAGCACATGGGCGAGGACGCGGCGCGGGCGCTGGACCGGCTGGCCAACCTCACCAAGTCGCTGGCCGACGCGGGGCTGATCGAGCAGCAGGGCGGGCGCATCGAGCTCACGCCGCGCGGCGTGCGGCGCCTCGGCCAGAAGGCCCTGGCCGATCTCTTCGGCCAGATCAACAAGGACCGCATCGGGGACCACTCGACCGTGCGCACCGGCTCGGGCCACGACCGCGAGGAGACGACGAAGGCCTACGAGTACGGCGACCCGCTCAACCTGCACCTGTCCACGACGGTGCACAATGCGGTCCGCCGGAGCGGGTCCGGCGTGCCGGTGCGGCTGACCCCCGAGGACTTCGAGGTGGTCGAGGTCGAGGCCCTCTCGCGCAGCGCCACCGTGCTCCTCATCGACCTGTCCATGTCGATGCCGATGCGGGACAACTTCGTGCCGGCCAAGCGCATGGCCATGGCGCTGCAGACTCTCATCTCGAGCAAGTTCCCCCGGGACTATCTCGGCATCGTGGGCTTCTCGGAGGTGGCCCGGGAGATCCGCGCCGACGAGGTCCCCACGGCCATGTGGGACTACGTCTACGGCACCAACCTGCAGCACGCGCTGGCGCTGGCCCGGCGCATGCTGGCCCACGAGCACGGCACCAAGCAGATCATCGTGGTCACCGACGGCGAGCCGACGGCGCACATCGACGACCACGGCGAGGTCTTCTTCAATTACCCGCCCATCCCCGAGACCCTGCGCCGCACCATGGCCGAGGTCATCCGCTGCACCCGGGCCGGCATCGTGATCAACACCTTCGCCCTCGACCTCCAGCGCACGCACTACCCCTTCGTGGAGCAGATCGCCCGGGTCAACGGCGGCCGCACCTTCTACACGACGCCCGACGCCCTGGGCGGCTACGTGCTGGTCGACTTCCTCCAGCACCGCCGGGTGCTCCGTCCCGCCGGCTGAGGTCCCGACCCTCCTACGCGCCCTGCAGGTCGCGGCGAGCGAAGGCGGCCGCGCCGACGAGCGCGGCGATGCCCGCGGCGGCGCTGAGCCAGCCGTCCGCGGCCCAGTCGACCGGCACGGCGGGCGCCGAGGCCACGTGGTGGAACACCGAGGTGTCGAGCAACCAGTGGCTGGCGGCGCCGATCCCGCCGACCAGCTCGACGAGCAGGGACCAGGCCAGCACGGCGTAGACGCCCGGCCGCGGCGACCCGGGGCCACAGGCCGAAGAGCAGCGCGCCGATGCCGAGGACGAAGACCGCCGGCACGGCGGCGTTGACGCCGGCGGCCAGCAGGCTCGCCGCGCCGAAGGCGGTGTGCTGTGAGGTCGCGCCGAGCAACGTGAAGAGGCCGGCGACGACCCCGCAGGCGACGACGAAGACGAGCGCCACGCACAGACGCCCCGCCAGCCACCGCGTCCGTGCGAGGGGTCGCACCACCAGGTGGTCGAGCCGGCCTTGCGCCTCCTCGTCTCGCGCCGCGCCGATCTGGCCGGCGGCCGCGAACCCGATCAGCGCCGCCACGATGAGGAAGACGACGCCGAGGTAGGCGCCCGTCCCGCCCCCGGTGGCGCCGAGCTTGTCCAACACCTGTTGGACCGAGGACCCGGCCAGCGTGGTCCCGGCGCCCTGGGCGACGAGCCCGAAGATGAGCCCGGTGACGGCGAGGGCGAGGATCCAGCCGAGGTCGACCCCGCGGGTCAGGCGGACAGAGAGGCCGAGCTGGCCGCGGAGGAGCGCGAGCCTGGGGGCGCTGTGGGACCGGTCGGGCAGCATGCCCGACCCCGCGTCGCGCGCGCCCGACAACGCGACGGCGACGACGGCGAGCACCGCGGTCGTGGCGAAGATCGGGAGCAGCGGCACGGGGTCGTTCGAGGTGAGCGGGGAGAGCCGCTCGACCCAGCCGAGAGGGGAGAACCAGCTGAGCCAGGGCAGTCCGACGCCCGCATCGCCGAGCATGCGCAGGCAGTAGCCGACGCCGAGCACGACGGCGCCGAACCCGGCGGCACGCCGCCGCGTCGGGGCCAGCTGGCTCGTCACCGCGCCCACCGTGAGGAACAACAGGGCCGGGCTGGCGAGGGCTAGCGCCAGGAAGAGCGCGCTGCCCACGCCGATGTCCACCCGCGACGAGAGACCGGCGATGGCGACGATGGCGGCGGTCACCACCCAGAGCACGAGCGCGCCGGCGCCGAGCCCGGCCAGTGCCTGCGCCGTCGCCCGGCGCCGCGTGGTCTGGCCGGACAGCAAGAGGTCCCAGCGGCCTGCGTCCTCCTCGCCGCGCAGGAGCCTCGAGCTGGTGAGCAAGCCCCAGACGGACCCGATGATCATCACGGTCATGGAGACCTTGAAGACGGTGAAGCCCCCGACCGTCTGCAGCTGGGGTGCCGGACCGAAGAGCGCGAGCGTCGACTTGTTGTTCCCGAAGGTGGCGGCGAGCCGGTCGCGCTGGGCCTGGGTCTTGTAGAGGCTGGTGTAGCTCCACGCCGTCGAGGCCACGAAGGCGCCGAAGACGTATCCCCACAGCAGGCCCGAACGCGCCGCGGCACGCGCCGTGCGCCGGGCCACCACCGTCGTCGCCGCCCGGCCTCCCGGCGCGGCGATGGCCTGCTCGCGCAGCTCAGCGAGGGCCATCGGGACCGCCCTCGTGCGGGGCGATCCCGGCCTGCTCCGTGAGCACGGCGTCGATGACGTCCACGGCCTGGCGGGCCAGGTCCGCGTCGAGCAGGGGCTTCGAGTAGAACTCGACCTTGGCGCGTGCGAGCCGCAGGTGACCCTCGGGGCCGAGGACGTCGCTGCCCAGCGCGCGCGGACAGCTGGTGGTGCAGGGCGAGTGCGCCGATCTCCATCGCGACCAGGAGCGTCGCGTAGCCGTGCTCGTCGGAGACGACGCCGGCGTGATGGCGGGCCAGCCACTGTTCGGTTGCCGCCACCATCTCGGTGAACATGTCCGCCGCGGCGGGCGAGCCGTCGATCATCGAGCGGGCCAGGTACCGGTACAGATCGAGGAGCTCAGGGTGCGAGTCGGCCAGGAAGGCCGGGTTCTCGAGCCCTCCCTCGAGGACCAGCCGCTCCTTGATGCGCACGATCTGCGAGAGGACGTACGCGTCGCAGGCCGCCCGCAGCACCTCCTTGCTTCGGTAGTAGTGCTGGACCAACCCGCTCGAGACCCCCGCCTCCCGGGCGACGTCCCGGATGCCCGTGCCGGCGACGCCCTGCGGCCCGGAACAGGCGCAGGGCGGCGTCCCGGATGCGTGTCCTCGCGGTCGGATCGCCTGCACCGGCTCCCCGGGCGGGCATGCTCATCGTGCGCCTCCTCGCCGTCGGGGTGTCCGTGCCGGTCGCCGCATCACCATACGGCCGTATCGGAAAACAATACAGCCGTATGGCCCAGAAAGGCTCTCCCGGGCAACGGCGGCGACCCGAATGCCTGCTCCAACTGGGATTTCACGCACCGTTCCACCCCTTCGGCCCGCACGGATCGCTCACGTTTCTCGCCCGGCCGGTGATTTGGGCCTTGCGCCGGCGGGTGCCGGTGGTGGAAACTGACTACACCGTTGTAACTACACCGATGCCACCTGAGGCGAAGAAGGGGGGCGAACCAGTGCCAGTGGACATAGTCACCACGCTCTACGGTCGCCAAGAACGAAGTTGGCAGCTGCAGGCCAACTGCATGGGAGTCGACCCGGACCTGTTCTTCCCGGAGCGGGGAGCCTCCACCCGCGAGGCCAAGGAGGTCTGCCGGGGCTGCGTCGTGCGGGAGGACTGCCTCGAGTACGCGTTGGCCAACGGGGAGAAGTTCGGCATCTGGGGCGGCATGAGCGAGCGGGAACGCCGCCGCCTGCGCCGGGCCCGTGCCCTGGCTCGCCGGGACGTGGCCAGCGCCTCCTGGACGAAGACACCGGAGGTATCCGGCCGCTTGGGAACGCCCGCCCCCGCGGCGAGGCGGCTCTCCACGGTCTGCTCACCCGAGAGGCCGAGCTCGCGCCAGCGGTGCCGTGGGCACGGCGGCCAGCACCAGCTCGGGCATGAGCCCCACCAGCTCGCCGCCTTCGGGCTCGCCGCCCGGCTTCCCGACGCTCGCCGCCACCGCGTCGTAGAGGCGGTCCGGGCCCGTAGCGGCGCCGGCTCGAACAGGTTGCACGAGACCTGGGCCCGGTCGCCCACGGCGAGGCCCAGGGCGCGCACCTCGGGCCGGCGCACCAGGGGCGCCACCCGGCGGGCCACCTCGGCCGAGGAAACCCAGACGTTGTAGGCCACCAGCACCCGGCGGGCGCCGACGGCGGTGGCGCCCGTGCGGGGGTCGGCCTGCGCGGGGCCGAAGTCGGGGGTCAGGCCCCCGCTGACGGCGGCGAACGCACGGCGGCGGACGTCGGGCAGGGACCGGGCCCGGCCGCCGGGAAGCGGCCCGTAGAGGAAGCTCGGCACACCCAGCTCGGCACCGAGCCAGTGGGCGAACGCGTCGCGCAGCGCCACCGCCGGGGCGAGGTCCTCGGGAGCGGGCCGGCCCGGCTCGTAGGGGACGAAGGGCACGACGTCGAGCACCCCCAGGCGTGGGTGGGCCCCGGCGTGGTCCCGCAGGTCGAGACGGGCGACGGACTCGGCGGCGAGCGCCCGGACGGCCGCGGCGACGGCGTCGGCGGGTCCGGCCAGGGTCAGGACGGAGCGGTGGTGGTCCGGGTCGCGGTGCAGGTCGAGCAGGGCCGGTCCGGCGGCGTCGGCCAACCGGCCGAGAACGGCGTCGTCGCGACCCTCACTGACGTTGACGACGCACTCGAAGATCACGGCGTCAGCCTGCGGGCCGAGCCCGGCGGCTCGTCTCGGGCTCGCGTGCTCGGTGCTACTTGGCGACGACGGCGTGTGAGAGGCGGCGGCGGCGCAGGATGCGGCGGCGCTCACGCTCGGACGCACCGCCCCAGACCCCGTGATCGATGTGGTGCTCGAGCGCGTACTCGAGGCAGGGTTCGGAGACGGGGCACTCGGCGCAGATCCGTTGGGCGGCGAGCACGCCCATGCCGTCATTGGGAAAGAAGACGTCGGGTGCAACTTCCTTGCACTTCCCCCGGGCCATCCAATCGGTATTCATTGTTCGGCTCCCTTTTCACGCACCATTCTAAGGGACCCGCCAGTCGGGAAATAGGGTACTTGGCGTAGGAAGTTCGTAAGAATTCCGAGCCCTATTTTGCGATCTACCAGGGAGAACGCCTTTCGGGCCCGCAGGGCTACGCTGGCGCCGAACGCCGATACCAGGAGGTGCCATGTCCCCGGACACCGAGGACGACGTCAGTCGAAGAGGGTGAGCCGATCGAGCCGATCGGGCACGTGCGCGTCGTCTACCTCGGGCCCGTCGCGCCCCACTGGGAGGTCCAGTCGGACTACGGACCGCCCGAGGTGATCGAGCAGTTCCGCGAGCGCGTGCTGGCCCGACTGGTGCTGCTCCCCCCGCACGACCCCCAGTTCCGCCGGAACAGCGAGCGGGTCGTGCGTGACGCCGAGCGGGAGCAGCTGGCGCTCGAGTGGGTGCTCGACTACGGCGAGGCGTCCTGAGGCCCAGCCCGACGAACAGCACCCGAACTGCCCCCGACACGCCACTGGGCCGACACCCCCGTGGTGGAAGCATGGCGCCGCCAACAACTGACGGTCCACGGGTTGCAGGCCCGTGGGAGGGGGAGACACCGTGGGGGACACCTACACACTCGACGACGCAGCTGGTCGTCCGGGAGATCAAGGGTCTGGTCGGCGGGCTGACCGACGACGAGGCGGCGCTGGTGCGCACGCTGACACCGCCGGACCTGGCGCGCGCCGCCATGGTCGAGCACCTGTTCGACCTCGTCGACCTGCTGTCGACCATCCGCGACGACGAGGCCGTGGCGGAGTACGTCTACGCCATCGCACCGCACTGGGACGGCAGCGCCGAGATGCTGCTCCTCGGCGGGCGCGTGACGACTGCGTTCAATCGCTGCGCGCTCGAGCAGCAGCTGCCCGACGGGTCGGCTGAAGCTGCGGGTCGGCGGCCGGCACCGCGCCGGCACGCCGTCGCGACGGCAGGAGTCTCAGTCCAAGAGCCCGATGCGGGCGAGCCACAACCCGGGCGCGTCGACCTCGGCCGGCGTCGGCAGGTCGAGCTCGTCCGACCACAGGCGGCCCAGCGCATCCTCGCCGACGCGCTCGATGACGCCGCGCACGAAGGCGCGGCCCCGGTCGACCTCGTCCTGCCCGACGTCGAGTCCGAACAGCCCGGCGAAGGCCTGTTCCCCCTTCCCCTCCTCGATCCGGTAGCGGTACCACGCCTCGCGCAAGGCGGCGGGAGACGACGTCAGCGTCTCCGCGATGCCGGCCGTGACGTGGTCCACGTAGGCGCCGATGGCCGTCGTCTGCGCCGTCAGGGCGCTCGAGATGTTCCGCTGCTCGGGGGTGATGAGGTCGGACAGCAGCGCCTCGGGGTCGCCCAGCGCCTCCTCGAGCGCCGCCGGATCGCCGAGGCCGTCGCCCAGTCGTTCGACGATGGAGCGTTGCGCCGCGGCGGCGTGGGCGGACGCGTCGCCCAGCAGCGTCATGAGCGAGTCCCGGACGCCGGGCCTCGTCAGCACCGCGTGCATGGTCAGCTCGCGGAGGCAGACCCAGAGCTGGACCTCCTGGAGGGGAAGGCTCCAGTCCTCGGCGAAGCGGGCCACGTTGCCCGGGACGAGGAGCAGGGTCGACGACTCGGGCCAGGGCAGCGGGAGGGCGTACTGCCCGAAGGCCCGGCGGGCCAGGTGCCCGGCGGCCGAGCCGAACTGCATGCCGAGGAAGACGGGGCCGAGCGTGAGGGCGAACTGCCCCAGCAGCCCGCCGAGGCCGCCGGCCCCGGCCGGGATCGAGCTCGCTCAGGTCCAGTGACGACGGGACCGCCGCCGCCCCCTGCTGCTGCGCTTCCACCATCGACTTGAGGATCGGCCGGTAGGCCTCGAGCACCCGGAAGCTCCACTGTCCCGGCCCGACCGCCTCGAAGGAGATCCCGCCGCCGCCCCAGCCGGGCGCGATCCCCGTGGCGTCGGCCACGTGGAGCTCGGCCACCCGCGCCAGCTCCTCGAAGGCGATCCGCACCAGCGGGTCGGGGTTCTCGTCGGCCCCGCCGTCGGTGGCGACGCCGAAGGCCAGGGTGCGGGCGGCCTCGAACCAACTGTCCGCGGCTCCCGGCCCCGACCCGATGACCTTGAGCAGGTCTCCGAGGAGACCCCCCATGGGGTTGTCGGGGTCGCTGGAACCGAACATGCTCACCCTCGCATGCTATGAGGAGCGCGCTCAGGGTGACGTCCACGACCTTGGTCCCCGTGCCCTGCTGGACCGAGACGGCGATGGCGGCCCCGGGAGGCAGGACGTAGAGCCGGGCCCGCAGCTCGGCCATGGTGCGCACCGGCAGGGCGTTGACGGCCACGATCACCTGCCCTTGCTGCAGCCGGCCGGCGGCCGGACCGTCGGACTGGACCTGCACCACCCTGGCCCCCGTGTCGTCGGGGGTGTCGGTGCCCGAGACGCCCAGCCAGCCGTGCACCACCTTGTCCTTCGAGCGCAGGTCGTCGGCCACGCCCGACCACGAGCTGGCTGGGGAGGAAGGTGCCGGGGGAGGACGTGCCGGGGGAGGGGTCGTAGAGGAGGCCCACCACGTCGCCCGTGGCGTTCAACAGCGGGTCCCCGGCGGCGACCGCCGGCGCCGAGGGCGACGAGGTGATCGTGGGCATGCCCCCGGCCGGCCCGCTCGCGATGGCAGACCCGGCGTCGGTCACCGAACCGGGCGTGCAGTGCAGCGCGACGGCCGTGCCGCCGGCGGGCACGAAGCTGAGCGTCAGGTCGGGCGAGCCGCCGCTCAGGCTGGAGTCGTCGGCGAAGGGCGCCACGGGCAGGTCCTCGGGCACGTCGACCAGCGCGACGTCGGAGGCGGGGTCGGTCGCCACGACCGTGGCGGGCTCCAGCTTGCCCCCGGGGCCGACCATGACGATGCGGCGGACGCCGCCCAGCAGGTCGGCCGTGGTGGCGACGACTCCCCCCTCGGCCACGGCGACGCCGATCAGCGCGACCGTGCCCTGCCCCGTGGTCAGCTGCAACTCCACCATGGAGTGCCCGGCCGCCTGGGCCACCGCCGGCACCGCGTTCTGCGGCCCGGCCAGGGTCGTCAACGGCGCCGCGGCGACGGTGTCGGTCGTGGCGCCCCGGAGCGGGCGCTGCGAGGCCGGGGAGAGCAGCACGACCACCCAGGCGACGACCGCCATGACGGCGCCGACGCCGACGAGGACCATGACGGCGCCGCGGTAGGGGTGGCTGCTGGGGGGCGTTGAGGAACGCCGGGGCCTCGGAGCCCGGGGAGGCGATCTCACTGGGATGGCGCCAGAGCCGGTCGTCGGGATCGATCCAGCCGCGCAGCGGCGCGTCGGGTCCGTCCGGGGCGCCCTCCGCGCCCTCCTCTGGGCCCGGTTCGGCCTCCTCGGGCTCCTCGGGCGTGTCGCTCACCTGGGCGACGATACCGACAACGGCCCAGGAAGTGCCGTCGCCGGACGCGTGTCCGTACCATGTGGCCCCATGGCGCGCGACCTGGCGATCGACCTCGGGACCGCCAACACGCTGGTCTACGCCAAGGGAAAGGGCCTCGTGCTGAACGAGCCGACCGTGGTCGCGCTCGATTCGCGCAGCCGCGAGGTGCTGGCCATCGGGACCGACGCCTGGCAGATGATCGGGCGCACGCCGGGCTACATCGTCGCCGAGCGGCCGCTGCGCGGCGGCGCCATCACCGACTTCGAGGTCACCGAGCGGATGCTGAGCGTGCTGCTGCACCGGGTCGGCGTCAGCCGCATCAACCGGCCCAAGGTGCTGATCTGCGTCCCGTCCGCCATCACGGCGGTGGAGCGGCGCGCCGTCAAGGAGGCGGCGCGCCGGGCGGGTGCCTCGGCCAGCTTCCTGATCGAGCAGCCCATGGCGGCGGCCATCGGCGCCGGGCTGGCCATCCACGAACCGGTGGGCAACATGGTCGTCGACGTCGGGGGAGGCACGGCGGAGATGGCGGTGATCTCGCTCGGGGGCGTCGTGGCGGTGCAGGCGCTGCGTTGCGGGGGGTTCGACTTCGACGCCTCCATCCAGGCCTACGTCCGCTACCGCCACGGCGTGGCCATCGGCGAGCGCACGGCCGAGGCGGTCAAGATGGCCATCGGGTCGGCCTCCCCCTACGAGGGGGAGCAGCAGGCCGAGATCCGCGGGCGCGAGGTCGCGACGGGCCGGCCCAAGACGGTGATCCTCTCGCCGGTCGAGGTCCGGGGCGCGCTCGAGGACAACGTGGCGTCGATCGTCGAGGCGGCGGCCGAGTGCCTGGGCGAGGCCCCGCCCGAGCTGGCCCAGGACATCATGTTCGAGGGGATCCACCTGACCGGCGGCGGGGCGCTGCTGCGCGGGATGACCCAGCGCCTGGCCGACGCCACCGCCGTGCCGGTGCACCTGGTCGACACGCCGCTCGAATGCGTGGTCCAGGGCGCCGGCGTGTGCCTCGAGTCCTTCGACCGGCTCAAGCGGCTGTTCACCCAGGAGATTAGTCAGGTCAGGCGGGCACCTCGTCGAGCAGCTCCGCGGCGGCCTGGCGCACCTGCCAGTCCCGGTCCCCGGCCGCGGCCTGCAGCGCCGGCTCCACCCGGGGGTCGTCGAAGCCGGCCAGCGCGACGGTCGCCCGCCGGCGGACCGTCGGGCTTGTCGCCGAGCGCGGCGAGCACGGCGGGCAGCCCGGCCGGGTCTCCGATGGCGCCCAGGGCGGCAACGGCCGCCTCGCGGCAACGGGCGTCGCCGTGGCCGGTCGCGGTCGCCGTCAGCACGGGCACGGCGGGCCGATGGCGGCGCTCGGCCAGGAACCAGGCCGCCCCCACGACGACCAGCGGGTCGGGATCGTCGAGGGCGCCGGTCACGGCGACGAGCAGGGTCGAGCGCGAGCCCGGCGCCGCGGACGGCCGGCGCCGCCTCGACGGCGCGGCGCCGCAGTGCGGGCGGGCCCTGGACCAGCGCGGTGACGACGTCGGCGGCCGTGAGCCGACCGAGGCGGGCCAGCGCGCCGAGCGCCGCCGCCTGCACGCCGGGGTCGGGATCGCCCAGTCCACGCCGGGCCAGGGCCGCGTCGCCGCGGTGGCCGGCCAGGGTGACGCGGCGCCGGCGCTGCTCGGCGCGGCGGTCGGCGGCCGCATCCGTGGCAACATCGTCCTTCACCTCTCGAGTATGTCCGAACCTGACGCGACCGCCGACGGGGGAGCCGCGGCGACCCCCCTCTCCAGCGACGCCGCCCCCGGCCGTGGCCGGCGCCTTGGCGCCGCCGTTGCCGCCCGGCCGCCGCGCCGCGCCGGCGCCGCATCTGGCCCTTCCTCCTGGCGGTCCTCGCCCTGGTCGTCATCGCCGCCGTTCGTCGCCGCCCGCGTCTCGGTCAACTACTACGTCATCACGCCCGGCGATGCGACGCCGGTCTCCCAGTACATCGAGGTGCCGCCGACCGACAACCATCCCCTCACCGGCAAGATCCTGTTGACCGACGTCTTCGTCACCCAGCTGAACGCACTCAACTACCTGCAGTACAAGTACTTCGACTCGAACAGCGAGGTGATCTCGGCGCCCGACCTGCTCGGACCCACGCCCGACGAGAACCAGTTCCTGACCCAGGGCTACCTGCAGATGGCCCAGGCCCAGTCGTTCGCCACCGCGGCCGCGCTGTCCCACCTCGGCTACGTGGTCCACTCCACCAACGCCGGCGCGCTCGTCTACGCGGTCCAGCCCGGTTCCCCCGCCGCCAAGGTGCTGCAGGTGGCCCAGGTGATCACCGCGGTCGGCGCCACCCCCACGCCGACCGACTGCGCGCTCATCGACGCGCTGCACGGGCTGACGCCGGGGACGAGCGTCTCGCTCAGCGTGGAGGACTCCTCCATCAACGACGTCGGCGACTTCGTGGGCGGTCCGATCGTCCACAAGTCCGTGACCCTGGGCGTACCCCCCAAGGGCCTGGTGGACACCGGCTGCGGCGCGCCCACCAGGCCGACGGCCTACCTCGGCATCCAGCCCCAGACGCAGCAGGACTGGCAGTTCCCGATCAAGGTGACCGTGCACACGCAGGACATCGGGGGCCCGTCCGCCGGCCTGGCCATGACGCTCGGCATCATCGACAAGCTGAGCAGCGGGCGGCTGACCGGGAACCGGATCGTCGCCGCCACGGGCACCATCGACCAGTACGGCAACGTCGGTGACGTGGGCGGCGTGGCCGAGAAGACCATCGCCGTGGAGCGGGCCGGGGCGACCGTCTTCTTCGTGCCCTCGGTGGAGCGGGCGACCGCGGAGTCCAAGGCCGACTCCGCAACTCCACGTCTACGCCGTCAGCAACCTGAACCAGGTGCTGCGCATCCTCAAGCGCCTGGGGGGCAACGTGCCGACCAGCGCCACCAGTCCTGTGCCGGCCCAGGCCGCGCCGTAGGCTCTGACCATGCCTGAAGGCCGCCCCCCGATCTCGTCGGCCCGGATCGCGACCGGGGACATCGCACGCCACTCCTTCGCCATCGTCCGCCGGGGCTTCGACACCGACGAGGTGCGCGCCTACCTCCAGTCGGTGGCCCGGAGCCTCGAGGGGCTCGAGGAACGCGAGCAGGAGCTGCGGACGGCCCTGGCCGAGGCGGAGGAGCGGGCCGCCCATCCGGTGGTCGACGAGGCGACCCTGACGACGTCGCTCGGCCAGCACAGCGCGCAGATCCTCCGGCACGCCCATGAAGAAGCGGCCCGCATCGTCCTCCAGGCCCAAGAAGGGGCGGCCACGCTCCTGCGCGACACGCAGAGCCAGGTCGACGAATTGCAGGCGCGCACCGAGGCGGCGGCCGCCGAACGCGTCGTCGAGGTGGAGTTGCTGGTCGCCAACGCAGAACAGGAGGCCCGCGTGGACAGTGAGCGGATCATCGCCGAAGCGGTGGCACAGGCCGAGGCGGTCATCGCCCGGGCCAAGGACGAGGGGCGGACGCTCCTCGAGCAGGTCCAAGAGGCCCGGCGTCGGGTGCTGGCCGACCTGGCGGCGCGACGACGCGCGCTCGGCATCCAGATCGAGCAACTGCGCGCCGCCCGGGACGAGATGGCGGCGTCGGTGCTCGGCGTGCGCGACAAGGTGGAGGGGATCCTGGGCCATCTGGAGCGGACCGACGAGGAGGCGCGGGCCGCCGCGGCGGCCGTCGCCGACAATTTCCGTGTGCACGGCGCGTCCGACGGGCCCCTGGACCAGGACGCACTGGAGGACGCGACGACGGCTGCCACCGGCGGGACCGGCGTCGGCCGGGAGCGGGCACGAGGCCGAGGGCGAGCCGGGGGAGGAGGAGGCCGGGGTGTCCGGCAGCACGCCCTCGGTCGACGAGCTCTTCGCACGCATCCGGGCCGGGACCGCGTCGGCTGCGGCGCCGCCCGAGGAGCCGGCGGCCGAGCCGGCCGGCGACGGCGCCACCGGGCGAGGCACACGCGGAAGCGGCGGGGGGAGAAGGGACCCCCGACCCGAGCCCGAGGTCCGACCGAGTCCGAGCCGGTGCCCGGGGCCGACGACGAACTGATCGCGCGGCGCGACGAGCTGCTGACGCCGGTGACGGCGCGGCTCAGCCGGACGGTCAAGCGCGCCCTGGGCGACGACCAGAACCGTCTGCTCGACCGGCTGCGCAACGAGCCGTCGCTCAGCGGCGACGAGCTGGTGGGACCCGAGGACGAGCACATGGTCGCGTTCGCCGCAGGCCGCACGGGGCCATCTGGGCGAGGCCTTCGCCGCCGGGACGGTGTTCGGCGGAGCCGAGGCGGCGGCCGTTCCCGCAGGGGACGCGGTCGAGGAGTCCTCGGCCGCACTGGCGCACGTGATCGTGACGATGCTGCGGCGCCAGATCGAGGAAGGGACGGGGGATCCGGCGGACCGGGTCGGGGCCGCGTTCCGCGAGTGGCGCGGCGAGCGGGTGGAGCGCCTGACCGGTGACTACGCCACGCAAGCGTTCTCGGCGGGCGTGGCCGCGGCCGGAGCGGAAGGCAAGCTGCGCTGGGTCGTCACGTCCGCCGCGGGCTGTTCGGACTGCGAGGACAACGCCCTCGCCGGCTCCGTGAGCGCCAACGAGACGTTCCCCACCGGCCACGCCCACCCGCCGGCCCACTCCGGATGCCGCTGCCTGGTCGCGCTGGTGGGCGACGGCGCCTCCTGACCGGCCCCAGCACGTCCTGACTGTCGTCCGCAAGGTCCTGACCGCCGCTTTCCACCCCGTGCCTGGCAGTTGGGGCGGGGGTGGCGGACGGTAGGGTTCCCCCGTGCGCATCCCCAGCGACCTGTCCGCTGATCCCTCGCCGCGCCGCCGACACCGAGCCCGTTGGTGGCTGATCGGCTTCGTCGTCGTGCTCATCATCTTGCTGGTGTCGCTGCGCTCGCTCGCGGGCATCTACACGGACAGCCTCTGGTTCTCCTCCGTCGGCTACCACAACGTCTTCTCGACGCTGCTCGTGATCAAGCTCGGACTGTTCGGCGTGTTCGGGGCGATCTTCTTCGCCGTCCTGTGGGTGAACCTCGTGGTGTGCGACCGCATCGCGGGCAACGACATCGTGCTGGCCCAGGAGGACGAGCTGGTGCGCCGCTACCAGCAGTACGTGCGGCCCTACTCCGGCCGGATCTACGTGGCGCTGGCGTTCGTGCTGGCGCTGATCGGCGCGTCGGGGACGATCGGGCAGTGGAACAACTGGATCCTGTTCCGCCACGGCGGCAACTTCGGGGTCACCGACCCCCAATTCCACAAGGACGTCGGCTTCTACGTCTTCGATCTCCCCTTCCTGACCTTCGTGGTCGACTGGACGCTGGCCATCCTGATCGTGACGCTGGCCGTCTCGGTCGTCTTCCACTACTTCAACGGCGGCATCCAGCCCCAGCGGGGCCTGCCGCGGGTGCGACCGCCCGTGAAGGCCCACATCTCGGTGCTGCTGGCCCTGATCGCGCTGGACAAGGCGGCGGGCTACGTCCTGCAGCGCTATTCGCTGGTCAACGCACAGGACGGCTACGTCAACGGCGCCGGCTACACGGACGTGCACGCCCGCCTGCCGGCCGAGACGCTGCTGATCTACGTGTCGATCTTCGCGGCGGGCATCCTGCTCTTCAACATCCGCCGCCAGGGCTGGACCCTCCCGGTGCTGGCGATCGGGATCTGGGCCTTCGTGGCGCTGGTCGTCGGCATCATCTACCCGGCCCTGCTGCAGACGCTCAAGGTCAACCCCGCGCAGAGCTCGCTGGAGGCGCCCTACATCCAGCGCAACATCACGGCCACCCGCGCCGCCTACGGGCTGAACGACGTGAAGGTGCACCAGTTCCCCGCCAGCACGTCCATCACCGCCAGCCAGACGGTGCTCGCCAGCCCCACGATCGACAACATCCGGCAGTGGGACCCGGACCCGACGATCTCGCTGCAGACGTTCCAGCGCGAGCAGGGCATCAAGTCGTACTACGTGTTCCCCTCGCTCGGGGTGGACCGCTACACGCTGTCGGGGCAGCGGACGCCCGTGCTCATCGGCGTGCGCGACATCTCGGCCGGCAACCTGCCCTCCGCCTCGTGGGTGAACACCCACCTGCAGTACACGCACGGCAACGGTGCCGCGGTCGCGCTGGCCAACCAGACCACCTCGAACAACCCCGTGTACACGGTCCAGGGGGTGCCGCCCACGTCCACGACGGGGATGCCCGCCATCACCCAGCCGGCGGTCTACTTCGGGCTGGGTGAGACCGGCTACGTCGTGGCCGACACGAAGCAGCTCGAGGTCGACTACCAAGAGGGCAGCAACGGGCCGAACGTCGAGAGCCACTACAAGGGCACGGGCGGCGTCCAGCTGTCGTCGATCTTCACCCGGGCCGCCTTCGCGCTGCGGCTGGGCGACTTCAACCTGCTGATCTCGAGCCAGATCACGAGCAAGTCGCGCATCATGTTCGTCCGCGACCCGGTGGCGATGGCCCAGAAGGCGGCGCCCTTCCTCACCTTCGATCACGACCCCTACGCGGTCATCAACGACGGGCACATCGACTGGGTGGTCGACGGGTACACGACGACGGCCAACTACCCCTACTCGCAGAACGCGGACACCCAGCAGGTGGCGATCGGGAGCAACCTGCCCTCCAGCTACAACTACGTGCGGAACTCGGTCAAGGTCGTCATCGACGCCTACTCGGGGAAGATGACGTTCTACGACGCCGACCCGAGCGACCCGATCCTGCAGGCCTACTCGGCCGCCTTCCCGCACATGTTCACCCCACTGTCGAAGATGAACCCCCAGCTCCTGGCCCACCTCCGCTACCCGGAGGACATCTTCTCCATTCAGTCCGCCATCTACGGCCGCTACCACCTGACCAACCCGCAGGCCTTCTACGCCGCGAGCAACGCCTGGCAGCTCTCTCCCACGGCCGGCGCGGGCCCGCAGTCGCAGGCCCTGCTGGCCGAGAACACGTACAACAACCAGGGCCAGCTGGTCTCGACCACCCCGGCCCGCATGGCGCCGCAGTACCAGGTGTACTCCCTGCCCGGAACCCACGCGAGCCAGCAGCTCTTCACCGTCTCCGACGGCTTCGTGCCCGCCTCACAGGCGAGCCTCACCAACTCGAGCCAGAACTTCAACCTGACCGCGTGGATGGTCGGTCTGTCGGACCCGGGTCAGTACGGCCAGCTCGACCTCTACGAGACACCCCAGGGGACCTATGGCCCAGCCAACGCCGACGCGGAGATCTCGGCCAATGCCACGGTGTCAAAGGACATCTCGCTGCTGGACCAGAAGGGATCGGAGGTCCTGCTGGGGGAGACGCTCATGGTCCCCATCGCGAATTCGATGGTCTACCTGCGCCCGCTCTACGTGTCGCCCACGACCAACCCCCAGCCCCAGCTGCAGTACGTGGTCGCCGTCCTGGGCAAGAACGTGCAGATCGACACCTCGCTCAACGCGGTGCTCTCGGACCTGCTCCAGACCACGGTGACCCTGCCCACGGGGACCGGCGTCCCCTCGACCGGCACGGTGCCGGCCGCGGTGGCCGGGATCCTCCAGGCCGCCCAGACGGACTACGACAACGCCCTGGCGGCGCTCAAGGCCGACAACCTCACTCAGTTCCAGCAGGACCTCCAGATGATGGACCAGCAGATCAGCGCGGCCCAGCAGGTGCTCGGGACGGCGGCGCCCGGCTCGACGCCGACCACGACGACGACCACCACGGTGCCGCCGATCAAGGGCAAGTCGGCCAAAACGACGTCGTCGTCGACGAGCTCCACGACGTCGTCGACCACCACGACGGTTCCCAGTAGCACCGAGCCCAAGGGCGCCACGACCTCGTCGACGTCGACGACCCTGGCCTCGGCGTCGGCCCGCGGCCCGGGCTGAGGGGGCGGGCGCTCTCGGACGGCGACGCCGGCCCCGGGAGGGCCGGTCTCACCCGCCGGCCGGGACACGGTTGCGGTGTGGCCCTCATGGTCCCATGATGTCGGGAGGCGCACGCCGTGCGACGAAAGGAAGACGCCCATGGGACTGCTCGACAAGGTCAAGGACAAGGCGACGCAGGCCACCGAGATGGCCAAGGACGCGGCCGCCAAGGGACAGGCGAAGCTCGACGAGGCGCAGGCCAAGAAGGCGGCCGACGGGATGCTGCGCGATCTCGGCGCGGCCTTCTACGCCACCAAGACGGGGCGGGCCACCCCGACCACCGACGGCGACATCGAGCGGCTGGTGGCGGCCCTCCAGCAGCACGAGTCCGAGCACGGCGCCACTGACGCTGGCGCCCGAGTCCGCCGCGGCCGCCCCGACGGCAGCCCCGGCCGGCGATGCCGCCGGATCGGCTCCGCCGCCCCCTCCGCCACCGCCCCAGGCTGCGGACCCCGCCTCACCACCACCACCCCCTCCGACCGCGCAGACCCTGTAGGGCGCCGGTCCGGGGCTCGGCGCGGCGCTGCGGACCGTGGTGCGTTCTCGCCGCCGGGTGTAGTGTGAACCCTTCGCCGCGGGGTGGAGCAGTCTGGTAGCTCGTCGGGCTCATAACCCGAAGGTCGGAGGTTCAAATCCTCCCCCCGCCACCAAGCTAGAGAGTGCAGCTCAGGGCCGGTCTTCGGGACCGGCCCTTCTGCGGTCTCCAAGCCCAGTCCTTACTGGGATCATCCCTACCAGCGAGCACCAAGTGCGAGCACCAAGAGCGGATCGATCGGTATCCCGATGACGCCGTTCAGGGCTCGACCCAGCTGGGAGAATCAGCCCCAAGTGTCAGCGGTCTTTGGACCGCCGTTCGGGATTCGCGAATTGCAATGGGGCGTATCCAGCTGCTGGCGCAACGCACTCCGAGACCGAGTGCAATCGTCATGCGGAACCCGTTGCGCGTCGCCGCGGCTGATCACCCGCCCATGACCTTCCGAAGAGGAGCGTCTCGATGGCATCCGCGTGAACTTCTACAGGTTCAGGTTCGCTGGGATCGAAACCGGCGAGCCGGCGGCACTCGGGGGCAAGGGTAAAGATGGTTGCCCCCGCTCCAATGATGATGTAGTAGATGTGCGCAGGCGGGATCGCCACCATCTCGCCGCGCTCAACGAGGCCGGCGAACAACGCCTCAGTGAACTGGTACACCGGCCGGATGTGACGCTCCACCAACCAATCGATCCGGGAACCGTCGACCTTGCATTCCTGGGTGATGATGCGGTGCAGCTGGGGATGAGCAGCGGAGAAGTGGACGAACTCGCGCACGATGAGCTTCGCCAACGTGAGGTCGTCGACGCCGCGCAGCCCTTCGATCCGAGCGCCGAGCGCCGCGTTGAGCTCGGCGAAGAGCAGGTCCGCGGCGCTGCGCCACAGCTCGTCCTTGGACTTGAAGTGGTAGTTGAGCAGCGGTTGCCCAACCCCTGCACGTGCTGCGATCTCCCGCGTCGTCGCACCCTCGAAGGAGAGCTCCGAGAACAGCTCGAGTGCGGCGTCGAGGATGCGTTCCCTGGTGGCGTCCGCTGACGGACGGGTGGTGCGGGTCGCAGCAGAGGGCTGAGTCATGCAACGGATCGTAATCATGCGTTCGAAAATCTGACTGATCAGACGATCAGGGGGTTGACGGTGATTTGATCATATGATCAAATACACGCTCGGGGGCAGGGTTCGGGGTGGGTCGGCGGTCGCAGTGCATGCCGGCGGGACGGAGCCAACCCCCGCAAGGACCCGGGGTCGGGACCTCAGCGAGCCGTTGATCATGAGCAAGGAGTGACCTTGAACATCCGTTCTCTCGTTACGGCGACCTCGGTCGCGACCGCCGTCTTCCTCGCGTCGGCCTGGTCGGTGGCCGCCGGTCCAGCCGAAGGGGCGAC
Source organism: uncultured Acidimicrobiaceae bacterium (assembly GCA_963774485.1). Taxonomy (GTDB): domain Bacteria; phylum Actinomycetota; class Acidimicrobiia; order Acidimicrobiales; family RAAP-2; genus Bog-473. Next base: position 61,540 of record CAVZFG010000003.1, read on the forward strand.
ACCCGCCGCCGCTGGGCCCCCGATCGTGTTGGCCATGATCACCCAGGAGGCGGGTCCGGCTGCCATCCCGGACTCCCACCTGGCGGCGCAGGCGGCGGTCAACTATGTGAACGCCAAGCTCGGCGGCGCAGCCGGCCGCCCGCTGAAGCTGGTGACCTGTGTCACCGACGGTTCACCCGAGGAGTCCTCGGCCTGTGCCAATCAGCTGTTGGCCGACCACCCGCTCGCCTTCGTCGGCGAGTCCGAGCTCGGCACGGCCGGCAGTGTGCCGATCATCGCCGGCGCGGGCATCCCGCTCGTCGGGCCCGCTGCGGTGACGCCCGAGCTGGTGACGTCCCCGGACGCCTTCTCCATGGGAATCAACCTCGTCTCAGAGAGCGCCGACTGGACGAAGTACATGACGACCAAGGGCAAGGCCAAGACCGTCAACCTGATCAACCTGGACATCGCGGCCGCACCGATCTTCAAGGAGATCGTCGCCTCGGTAGCGGCGGCCAACGGGGCGAAGTTGGGAGTGACGACGTCGCTACCCGAGACGGCCACCGACGCCACGGCGCAGATGGCTGCTGCCTCTTCCGGCCACCCCGGAGCGATCCTGGCCATCACGACCCAGCAGCTGTGCGTGCCCGTGATGCTGGCGCACGCGAGTGTCGCACCCGACATTCCCCTCTACGTACCGGGCATCTGCGGCGCCCCGAACCTGCTGCGGGCAGCCGGATCCGCGGCCAACGGTGTCTACATCGGGTTCGGCTACGACGACCCGAATGAGACGTCGATCCCCGCCGTCGCCACCTACCGCAAGGCGCTGGCGCAGTACGGGTCCAAGAACATCCAGCTCAGCGAGTTCGCGAGCAACGCCTTCGCTGCGGTGTTGAACCTGCGCGTCATCATCGACCAGATCGGTCCCTCGCTCACTCCGGCCGCTGTCACCAGCGCCCTCAAGGCCGCGAACAACCAGCCCAATTTCATGGGCGAGCCCTACACGTGCAACCGCCGGGTGCCCCTTGCCGTCTCGGCCTGTGCCTCTGCGATCCGCATGCTCAAGGTGGAGAACGACAAGCTGGTCGACGTGGGTGGTGCCTGGTACGACGGCACCAACGAGATCAAGCTCGGCTGACCCGGATGCAACAGGTCCTGTTGTTCGCGCTCATCGGCCTGGGGGCCGGGAGCGTCTACGCGCTGCTGGCTCTCGGGCTCGCCGTCGAACAACAGGGCTCGGGCGTGGTGAACTTCGCCCACGGCGCCGTGGCGATGTACTGCGCCTATTGCTACTCAGAGCTCCGGTCCAATGGGCATCTGGTCCTCCCCGTGGTCGGCCTTCCCCACGAGATCCCCATCTCGAGCTCACCCCTCGGGACCTGGCCGGCGGTGGTGTTGACCGTCGCCTACGGGGCCGGGCTCGGAGCCCTTCTGCAGTGGCTGATCTTCTCCCGCCTGCGCACGGCGCCGGCGCTGGCCAAGGTCGTCGCCTCCATCGGCCTGATGCTGAGCTTGCAGGCGATCGCCGTCCTGAACTTCGGCACCGCCACGCGCACGACGCCTGACATCCTGCCGGCCAGCCCGGTGACGATCTTCGGGGCCACCATTGGTCAGGATCGGCTCTGGTTGGCCGGGATCACGGTGGTGATTGCATTGGCCATCGCGGCCGTCTACCGGTTCACCCGGTTCGGCGTCGTGACGCGGGCCGCCGCCCAGAACCGGCGGGCCGCCACCCTGCTCGGGTGGCACCCGGCCCGGTTCGAGGTGGCCGCCTGGGCCATCGCCTCCACGGTCGCTGCGCTGGTCGGCGTCCTTGCCGCCCCCCTCACCACGCTCACGCCGTCCACGTTGACGCTCGCCGTGGTGCCGGCACTGGCCGCCGCGCTCATGGCCCGCTTCACCTCGGTCCCGGTCGCAGTGGCCACCGGCCTGCTGATCGGAATCGGTCAGTCACTGTGCGTCTGGGCCGCGGCCACCTGGGCCTGGTTCCCCCAACAGGGCATGTCGGACGCCCTGCCCTTCATCGTGATCGCTGCCGCCATGCTGCTCCGCGGCAAGGGGGTCGTCACGCGAGGCGAGCTGCAGGACGCGCGCCTGCCCCGTGCCACGCAGCCGAGGCGACCGCTTCTCTCTGTCATGCTCCTTGTGCCGGTCTTTGGCGCCCTGTTGGTGCTCACGCACGCGGGATGGCGCGACGCGGTGATCGAGAGCTTGGTGACTGCGGCCCTGTGCCTCTCGCTGACCCTGCTCACGGGGTTCGTCGGGCAGGTGTCCCTCGTGCAGGCGGCGTTCGCCGGAGTCGGCGGGTTCGTGCTGGCCAAGACTCTGGCGCACCACGGCCTGCCCTTCCCGGTCGCGCTGCTCGTCGCCGGCCTGGCCGCGGTGCCACTCGGCCTCGTCATCGGGATACCGGCGCTGCGGATCCGCGGCATCAACCTGGCCGTCATCACGCTGGGCGCTGCGGTGGCGCTCGATTCCCTCTTCTTCAACAACGTGTCGGTGTCCGGTGGCCTCTCGGGGACGTCGGTTCCTCCGCCGCACCTGTTCGGCCTCAACCTCGGGATCGAGGGCACACGCCAGGGCGACTTCCCGACCGTCGCCTTCGGCCTCCTCGCTCTCGGGGTCTTCGTGCTCCTGGCGATCCTGATCACCAACCTCCGTCGCAGCCCCACGGGATACCAGCTGCTGGCGGTGCGCGGGAACGAACCGGCGGCCGCAGCCCTGGGGATCAACGTGGCCGGCACGAAGCTCCTTGCCTTCGCCCTCTCCGCCTTTGTGGCGGGGGTGGCGGGCGGGCTCATGGGATACCAGCAAGGTCAGCTTTCGCCGGCCAGCTTCACGGTCTTCGTCTCCATCACGCTGCTGGCCATCGCCTACATCGGCGGCATCGCCACGGTGTCGGGGGCCATCGTGGCCGGTGTGCTGCTCGCCCCGGGTGGGTTGGGCTTCACCGCGCTGGACCGCTGGCTGTCGCTCGGTGCCTACGAGCCGCTCGTCGCCGGTGTCGGCGTCGTCGTGAGCGCGATGGCCAATCCCGACGGTCTGGCCACGACCTTCGGGCGCCTTCGCCGACGACGCACCTCGGTTCTCCCGGGTGCGTCCGCCAAGGCCGCTCCCGCGGCGACTCTCGCAGTGGAAGGAATCGGCCGTGAGCCTGCTCTCGGTCGCTGATCTCAAGGTCTCCTTCGGCGGGGTTGCCGCCGTTGACGGAGTCTCGTTCGAGGTCGAGGCTGGGACCCTGCTCGGCCTGATCGGCCCCAACGGTGCGGGCAAGACCACCACGGTCGAGGCGGTCACCGGCTTCGCGCCACTGGCCTCGGGCACCATCAGCTTCGACGGCCACGCCATCGAGAGATGGCCGCCGCACCGTCGGGCGCGGGCCGGGCTCGTGCGAACCTTCCAGTCGGTGGAGCTCTTCGACGACCTGAGCGTGCGCGAGAACCTTCTCGCCGCCGCCCACCGCCGCACCTGGCGCCAGTCGTTGCTCGACACGCTGTGGCCCCGACGTCACGGGGACCCCGACTCGGTCGACGAGGCGCTCGAAGCCGCCGGCATCGCCGAACTCGGGCCGATGTCGCCGGCCGAGCTCAGCCAGGGCCAGCGCAAGCTGTGCGGGCTGGCCCGGGCACTGGCGTGTCGACCCAGCCTCCTCCTCCTCGACGAGCCGGCGGCGGGACTCGACTCGAGCGAGAGCCTCGCCCTGGGCGACCGCCTGCGAGCGGTCGTGGCGCAGGGCATCGCCATCGTCTTGGTCGACCACGACATGGGTCTGGTCCTCGGTGTGTCCGACCATGTCGTGGTCTTGGACAACGGCCGTCTGCTCGCCGAGGGTGCGCCGGCCACGATCCGCTCGGATGAGCGCGTCATCGACGCGTACCTCGGCGACGACGCGCTCGGGTCTCACCCATGACGTCCGAACCGGACGTGGCGCTGGCCGCCCAGTCACTCTCCTGTGGCTACGGCGACAGCGTCGTGGTTCGTGACCTCGACCTCGAGGTCCGATCCGGCGAAATCGTGGCGCTTCTCGGTGCCAACGGAGCAGGGAAGACCACGACGCTCTTGACGCTGGCCGGGGTGCTGGCTCCGGTTGCCGGTGAGATCCGTCTCTTCGGGGAGCGGTGCACCGGTACGACTGCGGCCGAGAGGGCACGACGCGGCGTCTCCCTCATCCCCGACGACAGGGGACTCTTCCCGAAGCTCACCGTACGCGAGAACATCATGTTGGCCACACGGCGGCGACGCGACACCGGCGCTCTCGAGCTCTTTCCCGAGCTGTCCGAGCGTCTTTCCACCCCGGCCGGGCTTCTGTCGGGGGGGCAGCAGCAGATGCTGGCGATCGCCCGAGCGATGGCAACCCGACCGCGCCTACTGCTGCTCGATGAGCTCAGTCTGGGGTTGGCGCCGGTTGTCGTCCAGCGTCTGTTGCCCGTGGTGTCCCAACTCAGCGAATCGACCGGCTGCGCCGTACTGATCGTGGAGCAACACGTGCATCTCGCGCTCAGCATGGCGACACGGGCTTACGTGCTCAGCCACGGCGAGCTCGTGCTCTCGGGTAGCGCGGCCCACTTGCGCGACAACCCCGATCTGCTCCACGCCAGCTATCTCGGCTCGGTCGACGAGGTGGCCGACCCGTCTGCCGTCGATCAGGAAGTCATCA
>CAVZFG010000004.1:0-130866 GCA_963774485.1 uncultured Acidimicrobiaceae bacterium
ACCTCGGTGTGGCGCGCTGGCTGCAGTCGTCGTGGAAGCTCTCTCGTGCCTTCGGCGTCTCCAATGTCGCCGTGCTGCACCGGGTGTCGGACCTGCGCTCGGTCGGCGCTTCGGACTCCGAGCAGGTGGCGTTGGCCCAGGGCCTGCTCTCGGACTCCGAGACCCGGGTCGTCTACGCCCAGTCGCCCGGCGAGCTCGACGCGGCGGCCGAGCTGCTGTCGCTGTCGCACACCGAAGCCGACCTGTTGCCGCAGCTTCGGCGGGGCATCGCGCTGTGGAAGGTCGGCCAGCGTTCCTTTCTCGTGCAGCATCGCCTGCAGCGCGTCGAGCGCCGCATCGTCGACACCGACGCGGCCATGACGGCCCGCTAGAAGATGACGGGCCTCGCCGCGGTGGTGTTGCCGGTCGCGCTCGGCGGCGCGCTGCTGGCGGGCCTGTCGTACCGGAGGGAGCGCGCCCGGGGCCCCGCCGCGGTGCGACGCGCCGCGGCACTCGCTGGGCCAGGCGGCGCGACCTGCGTCCGCTGCTGGTCGAGGCGGGGACACCTCCGGCCGGCCGGCTGCTCCTCGGCGTGGTCCCGGGTCTCGTTCGCCCGGCGGGCATCGCCGCCGAGCGGGCCCAGTCCCTCGTGGTCGTCGGGCCGACCCAGAGCGGCAAGACGACGTGCCTGGCCGTGCCGGCGATCCTCGGGTGGCGCGGTCCGGTGCTGGCCGCCAGCGTGAAGAGCGACCTGCTGCGCCACACGCTGGGCGCCGCGCGGCGAGCGGGCGGGTGTGGTGCATCGACCCGACCAGCTGCACGGGCGCCCGGCCCAGCAGCTGGTCGCCGCTCACCGGGTGTGCGGAGTGGCGCGGCCCGCCGGGTGGCCGCCGATCTCTGTGAGGCGGCCAAGGCCGACGGGACGACGGCGGACGGCGAGTTCTGGTACGCCACGGCGGCCAAGATGCTGGCTCCGCTCCTCCTCGCCGCGGCGCTGACGGCCGCACCATGGCCGACGTCATGCGGTGGGTCGACACCCAGGAGGTCGACGAGGTCGCCGGCATGCTCGGAGCGCGCGGGCGCTGACCGAGGCCCTGCGATGCGGTCCGGGCCACGTGGTGCCGCGACGAGCGCACACGCAGCTCCGTCTCCACCACCGTCGAGACGGTGCTGGCGCCCTTCGCCGACACCCCGGCCGGTCGCACGGCGCGCGACCTCATCGAGCCGCGGCAGCTCTGGGCGGTCCGCACACCCTTTACCTGTGGCCCCGGCCCACGACCAGCGTCGGCTGCGCGGCTTTTCACGGCGCTTGACCCAGCAGGTGCTCTCGCCCGCTTTCGCACCGGCCCGACGCGGGCCGGCCACTCGACCCGCCGTTGCTCGTCGTGCTCGACGAAGCGGCGAACATCGCGCCGCTGCCCGAGCTCGACGGCCTGGCCGCAACCTGCGCGTCCACGGGATCCAGCTGGTGACGATGTGGCAGGACCTGGCCCAGGTCAGTGCCCGCTACGGGGCCCGGGCCGCGACGGTGGTCAACAACCACCGGGCCAAGCTGTTCCTGCCCGGGATCGCCGACCCCGACACCCTGGAGTACGCCAGCCGCCTCATCGGCGACGAGGAGGTCACCCTTCCCTCCGTCACCCGTGACCCCATGGGCCGGCGCTCCACGACCTCGACGACCGGGCCACGGCGGTTGCTGCGCCCCGAGGAGCTTCGCTGCCTGCCCCGGGCCGCGGCGTCCTGGTCTACGGCACGCTGCCGGCGGCGCGCCTGCAGTTGCGGCCCTGGTGGGCGACGGGCCGGCGGGGCCCGAGCCGGCTCATCCGGGGACGCCGTCCGTGAGAGCCGACGAGGCACACATTGGTGCTCCTTTTCTGCTCTGTGTGCGGCAACTGTCGCCTCACTGTGCGGGGCGGTTGTCGCCTCACTGGGGCAGAGCGTCGAAACGGGTGAGGCCGAAATCGACACGCGCGAACGAATTGTCGGCGCGGGTCCCCGAGTGAACCTCGCGGGCGTCTTGACCCGTCGAAGGGGGAGTCCCTAGCCTCGCCCCGGAGGGGTTCCTGCGGATCCGAAGGGGGTCACACCATGTCCAGCCAGGGTGGGAGCGGTGAAGTCCGCATGCTCATCGACGGCGAGCTCGTCGAGGCGGCATCGGGAAAACGGTTCGAGAACGTCAACCCGGCCACCGAGGAGGCGCTCGGTGAGGTAGCCGACGCGTCGGCCGAGGACATGCAGCGGGCAATTGGCGCGGCGCGGCGCGGCCTTCGACCACACCGACTGGTCGACCAATCGTGCGCTGCGCAAGCGCTGCCTCGAGCAGCTGCAGGACGCGCTCGAGTCCGAGCGGGAGGAACTGCGCGACGAGGTGGTCGCAGAGGTCGGGACGCCCCGCATGATGACCTACGCCGCCCAGGTCGACTGGCCCCTCGACGAGGCGCTGAAGTACCCGGCCAAGATGATCGACGAGTTCGCGTTCGAGCGCGCCTTGCCCGACTCCAACCTGATGGGCATGGCCAGCAGGCGCGCCGTGTTCAAGGAACCGATGGGGGTCATCGGCGCCATCGTCCCGTGGAACTATCCCGTCGAGGTCACGCTGAACAAATTGGGCCCGATCCTGGCCACGGGCAACACGATGGTGCTCAAGCCGGCTCCCGACACCCCTTGGAACGCGACGCGCCTCGGCCGTCTCATCGCGGAGCGGACCGACATCCCCGCCGGCGTGGTCAACGTGGTGACGTCCTCGGACCACCTGGTCGGGGAGGAGCTCACGTTGTCCCCGCGGTCGACATGATCTCGTTCACCGGCTCGACCGCCACCGGCGTCCGCATCATGGAGAAGGGCGCGGCGACCCTCAAGAGGGTCTTCCTGGAGTTGGGGGGCAAGTCGGCCATGATCGTCTGCGACGACGCCGACTTTGCGTCCGTGGTCCCGGGGGGGTCGATGGTCTGCGTCCATGCCGGCCAGGGGTGTGCCATGCAGACGAGGATGCTCCTGCCGCGCTCGCGCTACGACGAGGGGGTGGAGCTCATCACCGCGGCCATGGGCACCGTGCCCTATGGCGACCCGACCGACGACGGCGTGCTCATGGGCCCGCTCGTGAGCGCCCGCCAGCGTGACCGCGTGCTCGGCTACATCGAGAAGGGCCAGGAGGAAGGGGCGAAGCTGGTCTACGGCGGCGGCCGTCCGGCGCACCTGCCCAAGGGCTGGTACGTGGAGCCCACCCTCTTCGTCGACGTGGACAACTCCATGACCATCGCGCAAGAGGAGATCTTCGGTCCTGTGCTCTGTGTGATCCCCTACGAGGACGATGACGACGCGGTCCGCATCGCCAACGAGTCCAGGTACGGGCTCTCCGGTGGGGTGTTCTCCGGGTCGGAGGAACGGGGGACCGCCATCGCACGCCGCATCCGCACCGGGTCCATCAGCGTCAACGGGGGCATGTGGTACGGCGGGGACTCGCCCTACGGGGGCTACAAGGACAGCGGCATCGGCCGTCAGTGCGGGATCGAGGGACTGGAGCAGTACCTCGAGACGAAGGCCATCGCCTGGCCCTTGGCCTGAGGCGTTCGGTCGGCCGCGGCGCCCACGGCGCCCGCGGCGGGTCGGGTCGGCATCACGAGATCGACCGCGATGGCGAGACGCCCGACCACTCCGCCAGTAGTTCGTCGGTCGTGGCCAGGCGGGCCACATAGACCAGGCTGTGGGCGAGCACGGACGCGTGGTGCTCGGGCGGTGTGCCCACCGTGGCGTCCGTCGGGATGGTGACGGCGAAGTCCTCGTCGACGGCGCCCACCGCGACGAGCAGGACGGCGAGGTTGGTCGAGACACCGGCCACGACGATGTGGTCCATGCCCAAGTTGCGCAGCACGGCCAGCACCTCCGTGCGGTGCACCGGCGAGACGCCCTGACAGCGCGGCAGCACCAGGTCGGACGGCCCCACGCCGATCTCGGAGACGACTTGGGTGGCGGGGTGTGCCCCGTCCCACTCCGCCGTCGCGGCGGTAGCGCGCATCAACGGTGTCCGCTGGTTGGCCGTGCGCCCGCCGGCGGCCGGAAGGTAGGTCAGGTGGGCCAGCTGGACACCCGCGGCGCGGGCGCCCGTGGCGAGGCGACCCATGGCGTCCACCGCGGGCCGGGCTGCCTCGGCCAGCGCGGGAAGGACGGAGAGATCCCCGATGACGCCACGTTGGCATTCGACGAACAGCAACGCCGTCTTCTCGGGATCGCTCATGCGTTCATCCGCTGGGCCCACGCAGCGCACACGGCGAGCAACTTAACAACGCGGCCGCAGCCGCAGCCCGCCGCGTTGAGACCGCCTGTTCGGCAACTCTCAACGAGCCTGTTTACGGTTTCTCAAAAAGCGCCCGCCGAGGGTGACGAGTCGAGGCCCAGCTCCGCGAACACGCGCGTCGTGTCGGCCCCGAGCTCGGGGGCCGGTCGCTCGGGCAGCCGCGCCCTCGGGGGGGCGACCGGCAGTTCCCGGGGGACCGCCAGGGCCGGCCCGGCCAGGCCGGCGCTCACGCCCGCCATCGACACGTCCAGTAGCCAGCGGCCGCCGCGAGACAGCGCGTCGAGGCACGCGTTCGCCGCGGTCAGCCCGGTCAGCGGGTCGGCGACGGCGTCCGCGCAGAACATCGGGGTCCTCCCGGCCCAGGCGACCAAGGCACCGGCGACCGCCGCGTCGTCGCCGAACCCGACGCGGTTGGCCCCGTCACCCGTGCGCCCGTACCCGGTGATGGAGATCCAGACCTGCGGGCCGTCCCCCTCGACCAGGCGGCGCGCGCTGATCCCGAGCTGGGCGAGCGCCCTCGGCCGGCTTGCCTCGATCACGACGTCCGCCCGCTGCACCAGCGCGTGCAGCAGCCGAGTGCCCTCGGCGCGCTGCAGATCGAGGGCCACGGACCGCTTGCGCCAGTTCAGAAGGTCGAAGAACGCCGCGGGGCCACGGCGCGCACCGTCGGGCCGGCTCTGTGACTCCACCTTCACCACGGAGGCCCCGGCACGCGCCAGCAGGTCGCCACAGAGCGGCCCCGCCCACAGGGCCGACAGGTCGACCACCAGGAGTCCCGTCGCCTCCAGGGCCGGCGCACTGCCGAGCGGTTCCGCGGCGACGCCCGTCGGGCCCGCCTCCCCGAGCCGGGCCACGGGCAGACCCAACAGCGCGGCGCGCTGCGCCAAGACGTCGGGGTCCCCAGCACCCAAGCCTCCCTCGACGGCGGACCACGTCGCCGGACCGGACCGGGGCACCTCGTCGAGCTCGAGCCACGCCGGCACGGCTTCCCTGTCCTCCGCACGCGGCAACGACACGGCCATCCAGCCGTCTCTCACCGCGAAGAGCCGGCAGCTGCCGCCACAGCTGGTGGTGCCGCGGCGCCACAACCCCATGAGGGCGGCCCGTTCGCCGAGCAGTGCGAGCGCGTCCAGGCCGGGGAAGCGGCGAGCGAGCCGTTCCACACCCTCGACCAGGGGCTCGGGCGGCCCGAGCGGCTCGTCGGGGAGCCCGGTCAACGCCATGGCGCCGCTGGCCGCCCAGCGCGCCACGCGGGGGTCCTCCATGCCGGCACGGTAACCTCTTTCGATCCTCGAACTCCTCAGCGCCGAAGCACTCCTGGCCGAGGTGCGCAGCGACATCGCCCCCGAACGCACCGGAGCCGTGCTGGTTCCCCTCGAGGAAGGGATGCCCCCACCGGGCATGGTGCCCGTCGAGCGCAGAGCGAGCCTGCCCTTCGTCGTCGTCGGCGTGACCACGAAGGTGGTCGACGATCGATGGCTCGATCTGTGCGACGTGGTCGTCGAAGAGGGCGACCCCGCCCTCGGCCGGATCGAGGAGAACCTCACCGCGTGCCCCATCACGGGCGCGACCTTGGCCTTGTTGTTGCGCGGGCAGCTCGGTGTGTCCGTGGGTGACGGACTCGTGGCCGAGTCCAGCGCCTACTCCGTCTTGCAGTCCGGGCCCGAGTTCGCGGCCTGGCGGGCCACGCACCCCGCCCGCACCGACAGGGACGAGGGCCCCCGGGTGGGCGTGCAGCGCGACGGCACGACGCTGGCCCTGACCCTCACTCGACCCCAGCGCCTCAATGCGCTCGACGCCCAGATGCGTGACGAGCTGGTGGAGGCGCTCACGCTCGCCGCGGCCGACCCGAGCATCACCCGCGTCGAGTTGCGCGGCGAGGGCAGGGCCTTCTGCGCCGGGGGCGATCTCGACGAGTTCGGTACCCGATCCGACCCGGCGTCGGCGCATCTCATCCGCCTGCAGCGCAGCGTCGCCCGGGCGCTGTCACGCCTCAACAAGGAGACGGTGACCTACCTCCACGGCGCCTGCGTGGGGTCCGGCATCGAGCTCGCCGCGTTCACCGACACCGTCGTGGCCGCGGACGGCACGCAGATCTCGTTGCCCGAGATCGGCCTCGGGCTCGTGCCCGGCGCCGGCGGGACGGTCAGCTTGCCCCGTCGCATCGGGCGTCTGCGCACGGCCTGGCTCGCGTTCTCCGGCTGCGCCATCGACGCCGCCACGGCGCAGAGGTGGGGGCTGGTGGACGAGCTCGAGCGCTGACCCGCTCGAAGCAGGGCGAGCCGACGGAAAAGTGTCCTGTTTTGACGGGCCCCGGCCCGTCAGCGCAGGCCGGCGCGCCGGGCGACCGGCTCGAGCCCGCGGTCGTGGGGGTCGTCGCTCAGGTAGGGCGACACCGCCAGCACGTCGAGGTCGTGGCCCAGGTCCTCCGGACGGTCGTCGACGAAGATGGCGAGGCTCCCCGTCAGCGGGAGATGCCCGGTTCGGAAGCGCGCCGTCGCCGTCGCGGTCCTGCTTGGAGAAGTAGCCGCTGACCAGGCGATCGACACCGAACTGCTCGGCCCGGGCGCGGGCGTACACCTCGCCGCCGGCGCTCCAGAGGATGACGCGCCGGCCGCCGTGCGCGAGGTGCTCCAGGACGGCGCGTGCGCCCGGACGCAGCGAGGTGCCGGTGAGGGAATCGACGAGGCAACCGTCCACGTCGAAAACCCAGCAGTCAGCCGGGGTCGGCGACGGCGGAGCGGGAAGGGCGGGACCGCCGCCACGGTGGGCCTTTACCATTATCGGTATACTCTATTTGCCATGAAGCACCCTTGGGACCGGCGGCTCGGATTCTGGTGGATCGCCGAGGACCATCCCACGCAACCGGCCGTGATCGCCTCCCCGTCGGGCGTCACGCTGACCTACGCCGAGCTGGCCGGGCGCGCCCACCAGCTCGTGCGCGCCCTGCGGGCCCACGGCCTCGGCACCGGGGACATCTTCGCCTACGCGCTGCCCAACGGCGTCGACATGCTGTACTGGCAGCTGGCGGCGAACGAGGGCGGATTCCAGTCCATCGCCCTCAACCCGGCCCTCTCGGGCGCCGAGATCCAGCGCATCGTCGACCACTCCGGAGCGGCGGCACTGGTCCTGCACCACGACTTCGCCGACCGGGTGGACCAGATGTCGGGGACCGGGTCGATCACCCTCCGGGTCTCGGTCGGCGGCGACATCTTGGGCTTCACGACATCACGAGACGTTCACCGATGGGCAGCCCGACGACGGAGCCTCCCGACCGCGCCCTGGGCATCCCCATCGTCTACTCCTCGGGGACGACCGGGCAGCCCAAGGCCGTCATCCGGGCCGCCGCGCGCGCCATCGACCCCTCGGTGGCCGCCGATGCCTCGAAGAGCTTCGGTCATGCCTTCCAGTTCCAGCCCCTCTCCGGCGTGCACCTGGTGTCGGCCGGCATGCATCACGGGGGCTGTCAGGGCTTCTATCTGGGCGCGCTGAACGTGGGCCAGGCCCTGGCCATCCTGGGCAAGTTCGACCCCGAGAAGACGCTGGCCGCCATCGAGCGGTACCGGGTCACCACCGCCTACATGGTGCCCACCCAGTTCGTCCGGATGCTCCGCCTGCCCGACGAGGTGAAGAAGAAGTACGACCTCTCGAGCCTGCAGGTCGTCGTCCATTCGGCTGCCCCGTGCCCGCTCGAGGTCAAGAAGCAGATGATGGAGTGGTGGGGCCCGGTGATCTGGGAGACCTACGGCGGCATGGAGGGTGCGGCCACCATCGCCAAGCCCTACCGCTGGATGGAGAAGCCGGGCACCGTGGGCCGCTCCGTGGCCGGCATGTCGGTGAAGATCCTCGACGAGGACGGGAACGAGCTCCCGCGCGGCGAGGTCGGCCACGTCTACCTCGAACCCGAGCACGGGCCCTCCTTCGCCTACCGGAACGATCCGGAGCTGACCGCCTCGGTCAGCAAGGGCAACGCCTTCACCCTGGGCGACGTCGGCTACATGGACGAGGACGGCTACCTGTTCATCCACGACCGGGCCAAGGACATGATCATCAGCGGCGGCGTCAACATCTACCCGGCCGAGGTCGAGGGTGTGTTGTCGGGCCACCCGTCGGTCGGCGACGTCGCCGTCATCGGCGTCCCCGACCCCGAGTGGGGGGAGCAGGTCAAGGCGGTGGTGGAGCCGGTCGAGGGTGCGGCCCCCAGCGACGAGCTCGCCGAGGAGCTGATGGCCTATTGCCGCGAGCGGATGGCGCACTTCAAGTGCCCGCGCAGCATCGACTTCCGTACCCAGTTGCCCCGTACCGACGGTGGCAAGCTCTACAAGCGCCTGCTGCGCGACGAGTACTGGGCGGCGGCCGAGCGCAACGTGTGATGGGGAGGGCGACGGGCGCCGGAGAGGACCGCTAGGGATGGACTTCGGATTCGGCGAGGACCAGGAACTGCTGCGGTCGACGACGCGTCGCTTCCTCGCCGAGCACCAATCGCTCGCCGTCGTGCGCCGTTCGCTGGAGGAGCCTGACGTCTTCGACGCCGACCTGTGGCGCCAGGGCACCGAGTTGGGATGGACGGCAATGCTGATCCCAGCCGAGCACGAGGGTGGCGGTGTCACGGAGCAACCGCTCGTCGACCTCGTCGTCCTGGCCGAGGAGCTCGGTCGCGCGCTCAACCCCGGCCCCTTCGTGGGGTGCAACGTGGTGTCCGACGCCATCGCCCGCTTCGGGACCGAGCTCCAGGGCAAGGAGCACCTGCCCCGCATCGCCCGGGGTGAGGCGACGGCCGCCTGGTGCCTGAGCGGCGACGGCTCGCCCGAGCCCGGCGCCGTCGAGGTGCGGGCCCGCCGGGAGGGCGACGGGTGGCGCCTCGATGGCGCGGCCCGCTTCGTCCAGTCCGCCCACAACGCCGCCGTCCTGCTGGTCGTGGCGACCGGACCCGACGACGAGGTCCGCAACTTCTTGGTGCCCCGGCCCGGCGACGGGCTGTCCCAGCGGGTGCTGACCGGGCTCGACCTGACCCGGCGCTTCGCCGAGGTCCGCCTCGAGGCGGTGACCGTGCCGGCCGGCGCTGAACTGCCCGGCGGCTGGGACGTGGTGGAGCGTTGCCTCTCCCTGGCCACGGTGCTGCAGGCGGCCGAGGACGTCGGGGCCGCCGAGCTGCTCTTCGAGGCGACCGTCGACTACGCCAAGAAGCGTGTGCAGTTCGGCCGGACCATCGGGAGCTTCCAGGCCATCAAGCACCGCCTGGCCGACCTGCTCATCGAGCTCGAGGCCATGCGGGCCGCGGTGTACTACGCCGCCCTGGCCCTCGGTGACGGACTGGACGACGCCGCCGAGGCCGTGGCGACGGCGGGCGCCTATGTCGGTGACACCTTCGCCCACCTCTGCGGCGAGTCGCTTCAGCTGCACGGCGGCATCGGCTTCACCTGGGAGCACGACGTCCACCTCTTCGTGCGTCGGGCCAAGGTGAACCAGGTGCTCTACGGCGACGGCGCCTGGCACCGGGAGCGCCTGGCGCGACTGACCGAGACGGCGGCCGGCGCGGGGACGGGAGCCTGACGATGGACGTCGTCGTCCCGATCATCCCGGACACCTACGACCAGTACCGGCGGGAGCTGCGTGCCTTCATCGCCGCCCACAGGCCCGCACTGGACTGGAAGCAGCGCAGCGGCCTACGCGTCCCGGATCGCACCGAGGACGTGGAGCAGCTGCGCACCTACGTCCGGGCCATCTACGACGCCGGGTACGTGTCGGACCGTTTCTCGACGGAACGGGGCGATCCCCACGAGCAGCGCATCATGGAGCAGGAGTTCGCCGCGGCCGGGATCCCGCACATCTTGGGCAATCCGCTGGTGGCCGGAGCCCTGACGCACTTCGGCACCGAGGAGCAGCGAGCCTCCTATCTCCCGCCCATGGCGCGGGGCGACCACATCTGGACACAGCTCTTCAGCGAGCCCGACGCCGGGAGCGACCTGACGGGGCTGCAGACCCGGGGCACGAGGGACGGCGAGGACTACGTCGTCGTCGGCCAGAAGGTGTGGAGCACGTGGGCCCAGTGGGCGGATTACGGCTACCTGCTGGCACGTACCGAGCCCGTCGCGGGCGCGGGCGGCATCACGGCCTTCATCGTCGACATGCACAGCCCGGGTGTCGACGTCCGCCCCCTGCGCGAGATGACGGGGACGACGGACTTCAACGAGGTGTTCTTCGACGAGGTCCGGGTTCCCGCCGCCAACGTCATCGGCGCTCCCGGCGAGGGCTGGAAGGTCGCCGGGGCCAGCCTGGCCGAGGAGCGCACCAACGTGGGTGGCGCAGGTGGCGGCCCGGACCCGGTGCACGCACTGGTGCGGGTGGCGCGCCGGCACAGGCGCGGCTGGGCGGCCGGCGTTCGAGGACACGGGCGTGCGCCAGCAGATCGGGGACCTGGCCGCCCGGTCTCGCATCCGCCGTCACCTGGGACAACGCCTGGCGACCAAGGCCGCCCGGGGGGAGCTGACGCCCGCCGATGCGCCGTTGTCGAAGATCTGGTTCAGCGAGCTGAACCTGGAGATCGCCGAGGCGGCGCTGGCCCTCCAGGGCACCTTCTCCATGGCCACCGAGGGCGACGAGCTGAGCGACGAGGATGGGCGCTGGCAGGACACCTTCCTTTACGCTCGGGCCTACACCATCGCAGGAGGATCGAACGAGATCATGCGCAACCTCATCGCCGAGCGTGGACTGGGGCTCCCCCGCGAGCCGCGGGGCCAGTCGTGACGTCGACCTCGCGCCACGCGCACCACGCCTCCCCGCCCCACGCGCAGCGCGCCAGGGGTGCGGCGGCGGCCAACGACCCCTTCCCCGGCGTCGAGAAGGTCAGGCCCGGATTGTGGAGCATCCCGGTGCCGCTGCCGAACAACTCGCTGCGCTACGTGTTGGTCTACGTCTTCGAGACCGACCGCGGGCCCTACCTCATAGACGCCGGTTGGAACACCGACGATGCCTTCGGCGCGCTGGAGGGCGGCATGGAGGAGGTCGGCTGCGCCGTCGCCGACGTCCAGGGCGTCCTCGTCACCCACATCCACCCCGACCACTACGGGCTGGCCGGACGAATCCGCGAGGCCTCGGGCGCCTGGATCTCCCTGCACCCCGCCGACGCCGAGCTGATCCACGACCGCTACGACGAGCCCGAGGACCTGTTGAACCGGGTGGCGGGTGCCCTGCGCCGCATGGGCGCGCCGCCCGAGGAGCTCGAACCCCTGCGCAACGCGGCCATGCCGGTCCTGCCGCTGGTCGACCCGGTCCTCCCCGACGTGCTCCTCGAGGACGGGGCGCGCCCCGAGGTTCCCGGGTGGGACCTGTCCGCCATCTGGACGCCCGGCCACTCGCCGGGGCACCTGTGCTTCTACGAGTCCAGCCAGCAGCTCATGCTCTCGGGCGACCACGTGCTGCCCCGCATCACGCCGAACATCCCGTTCCACCCCCAGGCCGGGGCCAACCCGCTGGGCGACTACCTCGCCTCGCTCGACAAGCTCGAGCCCTACGAGGTCAGCGAGGTATTGCCGGCGCACGAGTACCGCTTCGACGACCTGCGGACACGACTCGAGGAGTTGCGCCAGCACCACCGGGACCGCTTCGCCGAGATCGTCGCCATGCTGCGGGGGGGACCGCGCACCGCCTGGGACATCGCGTCGCACATGAGGTGGTCGCGGCCGTGGGACGACATCGCGGGCTTCATGCGCCGCGCCGCCGTCGGCGAGACGGTCTCGCACCTGCGCGCGCTGGAGATCGAAGGCGTGGTCCAGGTCGAGGACGGTGAGCCCGCCCTGTGGTCGCTCACCGAGCGGGCCGCCGCCGTCTCCGGCTGAACGGCCCGGCCAAGCCGCCGCTCAGCGCCCCGGTCCGACGGGCCCGACCGACCCGACTCCGAGCGCCCGCTCGCAGAAGGACCGCACCTGGCGCGACGCCTCGGTCCGCGACGAGGCCTTGTCCCGCGTCGGGTCGAGGCCGGCGGCGGCCCAGACGACCGACTGGATCAGCGGCGCATCGGCCGGCGGATCGGCCAGGGGGAACGAACCGTCCGCCGCCCCGTCCGCGAGCAGCGCCTCGAGCGGCGCCAGCAGCAGCTTCGACGCGTGGCGCATCTCGTCCGCGTAGCCCTCGGCCTTCATGGCCCCGGGCGAGCCGAGCACCGACACCCGGGCCGCCTTGGTGCGGTGGTGGCCGAAGCTCAGGATCTCGTCGATCCAGGCGTCGAGCGCGGCGCGGGGGTCCGAGGCCGCGTCGACCTTGGCGTTCAGGCGTGCCGCGGCCGCCTCGGCCTCGCGGCGGAACAGTGCGCACAGCAGCTGGTCCTTGGACTCGAAGTGCCGGTAGAAGGACCGGGTCGACAGGTTCGCCTCCCGCAGGATGTCGGCCACCGCCGCGTCGACGTACCCGTTGCGCTCCATCACCGCCAACGCGGCATCGAGCAGGATGCGCAGCTCGTCTTCGGCCTCGAAGCGCCGTGGACGCCCGGCCCGGGCCGCCGGCGCCGGCTTGGGCTCGCTCACCGTGGCCTCAGGCCATCCGGGCCCGGGGCAGCGGCAAAGTGTCGGAGACCTGGTCGAACCAGATCTGCACCGCGTCGCCGATCTGACCGTCTCGGGGTCGGCGTCGGTGATGTTGAGGAGCAGCCGTGCGCCCGCGCCCTGGGTCCCGTCGAGCTCGATCACCCCCGACACGTACGGCACCACGTCGGCCAGCTGCGGGGCCAGGGGGTGGCGCACCACGGTGAAGGTGTAGATGGTCCCGGTGCCGGGCAGGTCGACCCACTCGAACGCCTGGCTCTGGCACGCGAAGCAGAACGGCTGCGGCGGAAGGACGAAGGTGCCGCACACGGTGCACTGCGGCGCGCCGAGGCGCCCCTGCGCCGCGGCGTCCCAGAAGGGCTGGGTCAGGTCGTCGGCGTAGGGGTCCTGCATCATGGAGGGGAAGGTGCCCCGGATGAGATCGGTCATGGATCCTCGCTTACTCGTCTCGGCGTCGGTCCGGTCAGTTGTGCAGCAGCGTGCCGCTGACGGGCAGCCCCGACGGCCCGCCGGTGACGACGGCCACCTCGGCGCCGTCGACCTGGTTCACGGCCACGCCCCGCAGCTGCTCGACCGCCTCGCGGATGTGGGTCATGCCGATGATGTAGGCCTCGGAGAGGTGCCCGCCGTGCGTGTTGACGGGGATGGATCCACCCTTCCAGCGGATGTTGCCGTCGGCCACGAAGGGCCCACCCTCGCCGATCGGGCAGAACCCGTAGTCCTCGAGCTGCATGATCACCATCGGGGAGAAGTGGTCGTAGAACAGCGCGACGTCCACATCTTCGGGCCCCAGGCCCGCCATCTCGTACATCCGCTTGGCAATCGGCCGGTTCCCCGACGAGGCGAAGTACTCGTCGGGCATCTGGAAGTAGGTGAAGATGGCCGAGCCCCAGCGGCCCGCCCCGCCGTTTGCGGTCCCGCCGATGTACACCGGCTTGTGGCGCAGATCCTGGGCCCGCTCGGCGGAAGTGACGACCGCCGCCACAGCGCCGTCGGTCTCCATGGTGTAGTCGTAGAGGCAGAGCGGGTCGCTGATCATCCGCGCGTCGAAGTATTCATCGAGCGTGAGCGGGTCCTTGCGGATGGCGGTCGGGCGACGGATGGCGTTCTCCCGCTGCGAGAT
Source organism: uncultured Acidimicrobiaceae bacterium (assembly GCA_963774485.1). Classification (GTDB taxonomy): domain Bacteria; phylum Actinomycetota; class Acidimicrobiia; order Acidimicrobiales; family RAAP-2; genus Bog-473. The sequence continues at coordinate 13,937 of CAVZFG010000004.1, forward strand.
GCACACCTCGGCCAGGTGCTCGCGCCTGGTCCCGTAGAGCTCCATGTGCCGCCTCGTCAGGAGGGCGAAGCTGTGCCCGGGCGCCATGAGCCCGGCGCCGGCGATGAAGGCGGCGTAGTTGGGCACGCCGCCGCCCCCGTAGGGGCTGCCCCCGCCACCGCCGAGCCCGGGCCCTCCGCCGCCGACGGCGCTGCCACCCAGCCTGCGCTTCACCTGCTGCAGCGTCATCAGGGTCACGCACACCTCGGCCTGTCCCGAGACGATGGCCGACGGCGGCCAATCCGAGGGAGCCGGCCGAGCCGCCGCCGCCGGACGTCAGTGAGGCGGCGAACCGCACTTCGGGCACACCGAGGACGGAGGCAACCTGGGCGGGGTCGCACGAGCTCGAGTAGATGGTGAACCCGTCGAGGTCCTTGATGGTGAGCCCGGCATCCTCGAGCGCGCCGAGGATCGCCTTGCACGCGAGCTCGAGCTCGGTCTGGGGCAACGACTCGCCCCGCCGGTAGTAGGGCGTCGCCCCGATGCCGACGACGGCGGTCTTGTCCTTCAGTGTCTCCGGCATTGGCGCTCCCTCCATGAGAATTCTTCTTGTGATCGACTATTCGGGCAGCGATGCGGCGAGCACCGGCACCTCGGCCAGCGAGCGCAGCCCGTCGTTGAGGTGGGTGCAGCAGTCGGTGGCCTGCAAGCGCTCGAGCACCTCGGTGCGCATGGCCCGCAGCTCGGTCCCCGCCATCCGCGACGCGTTCGGCGCGGCCCCGGGGCACTCCGCATAGGGCAGCACCCGGGGCAGCGGCCTCGACCGAGAGCAGCACTTCCGGTTGCCCGGTCGGCCTGGCCGAGCATCTGGTACTCGTGCACGACGACCTCCTGACCGTCGGGGTCCCAGGCGCTGTCGCGGAACATGGCGTCGATCCCGAGGACTGCCGTCCTCGTCCCACACGTCGATGCGGCGGCCCGCCGCATGGCGGGCACGGGAGGGTCGTCCAGCTCGTGCCAGCCCAGAGGGTCGGCCGGGTCGGCCAGCGGGGCCGGGTGCGCGGTGTTCTGGTTGTGCGAAGATCGAGCCGTCGTGGCCAGGGCGCTCGAGCCGGCACGGAAGCCCGAGCAGATGTCACGCATGCGACCCGGCGGGGCCTTGGTGAACCGCTCGCGGAGTCTCGGGGTACGCGGTCCACCCAGCGGAAGTAGACGAAGCCGGAGATCAGCGTGGATCCGGCCAGGTCGTCGAGCAGCAGGTGCAGCGGCGTGCCGTCCGCTCGACTTCGTCGGGCAGCTCCTCCGCGATGGCCGAGCGCAGGTTGCCGCCGGCCCGGCTAGCCGACGAGGCGGTTGCAGACCAGCGATGTGCCGGCTCGGCCCGATGCGCCGGATGTCGCGCTCGCGACCCGGTGACCGCGTAGAGGTAGGAACGGTCCGAGGACCACGGGCTCGCCGTCCGGCCGGCGTGAGCAGGTCGCGGGCCCGGCCCTTGAGATGGAGGTCGGTGCCCAGACCATCGGGCCAGAACATCATCATGGTCGACGTTCGGCGGACGGAACCGGGCCGCCGTACGGGGGGCGCGACGGCGGGATCCGAAGGGGGCGGGGTCAGCGGCGAGACCACCGGCCCCCCTTTTCGCAAATCATGTTTTCATGCTACGTGGTGCCGAACGGAGGCCGCACCTTTCGGACCACTCTATTGACGAAGGCGCAGGTCAAAAGCGGGTGAACTGGCCTACCCTCCGGATAGGCTTGGCCGATGACGACGCCGACGGCCGCTCGCGACGTCCCGCGCCCCGGCGCCGACTCGGACGCCAAGCGGGCGGCCAAGGTGGCGGACCTCATCGTCGAGGACGTCATGGCCCTGGGCTGGCCGGTCGGCGAGGTGCTCGGCTCCGAGACCGACCTGCTCGAGCGCTACCGCGTCAGCCGGGCCGTCTTCCGGGAGGCGGTGCGCCTCGTGGAGCACCAGCAGGTCGCCCGTACCCGCCGCGGGCCGGGCGGGGGCCTGGTGGTCAGCGAGCCGACGGTCGGCGCCGTCGGTGACGCCGTGGTGCTCTACCTGCACCGGGTCGACGCCACCCTGGACGAGATCTTCGAGGCGCGCATCGTCTTGGAGGAGCTGGCGTGCCAGTTGGCGGCGGAGCGGACCGACGAGAGTGACCTGGCCGCGCTGCGGCGCTTCGCCGAGGGCGAACCGGTCGCTCCCGGCGGCGACCCCCGCGGGCTGCACGCGCTCGCGGCCGGCATCAGCCGCAACGCGGGGCTCGCGCTCTTCGTCGACGTCTTCAACCAGGTGGCCCAGCTCTATTCGCCCGACTGGCAGAAGCTCGGCCCGGCCGTCGCCCGCGAGACGGAGCACGCGCACGCCAAGATCGCCGAGGCGCTCATGGCCGGCGATCCCAGCCTGGCCCGCAACCGCATGCGCAAGCACCTGCAGGCCGAGGCCGACTTCTTCCGCCGCCGCCGCTCGACGCGCCAGCTGCTCCCCGATTCCGTCGTGCTGGCCGAGTCGGCCCAGGAGAAGGGTGCCGAGGCGGTCGCCCGCCACATCACCCAGCTGGTGGTGGCCGAGGACCTCCAACCGGGGGACCTGGTGGGGACCGAGCCCGAACTGATCGAGCGCGAGGGCGTGAGCCGGGCCCTGCTGCGCGAGGCCGTCCGCTTGCTGGAGCACCACCACATCGCCCGCATGCGACGGGGGCCGGGCGGGGGCCTGTTCGTCATGGCCCCGAGCGCCAACGCGGTCACGGAGACGGCGGCCATCTATCTGGCCCGCCGCGGCATGCAGCTGTCCGAGCTGGCCGAGCTGCGCACCGGCGTCGAGGTGGCGATCACGGACCTGGCCGCCCAGCGCATCGACAACGAGGGAATCGCGATCCTGGGCGATGCCCTCACCCGGGAGGCGAACGCCACCGATGCCGAGCGCGTCGCGGCCGTCCACGACCTGCACGCGGCGGTGGCGGCCACGGCGCACAACCGGGTGCTGGAGCTGGTCGCGCTCGTGCTGATCCGGCTGAGCCGCCTGCACCAGATCGAGCGCTTGGCACCCAAGGCTCGCAACGAGATCACGGCCGAGGTGCTTCGAACGCACGAGGGCATCGCCGCCGCCATCGAAACGGGCGATCGAGAGCTCGCCCGCCACCGCATGCGCCGTCATCTCGAGGCGCTCGGCACACTCATGAGCTGAGCGAACGTCTGGGGCCGGGCGCCCGGAACCCGCGCCGGGCTTGACAGGGGCCAGTATATGAGAACACTATTTGCATATTGAGTGAGGGCGCACGCACCCTCACCCGCCGCCAAGTGGAGGACACCAATGGCCGATCTCTCGGGGAACACGTTGTGGGCGAATTCGGGTGACTCGCACCTGATGGAGCCGCCCGACCTCTTCGCATCGTTGTCCGAGGACGTCAGGGAGCGCCTGCCCCGGAGCGTGAAGGACCCGAGCGGCGACTTCGAGACGATCTACATCGACGGCCAGGAGTTCCGGCGCGACCTCCCCAAGGGGGACAAGCCGAAGGGCCTCGGCATCAACGCGCGCCCGACGGATTCCAAGGAGGAGGACTTCATCAACCGGGTCATCGGCGGCAACGACCCGGTGGCCCGCATCAAGGACCTCGACACCGAGGGCGTCTGGGGCGAGGTCATGTACCCCTCGCTCGGGATCTGGACCTTCAACGTCCGCACCCCGCGGGTGGTCAAGGAGGGCTGCCGCGCCCTGAACGACTGGGCCCTCGACTTCCAGCAGCACTCGCCCCGCTTCGTCTGCGTCGCCTCCATCCCCCTCGTCGACATCGACGACGCGGTGGCCGAGGTCAGGCGGGCCCACGAGGGCGGCTTCCTGTGCGGGTTCCTGCCCGTCCGGCCGCCCGCCGGCCGGCCCGAGTGGAACGACGAGGAGTGGGACCCGCTCTGGGCCGCTTTCGCCGAGACGGGGATGGTGATCGGGTTCCACATCGGGACCGAACCGCACGACCCGACGAAGCGCACCGGGGTGTACTACCGGGGCGCGGCGGCGCCGTGCTCAACTACGTCGAGACCACCTATGGCGGCCAGCGCGCCGTCACCCAGCTCATCGCCTGCGGCGCCCTGGACCGCCACCCCGAGCTCAGGGTCCTGGTGTCGGAGGGCGGAGCCACCTGGGGCCCCTTCATCGCCGACCGCATGGACGAGGGCTACCGCCAGCACGGCGCCGCGGTGCGGCCGACACTCTCGAAGCTGCCGAGTCGGTTCCTCTACGAGCAGGTGTACGCCTCGTTCCAGCACGACATCTCCGCCGTGGCCGCCAACGCGGCCATGGGGTGGCAGAACGTCATGTGGGGCAGCGACTACCCGCACTTCGAGGGCACGTTCGGCCACACGCAGAAGACGCTGCACGAGCTCTTCGACGGGGTCGACCCCGTCGTCAGCCGGCGCATCCGCATCGGCGCCTTCGCCGAGCTGTTCCCGAGCGTCCCGCCGCCCCCGGAGGACTGAGGCACGCCGGAAGGTCGTCGGGTGGATCCGGGCGGTTTGGCCCACCAAGGCTTCTTTTAGTATACTCTTTAGGGCCAGTGAGCGGCAGCGACAGGGGAGCGATGGCGACCACCACTTCGGAAGAATTCGAGAAGGCCACCGACTTCCAGTTCAAGGAAGACGACATCGCTCGGGCCAAGGCGCTGGTCGGGCGGTGGGCGCCGTCGGGGGCGCGGGAGTTCCTGACCACGGTGACGCCCGACGCCATGCGCAACTTCGCCCGCGGCTACGGCGACGACAACCCGCTGTTCGCCTCGGCGGACTACGGCGCGACCACGCGTTGGGGCGGCCAGATCGCCCCGCCGATGATCCCCATCGCCCTCAACCGGCCCCTCTACGCCGACCCGCCCCAGGAGCGGATCAAGCGGCCCTCGTTCCGCGGCATCCATGTCTTCGTGTCCGGCAGCACGTGGCAGTGGTTCCGGCCGCTGCAAGAGGGCGACGGGCTCTACAGCTTCGGGGGCACCGAGTCCGTGGTGGAGAAGAAGTCCGAGTTCGCCGAGCGCTCGCTCCTCGTCACCTACGCCAGCGTGAAGATGAACCAGCGGGCCGAGATCGTCGCCATCTCGCGCACGCTCGCCATCCACACGGAGCGCAAGACGGCGCGCGAGAAGGGCAAATACGCGGCGATCGAGCCCGCCACCTATACCGACGAGGACATCGAGAGGATCGATGCCGTCTACGCGGCCGAGGAGGCCCGGGGCGCCGAGCACCGTTACTGGGAGGACGTGCACGTCGGCGACGTGCTCGACCCCATGGCCAAGGGCCCGCTGACCACGACCGACATGATCGTCTTCCACGCCGGCGGCTACGGCTTCGTCCCCTACGAGCCCTGCACGAACCGGATCGCCTACAAGAATCGCCAGCGCATCGCCCCTTTCTACGTGAAGAACGAGTACGGGGTGCCCGACGTGGCCCAGCGCGTGCACTGGGACAACGCCTGGGCGCAGGCAATCGGCAACCCGATGGCCTACGACTACGGGGTGATGCGCGACTGCTGGCTCACCCACTACATGACGGACTACATGGGCGACGACGGCTGGCTGGTCTCGCAGTCGAGCGAGATCCGCAAGTTCAACTACATCGGCGACACGCACATCCTGACCGGCGAGGTCGTCGACAAGCGCCAGCAGGACGGGCGCTGCGTGGTCGACATCGAGATGCGCGGCACGAACCAGCGTGACACCATCACCTGCCCGGGCAAGGCCACCGTCGCGCTGCCGAGCCGCGAGCACGGTCCGGTGCGCCTGCCCGAGCCGCCGGCCGACCTGGCGGCGCAGGCGGTGCAGATGCTCGAGCGGCACCACGAGATCGTGGCGGAGCGCAAGGGCAAGGGCGAGGGGTGAGCCAGGGGTGAGCCAGGGCGAGGACCTGGCGGCCGAGGTCCAGGCCTGGGTCGACGCCAACTGGGATACCGCACTCACCGTCCGCCAGTGGTGGCTGCGCCTGGCCGACGCCGGCTACGCGTATCCGAGTTGGCCCTCGGGGTTGGGCGGTTCGGGGGCGTCGCGACGCGCCGCCGCGACCATCGCCGAGGTGTTGGCGCGCAATCAGGTGATCGGGCCTCCCGTGGGCGCCCTGGCGGCCACGTTGGCCGCGCCCACCCTGCTCGAGCACGCCACCACCGCGCAGCGGGCCGCACTGGTGCGCCCCATTGCGACGGGTGAGGCAGCCTGGTGCCAGCTCTTCAGCGAGCCGGGGTCCGGGTCCGACCTGGCCAGCATCGGCACGCGGGCCGAGCGCGACGGCGACGAGTGGGTGATCACGGGCCAGAAGGTGTGGAACTCGGCGGCGGACACGGCCGACTTCGGCATGCTGTTGGCCCGGTCGGACGTCGACGTTCCCAAGCACGCCGGCATCACCTACTTCGTCATCGACATGCGCCAGCCCGGGGTCGAGGCGCGGCCCCTCAAGCAGATGAACGGCGCCTCCAACTTCTGCGAGGTGTTCCTCACCGAGGCCCGGGTGCCGGGCGACCGCGTCATCGGCGAGGTCAACGGGGGCTGGCGGGTGGCGCAGACGACACTGTTCCACGAGCGCAACTCGGTGGCCGGCGGTGGATTGCCGGGACTGGTGATGGCCCGCTCGGGTTCCGAGGGCGACCTCGACCGCAAGGTGGGCGAGCTGCTGGACCGGGCCCGCGACGCGGCCAAGGCCCGCAAGAGCCCCATCCGGGCCGGGGCCGTCCCGGCCAAGTTGATGATCGAGCTGGCACAGAAGTACGACGTGTCGGGTGACCCCCTGATCCGCCAGGAGCTGGCCCGCTACGTCTCCCAGGTCCGGGTCAACGGCTGGACGATTCGCCGCAGCGGCGCGGCGGGCGGGCGGCTCACCGGGGCCGACGGCTCCCTCGCCAAGCTGACGACGGCCCGCATCTGCCAGCAGTCCCGTGACCTGTCCTACCGGATCGTGGGTGCGCACGGGATGCTGACGGGGAAGGCCTCACCGCTGGGGGGCGACCTGCAAACGGTGAACCTGGCCAGTCCGGGCAACCGCCTCGGGGGCGGGACCGACGAGATCCAGCTCAATGTGCTCGGCGAGCGGTCCCTCGGGCTGCCCCGCGAGCCGAGCGTCGACAAGGACGTGCCCTACCGGGACCTCAAGGTGGGGACCCAGCGCTCCCCCTAGGCCGATTCGGCCCCGGGGAGCCGCCTCGAATTCTTCGGACTTTCTTATCGTTCGCTCGTACTCTCCCAATGTTCGGGGGAGAGAGTGGGCTCATGCGCAGGTACAAGGGCCGGATGATCGCCGCAGGGGTCCTGTGTTCGGTCGCCGCCACGGTCACCGTGTGGAGCGGGCCGCTGGCAGCGGCCAGTGGAGCCCTGCACTCGAACACGGCGGCGCAGGCACAGGTGAACACGGCCTCGCACAGCACCAAATAGACCGTCGGTCTCGAGGGGGCCCAGGCCGACACATACCCACCGCTGGCCCACCGCTGGTTCGCGGTATTCCCGGGCTCCCGCTGAGGACTGCACGACGGCCAGCGCGGCGCGATCAGCCCCCCTCCGGCCGCTCCGACCCGTTTTGCTTCCGGGCCAGGCGCTCGGCCATCACCTGGCCCGACTTGCCTTGGTTCTCGGCCTCGTGGGCGAAGAGCCAGCGCCGGCGCTCCACCTCGTCCTCGGCGGCGTTGAGGTTGTCCTTGACGAGCGCCAGCAGCGTGGCCGGCGTGCGCACCAGTTGGCCGGCGATCTCGTACGTGTGAGCCCGGAGCTCGCCCGGCGGGAGCACCGCGTGCACCATGCCCAGCTCCAATGCCCGTGGGGCCGAAATCTTCTCGTTGAGCAGATAGAGACGCCGTGCGAGCGCCGTCCCGCCGATGCGTGTCCAGAAGAACGAGCCTCCGTAGTCGCCCGACAGCCCGTTGGGCGAGAAGTTCGTCGCGAACACGGCGTCCTCCGAGGCGAAGCGGAGGTCGCAGGCTGCGGCGAGGCTGCACCCGGCGCCCACCGCCGGCCCGCCCACCATGGCGATGGTCGGCTTCGGCATCAAGTGCAACAGCATGGCGGCGTGAAGGTCGTGGCGGGACAGATCGCCTGACAGGGCGTCGGTGGGAACAGCCTTCTCGCTGCCCGCTTCGCCGCGGCCAATGGTGCTCTTGACGTCGCCGCCCGAGCAGAAGCCGCCATGGGCGCCCTCGGGTGCGCCGCCGGTGAGGACGACCACCTTGGCCTCGGGGTCATCGGCCATCTGGCGCACGGCATCGTCGAGGGCAGCGATGAGGTCGCCGTTCAGCGCGTTGCGCCGCGCCGGGCGATTGAGCGTGATGGTGCCGATCCGGTCGGTGACCTCGGTCAGGATCACTGGCTCGTTGTCGTTGACGTCTACCACGCGCTCCTCGCTCGTTTTGCCGGGCCCCAATTGAGTATACTCAAAACCCGAATCGCTCGGGAAGGGGCTGGTTATGACCGGGGCACGAGGAACTCGTCGGGGGAGCAGCTGATGGCAGACGACACGACCGAGAACGCCGGCCCCCTCGTGGGCCTGCGGGTGCTCGACCTGTCGAACAGCCCGGCCGGCGCCCAGGCCACGCAGACGCTGGCCGACTTCGGGGCGGACGTGGTGCAGGTGGAGCCGCCGGGCGGGAGCGCGTTGCGTGCCCTGCCGTCCTTCCCCTTGATCGCGCGGGGCAAGAGGTCGATGGTGCTGGATCTCCACGACGCCGGGGACGCCGCTCTGGCCCGCACGATGGCGCTCGGGGCCGACGTCCTGGTCGAGACGTTCCGGCCCGGCGTGATGGAGCGGCTCGGACTCGGCTACGAGGACCTGGCGGCTGAGAACCCCCGCCTCGTCTACGGGTCGGTCAGCGGCTTCGGGCGAAAGGGTCGCTACGCCGACGCAAAGGCCTACGAGGCGATCGTGATGGCCCGGGTGGGCGCGCTGTGGGCGTCCCGGTCCATGGTGGCGCGGGAAGGCCCGGCGCACGTCTCGGTGCCGTACTGCAGCTACGGGGCCAGCCAGCAGCTGCTGGCTGGGATCTGCGCCGCACTGCACGAACGCGAGCGCAGCGGCGCGGGACAGCGTGTCGAAGCCACGCTCGTCAACGGGCTGGCCTCGCTGGGCACCTGGAACTGGTACCTGAACGTGGTCACGTCCACGTTCCCCGACGCCTTCACCCCGTCCTCGCCCTTCGGGAAGCACGGGCTGCCGCTGTCGCCGATGACCTTCATGCTCCTGATCGCCCTGAGCAAGGACGGGCGCTGGATGCAGTTCTCCCAGGTCCAACTGCACCTCTACATGGAGATGCTGAAGGTCTTCGGCCTCGACTGGATGCTCCAGGACGAGGAGTGGAAGGACGCCGTCTGGGCGGCCGACGACCCGAAGACGGGTGAGTACTGGGACAAGCTCTACGAGGCGGTGCAGTCCAAGACGCTGGCCGAGTGGAACGACGTCTTCGAACACGACCACAACGTGTGGGCCGAGACCATGCGGCGGGGCAGCGAGTTGTTGGACCACCCGCAGATGCAGCATCTCGGTGCCGTGGTCGGCGTCGACGACGCCGAGCGCGGGCTGGTGCGCCAGCCGGGCCCGATCGTCAAGATGTGGGAGACCCCGGCCGTCTTGGGGCGGGGGGCACCGCTGCTCGACGCGGACGGCGCCGCGGTGCGGGCGGACCCGTGGGCCGCGCTGGGCCCCGCCCAGGTCGTGGCCGGGGCGGCCTCGGCGGCGGACGGCCGGGCCCTGGGCGACGTCACCGCGCTCGAGATCGGCACCTTCTTCGCGGCGCCGTTCGCGGGGACGGTGCTGCGCGAGCTGGGAGCCCGGGTCGTCAAGGTCGAGCCGATCGACGGCGAGCCCATGCGGACGTTGCTGCCCTTCCCCGAGGTCGGCGCGGCGAAGTGCATGCAAGGAAAGGAGTCGATCTGCGTCGACCTGTCGAGCGACGAGGGCCGTGCCATCGTGCACGAGCTCGCCCGGCGATCCGACGTGGTGCTGCAGTCCTTCCGCGCCGGGGTGGCCGAGCGCCAGGGCGTCGATGCCGACACGCTGCGCCAGATCAACCCGAACCTCGTCTACCTCAATGCGCCGGGGTACGGGATCGACGGACCCTGCGGCGACCGCCCTGCGTACGCGCCGACCATCGGCGCCGGCAGCGGTCTGGTCATGCGCAACATCGGCACCGCGATCGAGGAGCGACCGGGTCTCTCGCTGAGCGAGATCCGGGCCGACGCCATACGGCTGGCGGGTGCGGGCACGACCGAGTACGCCCAGGCCGACGGGATCTCGGCGCTCACCGCGGCGAGCGCCATGGCGCTCGGCCTGCTGATCCGGGACAGGACGGGCACGGCGCAGGAGATGCTCACCACCATGCTCACGTCGACGGCGCACGCGCTGGCCGACGACATGGTCGAGTACGAGCAGCGCCCACCGACGCAGGCGGCGGACCCCGAGCTCCTCGGGTACTCGGCGCTCTATCGCCTCTACCGGGCGGCCGACGAGTGGCTCTACCTGGCTGCTCCTCGTCCGGAGGAGTGGTCTGCGCTGTGTGGTGCCCTCGCGGGCGAGATCGACCTGGCGGCCGACGCCGCGCTTCGCCGACGAAGCGGCTCGGGCGTCCAACGACGCCCTGCTGGCCGATGTGCTCGCGGGGGTGTTCGCGTCCAAGTCGGCACAGCATTGGGAGGACACGCTGTTGGCGGCCGACGTCGGGTGCGTGGTGGCGCACCGCGACCCGCCCGAGACGGTGCTCCAGTCCGCCGAGTTCGCCGGCGCGGCCGACATGCTGGTCGAGGTGGAGCACCCGACGTTCGGGCAGCACGTGCGGCTCCGGCCCTATATTGCGATGTCCCGCAGCGCCACCGTGGCCGAGCCCGGCTCGCTGGCCGGCCAGCACACCGATGCCATCCTGGAAGAGCTGGGGTACTCAGTCGAGGCGATCGCGGACCTGCGAGAGAGGAAGGTTGTGGCCTGATGACTGACACGGAGGCGAACACCGAACCGGTCCTGGTCAAGGAGCGGCGCGGCGCGGTGGCCGTGCTGCGGCTCAACCGGCCCGAGGCCCGCAACGCCCTGAGCCCCGAGCTGCTCGGCGCCATCGGCCTCGGCATGCTGGAGGCGGAGGACGACCCCACGGTCCGGGCCGTGGTGCTGACGGGGACGGGCGAGAAGGCCTTCTGTGCCGGCATGGACCTGCGCGCCTTCGCCGAGGGTGGGGCGCTCGGCGGGGACCCGGAGGGCATGAAGGGCTTCATGCGCTTCACGCAAGGGGAGATCCGGGTGCCGGTCGTGGGGGCGGCGAATGCCACGGCGGTCGCAGGCGGCTTCGAGCTCTTGCTGGGGTGTGACGTGGTGGTCGCCTCCGAGGCGGCGTCGTTCGGTCTCCCCGAGGTGAAGCGCGGCCTCTTCGCGGCCGGCGGCGGCGTGTTCGTCAGCACGCGCATCCCGCTGGCCGTGGCCTTGGAACTGACGCTGACCGGAGATCCCATCGATGCCGGGCGCGCGTTGTCGCTCGGGCTGATCAATCAGGTGGTGCCGCCCGGCGACGTGCTCCACGCCGCCGTCGCGTTGGCCGAGCGCATCGCGCGCAACGGACCGCTCGCGTTGCAAGCCACCAAGGAGCTCGTGCGCACGGCGTCGACCGATCTGGAGAAGGCGCGCGCGTTGGCGGCCGAGTGGCAACCGAAGGTCTTCGGCAGCGAGGACGCCAAGGAGGGCGCGTCCGCGTTCATCGAGAAGCGCGACCCGGTGTGGAAGGGACGCTGAGCCGCCGAGGCGCCGAGGCGCCGAGGCGCTGAGCCGCCGACGCCGACGCTCAGCGCCCGCCCTTCTGGCTCCCCGCCGTCTCCAGGGGAACGGAGACCCGCGCCACGACGACGTCCTCCCGGCTGCGCAGCGCCGAGGAGAGGACCAGGTCGATCTGGTTGTGCAGGAGCCGGTAGCGCCACTTGTCGGGGCGAATCACGGGGATCAGCACGACGATCTGGTACTCGGGGTGCTCCGTGCGGACCTCGTCGATGTAGGCGACGATCGGCTGGACGACCGAGGCGTAGTCGGTGTGGAGCACCTTGAGGGGCACGCCGGGGTCCCACCGCCTCCAATGGCGTCGGAGCCGGTCGAGATCCCGGCTGGCGTCGTCCCCGCCACGCAGGACGACCGTCACCGCGACGACCTCCTGACCGAGCGACTCGGCCTCGCACAAGGCGTGCTCGGTGAGGCGTGAGACGCGGTTGACCGGCACGATGACGAGCGTGTACTTCGGCTCGGGACGCATCGGAGTCTCGTCGATGTGCAGCTCCTTGCCTGCCCGCTGGTAGTAGGCGTGGATGCGCAGGAAGAGGAAGATGAAGGCCGGGATGGCGATGACGACCACCCAGGCTCCCTCGGTGAACTTCGAGATCAAGAAGACGATGGTGGCGATGCCGGTGATGACGGCGCCGACCCCGTTGATGATGGCGCGGCGTCTCCACCCGGGCGGACGTAGTTTTCGCCAGTGCACCACCAGACCCGTCTGCGACAGCGTGAATCCGATGAACACCCCGATGGCGAAGAGGGGGATCAGCGTGTTGGTGTTGCCGCCCACCGCGATCAGGAGCGCACCCGCCATGACGGCGAGCACGACGATGCCGTTGGCGAAGGTCTGGCGGTCGCCGCGGATGCTGAAGAGGTGGGGGAGGTAGTTGTCCCGTGCGAGGAGGCTGGCCAGGATCGGGAGCCCCCCGAACGACGTGTTGGCCGCCAGGGCCAGCACGATCGTGATCGTGATCGACACGAGGTAATAGGCCCAATTCCGTCCCACGGCCATGGCCATGATCTGGCTCAGCACGGTCTGTCCGCTGCGGGGCCCGATGTGCCAGCGCTTGGCCAGCACGGCCAGGCCCAGCAGCATGACCCCGAGGATGACGCCGAGCAGCACCTCGGTCCGCTTGGCCCGGACGACCCGGGGCTCACGGAACAGCGGGACACCGTTGGCGATGGCCTCGACGCCGGTGAGCGCGCTGCACCCGGCCGAGAAGGCCTTGAGGATGAGCAGGAAGGTCACCGCCTTGAGACCCGTCGTCGGGAGCTGCGACGTGCCCAGCTGTTGTTCATTGAGGCCGAGGGGGTGGATGAGCCCCACGGCGATGATGGCCAGCAGCCCGACGATGAACACCATCGTGGGCAGCAGGAAGGCCCGTGCCGTCTCGCCCAGGCCGCGCAGGTTGAGCAGGGTGATGAAGAGGAGGATCCCCAGGCACAGGGGGATCGTGGCGCCGTCCAGTGAGGGGAAGGCGGACTGGAGGCCGGCGACGCCGGCCGCGATGGAGACGGCGACGGTCAGCGTGTAGTCGACCACCAACGCCGCGGCGGCGACCAGGCTGGCGTTCGTCCCCAGGTTGGCCCGGGACACGGCGTAGGCCCCGCCGCCCATCGGATAGGCGTCGATGACCTGGCGGTAGGAGAAGACGAGGATGGCCAGGAGGGCGACGATGGCGATCGTGATGGGGAGGACGAGGTGCAGGGCTCCCGCCCCGGCCACCGCCAGCACGAGGATGATGGCCTCCGGCCCGTAGGCCACCGACGTGAGCGCGTCGAGCGAGAGGGCTGACAGCCCTTGGACCGGAGTGATCTTCTCCTTGCCCGTGCCCCGCGCCGACCTCGGTGGCCCCACCAGCAGGTGCCAGACGGAGTCGACCCGGCCGCTCTGGGGGTCTGCCATGGAGGCACTCTAGATACCGCCGGGACCCCGCTGGCGGGAGGGCCCTTCGCCCCCATCGGCGAAAGCAACGGACGGCCCGAGTACGAACCCGGGATGCCCGGCACGGAGGGCACCTTCACCTTCACCGATGGGAGCACGATTGACGAGGTCGTGATGGCGGTCTGGGGTAACGCACTCCGTAGAGCACGAGGGTGCGCCACAGGGCAGAGGGAAACGCGTCGTGGATTAATGTTCGTTTCTCGTCCGAACGGTCACTCGCGGGATATTCGCGACCGGGCGACAGGGACCGAGAGGAAGGACCGCATGCAGCTCGAGACGCTGGAGTACGAGGAGTCGGAGGGCGTGGCCGTCGTCACGCTCAACCGGCCCGAGGTGCACAACGCCTTCAACGAGACGATGCAGCGCGAGCTCCGAGAGGTGTGGCGATCCCTGCGATCGAACGACGCCGTGCGGGCTGTGGTCTTGACCGGTGCCGGTGAGCGGGCGTTCTGCACGGGCATCGACCGGAGCGAGGTGCCAACGTCGGACGCCGAGTACTACTTCGACCCGTACACCTACGAGGACCCCGGCCGGACGATCGGGCCGCGCAGCCAAGAGTTGTGGAAGCCGGTGATCGCCGCGGTGAACGGAATGGCGGGTGGCGGTGCCTTCTACCTGCTCGGTGAGTCGGACTTCCTCATTGCCTCGGAGAACGCAACGTTCTTCGACCCGCACGTGACGTACGGGATGCCCGCGGTTTTCGAGCCGACCCTGATGGCCTCCCGTATGCCCTTTGGTGAGCTCATGCGCATGACCCTGATGGGCACACACGAGCGGATCTCGGCGCGGCGGGCCGAGATGATCGGCATGGTCACGCAGGTGGTGCCGGCGGGCGAGCTCACGGAGGTGGCGCTCGGCGTCGCGCGCGCGATTGCCTCCCAACCCCCGGCAGCGGTGCAGGCCTCCCTCCGGACACTTTGGGCCACCCGGGACGTCCCTCCCGGACAGGTGACCGAACTGGGCAACGTCTTCCTCAATCTCTCGATGAGTGCGCAGTCGCTGCGGGAAGGGCAGGAGATCTTCCTGAAGCGGCGGTCGGAACCACCCACCATCCGGTAGCGCCGGCGACTCCTCGGCCACGAAGGTCGGAAGGGGACGTACGATCGACCATGGCCCATGATGCGCCGGTGACGCTCGACCATCAGCGCCCGGTGGCGGGTTGAGGGAGGGGCTGATGGAACTGTGGGAGCTCGCCGCCCGTGAGGCGTGCCGCGACACGCTGGCCCAGTACAACCACGCGGGTGACCGGTACCTGCTCGAGGAGTTCGCAGCGGCGTTCTGCGAGGGCGGCGTGCTCGAGATCCGTGGCGAGGAACCGCTGCGGGGTCGCGCCGCCATCATGGAGCGCTTCGGCGGCACCACCGCGGCGACGCACGCTCGCCAGGCGGCCGCCCGGACCACGGGCGCCGGGGGCCGGCGGCGCATAGTCCGCCACAGCGTGACGAACATCCGCTTCGAGTCCGTGACGCCGACCGAGGCCACCCTCGCCAGCTACTTCACCGTCTTCACCGAGATCGGGCTCGACCACATGGGGCGCTACCGGGACCGCCTCGTCCCCGTGGGCGAGCGGTGGCTGATCGCGCACCGCTTCGTGTCGACGGACTGGCGCTCGCCCGAGACCACCTTCGGGGGGTCGGGGACGCAGTAGGGAAGGCGCTCGGCGCCGACTCAGGTGACGAGCGGATCGCGGGGCAGGCCCAGGATGCGCTCGCCGATCTGGTTGCGCTTGATCTCCGACGTCCCGCCGGCGATCGACATGCCTCGATGCATCAGCACCATCAGCGCGGTGAGCGCGCTCGAGCCGTCCGCGTAGGCCGTCTCGGGACCGCCGACGGCGGCCATGATGGCCGCCGCCTCGTGTCCGATCTCGGAGAGCACCAGCTTGGTGACGTTGCCCTCGGGCCCGGGTCCGCCGCCCTCCACGGCACGGTGGGCGCTGCGCATGTTGAGCACCGCCATGGCCTCGCTGCGCGCGATGTGGCGGCCGACCCGCCCGGACCCGCCGGCCAGGCGCCCGGGGTTGGCGTCGAAGGGCGCGAGGACCATGTCGGCCGGCATCGTCATGCCCCCCTGGCCGCCCCCGATGGACACGCTCTCGTTGCCGAGCGTCGCCCGGGCGACGGTCCAGCCGCCGTTGACGGGGCCCACCACGTCGTCGTCGGGCACGAAGACGTCGTTGAAGAAGACCTCGTTGAACTCGGACTGCCCCGTGACCATCTTGAGCGGGCGCACCTCCACGCCGTCGGTGTGCAGGTCGATGACCACGGTGGTGATGCCCTCGTGCTTGGGGACGTCGGGATCGGTGCGGATGGTGGCCAGGCCGAAGCCGGCGTAGTGCGCGCCGCTCGTCCACACCTTCTGGCCGTTGACCAGCCAGCCGCCGTCGACCCGCGTGCCCCGCGTCTTGACCCCGGCGGCGTCGCTGCCGGCGTCGGGCTCGCTGAAGAGCTGGCACCAGATGACCTCCTGGCGCAGGGCGGGCATCACCCAGCGGGCGACCTGGTCCTCGGTGGCGTGCTGGATCAGCGTGAGGATCACCCACCCCGTGATCCCGTACTGCGGTCGCGTGACGCCGGCCGCCTTGAACTCCTGCTCGATTACGAGCTGCTCCACGGCGCCGGCCTCGCGCCCCCAGGGCTTCGGCCAGTGGGGCATGACGTAGCCGGTCTCGATCATGGCCTCGCGCTGCGCCGCCGCGTCGAGGCCCCGGACCCGCTCGGCGAAGGCGCGCACCTCGTCGCGCATCGGCTCGGCCTCGGGCGGCAGGTCGATGCTCCGCGTACGGCGCACGCCGGCGCGCGAGATCGGTGACGTCGTGGGCGGCGGCCTCGGCGTCGACGAGCGCCTCGAGCGCGGTGGCTCGGCGGAGATACAGGTGGGCGTCGTGCTCCCAGGTGAAGCCGATGCCGCCGTGCACCTGGATGTTGAGCTGCGCGGACTCGTCGCCGGCGGCCAGGGCGAGCGCGGCCGCCATGGCGGCGGCGAAGGAGAGCTGGTCGCCACCCTCCTCGGCGGCGCGGGCGGCGTCCCACACGGCCGCCGTGGCCAGCTCGGAGGCGACCAGCATGTTGGCGCAATGGTGCTTGACGGCCTGGAACATGGCGATGGGCCGGCCGAACTGCACGCGCACCTTGGCGTAGGCGGCGGCCTGCTCGGTGCACTCGGTGGCGACGCCGGTGGCCTCGGCGGCCACGAGGAGCCGCGCCAGGTCGACCAGCACCTGCCGCCCCCCGGGGATCACCCCCACCGGCGCACCGTCGAGCGTCACCCGGGCGGAGCGCCGGGTCGGGTCGAGGTTGGCCGGTACGTCGACGGTGACGCCGCCCGCCGCCGCGTCGACCACGATGGCATCGTCGCCCGCCGGCAGCACGAGAACGTGGGCGAGGCCGCCGCCCAGGACCGCCGGCGCCGTCCCGGCGGCCCGCCCGTCGCGCACCGTGATGTCGGACGTCAGCCCCACGCCTCCGAGCACCGATCCGTCGGCCAGCCCGCGCAGCAGGCGTGCCGCCAGGTCGTCGGACCCGACCTCGTTGATGACCGCGCTGGCGATGACCGTCGGCACGAACGGCCCGGGCGTCAGCGCCCGGCCCAGCTCCTCGACCACCACGACGAGCTCGGGCAGGCCGAAGCCCGAGCCGCCCCACGCCTCGGGGAGGTGCAGGCCGAGCCAGCCCAGGGAGGCCAGGTCGCCCCAGAACGGGGGGAGCGTCTCGGTCTCGGCTTCGAGCAGGGCCCGGGCGGCCCCTCGGGAATCGTGTTTGGCGAGGAAATCCGAGGCGGTCTGCCCAAGGGCCCGGTGGTCTTCGGTGATGGCGATCGACATGCCTAAATAGTATCCTCTATTGTATGCCGTCGATGAAACTGGGCACCACGGTGGGCATGCGCGACGATCCCGCTGCGTTCGCGGCCCACGTCCGGCGGCTGGAGGATATCGGGGTCGAGTACCTCTGGACGGGTGAGGCCTACAGCGCCGATGCCGTGTCGACCATGGGCTTCCTGGCGGCGGTGACGAGCAGGGCACAGATCGGCTCGAGCATCCTGCCGCTCTACTCGCGCACGCCGACGCTGCTCGCCATGACGGCGGTCGGCCTCGACAAGCTGTCGCGGGGCCGCTTCGTCCTCGGCCTGGGCGCGTCCGGGCCTCAGGTCATCGAGGGCTTCCACGGTGTGCCCTACGACGCGCCGTTGGCGCGCACCGCGAGATCATCGAGATCTGCCGCTCGGTGTGGCGGCGTGACCGCCTCGTCCACCAGGGGGCTCACTACCAGGTGCCCCTGGGTGAGGGGAGGGGGACGGGGTTGGGCAAGGCGCTCAAGATCCTGGACCACCCCGTGCGCGAGCGGATTCCCATCTACGTGGCTTCGCTCGGGCCCAAGAACGTCGAGATGACGGCCGAGCTGGCCGAGGGGTGGCTGCCGCTGCACTACTGGCCCGACCGGGCCCACGAGCTGTGGGGCCCGGCGCTCGAGGCCGGCCTGGCGAAGCGGCCGGCCGGCCTGACGCGGTTGGAGATCGTGGCCGGGGGGTCGCTGGCCATTGGCGACGACGTGGTCGGGCTGCGCGACCGGGACCGGCCCATGCTCGCCCTCTACTACGGAGGCATGGGGGCCAAGGGCACGAACTTCTACAACGACGTGCTGCGACGCTACGGCTACGAGAAGGAGGCCGAGCAGATCCAGGACCTGTATCTCGGGGGCAACCGCAAGGAGGCGGCGGCTCTGGTGCCCGACGAGCTGATCGCCGGGATGTCGCTGGTGGGGGACGCCGGCTACGTGAAGGACCGCGTCGCCGCTTACCGGGACTCGGGAGTGACCGTGCTCAACGTGCAGCCGGTGGGCCCGAACGGGCTGAAGGACATCGAGACGATCGCCGGCTGGATGTGACGGTCACCCCGCTCCGTTGGTCGCCCCCGCTGCCGCGGCGGGCCTCGCCTCGCAGAGGCCGTCGGAACCGATGTCGAGGCCGATGTTGCTGACGTTGTACAGGTGTTCGCTGGCGACGAGCCACACGATGTCGCAGGTCTCGCGCTCGCTGTAGTAGCGCGAGCCTGGCAAACAACGGGCGCGTCCGGTACTCCGCCGCGCGTCGAAACGCCGCCCTAGTGTCCGGCCGGGTGTTGCCCCTGCGCCTCGCGCCGCGACGCCACCTGCTCGGGATCGGGAGCCTGCGACGTCGCCTGCTCGTCCTCGGACCTCGGCACCTCGGCGACCAGGTCGGCCGTGGAGCCCGGCAAGAGGAGCTGCTCCTGGTAGATGGTCGCTCCCAGCGTGCCACGGCGGTCCCGCAACGAGCCGTGGTACGCACCGCGCGCGCTGCGGGCCTTGATGGGGCGCAGGTCGACGAGCACCCAGTCGTCGGCCCGGATGTCCTCTTGGAACCAGACGGAGTGGTCGATGGACGGCCCGCCCCGGCCAATGAGCGAGCGGTCCTGCTGGCCGAAGCCGGTTCCGAGGTCGGACAGGTACGTCAACCCGGCCCGGTGCAGCAGGAGATCCGGGCCCAACGGGGCTGCAGAGCGGACCCACAGGCAGTCGGTGAACACGCCCTTCAAGAAATCGGTCGGAGTGACCGGCCGCACCTCGAGCAGCGGGTTCCAACCTCCGGGCGCGACCTCCTCCGGCTCGGGGACCGGGCGCCGGGGGGCGTCGTCGAATCGACCGCTCTCACTCTCGGCGTGGAACGAGGTGACCATGGAGAAGATGACCTCACCCTCCTGCACGGCGACCACGTGGCGGGCCGAGAACGACTGCCCGTCCCGGTCGCGGTCGACCTCGAGGATGACCGGCAGGTCGCTGCGCCCGGTCCGGAGGAAGTAGCCGTGCAACGAATGGGGGAGGCGGCCCTGTTCGACGGTCCACGCGGCCGCGATCAGGCCCTGCGCGGCGACCTGCCCGCCGAAGAGGGTCCGGCGTGGGCCGTAGTTGGCGTTGCGCCCTCTGAAGAGGTCGCGGTCGACCCGCTCGAGGGCGAGCAGCGAGGGGAGGTCCTCGGCGAGGTCGAGCTCCATCAGTCCCGATCCTTGCGCACCCGCCGAGTTCCGGGCTCGCCGCGGCGCCGCAGCGGCGCCAGGGAAACGGCGAAGTGGTGCATATGCCCCATTCTCTGACATTTGGCGGGGGCGGCGCTCGGGGTCGGCCGTCCCCGCGGGGTCGCCGCCCCGTTGCACCTTGAGATGTGAGGAGTCCCGCCTGATCACAGTCTGGAGCAGTCGGGGCAGTTAGCCTCTTCCGAGTGGTCTTTCTCTCGTGGAGGCGACCGATCGCCTAGGCATGCGCGACCATGCTCTCTGAAGGCCCGGAGTCCCCATCGCCAGACACGACGTCAAGGCGGGCACGCATCATGCAGTGGGCCGACGTCAGGGCCGTGCCGTTGCGCACCATTCTCGTCACGGTCGGGATCCTGGTGGTCGTCTACCTCGTGGCCAAGCTCTTGTACCGGCTGCGGGACGTCGTCCTCCTCATGCTCGTCGGCGGCTTCGTCGCACTCGTCTTGAACCCGATGGTCATTACCCTGCAACGATGGAAGGTACCGCGACGCGGTTTTGCGGTGCTCATCGTCACGCTCTGGGCTGTTCTCGTCTTCGTCGGTCTCGCCGTGGCGTTCGGCTACCCCCTCGTGAACAGCATCACCCACTTCGCAAACGCCCTGCCGGCCTACGTGAACAAGGCGCAGCACGGCAGAGGCTGGATCGGCCACCTCGTCCGCAAGTATCACATCGAGTCCTGGGTGAACAAGAACTCCCCCAAGCTCGTGAGCTATGCCGAGAGCCTGAGCAAGCCTGCCTTCGCTCTCGGCAAAGGCGCCATCTCAGTGATCGCTTCGTTGGCGGCGACCTTTGCGTTCGTGCTGCTCCTCCTCTTGGAGGCCCCCAAGATGCGAGTAGCCATCCTCCGGTCGATGTCCGCCGACCGAGCGAAGCGGTACACGGAAATCGGTGGAAAGGTCAGCCGGTCCATCTCGGGCTTCATCCTGGGGGACATCCTCACCTCGATCGTTGCCGGCGCCGTGGTCTTCGTGACGCTCGCCGCACTCTCGGTGCCTTATGCACTCCTCCTCGGGCTCTGGGTGGCGGTCGTCGACTTCCTTCCGACGATCGGTGGGGCGTTGGCTGGCATTCCGACGGTTCTCTTCGCTCTCGGGCACTCGCTCACGGCGGGGATCGTCACCGCCGTGGTGTTCCTGCTCTACACCTTCTTCGAGAACCACATCTTGAATCCGGTGGTGATGAGCCGCACCGTGAAGGTGAATCCCCTGCTGGTCTTCGTGGCCGTCCTCATCGGGGCCGACGTCGGCAGTTGGGTCGGCGGACTCTTCGGCGGCTTCGTGTGCGTCCTCCTCGCGATTCCCGTTGCCGCGGTGATCCAGGTGGTCGTCCGTGAGCTCTGGCAAGCGACCGCGCCGAGCAGTGGCGTTACGGCGGCCGATGGCCCCTCGCCCGCTGTCGCCGAGCAGCCGCCTTCGTAGATCCGGCCTCGCGGCCGTCGACGCCCCGCTCGACCGTGCGTCGGGCGACGAGCGGCTCTGGTCTGCCCGTTCAGGGGAGCTCGGCGTGTTCTCGCACCTGTCTCGCCAGGAAGGCCTCGGGATCCCCGGCCCGCTCGACGAGGATCTCGAAGACCTCGTCGTGCGTCGGCACCAGGAACGTGTCGTTGCGGATGGCGTCGAGGACCTTGACCGCGACCTCGTCGGGCTCCAAGACCGGGAGCGGCGGCGTGTGGATCGGCCCGATCTGCCCGAAGACCTGGACCTGCTCGGCGATGTTGGTCTTGACCGGCCCCGGGCAGAGGCAGGTCACCCCCACCCCTCGCGGCCGTGCGTAGATCGCCAGCGACTCGGAGAGCGCGATGACCGCCGCCTTGCTCGCGGCGTAGGGGATCCGGTCCGGCGAGTAGCCCCAGAGGCCGGCGGTCGACGCCGTGTTGACGACGTGACCCCGCCCCCGTTCCACCATGCCGGGCAGGAAGGCGTGGACGCTCCTCGCCACGGAGAGGACGTTCACGTTCAGCGTCCGATCCCATGCCGCCAGCGGGATGTTCTCGGGAGCACCCAGCATCAGGACCCCGACGTTGTTCATCACGAGGTCCACCGGCCCGAACGCCTCCAGCGCCGTCTCGTGCAGCGCGAACACGTCGTCGTCGGAGGCGACGTCACAGCGGCACACGATGGCCCGGCCTCCGGCTCCGGTGATGTCGTCGCGGGCGGACCGCATGCGTTCCTCGTGGATGTCGGCGATGACCACCGCCGCCCCGGCCGCGGCCAGCGCCCGGGCGGTGCTCCGTCCGATGCCGCTGGCGCCACCGGTGACCACGGCGACGCAGCCGTTCAGGTCCTCGATCACCGCCGCCCGCCGGCCCCGCCGGCCCCGCCGGCCCCCCCGTCCCCGTCGGCGGCCTGCACGGCCTTCCAGCTCTCGGAGGCCACTTGTTCGAGGAAGGAGGCCTTCGGCCACCCGGAGTAGGCCGCGAACTGCAGCACCACCTCGCGCATCTCGTCGTAGGTCACGTCCCCGCTCTTGAGAGCCGAGTACACGTGCGAGTGAATCGGGCCCACCGTGTCGTCGTGGCCGACGCAGGCCAAAGTGATGAAGCGCCGGTCCCGCACCGTGAGACCCGGTCGTTGCCACACCTCGCCGAAGACGAAGTTGAGGATGCCGGCAGTCATGTACGGGCTCGTGCGCCCCACGGCGGCCATGCAATTGATCGTCGCGAAGGCATGCTCGCCGTTCTGCAGCCGCAGCTCGGGATCCATGCCGGGGTTCCACGCCCCGAGCCGGCGCGGCTCGGGCGGCGGCTCGCCCCGCTCGGCGTTGATCCGAGCCTGTTGGCGGTAGACCTCCGTCTCGGCCAACGACGCCTTGGGCCATCCGCAGTAGACGGCGAAGTGCAGGACGAATTCCTGCATCTCGTCGAAGGAGATGTCGCCCGACTTGAGCGCGGCATAGACATGGGCCTCGATCGGTCCGACGGTGTCCGCCGCGCAGACACAGGCCAGCGTGACCCAGCGCCGGTTCCGCCTGCTCAGCCCCGGGCGGTTCCACACCTCGGCGAAGACGAAGTCCAACAACCCGGCTTCGGACGCGGGGCTGGCCGGCAGCTCGCACGGCACGGCCATCACCTGCTCGTAGGTGGCCCGGCCATGCGCTCTCCAGGCGTCGGGATCGGATCGGGTCGGCACCGCGGGTCCTCCGGTCGTCATGTCCCCACCCTTCCGCTCCTGTCTCAGGACCGTTTCAGGAGTCCCGCGCTACCCGCACCCAGTCGGCCCAGGCCTCGATACGCCGCCACATCAGCTCCCGCGTGCCGGCGAAGTTGTGCATGTGTCCCATCCTCGGGCAGATGAAGAGGTCCACGCTGCGCGACGACGCGTACGCCCGCGGCTCGCCCCGCGGGTCGACCAGCACGTCGCGCTCGCCGAGAGCCACCAGAACGGGGCAGCGGACGGAGGCCGCCTCGGGCTGGACCCCGCCGGGAGTGACGCACCAGAGGGCGACGGTCATCGGGACCGTGGCCGAGCCCCACGGCGGGACGTCGCCCTTCCGGGCCGGGAAGTCCTCCAGGTCGCGCGCGACGAGCTCGGGGTCGACGTCGTCGTAGTGGAAGCCCCAGGCCATGGCCGAGGGGCCCGGCACCTCCGAAGGGTCGAGCTCGGCCAGCGCGGGGCCGTTGGTCACGACGCCGTCGGAGGGCATGGTGTCGCGGGGCATCCAGGGCATGGCCAGGGGAGCGGTGCCGGGCGCGGTGGGCGGGTGGGTGTGCACCGCGCTGTAGCCGAGCACCCCGATGCCGTCGTAGCAGTGGTAGCGACCCTGCTGCACGACGAGCAGAGCGCCGCCCATCGACTGGCCGATGCCGATCGTCACCGGGCGCTCGACCCTCGGGAAGCCGTCGATCAGGGTGCCCGCCGCCAGCTTCTGCAGCACCTCGGTCTCGGCGGCCTGACTCGCCGCCACGACAGGGGTGTAGGTCAGCCGCTCCGAGTCGTGCACGGAGCTGTCGCCCACGCCGAGATGGTCGACCGAGACGAAGATCCAGCCCCGCTCGGCGTGCCACGCGGCCTGGGCCCCGGAGCCCGGGCCCGGCAGGTCCTCGGTGTAGTAGCCCCGGGCGTACCCGCCGCCGGGCTTGCCGAAGCAGACCAAGGGATCGATCCCGAGCTCGTCGGGGACGGTGACGGTGAGCGCGACGTGCGCGGGCTCGCCCAGGCCCGCCGCTTCCGTGACGTCGACCTGGAGCTGCACGTCCACCGATGGCACCCTGACCCCGTTCGCCTATTTGGGAGCGAAGTGCTGCCCGCCGTCGAGCCGGATGCACGAGCCGTTGAGCATCGGTGTCTCGACGATGGCCACGGCGAGTCTGGCGTACTCGGAGGGCCGGCCCATGCGCTTGGGGAAGGCGGCGTCCTTGGTGAGGGCGTCGGCGAACTCGTCGGGGATTCCCTTTGTGATCCCGGTGCTGAAGAGACTGGGCGCGATGGCCATGACCCGGATGCCCATGCTGCCGAGGTCGCGGGCCATGGTGAGCATCATGCCGGCGATGCCGGCCTTGGCCGCCGTGTAGGCCACCTGGCCGATCTGCCCCTCGAAGGCAGCGATGGAAGCGGTGTCGATCATGACGCCACGCTCGCCGTCCTCGGGCTCGTTGCTCGACATGTGGAAGGCCTGCAGCCGATTGAGGTTGAAGGTGCCGATGAGGTTGAGCTCGATGGTGCGGCGGAAGTCGTCGAGCGGGTGGGGGCCGTCCTTGGTGAGCGTCCGCTTGGCGGTGCCGCCCCCGGCGGTGTTGACCGCGATGTGCAGGCCTCCGAGGGCGGCCACGGCATCGCCCAGTGCGGACTCGACCTGGTTCTCGTCGAGGACGTCCACCTCGTGGAACGTGCCCCCGAGCTCCTTGGCCACCTCGGCACCCGCCGTGTTGGGCAGGTCGAGGATGGCGACGTCGGCACCCTTTTGGCGCAGCAGCTCGGCCGTGGCCTTGGCCATGCCGGACGCGCCGCCGACGACGACGGCCTTCTTCCCCTGGATCTCCACGGCGTGTTCCTCCCTATTGCGTACTCGGTCGATGTGGGTTTCTTACTCGATCGCCCGGACGGCGGGCACATCGGCGTCCGCCCCGATCGAGAAAAAAAAGTGTACTATTTTTGCTTTCCCACCGGGGCCTCAGAGCAGGGCGCGCGAGGTCCCTCTTGCGAACCTTGCCGGCCGCCGTCCGGGGCAGCGCATCGGTCACCACGACCCTGGTCGGCACCTTGTGCGCGGCCAGCCCGGCCGAGGACGCGAGTGCACGGAACTGCTCGACCGTCGGGGCAGCTTCGCCCTCTCGCGGCACCACCACCGCGCACACCGCCTCCCCCCAGATCTCGTCGGGCGCGGCGCACACTGCCAGCTCGGCGACCGCACCGTGGCGCGCCAGCACCTCTTCGACCTCGCGGGCCGAGATGTTCTCTCCGCCCCGGATGATGATGTCCTTCGTCCGGTCGGTCACCACGAGGTAGCCGTCCTCGTCGAAGCGGGCCAGGTCGCCGGTGCGGAACCACGTGGCGTCGACGAACGCGTCGGCGTCGGCCGCCGGGTCCTGGTATCCGAGGAACTGTTTGGGGCCTCGGGCCACGATCTCTCCCTCGTCGCCCGGCGTCACCTGGCCGCCGCGCTCATCGAGCAGTCGGACCTCGTTCCCCGGGGTCACCCGCCCGTCGGTCAGCCGCCGCTTGTCGGGCGGGTCGGCCGGTCCACCCGAGCTGATGGCGGGATGTTCGGTCGACCCGTACGTGCGCCAGGTCACGATGCCGGCCGCCTCGCTGCGGTCCACCAACGCGGGCGGCACGGCCGCCGCGCCGCAGAGGAAGCGGTTCAGCGACGAGATGTCACGTCCGGAGCGCTCTGCCTCGTCGAGCAGGGTCGAGAGGAAGAAGGGCGTCCCCGCGCTGGCGGTGATGCGGTGCTCCTCGATGAGCTGGGCCGCGGCCCGAGCACTCCAGCGGTCCATCACGACCGTCGTCCCGCCGGCGACCAGCGGTCGCAGGAGGCCGAGGAGCGAGGCCACGTGGCCGGCCGGAAAGGTGGCCAGCATCCGGCTGGTCGCGTCCACCGGCCCGGTGACGAGCCCGGCCAGCAGCGTCTCGTGGCTGTGCTGCACGCCCTTCGGCGCTGCCGTGGAGCCCGACGTGTAGAGCACGCAGGCGACCGAGGACGGGTCGGCACGGCGGCCCCGCGGCACCGGCACGGGCTCGACGCTGCCGAGCGCGCGTGCGCCGGCGCCGGCGTGCTCGCCGAGGACGAGCACCCGTCTCGGTTGGAGCGAGGTCGCGATCGGCGTGACGAGGTCGCGCCCTTGCCATTCGGGTGACACGACGACGCAGTGCGCACCGGTCTCGGCCACGGCATGGGCGGCCTCGTCGGCCGCAGCAGTCATCGCGATCGGGACGGCGACGGCCTCGAGAAGCCAGACGCCGGCGAGGACCTCGGTACCCCTCAGATCGGCCGGTGCCTGCACGACGACCGTGTCCCCGGCTGCCACACCCGCGCCCGCCAGCCGTGCGGCGCACCCCGAGGCGCGTTCGAGCAACTCGCGCAGCGTCACCGCCGTCGTCTCCCCGTCGACCCGGGCGAAGAGGATGCGGTCGTCGGGGTGGGACGCGAGCCGGCCGCGATCGCCTCGCCGACGGTCAGGTCGGGATAGACACCGGCGTGACGCCAGGTGGTGCGCAAGGCGTCCCGGGCACGCCGGTCGCCCGCCGCCGTCACAGGGCGAACGAGCGGATGAGGTCGGCGAGCACGAGGGGCCGGTCGCTCTGCACGGCGTGGCCGGCGCCCTCGACCAGGACGACCTCGAGTGTGGGAAGGCGGCGCTGCATCTCGGCGGCGTCGTCGTCGCGCACGTAGGGCGACAAGGCACCGCGCACGAGGAGGGTCGGGACGGTAATGGCACTGACGTCCTCCCACAGCGGGGTGAAGTCGACCCAAGAGGGAGGACCGCCTTCGGTGTCGCCGGACGGCGGACCGAACAAGTCGTAGCGCCACGTCCAGCGTCCATCGTCGAGCCGGTAGGCGTTGTGGCGCACCCCGCGCCGCACACCCGAGGCGGCCCGGAACGGGCTGAGGGCGACGGCGGCGTCGGCCATCTCTTCGAAGGTGTCGTAGACCGGGGGCCCGGCGATCAGCGAGACGGTGCCGCGCTCGGCCGTCGTGAGCTGGCGGGTCGAGTCGTTGACCTGGGGGGTGACGTCGACGAACACGGCGCGACGGCACAGCTCCGGGTGTTGGGCGGCCAGGCGGATGGTGGTGGCCCCGCCGAGCGACATGCCGATGACGCAACGGGCGGCGGGCGTGACCGACGCCATCAGCGTCGCGACCGCCTCGGCGTTCTGCCAGGGCCCGTAGTCGCGATCGGGCCGCCGGTCGGAGTGACCGTGCCCGGGCAGATCGACCGCGACCGCCGGGCGGCCGAGGGCCAGCATGAGGGTGTCCCACGTGTGCGCGTTCTGTGCCCCGCCGTGCAGGAACACGAGCTCGGGTTCGCCCTGACCCCAGCGCAGGTAGGACAGGTTCTGCCCCGATGGCAAGGTGAACGACTGCCGGGACACGACCGGCTGCGTGTCGAAGGGGACGTCCCACTCCGCCGCGTTCTCGTGGAGGAGGCCGAACTCGTCGTAGTCGTTCGAGTCCAGCGTGTCCCGGAGCGACGTCACCATGGCGACCACATCATCGTCCGGACCGGCGCGCCCGAGACGGCAGCCCTTAGACGCGCTCGATGACCACCGCGGGCGCCATGCCACCGCCGGCGCACATGGTGATCAGCGCGACCTGCTTGTCCTGCCGTTCGAGCTCGTCGAGTGCCGTGCCCACCAGCAGCGAGCCGGTGGCTCCAATGGGGTGGCCCAACGCGATGGCGCCGCCATTGACGTTGATCTTCTCCCGATCGACGTCGAGGTCGCGGATGTACTTCTCCGGCACGACGGCGAAAGCTTCGTTGACCTCGAACAGGTCGATGTCACCCAGCGACATCCCGGCCTTGGCGAGGACCTTCCGGGTGGCGGGCACGGGGGCGTTGAGCATCAGGGTGGGGTCGTCGCCGACGTTGGCCGTGGCGACGACCCTGGCCCGGGGGCGTAACCCGTGCGCGGTGGCGTAGGCGGGACTCGTGATGAGCAGCGCCGCCGCCCCGTCGACGACGCCCGAGGAGTTGCCGGCGTGGTGCACGTGGTCGATCTCGAGCCCGGGGAACTTCTGCAGCACCAGCGAGCGGTACGTCGTCCCCTTCTCGTCAAGCGGAAAGTCGGCCAGCGCCTCGAAGGACGAGGGGAGTGACGCCAGCGAGTCGACCGTCGTCCCGGGGCGCGGGTACTCCTCCCGGTCGAGGGCGACGGTGCCATCGAGGTGGTGCACCGCTACGAGCGAGCGGTCGAAGCGGCCCTCCTTGATGGCAACTTCGGCCCGGCGCTGTGACTCGGCCGCCAGCTCGTCGACGGCCCGGCGATCGATCTTCTCGAGCGTGGCGATGGCGTCGGCGGCCACGCCCTGGTTCGTCTGGGGGTGGATGGCGCGGAGGTGGTCGTTGCCGCTGTCGAGGAAGGGAGAGCGGGACTTGCCGACGTTGGCGGCGTAGGAGGACATCATCTCGGTGCCGCCGGCGATGACGACGTCCTCCATGCCCGCCATGACGGAGGCAGCGGCGAAGTTGACCGCCGAGATGCCCGACCCGCAGAAGCGGTCCAGCGTGACACCGCTGGCAGTAAGGGCGTAACCGGCGTCGAGGGCGGCCATGCGGCCGAGGTCGCCCCCCTGAGTGCCCACCTGCATGGAGGTGCCCCAGACGACGTCGTCGACGTCGCCGGTGTCGAGCCCGTTGCGCTCGGCCAGCGCTCTCAGGACGGTGGCGCCCAGGACCTGCGGGTGCAACTCGGACAGCGCCCCCTTGCCGACCTTCCCGACACCTCGGGGGGTCCTGCACGCGTCGATGATCCAAGCTTCTGTCACGTCGTATCCTCGATCCTCGTTGCACGACTGCTGCCGGCCCGATGCGGCCGACGGCTGCCACGGCGACACGAAAGAGTATCCCTAATAAAGGGACTGAGCGAGCCGGGTCGGTCTTCCGTCCCGATTGGGAGGGTGACGATGGCCACGACACGACGTCTGTCGTTCTGGGAGATGCCGGGTGCGGCGCCGGACATCATGCGGGACTACGACCTGGCGACGCTGGGATACTCCGAGACCGAGTACGGGATTGCGGGGACAGCGACCTCGTACGAGCTGCAAGGCGAACGGGGCGCGGACGGCCGTTGGACGGTGGGCCCAGGAGACGAGGCGCACTTCCGGACGCGGATCGTGGTGCGCCGGCCGTCGGACCCCGGCCGCTTCAGCGGCACGGTCGTCGTGGAATGGCACAACGTCTCGGCGGGCGTCGACGCCGCACCGGACTGGGGTTTCTTCCACCGCCACCTCGTGGCGCAGGGCCACGCCTGGGTCGGCGTGTCGGCACAGAAGGTGGGCATCGACGGCGGAGGGTTCGTCGAAGGCATCCACCTCAAGCTGTTGGCACCGGAGCGTTACGCCGACCTGGAGCATCCGGGCGATGCGTGGTCGTTCGACATTTTCACCCAGGCCGGAGAGCTTCTGCGCGTGCCCGCGCCGGAGAACCCGCTGGGCGGCGACTTGGTGGCCGAGCACGTGCTCGCGGCGGGCGAGTCCCAGTCCGCCGCCTGCCTGGTGACCTACATCAACGCCGTCGACGGGCACGCCCGAGCGTTCGACGGTTTCTTCGTGCACGGGCGTCCCGGGGTTGGCGTCGCCATCGACGGTGTGTTCATCCCGTCCGCACGGGGCCAGGGACTCGAGGAGACGACCCGTGTGATCTCGTCCAAGGGCGAGCGCATTCGAGAGGACACCCGGGTGCCGGTGCTCGTGCTGCAGAGCGAGACCGACGTGATCCTCCTCGGGGGCGGCCTCGCCGAGCAGCCCGACTCCGACCACGTCCGCGTCTGGGAAATGGCCGGCGCCGCCCACGCCGACACCTACACGGTCAGCGCCGGGCGCCACGACGACGGCACGCTGAGCGGGGAGCGCCTGGCCGAGTTGCTGCGCCCGACCACGAACCTCATGATCGGGCGGACGAACTCGCCCATCAACGCCGGGCCCCAGCAGCACTACGTCGCCCAGGCGGCGCTGGCGCACCTGACGCGATGGGCTAGGGACGGGGAGCTCCGCCGCAGGCTGCTCGGCTCGACCTCGACGCCGAGAGGACGGGCTATCGCCTCGACGACCGGGGCAACGCGCTCGGCGGCGTCCGCACACCCTGGGTGGAGGTGCCGACAGCCGTCATGTCGGGCCTGGGCCAGAGCGGGGAGTCCTTCGCCATGCTCTTCGGCAAGACCGAGCCCTTCGACGACGCCGCGCTCGCAGCGTGGTATCCCGGCGGCAAGCCCGAGTACCTGGAGCGGTTCGAGGCCTCCCTCCATGCCACCATCGAGGGAGGATTCCTCCTCGAGGAGGACCGTGCCGAGATCCTCGAGGTGGCGGCCGCCTCGTACCCGCTGCGACTGGCCGATTGACTCGTCGTCGACCCTCCGCATCGCACCCGTTCTGCTAGGGTGCGAAAAGAGGATCCTCTTTCCCTCTCGAACCTGTTTTCCCTGGGGAGGGCGCATGCAGCAGGCGGTCGGTGGCAGCAGAACGGGCCTGCCGAAGCTGGAACAACCACCGATGCTGTCCTGCCAGGGCCTCCGGAAACGCTATGGCGACCGGCTGGCCGTCGACGGGGTGTCCTTCTCCATCGCCGAGCAGGAGTGTTACGGGCTCCTGGGCCCGAACGGCGCCGGGAAGACCACCACGATCTCCATGCTGTGCGGGCTGACCATCGCCGACGAGGGGGAGATCTCGGTCGACGGCTTCGTGGGCGGCACGCTCGAGGCGAAGGCGTCGATCGGCTACGTCCCCCAGGACCTGGCCTTGTACCCCGACCTGTCCGCGGTGGAGAACCTCACCTTCTTCGGCCAGCTCTACGACCTGGCGGGCAAGGAGCTCCAGGCACGCATCGGCGAGACGCTCGAGCTCGTGGGTCTGGCCGACCGCGGGAAAGACCGCATCGGCACCTACTCGGGCGGCATGAAGCGGCGGGCCAACATGGCCGCCGGCCTGCTGCACCGGCCCAAACTGCTGGTGCTCGACGAGCCCACCGTCGGCGTCGACCCCCAGAGCCGTAACGCCATCCTCGAGACCGTCGGCCGACTCGGCATCGCGGTGCTCTACACGACGCACTACATGGAGGAAGCGGCCAAGCTCTGCGACCGCATCGGGATCATCGATGACGGCCACCTCATCGCGGAGGGCACAGCCGACTCCCTGATCGCGGCCCACGGGGGTCGGGACAAGGTGCACCTGGCCTGCGACGGGGCGGAACTCCACCAGTTGGCCGCGGCCTGCCGCGAGCTCGACAACGTCCACGAGGTCCACGAGGTGGACGGCAACCTCGAGCTCACCACCGACCACGGCCCGGCCATCCTCCCGGCCGTGGTGGCCGTGGCGACGCGCCACGGCGTCGACCTGACGGGCGTAGAGGTCCGCTCGCCCAACCTCGAAGACGTCTTCTTGCGCCTGACGGGGAAAGAGTTGCGGGATTGATCCGCGTCATCGCGCTGAACGAGCTCAAGCGCCGACTGCGCGATCGCTCCGTTCTCATCGGCTGCTTGGCGGCCCCACTCTTGATGTCGGCCGTCCTGGGGCTGTCGCTGGCCGGCAACGGCGAGGCGACCGTCGCTCACATCGGGGTCTCGGGCGCCTCCCCCCAGCTCATCACAGCGGCCGTGCACGCCAGCCAGCTGCCGCCCGGCGTCACCGTCGTCTCCCTCGCCAGCGAGAGCGCGGTCAAGACGGGGGTGTCCGACGGTGACCTCGACGGCGGGGTGGCGGTGCTGCCGGGGCAGCTGCAGCTGCACACCTTGCTCATCCCGATCGTCGACCCGGGCGCCACCCAGACTCCGGGGTTCGACGTGGTGACTCGGGGGACGTCGCAGCTCGGCCAGGAGTTCGCCGAGTCGGTGGCAGCGGGCATCTCGAGCGTCCTCTACGCGTCCCGCGTCCCGCACGACGGCGCCACCGACCGGGCCACGGTGGCCATTACCACCCAGAGCGTGGGCCACGGCGGCAAGGTCAACCTCAACTTCTTCGCGCCCAACATCGCGGTGGTCTTCCTCTTCATCGGGGCCGGCCTCGGCATGCGCTCGCTGCTCATGGAGCGCTCCGCCGGCACGCTGGCACGGATCACCGCCGCACCACTGCGGCCCACCCAGATCGTCCTCGGGAAGCTGCTGGCCATCTTCGTGACCGGCCTGGCCACCATCTTCGTCATCTGGGCCGTGACGACGCTCGCCTTCGGCGCGAACTGGGGGGACCCCCTCGGCGTGCTGCTCATGTGCGTCGGCGCCACCTTGGCCGTCTGCGGCATCGCCGTCTTCCTCACCTCGTTGGCCAAGACGGAGCAACAGGCTTTCGGCATCACGATGCTGGTCGGCCTGGGCCTCGCCCTGGTGGGTGGCAACCTGCTCCCGTCGGGATCGCTCCCCGGCGCCTTCCAGGTGCTGTCCCTGGGCACTCCGAACGGGTGGGCCCTGGTCGGGTTCGGCCGGCTCGACCAATTGCGCGAGCCGGCGAGCAGCGTCGTCGGCCCCTTCGTGGTCCTCCTGGTCATCGCCCTGGTGGCAGGAGCGCTGGCCATGACCCGGGTGCGCAAGATGGTGGAGCCGTGAGAGCGGTCATCTGGGTGAACCTGCGCCGGGCCATGGGCGACCGTCGGCTGCTCATCATCGGCACGCTCGTACCTGTCGTCATCATCCTCATCACGGGCCTGCTGGAGGGCAGCCCCAGGGAACCCATCGGCCTCTTGCACCCGTCGCCCCGGCTGCTGCACCTGGCCGAGACGACCAATGGGATAAAGGTCCGCGTGGAGAGCAATCGGACGGACCTGACCGATGACATCCTGCGCGGGCGGGTGGTGGCAGGGATCGTCCAGCTCCCGTCTCAGGGCGATTCGGTACGGGCCGACTTCCTGATCGAGTCGTCGACCACCGATGCGGTGCAGGCGCGCACCGACGTGGTGGCCCTCATGGACCTCATGGCAGCCGAGGGCTCGAACGCCAAATTCACCGACGCCACCCTCAAGGCGACCCAGACCGATGCGCCGCTCAGCCCGTTCTGGTACGTGGCGCCGGCCAACCTGGTCCTCTTTATGGGGATCGCGGTACTGGTCCTGTCTGCCGGCATGGTGGAGACTCGCCGCCTCGGCGTGCTGCAGCGGTTGTCGGCCGCCCCGGTGCAGAAGCGGTCCATCGTGTTCGGGCAGATGGCCAGCATGATGGTCACCGCGGTCGCCATGGCCATCGGGCTCATCTTCGTCGGGTTCGTCCTCTTCGACGTGCACTGGGGGAACCCGCTCAGCGTGCTGCTCGTCGTCGGGCTGCTGGGTATCAGCATCGCGGCCCTGGCGGTGATCATCGGCACCTGGTCGCGCTCACAGGAGCAGGCCATCGCGACCGCCGTCATCGTCGCCATCATCGCCGGCATGCTCGGGGGTTGTGTGTATCAGCTCAACACCGTGAGCACGACGGTCAAGAACGTCGGGCACGTCGTCCCTCAGGCGTGGGCCATGGACGCCTTCATCAAGTTGATCTCCGACCACGCAACCTTCACCGACACGCTGCCTCAGATCGGTGGGTTGGCCGTCTTCGCAGTGGTCCTGAGCGCAGTGGCCGTGCGTTATTACTCGCACAAGGTGTTCTCGACCACGTGAGCGCCGACCCGTCCCCGCGGAGGAGCCGAAAGGGGTGGCGGTGACCGACACCATCCCGGGGCCGACGGACCTGGCGGACCCGGTCATGTTCTCCGATCCCTACCCCCGCTATGCCGAGCTCCGCCGCACCAGCCCGGTGTCCCGGGCGTACTCCAAGCAGCTACTGGGCGGCACCGGCTACATGCTGACCCGCCATGAGCACGTCCTGTTGCTGCACAACGACGTGCGTTTCTCGAGCGACCCCACGAGCGGTGGCTCGAGCTTCTTGATGCGGCACCTGCCCAAGATGTTCCGGCTCCTGATGAGCTCCATGGTCTACAAGGACGATCCCGATCACGCCCGATTGCGCCGTCTGGTCAACAAGGCGTTCACGCCCCGCATGGTGCAGCAGCTGACGGGAGAGGTCGAGCGCATCGTGGCCCAGCTCCTCGACAGGGCCCAGAAGCGGGGCAGCGAGACCGTCGACCTCGTCGAAGAGGTCGCCACCCCGCTGCCCTTGTCGGTCATCTCGAGCATGCTCGGCGTGGGCGACGCCGACCGGGACGAGTTTCACGTCCTGGTCGAGCGCTTCGTGGTCCGGCTGGGCAGCGGAACGGCGGCCGACGCGCTGCGGGCCGTCCCCGCGGCCCGCAAGCTCTACGCCGTCTTGGAGCGTTTGGCCGAGCAGCGCCGGGCCGTTCCCGACGACGGCTTGATCTCTGGCCTGCTCGCGGCGAACGAGGAGGGCGACACCTTGAGCAACGACGAGGTCATGGCGATGATCTTCCTGCTCATGCTCGCCGGCCACGATACGACGGCGAACCTCATCGGGAGCTCGGCCCTCGCGCTGATCGAACACCCGGACCAGGCGGAGCGACTGCGGGCCGAGCCCGACCTCACGCCGACGGCCGTGGAGGAACTGCTGCGCTTCACCACGCCGGTCCCCGCCGGCGCCGCCCGCACCCTCCTCGATGACGTCGAGATCGAGGGCACCACCATGCCCAAGGGGAGCAAGGTGCTGGGGATGATCATCTCGGCCAACCGGGACGAGTCGGTGTTCGACCGCCCCGACGAGCTCGACCTCGGCCGTGACCCGAACCGCCACCTGACCTTCGCCTTCGGGAAGCACTTCTGCCTCGGCAACCAGCTCGCCCGCCTGGAAGGCCAGATCGCCATTGGCGAACTGGTGCGGCGCTTCCCCAACATGCGCCTCGCCGTCCCCCGTGACCACCTCGTCTACAAGCCGGTGCAGTCGTTGCGCGGCTTCCGGAGCCTGCCGTTGACATTGCAGTAGCCCGATCGGGGCCGACCGTTCCCCTCCGATGACCGATATGGCGAAGATGTCCAATGACGACATCATGGAGCTGGCCGCCGAGTCGTCCCGCCAGATGGCCTCCCTGGCGGGACGCATCGTTCTGCTCCTCGGGGAGCTCGGACGCCGCGAGGGCTGGCGCGCCGAGGGCGCCACGTCGCTCGAGGCCTGGATCGTCGAGCGCTGCGGGGTGTCGGTCCCCACGGCCCGCGCCTGGGCCCACGTGGCCGAGCGGCTCTTTGACCTCCCTCACCTGGCCGCCGGGCTCTCCGAGGGCGAGCTGACCTTCGACAAGGTCCGCGCCGTGGTCGACACCGCGACGCCCGAGTCAGATCGGGAGATGAAGGAGCGTGCCCGGACCTGTTCGGTGCGCGAGCTGGCCCAACTCAGCCGATCGTCCAAGGGGGCCCCGGCCGCCGCCGCGCAGACCGAGTACGAGATGCGCTCGGTCCGCTTCAACGACAGCTTCCGCACGGTGACGGCCCAGCTCCCACCCGAGTCCTACGCCGAGGTGCGCGCCACCCTCGAGGCGCGAGCCCGCCGCATCCCCTCCGATGGCGAGACCCGCTGGGATCAGCGTCTCTGCGACGGCTTGTTGGCGATCGTGCGGGGAGGTGGAAAGGGCGGCAAGGGATCGTATGCGGTGGTCGCCCACGTCCCGCTCGCCTCCCTGCTCGACGAGTCGTCGGAGCTGGCCGGCGAGCTCGAGCGCGGCGAGCTGATCAGCGGCGAGACGGTGCGCCGGATCGCCTGTGACGCCACCATCATCCTTGCCGTCGACGACGACGTCGGCCGCACGATGTACGAGGGCCGGGCCCGCCGTGAGCCGACCGAGACGCAACGCCGGGAGATCATGCGGCGAGACAGGCACTGCCGGTTCCCGGGCTGCACCAACGTGACGTTCACCAACGTGCATCACATCACGCCGTGGAATCCCGACGGTCGGACCGATCTCGACAACCTCGCCCTTCTCTGCGAGCACCACCATCACCGGCTGCACGGTCGGGAATGGACCATGTCCGGCGATGCGAATCAGGAGCTGACCTTCGTCGGCCCGTCCGGCCGGTTCATGACGTCGCGACCGTCGCCCTTGTGGGCGAGCCCGCGCCTGTCCCCGCGGGGGTGATCAGGCACTCATCCTGTGGTGCTTCGTCTCAGCGTGAGGGTCGCACCCGTTGCGATCTGACGGGTCGGTGTGCACGATGGCGTCGCTCAGCCGCGGCAGTCGGTGCAAGAGCTCGTGGTAGGAGCGCTCGGCTACGTCGTGGGCCGCGACAACGCTGAGGCCGCGGTCGACCACGAGCCGGATCTCGGCGTGCAGCCGGTGGCCCACCCATCGGATGCGGACGTCGCCGACGCTGACGACGCCGTTCACGTGGCCGAGGATGCGCTCGGCTTGGGTGACCAGTGCCGGATCGACCGCATCCATCAGCCGTTGACCGATGCTGCTCGCGGTCTTGATCAGAACGAGGAAGATGACGACGCTGACCAGGAGCCCGACGACCGGGTCTGCCCACTGGGCCCCGAACGCGACCCCGATGGCGCCGATGAGCACGGCGAACGATGCGACGCCGTCGGTGCGGGCGTGCCGACCGTCGGCTTCGAGCGCCGCCGAGCCAATCCGCCGACCGACGCGGAGCCGGTACTGGGCCACGACCTCGTTGCCGGCCACACCGACGAGCGCGGCCGCCATCACGTAGGGCAGGTGCTCGACATCGTGGGGTTGGATGAGGCGCTCGATGGACTGCCACGCCGTCAGTGCTCCCGACAGCGCAATCAAGGTCACGACGAAGATGCCGGCCAGATCCTCGGACCGGCCGTACCCATAGGTGAAGCGTCTGGTCGGTGGCCTGCGCCCGAGGCTGAAGGCCACCCAGAGTGGCAGCGCCGTGAAGGCGTCCGAGAAGTTGTGGAGGGTGTCAGCGAGCAGAGCCACAGACCCACTCAGGGCCACCACGAACGCCTGGATGAGCGCCGTCAGTCCGAGCACCCCAAAGGAGATCTCGACGGCCCGCACCCCCTGGGCGCTGGCCCCCAGGGCTTGATCCACGCTGTCGGCCGGGTCGTGGCGGTGCGGGACAACGAACGACCGGACGAGGTCTCTCAAGCCGGCTGGGTGCGCGTGCCCGTGACCGGCGCCGTGACCATGATGGCCGTGTCCACGGTGCTCGTCGGTCATCTCAACAGCTTCCCGTCCGGTACTGCCTCATGCACGTTGCGAACGAGAGGCAGCTGCGACCGTGATGCCGGCTATGAGTTCGCCGAGAGGCCGGGTAGACTGTTTGCCTGACGCCGTATTGCACAGCCTGAAAGGAGGGCCGGTCATGAGCTCAGAACCTCATAGTTGCCAGCCCCCACAGCCGTGCCCCGGCGTCGTTTCCCGCCTGGTCTAGCCACCGCCGTTCTGGCCTAGATCAGGCGACCGACGTCGGGGTTCCGGAGGAACGTCCGGCCTGCCTTTTCGCAGGTCCCTTACCGTCTCCGACCTCGCCGTCCATCGGCGTGTCGGACCCCCTCGACTTCTCGAGTTCCACTACTTCGAGACGGAGAACCCTTCCCCGGCCGTGCTGACCCCGGTCACATGGTCCGACGGTCGAAGAAGCGTTCTCCTCGCGCAAGGAGACCGCTATGGAGAACTTCAGCCACCTCGCACCACCCGGCCGGGACGTCGCCGTCCTCGACGATGCCCACATCGGCCACATCAACGGCGCCCTGGGCACCATCGAGTACGGCGACACCGCCGCCCGTCCGAGGATGTCGCTCAAGCTCAAGACCCTGTTGGCCATCGTCGGGCCAGGGCTGATCGTCATGGTCGGCGACAACGACGCCGGGGCCTTCTCGACCTACGGACAGGCTGGTCAGAACTTCGGCACCCACCTCGTGTGGACGCTTGGCCTCCTCATCCCGGTGCTCTACGTCTGCCAGGACATGGTGCTTCGCCTCGGCGCCGTGACCGGCGTGGGCCACGCCCGGCTCATCCTCGAGCGCTTCGGCAAGTTCTGGGGGGCGTTCAGCGTCATCGACCTGTTCCTCTTGAACGCGCTGACCATCGTCACGGAGTTCATCGGGATCTCGCTCGCGGTCTCCTACCTGGGACTGCCCAAGGTCCCCTCCGTGATCGTCGCCGCCGTGGCCATCGTCGGCGCGGTGAGCACCGGGAGCTTCCGGCGTTTCGAGCGGCTCTGCCTGGTGCTGGTGGCCGGATCGCTCCTGCTCATCCCGATCGTCCTCATGGTGCACCCGCCGATCGGGCAGGTGGCCCATGACTTCGTCGTGCCCCGCATCCCCCACGGAGCACCCCTCTCCTCGGTCATGCTGCTGGTCATCGGCATCGTGGGCACCACCGTCGCCCCGTGGCAGCTCTTCTTCCAGCAGTCCTACATCATCGACAAGCGCATCACGCCGCGCTGGATCAACTACGAGCGCGTCGACCTCGTCATCGGCATCGCGCTCGTGGTCGTCGGCGGGGTGGCGATAATGGGGTTCACGGCAGCCGCCTTCGCCCACACTCCCGGCTTCGGGAACTTCACCGATGCCGGCGGCGTCGCCCACGGGCTCGCCACCTACGTGTCGCGCACGGTGGGGGACCTGTTCGCCATCGCACTGATCGACGCCGCCATCATCGGTGCGGCGGCCGTCGGGCTGGCCACCGCCTACGCCACCAGCGACGTGCTGAATCAGAGACACTCGCTGCACCGGCCCGTGTCCCAGGCCAAGGGGTTCTACGCCTGCTACGCCGCACTCATCGCGCTCGCTGCCGCGCTGGTGCTCATCCCCCAGGTGCCGCTCGGTCTACTCACCCTCGGCGTGCAGGTCCTGGCCGGCGTCCTCCTGCCCAGCGCCGTCGTCTTCCTGGCGATCCTGTGCAACGACAAGGCGGTTCTCGGGCCCTGGGTCAACGGAAAGAAGCTCAACATCTTGACCGGGGTGATCATCTGGGTCCTCGTGATCCTGTCGGTTGTCCTCACCGCCAGCGTGCTTTTCCCCGCCATCACGGGCGCGCAGATCGTGGACGTCCTGGTTGTCGGCACGCTCGTAGGCCTGGGCCTCGGGGCTTTCCTGCTGATCCAAGCCCGTCGTCACCGTGACCAGGTCACGGTGGACGACGTCCTGGCCGAGACCATGAGCCGTGACACCTGGAGGATGCCGCCCCTGGCGCGCCTCGAGCGCCCCACCATGTCGCTTCAGCGCAAGATCGGGCTCATGGCCTTGCGCGGCTACCTCGTCGTGGCCCTCGCCCTGGTGGTCGTCAAGATCGTCGAGGTGGCGATCAAGTGAGGCGTCGGCCGCCGGCGCGACAAAGTCACATTGTCACGCCTCGTGGCGTGCCGGCAGCTCGCCGCCGGTTGGCCTCCCACCGGGCGCGGCTGAAGTAGCTCTGGTCCTCGCCCCAGCCCTCGGCTCCGTCCCAGCGCCAGTGGACCAGTGAGTCTCCACCGTGACCCCGCCAGTGTCGACTGAGCGAGTCGCCCCGGACCGACAGCCGGCGGTCGAACTCGTCCACCGCCTCGATCTCGAAGGCCAGCGGCCACCCGGTGGCGGGGTCGAAGGTGAGGCGGCGCTCCCCGGCCAGGATGTGCCCGTACACTCCGCCGCGGAGCACGAACCCACACGTGACGGCATCCACATCGGGAGCGGGAACGGCGTAGACCAGCCAGGCCTCACCGGGCCCCGCCGCGCAGAAGGAGTAGCCCACGCCGCCGAAGCTCCCCGCCTGCGAACCGGCCTCGCCTGAGCGCCGCTTCGGGCGTCCCTGTGGCCGCGGTCCCCAGGAGCGGTCGCGGACCGAGAAGCAGTCGATCGGGACCTCCTCGTCGCGCAGCACCATCACCCCGGTGACGTGTCCCGCCTGGTCGAAGTGGGCACCCTTCAGGAAGGGGACCACGCCTGTCGGGTGCGGGTTGGGGGCCATGATCGCCTCGAACTCGAGCTCGAGCTCGAGCGCCCCGGGATCCGAGTAGGTCACGGCGTAGCGCCTCAGCGGCTCGAGCGCGCGGACGTGCACGCCGTTGGGCCACTCGAAGTCGCGCATGTCGCGCTCTTCGCGTGGTGGGAGCTGCAGACCCGAGTACTCGGCGCGATAAAGCAGCTCCCATGGGTAGGACGCACCGCCGTCCCATACCCATGCGCCACCGTTGCAGAGGTGCGCGTTCGGACGGGCCTGGCAGTAGGTCCAGCCGCCGAGTTTGCGCTCGGGGATGTTCCAGGAGAACCAGCAGGTCTCGGTCTCCCACCAGCGGTCGGACATCTCCTCGTCGTGAAAGTCGTCGTCCTCGGGGCGGATCTCTCGATAGGTGCGCTCGGCACGCCGGAGGTCGACGTCGACCCCGAACACTTCGCTCATCGAAGGTCCGGCCAGTGCCGGTCCGCCAGTACCCCCATGGACGGGCGGGCCAGCTCGGTCTCGCGGGCCACCCGGTGCCACAGCGTGCGCAGGTAGTCCTCGTCGCTGAGGGTGCCCGCTGTCACGGCCGCAGCAGCCGCCTTCCGTCCCGCCGCCACCGACTCCGGGCGCCCTCCGAGCAAGGCCTCGAGGTCGTCGAGCTCGCACGTCTCGTAGAAGTCTCCGTAGGCGTCGACCCGCGCCAGGTACTTGATGATGCGAGCGATCCCCTTGCCGCGGGCCTGGGCCAGCGGGTCCGACGTACGGGGCACGATCACCTCGCGCAGCTGGGTCAGAACGGCGTCGTACATCCAGTCGTGGTCACGCCGGTCGCGGGCCCGAAGCTCCTCCGCAGGGGTCAGCTCCAGGCCGGCAGCGGCGGCCAATGCCTCGAGCCAGAGCCGTCGGTGCAGCATCTGGTAGATGAAGCCGTTGCCGAGGTCGCGTCCGCCACCGCCGCCGTGATTTCCCTCGGCATCAGCATCGTCCCCGTCCCCGTCCCCGTCGCCGTCGCCCCCGCCGGGCCGGTGGCCCATCACCTGGAGCTTCGTCTCGGCCATCACCTCGTAGTAGTGCACACGCGCCTCGTCGATGGTGTTGCCCGACAACTCCTCGTACTCGCACAGCCGGGTCGGGAAGTCGGTGAAGGGCTCCTGGGTCGCCCGCAGCGACAGCCAGGCGATGTCGTCCATGGGGTCCCCCAGGTGCGCCAGCTCCCAGTCGACCACGGCGGTGACCCGGCCACCGGAATACATGAAGTTCCCCGGCCCGGTGTCTCCTTGCACCAACACCGGCGGCCCGTCGTAGGCGGGGATGTGGCGGCGCAGCCAGCGCAGCGAGAAGGCGAGGGCGGGGTCCGGCGTCCCGCCCCGTTCGGCGAGCACCCGGTCCCACTCATCGAGCTCGGCCTGCACGGCGTCGGCCACGGTCTTGACGGACGGGAACGCCGGCAGGTCGAGCGCAGACGCGTCGAGCCCGTGCAGCGCGGCCAGCTTCGTCATGAAATCGCGGGCCGTCGCCTCCTGTTCTGCCACATCTGCGATGCGGGAGAACCAGTTCTCGCCCGCCACCCGCTCCGAGAGCATGGCCTGGTGCACCGGGTGCACGCCGAGGACGCGGGGGACGGGCACCGGACCGTCTTGCAGGGCGAGGTACACGGTTGCCTCACGGTGCAGTGTCCAGGGATCGCTCGTACGTGCCGGGTCGGAGCGGTCGTAGCGCAAGAACAACTGTGCCACCGTGCCGTCGGGTCGAACGAGATCGACGTACCACGCCTCCTTGCGCGCGCCGCCGGGCTGGCGGTCGGCCAGCGTCAGGCGGCCGTCGCCAACCTCCTCGACCCATGACACCAGGTCGTCGGGCAGTGCGATGGCCGCGCTCACCCGAACCGCACCCGCCCCCAAGAGCACATCACACGATGCGTGTCGAGTGGTCGCCCCAGTAGCGTTCGCGCAGCACGCCCTTGTAGAGCTTCCCGGTGGGCAAGCGGGGCAGCTCGTCGACGAAGTCCACGGTCCGGGGACACTTGAAGTGGGCGAGATGCTCCCGGCAGAACGCGATGAGCTCACGCTCGAGCGCCTCGTCGCCCGTCACCCCCTCGACCGGTTGGACGACGGCCTTGACCTCCTCGCCCAGGTCCTCGTTGGGCACCCCGAGGACGGCCGCATCGAGGACCGCCGGGTGGGTCACCAGCAGGTTCTCGGTCTCCTGGGGGTAGATGTTCACACCGCCCGAGATGATCATGTGCGCCTTGCGGTCCGTCAAGAAGAGGTAGCCGTCAGAGTCCAGGTACCCGACGTCGCCGACCGTACTGGTCTTGCCGCCGTCCCGCCGGGAGCTCGCCGTCTTCTCGGGATCGCCGAAGTACTCGAAGTCGGTGGCGCCGGCGAACCAGACCGTCCCCGGTGTCCCGACCGGGCACGAGCGGCCCTCGTCGTCGAGGATGCGGATCTCGCTGAGGACCCCCCGCCCGACGCTGCCCTTGTGCGCCAGCCAGTCCTCGGAGGTGATGAAGGTGGCGCCGTTCCCCTCGGAGGCCGCGTAGTACTCGAGCAGGATCGGCCCGAACCACTCGATCATCTGCTCCTTCACGGGCACCGGGCACGGTGCCGCTGCGTGGATGATGATCTCCAACGACGACAGGTCCGCCGCGGCCCGCACCTCGGGCGGCAGCTTGAGCATGCGGGTGAACATGGTCGGGACGACCTGGGAGTGCGTGACCCGGTACCGCCCCACGAGGTCGAGATACAGCGCCGGATCGAAGTGTTCCATCACGATCGCCGTCGACTTCATCCGCAGGGCGATGGCCACGCTGACCTGCGGGGCGGTGTGGTACAGCGGCGCCGGCGACAGGTACACCATGCCGTTGCGGAAGCTCCACAACATCGCGATGCCGACCACCCCGATGCTGTTCTCCGAGGGATGGATGTCGAACATGGGGCGGAGGATGCCTTTGGGTCGCCCCGTCGTCCCCGACGAATACATCATGGGGGCACCCAACTGCTCATCCGCCACATGGCCCGTCGGTTGCGCACCGACGACCTCTTCGAAGGACTCGAACGGGCCGCCGGGACTGCCGTCGGCGTTGACCATGATCCAGCGGTCCACCTTGGGGCACAGCGCCGGGAGCTGTTCGGCCACCTCCACCTTGGCCGCCGACGTCACGACGATCCGGGACTGGGAGTCGTTGACGATGTAGGCCACCTCCTCGGCCGAGAGATACGAGTTGACCGGGGTGAAGTAGAGCCCGGTGCGCTCGGCACCGGCCTCGGTGACGAGCATGGCGGGGTCGTTCTCCATGAAGATCGCCATGTGGTCCTTGCGCTGCAGGCCGGAGTCCCGAAAGACGTGCGCGACCTGGTTGGCCGCCGCTTCGTACTCGGCGAAGGTCAGCGTCCGGCCCGAGGGCGCCATGACGATGGCCGGCTGGTCCGGATGGTCTGCCGCGTGTTCAGCTGCGTACACCGCCGCCCCCTTTCTCGCCTGTGCCCTCAGGCACGAGTAGAGCACGTCCACCAGGTAGGCGCCCATGAGCGGGAGCGCCTGGCTCTCCAGG
This sequence comes from uncultured Acidimicrobiaceae bacterium, assembly GCA_963774485.1. GTDB lineage: Bacteria > Actinomycetota > Acidimicrobiia > Acidimicrobiales > RAAP-2 > Bog-473. Next base: position 57,112 of record CAVZFG010000004.1, read on the forward strand.
TGGTTGCGCACGAAGCCACAGCCGACGCGGGCCACGGGGTCGGCGAAGCCGATCTGGCCCCCGGCGCCCATGTGCCCGAAGGTGCCCTCGTTCGGCCCGTGCATGGGTGGCGTACCGGGGACGAGTGCCGGCGGCTCGAGCGAGTAGCCGACCGCCCACCGGGTGGGCACGCCCATGACGGCGTCGCGCCCGCACACCTGCTCGGTCCGGAAGCGCTCGACCGAGGCCCGCGACACGAGCTCCTCACCGACGGCCAGGGACGCGTAGGTCCGGGCCAGCGCCCGCGCCGTGCCGGTGGCACCCAGGGCACCGATCTCGGCGCCGAGCACGGCCGGGGTGTTCATGAACGTGGCGAAGCGGGGACGGCCCTCCTCGTCGGCGAAGAGGCTCCCGTGCTCTCCGGCCAGGACCGAGCGCCCGGACTTCGACGCGGGGTCGATGGCCCGCAACGCACTCTCCTTCCCGGGTCGCACCGGGAATTCGATGACGGTGGCCACGCTCGGGAGCACCGACGCCGGCGTCCCGATGGAGCACGCCACGCCGAGCGGCTGCGCCACTTCCGCCTCGAAGAACGTCCCGAGACTCGTGCCGCTGATCCGGCGGACGAGCTCGCCGACGAGCCAGCCGAACGTCACGCCGTGGTAGCCGTGGCGCGTCCCCGGCTCCCAGGCCGGCGCAGCCCGGCCACCGCGGCCGCGATGGCCACGGTGTCGCTCCAACCGCGGCCGTCCCACGAGAGCAGCTCGTCGGACCCGGGCAGGCCGATGGCGCCGGACTGGTGGCTCAGCAACTGGCGCACGGTGGTGCGCTCCTTGCCGGCGCACCCGAACTCGGGCCAGTACCGCACGAGGGGCGCATCGAGGTCGAGCTCACCCCTGTCCTCGAGGAGATGCGCGCAGAGTGTCGTCAGCCCCTTGGTCGACGACATCACGACCGCCCGGGTGTCCTCCTCCCACGGTCGGCCCGGCCCGGCCGACCCGGCCCATACGTCGACCACGCATTCACCGTCGACGAAGGCGCAGAACGCGCCGCCCCCGTCGCCGAGGTCGGCTCGCCGTTCCCGCTCGCCGACGATGACCGACGCTCCTTGACCCAGCGTCTCGGCCACCCGCTCGAAGCCGGGCGCCGCAAAGCCCTTCGTGTCGAGCTCGCTCACAGTGCGCGCAATTCCTGTTCGACGTCGGGCCACCATTCCTTGCGCCACCACGAGACGTTGATGCGGTCGACCAGCCCGCCGTAGCGGGCGCCGACCTCGGCGGCCAGCTGGTCGGGCGGGCAGACGATGGTGAGCGTGTCGAGCACCTCGTCGTCGACGAGGCGGGCCATGTCCTCCCACTGCCCACTCTTCGAACAGGGGTAGAGGTCGCGCTGCAGGTCGCCCCAGCCGTGCAGGTCGAGGACGGGCCGGTAGGCGGGGGTCGAGGCGTAGTAGCCGACCTGGCGACGCATGGCGTCGCGCGCCCTTTCCATCTTCGACTCGTCCTCCACCACCGAGATGAAGCCCGGGCACGTCACCTGAATCGCCCCTCGTTCCCGCCCCGATGTCGCCAGCCCCCGCTCCAGCGCGGGCACGATCACCTCGCGCAGGTAGCGCGCCGAGCAGATGCCATGGGTGATGACGCCGTCGGCCACCTCGCCGGCCACCTCGTTCATGCGAGGGCCGACGGCGGCCAGGAAGACCCGGGGCGCCCCGAACGGGTGTGGTTTCGGCGCGAAGACGGGTGTCATCAGGGTGTGGGTGTAGAACTCGCCCTCGAAGACCGGCCCCGTCGCCGTCCCGTCGCCGTCGTTCCACGAGGACCAGATGGCACGCAGCGCCAACACGAACTCCCGCATGCGCGCCGCCGGGTGCGACCACGTCGAGCTGAAGCGCTTCTCGATGTGCCGGCGCACCTGCGAGCCCATCCCGAGCACGACGCGTCCGCCCGAGTACTCCTGCAGCTGGTTGGTCGAATAGGCCAGGCTCATCGGGTTGCGGGCGAAGGCGATGGCGACCCCCGTCCCCAATGAGACCGACGCCGAGTGCTCGGCCGCCAACGTCAACGACAAGAAGCGGGTCGTTCGTCGTCTCTGCCACCCACACACAGTCCAGCCCCGCCGCCTCGGCGGCCACCACCCGGTCGGCCACCGACGACAATTCGGCTCCGAGGCCGGTGTCGATCTTCATCGGACGCGTCGCCGCACCGGCGCCGGCGTGGGCGCCGGGCCCTTCACCGCCGGCGCGTCCACCGACAGCGTCAGAGGGATGCCCACCTGCACGAAGCGTCCCGCCGCCGGGTGCCGGTAGCGCCGCAACAGCTCACGCGCCACGACCTGGGGGTCGTCGGGCACCGCCGAAGGGTGCAGGCTCACGGCGGCGGGGACGCACGCGTCACGCAACCGCGCCAGCACGCCGTCCACCGTGAGCGAACCGACCGCCTCCGCCACGCCCTCAACCGACAGCGCAGACGAGCCGAGGTCCAGCGCCCGCGCCAGCGCCGCCCGCTGCTCGTCCGTCACGCAGCACACCGTCACCCACCCGTCCTCGGCACGGTACAGACGGCGCCCCACCGAAGGTCCGCCCAGATCCGCTGCCCACCCGGTCGGGCACCGCACCGGTCGCTCCCAGCGACGCCACGTCCTCGGACTGGAACAGCGTCGCCGTCAGGGCCAACGAGGCGTCCACCCCGGTCACCGCCACGCCCCGCGCCCGCCCCAGCAGTGCCATCACGATCCCGGCCGCCAGCAGCAGGCCGGTCCCGTAGTCGTTGGCGGTGAAGTTGACCGGCACCGGCCGCCCCCCGCCGCCCTGGGTCATCTCCATCCCCGTCGCCGCCTGCACGACGTAGTCGAAGGAGGGCCGCGCCGCCAGTGGCCCCTTCACGCCGAACCCCTTCGCCCGCGCGTACACCAGCGACGGGTTGGCCGCACGCAACTGCGCCTCGTCGAGCCCGAGGCGTTCCCACGCGCCCGCCATCGCGTTCTCGACGACGACGTCGGACACGGCGACGAGGTCGAGCAGCCGGGACCGGTCCTCGGCGGTCTTGAGGTCGTAGACGAGGCCCCGCTTCGACCGGTTGCCATCGACGTAGATGTTGGGCAGCACCGGCATCAGCTGGAACGAACCCTCGCCCCCGGGCGGCTCCACCTTGACGACGTCGGCCCCGAGCTCGGCCAGCAGTCGGGCCGCCAGGGGACCGGCCCAGAAGTTGGAGAGGTCGATGATGCGGTGGCCGCCGAGCGCGCCCTGCTCCGCCCCGTGCTGGCGGCCGGGCCGCCGCTCGCCGGACGCGGCCTCGATCCGCACGACCGGGCCGACCAAGGGCACCCGCCCCAGCACCGGATCCTCCACCTCGAGCACGAGCTCTTCGACGCGCGCCTGCTCGTGAGCGAGCCACTCGGCCAGCGTGTTGCACTTCGCCACGGCCGCGGGCTGGGTGGCGAGCGCGGTCTCCCACTCGTCGGCCGTCCTGCTCCCGAAGCCTTCGATGAAGCGGGCCAGCATCGCCTTGTTCCATGCGCGGTCGGCCAGCTTCGAGAGCCCCTCGGGGCTCGAATAGTCCAGGCCCCCGTCGTCCACGCCGAGCAGGCGGCAGAGCTCGCGCCAGCGCTCGGTGCCGCTCATGTTCACCATCACTGCGCGCCCGTCCGCCGTCTCGAAGACCCGCAAGATGGGCGATTTGGTGTGGCGGACGACGCGCGGGCGGTGCCCTTCCCGGTGGAAGATCGGCGCCGCGTTGAGGAAGAGCAGCCCGTCGAGCAGGGACGTCTCGACGTGCTGCCCGTATCCGGTCGCCTCGCGCTTGACCAGCGCGGCGCCGGCGCCGAGCACCGCCAGCAGGGCGGCGGCCACGCTGGCCATGGGGAAGGGGAGCCAGATCGGGTCATCGCCGGTGAAGAGGCCCTGTTGTGCGCCGGCCCGTGCGTGGACGAGCGGTTCCCATCCCGGTTCGTCGCGAGACGGGCCGGTGCTGCCCCAGGCCGTGATGGAGCACGTCACCAGGCGCGGGCCACCGGTCCCGAGACTCAGGCGATCGAGCGCGCCCGGCCGCAGGTTCTCCACCAAGAGGTCGGCCTGCTCGATGAGGGCACTTGCCTCGGTTCGGCCCGTGTCGGTGTGCAGGTCGAGCTCGACCGACCGCTTACCGCGGTTCCAGGCGGCGAAGCTCGCCGGGTCGGCCCGCTGCGGGTCGCCGCCGGGCCGTTCGACCTTGACCACCTCCGCGCCCAGGTCGGCGCAGATCGTCGCGGCCAGCGGCGCGGCCACGTACTGGCCGAACTCCACTACCTTCAGTCCCCGCAGCACCGGCTCAGTGGCCATCGACCACTCCGATGAGATCGCCCGGCATGAGGTCCCCCTCCTCGTCGCGGGGCAGGCCGAGAACCCGTTCCGCGACGACGTTGCGCACGATTTCGTTGGTGCCCCCGCCGATGGATGCCGACTGCGAGCTCAGCAGCTGGTTGGACCAGCGTCCGCCTTCGGGGTCGGCGGGGTCCCACGCCGTGGCGTGCATGCCCGCGATCTCGAACGCAACGAGTGCGGACTCCTGCACCAGCTGTGCCATGGCCAGCTTGAGCACCGATGCCGCCGCGCCGTCCCCACCGCGCGCCCGCACCTGGAGATAGCCCGTGAGGTGGCGCAGCACCATCTGACGGATGCGCAGGCGCACCAGGCGGTCGCGCACCGCCGGCCGCTCGGACAGGCCACGTCGGCGCGCCTCGGCTGCCAGCGCCGCGAAGCCGCCCTTGCCCCCACCGCCCGAGCCCAGCGCACCCAGCGCCTGGCGCTCGAAGGCGAGCATGGTCCGGGCCACGCGCCAGCCGTCGCCGACCTCGCCGATCACGTTGGTCGCCGGGACGCGGACGGCGTCCAGGAAGACCTCGTTGAAGTGGGACTCGCCGGTGATCTGGCGCAGCGGCCGCACCGTGATCCCGGGACTGTGCATGTCGACGATGAGCATGGTGATGCCCTCGCGTTTGGGGCGTGCCGGATCGCTGCGCGTAAGGCAGGCGGCGTAGTCGCTGTGCTGAGCGCCCGACGTCCAGACCTTCTGCCCGTCGACGACGAACTCACTGCCGTCGAGTCGGGCCCGCGTCTGCACGCTCGAGAGGTCGGAGCCCGCACCCGGTTCGCTGAACAGCTCGCACCAGACATGCTCGCCCCGCAGCAGCGGCGGGATGAACGCCCGCTTCTGCTCCTCGCTGGCGTGCACCAGCAGCGTGGGTCCGCACATGCCGAGGCCGATCTCGAGGGCGCGGGGCGGGACCCGGAATGCCTTGGCCTCGCGGTCGTAGATGCGCTGGTAGCGCCCGGGCAGCCCACGCCCGCCGTACTCGACCGGCCAGGTGATCCCGGCCAGGCGCGCCTCGGCGAGCTCGCGCTGATAGGCGACGGCTCGGGTGATCCCGACGCCTCCCGTCTCGGGCCGTGGCGTCCCCGGGGCGGGAGCGTGGCCCGCAGGAAGGCCAGGACCTCCTGTCGGAAGGCCTCCTCGTCGGGGAGCTCGCGTCATGCGCCCACCACCGCGGCGGGGCGGGGTACGCCGACCGACAGCAACCCACCGAAGACCATGTCCTTCATCACCCCGGCCAGCTGCTCCTGGTCGATGGCGGTCAGCGAGGTGATGGAGCGCAGCATGCCGTCGATCATGGTGACGGCCGCCCGTGCCTCCTCCTCGCTCAGCCCGGGCCGGACCTCGCAGAGGAGGTGCACCCATTCCGCCATGCGTACCCGCTCGATGCGGGCCACCCGCCGGCGGGCGTCGTCATCGAGCGAGCGGTACTCCTTGACGAAGACGTCGCGCAGATTGCCGTTCTTCAACTGGAGCACGATGGCCGCGTCGATCAGCCGTTCGAGCGTGACCAGCGGCGGCGTGTCCTCGTTGAGGACGTCGTCGACGGTCTCGCGCCACGTGATCGCCGCCTCCTCGATCAGGATCGACAGCAGCTCGCCCTTGCTCTTGAAGTAGCGGTAGATGGCCGGCCCGCTGACGCCGGCCGCCGCGCCGATGTCGCCCAGGCTCGTCTCGCGGAAGCCGCGCTGGCGGAAGAGGTCGGTGGCGGCCGCCATGATCGCCTCCCGGGTGCGCTCGCCCTTGGTGCGGCGACGCCGTGACGTCGGGGCTCATACGGAGCACGGATGTTAGCCATCCGTCACAAAACTGGGCCCAGTCACGTTGACTCGGGCCTGCACGCCATGTTTAGATTTTAATGCTCATTAACAAAAGTGCAAGGTCGGAGGAGGCCGGGCATGGAGTTCGGCTTGTTCATGGAGCTGTCGGTGCCCCGCCCGTGGACGGCCGACTCGGAGCGCACGGTGTACGAGAACGCGCTGGAGCAGGTGCGCCTGGCCGACGAGCTCGGCTTCGACTACATCTGGGCGGTGGAGCACCACTTCTTGGAGGAGTACTCGCACTGCTCGGGGCCCGACGTCTTCCTGGCCGCGTGTGCGGCGCCAGACGTCAAGCGCATCCGGGTGGGGCACGGGGTGGTGGCGTGCGTGCCGCAGTACCAGAGCCCGATCCGGGTGGCCGAGCGGGCGGCGGTCCTGGACATCATCTCGGGCGGGCGCTTGGAGCTGGGGACCGGCCGCTCGGCCACGTGGCCGGAGCTGAGCGGCTTCGGGGCCAACCCCGACGACACCAAGAAGACCTGGGACGAGTTCGTCCGGGTGATCCCCAAGATGTGGATGCAGGAGCGCTTCTCGTGGGACGGCCGCATGTTCTCCATGCCCGAGCGGGCCATGTTGCCCAAGCCCCTGCAGAAGCCGCATCCGCCGATGTGGGTGGCGGTGACGTCGCCGGGGACGGAGGTCGACGCGGCGGACCGGGGACTGGGGTGCCTGGGCCTTTCGCCGGGGGGCTTCTCGGATTCGGAGAAGAAGGTGGCGAACTACCGACGTCGTATCCAGGTGTGCGACCCCGTCGGCGCCTTCGTCAACGACAAGGTCTTGACCGTCAACTTCCTGTCCTGCTGCGAGGACGGTGACCTGGGCCGGCGCAACGGGCTGAAGGTGGCGTCGATGTTCTCCTACATGGCGGCGCAGCTCCTGTCGGCCAAGGAGGTGCTGCCGACGCACTCGTACCCGTCCGAGGGGCTGCTGCCCGCCCTGCGGCGTGAGTCGGGCAGCCCGGGCGACGCCGCCAAGGCCTTCAAGGGCGTGACGATGGGGACGCCGGACGACGTGGCGGAGGCGATTGCGGCGTGGGAGAACGTCGGGTTCGACGGGATCAACTTCATCCACCAGTTCATGGAGGTCGTGCCCCAGCAGTACGTGCTCGACTCGATGCGGCTGTTCGCCGAGGAGGTCATGCCCCGGTTCAAGTCGGGGGCGGGACGGGCGGCGCGGCCGCCGCGGACGTCGGGCGGCCGGTGGCTGCGGCGGCGGGGGTGGCCTGATGCCGCTCGCCGGGAGCCTCGACATCCGCCCGCTGGTCGAGGGCGCGCCCGAGGTCGTCCTCGACGACCGCGAGCTCGCGGTTCGACGACGTCGACATCCTCCAGGTCCTCTACGAGATCCGGGTGGCGGACCGGGAGGCGCTCGTGCCGCCGGCCCTCAACCCGACCATCCCGCCGGTGATCAGCTTCCTGGTCTACCGGGCCAAGGAGAGCGAGTTCGGGCCCGTTCGCCCTGGCCCAGCTGCGCTTGACGGCGCGGTCCGGTGTCCGGCCGCGGGCGTACCTGATCTCGGCCCGCTGCGACAACCCGGCGCTGTCCGAGGTGCTGGCGAGTTCGTGGGGGTTCCGCGTCGCCCCCGGGGAGATCGGCCTGCGGCGGTACCACGACCGGGTGGACTGCGTGGTGCGCGACGGCGGCGGGGTGACGATCCTGGACGTGTCGCTCGTCGACCCGGTGCCGGTGACGGGGCACGACGTCCAGTATCCGCCGGGCATGCACCTGGCGCGGATCGTCCGGGACGGGGTGCTGAAGCCGCGCATCGTGCAGGTGGACTCCGAGTACGAGTTCCGTCGGGCCGACCGGGGGCGTGCCCTCGCTCGCCTCGTTCGACGCCGGGGCCTGGGGCGACGCGCGTCTGGTGCCCTACCTGGCCGTCTCGGCGAGTCTGGCGGCCTGCGACGTGACGATCGCCAACGTCCGCTACATCTGCAATCCCGACATCCCGGCCGCCGAAGGGACCGAGAAGGTCAGCGAGAAGTGAGTTCGGGCGGTCGGGGTTGCAGCGGTACCGACATCCTGAGCGCGGTGCCTGCCCACGACGTCGCCGACGAGGGGCTGCATCCAGCCGGGGACGATCCCGACTGGCAAGAGAGCGCCTACCTGGCCTGGCGCGACCCGGCCAGCGGTCTCGGTGGCAACCACCGCATCGGCAACGAGCTCAACCGTGGCACCGCCAACCTGTGGTGCGGCGTCTACCGCGAGGGCGGCACCCGTTTCCGCTGCAACGGCGAGGCGTTGCCGCTGGTGCGTCTCGACGAGGCCGCCGGGCTCGTCGCCGGGCCCCAGACGATCTTCCACGACGGAGAGACATCTGCGCTTCGTGCTCGACGGCGACGGCTGCCGCTTGGAGCTCGAGGTCGTCGACGAGGGTGACCGGTCCTATGCCAACGCACAGACGTTCGGCGGGACGGACGGGACCGCCGGCACCATCTTCTCCAACAACTTCCACGTCTTCTGCCGAGTGCGCGGGTCGGTGGAGCTCGACGGCATCACGGCGGAGATCGATGCGCCGGCATGGCGGGACCACTCGTGGGGCGCCGCCGCTGGGACAGCTTCGTCTCCAGTCGCAGCTTCGGTGGGTCGCACGGCACGGGCGACGACGCCCTGAGGTTCCGCTTCGGATCCATGGTCGGCGCCAACGGCAGCTTCTTCCGGCGCGGCTCGCTGGAGCGCCACGACGAGCCGTTGCCGGTGGCCGAGGCCGCCATGCTGGTGCACGTGGACGACGACTCGGTGCGCTGTCCGGCCGCGGAGGTCCGCTACACCCTGGAGGACGGCACGACCACCACCGTCCGCATCGACACCATCGGCGGGATGGTGGGTGTCACGGCACAGCGCTACGGCTGGGAGTCGGTGGGCGACGTCAGCGTCGACGGCCGGCCCGGTGGCTGGGGCTTTCTCGAGTCGAACCTCAACGCGCGCAACGGCGCCAACCCACCGGCGTTCGTCCTGGCCGATGCTCTGACCAACGGCGTCATCCGGCCGGTCGCGTCGTGACGGGCCGGCGGAGCCGACGCCGCTCCAGACGGTGAGGCAGCCCCCCGAGGACCGGGCGCAGTACTACCGCCAGCTGCGCGCAACCGTCGCCACCGTCTTCCTGCCCGAGCTGACCAGCGCCACCGCGGTCGACGCCGCCGCCCTGGTCGACCGGATCCTGGCCGAGTTCATCGTCGAGGAGGAATGGGCCGACGCGCTCAGCAACGAGTACGGGGCCGAGTTCGCTGGCGCTGCTCGACGACGACAATGACCAGGGCGCCGAGCACATGCCCGTCACGCCCGAGCAGTTCGGTGAGCTGCGCCGCCGGGCGGCGGACCTGGTGGCCGCGACCTCCGGGAGCACCGATCCGGCGGCGCGCCGGCTCTGCCGCGACCTGGTGGACGTCGAGCGACGCTTCCTCGATCGGGTGGACGAGCTGCGCCGGGTGCACGATGGCCGAGCGGGCGGAGGCCGATGCCGCGGGTTCGGCGACCGAGTGCTCCGTCACGGCCGAGCAGCTCACCTCCTACCTCCGCCGCAAGTTCCCCGCCTCGCCCGAACTCACGGTGACCGCCGTGGAGGCCGTCCCGGGGGGCCGCTCCAAGGAGACCATCCTGGTCTCGCTCTCGGGCACCACGGAGCTTCCGCTCGGCGTGATCGTGCGCAAGGACCGGCCGGTCGGCTTGCTCCCGACGAAGGCGGCGGACGAGTTCGCGGTCCTGCGTGCCGTCCACGACCACGGGGGCGTACCCGTGCCACGCCCGTTCTTTGCCGACGAGGTGAAGAACGGGCTGGGCGACGGCGACGGCACGCTGCTCGTGATGGAGCGGGTCACCGGCGGCAAGGCCGGTGAGTACTTCCCCGAACTCGCCGCCCCGACCGAACACCGGCGGGCCCTCGGTGAGCAGTTGGCCGCGGCCTTGGGCCGTCTCCATTCCCTGCCGCTCGACGCCCTCGGCGAGACGACCATCGAAATCGTCGCCGCGGTGACGCCGGAGAGCGTCGTCGGGGCCGTGGAGGGGATGGCCGGGCGCATCGGCGAGCTCAGCGGACCGCCCATCGCCGCCGTGCCCCTGGCGCGGCAGTGGCTGCTCGACCATGTGGCCGACGTGGCCCCCGCCGAGCGGCTCTGTCTCCTCTGGGGCGACGTCGGCCTCCACAACATGCTCGTGGACGGCGATCGCATCACCGCGCTGGTCGACTGGGAGGCCGCCACCGTCGGGCCTCCGGCTCGCGAGCTCGCCGCGGTCTGGCCCGCCGCCACCACACTGATGGAGTGGGGGGAGTTCGTCGACGCCTACCGTGCCGCCGGCGGCCCGGCGGAGGCCGTCGATCCGCGCGCGATCGCCTTCTACCGGGTCTTCTTCTGCCTCGGGCGCCTGCATGACCAGCCGGACGGGCGGGCACCTCTTCCGCACCGGGGCCAAGCGTGATCTCCTGACGGCGCACTCCGGGCTCGACTCGCACTTCCGGGCCCAGCGCAACCTGGTGCACGCGTTGTGGGATGCGCCGGGGGACGAGTGACCCTGGTCTTGGCGTATCCGGCTCCCAGGTCCGGGTCCGGGTCCGGATCCGGGCGGTCCGGCGCGAGGACCTCGTCCTCGGCCCCCAAGATGACAGCGTGCGACAATCGCGCCCGTGGGCGACACCGAGTCGGGCTGGGAGCGACGCCGTCACCTCCTCCTGACCAAGTACGAGCGGGTCGCCTGGGAGCTCTTCGCCGCCCGCGGATTCCCGCACGTGACGGTGGACGAGATCGCCGAGGAGGTGGGCGTGTCGACGCGCACCCTGTTCCGCTACTTCCCGACCAAGGAGGACTTCTTGCTCGGGTATCCCCGGCGGGGCATCGCCGGCTTCGTCGAGATGGTCGCCCGGCTCGAGCCGTGCCCGACGCCCCTCGAGGCGGGGTGGCAGCAGGTACGCGACTACTACCTGCTGTTCCCGCTCGACCCATGGTGCTGACCCTGTGGCGGCGGGCGGCGACGGAGGCACCCGAGGTCCACGCCCGTGTGCGGGGCGAGCGGACGCACGCCTTGACCGAGGCCTTCACGGCGTACTGCGCCGACTGCATCGGCGCCGACCCGACCGACGACGTGCGCCCCCGCGTGCTGGCCGGCGTGCTCGTCGGGGTGGAGTCGTCGGTGGTGGAGCTGTGGGGGAGATCGCGCACCCCTCTGGGGGAGATCCTCGACGCGGCCGAGCGGGCGATCCCCGGGCTCCGGGTGGTCGCCGGGGGCTCGGCGCGATGAAGGGGGTGGACGCCCACTTGCATTCCGCCGGTGGTCGATTAGATTGTCATGAGGTGACGATTTTCTGAGCTGAGGGTCCCGCCAGGTTCTCGGGGGGTTTCGGCATGCTGCAAGAAGACGTCCAACTCGTCTCGGTCGACGACCACGTGATCGAGCACGAACGAGTCTGGACCGACCGCCTGGCGGCCAAGTTCCAAGAGGCCGGGCCGCGGGTCGTGGAGCTCGACGGCGGGAACCAGGCTTGGTCCTTCGAGGGGCGGATCGTCCCCACCATCGGGCTCAACGCCGTGGCGGGCAAGGACCCCAAGGACTTCGGGCTCGACCCGGTCCGCTTCGAGGACATGCTGCCCGGCTGCTACGACGTGAGGGCGCGCCTGGCGGACATGGATACCGACGGCATCTGGGCGCAGATGTGCTTCCCCTCCTTCCCCGGCTTCGCCGGCGGCACGCTGTTCGCGGCCGACGACAAGGAGCTGGCCACCGCCTGCGTCATCGCCTGGAACGACTTCATCATCGACGAGTGGTCGGCGGCGGCGCCCGACCGGTTCATCCCGATGGTCCTCGTCCCGTTCTGGGACGTGGCGGCGTCGGTGGCCGAGGTGCAGCGGACCGCGGCCAAGGGGGCCAAGGCGATCACCTTCAGCGAGGCCCCGCACCGCCTCGGCCTGCCCTCGTTCCACAGCGACCATTGGGACCCCTTCCTGGCCGCGGCGCAGGACGCCGACATGCCCCTGTGCCTGCACTTCGGCAGCGGCGGCGCCCCCGAGGTCGCGGCGGACGCCAACTTCGCCGTCTCCATCGCGCTGTTCGGGATGAACTCCCAGGCCACCACCATCGACCTGCTCTACTCGCCGGTGTTCCACACGTTCCCCCGGCTACGCGTCGCACTCTCCGAGGGCGGGATCGGCTGGATTCCCTACGTGCTCGAGCGGGCCGACTACACCTGGGAGCGGCACCGCTGGTACACGGGCATCAACACCGAGGTGCGCCCGTCCGATCTCTTCCGGGACCACGTCTTCGGCTGCTTCATCGCGGACAACACGGGCATCGAGGAGCGGGGCCTGATCGGCGTCGACAACATCATGTTCGAAGGCGACTACCCCCACAGCGACAGCAACTTCCCCGCCTCGCGGGCGAAGCTGGCCGGCGTGCTCTCCGGCGTGCCCGACGACGAGGCCCGCAGGATCGCCGAGGACAACGCGCGCCGCGTCTTCAACTTCCCCCGGCGTCCCGGGCGCTCTCACGTGACGCTCCCCTTCTCCGGCGTCCGGGTGCTCGAGGTGGCGGCGTGGACGTTCGTCCCCGCGGCCGGGGCGGCGATGGCCGACCTGGGGGCCGACGTCATCAAGGTCGAGGCGCCCGCCGGCGACCCGCAGCGGGGGCTCATGAACATGCTCGCCCTCGTCGGCGGTCCGGCCGCCAACCCGTTCGTGGAGATCCCGAACCGGGGGAAGCGGGGTATCACGATCGACCTGTCCACGACCGGTGGGCGAGACCTGCTGCTCGAGATCGCCGCGACCGCCGACGTCTTCCTGACCAGCTATCTCCCGGCCTCCCGCAAGAAGCTCGGGATCGAGCTGGCCGACCTCCGTGCGGCGAACCCCCAGATCATCTACGCCTGCGGGCACGGCTGGGGCGCCAAGGGACCGATGGCCGACACCGGCGGGTTCGACCTGGCCTCGGGCTGGGCGTCGGCCTCCATGGCGTTCAAGATGTCGCGGGGCACGGACGAGCCGATGTTCCAGCCGGCGGCCTTCTTCGACCTCCAGGGGGCCAACACGATCGTCGGCGCCATCGGGACCGCGCTGTTCCAGCGCGAGCGCAGCGGCACCCCCACCGAGATCGACGTCTCCCTCTTGGGGGTGGGCATGTGGACGCTCAGCCCCGACCTCATGGCGGCCCCCTACATCGGGTCGATCCGCGCCCCCGACCGGACCGTGGTCCCCAACCCGATCGTCAACTCGTACCCGACGGCGGACGATCGCTGGCTCTATCTGGTCTGCTTGCAGGCCGACCGCTTCTGGGGTGAGCTGTGCGAGGTGATCGGCCGTCCCGACCTCAGAGAGGACGAGCGTTTCGCGGACATCGGGGCGCGGGCCCAGCACGCGGAGGCGTGCGTGGCCGAGCTCGAGGCGACGTTCCGCACGAAGACCCTGGCGGAGTGGAGGCAGCAGCTGGACTCCTTCACCGGCGTCTGGGCGCCCGTGCTCAACCCGGCCGAGGTCCACGACCATGCCCAGGTCGCGGCCAACGGCTACCTGCCCGAGGTGAAGGCGAACGACGGGGCGGTGTTCCGCCTCCCGGCGCCCCCCATGCAGTTCGGCGGGGAGGCGCCGGTCCCGCGTGGGCCCGCGCCCGAGCTCGGCCAGCACACCGAGGAGATCCTGCTCGAGCTCGGCCGTGACTGGGACGCCATCGCCGAGATCCGGGCTTCCGGCGCGCTCGGCTGAGACGCAATCGCAGACTCGAGGAATGGAGCAGATGATGACCTGGAACTACGACCTCTTCATCGACGGGGAGTGGACGGCGAAGGAGGCGATCGGGTCGATCGAGGTGATCGACCCGGCGACCGAGGCGGTCATCGGCAGCGTGCCCGAGGGCTCTCCGCAGACGGCGGTGCGCGCGGTGGAGGCGGCGCGGCGGCGCCTTCGACGAGGGTCCCTGGCCCTGGATGAAGCCGGCCGAGCGGGCGGCCAAGCTCCTGCGCATGGCGGAGATCTTCGACGAGCGAGCCGCGGACCTCCGGGAGCTCATCGTGGCCGAGACGGGGTCCACCGGGTTCCTGACCGACGCCGTCCAGGGTGCGGGCTCGGTCGGCATGTTCCGCTCCAACGCGGCCATCGTGGAGCATGCGTTCCAGTGGATGGAGAACGGCCCGCCCACGGGCGGGGCCACCGGCATGGGCGGCAGCGCCGTCATCCGCGAGCCCATCGGCGTGGTGGCCGCCATCACCCCGTTCAACTTCCCGTTCATGCTCAACGTGGTGAAGACGGCGCCGGCGCTAGCCGCCGGCTGCGCGGTGGTCCTGAAGCCGCACCCCTGGACGCCGCTCGACGCCATGATGATCGCCGAGGCGTCCGCCGAGGCCGGCATCCCGCCAGGCGTCTTCAACGTGATCACCGGCCACGGCGAAGTGGGGGACGAGCTGACCTCCAATCAGATGGTGGACATGGTCACCTTCACCGGCTCGACGGCGACCGGGCGCCGGATCATGGCGTCGGCGTCGGGCACCGTGAAAAAGCTGCACCTCGAGCTCGGCGGGAAGAGCGCCCAGGTCGTCCTGGGCGACGTCGGGGAGGACTACGCGCGCACGATCGGGTTCGGCATGGTGCTCATGCACTGCGGCCAGGGCTGCGTGCTGAACACCCGCCTCCTTCTGCCCGAGCCGTTGCTCGATGCGTACAAGGAGGGTCTGGAGGCCATCCGGCCCCTCATCACCGTCGGCGATCCGCGGGACGAGAACACGGTGCTCGGACCGCTCATCCGCGAGCAGCAGCGAGCCCGGGTCGAGGGGTACGTGCAATCGGGGCTCGACGAGGGGGCCGAGCTGCTGTGCGGGGGGAAGCGCCCCGAGGGGCTGGACAAGGGCTTCTACTACGAGCCCACCGTGTTCGTGAGCGACAACGGTCTGCGCATCGCCCAGGAGGAGATCTTCGGCCCGGTCCTGACCGTGGTGCCCTACTCGGGCGAGGACGACGACGCCGTCCGCATCGCCAACGACTCCATCTACGGGCTCGGGGGTGGCGTCGTCTCCACGTCCACGTCGCACGCGTTCAACGTGGCGCGACAGATCCGGGCGGGCAACGTCACGGCCCAGGGCGTCGGCCGCGACCTCCTGGCGTCGACCGGACCCGGGAACGGCCAGGGCCCGGGCTGGGGCAACCAGTTCACGGGGATCGGCCAGGCGGGCGCGTTCGGCGGGTACAAACAGTCCGGCCTGGGGCGGGAATGGGGTCACCACGGGCTCGAGGAGTTCACCGAAGTCAAGCAGCTGAGCTGGAGCTGACCGTGGGCGTCCTCGACGGGAAGGTCGCGGTCGTCTCGGGCGCATCGGCCGGGTCCGGGCTGGGCATCGTCCGGCGTTTCATCGACGAGGGCGCCTCGGTGGTGCATGCTGGCCCGCAACAAGGAGCGGTTGGTAGAGGTCGCCGAGGGGCTGGGGGAGGCGGCGATCCCCGTCGCCACCGACGTCGGCGACCCCGACAGCGTGCGGGGGGCCTTCGACGAGGTGGCGCGGCGCTTCGGAAAGCTGGACGTGCTGATCAACCACGCCGCGGTCTACCGCCCCTGCCCGGTCGAGCTCCTCAGCGACGGCGACATCCAGCGCCAGGTCGCCACCAACCTCCTGGGCCCGGTGTACACGTCGCGGGCCGCCATCCCCCTCCTGCGGGCGGCGGGCGGCGGCGACATCGTCAACACCTCGAGCGAGTCCACCCTGCACCCGTTCCCCATGCTGTCCATGTACGTCGCCAGCAAGGCGGCCCTCGAAGCCTTCGGCGTCGTCCTCGCGCTCGAGGTGCGCGACGACGACATCAGGGTGACGACGGTGGTCCAGGGCACGGCCCAGGGGGCCGGCATGGGGTCGACCGACTGGGACTGGGATCCCGAGCACGCGGCGGCGGCCCACGCGCCGTTGGACCGAGCTCGGCCTGATGAACCAGGCCTTCGGCCGCTACGCGGGCCAGGAGGTGGAGGCGATCGGCGACGTTCACCTCTTCATCGTGACCCGCCCTCGGACGCAGAAGTTGGACACGGTCTACTGCCGCAGTTTCTGACCCGTAAACTAGCTGAAGGAGTGATATGAGCGGACGACTGGAAGGCAAGGTCGCCTTCATCACCGGCGCGGCGCGCGGGCAGGGACGCGCCCACGCCGTGCGCATGGCCGAAGAGGGGGCGGACATCATCGCCGTGGACATCTGCCGGCAGATCGAATCGAACCCGTACCCCCTGGCGACGATGGAGGACCTCGGCGAGACCGAGCGTCTGGTCAAAGAGCTCGGCCGGCGAGTCGTGGCCCGCCAGGCGGACGTGCGCGAGCGGGTGGAACTGCGCGATGCGCTCGAGGCGGGCATGACCGATCTGGGCCGGCTCGACATCGTCGTCGCCAACGCGGGCATCCTGCCGATGCCGATGGGCGATCCCGACCCGACCGACTTCATCGACGCGACCGACGTCGACCTGCTCGGCGTGCTGAACACGGTGGCGGTGGCGCTACCCCACCTCCCCGACGCAGGCCTCGATCATCGTCACCGGCTCCACCGCCGGCCTCATGGGGGGCGGCACGACCGACAACCCCGCCCTCGGGCCGGGCGGCGACGGCTACGGCTGGTCGAAGCGGGTGCTGGCCGAGTACGTGGAGCATCTGGCGCTGCATCTCGCTCCCCGGTTCATCCGGGTCAACGCCATCCATCCGACGAACTGCAACACGCACCTCATCCACAACGATGGGCTCTACGGCATCTTCCGTCCCGACCTCGAGTCGCCGACCCGGGACGACGTCCTCCCGGCCTTCACGTACTTCCAGGCGATGCCGATCCCCTACGTGGAGCCCGAGGACATCGCCAACACGGCCCTCTTCCTCGCCAGCGACGAGTCGCGCTACGTCACGGGCCAGCAGATCCGGGTCGACGCCGGCTCGCTGATCAAATTCCCCAACGGCCCGACGGGCTGACGAGACAACGACAGGAGCACCGAGTCCGATGACCACGACCCCGGCGGGCACCGACCTGTACTACGACCCCTACGACTTCGACATCGACGCCGACCCGTACCCGGTCTGGAAGCGACTGCGTGACGAGGCGCCGCTCTACTACAACGAGCAACACGACTTCTACGCCCTGAGCCGGTTCGACGACGTCCGGCGCGGCCTGGCCGACTGGAAGACCTACATCTCGGGGAAGGGCTCGGTCCTCGAGCTGATCAAGAGCGGGATGGAGATCCCGCCGGGCTCGATCCTGTTCGAGGACCCGCCGGCCCACGACGAGCACCGCGAGCCTCCTGAGCCGGGTCTTCACGCCCAGGGCGATGATCGCCATCGAGCCCGAGGTCCGTCGCTTCTGCGCCCGGACGCTCGACCCCCTCGTCGGCACCGGGCGCTTCGACTTCATCCACGACCTGGCCGCCGAGATGCCGATGCGGGTCGATCGGCATGCTGCTGGGCATCCCCGAGGAGGACCAGGAGGCGATCCGGGACCGCCTCGACAACGTTCGCTGCGGCTCGAGGACGGGAGCGCGCCCAAGCCGTACCCGAGGAGGGTCTCGGAGCGGTCGGTGGCGACGGGTTCGCCGAGTACATCGAGTGGCGGGCGGAGCATCCCTCCGACGACCTGATGACGAAGCTGCTCAACGCCGAGTTCGAGGACACGACGGGCACCACCAGGAAGCTCACCCGAGAGGAGGTCCTCGGGTACGTGGGCCTGCTCGCGGGCGCCGGCAACGAGACGACGACGCGGCTCATCGGCTGGGCCGGCAAGCTCCTGGCCGAGCACCCGGACCAGCGCCAGGAGCTCGTCGACGACCCGAGCCTGATCCCCGGCGCCATCGAGGAGCTCCTGCGCTACGAGGCGCCCTCGCCGGTCCAGGCGAGGCTCGTGACCCAGGACGTCGAGCACCACGGCCGGACCGTGCCGGCCGGGAGCGTGCTGCTGCTCATGAACGGTGCCGCCAACCGCGACGAGCGCACGTTCCCCGATCCGGACCGCTTCGACATCCACCGGAAGTTCGACCAGCACCTCTCCTTCGGCTACGGCATCCACTTCTGCCTGGGCAGCCATCTGGCCCGGCTCGAGGGCCGCATCGCCCTGGACGAGGTGCTGCAGCGCTTCCCCACCTGGGAGGTGGACTGGGACCACGCGGTCCAAGCCCACACCTCGACGGTGCGGGGCTGGGAGAGCCTGCCGGTCACCGTGCCCTGACGGCGCGCGAGCGGGGTGCACCGCAACTACCGTGTGCAGCGTCGGTTCCCCGAGAAGGAGGGGGAAGAGGGTGCTGCCACGCGAGGACGTCGCCGCGCGCCACCGCCCTCGTCCTCCTGGCGGCCGGCGTCCTCGCCGCCGGACTCGTTGACGCCCGGCGTCGCCGTCGCCGTCGGGCGCGCTCGGCGCGCCCCACCCCGCCACCCTGCCCGCCGTCACCGTCGGGATGATCACCGACGCCGGCCCGGGCATCGTCGGCACCGGCGCCCTCGTCGAGCAGGGCGCGCGGGCGGCGGTCGCGTACCAGAACGAGTACGGCGACGGCCTCGAGGGCCACAAGATCGACCTCTACCTCTGCGAGAACCAGCAGACGCCCGCCGGCGGGCAGGCCTGCGCCAACGACATGGTCCAGCACGGCGTGGTCGCGGTCGCGCTGCCCTTCACCGGCCAGGGCCAGACCGAGGTGCCGACCGTCGTCAAGGCCGGCATTCCCTACATCACGATGTCGGGCGAGTCCACCACCGAGCTGACCACGCCGGGCTCGTTCGCGCTCCAGGGCGGCTTCCCGGCCATCCTCGGCGCCGTCGCGCTGCAGGCCAAGCAGGAGGGCTACAAGAAGGTCGCCTTCGTGGTCTCCAACGTGCCGGCGGTCGTGGAGGGCGCGCAAGCCATCGGGGGCCTCGTCTTCAAGGCTGCCGGTGTCGGCTTCCAGGTGATCCCGGTCGATCCCGGGACCGCCGACATCACGCCGCAACTGCAGTCCGCCGTCTCCGATGGCGCCTCGGCGCTGGGCGTCGCAGGCGACGTGACGCTGTGCAGCTCGTTCCTGCGTGCCTACGGCACGCTGGGCCTCAAATTGCCCCGTTACGTCACCGCGCTGTGCCTGGACCCGAGCATCTTGAACTCGCCGTCGCTCGACAAGGTGATGCAGGGCTCGTGGCTCGCCGGGTCCGGCACGGCGACGGCCAAGCAGGACGCGCTCTACGCCGCCATCGTCCACCGCTACGCACCCAAGGTGAACCCGAACCCCAACGCCAGCGCGAACGACCTGGCGGGCATGCTGCCGATCTTCTCGTTGGCCGCCATCATGAAGGGCTACTCCGGGTCGACGATCACCGCCGCCGACGTCCTCCGCCAGACCGAGTCGGCCACCGACGTCCCGCTCCCGATGTTCGGCGGCATCACGTTCACCTGCAACGGGACCGCCATCCCGATCCTCAAGTCCGTGTGCTCGTCGACGGCGGCCATCGGGGTCATGGGCAAGGGGTACACGGTGACCCACATCAAGGCCTACGACCCGACGCCACTCTTCTGAGGACCTGGGCTAGGAATGGGCCCGTCCCGTCGTCGAGAAGAGTTTCCTCTATCGGGCAGCCGGTCACCGAAAATATTCCCAAACCTGCCGGGCAATTCGTCGAATGTTGCGATATGTTGACGACGGGAACGGACAAACGGTACACTCTTTTGGCCGTGGCTCCGGGGGGCTTGCTGCGGCCGAAGGAGCACAGTGCCGCCCCCTGACTCCGAGGAGGAACAGTGCTCAAAACAGGTGCGACGCGGTGGTCCGGTGGGCGATCCAAGCGGGGGATCGGACGGTCACTCCTGGCGGCCGGCGTCATGGCAACCGCCTCGCTGTCGGCGGCCGTCGTCGTCGTCGTCGGCGGCGGCTCGGCCGGCGCCAGCAGCGCGCTCGGCGCAGCGCATCCGGCCACGTTGCCCGCGGTCACGATCGGCCTCATCAGCGACGGCGGCGGAGGCAGCTCCATCGGCACCGCGGCCCTCGTCGAGCAGGGCGCCAAGGCGGCCGTCGCCTACCAGAACGAGTACGGCGACGGCCTCGAGGGCCACAAGATCGACCTCTACATCTGCGAGAACCAGTCGACGCCGGCCGGCGGTCAGACCTGTGCCAACGACATGGTCCAGAAGGGCGTCGTCGCCGTCGTCGAACCCTTCACCGGGCAGGGCCAGACCGAGGTGCCGACCATCACCGCCGCCGGCATCCCCTACATCACGATCAGCGGGGCATCGACCGCCGAGCTCACCACGCCCGGTTCCTTCGCCATCGACGGCGGCTTCCCGGCCTACCTGGGTGCAGAAGCGCTGAGCGCCAAGCAGCACGGCTACACCAAGGTCGGGGTCCTGGTCGACAACGTGCCGGCCGCCATCCAGGGCGCGGAGGCGCTCGGCGGCATCGTCTTCAAGGCGGCCGGCGTGGGCTTCACGGTCGTGCCGGTGAACTCGGGCACGGCCGACATGAGCCCGCAGCTGCAGTCGGTCGTGTCGGGCGGCGCGGACGCGGTGGGCATGGTCGGCGACGTGACGTTCTGCAGCTCCTTCCTGCAGGCCTACAACACGCTCGACCTCAAGCTGCCGAAGTACGTGCTCTCGACGTGCCAGGACCCGAGCATCCTCGACTCGGCCACGCTCGACAAGGCGCTCGCCGGCTCGTACATCACGACGACCACGCAGGCGTCCAAGTCCGACCTCGCGCTCTACGGGGCCCTCATCAAGAAGTACGACCCGAAGGCGAGCCCGAACCCCAACGTCAGCAGCAACCAGGCCTCGGGCGTGACCCCGGTCCTCACACTGGCCGCCATCATGAAGGGCTCGACGGAGCCGGTCACGGCCGCCGGGATCAAGACGCAGACCGAGACGGCGAAGAACGTGGTCGTCCCGCTCTCGGGCGGCCTCACCTTCACCTGCAACGGGATGGCCATCCCGCTGCTGAAGTCCGTGTGCTCGTCGTCCGCCGCCTCGGCGTCATCCAGGCCGGCAAGGCCGGCAAGGTCACCGGCATCAAGGTGTACAACCCGACGCCGCTGTTCTAGCCAGGGGGAGCGTGACGGGTGCGTGCCGCGCCCGATGGGCCCAGATCGGCGACGCCCTCGGCATCACTCGCCAGTCGGCCTGGGAGCTTCGCCGAGGAGTAGCCGCCGGCGTGCGACTGAGGACGGACGACTGCTGGCGCTCCGTGCGCGCCGCCGATCACGGGATCCTGTGCACGTCGAGCCCCCAAGGGGCGATCGACGCCGTGCCGGTCTGCTTCGCCGTCGTCTCCCAGCTCGTCGTGACCCCCGTCGACCGGGTGAAGCCGAAGAGCACGACCGAGCTCGGACGCCTGCGGAACCTCGACCACGAGGCCACCGCCACCCTCCTGTGCGAGCGCTGGGATCCCGACGACTGGTCCCTCCTGTGGTGGGTGCGGGCCCACCTGGTGCGCCGGCCGGACCACGACGTGAGCGCCCGGCAGCGCGAGGAGGGCGAGCGGGCGCTGCAGGAGAAGTACAGGCAGTACACCGGCACGGAGTTCGCCCAGCTCGTCTTTCTCGAGGTGAAGGCGCTCGTCGGGTGGTCCGCCGCGGCCGATCCCGGGGCAGAACCGGGCGGTGGCCTCAGCCCGAGGTGATCGAGCCGCTCATGTAGGCCGACTCCACCTGCGAGGTGTCGGCCCGGAGCTTCTCGGCCGAGTCGGAGAGGACGATGCTGCCGTGCACCAGCACCATCGCCTGGTCGGCCACCTCGAGCGCCAGCTGGATGTGCTGCTCCACCATGATCACCGACGCGCCGTGCTCGTCGGCCACCCGGCGGATGACCGGCATCAGCGCCTCGACGGCCACCGGGGCGAGCCCCATCGACATCTCGTCGATGAGCAGCAGCTTGGGCGACTGCACGAGGGCGCGTGCGATGGCCAGCATCTGTTGCTCGCCGCCCGAGAGGTCGGCGACGCGGAGCTTCTCGCGGCGGACCAGGGCGGGAAAGAGATCGAGGACCGGATCGAGGTCGGCGCCACGGGCCGCGGCCAGCTTGAGGTTCTGGATCGGCGTGAGTTCGGTGAACAGGGCGCGGAAGTCGGGGACGAGCACCAGGCCCGACCGGTTCATGCGACGGGCGGAGGAGCCCTTGACCGGCTGTCCGTTGAGGGCGATCGTGCCGCGCGCGGGGCCAAGAAGCCGGCGAGCGTCATCAGCAGCGTCGTCTTGCCGGCGCCGTTGGGGCCCAGGACCGTGAGGACCTTCCTGGGCGCGAGGGAGAAGGTGATGTCGCGGGCCACGGTCAGCTTGCCGTACCCGACGTCGAGGCCCTTGCACTCGAGCACCGGCGGCGCTCCGGCGTCGCCCGTCGGCGAGCCACGGTGTCGGTCACGTTGCCACCAACCGTTGGTGGGTGGCGCCCAGGTAGGCCGTCGACACCTGCTCGTTGGCCCGGATCTGCTCGGGCGTCCCGGTGGCGATCAGCGCACCGAAGTCGAGCACGTCGATGGTGTCGCACAGGTTCAGCACCAGGCTCATGTCGTGGTCGACCAGCAGGATGGCGACGCCGGTGTCGCGCACCGCGCGCAGGCGGTCCGCCAGCCAGAGGCTCTCGGTGCTGTCGAGCCCGGCCGCCGGCTCGTCGAGGAGCAGGAGGCGGGGCTCACCCGCCAGGGCGCGGGCCACCGACACCAGTTGGCGCTGGCCCTGCGAGAGCATGGAGACCTGCAGGTCGCGCATCTCGACGAGCCCGAGCTCGTCGAGGATCCTCGTCAGCGCGTCGGGGTCGTGGGCCGTCGCCCGGTGCTGACCGACCTGGACGTTCTCCTCCACGGTCAGGTCGTCGGACACCCCGGCGAGCTGGAACGTGCGGGCGAGGCCGAGGGCGGCCCGGCGGTGGGGAGAGTATCCAGCCACGTCCTGCCCCGACAGCGCCACCGTGCCCTCGTATTCGTGGAACCCGCACAGCGCGTCGATCGTGGTGGTCTTGCCCGCACCGTTGGGACCGATCAGCCCGACGATCTGGCCCTCCTCGACGCTGAAGGTGACGTCGTCCACCGCGACGACGCCGCCGTAGCGGACGGTGAGGTTGCGGACCTCGAGCAGGGGACCGGACCCGCCGGACCCGTCCGCCTTGGTGTGGCCGTTGGTCCCGACGCCCGCCCCGCTCCCGACCAGCTCGCCCGCCTCGGCCGCCACCGGCGCCAGCGACGGCGTGGCCGACCCGGCGGCCGCCCGCAACGACGGCACCAGGGCCCCCTCGGGCCGGGCCATGACGCCGCGCAGCCGCCGCTGTTCCAAGAACAGGTGCATCGGCCCGACGATGCCGTCGGGGTTGAAGATCACGGTCAGGATCACGCCGATGCCGGCCACGACGCCGTACCAGTTGTCGACCCCCCCGCTGCCGACTGCCGACGAGATCAGCGCCACCAGGATGCCCCCCGAGGAGATGATCCCGGCCAGGATGCCGCCGCTCACCGAGGTGATGCCGGCCACGACCACGATGGAGAACGCCACCAGCCCCAGGTACGCGTCGAAGTCCTGGAAGGTCACGTTCCCCAGCTGGTACGCCAGCAACGACCCCCCCAACCCGGCGATGAAGGCGGAGATGGCGAAGGCGATGAGCTTGATCTTGACCACGTTGATCCCGGCCGCCGCGGCCGAGCGCTCGTCCGACCGCACCGCCAGCATCGCCGAGCCCAGGCGGCTCGTGCGCAGCCAGCTCACGCCGAACGCCACCAGGACCAGGACGACGAGGCACAGGATGCCGAAGGCCGGCCGAGGGAAGTCCTTCCCCGAGCCGATGCCGAGGTCCATGCCGAACAGGCGGGGCGTTGGGATGGCCAGGCCGCCGGCCCCGCCGTCGATGGAGTTGTTGTTGAACCAGATGGCCTCCACGCCGGCCGCAAACGTCAGCGTGACCACGCCCAGCATCAACCCGCGTACCCGCAGGGCGGGGATCCCGATCACCACGCCGGCCGCGGCCGCCACCAGCGCGGCCAGGATCGGCGCGATGGGGAAGGGGATCCCCCACGAGTTGGCGAAGGTGCTCAGGATGTAGGCGGACACGCCCGCGAACGTGAGCTGCGCCAGTGAGATCTGCCCCGTGTACCCCGTCACCACCACCAGCGACAGCGAGATCACGCCCAAGATGAAGCTCGAGTACAACGCAGCCCGGTCGTTGCCGGTGAAGAAGTAGATGGCACCGAGGCCCACCGCGGTGCCGACCACCGTCGTGGCCAGGCGCCAGTGCGGACGGGGCGCCCGGCCCAAAGTGACCTGGAGGAGCGTGCCCCGGCTCGGCATGGTCTGGCCGCGGACGGCCAGCACCACCAGCACCAGGATCAACGGGATGAGCTCGCCGGCGCCGGCAGGGAACCCGGGATGGACGCCGTTGAGGTACACCGAGAGCGACTCGAGCGCGCCGATCCCCAACCCGGCCGTGATGGCCCACCCCAGCGAGTGGAAGCGCCCGACGACGGCAGCGGCCAGCGCCGGCACGATGAACAGCGTGTAGGTCCCGGGCACCAGCGGGACCAGGGGGGCGATCAGGATCCCCGCCACCCCGCAGACCATGAAGCTGATGATCCAGTTGACCAGTGCGATGCGATCCGGTGAGAGCCCGCTGACCAGCGCGCCGACCTCCGTCTCGGCCGAGGCACGGGTGGCCAGGCCGAAGCGGGTGAAGCGGAAGAGGACCGTGAGCACGATCCCGAGACCGATGATGGTGGCCGCCAGCCACAGCCGGTCGACCGAGATGTTGACGCCGAGGAAGCTGAGGTGGTTCTGGGGGAAGATCGGGTTGACCAGGATCTCCGAGGTGGTCCCCACCTGGTAGCTCACGATCGCGGTCAGCAGGCCCATCAGGCCGATGGACGCCACCGCCTTGGCCACGGGCCGGTGGTTGCGCAGCGGGCGGAAGATCAGCAGGTAGGCCGCCGCGCCGAGCACCGCCTGGATGCCCAGCGTGATCAGCAAGGCGGGCCAGAAGGAGAGGTTGGTCCCGATGCCGATGGTCGGGGTCAGCCCCGGGACGGGCTGGAGCAGCTGGCCGTTGCGCAGCAAGGAGTAGGTGTACGCGGCGTAGAGCGCCTGGGCGCCGGTGGCGAAGTTGAGGACCCCCGACGAGCGGTAGGTGACGACCAGCGCCATGGCCAGGGCGGCGAAGACGCCGCCGTTCCCCAGGCCGAGGAGGAGGAACTCGACGTAGGTGCTCACCGCACCCTCACCTGGCTGGCCCCCGGGACGTCCTGCGACTCCCCCCAGGAGAAAATCACAGATTTAGGATACTCAAATCTGCCTCCGGTCGCACGCCCGGCGCGGGGCGTCCCCGGGTTCCCCGGCCGGCCGGGCGGCCCTGGGTAGCCTGACGCCGTGGGGGTGGGACCGACAGAGGTGGTCGTGGTCGCGGACAGCCACCTCTCCCGTCGGGCGGCCGAGGCCGAACGCAACTGGTCGGCGGTGGTCGACCACGTCCGGCGCACCGGTCCCGAGCTCGTGGTCCACGTCGGCGACCTCTCCCTCGACGGCGCCCACGACGCGGGCGACCTCGACTACGCGCGGGCCCATCTCGATCGGCTCGCCCCGACGCCGTGGGTGGCGGTGCCCGGCAACCACGACATCGGGGACAACCCGATCCCGGGCGCGGATCCCACCGACGTGGTGACCGAGGAGAGGCTGGGGCCGTGGACGCGCTGGGTGGGCCCCCACTGGTGGGCAACCGACGTGGGCGACTGGCGGTTGGTCGGCGTCAATGCACAGCTGTTCGGGTCAGGGTTGCCGGCGGAGGACCAGCAGTGGACCTGGCTCGAGGGAGTCGTCGGCGCGTCGGCGACTCGGGAGCGCCCGCTGGCGCTCGTCTCGCACAAGCCGCTGCAGGCCAGCGACGAGGAGCTGGCGACGGCGCCCCCGGTCCGGTTCGTCCCGACGCCCGCCCGCGACCGCCTGCGCGATCTGCTCGACGATGTCCCGGTCAATCCGTTGGTGGTGAGCGGCCACGTGCACCAGTTCCGGTCGCTGGACTTGGACGGCACGTCACACGTGTGGGCCCCGACCACGTGGGCGATCCTGCCCGACTCGTGGCAAGCGACGATCGGGACCAAGCGCTGCGGGGTGGTGCACCTCGAACTGTCCGACACGGTCGCGCACCGCCTGGTGGAGCCCGACGGCCTGCGCCAACTGGTCGTCGGCGAGGACACGCCGCTGTACTACCCGCACTGAGTCCGGACGAGGGCTACGCCGCCGGCCCGCCTGTCACGTCCGCCAGCTCGTCCCGCAGCACCCGGCGCAAGAGCTTGCCCGTCGGCGAGTAGGGCAGCTCGCCGCGGAACTCGACGACGACCGGGGTCTTGGTCGAGCGCAGTCGCCGCCGCACCCAGTCCTGCAGCTCGCCCTCGGTCGTCCCCGGTCCGCCCGGCCGCAGCACCACGACGGCCGCCACCGCCTCGCCCCACTCGGCGTCGGGGATGCCGATCACGGCGGCCTCGGCCACCGCCGGGTGCGCCATGAGCACCTCTTCGATCTCGCCCGGCGAGATGTTCTCCGCCCCCCGCACGATCACGTCGTCCAGCCGGCCCTCGATGTACAAGAAGCCGTGCTCGTCGAACCACCCCGCGTCCCGGGTGCGGAACCAGCCCTGCTCGTCGAGGACGCTGCGCCCCACGTACTCCCCGGCCACCTGCTCGCCGCGCACCCAGATCTCGCCCTTCTCGCCCGCGGGGAGCACCGCCTCGTCGAGACCCCGCACCTCCACCTCGAGGGACGGGAGGGGACGCCCCACCGACCCCAGGCGCGCCCGCACCAAGGGGTCGGACGAGGCGAAGGCCTGCCGGTGGTCGTCCGGGGTCAGCATGGCGATCGTCGAGGACGTCTCGGTCAGCCCGTAGGCGTTGACCAAGTCCACATGTGGCATGTCGCGCAGCGTCCGCTCGACCAACTCCAAGGGCATGCGCCCGCCGCCGTACGACAAGTGCCGCAAGGCCGGCGGCTCCGCCCCAAAGTCCTCGACGGCCGCCAGGATGCGGCCGAGCATGGTCGGCACCACCATGGCGTGGGTGATGCGCTCCGACGAGGCCAGCCGTACCCACTCCGCCGCGTCGAAGGCCGGCAGGTACATGATGCGTCGGCCCGCGTACAGCGAGCTCAACACCGCCGCGATCCCCGCGATGTGGTACGGCGGCACACAGATCAGCTGCGCCTCGTCGGGCGAGCACCCCATGAACTCGACGCTCGAGATGATGTAGGAGACGAGATGCCGGTGTCGCAGCACCGCGGCCTTCGGCTCCGACGTCGTCCCGCTGGTGAACAAGAGCACGCCGACCTCGTCGGGGTCGACGAAGGGGTGTTCCCCCGTCACCGGCTCGGCAATGGCCGCCGCGAACTCGTCCTTCGTCACGACGTCCCCCGCCCCGCACGCCCGCAGCCGCTCGACCTCGTCGTCGTCGGCGATCATCAGGCCGCCGGCGACACGGCCGAGGATCCCGCGCAGCTGCTCGTCGGGGGCCCGGTAGTTGATCGGCGAGAAGGGCACCCCCGCCAGCGCCGCCCCGAACAAGGCGACGGGCAACACGTCGGAGTTGAGTCCGAAGTAGCCGACGACGTCGGCTCCGCTCTTCTCGAAGTAGACGGCGGCCCGCCTCGCCCGCTCCAGGAGCTCGGCCGTGCTGATGCCATCGTCGAGGGGACCGAGGGCGATGCGGTCGGGGTCGCCCTCGGCCGCCATCTCGAGCAGCATGGCGATGTTCACGGCTACCCGGTGCGCTCAGTCCGAGGCGGGCAGCGGCTTGGCGCCCTTGACTTCCAGCAGCGTGTCGCCCACCGAGAGCGAGCCCTCGCCCGCCTTGGTGCACAGGACCTCGAGGCCCCGCTCCTCGTCGGCGTAGCGCTTGCCCAGCTGCGTGCCCTGGTCGAACCCCGCCTCGATGCTCTCCGGCGACCCCTCGGCGTCGATCGGCAGGAGGGCGTGGCCCCCGCAGCGCAGGTCGACGGGGTCGGCCGGTGCCTTCACCACGACGACCTCGCAGGCGTCGGTTGCGCTGCGCAGCCTCGTCCCTGCCTTCAGTTGCATGCCCACCGCACGTCCTTCCTCGCCCTCGAGCGTTCGTTCCTTCGGCCTTCCGAAGGGGAATTCAGGATACTATTCGGCCGCCTCGTTCCGCCCTCGCCACGGTGGCGGGCCTCCATTTCTACCGCCTGACCCGGACCACCGCTAAACAGCCGGGCCCAGCGTCCGAGGTCCTGGGGCCCGAACCGACCGGAGGGCTCAAGGTGGGACCCGGGTCAGGCCGATAGCACTCCCGTGGGGGAGGGCAGCGAGGGCGTACAAGGATCGCTGGCCACGGGTTCGCCTGAGGCGGAGGCGGCCGGTGGACAAGATCCCGAGCGCGTCCCGCTGCACCCCTCGACATCGGTGACGTGGGGCGGCGCTAGGACATGGCCGTGACTCGGCGAGCCACGTCCCCCCAGCGCTCGAACGCGTCGGGATCGCGCACCACGTCGGACCCGGTGAAGTAGCTGACGACCCGGGTGGCGATCCCGTCGTACTTGTCCACGATGGCCTCGTCGATGCCGTCCCAGGTTCCCTCGGTGATGAAGTGCTTCAAGATGTCGTCGTCGATGACCGCCGCCATGCCCGGGACGTCGCCCACGCGCTGGCGCTCACGGATCCGCTCGGTCGTCCCCTCCCGGCCGAGCTGTTCGAAGATGAACGCGTAGTTGGGCGTGGACCCGTAGAAGGCCACCTGCATCCGCGCCATCTCGCGCCAGCTGCGGCGCTCCGCCTCGGTGTCGCCCACGACGAGGAAGGCCGGGACGATGACCTCGAGGTCCTCGACCTTGCGCCCGGATAGGGCCGCACCCTGCTCCAGGTAGGGCAGCACCGTCTCGCCCAGGTAGGTCGGCGTGTTCAGCGGGTGGATGTGCACGCCGTCGCCCACCTCCGCCGCCATGCGGAGCATCCAGGGATTGACCGCCGCGATGTCCACCGGTGGATCGGCGCAGTCGATGGCACCGGGCGACCAGAGGGGCGGCAACAGCGAGAGGTTGTAGTACTCGCCCTCCACCGCCAGCGGCGCCCCGTGACGGAAGGACTGGAAGATCGTCTTCACGGCGATGACGTACTCGCGCAGCCGCGGCCCGGGGTGGTCGAACTCGGAGCCGTAGCGGCGCTCGATGTGGGCCCGCACCTGTGCACCGAGTCCGAGGCGGAAGCGGCCGCCACTCGCCTCGGCCAGCTCCCACGCCGTGGCCGCCGTCACCATGGGGCTGCGCGGGAAGGCCACGGCGATGCCCGTCAACACGTCGATGTCGGCCGCCACGACCAGCGCGCCGCAGGTGAGGTAGGCCGTGCGGCCCGCCTCGGTCACGACGAGGCCCGACAGACCCGCCTCGGCGGCGCGGCGCCCGAGGTCGGCGGCCCGGCGCAGCGGCTGCGCCGGCAGCATGGCGTCGAATTTCAGCGACACGGGCCCGCCTCTCTCGTACGCGCGCCGGAACCCAGTCGTTCACGCTGGGGAAGTACTCGTCGGTGTGGTCGACCGTCCCCGCCGCGGCGTAGTGGTACACCATGGCGGCGCGGATGCCGTCGGACTCGTTGTCCGTCGAGCAGTGCATGAGGTGGCTGTCGAAGACCAACAGGTCGCCCGGGTCCATGAGCACCGGCTCCGCGGCGCACATGTCGTGGTCGACGATCTCGAAGTAGCCGTAGTTGGCGCCGGGCCGGCGGTCCGGGACGTGGGCGTGCACCGGTTCGGTGTGCGACCCCGCCAGGACGTGCAGGCACCCGTTGCGCAGCGTCGCCTCGGTCACGGCCAGCCAGACGCCGACGACGGGGCGGGCCGGCTCGAAGGGGAAGTACAAGGAGTCCTGGTGCCAGGGCTGGCCCCAGGCGCCGGTGGTCTTGAAGATGAATTGGGACAAGAACACGTCGATGTCGGGCGCGATGAGCTCGGAGACCGGGTCCACCACCACCGCCGCCTCGCGCGAAGTCGGCGAAGACGGTGTCGCGGTGCAGTTTGAAGACCTTGGAGACCCCGTCCTCGGGATGGGCCAGGTCC
Source organism: uncultured Acidimicrobiaceae bacterium (assembly GCA_963774485.1). Lineage (GTDB taxonomy): Bacteria > Actinomycetota > Acidimicrobiia > Acidimicrobiales > RAAP-2 > Bog-473. The sequence goes on from CAVZFG010000004.1 coordinate 87,212, forward strand.
AGGCCGGCCTTGTTGTTCTCGGGCACCACCTTGACCCCGAGCTCGGCGGCGAGCTCGGGGTCCCGCACGATGCGGGTGACCCGGGCCAACATCGCCCGGCAGGTCTCCGGCGCAGCGAAACCCTCGATGCGGAAGAAGCCTCTCTCGGTCCACGACGAGCGCTGCTCGTCGGTCAGCGCGCCGCTCACCCGATCGGAGCCGACGGTGGAGGGGGGAGGTCGCCCTCGGGACGTGGCCAAGCGATCGGCGTGACGTCGCTGGCGATGACCGCACCCATGGCGATCCCCGCCCGCTCGACCGAGGGGTGTGGGAAGCGTCCCTCGCCCCGGGTGGAGCCGTCGGCGAAGTAGATGGCGGTGTGCACCCGACGGACCGTACCGGTCGAGTTCGGCTTGGCCAAGTGGAAGGTCAGGCCGTGGTGGAAGGCGACGGACCCGGGCGCGACCTCGACGAACACCGGCGTCATCCCCTCCAGCTCCCGTCGGGCCAGGGGGTCCTCGCCGCTGCCCGTGAAGATGTCCACGAACTCCCGCAGGCCGAGGCCGTGGCTGCCCGGCAGGTAGCCCATGGCGCCGCTCTCGAGCGTCGAGCCGTCGAAGGGGATCCACGCGGTGATGGTGTCGGTCTCGACGATGGGCCAGTAGGGCTGGTCCTGGTGCGGGTCGGTCTCACGCCCGCCCGCCTCCTTGTACAGCGCCTGGTCGTGCCAGATGCGGACGGCGTCGACACCGAGCAGTTGCGCCGCCGTCTCGGTGATCGACGGGTGGAAGGTCAGCGGCCGGACGGCGGGGCAGTCCTCCCAGAGGTTCTGGCACTGGATGAAGCTCTGCTCGTAACGCGACTTCTGGGCCAGCGGGCGGGTGTCGTGCCGGCTGCGCCGGGCGACGGCCTCGTCCACCGCTGCCCCGAAGCGCGCCAGCTCGTCGGCCCGCAAGAGGTCCGGGACCACGACGAAGCCGTTCCTCGCGAAGTCCTCGAGGAGCAGCGGCGTGAGTGCCGTCACTGCGCCCGGTCCCCCCGCACCTCGCGGATGTGGCCCACCAGTTCGTGCACGCTCGGTGAGTCGAGCCACGGCGTGAGATCGACGTCGTAGGTCGTCGTCGGCTCGGGCCCCTGGTCCAAGAAGTGTGGCTCGGACGCCATGAACCGGCCGTCCATCAGGCGCACCTCGGTCAGGACCTCCGCGTAGGGAAGGGTGCTGGCGGCGGGGGAGCCGAAGCCGAAGACGCGTTCGGAGCCGAGCACGGCGTTCGCGCTGGCCCGGCCCGTCAGGTAGGACCGGTAGTCGTTGCGTGCGAGCTCGCCGGCGTACGCGTCGAGGACATGGAGGGCGCGCTCGAGGGTCTTCTGGTCGAACCCGTAGAAGACGTTGGGGGCCGGGAGATCGCCCCACACGCCCCACATCCACCAGCGCAGGGTCGGAGGCAGCACCGCCATGGCGCGCTGGACGCCACGGCCGACGGTCTCGTGGCCGTGGTGCACGTCGTGGGGCGAAGGGGAGGCCACGATGGAGGCTTCGTGCTCCCGCACGATGGCCGGGAGCTCGGTGGCGATGCGACGGGTGGCCAGGGCCAGGTCAGCGTCGAGGTCGATGTCGAGCGGCGGGTCCAAGAACACGGGGACGAAGCCGGCGCGGCGCGCGGCCTCCTCGGCCTCGGCCCGGCGGCGGTCCCATTGCCCCGAGAACCCGAGGCTGGCGACGACGCTGACCACGGTCCAGCCCCGGTCCAGGAGATGAAGAAGGGCACCGGGGCAGCCCACCGCCTCGTCGTCGGGGTGGGGAGCGACGTGGACGACCGTGGGGGCCACGTCGGTGCAGGTTAGGCGCCCGGTGGCACTATTTCCCCATGCGGCGATTGGTTCCCTGGGCCTTGCTCGGGCTGGTCGTCCTGGGGGCGGGACTGGGCGCGGCCCTGGGCGCGACCGCGCCGGGCCCGTCCGGGCCGCCGGGCGTCACGCCCTCGCAGTGGGTGGCCAACCTGCTGGCCCGGACCGCTGCGTCCGGGTCGGCGCACTTCGGCTACACGCATGTCTCGACGAGCGCCAGCGTGGCCTACTCCGGTCGGATCGCGGGCAGCGGCGAGATCGACTTCCGGTCGGGGACGGTGCAGGCCACCGAGGTCGACCACCAGACCGAGTTCACGTCGAGCGCAGGCGGTCTCACGCATCCGGAGCGAACGGCAACCCAGCTCGAGTTCATCGGGATCGGCACGACCATGTACCAATCGCTCGGGCCGGCAGGGTTCACCGCGGTTCCCTGGACGAGGATGTCGTGGCACCGCGATCCCGGCCAGGAGCTCGGTCTGACCTGGGTGGGCAACGCCTCCATCGCGCTGGACGAGCTCGGGGGACGCGCCATGTCGTCGGCGTACGCGCGTTGGGCGCAGCGACCGTCGCCGGTGTGGCGACGACCCGCTACGAAGTGTCCACGGCTCCCGTCTGCAAGCCGGTGCACCCCTCCACCATGGTGGAGACGCAGGGCCCGAGCTTCGTCTGGGTCGACGCAAAGGGGCGCCTCGTGCAGGTCACGGGGTCCCTGCACCTCAGTGGCCATCTGCCCGCGGCGGTCCAGGGCACATTCCCCTCGCTCGGACTGACCCGTCCGGTGACCACGACCGACACGCTCCGCCTCTGGGGTTTCGGCGTGGCCGTGCACATCGAGGCCCCGACCACCCTGCGGACTCCCTACGCCTCCGGGGGCTCGTTCACCGTCAACCTCACCTGTAAGTCGTAGTCGCCCGGGCCTGGAGGGCGGCGGGGTCAGCCGGCGTCGCCGGCCAGCGTGGCATCGACGGTCGCGGGCCAGTCCGGGTCCTCGTCGGGCTGGTGGGCGACGACCAGATGGCGCCGGACGAAGAGTGACGTCGCCGCAGCCTTGGGCGTCCCGTCACCTTCTGCGGCCGTCTCGGTGAGCAGGCACGTCGCCTGGACCACCCACATCAGCTGCTCGAGCTGGCGCCGGAAGTGGGCGCCACCGTGACCCGTGTCGGCGAGGGATCGCCGCATTCTCGGTTCGAGGGCTCGCAGCGCGCCAGCCACCGTCTCGTGATCGGGTCCCGCCTCGGTGGTCCGCTCCAGCTCGGCGTGCAGCCAGGCCAGCATGTGGTCGAGGATCCCGTGGCGAGCGCAGTCGCGCAGGACCTGGGCACACAGGACGTTGTGGGTGCCCTCCCAGCTCTCGAACACCATGGCGTCGCGATAGAGGCGGGGCAGCGGGGAGAAGTCCTCGATCGTGCCGTTGCCGCCGAGCACCTCGATGCCGCGGCGCGCCACGTCGGTGGCGGCAATGGAGGTGACGTACTTGTTGGCGTTCACCAGGAACCGGTGGGCGCCCGCAACCGTCTCGTCCCTCTCGCCGTCGTCGAGCCGGGCGACCAGCCCCGTCAGCGCCATGGTGGACGACAGGGCGGCGTGTTCTTCGGATTTCATGATCGCGAGTTGCTCGCGCACGAGGGCGAAGGACGCCACGGGCACGCCGAAGGCCCGGCGCTGCCGGGCGAAGGACGACGCCTCCAGGTAGGCGCGGCGCATGATGCCGGTCGAGCCCACGGCGTTGAGCCACCGGGACGTGTTGAGGAGCTCCTCCACGGCGACGTGGAATCCCGCCTCGACGGGGCCGATGGCCCAGCCCAGCGCGCCGTCGAAGTCGATCTCGGCCGAGGCCATGGCCCGCGTGCCCAGCTTGTCCTTCAGCCGACGGATCCGGAACCCGTTCGGCGTCGTGCCGTCGATGCTGCGAGGCACGGCGAAGCAGCCGAGGCCGCGGGTGCCGCTGTTCGCCCCCTCCGGCCGAGCCGTCATGACGAACAGGTCGGCGTCCGCCACCGAGCAGAACCACTTCTCCCCGCTGATGCGCCACCCGTCGACCACGGCGGGATCCGGCACCGCCCGCGCCACATTGGCGCCGACATCGGACCCTCCTTGCACCTCGGTGAGGAATTGCGAGGCGCGCAGGCACGACGTGTAGTCGCGGGAGTGCAGGCCGGGCAGGAAGCGGTCCCGCTGGGCCTGGCCGCCCCGGTGCTCGAGGGCGCGGATGGCACCGGCCGTGCACACGACGGGGCAGGCGTGGCCGCCCTCGCCGGCGTGGGTCAACAGGTAGAAGAGGGCGCTCAGCTCGAACGGCCCTGGGCCCTCGCGCCCGCCGGACAGCATCCCCGACGCCCAGATGGCGCGACCGGCCACCTCGTAGGCGGGGTGGAACTCGATCGCTTCCAGCCGGCGACCGATGCCGTCGTAGGCGACATGGGCCGGGAACTCTCGATGGGCCTCGAGCGTGACGACCGCCGGCTCCACCACGGAGGCGACGACGGCGCCGAATTCGCGGAACGCGGGTTCCATCTTCTGGCGGACCGCCTCGCCCGCCCAGCGATCGAGCACCCGGGCGAGGTTCGGGCCAGCGTCGTAGTAGTTCTGCGCCCGGCTGCTCCACCAGGTACTCAGGTCGTCGCGTCCGGGTTGCTCCTCAGTCACCGTGCACCTCCTGGCCAGTGTGCAGTCTCGCAGCTGCGCCGGCGCGCGATCAGTGAGGGCGCACGGCGAGCACGGCGAGCGCCGGTCCGTGCCGTCCCTCGTGCTGCTCGACGCGGCGCGTCGGCGAAGCCCGCTGCGCCACAGAGGGCAGCGAACGTCGCGGCCCCCTCATCGGTCCATCCGTGCCGGGCGTGGCCCTTGGCGCCGGGGGTCACCCGGTGCTCGAGGACGAGCAGGCGGCCCCCGGGACGCAGCACCCGTCGGATCTCGGCGAGACCCTGCTCGACGTCGTCCCAGTGGTGGGCCGTCGCCAGCGACCACGCGACGGAGGCGGATCCGTCCTGCAGGGGCAGCGCCTCGGCCGTTCCCCCCACGTAGGTGATGTCGCGGCTCGAGACCAGCCGACCGAGCCGGAGCATGGGCGGCGCCGGGTCCACTCCGGTGCCGGTGGCGCCGCGGCGGCGTGCCTCGCGGAGCGCCACGCCGGGACCACACCCGATGTCGACGACGTCATCGCCGGCACCGACCCCGGTGAGATCACAGGCCAGGCGGGCTTCCTTCTTCCGACCGAACAAGAAGGTCAGGCCCAGGATGAAGCCGCTGAACCCGTAGAAAGGCTGTTGCCCGGCGTAGTGGCCGTGGTGGTGCTCGTCGCCGGGCGTGTCGGTGTGCTCCATGGACCCTCGGGGAGATCCTCTCAGAACGGGGTCGGGTCAGGCCCTGGGTTGCCCGAAGGCAATGCTGCCGCCCAGAACATTCTTTACAGATTACTCTGAATCGAATACTATGAGTCGTATGCCGAGATGGTCCCGCACCAATCCATTGGCCCTGGCGGTGCTGGTGTGCCTGTACGAGAAGCCGATGCATCCCTACGAGGTGGCGCAGACCCTGCGCCAGCGGGCCAAGCAGGAGAGCGTGCGACTCAATTACGGCTCTCTCTATGCGGTGGTCGAGGTGCTGGAGAAGAAGGGCCTCATCAAGGCCACCGGCACCGTGCAGGAGGGGAAGCGCCCCCAACGCACCGTCTATGAGATCACCGATGACGGTGCGCGGGAGATGGACGACTGGATGACCGAGCTCATCGGCGTGCCGGCCAAGGAGTACCCGGCCTTCATGGCCGGCCTCTCCTTCATCCCCTCCCTCGACCCCGACGACGCCCTGGCCGCGCTGCGTTCACGGGCCGACGCACTCAAGATGAAGTTGGTCGGCATTCGTGGCGCCATGAAAGCGGCCCGCGGGGCGGGGTTGCCGCGACTGTTCGAACTGGAGGCGGAGTACGAGGAGAGTCAGCTCGCCGCCGAGCTGAAGTTCGTCAACGGCATCATCGAGGACATGACCTCAGGCACGCTCGAGGGCCTGGACATGTGGCGGATGTTCCACACCGAGGGATTCGACCCCGAGGAGGTGCACTTCATCTTCGACACCAGCCCTGAATGACCCGGGGCCGCGTGTTGCACCACGCGGCCCCGAGCCCACACGACCACGAGCCCGACCCACGAGGGGCCTTCGCCCGAGGCCAGCACTCCGCAGCGTAGGCGACCTCATTCGGACGGGCTCGACACGACGAAAGGAGGCGCGCCAATGGACGCGCTCATCGAGGCCGACGGCCTCTCCAAGAAGTTCGGGAAGGTGCAGGCCCTCTCCGGTCTGACCCTGACCCTGCCGGGCGGCCTGCCCGTGGCCATCCTCGGTCCCAACGGTGCCGGCAAGACCACCTTCATCCGCATGGTGGCGACCTTGCTCCAGCCCGACCGCGGCTCGCTGCACGTCTGCGGTCACGACGTGGTCCGCGCACCGATGGCGGTGCGCCGCCTGATCGGCCTCGCTGGTCAGTCAGCCGCCGTCGAGGAGATGATGACCGGGCGGGAGAACGTGGTGATGGTGGCCCGCCTCTATGGGCAGTCGGGCCGGGCGGCCAAACAGAGCACGGAGCGGATCCTCGAGATGATGGACCTGAGCGACGCGGCAGACCGCCTGGTGCGTACGTACTCGGGGGGCATGCGACGGCGGCTCGACCTCGGGGCAAGCCTCGTCGGCTCGCCGCGGGTGCTGCTGCTCGACGAGCCGACCACCGGCCTCGACCCGGGGAGCCGCAACGAGGTGTGGGACGGCATCCGCGAGATGAGTCGGTCCGGGACCGACATCGTGCTGACGACGCAGTATCTCGACGAGGCCGATCACCTGGCGGCCTCCGTCGTCATCATCGACGGGGGCCGCGTCATCGCCCAAGGAACTCCCGACGAGCTCAAGAGGCTGGTCGGCGTCGACATGATCGAGTTGCACACGGTCGACGTGCCGACCATGCAGCGTGCGGCCGACGTGGTGGGCTCACTCGGTCTGGCCGCGCCGGCCATCGACCCCGCGACGCGCCGGTGCTCCCTCGCCGCTCCGGACGGCCCGCGGCTCCTGCCCGTCGTCGTCCGTGCGCTCGACGAGGCCGCCGTGCCGGTGGAGGACATCGCGCTTCGCCGGCCCACCCTCGACGAGGTGTTCCTCGCCCTGACCGGGCACACCACCACCGCACCGAAGGAGCACGCAGCATGACGATGGACCTCACACTCGACCCGCCCCGCCGGGCGGGGGGCCCGATCGGGGCGGCGACGAACCAGGGGGCGTCCTATCTCGTCGCCTCGAGCCAGGTGGCAGCCCGGACGCTCAAGAAGTTCGTCCGCTCCCCGGCGCTGATCGTCGCTGGCACCGCACAAGGGGTGCTCTTCCTCCTGATCTTCCGCTACGTCTTCGGCGGGGCGATCGCCCACACCGGAGCCCTCAACTACGTGGACTTCCTGGTGCCGGGATTCGTCGTCACCGGCGTGCTCTTCCAGGGCATGAGCGTGGCCAGTGGCGTGGCCGACGACCAGGAGGGCGGGCTCTTCGACCGGCTGCGCTCGTTGCCCATCCGGGTGCTGTCCATCATCACGGGCCGCGTGGGTGCCGACTCCGGCGCTCGTGGCTTGGGGCGTGATCGTCATGACCGTGGTGGGCTTCGCCGTCGGCTTCCGCATCGGCGGCTCCACGGCCGACGCGGTCGCGGCCCTGGGGCTCACCATCCTCTACGGCTTCGCGTTCGTGTGGATGTTCATCTTCATGGGGCTGGCGGCGGGTAGCCCCCAGGCGGCGCAGAGCCTCTCCTTCCTGGTCTTTCCGCTGAGCTTCGTGTCCTCGGCCTACGTGCCGATCGCCACCATGCCCGGCTGGATGCAGGCCTTTGCCGCCAACCAGCCCATGACGCAGATGGTCAACACGGTGCGGCTGCTGACGGGGGGCCCGGCGGCGCAGCAGCTGCTCGGGCACCCCCTCTCGTACTACCTGGTGCGCTCGCTCTTGTGGACGGCGGGGCTCGTCGCGGTCTTCGTGCCGCTGGCGGTGCGCAAGCTGCGGACGTCGTGAGCTCTAGCGGCGGTCGAAGGGCTCGTCGAAGGGCTCGTCGCTGCGCAGCACCGCAGTGACGGCCGCGCGGAGGCGCTCCTGGGCGTCGATCATCCAGTCGATGTAGAAGGCGTAGTCCTCGACCGTGGTGATGTCACCCTCGCTGTACTCGGCGAGACGATAGGCACCACGGTCGGGGAGGCGCTCCCACGACAGCGGGCTGCCGTAGATCGACTCGACGAATGCCTGCTGTGACTGGAGCACCTCGAACTGTGCCGCGCTGGCCTCGGCGGATCCGAGGTCGACGTAGAAGTCCGAGCGCAGCCGGCCACCGGCCGCGAAGGCGAGCCCGTAGTGGGTGCCCTTGATGGGGGAGGGCAGGGTGATGAAGTTCTGGGCGGGGAGGGTGGACATCTGGGTCCAGTCGCTGTGGCGCTGGCGCACCTTTTCCAACCAGCGCGACCAGTACTCACGGTAGAGCGCCCCCTTGCCGCCGTTGCGCGGGCCGGCGAGCTCGAGGAGCGTCCAGCCGGTACGGTCGCGCCACCACTGGGTGCCGAACCAGTCGCGGCTGACACCGGTGGCCTGCTCGACGATGTGACGCACCAGGGCAGCCGGCGTGTAGGCCGCTTTGTCGACGTCCCACACCAATGGCGCGTTGATGTTGTTCTGCCAGTACGCGGTGCGCCGAGCAGGATCGTCGTGCAGCCACTCCTCGAGCTGGCTCCGCATGTCGAAGCTGAGGTCGCTGCGGGGCGTGAAGGTGAAGATGGTGCCGTCGGCCACGGTCTCGGCGGTGACGAGCCGGCGCACATTGCTGGCGTCCTGGACGCGACGGCGGGACTCCGCGATCTGTTTGGCCAGCTGCCGCTCGGGGCTGATGGTGAACTCCTCGACCTCCCGCAGGGGATAGATCTGGCTGACGGAGATCATCGGGACGCTGCCACTGCCCAACTGTCCGTAGACGTAGGAGCGGAAGGCACTGATCTGGACGAGGGAGATGTCGAGGCCCATCTCGTTCAGCCAGACGACGCTGGCGGTGACGACGGGTGAGAAGTCCCGGGCGAGAAGGACGATGCGGGGACGCCGGATCGACTCTTGGGACAGGTCGGGGGCGTGCGCTTGAAGGTCGGCCAGCGCTTCGTCCGCCGTCATCGGCACCTGGCGCCGGGACTGGAACCGGGCGTACTGGTCGGCCAGGGTCTCGGGCAGGATCCGGCTGGCCATGGCGGCGTACTTGATGGCGGAGACCTCGGTGTCGGGCGTACGGGCGGCCTTCAGCTCGGCGATGACCAAGCGGCTGTCGGCGCCGAGGCCGAGCACCATGAGGCGATCACGGTTCGCGCCGGCTGTCGTCGGGATCCCGTCGAACTCGAAGGTGATCACCTTGACCGCCGGACCCAGGACGGCAGGGTTCGCGAGCACCCACTCCTGGAAATCCGCGCGCTCCTCGAGACCCGCCTCTTGGAGCGAGATCATTTGCGCCGGCATCGCAACGGATCCGGCAACTGTGAAGAGCATCTCTTCCGCCATCAGCCTTGGACAGGGTAGGACAAACCGTCGATTGATACGCTTGAACCAAAAGTCACAGAAACGCACAACGGGACCCCAAAACTCGTGGCAGACGAAGGTTCATTGCGGCTGTGTTGACACTGCACCGCTCATTTCGTTGCGCCACAGGTTGCAGCCGAATTGCGACCTGGTTGCCGAGCGACGCGCATGAGGACGGTTCGTGCTGGCGGAGCGGCCTCGACGCCCGGCCGAAAGGCCACGGAAAATTCGGGACTCAAATTGGCGCGCCCGGGCGCCACCAGCGGCCACGGCCGTTCGAGTTCGACGATCCGCGCCAGGTCGAGCAGCAGCTGTTCGGCGTGCCTGCGCCCGATGATCTGCATGGAGACCGGGAGACCGTCGACGAGCCCGACGGGGATGGCGACGGCCGGGTGGCCGGTCGTGTTGGCGGGGATCGTCAAGGCGCCGTTGTTGCCGACCGCCGCCTCGAATCCGAGCTCGGCGACGAGGTCGACCCCGTCGACCGTGGTCGGCATCGGCCCCCGCGGCGCCGAAGGCCACGTCGGGGTTCGTCGCGCAGACGATGAAGTCGACCTGCTCGAAGATCTGGGCCATCTGCACGATGACGGCGCGGCGGAACGCCTCGATGTTCTTGGCGGTCTCGACGTTGAAGTGATGGGTCGCGATGTTGGCGGCCAACATGATCTCGGGCGTGAGCTCCGACTCGCAGGCGGGGTAGAGGTCGCCGAGACCGACCAGCAGGCTGGCCGTGCCGGCGAGCGCCCACTCCAGTCCGCCCCGCGGGAGGGCGATGGGCACGTCGACCCGCTCCAACCCGGCGTCCTTGATCAACAGGTCCGCCGCCTCCTCGACCCTCTCCCGTACGGCTGACGCGACAACCGCCGCACCCAGATCGACCGACACCGCGACGCGCCGACCTCGCACCTCCTGCTGCCCGAGGCCGGCCTCCCAGCCCTCGACCCTGGGCAGCGAGAACGGATCGAACTCGTCGTGGCCGTTGCAGGCGTCGAACCACCGGGCCGTGTCGCGCACCGAGCGCGAGATGCACCCGAGGACCGCGGTGAGCGGCTCGATCTCGGTCTTCGGTCCCTTCGGGATGCGTCCGAAGGTCGCCTTGAGGCCGAACAGGCCGGTGAAGCCGGCCGGGATCCGGATGGAACCGCCACCGTCGCCGCCCGTGCATATGCGGGAGGAGGCCGCCGGCCACCGACGCCGCGGAGCCTCCGGACGAGCCGCCCGGAGTCCGCTCGAGGTCGTAGGGGTTCGAGGTCGCCCCGTGCAGGCGGGTGTAGGTGCAGTTGATGCCGCCGAACTCCGACGCGGTCGTCTGGCCCACCAGCACCGCGCCGGCTGCCCGGAGGCGGGCCGTCATGGTGGCGTCGTAGTCCGAGATCCGGTCCTTGAAGACGAGCGACGCCTCCGTCTGGGGCCAACCCTTCGACCGGGTCGAGCTCCTTCATCCCGATCGGGACGCCCCCGAAGGGGAGGTCGACGTCGGCGTTCGCCGCCGCCTCCCGCGCCCGCTCCTCGTCGACGAAGCACACGGCGTTGAGCTGGGAGTCCGCCATCGCCGCCAGCGAACCCTCGAGCGCCTCCGTGGGCGAGATCGTGCCCGCCCGGAAGGCGTCCACCAGGGAGCAGGCGTCTCCCATCCACGGTTCTCGCGGTCACGGTGCGCAGGCTACCGGGCCCTATGCCGGCCTCACTCCGTGGTCCGCTTCTTGAAGAAGTGCGCCGCCAACGGCGCGGCCAGCGCCGATGATCACCACCGACCAGATCAGCGACGCCTCGATCGGATGCTGCATGGGCCAGGCATGGATCGCCCCGGCGGGGTTCGGGTTGCCCCACAGCACTCGCGTCCCGGCGCACACGGCACTCACCGGGTTCCACTGGGCGATCGCCTGCAGCCACCCCGGCATGTGCTGGGTGGGCACCATGGCGTTGGAGACGAAGGCCAACGGGAAGAGGACGATGAAGCCGAAGGAGGCGGCGGACTCCGGGCTCTTGGCGTTCAGCCCGACACAGGCCGCGACCCACGTCAGCGCGTAGGCGAAGAAGAGCACCAGGGCGAAGCCGCCCAGGACCGAGATGTCGTTGGCCCCCGGCCGCCAACCGACGGCGAGCCCGGTCAGCCCCACGATGAGCGCGCACAGGAGCGAGGTCAGCAGATCAGCCATGGAACGCCCGACCAGGACGGCCGAGCGCCACATGGGCAGGGCGCGGAAGCGGTCGATCATTCCTTCGTGCAGGTCGGTGCTCAGCCCGACGGCGGTGCCCATGACCGAGGTGATCAGGTTCAGGGCCAGGATCCCGGCCAGCAGGTAGTCCACGTAGCTCCCGCCGCCGGGGAGGGCGATGGCGCCGCCGAAGATGTAGACGAACAGCACCGTGAAGAGCACGGGCTGGATCGTCACGTCCGACAGCTGCATCGGCTCGCGGGCGATGTGCACGAGGTTGCGCCGTGTCATCGCCCAGATGTCCGAAAGCGAGCCGAACACGGCCCCGGACGAGCGGGAGCGATCGACCCCGACGGGCGTCGGCGTCAACGTGGTCGTCGTCATGCGCGCACTCCTTCCAGCTCGTGACGGCCGCCGCCGTCACCGCCGGGATCCGCCGCCGCAATCGCACGATCCCCGACACCGTCGTCGCCCATCCTCGTCGTCCCCTTCGATGTGCCCGCCGGTGAGCGAGAAGAACACGTCGTCGAGCGACGGCTGGCGTACCTCGATGTTGTCCACCAGCACTCCCGCCCGGTCGAGCGCCCGTACGACCGAGGTGGCCAGGCCCGGTGCGACGTCCACGCCGGCGCTCAGGCGCCGGCCGTCGTCACTCACGTGGACCGGACCGGCGACCAGCGGCGCCATCGCGCCGACCGCCTCGGGGTGCGGCGCCGGGAGCGTGACCTCGAGGCGGGCACTCCGGCTCGCCTCCTTGAGCTCCTGGGGCGTGCCGTTGGCGATGACGAGCCCGTGGTCCACGACGACGATGCGGTGGGCCAGCGCGTCCGCCTCCTCCAGGTACTGCGTCGTCAGCAGCACCGTCACCCCTTCGCCGAGCAGCTCGCGGATGGCGTCCCACACGCGCTGTCGGCTCGTCGGGTCCAATCCCGTCGTGGGCTCGTCCAGAAAGAGAACGGGGGGTCGCGTCATCAGCGATGCGGCCAGGTCCAGCCGCCGGCGCATGCCGCCCGAGTAGCCCTTGAGCACCCGGTCGGCGGCGTCGGTCAGTTCGAACTGCGCCAGCAGCTCGGCCGCCCGGGCCCGGGAGGCCGCCCGACCCATGTCGGAGAGCTCGCCCACCAGCACGAGGTTCTGGCGCCCCGTCAAGCAGCGGGTCGAGCGTCGCGTCCTGGGCCGCCACGCCGATGTGGCGCCGCACCTCGCCGGGCTGCTTCACCACGTCGATGCCGGCCACCGCGGCCCGTCCCGCATCGGGCAGCGCCAGAGTGGTCAGGATCCGCACGGCGGTGGTCTTGCCCGCGCCGTTGGGGCCCAGCAGCCCCAGGATGGTCCCGGCGGGGACCGAGAAGGAGACGCCGGCCAGGGCCTGGGTCTCGCCGTAGCGCTTGGTCAGCCCCTCGGCCTCGATCATCAGCTCAGCACCCATGGCTTCCTTACCTGTCGTTTAGTAGACTTGCCCGCACAAGGCATGGTAAGACTCTACTTACCTGCCGTCAAGTAGAGTAGAGGCGAATGTCCCAGATATCTGCGACCCGCGCAGAGACAGAGCGAAGAGGCCCCGGCCGACAGCGTGGCCGAGCCCGGCGCCGACCGTCACGCCCTCGCCGACGACGCCGAGCCACCCGACGCCGGCGCCGACCCGACCCCCGACACCCGCCAGCGCATCCTCGATGTGGCCCTCGACCTCTTCACCGAGCAGGGCTTCGACGGCACCAGCCTGCGGCAGATCGCCGAGCAGCTGGGCGTCACCAAGGCGGCCCTCTACTACCACTTCGAGTCCAAGGACGACATCCTCATGGCGCTGCACATGCGCCTGCACGAGTTCGGCAAGGACTCCCTGCAGAGGATGGGCGAGGGCCCGGTGACCCTGGAGCTGTGGGGCGAGCTCCTCGACCAGATCGTCGACCAGATGCTGGGCCAACGCAAGATCTTCCTCATGCACGAGCGGAACCAGGCCGCCCTCGAGAAACTGCACCGCAAGGACCACGACGCCGAGCACGAGGATCTCCAGAACCAGTTCCGCACGGTGCTGGCCGACACCCGGGTGCCGCTGGAGGACCGGGTGCGCATGGCCGCCTCCTTCGGCGTCGTGTTCTCGAGCCTCTTCCTCTCCGGCGACGCCTTCTCCTCGACGACCAACGAGGAATTGGCGGGCATGCTCCGCGGCGTCATCCGCAACGTCCTCCAAGGATGACGGGACCGGTCCCGCCGGACCAGAATCAGCCACCTGGCTAGTGTGCTCGGGGTGACCGAGACCTCGACGCCGCAGGCGCAGCATCGGCGCCCTTTCACGTTGTGCCATCGACATCGGCGGCACCGGCCTCAAGGCCGACGTGCTCGACGCCAAGGGCACGATGATGGCCGACCGGGCAGAGGATCTCGACCACGTATCCCATGCCACCCGAGCGCCTGGTCGACCAGCTCACCGGACTGGCAGCCAGGCTTCCCAAGGCGGACCGCACCTCCGCCGGCTTCCCGGGCATGGTGCGCAACGGCCGCATCCTCAGCGCCCCCCACTTCGTGACCGAGAAGGGTCCCGGCACCAAAGCCGACCCCGAGCTCGTGAAGGCCTGGTCCGAGTTCGACCTGGCGCACGCCCTGGCACAGTCCATCGGCAAGCGGTGCCGGATCGCCAACGATGCCGACATCCAAGGCCTGGCCGTCGTGCAGGGCAAGGGCTTCGAGACGGTGATCACCCTCGGCACCGGGGTCGGCACGTCATTCTTCATGGACGGCCGGCTCCTGCCGCATCTGGAGTTCTCGCACCTCGAGTTCCGCAAGGGGGAAACGTTCAACGAGCAGCTCGGCGAGCCGGCCCGCAAGAAGATCGGCGACGACAAGTGGAACGGGCGGGTGCGCAAGATGATCGCCTACTTCGATGCGCTGACCTTCTTCGACCACTTGTACATCGGCGGCGGCAATGCGCCCCGCATCAACCGGCGCGACCTGGGCGACGTGCTCGAGCGCATCACCGTCGTGGACAACTCGGCGGGCATCTTGGGCGGGCTCAAGCTCTGGGACGAGTCGCACATCGGCGTCTGAGAGGGGATCACCATGACTGCGCTCGACATGCAACCGCTGGCCTGGGATCCCCTCGACGAGAAGTACAAGGTCGACCCACACCCGATCTGGAAGCGCCTTCGTGACGAGGCGCCGCTCTACTACAACGAGCGGCACGACTTCTACGCCGTGAGCCGGTTCGCCGACGTGGACGCGTTCAGCCGCGATCCCCAGACCTTCTGCTCCTCGCACGGCACGGTGATGGAGATGATCACTGCCGAGCCGACCGAAATGGAGATCATGATCTTCATGGACCCGCCGGAGCACACGCGCTACCGCCGGCTGGTGTCGAAGGCGTTCACGCCGCGGCGCATGATGGTGCTCGAGGAGGACATCCGCCGGCTCTGCGCGCGCCTGCTCGACGCACAAGTGGGGAAGAGCTCGTTCGACTACGTGCAGGACTTCGGGGCCCGGGTCCCTGCCTACGTGATCGCCGCGCTCCTCGGCGTGCCCGAGGAGGACCGGGACATGGTGCGGGGCTGGATCGACGAGAGCTTCCACCTCGACCCCGAGCTGGGCATGTACAACGACGTGTCGGCCGAGGCGATGGGCAAGCTGATGGAGTACGTGACGGCCCAGCTGGTCGACCGGCAGAAGTCGCCGCGAGACGACATGTTCACCGACCTGGTCAACGGCGAGATCGTCGACGAGGACGGCGAGCTGCGCCGGCTCACGCTCCCACAGGCCTCGAGTTTCGCCCTCCTGATCGGCAGCGCGGGGACCGAGACGGTGGCCCGACTCCTGGGCTGGGCGGCGCTGACGCTGGACGACAACCCGGACCAGCGGGTCGAGCTGGCGGCCGACGCCAGCCTGATCCCGAACGCCGTCGAGGAGCTCCTCCGCTACGAGGCCCCGTCACCGGTGCAGAGCCGCTGGTGCACGGCGGACGTCGAGATCCACGGGCAGACCATCCCGGCCAACTCGAAGGTCGTGATGATCACCGGCTCGGCGGGCCGGGACGAGCGGGCCTTCCCCGACGCCGACCGCTTCGACATCCACCGCAACATCGACCACCACCTGTCCTTCGGCTACGGCATCCACTTCTGCCTGGGGGCGGCGCTGGCCCGGATGGAGGGGCGGGTGGCCCTCGAGGAGACGTTCAAGCGCTTCCCGGAGTGGTCGGTCGACCTGGAAGGTGCGGTTCCCCTCTACACGAGCACCGTCCGGGGATATTCGAAGCTGCCGATCTCCGTCTGACCGGCCCCTCCCCGCTTCGTTTCTGTCTCTCAATCCACTCACCGGCTGACCCCAGCCGGTGGTTCCTGCGACGCTTCGTTCGGCGAGCGCCGGACGGGGACAGGGCAACCGCCGATCAACGGACTCGGACCTGCACGCAACAGCGTGACGCGCCCAAGTCAGGAGACGCACCGTCCACCCCTGGGTGTCAGAAGCAGCGGGCCGGTATCGGTCACGGTTTCTTCGAGGAACCGTCACGGGCGATGCAATCTGTCACGAACATTTTGGTTGTGGTCGCAGCCGCTTCCCTGTACCAATCACGGATGCAGCGAAATCACCCCTCGTGAACCCGCGCGAGCGGCCGGTGGTGGACGGGTGTTCCCGCGCCGCGTCTTCTTGAAAGGGGCAGGAGGCGTGGCGTTGGCCGGTGCCCTCGCCCCACTTCTCTTCGAGGGACGAGCGTTCGCCTCGCTGGGGACCGGTACCGCGCCGGAGCAGGTTCACCTGCAATGGGGAGCCGACCCGTCCACGAGCGTGGTCGTTTCCTGGGCCGCCCCCACTGCCGAACCCAGCCCCACCTTGATCTACGGCACCTCGGCCCTGATGTTGAGCACCACCGTGGTCCCGGTCACGAAGACGTACACGGACGGTATCAGCGGCTGAAGAGGTCTTCACCTACCACGCCAGCCTGACTGGGTTGAGCCCCAGTACGACCTACTACTACCAGATCAGCGACGGGGCGAGCTCGCCGAGCACCTTCCCCACTTCCGGGGCGAACTCGTTTACGACTGCACCATCGGGCAGGTCCGCCTTCATGTTCACCAGCTTCGGTGACCTGGGCACGCCGGGCACACCGTTCTCGACCGCCGAGTGGGCGGAATCGTCCTACAACGCCTACTACGCGGTGGGTGAAGTCGAGTCACTGGCGCCCTTGTTCCACCTGTTGAACGGGGACCTCTGCTACGCAGACAAGAACCAAACTTCTCAAGCGGAGGTCTGGCGCGACTTCGGAAACAACATGCAACGCTCGGCGGCCAACCGCCCATGGATGCCCTGCATCGGCAATCACGAGATCGAGCTCGGTACTACCAAGTACACGCTCCCGGGCTATGCGTCCAACGAGAACGGGGTGACATTCACGTCCTCGCAGATCAGTGCCGGTGCGCTCGTCTACGCCGGGTCGAGCTACCAGCAGTTCGCGAATGGGATGTACGGCCAGGCGTCCTACCAGACCCGTTTCACCCTTCCCGACAACGGGACCGGGGCGATCGGCAGCGGTGGATTCAGCGGGTGCTTCTACTCGTTCCAGGTGGGGTCGGTGCTGTTCATCTCTCTCGACGCCAACGATGTCGCCTACCAGGACAGTGGTGCGTTCACGGCGACCCAGCAGACGACGTCCGGAGTCACCATTCCGGCCAACACCGGCGTCTACAACCGTCAGTACACCGGACAACTGGGCACGCCGAACGAGGACAGCACCGTTCCGCCCGGGAACAACGTGCAGACCCAATGGCTGGCGAACACGCTCGAGAGCGCCGCCGCCGACAGCAGCATCGACTGGATCATCGTGCAGATGCACCAGCCTGCCCTCTCCTCGAACAAGGACAACGGGTGCGACCTCGGCAGTCGCGAGGTCTGGCTGCCGTTGTTCGACCAGTATCAGGTCGACCTGGTGCTCTGCGGGCACGACCACAACTACGAGCGGTCGTTCCCCGTGCGCGGCCACAACGCCAATCAAGGCACCGGGATCACCGGGACCGGCACGGGTTTCGAGAGGTCCGGGCAGACCGGGGTTCAGACGCTCCAGCCCAATCCGGTGGTGACCAACCCGGCGCAGACCACCTTCGACACCACCCAGGGCACAGTCCATCTGGTCCTCGGTGGCGGTGGGACCGACAAGCCAGATACGACCTTCGGCGGGTACGGACCCACGACGACGGTGGACGGCCGATCCGTCATTGCCGCCGGCGTGAACACGTACACGAACCCGAAGATCGTGGCGGCGAGCAACAAGGGCGTGCCGCGACACTTGGGAGCCGGCGATCTGGTCAGCGACGAACCCCTCGTCCCAATCGGATTACACGTCATCGGAGCTGTACTACGGCATTGCCGAATTCAGCGTGGATCCCGGCACGACGGCGGGGGGCACGACCACCCTGACGATGACCTACTACCAGGCCGGGGAGGCCACGGCTTCCACGGCGCCGGCACCCGCCTACACGGTGCTGGAGACCATCGAGTTCACTCGGCCCCGCAGTGACGGGGCCACACCGATCCGCACGGCCGGCCCTCCCGTGGAAACCCCCGAGTTCGGTTACCCGGCGCTCGCCGTGGCTGCCGTCGGTGCGATGGCGGGAGGAGCCCTCTACCTGGCGTCGCACGGTCGGGCTCGCGCCGAGCAAGTCCAGCTCGGGGGATCCCCCAAGGACAATTAGGGCGACTACGTAAGACCGACAGGTGGGGCCCCGAGCAACTCGGCCACCGAAACGGGCGACCGGCTCTTCTCCAGCTCCTTGGGGTTCTGAGAAGGATGGATCAATACCTCGTCTAGTGTGTGGGTGCTGTTGACGGGGGAGGCCCCGGGCGAACATGACCTGTTCGAACGTTGCCGCACTGCGTCAAGAGCGCTGCCGAGACAAAATCCCAGCAGTGAGAAGAACCAGCCCACGCTCGTAGCTCAACGGACTAGAGCATCTGACTACGGATCAGAAGGTTGGGGGTTCGAATCCCGAGGGTGCTCCACCTAGGCTTGACCGGTCACCGCACGCAGAATCCGGCGTCGACGGGCAACGCGACGCCGGTGATCCACTTGGCCTGGTCCGAGACGAGAAACGCCACCGCATCGGAGATGTCCTCAGGTTCGAGGGCGTCAACGGGCATGGCGTTCTGCATGGCCGAGATGGAGTTTTCGCCGCCCTCAGCGGCCTGCATCACCAGCGTCATCATGGCCTCGTTCATCGTCATGCCGGACTTGACGCCGGTCGGGTGCACGCTGTTCACGCGGATGGACTCGGGGGCGAGCGTCACCGCCAGCTGTTTCATGAGGCCGACGAGGCCGGTCTTGGCCGCCGTGTAGGCGATTTGCCCGATGCCCGAGCCCGGGGCTCGCCCGCAGCCCGGCCGTGGAGCTGGTGATGACGATGCAGCCACCCGCGCCGCCGGCACGCAAGCGTCGGGAGCGCAACCGAGATCGTGTTCCACGCCCCGGTCAGGTTCGTGCCGATGATGTCGCCCCAGACGGCGGCCGGGTCGCCACCATCGCCGAGCCGGACGATGCCGGCGTTGGCGAGGACGATGTCGCACCGGCCCAGCGAGGAGATGCCCTCGTCGAAGACTTTCTGCAGTCCGACTAGGTCCCGTACGTCCGCCGTCAGCGCCACGACCTTGCGGCCCTCGGACTCGACCAGCTGTGCCGTCTCGTCGAGCTCGGCCCGTGTGGCGTTGGGGTAGTCGATCGACGGAGTGTCGGCGCAGATGTCGACGGCCAGGATGTCGGCCCCGTCTCGCGCCAGTCGGACGGCGTGTGACCGTCCCTGCCCGCGTGCGGCACCGGTGATGAATGCGACCTTGCCCTCGAGTCCTGGCATCACCCTCACTGCTCCTTTTGATTGACGGATCGGATGGTCGAAGACAACCAGGGGACCGGCCTCACGCGATGCCGACGGACTTGACCCGGAGGAACTCCTCGACACCGAGCCGGCCGCCCTCTTTGCCCATGCCCGAGATGCCGATGCCGCCGAAGGGGCGCTGGACCCGCAAGTTGGCAGCCCCGTTGATGAGTACTTCCCCGGTAACGAGCTCCTCGGCGACGCGGAGGCCGCGGGACAGGTTCTGGGTCTGGATGTAGCCCGACAAGCCGTAGCGGGTGTTGTTGGCGATGCGGATCGCGTCTTCGTCGTCGGCGAACGGGGTTATGGCCAGGACCGGGCCGAACACCTCGTTCTGGGCCAGCTCGGAGTCGGGGTCGACGTCGGCGAACACAGTCGGCTCGATGAAGTAGCCCCCCGCCAGGTCGCCCTCGATCCGAGACCCGCCCGTCACCAGGCGGGCCGCGTCCTTCTTGGCCCGCTCGATCATGCCGAGGATGCGCTCCAGCGCCGCCTCGTTGACCACGGGCCCGGCCAGCACGGAGGGGTCCCACGGGTCCCCAACCGGAATGCCCTTGGCCACCATGGCCACCCGGGCGATCATGTCCTCGTAGACGGGTTGTTGGACCAGCATGCGGGTGGGGAACGCGCAGCCCTGGCCCGAGAGGATCCCGACGCTCATCATGGTGCCGAGGCCGCAGGCGGCGTCGAGGTCGGCGTCGTCGAAGACGATGTTGGCTGACTTGCCACCGAGCTCGAGCGTCGCCGGTTTCATGGTGTCGGCGCAGGCGTGGAGGATCTTGCTCGCCGTGGCCGGCCCTCCGGTGAAGGACACCTTGCGCACCTTGGGGTGGACGACGAGTGCCTCGCCGGCCGCCGGGTCGCCCGGCAGGATGCTGCAGACGCCCGTCGGGAACCCGGCCTCTTCGACGAGATCCATGAACAGCTCGGCCGAGAAGGGTGTGAGCTCGGAGGGTTTGCACACGACGGTGCACCCTGCCGCCAGCGCGGCCGGGATCTTCATGGCCAATGAGATGAGCGGGCCGTTCCAGGTGATGATGATGCCGACGACCCCGTAGGGCTCGAGCAGCGTGTAGTTGAGCTCACCGACACCAGAGCCGAAGCTGCTGGAGAGTTCACCGGCGATCTTGTCCGTCCAGCCGGCGTAGTAGCGGGTCCATTCCACCGCCGACCCCGTCATGCCGCCGACGACCGATGTGGGTGTCCCGTTGTCCATCGTCCCGCGCCGCCCGAACTCCTCGGCGTTGGCCTCGATGAGGTCGGCCAACCGCAGCAGCAGCCGCCGCCGCTCCTCCGGCGGTGTGCGGCGCCAGCTGGCGAACGCGGCGTCGGCCGCGTTGACGGCCCTGTCGACCTCGCCCGGTCCCGCGAGGGGGATCTTGGCATCGACCTTGCCCGTACTCGGGTCGACGTGCTCATGGATGCCACCGCTTCCCGTGTCGAAGCGCTCGCCGGCGATGTGCAGGTGGACGGCGGGACGGGTTGCCGTTTCGGCCATGGACCCCCCTTTTCAGATTTCGGTGTCGGCGACCTCAGCATACAAGGGCGAATGGCAAATGAGTACCCTGAATTCAGGCAGGCCGAACCGAGTGGCCTGCTACTGAGTGGCCCGTCAAACGGGCAGACGTGGCGGCACTCGGAGGAACAGGCTGGACAGGGCGCCCGATGCGAGCTCACTCAGTGGATCTGGTCGCAGCGGCCGGAAGATCGAAATTGCTCTACGGATCGGAGGGGTTTCGAATCCCTCGCGCGCGCTCACTGACCGTGACCCAAGCGGCAACGGATAACGCCTCTGGTGCCTCGTCCGTGTTGGATGTTGAACCGCCCGAAGGCGTACCGGTCGTGTCTTCTCACAACGTGGATGTTGACGGCACCTCGACAACCGAGGACGGACCGACCGGAGGGTCACCGCGCAGGGTGACTCGGTGCATGACCCTACGCTCCCCGTCGTAGTCGTAGATCCCGAAGTGCATCGTCGACCGGTTGTCCCAGAAAGCGAGCGTTCCCGGTTGCCAGTGGTACCGCACGATGAACGACGGATTGGTCATGTGCTCGTAGAGGAGGCGAAGCAGCCCGTCGCTCTGAGCCTCCGGCATGTCCTTGATCCGTTTCGTGAACTTGGGGTTCACGAAGAGGTTCTTCCTGCCCGTCTCCGGGTGGACGCGGACGACGGGATGCATCGCCGGCAACAGCCGCGTCAGCTTCTTTCCCTCCCACACGTTGCCATGGCCTTCCTCCACGGCTTGGGCGTAGAAGGGTTCGAAGTGGAAGGCCGAAAGCTCGTCACAGAGCCCTTGGAGTGGCTGGGCCAGCATCTGGTAGGCCTCCCTGGTGTCGGCCCACATCGTGTCGCCGCCCGCCGCGGGCACGATCACCGAACGCAGCATCGATGCCATGGCCGGGCGGTTCATGAACGTGATGTCCGTGTGCCAGAAGTCGGTCCGGTCCTTGGTGCTGTCGATGGAATGGACCTCCTTCCTCTCGAGCACCTGCGGCTCCACGGGGTGGCTCTCGGTGAGCTCACCGAAACGTCGTGCGAAGGCGATCTGGGTGTCGTCGTCGAGCTTCTGGTCGGGGAAGAAGAGCACGAGCCGATCGAGCCATATCTGACGGATGGCGGCGACGACGACGTCGTCCAGGTCGGCCGAACAATCGATGCCGTGTATCTCGGCGCCGATGGTCGGGCTCAGCGGACGGACGTCGAGCTCCACGCTGCTCATGGTCATGCACCCATGTTTGCAGTTCGTAGGAAAAGTCGCTGAGGGGTCTGCCTTCCCGGTCGGAGCCCGTCCTGGTCCGGACTAGCTTTGCTCGTCAGTCTGCCGACGCAGGTCCGGCCATCATCGGAGGTTGTCGCGAAGGTAGTCGAGCACCTCACGGCGCCGGGTCAGCGCGATGAAGTGACCCTCGTCGGGGTAGCAGGTGATGGTCGCTCCCGGGATACAGGCTGCCAACGAGCGCCCCCAGCTCTCGGGCACGAGGGTGTCGGCTGTGCCTTGGAAGACGCGGACCGGGACCGTGACGTCCTCCGGACCGAAGCCCCATGGCGCACTCAAAGCGAGGTACTCATCGACGCCACCGCGGGAGTCCGTCGCTCCCTCGCCGAGAAGCGTCGGCAGCCATTGGCCACGCTCGGTCACCGCTTGGGCTTCCCGCGCCGGGAGGTCCCTCACGGCCATGCGCAGGAGCACGTTCGGGGCATGCCGCGCCAGAACCCGCGTCGAGGTCGAAGTATGTCCGAGTCGCGATTGGCGCGTGCTTGGACAGACCGATCAGCGATCGATCGAGGCGGTTCGTCTGCTTCAGCGCTGCGGGATCGTCGAGCGGGAGGCAGCCGGCTACCACGGCGCAGGCCGTGACTCGGTCGCCGAGCGCGAAGGCCGCGGCCAACGCGTACTGACCGCCTTCTGACCACCCCATCACACCGAACTCCTGAACGCCGAGGTGGTCGAGCAGCGCCACCAAATCGGTGTTGACCCACGGCAGGAGCCTGTAGCCAGGAAGGCGGTCCGTACGGCCAATACCGGGTCGATCAGGCGAGATCACGCAGATGCCCAATGCTCGAGCGTCCTCGTCGGCAGGGCCGACATCGTGGCCACTGACAAGGCCGCCGTGACAGTTCACCACGGGCGCCCCGTCCTTGTCCCCGTAGAGCGTGTACCCGATCCGGCGTCCGTCGGGAAGTTGCAGCTCGTGGTCACCCAGAACACGGGTCATGCGGAGACGCTATTGGCTGTCTCTCATGAGCGCACTGGACCCGGGCGCCGGCTCAGGCGCGACGCGGGCTCGCCGGGGTGCCCCAGCTGCGCACCCTTCCGAAACGGGAGCTCAACCGCGGGCGGGACTGAGGTCGCCGGAGCTCCAGCTTCGAGTCGCGACCACTGGGCGAGCGGCCGTCCGCCTGGCCACGCTGGTTGCCACGTGCGCTGACAACCGCACGAGGTGGTGGTATACGTGGTCACCGTTCGCGAAATCACCTTGTGAACAACCCGGAGCGCCTCGAGGATCGCCGCCGCCGGTCCGCTCTGAGATGGTGAGGAACGAGGTGGGTCGTTCGGTCCCGACAACGAGGATCACGACGAGCTCGAAGGTTCTGCCGACGACGCAGGGGAATGGTGGGGCGACGCCCGCCCTCCGGCGCGAACGCCCGTTCGAGCGCTCTCGAGCCTGTCGAGCGGTCCAAAACAGGACGGTACCCGGTACTATCGGTGTCTCACAGCGCAAGCAGGAGTGGGCCGATGGGCACGGCAACGAGGTGCGACAATCCGATGTGCTCATGTGATCCGTGCACTTGTGCCGAGTGTGCGTGCGGCGTCGTCACGCTCGGAGATCTCGAGCGGCGAGTGTTGGGCATCGTCTGGGATCTACCCGATCCCGAGCCGACGGCTCGCGAGGTCGCTGAAGCACTTCCTGCTCACGCCTACACGACGGTCGCGACCGTGTTGGATCGCCTCGTCAACAAGGGCCTCCTGAGCCGGCGACGCGACGGTCGGACCATCCGTTTTGCTCCCGTCGGCGTTCGGGGGGCCCATACGGCCGTGATCATGCGCCAGGCTCTGACGGCCGACGGGGATCCCCGAGCAGCCCTCGTCTGCTTCGCGAACACGCTCACCCCCTCGGAGGTCGCCGTCCTCCGTGGTGCCCTCGACGACCGGACCGCCGGCGCGAAAGCCTGACCAGACGCACCGCCCTCGGCGACCGCACAGCGGCCTCCGGCCGCGCCCGCGGACCGCCGGACCAACGAGGACGTCCCTGACGGCGAGGCGCGGTGCACCGGGTCCGTGACGGCTAGATCATCAGTATCAGCATGAACCCCATGCCCACGCACATGACGACGTGGCTGGCGTCTTCGAGCCATGGGGCGGTGACCAGTCCGACGACGCCACGAGTAGTGGACGCAGGTGGTTGGCCGCTGGAAGGGAAGAACGTTCTGCTCGCTGCCCCGCTCATGGCGTAGGACCGGACGTGTGAACCGTGATGGGAGGCGCCTTTCTTCGGCGAGGCAAGTGTGAAGATGGCGGACGCGAAGAACGCGACGGCAAGGAGCAAGCCGAGCCCCGGATCGAGCCTGGCTGCGCCCCGACGCCATCGACATCGACATGGCTCGGAACTCGCTCCCGCCGGGAACCAGTACATCAGGAGCATGGCGAAGCTCATCGCGGCGTGGATCAGCTCGTGCGGATGGTGCAGACCGAATCGCTGATCAGGATTGGATGCTCCGCACCGAGAACCAGACCAACAGTGCGGCGAAGATGAGCTCCCAGATCGCGCTCGGGCCGAAGGCCCAGTCGGCCACGAACATGCCGGCCATGGAGACTCCCATGAAGATGTGGGCGATGTCGACGTCCCGCCCGGCAATCGTGCGAGTCGCGCACGGAGAGGACCAGAAGCACGAGGCAGTAGGCGGCGACCGCAAGCATCGCCGACGCCGAAGAGGTAGTACAGCCACGAGGGGGTGGGCAGTCACGGGATCAGGACCTCCTTCAACTCGCTCGGCGAACTCGATGACGCGCCGTTCGCCGGCATTCGGGTCGTCGTCAAGGGCCAGTAGATCAGGGCCAGCAAGATGACCAGCGGCCCGGAGTTGGGATCGGTGGCGCCGCCGGCGAGGATCCCGCCGAAGTTCTGGACGGCGACCCAGATGACCGCGAAGACCGCGATGGCCAGGACCAGTGTGACCTGGGTGAACTGCGGCGGCAGGAAGACCCCGGCCGCCACGACGAGACAGACGACGGCGAGCAGGATCGCCGCGGTCGTGCCGTGATGGAGGAAGAGCGATTCGGTGGACCGGTCGATGTGGGCGAGCCATCCCGGTTGGCCGCTGTTCAGTCCGGCCACCAGGTCGTGAAGCGCCTGGGGCGAGCGTCCCGAGCCGACCACCGACAACAGCGCCAACAGGCCCCACACCACGACCCAGATGGCCCTGGCCGCCTTCACCCCGACGGTGCGGGCGGCGACGAACGGGCGTGTCCGAGCCCTCGCTCGGCCACAGCAGGACGGCGAGAAGGGCGTAGAAGAGCACGCCGCCGGGGCCACCGCCGAACGGGGTGGCCCCGCCCGATGAAGATCCCGCCGCAGACCCTCGCCGAACCACCAGACGCCGAGGGACCAGGCGATGGAGAGGCCAGTGCCGGCCTGCAGCGTGCGCTTCCACACGATCCCGAAGCCGATGAGGAACTGGATGAGGGCGAAAGGCGTGTTGGTGAGCATCGGGTGGTGGTAGACGATCGAGGCGTTCCAGGTGATCGTGTGGGCGACCCAGCTGGGGTTGCCGGCGGCGAGCCCGTTGCAGCATGCCGCTGAACCCGTTCGGACCCGCGGGTGAACATGAACGGCTGGATCTGCAGCACCGCATCGAGCAGCCACACCGTGGCCAGGACGAGTTGGAACGTCCGCTGGAGATCCCTCGGGTGCCCTGTGGGGCCGGCCTCGACCTTTTTGGAGTCGGTCTCCGTAAAGGGTGAACTCGTGTTCTGCACGTCGATCACGCTCATCGTCCACCACCACACCCCTCCGTGCGACCGCTTGCCTACTACGACCGGTAGTTATTACTACCGGTCGTAGTATTGCGCAACTCGGCTCGGCCGCCCCGAGGATCGGGGACGTCCGGCCGACCTCCACCAGGTCCATGTCACGAGCGATAATCGGGGGTCCCACGCACTCGGTGCCACCTGGACCGGAGTGCCGACTCGCCATGACCGACGACACCGACAGCAACTCACACCGCTCCCAGGGTGACGTCGCCCACTCGGGCACGGTGTCGCGGCGCCAATTCCTCGGTGCCGCGAGCGCCGTCGGAGGGGTGTGCGCCGGGGCAGCCGCCGTCGGCATCCCCTTGGTCTTGTCCGCCGACCGCGGACGGACGGCGGAGGCCTCCCCTTCTGGAGCCACCGAACCCTTCTTCGGCACGCATCAGGGTGGGATCGTCACACCCCCACAGAGCCACACCTATTTCGCCGCGCTGGATGTGACCACGAACGATCGAAGGCAGCTCACGGACTTGCTGCGACGGTGGACGGCCATCGCGGCAAACCTGACGTCGGGCAGGCCCGCGGAGCCGATGATCGGCGACCTCGGCCGCGCCGAGCCGGACAGTGGCGAGGCCAGGGATCTCGGCCCGGCACGCCTCACGGTCAACATCGGATTCGGGCCCGGCCTGTTCGGCCTCGGCCGTCCCGATCGGTTCGACCTTGCTGATCGCTGGCCCATTCAGCTCACCGATCTCCCCGCGTTTCCCGGAGATGCTCTCACCACCTCGACGGCCAGTGGCGATCTCACCGTCCACGCCTGCGCGGACGACCCACAAGTGGCCTTCCACGCCGTGCGCCAACTGGTTCGCGCCGGCGCCGACGTGGCCTCCATCCGGTGGTCCCAGTCGGGTTTCAACGAAACGGCTGCGAGCAGCGGCACCCCCCGGAACCTGTTGGGTTTCAAGGACGGGACGTCGAACCCGACCACGGACGCCGAGCTGGCCCAGTTCGTGTGGGCAGGACCCGAAGCGCCCCAGTGGATGGCTGGTGGGACCTACCTGGTCATGCGGCGCATCAGGATCTCCCTCGAGCTTTGGGACGAGCAGACGCTGCGCAGCCAGGAACAGACGATCGGTCGCCACAAGGCGACGGGCGCTCCGCTCGGCCGGACGGGAGAGTTCGACGCGCTCGACCTCCGCGCTACGGACACGGCTGGCCGCCCCGTCATTCCGCTCGACGCTCATGTCCGGCTCGCCTCAGCGCAGCAGAACTGGGGCGCAACCATGCTGCGCCGCAGCTACTCGTACAGCAACGGCGTGACACCGCCACAGGGATCCGAGTCGGGAGCACCCTCACTCGATGCCGGCCTTCTGTTCGCTTCCTATCAGCGTGATCCCCGTCTGGCGTTCATCCCGATCTTCACGGCGCTTGCGGAGAAGGACGCCCTCTCCAAGTTCAGCGTCCACACCGCAAGCGCCATTGCCGCGATCCCGCCCGCAGCCTCGACGGAGGGAAGGTGGGTCGGACAGGACCTGTTCAGCTAGGAGTTGCCTCGAAGGCTATGGGAAGCAGGACTCCGGTCACGGCTGGAGCACCCCGACGGCCGGAGCTCACCCCGCTGCCCCCAGGCCCGTTGCCGCTGATCTCAGGCCCGCGTGGTTCGAGACGGCGGAGGGGGAATATCATGACCCAGTGACCTGGTCAGGAACCCCAGACACCCCCGGTGTCCAGATTGCCGTTGCCCAGCTCACGGTGGAGGGCATGCACTGTGGCTCGTGCGTGGCGCTCATCGAGGAGACGCTCAACGAGCGAGAGGGCGTGACGGCTGCCTTGGTCGACCTTGACTCCGGACGGGCAGTGATCGAGTACGACCCGTCCACGCTGGACGTGGAGCAGATTCGTGCCGCCATTGCCGAAGTCGGGTACTCCGCCGCTCCAGTGAACTAGCTGTCCGATGCTCACGGCGGCCTCAGAGGCGACGTCTCTCCTCGAGCAGGACGAGTCTCCGATGGCCAGCATCGAGCTCGAGTTGGGCGGCATGCACTGCAGTGCCTGCGCCACCCGGATCCAGAGGGCGCTCGGACGTCTGCCCGCCGTCGCCAGCGCTTCGGTCAATCTGGCCACCACCCGGGCCTATGTTGCCTACGACCCGGCCCGGCTGAACCCCGACGAGCTGTGCCACGCCGTCAGCGACACGGGCTACACCGCGACTCCCGTCGTTCACGGTCATGCAGTTGATTCCAGCGGGGACCCGGACCACTGGGATCTCCGGGTGCTCATCTCCTGGCCGCTCTCCCTGGCGGCGCTCCTGGTCGCGTTGGCCGGTCCCGAGTCGGCGACGGCCGGGTGGACCGTCCTGGTTCTGGCCGTTCTCGTGGAGATCGTCGGAGGCTGGCCCTTCCTGAGGGACAGCGCCCGACTGCTCCGGCACGGAGCGACCAGCATGGACACACTCATCGCCCTCGGGACCCTGGCT
Organism: uncultured Acidimicrobiaceae bacterium; assembly: GCA_963774485.1. Taxonomy (GTDB): domain Bacteria; phylum Actinomycetota; class Acidimicrobiia; order Acidimicrobiales; family RAAP-2; genus Bog-473. The sequence continues at coordinate 115,557 of CAVZFG010000004.1, forward strand.
GCATTGGGGGTGAGTGCGGTCGAGGCGATCGCCCTCGGTGGCCGACACGTGCACCTCGGCGGCGGCGGCGCCTTCGCGGCCCGGTTGCACGGCGTGATGGCGCCGCTGATCGTGTCCGTCCTCGCGACCGGACGGGCAATCGAGATGCGGGCACGAGCACGGGCGGCGAAGGCGATGCACTCGCTGCTCTCGCTGCGGCCACCGACGGCGCGGGTGGTGGCGGGCATCGAGGACGAGGACGGGGTGTTGGTTCCGCCGGAGAGCCTTCCCGTTGGAGCCCTCATCCGGGTTCGGCCGGGCGAGGCGATTCCCCTCGACGGCACCGTTCTCTCCGGATGGTCGTCGGTCGACGAGTCGATGCTCACCGGAGAGCCGTTGCCGGTCGATCGGGGCCCGGGCAGCGTCGTCACCGGAGGGACTCGGAACGGCAATGGCACGTTGGTCGTCGCGGTGGCCTCTGTCGCCGACGAATCGGTCTTGGCCCATCTCCAACGTCTGGTGGAGGACGCACAGAGAGACAAGGCTCCGCTGCAGCGGATCGCTGACCGGATCAGCAGCGTCTTCGTTCCCGCCGTGCTCATCGGGGCCATCCTGACCTTTCTCGTTTGGTGGCTGATCGTCGGCGACACCGGTCGAGCGGTGCTCAGCAGCCTGGCCGTCCTCCTGGTGGCCTGTCCGTGTGCCATGGGCCTTGCCGCACCGGTGGCCATGATGGTCGGCTGTGGGCGGGCCGCCGCCCTCGGGATCTTCATCCGCAACGGAGACGTTCTCGAGCGTTTGGCCAAGGTCGACGGGGTGGTGTTTGACAAGACCGGCACTCTGACCGAACGGCACGCCGAGGTAACCTTTGTCGCCGCGGTGCCCGGCTACTCGGACGAGGAAGTGCTCTCGTTCGCAGCGGCAGTCGAAGCCGAGAGTCAACACCCGATCGCCCTCGCCGTCATGGCGGCCACCGGATCGGGCGCCCGAGCCAGCGACGTTCGATCTCTGCCCGGCGTCGGCGTGGTCGGGACGCTGGCCGGCCACGAGATTCAAGTGAGGCGGCTGGTGGTATCGCGACTGCCGGAATCGATTGCGGGCGCCGTGACGGAGCGCTACCTCCGCGGTGAGACCGTGGTGGTGGTCGAGCGCGATGGCGATGTCGTCGGAGCCATCGCCGTGACAACCCCGTTGCGACCCGAGGCGCTCCCGGCCGTGACCCAACTCCGTGCGCTCGGACTCCCGTCGGCCATCCTCAGCGGGGACAGCGACCCCGCCGTGCGAACAGTGGCGTCCGAGCTCGGCATCACCTCAGCCGAGAGCAATCTGAGTCCGGCGGACAAAGTCGACGCCATCACCTCCATGCGCCAAGGTTCCCGCCAGTTGCTCATGGTGGGCGACGGGATCAACGATGCCCCCGCCCTCGCCGCGGCCGACGTTGGTTGCGCCATCGGAAGCGGATCGGAGGCTGCACTGGCCAACAGTGACATCGCCCTACTCGGCAATGATCTCCAGGGAGTGCCTGCGGCCATCGGCGTCGCCCGCTCGACCTACTCGGTCATCCTGCAGAACTTCGGGTGGGCCATGGGCTACAACGTCTCGGCGTTGCCGCTCGCTGCGTTCGGCCTCCTGGACCCCCTGGTCGCCGCGGTCGCCATGGGGCTGTCGAGCCTGCTCGTGGTCCTCAACAGTCTGCGGTTGACCAGACTCGGTCGATCGGGGTTGTCGGATGTCCATGTACCCCGTTTCATGCAGGGCCGACGGGGAGTTGCCGTGTCCGTGCTGCTTCCGGTGATTCTGTTCGCGAGCCTCACCGTGATCAGCGAGGCGGTCTCTCCCGCGCGTGGGCAGTCCCTCCTCCCCGAGCTGCCTTCGATCACGACCGTCGCGTTGCCGCATGGTGGTTCGGTCGAGATGTATCTCGATCCGGGAGCGACCGGAGTCAACCAATTCCACATCATCTTCAGTGGATCGGAGGCCGATCTGGCCACCGTGAAGCCCCTGGTGACCGTCAGTGTCGCCGGAGGCTCGCCCCAGAGCTTCAGGCAATTGCGCGTCGCAGCCGGCCACTACACCGATTTCGTGCTGTTGCAACCGGGTCGGTCGACCTTCCACGTCGTGGCCACATTCGGGGGTACCCCGGTGTCCTTTGACTTCAGTCGAACCCTGTCCTGAGGGCACATCCGACCCTGGTTGCCCTCCGTCACGTCCCCGTCGACATGACCGCCGCCTCCACGATCTGGATATCCGGCGGTTGAATGGCCAGCGGGCCGCCGGCAACGGGCATCTGCCACACCATCGTCATGTACGGGGTGGACTCTGGACGGTGCCCGCGGACACGGCGGTACGCCCGTGATCCGCAGCGCGTTCGAGGCGGACTGCGGTGCTGGCGCTGCAGACGTCCGTGCGCTGATGCCACTGCACCAGGGCGCCGTAGGGCATAGGCGGAGTCACGGTCGAAGGCAGGAGGTACATCGCGGCTGCCAGCACCTCCTGGCCCGACGGAGTCTGGGCGAAGACGAGGCCGTCCACAATCTGCGGGTCCAGCGTCCTTCCCGCCGCCGCATTCGCCGCCACGATGGTGGGGTTGACGTAGTAGACGACCGGGTAGTTCGTCGGCGAGACGGCGACATACCCGGCGGCGACGGCGGCGCTGGGGTGGTGTAGCGCGCCACCGCCTGGCTGGTGGACTGGACATATTGGTCCGCATTGATCTCTTCGGAGAAGGTGGGTTCGGCCGCACATCCGCTCATGGGCCATGTGGATGTCGGTCGGCCCGTTATCTCCCTGGGTCAGGAGCTCCTGGGCCTCTGCCGTCGGTAGTCGCGGGCCCGGTGTAGTGCCAGTTGGCCTTGGTGGTGTTGAGCCCGGCCGCTGCCGTGGCGTCGGCGCCGTTCATGTTCATGCCCGTGCCCGGCCCCCCCATGATCATGTACGGGGTGTTGTTCACGTCCAGGCCAGCTCTCGGCGTCCGTTGTTCCCCGTCGTGCATCTGGCCGTGGCCGCAGTCTGTCCGGCGGTGCCCGACATGAGGCCCCGGACATCCCGACCATGCCGGACATCGCCGTGCTCGTCGATTCCTGAGCAGCCACCGGGTAGGCGGCACTGAGGAAGAGGGCGACCGCAAGACCCACCGCGCCGCCGAGGACCGGCACCGGGTACCGAGAGAACGCCCTCGCCAACGGGGAGCGCCAGGTGGACGGGTCCGGCAACGTGGCTGGCACCATGGCCAAGGCCAGGAGAATGATGAGTGGACCGGTGTTGGGGTCGGTTCCCGATCCGGTGAAGATGCCGCCGAGACCCTGCCCGCTTACCCAGAAGAAGGCGGCCAGGAGGCCTCCCCGGCCAGGAAGGGCGTCGGTCGGCGGAACAGAAGCGGTCCGAATCCGACGATCAGTGAGGCGATTGCCAGCAACCACGTGGTCCACACGCCGCCGTGCCGAACTGGTTGCCGAAGCGGTTGAGAAAGTGGGAGTACGCGCCCGGCTCACCCGACGACATGCCGGTGATGGCGCTTGACACAGAGGTCGGGGTCCGGTTGTCGGGAAGCAGGAACAAGATGGCCGCCAGCGACCAATAACCGCTCCACACCGCCAGCGGAGTGGTCCGCGCCCCCGATGCCCTGGCCCGCTGCCGAAGAGGCCATTCCCACCGGGCCGTTCGGCGACCTCGTCCGCCTGTCGAGCGGGGCCAGGCCATCAGGCCGATCAATCCATAGATGAACACTGACCCCGGCGCACCGGTCAGCGCCGATGCCGAACCCGTGAAGATCAGGCCGAGGCCCTCTCCGAAGAACCAGACACCGAAGGCCCAGAAGAAGGAGACACCAGGGCGGGGCGAACCGTACGCCGGAAGAGCAGGCCCGGCGCCGATGGCCACCTGGATGAGGGCAAAGAACGTGTTCCACACGGCGACGTGGGGCCCGACGAAGATGCCCCACGTTGGTGATGATCCATCGGACCAACGTCGGGCTGGTTCTGTGCATTGTTCAACAGATAGGTGGTCGTGAAGCCATGGCCGAACATGAACGGCTGGAATTGCAGGCCGGCATCGAGCAGCCAGAACAGACCCAAGACGATCTGCAGTGTCCGTTGGGTCCGGACGAGGGAGAAAGACCGACGGGGAGCGACGGCAGGTGGGGTCTCCACTTCTTCCACGCTGGTCATGATGCACCCTCCACTCCGAAAATTGGGGTCACTTCAGCGTGTCTTCGGCTCGATCTCGGCAGCTCACCGCGAGCGTCGATGTCATGGCGAGCACGACGAGCAGCGCGCCAAAAGTCACCGAACCCAACCGCATGGGACGTCCTCTGCTCTCGATCTGCCCCGCTACTACAGCATGTAGTATTGAGGTCGGTCGAGAGCGGGTCAAATCAGACTGTGGCGCTGTGTTCGGCGTCCAAGACCGGTATGACGCCGGAGGTGCCCGCGGGATCCACGAGGGCGGGCAGACGGCGCGCTTCGCCGTCGAGCCCTCGGTCCGTTTGTCTCGTCGCTTCCGTCGAGAAGTGACGCAACCGCGAACTGTTCCAGACCACGCACCCAGACGAGAGGGCCATGGCGGCCCCGGCAATGAGGGGATTGAGGAAACCGAATGCCGCCAGGGGTATAGCGATCACGTTGTAGGCGAAGGCCCAGAGCAAATTGGTTCGAATGGTGAGATAGGTGCGCCGAGCCAGTGCGATCGCCGTCGGGACCGCAGTGAGGTTGTCGCGCATGATGATCAGATCGGCCGATTCAAGTGCGACGTCGGTACCCGACCCGACCGCGAGGCCCAGGTCGGCGCAGGCGAGGGCGGGGCCGTCATTGATGCCGTCTCCCACCATGGCAACTCGGTGTCCCTCTTGCTGGAGGCGCCTGATCGCCCCAACCTTGTCGGCAGGCAACGCACTGGAGATGACGTCATCGACCCCGATGGATGCTGCAACTGCTCGCGCCGCAGCCTCGTGATCTCCGGTCACGAGGACACAGCGCAACCCCAGGGCCTCGAGGTCGCGCACGGCGGTCGACGCCGTCGAGCGCACCCTGTCGCCGACGGCCAGCGCACCGACCACCACCCCGTCTCGGCCGACGAGCACCACCGTTCGTCCCTGGCTCCGCCATGCCCCGCATCGCGTTGCGAGCGAGGTGGGCACGGTCGACAGAGCGGAATCCGAAAACAGCTCGCGTCGTCCGACCATCAATTCGTGTCCATCGAGACGTCCGCGGGCCCCCAGACCCGCGAGGGCTTCGAAGTCCTCCACCATCGTCAAGTGAACCCCTTCACCTTGCGCCCTCTTGACGACGGCCTTGGCCACGAGGTGTTCCGAGGCCAGCTCGAGCGAACCTGCCCATGCCAAGAGCTCTTCGCAGGAGATCCCGTCCACAGGGCTGACGTCTGCGACGACGGTGGCCCCCTCCGTCACGGTCCCGGTCTTGTCGAGGAGCACGGTGTCGATCTCGCGAGATTCTTCGACCGCTTGGTATCCCTTGAAGAAGATGCCCAGGCGTGCCCCCTCTCCCGATGCCACCATCAGAGCGGTGGGGGTTGCCAGGCCTAGTGCGCACGGGCAGGCGATGATCAAGACCGAGAGCGCCGCGCTGAAGGCCTCCTCGTTCGTGCCCCCGAGGAGGAGCCAGCCAGCCAGGGTCACGAGTGCGATGCCGATCACCGTCGGCACAAAGACGCCGGCGATCCGATCGGCGAGACGTTGCACGTCCGCCTTCTGGTTCTGTGCGTCCTCGACCAGCCGGAGCATCTGAGCCAGCTGCGTCTCGCCCCCCAGCCTCGTGGCCCTCACCACCAGTCGTCCCCCGACACACACGGTGCCTCCGAGAACGGTGTCACCGACGGACACGTCTGCCGGCACCGACTCGCCGGTCATGGCGCTGCGGTCCAGGGCCGATTGGCCGAAAATCACCTCGCCGTCGGTGGCGACGGTCTCCCCGGGGCGGACAACGAACCGATCTCCCTTGCGCAGGGCGGCGACCGGGCGGCGGTGCTCCGCGCCCGTGGCGTCGAGCACGGCGACGTCCTTGGCTCCCACAGCGGAAAGAGCGCGCAGTGCGCGGCCGCTCCGCCGCCTGCTGAGGGCTTCGAAATACCGGCCTGCGAGGAGGAACGTAGTCACGCCCGCTGCAACATCGAGATAGATCGCTCCACCCGTTTGGTGGGCCAACACGTAGCGCCAGGACCGGGCCATGTTGCTGGTGTCGCGGAAGAACATGGCGTAGACCGACCAGGCCGTCGCCGCCACGATGCCGATCGACACCAGGGTGTCCATGGTGGCGATCCCGTGCCGGGCGTTCCGGATTGCCGCCGTGTAGAACGGCCACGCGGCCCACGTCAGAATCGGTGCCGCCAGGGCCAGCAAGATCAACTGCCAACCGGGGAAGCGCAGTGAAGGGACGAGCCAGAACGCGATAGAGGCATCACCGAGCGGCATGAACAGGAGACCCGCAACGACCAGACGTCTTCCGAGGTAGCGCACTCGCCGGTCCGCCTCGGCCGCGAGGTCAGGAGCAGCGACGAGATCGTCGACGACCTCCGCCGTGAAGCCGGCCGATTCGATGCGTTCGATGACCACTGAGGGGGAAGTCCCGGACGGCATCCTCACCCGGGCTCGCTCCGACGCCAAGTTGACCTGTGCTTCGACGCCCTCGAGCGCATTGAGCTTGTTCTCGATCCGAGCGGCACACGCCCCACAGGTCATCCCACCGATGGAGAGGGATACCTCCGCCTTCGAGGCGGTGTCGGCCAGGTCAGTGGCGGTCAACGAGCACTCCGGGGCCTGCCGAGTCGATAGACCTTTCGGCACAGTGACATCCGGTGGCCAACCTCTTAGCTCTTCGACGGGTTGTCGCGGTCGTGCCCACGCTACCGCTTTGTCTTGATGACCTGGCCCGAGGGCGAGAGCACGTACCAGTAGCCACCCAGGCTGTCGATGCCTTGCCCGGTGGCCTGACCGGGCTCTGTGTCACCCGTCCAGATGTAGAGCGGCCAGCCGTTGTAGGTGACCTGCAGACCGCCGTCCCTGCGGGCCGTGGTCCCGAGGAGCGAGGGCTCGGCCTGGCTGCCCGCCACCGGTACGGTCACCCCGGTGGGCAGCCGGAGCGGCGGCCAGCCTGAAGCGCAGGAGCCGTAGCAGGTCGACTTCCCCCGCTGGTCGTCGGGCACGAACATGTAGAGGGTGAGACCCTGCCCGTCGACCAGCACGGTGCCGAGGCCGGACACAGTGCCCGTCTTCACCTCGTAGTAAGGGGATGGGCCAGCCGGAGCCTCCTGACCGCCCGAGGCCGTGGTACTGGTCGTGTTGACGCCGCGGCTGGCGTTGGCGGTGCGACCGGTCGAGTTCGAGGCTGCGCCCCCGCTTCCGGAGCTGCAGGCCGCGGCCAGCAGGCCGACCGCCGGCAGCACCAAGAACACCGGCCACCTGGTCGCCCTGGCCCTCCCGGCAGATCCACTGCGTCTCATGGTCCTCCCGTCCGTGAGCACGGGGCACACAAGATAGCTGGTGACGCCCCCACCCGACCCCTGGAAGCCGCGGAACGGCTGGTACGCTCGCCGCCGTGCGACGGCTTCTGGCGATCGTCGCCCTCGTGCCGCTCGTCCTGGTCGCGGCGTGCGCATTGGGCACCCCGGCGGCCTCTGCGACGGTGGCCGAGCGGCCGCAGCCGGCGGGGCCCCATCCCTCTCCCATCGCCCTCATGGTCTGCCGTGCGAAGGCGCAGGGCGAGATCAACGAGGTGCTCGGGGTGAGGGCCACCGTGACCGGCCGAACCTGGACCAACCACAAGTACTCCTGCCGTTACGGCTATTCGGATGGTTCCTTCGAGCTGTCGGTGAAGGAGCTCTCGAGCTGGAACCAGACCCTGTCCTACTTCCATGGGCTGGGGGCCCAGTTGGGTGACCCTCAGCAGCTGAACGGCCTGGGCCAGGGCGCCTTCCGCACATCTCGCGGTGACGTGGTGGTACGCAAGGACTGGAAGGTACTGCTGGTGGACGTCTCGGGCCTGCCGTCCCAGTTCGGTGTCCCCCCGACCAGCGCCACTGACGTCGCCTTCACGGTGGCCGACATCATCCTGGGCTGCTGGGAGGGCGACTGACGCTCAAGGGCTCAGGGTCGCGCGGCGGGCACGAGGTGGGGCAGGCCCATCAGACAGCCATCAGACGGAGGGACTGAACGCATGCGCCAGCGCGACCGATTCGGCCTCGTTGGTCGGCGGCGTCGTGAGGATCAGACCGAGGCACATCTCGTCGGTCGAGCCGTCCCCCCAGGTCACGAAGTGCGGTGGCACCGTGCGCAGGATGGGTAGCTCCTGTTGGAGTTGCGGGTTGTAGGTGCAGGTGATCCCCATCGTGTCGCCCGGCGTGATGGGGACCGGCTTCGACAACACGTAGCCGCGCTGGTAGTGGAAGTCGTAGTCCGTCACGTTGAGGAGCGTCTGCTGAGTGGGCTTGCCCGGGTTCAGGACGAACTTCATGCCTACGCCGAGCAGGTGCATGTGCACCCCGAGCTCGACGATGTTGCCCGAGGTGTACATCGGCCAGGTGCACGACGTAGTGTCCCCCACGGGCGGGTCCGACGGGTTCCTGCCGCAGAGTGCTTCCAGCCCGTCGACCAGGTCCTCCTGACCTGTCCCGAAGCGCTGACCGACGCTGGCCAGCTCGGCCGCGCGGTTGCACATGGGGCCGGTGACCCCCGGCGCGCAGGGGATGTCCGGCGGGGCCGCCACGATGTCGAGGCGCAGCGGGCGCAGGGGCGTGCTGGCCGGCATGGTGGTGAGCGTCAGCTTGGAGCGGACCGGCTTGTCGCCCACCAGCATGTTGTAGTGCTCCTGCATAATGACGAGGGTGCCGGCGGGCATGGGCGCGCCCGTCCCGGCGGGCTCCTTCGAGATGTTGTGCCCGGGCCCCCAGGCCGTCAGCCACGGGGTGCCTCCGTTCAACGACCGTCCCGCCCCCCCAGTGTTGAGCCCGGACTCCCCAAAACAGGTCCATCCCTTGCCCCCGTCGTTCTGGGCCTCGGCCGCCGCCGCCAGATCGGGGGGCACGGCGTAGGTGATCTCGTGGTGTACCTCGGGGCTGTTGGGTTGAAAGTCGATGGCGGTGATGAACGCGTTGTGGGTCAGGTGCGGGTTCAGCAGGGTGCAGTGGTAGTCGTCGGTTCCTCCGCCCGGCGGTGCCTTCGGCTTGTACGCCGTGGGTGCCTGCAAGACGATGCTGGTCGGCTTGGTGCCGGGGTGCACATCCGTTGCGCTGGCAGCCGAATTCACGCTCATGAGGGCGACGGTGACCATCACGAGCGCAGCGACCGGCCGTAGCACCGCCCGGGCGACTCGGGCCGGGGCTTTGTCAATCACGCCCTGAGGCTACCGCCTGGCGTCCGGCTCCGGCTGGTCGGGGCCGGTCTCGGGCCGCGACCGAGCGCACCGGCTCGAAATCGGCGGTGTCGTTGCGGCTCGTGGGCATCGCCCTAGAGGCCGAAGGGAGCCCTCCTGGTCAGAAGCTCGGGGCCGTCCTCGGCGATGAGCACGGTGGCGCGCTCGAGGCAGCCTCCGGTCCCCTCGGCGCTCACCCAGGACTGGACGCACAGGACCGACCCCTCCTCGAACGGCGCGCCATGGCCCCGGCCGAGCCCGATCACGGGCGGTTCCACGCCGAGGCCGAGGCCGTGGGCCAGGACGACCGGAGGCAGGGACTCTCCCGTCTGCTGCCAGGCACGGAAGAGATCGGCACCCGTCGCTCCCGGACGGCACTCGTCGAGGAGGACGTCGAGGCCCCGCCGACACCGCTCGGCCAGCGGGCCGGCACCGAGTGGGGCGGTTGCCCCGGCCAGGACGGTCGTGCCGATGTCCGCTTCGTAGCCGGCGTAGAGGGCGCCCGGGGAGAGCACGACCAGCTCGCCGTCGCCGACGGGCCGGTCCCGAGGGACGAAGCGGAAGTCGACCGCCCCCCGGCTCGAGGTGGCAAAGGCGACGCTCTCGCTGGGCGGAGCGGGCACGCCCAGGCTCCCGATGCACTCGTAGTAGGCGGCGAGGAGCCCGCGTTCGCTCACCCCGGGCGCGACGGCGCTCGCGCATGCACTGGAGTGCCGCCTCGGCGAGGGCGGCGGCGGTCCGCAGGCAGGCCACCTCGTCGCGCGTCTTCGTGCGCCGCGCCCGCCAGAGGACCGGCGCGGCATCGGCGAGCGCGGCCGAGGGGGCGACGCCCTGCAGCTGCTGGGCGAACATCGGCGTGAGGCCATCGGTGCCCAGACGGCGGACCTGCGCCAGACCGGGGATCGCGCTCAGCGCAGCGAGGAGGTTGGCCGGGTTCCAGGTCAGTGGGTAGAGGTCGTCGTGGTCGATCTCGGGCGGTACTCCCTCGTCCCACACGGACATGAGGTGCACCCGCCCGGTCTCTCGGACCACCACGCTGACCGGGCCAAAGGGCGCGCTGCCGGCCCTCCAGAGCTGGCGCGCTCCCGAGGCGTAGCGCACGTTCGCCGAGCGGCCGAGCACGAGCGCGTCGATCCCCTCGGCCGCCAGCGCCTCGAAGAGCCGCTCGCGGCGCTCCCGGCGGAGCCGCTCGAAGTCGACGCCGCGCCGAGTCCTCGAGGGCCATGGTCCCGACGGCTGCCTCTCGGTTGGGGTTGTCGGGCGTCATCAGCGCATGCCGAAGGGGTCGTAGGTCGAACCGCTGAGCGGCACCCAGCCCGTGTCCGTGACGGCGACGATGTCCTCGGCGCGGTAGCCGCCGGCTCCGTCGTCCCAGATGACGGGTTCGACGACGAGCACCATTCCGGGTTCCATGACCTGGGAGTCGTCGAATGCGCGCGCCCAGGTCGGTGCCGACGAGCGGCATCTCGGCGCTGTCGGTGCCCACGCCGTGCGCCAGGTAGAAGTGCTCGATCCAGGGGCGGACACCGTCGTTCGCCTGGGTCGCTGCCCGTCCGAGCTCGGTCGCGTTGACGCCGGGCCCCAGCACCTCCAAGACGGCGTCCACGACGGAGCGCCAGCGGCGGAACTGCTCGTGTTGGCGGGGGGTCGGGTCGGGGTGGGCACCGGTGATCCAGGTCCGCCCGTAATCCGACGCGTACCCCTGCCACAGGATGCCGGCGTCGACCCAGATCACGTCGCCCTCTCGCAGGAAGCGGTCGGTGGTGGCCGTCGGGTACGCCAGGTCGCCGTGACAGGTCCACGGGCCCTGTTCCCGCGACGCCGGCATCACCTGCCAGATCGGGTCGATGCAGCCCGCCGAGGCGCCGAGCTCGAAGGCTCTGCGCAGGAAGACCGCACTCAGGTCGCTCTGGCGGACACCCGGTCGCAGGGCCTCCCGCGCGCCGACCATGGCGAGCTCCGAGATGCGCTGTGCGTTGCGGATGCAGGCGAGCTCGTCCGGGGTCTTGCGCAACTTGGCCGGGGCCAGAGCGGCGCGGCCGTCACGCCAGTCGTAGGCCCCTAGATTGCGCAGCATCGGGTGGGTCTGGTCGTCGACGGCCAGCCGCGCACCGGCAGGGAAATGATCCGACAGCGCCCCGACCAACTCCGCCGCGCCGTCGTCGAGGTCGGGGAAGAGCGGCCCGTGGGCGTGGTCCTCCGGCAATTCGGGGGGCAGTCCGTCGCGGGCCACGGTGTACACGTGCGGCGCGCGCTCGCCCTTGACCACGACCACCACCGGCCGGAAGATCGCGGACCGGCCGCTGTCGTCGGCCGGCACCGAGACACCGGCCGCGTAGGAGACAGCGCTGGTGCCCAGCAGCACGAGGCCGTCGAGCTCCTGCTTGGCGAGCACGTCCTGGAGGCGATCGAAGCGCTCGGCCCGCAGGCGCGGGAGGTCGGGACTGTCGGGGATGGTCCGCCCCTCGACCGTGGCGCCCGTCACCCCTTCGTCCATCGCGAGCACCATCGTCAAGAAGGAACCCGCTGTCAAGCGGTCGCGGTCGGCTGCTGCCCACGGGTTCGAGTCGCCAGGGCACTGTGTCGTGTGCTCTGTGTCGTGTGCTCTGTGCTGCGGCGCTCTCGTTGACGCCACGCGCCCGACGGGCCAGGATCATGGGCCATGCGGGCCGAAGCCGAGTTCGATCACCTGTCCCTCGAGTGGCTCGCGGAACGGCACCGGCACAACGACGAGCTGCGCCGGCAGTCGCCGGTCATTTGGAACCGGAACTACGGGTACTGGTACGTGACGGGCTACGACGAGGTGGCCGAGGTCGCACGCGACAGCGAGACCTTCACCCCCCGCTACGAGGAGTGCGCCCCCGATGGCCTGTACTACATCGGCATCATGGGGGTGCCCCGCGACGAGGGCTTGCCGCCCATGGGGATCGCCGAGGCGGAGGCCGGACGCCACACCGCCCTACGCCGGGCCATCAATCCCTTCATGCTGCCCGCGGCGGTCGATCGAGACCGCCCGTTCCTCGAGCAGGCGGCAACCTGGTGCCTGGACCAGAAGATCGACCGAGGCCGGATGGACATGGTGCTCGACTTCACCAACCCGGTTCCGGCGATCTGGACCATGAAGTTGATGGGCCTTCCGCCCACCCAATGGCAGCACTGGGCGGAGTACTTCCACGCGGCGAGCGCGTACGGCCAGCAGATGCCCGAGTACCAGGCCGCCGTGGCGCGCACGCCGGACATGGTCGCCGAGGTCACGGAGGTCCTGGGCGAGCGTCGGCGCCGTCCCGGCGAAGACCTCATCTCGCGCCTGGTCACCATGGAGATCGAGGGCCGCCGGATGACCGATGACGAGCTGGTCGCCGTGATATGGAATCTCATCGGCGGTGGCGTGGACACGACGACCTCGCTCACCTCGCTCGCACTGGTGCAGCTCTCCGGGCAACCGCAGCTGCGCGACGCTCTGGCACGGGACCCCGACCTCATGGCGGCGGCCTGCGAGGAGTACCTGCGCTGGACCTCCATCAACGAGACGCTCACCCGCACCTGCACCCGCGACACGGTGCTCGGCGGGCAGCGGATCCAGCGTGGCGAGTTCGTGATGATGAGCTGGCTCGGCGCCGATCACGACCCCGCGGTGTTCCCCGATCCGGACGTGGTGGACGTCAACCGCGCGCCGAACCCACACCTCGCCTTCGGGGTGGGCTCCCACCGCTGCATCGGGCTCCACGTGGCTCGAGTCATGTTCGAGGTCATGATGCGCGAGGTGTTGACGCGGATCCCCGACTACGTGGTCGAGCACGAAGGCACGACGTACTACCAGGGAAACCCGAAGCTCTACGGCGTGGTGACGATGCCCGTGACCTTCACGCCGGGCCACCCGCTCGGGGTCGACCGACCCTTCTGAGGCGTTGCCGTCCTAGAGCACCAGGTGCTCGTAGGTCTCCGGGTTCTGCATGTTCTCGGCGATGTGCGCCGCCGCCGCCTCCGCCGACTCCCTGGTCCGCAACAAGAACGGCGCCAGGACCAGGCCGAGCAGGACGCAGCCGGCGGCGACGTAGAGCGCCAACTGATAGCCGACGGTCAGGGAGTGCACCAGCCCGTGCCCGCTGGCGACCAGGGACCGTGTCCTGTTGGCGGCGACCGTGCTCAGCACCGCCAGGCCGATGGCGCCCGCCATCTGCTGGGACACGTTCACCACGCCCGAGCCCAGGCCCGCATCGGCATTGGGGATCTCCGACATCCCGATCTGCAGCAGCGGCATGAACGACGCGCCCGCACCGACCCCGAGCAGGACGAAGGAAACGAAGATCCGCGGGAAGTAGGCCGCATGCTGCCCGGCCGAAGCCAACAGGATCAGCCCGACGACGGCGCTCACCATGGCGGGGTACATCACCGGCTTGGGGCCGAAGCGGTTCACGAGCCGGGCCGTCACGCCCGACGACAGCAACGCCATCACGACCGCCTGGGGGAGGAAGGCCAACCCGGTCTTGACCGGGCTGTAGCCCAGCACGTGCTCGAAGTAGAGGGCGCCGATGAAGAAGGTCGCGAACATGCCGGTGATGATGCAGCCGCGGATCACGCTCGAGCCGGTCAAGGTGCGCAACTTCAAGATGCGCAGCGGCATGATCGGGTTGGACAGCCGCGACTCGAGGAGGATGAAGGCGACGAAGAGCGCCACCGCGCCGGCCAGGGGGATCAGGGTGTCGGGCGAGCTCCAGCCGACGCGAGCGGCGGTCACCACGCCGTAGATGGCCACCATCACCGAGAGTGTGACGAGGACGGACCCCACCCAGTCGACGCCTTGCTTGATGCCCAGGCCGACGTTCTCCACAATGAGGAGTCGGCCCAGGATCACCGTGGCGATGCCGACAGGCACGTTCACGAAGAAGATCCAGTGCCAGCTCAGCGTCTGGGTCAGTACGCCGCCGGCGAGGAGCCCGATGGAGCCGCCGCCGACGGCGACGAACACGTAGGCGCTCATCGCCTTGCCCCGCTCGACCGGGCTGGGGAACTCCGTCACGATGATCGCCACGATCACCGAGGCGGACAGGGCCCCGCCCATGCCCTGGACGAAGCGTGCCGTCACGAGCATGGCCTGGCTGTCGGCCGACCCGCAGGCGATCGACGCCAGGGTGAACAGCGTCACCCCGGCCAGGAACACCTTCTTGCGGCCGATGAGGTCGCCCAGGCGCCCGGCCATGAGGAGGAAGCTCCCGAAGGAGATCAGGTAGGCGTCGACCACCCAGGTCAGGTCGGACTGGCTGAAGTGCAGGCTGCGCTGGATGTCGGGGAGCGCCACGTTGACGATGGAGCCGTCCAGGGCGTTCATGAACATGGCCAGGCAGACGACCACGAGGGCTATCCAGCGCCGACGGTCGCCGGCGGGCGCCTGCTGAGGAATGGTCCCCATCGCTGGGATAGTCATGATTTCGGGACTATCATAGAGGGGTGATGGATGTGACCGTTCAGGGAGGTTCGGTGACTTCACGGTGAACGCCCGGGCGGCCGCTCGGCCGGCGACGGGGACGATCGTCCTGTTGACCCGGTTGGCCCGGGCCGTGTACTTGCGCAGCTCCGTCGACCTGGTGGGGATGAACCTGCGCAACATGGTCGTGCTGGCCTATCTACGGGACCACCCCGGTACCTCGCAGCAGGTCATGACCGAGCAGCTGTCGATGGACTCCAACACCGGCGTCCTGGTCCTGAACGACCTCGAGGACCTGGACTACGTGGAACGGCGGCGTGACCGCACCGATCGGCGGCGTCACATCGTCGACATCACCGACGCCGGCCTCGAGGGGCTTGAGCGGGCCGAGGCGGCGCAGGGGAGCATCGAGGACGAGATCCTGGGGGGGCTGAGCGTGTTCGAGCGGGCCGAGTTCCGGCGGCTGCTGGTGAAGGCGTTGGAGGGTCAGGTGACGCCGGCCGCCGGCGGCTGATCGATCGTGACGTCACGACTCGCCACCGAGACC
>CAVZFG010000005.1:0-537860 GCA_963774485.1 uncultured Acidimicrobiaceae bacterium
CTCCTCGGCAAGAAGTGCTTCGCGCTGCGCATCGCCTCGGTCATGGCCCGGGACCACGGCTGGATGGCCGAGCACATGCTCATCTTGAAGCTCACCTCCCCCGAGGGCGAGACCCGCTACATCGCCGGCGCCTTCCCCTCCGCGTGCGGCAAGACGAACCTGGCCATGCTCATCCCGACCATCGAAGGCTGGAAGGTCGAGACCATCGGCGACGACATCTGCTGGATGAAGTTCGGCGCCGACGGCCGCCTCTACGCCATCAACCCCGAGGCCGGGTTCTTCGGCGTGGCGCCCGGGACCAACACCCACACCAACCCCAACGCCATCCTCACCCTCGACGGGAACTGCATCTTCACCAACACCGCGCTGACCGACGACGGCGACATCTGGTGGGAGGGCATGACCGAGCAGCCCCCGGCCCACATGACGGACTGGAAGGGCGAAGAGTGGACCCCGGACAAGGGCACGACCGCCGCCCACCCCAACGCCCGCTTCACGGCCCCGGCGGCCCAGGACCCCGCCATCGCGCCCGAGTGGGAGGACCCCAAGGGCGTGCCGATCAGCGCCATCCTCTTCGGCGGGCGCCGCGCCTCGGTGGTGCCGCTGGTCTTCCAGTCCCACGACTGGGAGCACGGCGTGTTCCTCGGCTCCATCATGGCGTCGGAGACCACGGCCGCCCAGGCCGGTGCCGTCGGCAACCTGCGCCGGGACCCCTTCGCCATGCTGCCGTTCTGCGGCTACAACATGGCCGACTACTTCGCGCACTGGCTCCGCATCGGCGCGGAAGCACCCGACCGCGACGTCCTGCCGAAGCTCTTCTACGTCAACTGGTTCCGCAAGGGCGCCGACGGCAAGTTCCTCTGGCCCGGCTACGGCGAGAACTCGCGCGTGCTCGAGTGGATCTTCCACCGCGTCACCGACAAGGCCGACGGCGTCGACACGCCCATCGGCGTCCTGCCGACGCTCGATGCCATCGACACGGACGGCCTCGCCGTGACGCCCGAGCACATGGCGGAGCTCCTGCGGGTCGACACCGAGGGCTGGCGCGCCGAGGTCCCGCTCGTCCGCGAGTACTACGCCCAGTTCGGCGACCGGCTGCCGGCGGCGCTCGCCGAGCAGGTCGACACGCTCGAGAAGCGCCTGGGCTGACGCCCGGGCGGCGTCGGGCCTATCCCCCCGCCTCCCCCACCTCCCCGAGGTTGCGGTAGTCCCGGCGCACCATCCGTGGCGCGTGCGCGGCGCGGCGGCCCGACACGTAGGACAGCCCGCCGAGGGCGGCCAGCACGGCCATGGTCGCGTCGCCCTGCGGCAGCGTGAAGACGATGATCACGGGGATCAGCGAGCCCACCACCCACACCAGCTGCTGGCGCATGCCGAAGCGCGCGAACGCCCGCCCCTGCGCGGACAGCGGTATGTAGCGCTGGGTCATGGCGTCGAACGAGGGCTGCGCCACCGCGCCGCACAGGCCCACCATGAAGGCCAGCACCACCTGGGCGAAGAGCGTCCCCCATACGGCGCACCCGGCCGCCGTGGCCGCGATGAGCCAGAGCGAGCACAGCAGCAGCTGCTGCTCGGTCAGGTGCTTGCGGAGCCGTCCGACCAGGACCAGCCCGACGATGGCCCCGACGCCGCTGCTGGCCAGGACGAGGCCGTACCAGTACAGGCCGACCCCTTTCATGCGGCGCAGCCCGAACGCCAGCATGAAGGTCATGAAGCCGGTGAGCCCGCGCACGATGCACATGGCGGTCAGCCCGAGCATCACCTCGGGGTTGGCGATGGGCTGCAGGCGCATCAGGTCCTGCTCGCGGGTCAGCGCCTCCCCGGCCTCGCCGAACTCGCGCACCCGCGTCTGCTCGTCGCGTCCACAGGCGCTCGGCCGCACGGCCCGGAGAGCACCGGGAGCCGGGCGCCCGCGACCGCGGCCCCGACGAACACGATCGTGGCCAGGACGAGCACGGCCGGGGAGCCGCCGAGCTTGTAGAGGATCACCGCGGGCACGGAGACGACGAAGCCGGCCAGGGTGCCGAGGAGGGTGAGCCGGGCGTTGACCGTGGCGTAGCCGGCCTGCTGCCCCGACTCGTCCGGGCCCTCGAGCGCGGCCATCTCGGGGACCAGGGCGCCCTTGGTCACCAGGTAGAGCTTCTGGCACACCAGCACGAGAAAGGCGAGGGGGAACAGCAGCAGGCTGTGGATGTGCGTGGCCATGAGGGGGCACAGCACCACCTGTCCTATGGCGGAGGACACGACCATGAGGCGTCGGGCACCGCGGCTGCGGTCGATGAGGGGGCCGAGCAGCGGCGACACGATCGCGAAGGGTGCGAGCGTGAAGAGCAGGTAGAGCAGGACCTTGTGGTCGGCGGCGGTCGGGGAGATGGAGAAGAACAGCGAACCCGCGAGTGAGATGGTCACCGCGGTGCCGCCCGCGAGCATCGCGCATTGCACGAGCGACAGGCGGCCGATCGGCTTGGACTGGTCGAACAGGTCCTTGCGGGCCTGCCGCGCCATGTCCTTGAACTGCTCGATCTTCGGCGACATCGCCACCACGCCAATGTACGGTGTGCCGTGACCGTCCACGCGTACGTCCTGATCCAAACCGACGTCGGCAAGGCGGCCCAGGTGGCCCAGCAGGTCAGTGCCATCGAGGGCGTGGTCGTCGCCGAGGGTGTGACCGGGCCCTACGACGTGATCGCCAGCGTGGAGGCGCCGACGATGAACGACCTCGGGCGCATGGTCGTGCGGGACATCCAGCAGATCGAGGGCATCACCCGCACGATCACCTGCCCCGTCGTGAGGATCTGAGTCGTCAACGCCGACGCCGACGCCGACGCTCCGCCGCGCCGCGAGCCGCCCTGCGCCCGCCGGGAGCGTGTTCAGCTCAGCGCGCCCGACGCCCGCAGCTTGGTGACCACGCCCTCGTCGACGCCCCACTCGACCAGCCCCGACACGGTGTCCGAACCCGGCGGCGACGGGGGCCGCGACACGGCGGAGGGCGTCCGGGAGAACCGGGGCGCCGGCGCCGGCTGCACGGCCCCGTCGACCTCCACGAAGGTCGAGCGTGCCACGTTGTGGGGATGCCGGTGCGCCTCCCACGGCGAGAGCACCGGCACGACGCAGGCGTCGGTGCCGTCGAACACCGCCGTCCACTCGTCGCGGGTCTTGGTCTTGAACACGGCGGCGAAGCGCTCCTTCATGGCCGGCCAGTCCTCCCGTGACTGCTGCGGGGGCAGGGAGGGATCGCCGGCCAGCCCCAGTCCCTCGAGGAGCGCCGCATAGAACTGCGACTCGATGCCGCCCACGGCCATCCATTGGCCGTCCGCCGTCTCGTAGACCTCGTAGTAGGGCGCCCCCGTGTCGAGCATGTTGGCGCCGCGCTGCTCGTTCCACAGGCCGCCCAGGTGGAAGGCGTGGATCATCGTCATGAGACAGGCCGCGCCGTCGACCATGGCGGCGTCGACCACCTGTCCCTCGCCCGATCGGGCCGCCTCGAGCAGCGCGGCCACCATGCCGAACGCCAGCAGCATGCCGCCGCCGCCGAAGTCGCCGACCATGTTCAGCGGCGGGACCGGCGCCGAGTCGGCCCGGCCCATGGACCACAGCGCTCCTCCGATCGCGATGTAGTCGATGTCGTGCCCGGCCATCGAGGCCATGGGCCCGTCCTGGCCCCAGCCCGTCATGCGGCCGTAGACCAGCCGGCGGTTGCGGGCGAAGCACGCCTCGGGTCCGACCCCGAGCCGCTCGGCCACACCGGGTCGGAATCCCTCGATCAACCCGTCCGCCTGCTCGACCAGGTCGAGCAGGAGCTCGACGGCGTCGGGGTTCTTGAGGTCGATCCCGACCGACGGCCGCGACCGGTTCAAGAGGTCCCAGTAGGGCCCCTCACCCGACGCGCGGCGCTCCTCGCCCCGCTCGACCGCGCCGGGCGCGGCCCGCTCGAGGCGCAAGACCTGGGCGCCGGCGTCGGCGAGCATCATGCAGGTGAAGGGCGCCGGCCCGATGCCCGCCAGCTCGATGATCTTGATCCCGCTCAGCGGTCCACTGCGGTCGGTCACCGCAGGATCGTGACCCGAGCCTCCCACGGCGGTCAAGCCGGCCCGCCCTGGGCCAAGCTAGGGAGGTGCCGACGGCCCGCGCCCCCGGACGAGTGACCATCATCGGCGACCACACCGACTACAACGGCGGCCTCTCGCTGCCGATGGCCATCGACCTCGCCACCGAGGTCGACCTTCACGCCCAAGCCCGGCAGCTTCCTGGTCGGGATCGACTCGGACCAGTTCCCCGGCCAGCCGCTGGAGATCGCCCTGGGTGACGCCGCCCCGGTTCCCCCCGAGGCCGCCCTGGCGGCCGGACTCCTGCGGCTGCAACGACCTCGCGTCCGGGGGGACCGTCCGGGTGACGAGCACGCTCCCGGTCGGGGCGGGCCTGTCCTCGAGCGCCGCCTTCTCGGTCGCGCTGCTGCTCGCCCTCGGCCACGACCCCGATGCACTGGCGCTCGCCCGCGACTGCCAGGAGGCCGAGCGCGCCGCCGGGGCCCACGTGGGCCTGCTCGATCCGCTCGACGATCGCCGCCGCCACCTCCGGCCACGCCCTCCACATCGACTTCGCCACCCTCGAGACGCGCCAGGTCGCCGCTGCCACCCGACGCGGCGTTCGTCGTCGTCCACAGCGAGACCCCCCGCCTCCTCACGAGCACGCCCTACGCCACGCGGCGCGCCGAGTGCGAGCGGGCCGCCCACATCCTCGGCCGGCCCCTCGGCACCTGCGAGCTCGGCGACCTCAGCGCGCTCACCGATCCCGTGCTGCGCCGGCGGGCGCGCCACGTCGTCACCGAGTGCGCCCGGGTGCGCGAGGCGGAGCGACTGTTGGGACGGGGCAACCTGGTCGCCCTCGGCGCCCTCATGACCGAGGGGCACCGCAGCCTGGCCGAGCGACTACCGGGTCTCCGTGCCGGCGGTCGACCAGCTGGTCGAGCACCTGGCCGCGCAGCCCGGCGTGCTCGGGGCCCGCATGACCGGCGGCGGCTTCGGCGGGTGCGTCATCGCGCTGTGCCGCCCGGACTCGCCTGCCCTCGACCCCGCGGCGCATGCGCCGCGCCGGGCCTGGCGGGTCAGCCCGGCTCCCGGCGCCGCGCTTCTCGCGACGTAGCGACCAGCGCGTCGAGCACGCCGAGCGCCCTGCCCGCTGTCGAGGGCCTCGGACGCCTGGACCACGCCGGCCTCGAGGTCGTCGACCCGTCCCGCCACCATCAGGGCGGCGGCGGCGTTGAGCACGCCGATGTCGCGCCGGGCGCCCTGCTCGCCCTCGAGCACCGAGCGGATGACGCCGGCGTTGAAGGCGGCGTCCCCGCCCCGCAGGTCGGCCAGCGTCGCCGGGGCGAACCCGAGCGCCGCCGGGTCGACCCGCCACTCGGTCAGCTCGTAGTCCCCGGAGCCGTCACCGCGCACCTCGAGCACGTTCGACGCGCGACGTCACGCTCAGCTCGTCGAGCCCGTCGTCGGCGTGCACGATGAGGGTCCGCCGGCTCCCCGTGGCGCCGAACACGCCGGCCATCACCGGGCCCATGGCCGGGTCGCTCACCCCAACCAGCTGGTGCCTGGTGCGCGACGGGTTGGTCAGCGGCCCGAGATAGTTGAAGACCGTCGGGACACCCAGCTCCCTGCGCACCGGCCCCACGAAGCGCATGGCGGGGTGGAAGCGCTGGGCGAAGCAGAACCCCATGCCCGCCTCCGCCACGCAGCGCGCCACTCCCTCGGGACCGATCTCGATGGCCACGCCCAGCGCCTCGAGCACGTCCGCCGTGCCCACCGACGACGACGCGGCCCGGTTGCCGTGCTTGCACACGGGCACGCCGCACCCGGCGGTGACGAACGCCGCCAGCGTGGTCACGTTGATGCTGGCCAGCCGGTCGCCACCCGTCCCGACCAGGTCGACCACCGGGCCGTCCGCGTCGTCCCCCAGCGGGCAGGGCACCGCGGCGGCGACCATGGCCCGGGCCAGCCCGGTCACCTCCTCGGCCGTCTCCCCCTTGGCGTGCAAGAGCGCGAGGAAGGCGCCCACCTGGGCCGGCGTGGCCTCGCCGGCCAGGACGACGCCCAGCGTCTCCTCGGCCTCCGCCGCGGTGAGCGACTCCCGCCGCGACAGGCGGGCCAGCACCTCGGGCCAGGTCAGTCCCACCACAGGTCCCGATCGAGCACGCCGCGGGCGATGAGGCCGAGCTGCACCTGCGAGGTGCCCTCCACGATGGTGAGCTGCTTGGCGTCGCGGTACCACTGCTCGGTCGGGTGGTCCTCCATGTAGCCGGCCGCCCCCAGCAGCTGGACGGCCAGCGACGAGGCGCGCACGGCCAGCTCGGTGGCGTGGTACTTGGCCATGGACAGGAACGGGACGTACTCCTTGGTGAACTTCCCCGCGTCGGCGAGCACCGCGGCCCGGTAGGTGAGCAGCCGGGCGGCCTCGATGTCGACCGCGCACTTGGCGATCTCCCACTGGATCCCCTGGAAGTCCGCGATGGTCTTGCCGAAGGCCGCCCGGCCCTGGACGTACTCGGTGGCGTACATCAGCGCACCCTCGGCGAGGCCGATGCCCCGCGCCGCGACGATCGGGCGCATGGCGTTGAGCCCGAGCATGGCCAGGCGGAAGCCGCCCACCTCGCCGATCACGTTCTCGCGCCGGCACGTGCACGTCGCTGAGCACGAGCTCGCCGGTGTCGACCCCGCGCACGCCCATCTTGTGGTCGGTGCGCCCGACGTCGACGCCGTCGAAGGCTCGCTCGACGATGAACGCGGTGACCGAGTCGTGGGCCCGGCTGGCGGGGTCGGAGGTCTTGGCGAACACGGTGTACCAGTCCGCCTCGCGCACCCCCGACATCCAGCACTTGGTGCCGTTGAGGACCCAGCCGCCGTCCGGAGCCCGGGTCGGGCACGCCCCGGGTCCGCATCCCCATGACGTCGCTGCCCGCCTGGGGCTCGGAGAGCCCGAAGGCCGCCCGCAGCGTGCCGTCGCAGACGCCCGGCAGGTACCGCTGCTTCTGCTCCTCGGTGCCGGCGATCAGCACCGGTCCCGTGGGCAGCCGGGTCAAGAGGAGCATCAGTGCCGCCGCGTTGGAGTACTTGGCCACCTCTTCGATGGCGAGGGCCAGCCCGAGGATGCCCGCACCCGCTCCCCCGTACTCGACGGGGATGCACAGCCCGAGGAGGCCGGCGTCCCGGAACGCCTCGAAGAGGTCGGTCGGGTAGACGCCCTCCTTGTCGATCTGCCGGGCCCGGGGCTTGACCTTGTCCTGGGCCAGGCGGCGCACCGAATCGCGGAATTCGAGGAGTTCGTCGGGCAGGTCGAAATGCACCGGCGCAGGCTACCGGACCGTCCAGCCAGGTCGTTTCCCGTGACGACCGTGAGGAAGAGCTCGTTTCCCGAGCGACCGTGAGGGAGGGGAAGGGTCAGGCCGACTTCCGGCGCTGCCGCACGATCCGCCGGCGCTCCCGCTCGGTCGTGCCGCCCCAGACCCCCTCACGCTCGCGGTGGGCCAGGGCGTGCTCCAGGCACGCTTGGCGGACCGGGCAGACGGCGCAGACAGCCTTGGCCTCGGCCGCATCGGCCTCGTCCTCGGTCACGGGGTAGAACGCCTCGACGTCGAGGCCCCGGCAGGCGGCTAGCTTGCGCCACGTGGTGGCGATCATCGGAAACACTTCCTCATTCAACGGGTACGTAGGTGGGTACTTGCGTTCGCCCTGCTCGGAGGCCCTTTCGATGCAACGACCGATGGCACCATTCCCAAATTTCGGCGAACGGAGAGTATGGCTTAAGTCTTCGGCGCCTGTAAAGACTTGCGCACGGAATTGTCCCTGGTCAGCCGATAGGTAGGGCTTTTGTTGTGCCCAACAGGTCTCCGAGCAGCTCGTCCCGTATGGCGGGCGGCAAGACGGTCCGGGCCTCGTAGGCGGGGTGGGTCGCCACCAGGGCGACCTCGGCCGCGTCCCGGGAACGCCGCCACCTGGGCCTCGGTGAACCCGAAGCGCAGGTAGTGGACGGCCGGGGTCACCGTCTCGCGGGTCAGGGCGGCCGCGTGCTGGGCCTCGGGGGCGCTCCTGACCACGTCGCCGTCGATGGAGATGCCGATCTGCCGCTCGATCCCCACCAGCCGGGGCAGCCACTCGCGCAGGGCGTCGTCCGAGGTCAGCTCGATGAAGAGGGTGGCCGAGAGCTCCCGCTCCCCGGGCAGCAGCCGGTTGTAGATGTCGAGCTCGACCTGGATGGCCTCGTCACTGATGATCTTCTCCACCCGGGCCATCTCCTGGATCTGGAACCGCACCGTGTCGAGGCACTCGAAGACCAGGGTCATGATGGGCCCGAGGCCGACCCGCCGGTTGCGCTTGCGGGCGATGACCCGGGCCCGGTAGTCCTCCCGCACGCGCTCGTAGGCCCGCAGGTCGAGGACGTCGGCCAGCGTCAGGCCCGAGACGGCCGGCCCGGGGTGCTCCGTCACCGCGGGTCGCCGTCCTCGGCGCTCCGAGACCGTAGGCGCGTGCCATCAGCTGCAGCGGGTGTTCGGGCTGCGTCCCCGTCTCTTGGAGGATCGATCCGTTGGCCAGGTGGCAGTCGCCGCACACGACCGCGTTCCCGGCCGCCTCGATCTCCCGGCCCAGCGGGGCCGCCACCTGGCGGGCCAATTCGTAGTTCTCGGCCCGGTAGCCCCACGTGCCGTCGATGCCCGAGCAGCGCTGGACGACGGAGCACTTGACGCCGGCCACCTTGAGCAGGTCGCGGCTGCGCAGGCCCGGTGTTCTGGGCCTGCAGGTGGCAGGCCACGTGGTAGGTCACCGAGTCGGGCACCGAGCCCTCGTCACGCCCGGGGAACTCGTCGCGCAGGGTGAACGGGTCCTCGGCGTCGCGGTGGCGCCGCATGAGGTACTCGGCGGGGTCGAACGTGTGCGCCGCCACCAGATCGGCATGGGCACCCTTGGCGTAGATCGGGTAGTCGCGCTTCACGACGTAGGCGCAGGTCGGCTGCGCCACGACGACGTCACGCCCGGCGCGCACCTCGGCGACCAGCGCGGCCACGTTGCGCCGCGCCGCCTTGGTGAACTCGTCGACGTGACCCGAGTGCAGCCACGGCGCGCCGCAGCACTTGGTCCCTGCGGGGAGGCTGCACTCGACGCCGTTGTGCTCGTAGACCTCCACGATGGCCCGGCCGACGTCGGGCTCCATGTACTCCACGAAGCAGGTCGGGAACACCGAGACCGCTCCCGTTCCCTTCGGCGAGCCGCCCGGAGCCCGGCGCTTCTTGAACCAGGTCGTGAAGCGCTGCTTGGCATAGGGCGGCAGGAGCCGCTCCGACGCCAGGCCGACGCTCTTCTCCATCACCCGGCGCGGCCACGAGCCCGGCGTGCCGGTGGCCCAGTTGACCAGCGGCGCCGCCGCGACCGACGTGCGACCAAGGAGGTCCGTACGCGAGAGGAACTGGTCGGTGATCCGCTCCTTCACCCCGACGCCCTGCTTCTGGCGCACGGCATGCACCCGGCTCATCAGCCGCGGGAAGTCGAGCTCCCACTCGTGCGGCGGCACGTAGGGGCACTTCACGTAGCAGAGCTTGCACTGGTAGCACTCGTCGACGACCTGGTCCCGCTCCGCGTCGGTCAGCGCCGAGGCGTCACCGTCGTTGGCGTCGATGAACTTGAACATCGTCGGGAACGACGGGCACAGGTTGAAGCAGAGCCGGCACCCGTGGCACAGGTCGAAGACGCGGTCGACCTCCTCCCGCGAGCGCGGCCGGGTCGAAGTAGCTGGGATCGGTGGGGTCGTAGGTGGCGGTCACGGCGGCCGCTGGTCCCTAGGAGACGGACTCGAGCCCCTGCGTGAAGCGGCCGGCGTGCGACTTCTCGGCCTTGGCCAGCGTCTCGAGCCACTCGGCGATCTCCTCGAAGCCCTCGTCGCGGGCGGTCTTGGCGAAACCGGGGTACATCTCGGTGTACTCGTAGGTCTCGCCCTCGATGGCCGACTTGAGGTTGTCCTCGGTGGCGCCGACGGGCACGCCCGTCACGGGGTCGCCCACCTCCCTCAGGTAGTCGAAGTGACCGAACGCGTGGCCCGTCTCGCCCTCGGCCACCGAACGGAAGAGGGCCGCCACGTCGGGGTACCCCTCCACGTCGGCCTTCTGGGCGAAGTAGAGGTAGCGGCGGTTGGCCTGGCTCTCGCCGGCGAAGGCCGTCTTGAGGTTGGTCTCGGTCTGAGACCCCTTCAGCGCTGGCATGGTGGTTGGTGCCCTTTCTTGTTGTGTTCGGGTGTGGTGGTTACTGCGTGTGCTGCTGAGAACGCCTGCACTCGTCGCACAGGCCCCGGAAGACGACCTCGGCGCTGTCGACGTCGAAGCCGAGGGCCGCCCGCCGGGGTACCCGGAGGTCCGGGAAGTCCGCCGCCAGGTCGCGCACCTTGCCACACGAGCGGCACACGAGGTGATGGTGCGCGACCTCGACATTGGGATCGAAACGGGCCGAACCCGTTCCCACGTCGAGGACGGTGATGGCGCCCAGCTCGGCCAGGTCGTTGAGGGTCTGGTACACGGTCTTCAGCGAGACGTTGGGCATCTCCCGGCGGACCCTCTCGTGCACCCGTTCCGCCGAGGGGTGGGTGACGTCGCCCTCGAGGGCACGGAAGATGCACTGACGCTGCGCCGTGATCTTGCGCCCGTGCGCACGGAAGAGATCGGTCAGCGTGTCCGGCGACTGCATGGCACGTCACCCTAGCGGGCTCCCGCACCATTTTGACAATCGTTGTCAAAATCTGCCCACCACCAGGACCGAGCTCAGGACGGCTCGGCCTCGAGCTGACCCATGGTGAAGAGGGCACGCAGCGTGATGCCCTCGGCCCCGACGACGTCGGCTCCTCCGCCCTCGCGATCGATGACGCACAGTGCGTGCTCGACCACGGCACCCTCGGCCCGCAGGTCCTGGGCCGAGAGCACGATCTGCCCGCCGGTGGTCACGACGTCCTCGATGATGACCAGGTAGCGGCCCGCGACGTCGCCCCCTTCGCAGACCCGTTCGGTGCCGTACTTCTTGGGCTGCTTGCGGACGAAGAACGCGGGCAGCCCGGTCACCGACGACAGCATCGTGGCCAACGGGACGCCCCCGAGCTCCAGGCCGGCCAGACCCTCGATCCCGGCCGGCACCAGCGGGACCAGGGCCTCCACGATGTCGGCCAGCAGGACCGGGTCGGATTCGAAGCGGTACTTGTCGAAGTAGTGGTCGGCCGTGCGACCCGAGCGCAGGACGAAGCTGCCGCTGAGGTGGGATGCGGCGTAGACACGGCCGGCCAACGTCACGTCCCTATTCTGCCCGGCCGGGGAGGGAGTGGTCCGCTGACGCGGGTCCGCTTACGCGGAGCGGTGGGGGCTGCCCCCGTCGATCTGGGCGTGACCGAGCCGGAAGCGGAGATGCCCGCGGCACAAGGTCGTGATGGCCAACGCCCAGTTCGCACTCACATTGGGGCGCTCCAACATGGCGCAGTCGACGCACAGCGCGCCGGGGATGCCACCCACCTCGGTGATCAGCGCAGAGAGCTCGAGGAACTCTTCCATCGTGCACGGTCGGTACTGGCACCGCTCCCACAGCTCGGAGAGCCGGATCTCCCGGGCCAGCTCGGTCTCGGCGCCCCGGTCCCGGAAGAGCAGCGCGTCGGTGGAGCACCCCCCGTCGATCTCGTGGGTCCACACGCTCTCGGACCAGTAACGGCAGCCCTCCTCGTCCGAGAGGAGGCTCAGGTAGAGCTCCTCGGGGTCGAGCTCGGGGTCGGTGCTCGGGGTCCAGCCACCCATGGACCTCGGCGTCGTACTCCCAGCTGTCCTCGAAGCGATCCATCGCCGTCCTCCCCGGAGCGCCCGGTGCCGGCGCTGTGCGCCGCGCCGCCTCCCGGCGCCACCCGTCCGGCCGGTGCGTTCCCGCTCCGACCCGCTCGGGGCCACATCGGCGCGTTGGGAGCCGGCCTGAAGTGGATTTGTCCGACCGCCGGCGTCACGTGGCCACCGGCACGCAGCGGCCGTGCCGGAGCATTGCCAGCCCGCCACCACCCGTCGGCTCCCGTCGCAGGCCACGATGGCCCACTCGTCGGGTGTCCACACGAAGATGGCCTCCTGCCGGTAGCGGGCGCCCAGGGCGAGCGCCTCCGCTTCGGAGAGGCCGCAGGCGGCCACCCCCTCCTCACGGTGCCCGGAGACGGGGTCGACCCCCAGGGTGGGCCACAGGGCGTCGGTGATCGCGTGCAGGTCGGCCTCGAGTGCAGCCTGGCGGGCGCGGTTCTCCGTCGCTCCGGGCCGCTCGTGGCCGGGGTCCCAGGCCGTCAGGATGTGCACCGGCCGCGGGAACGGCCACGGCCAGTCGCCGATCCGGCCGGGAGGAGCCGCCCCGACCACGATGTCTGCCTCAGCGGGCTCATCGGGCCGGAAGATCTCGACCACGGTCCGCGCGTACGCGGCCCACGGGTCGTCCGGCACCCACGGCATGGCGGCACCATAGGCCCGACGCGAACATGGAGCCGATGACGACGCCGCTCCCCCTTCCCACGCTCCTCTCCCAGGTGCTGGTCGCCCACACCATGGAGCTCGACAACGAAGCGGAGCACCGACTGCCCCACCGGACCACCCGGGGAAACGAGCCAGCGGCGCGGCGCGGCGCGCCCTGGCTCGTCTCCTTCGCCCTGTGGGCCAACGTGCTGCAGTACCTCGACGAGGACACGGTCACCGTGGCCGAGCTGCGGGCCAGGGCACGCACGACCAGGCTCCTCCTCGGCGGCCTGCGCCGTTGGGGCTACGTCACGCTGACGCCCGCCGCCGGTGAGACGCTGCAGAACCCGCCCCAGGACAGCGCCGTGGTCCGGACCACGCGGGGTGGCCGAGTGGCGCAGGACGTCTTCCGTGCGCTCCTACCCCTCGTCGACGACCGCTGGCGGATTCGCTTCGGGGCGGCGGCGATCGATCGCCTGGAGCAGACGCTCCGCTCGGTGTTCGACGAGTTGCCCATCGATCCTCCGGCCTATCTGCCCATGGTCTACCCGACGCAGAACGGCAAGGCGGAGCCGGCGCCCCTCAGGGCGACCCGATCGGGCCCCGACGCGTCCGTCGACGGCGCCGGTCTCTCGCCACTGCTCGCGGGGGTCCTCCTCGCCTTCACCCTCGACTTCGAGAGGGAGTCGCGCCTCTCCCTCCCGATCAGTGCCAACACCCTGCGCGTGCTGGGACCGACCGGCGTACGCATCCGCGACCTGCCGCAGCTGACCGGTGTGTCGAAGGAGGCCAACGCGATGTGCGCGGGCTGGCTGGAACGACACGGCTGTGCGCGGAGCGAGCCCGACCCGACCGCGAGCCGGGGCAAGGTGCTCCTGCGTCACCCCGAAGGGTCTGAAGGCCCAGCAGAAGTACCGTCGCCTCCTCGACGCCACCGAGGTGTCGTGGGCGACGACGTACGGAGCCGCCCTCGACGACCTGCGGGGCGCGCTCGAACCGCTCGTCGGGGATGGAACCTTGGCCTCCTCTCCCCTGGCCCGGGGGCTCGAGCCCTACCCGGACAACTGGCGCGCCGCGGTCCGGCAACGCCCCCGCGACCCTGCCGCACTACCCCATGGTGCTGCACCGCGGGGGGTACCCCGACGGCAGCTGACGGCCCACGAAGGGCCGCGCGGCGGATGTGGCAGGCTTGATCGGTGCATCCCTTTCGCCGTGACGACGCGCTGCGCCGCCTCGCCGACGAGGAGTTCGACGTCCTGGTCGTCGGGGGTGGGGTCACCGGCGCCGGCGTCGCCCTCGATGCCGCCAGCCGGGGCCTGAAGACGGCGCTCGTGGAGAAGGGGGACTTCGCGTCGGGGACGTCGTCCAAGTCGTCCAAGATGATCCACGGCGGCATCCGCTACCTCCAGCAGCGTGAGTTCCGCCTGGTCTACGAGAACCTGGCCGAGCGGCAGCGCCTCCTCGACAACGCGCCGCACCTCGTCTCCCCGCTGCCGTTCTTGATCCCGCTCTTCGGGCGCGACGGCGTCGTCTCCAAGGCGGTGGCCCGCTCGTACGCCACGGCACTGTGGATGTACGACCTCACCGGTGGCTGGCGCATCGGCGAACGCCACCGAGGGGTCGACAAGGCCGAGGCCCTGGCCCATCTCCCGACCCTGGACACCGAGCACCTGGTGGCCGGCTTCCTCTACTTCGACGCCCGGGCCGACGACGCCCGCCTGACCCTGACCGTTGCCCGCACGGCGGCATTCGAGTTCGGCGCCGCGGTGGCCAACTACACCCCCGTCGTCCGCCTGACGACGGGCGCCGACGGATCGGCCAACGGGGCCGTCGTGCGCCCGGACCCCGACGACGAGACGTCCGAGCTCCCCGTCCGGGCACGCGTCGTGGTCAACGCCACCGGTGTCTGGGCCGACGTGGTGCGCGCCCTCGACGAGGGGAGGGACCCGCACACCATCCGTCCGGCCAAGGGCGTGCACGTCACCGTGCCCGCCGACCGGCTTCCCTGTGACATCGCTGCGGTCATCCCGGTGCCCAAGGACAAGCGTTCCATCTTCGTCGTGCCCTGGCCCGGGACCGACCTCGTCTACCTCGGCACGACCGACACCGACTACTCGGGACCCCTCGACGATCCCGCCTGCACGCCCGAGGACGTGGACTACCTGCTCGATGCGGCGAACGCCGTCACCACGTCGCATCTCACCCGAGCCGACGTGACCGGCGTCTGGGCCGGCCTGCGCCCCCTGCTGGCGCCACCCGCCAAGGGCGGCCACGTCTCGGAGCGCACGGCGGACCTGTCGCGCCGCCACACCGTCACCACCTCGTCCCACGGCGTGGTGACGGTGACGGGCGGGAAGCTCACGACCTACCGCAAGATGGCGCAGGACACCGTCGACGCCGTGGTCGGCCGCCTCGGCGAGTCGCCCCATCGTCGGCGCTGCGTCACCAAGTCCCTCCCCCTCCTGGGCGCCACCACCAGGACCCGCGACCCGGTGACGATGGCCCAACCTCAGGCGCGCCTCCTCGGTCGCTACGGCACCGAATCCTCCGCCGTCCTCGCGCTGGCCGCGGACCGCCCCGCGTTGCTCGACCCGGTGGTGGTGGGACTGCCCTACACCGGGGCCGAGCTGCTCTATGCGGTCCGCGAGGAGATGGCCCGGACCCTCGATGACGTCGTGTCGCGGCGGACGCGCGCCACGATCCAGCGCGCCCAGGCCACCATGGACGCCGCCGGAGCCATCGCCACCCTCGTCTCCCCCGACATGGGCTGGGACGAGAAGGAGGCCGCCGAGCAGGCGGCGCGGTTCATCGGGTCCTGCCAGAAGGAGCTGCTGACCGCAGGGCTCGACTTGCCGTGACGGTGCCCACGCCCGTCACCCCCATCGACGCGGCGGGCGCCGACGTCGAGGATCGCCTCGACGCCGGCACGGTCGAGGTCCCGCCGGCCCTTCTCGACCGCATCGCCTCGAGCGGGGCCGACGTGGTCGACCGACGACGAGGCACGGGCCGAGGCCGGCCGCGACTGGTGGCCCCTGGCCATCGGCTGGGCGGCCGAGGGTGCGGTCCCGCAGCGACCGGCGGCCGTGGTGCGCCCCACCTCGACCGCTCAGGTGAGCGCCGTGCTCGCCGCCTGCAACGAGGCCGGCGTGCCCGTCACCCCGGCGGCGGGGCGCAGCGGCGTCTGCGGCGGGTCCGTCCCCGTGCACGGCGGCCTGTCGCTCGACATGACGGCGTGCGCCGGCGTCGACGAGATCGACGAGGTGTCGCTCCTGGCCGACGTGCGGGCCGGCACCTTCGGCCCCGATCTCGAGGCCGCGCTCGGTCAGGTCGGCGACGGCTACACGCTCGGGCACTGGCCCCAGTCCATGGACCTCTCCACCGTCGGTGGGTGGCTGGCCTGCCGGGGCGCCGGGCAGTACTCGACGCGCTACGGAAAGATCGAGGACATGGTCGTCGGGCTCGAGGTCGTCCTGGCCGACGGCCGCATCGTGCACACGGAGGGCGCCGGCCCCCGCGCCGCGACCGGGCCGAACCTGACCCAGCTCTTCGTGGGCAGCGAGGGCACGCTGGGCGTCATCACCCGAGGCCCGCCTCCGCATCCACCCGCGGCCCGAGGCCCAGGAGCGGCGCGCCTTCGGGTTCACCACGTTCGTGGCCGGCCTCGAGGCCTGCCGCCGGATCCTTCGCCGAGGCGCCACGCCTGCCGTCCTCCGCCTCTACGACCAGACCGAATCGGCCCGCAACTTCGAGCAGCCCGACACCAACGTCCTCGTCGTCCTCGACGAAGCCGATCCCGCCCTCCTGGCGGCCACCCTGGCCATCGTCGACGACGAGTGCTCGGGCCGGGCCGGCGCACAGCCGCTCGACGCCGAGCTGGTCCAGCGCTGGCTCGGACACCGCAACGACGTGTCCGCACTGGCCCCGCTGTGGCGCGGCGGCATCGTCGTCGACACGGTCGAGGTGTCGGGCCCGTGGGCCGCGCTCCCCGGCCTCTTCGACGGACGTGGTCGCGGCCCTCGAGGCGATCGACGGGACCCTGGCGGCGTCGGCCCACCAGTCCCACGCCTACAGCGACGGGGCGTGCCTCTACTTCACGTTCGGAGGGCGCGGCCCCGACGGCGACGCCGGGTGGCGCGAGCGCTACTACCGCCAGGCCTGGGACGCCGTGACCGACGTCACGCTGGCGCACCATGCCGCCATCAGCCACCATCACGGCATCGGGCTGAACCGCTCACGCTTCGTGCCGCGCGCCCTCGGCTCGGGGTTCGAGGTTCTGCAGGGCCTCAAGGCGACCTTCGACCCCAAGGGCATCCTCAACCCCGGCAAATTCGGCCTGGCCTCACCTTTCGGACCCGCGCCCTGGACATGAGCGGACCGGGGGGCAGCATCCTCGTCGTCGACGTCGGGACCTCGGGCGTCCGCGCCGCCATCGTCCGGCCCGACGCCACCGTCGAGCACGAGCACCATGTCCGCCTCCTCCCCGACTCGCCGGCGCCGGGCCTGGTGGAGTTCGACGCGGCACGCATGGCCGACGCCGTCTTGGAGGTGGCGCACGCCGCGCTCTCGGACGGGGGCCCGGTGGCGGGCGTCGGCATCGCCAACCAGCGGGCCTCGAGCATCGTGTGGGAGCGTGCCAGCGGAAGGCCGGTCGCCCCCGGCATCGGCTGGCAGGACCTGCGGACCGTGGGCACCTGCCTCGTCCTCCAAGGCGAGGGCATCCGTCTGGCCCCCAACGCGTCGGCCACCAAGGTGATGGCCATCCTCGATGAGGCCGACCCCGAACGCTCGAGGGCCGAACAGGGGCAGCTGTGCTTCGGCACGGTCGACAGCTGGGTGGCCTGGACGCTCGCGGGCGGCGCCGAGGCAGGCTCCGAGGCGCTCCACGTCACCGACGCCACCAACGCCGCCGTCACCGACCTCGTCGACCCCGCCACGATCGGGTGGAACGAGCCGTTGCTCGAGCAGCTCAGGATCCCGTTGCCGATGATGCCGGCGGTCGTCGACTCGTCGGGTCCGGTCGGCGTCGCCCTCGCGCTCCCCGGCGCACCACCCATCTGCGGGATGGCCGGTGACCAGCAGGCCTCCCTGGTCGGTCAGGGCTGCACCCTGCCCGGCCTGGCCAAGGCGACCTTCGGCACCGGCGGCATGCTCGACCAGTGCACCGGGCCGGGCCGTGGGCCCGCCGTGGCGGGACGCGGCGGCGCCGGCACCTTTCCCATCGTCGCCTTCCGGGTGGCGGGTCAAGGCGACCTGGGGCACCGAGGCGGTCATGCTGTCGGCCGGCAGCGCGGTCGA
Organism: uncultured Acidimicrobiaceae bacterium; assembly: GCA_963774485.1. GTDB lineage: Bacteria > Actinomycetota > Acidimicrobiia > Acidimicrobiales > RAAP-2 > Bog-473. The sequence continues at coordinate 17,786 of CAVZFG010000005.1, forward strand.
GTGGTTGCGCGACGACCTCGGGATCATCGCGACCTCCCACGAGTCCGAGGCCGTGGCGGCACAGTGCGAGACCTCGGGCGACGTCTGGTTCGTGCCTGCTCTCCTCGGCCTTGGAACCCCCGTCTGGGACTTCGGCGCCCGGGGCACCCTCGTCGGCCTCACCAGGGGGTCAGGGCGCCCCGAGGTGGTCCGGGCCGTCCTCGAGGGCGTGGCCCACAGGGGAGCCGACCTGGTCGAGGCGTCGGTGCACGACAGCGGTCACCCGATCGCCACCCTGCGCATCGACGGCGGCATGTCGGCCAACGCGGTGTTCGTCGAGGCGCTCGCCGACGCCATCGGGCTTCCGGTGGAGGTCTCGCCCGTCTTGGAGGCGACCACGCTCGGTGCGGGCCTCCTGGCCGGGCTGGCCGTCGGCACCTACGCGTCGACCGAGGAGCTGGCCGACACGTTCTCGCCCCGTCGCGTCGTCGAGCCGCACGGTGACGATGCCGCTCGGGCCACCGCCCGCGAGCGCTGGTTGGCGGCGAGGGGCAAGGCCGAGGGCACCATCCCGGAGCTCTCGGGAATCTCCTTCTGAGCGGGAATCACCCACGCAGAAGGAGATCACCCCGATGGACGTCTCTCGGGCCGGGCCTACCTTTTTGACGGGGCGTGCCGTGGGATGCGCCGGCGCCAACGAGCGAGCAGCACGAGCCCGGAGCCGAGCACCAAGGCAGCCAGGCCGACCATCCACTCCTGGGTCAGCAGCGCACCGGTGGAGGCGAGCGCCGTGGTCGTGCTCGGCGACGTCGTGGGCCCCGTCGTGGCGGCCAGCGTCGCCGGCGGCGTTGCCGTCGGCGTCACCGCTGCAGCTGACGTGGCGACGATGGGGTTGGTGACCGAGGACGAGCAACCAGCCGACGTCGTGCACGGCCCGGTCGTGATCGTCGCCGTATTGGTGACGGTCCCGGGGGCGCTGGCCACGACCGTGGCGGCAAAGGTCACCGTCGCGGTGTCACCGGCGGCCAGGCTCACGGTGAAGGTCCAGGTGTCCCCGCTCGGGTTCGAGATGCTGCAGGTGTCCGGGGAGGTGACCGCGCATGCGGGCGCCGGGGTCTTGTCCACGGTCAGGGACGAGGGGACGACGTCGGTCACGGTGGCCGAGCCGGCAGCAGCGCCTACGTTCTTGATGGCGACGCTGTAGCCGATGGTCGAACCTGGCGCAACCCCCGTGCCCGATGGCGTGTCCGTCTTGACCACCGTGAAGTTGGGCCCCGGCGTCGTCACCGTGAAGCACTCGGCCGGTCCCGATCGCCGTGAGGTACAGCTCGCTCTCGGTCGGCGTATAGATCGCGTAGTAGCAGTAGGTGCCGAGCGCTCGAGGGCTTGTAGGTGGTGGGCGCCAGGTTGTAGGTCGACACGTTCCCCTTGGTGGACGACGGGCTGCTCACCGTGCCCACGGGCGAACCGCCGCTGAGGCACGTCGAGGTCGACGAGGAGGCCTTGCACACGGAGAACGCGACGGATCCCGCGGGGGCCGCGCCACCGGCGCTACCCGTGACCGTGGCCGTGTCGCTCCAGCCGTTGCCGAGCGTGGTGCTGGCGGGCGGCACGAGCGTCGTCGCGATGGTCGGGCTCGTCTTTTGCGGGACGCAGCCGTTCGGGAGGTCGAGCGCCGCCAACGTGGTGCTCAGCGTTCCCGCTTCCGCTGTAATCCATCCGTCCACTTCGATGTCCACGCCACCGTGATGGCCGAGCTGGGCGAGAGCGCAGCCAGTTCCGTCGCGGTCAGCGACTGCGTGAACGACTGGTTCGCGGCGGCGGGCGGGCTCGAGTACTCCTTCGGGGAGGCGGTCCGACGGACAGGGTGTCGTGCTGAGGGTGCCCTGGGCCGTCGAGTAGGTGCCGGTCTCGCTCTCGGGCCAGTTGTTGTACAGGGTCCAGGTCAGCGTGGCCCCGTCGCCGCCCGCTCCCGGCGTCGGGGCGGTGCACACCGCGGACACCGACTGTTGGCCGTTGTCGTGGGCGGAGGCCGCCGTCGCGAACACGACGAGCCCGGCGAGGGCGAGCACCGACGCCAACCCACCCTTGACGGCCAGGCCCAGACGGGTCACCTTTCGGCCCGCGCCGCGCTCGTTCCGACGTGAAGCGTTCCCATTCAGCCAAGTCGGTCGCATGCCGCCTCGTCCTTCCGTAGTCGCCAAAATCCTCCAGGGCCGGAGGGGAGCGATTGTAAGCCGCGGTTCACAACAAATCCACAATTTCGCTCAGGTCGGCCCTTGTTTTTGCCGGTAAGCGGCGCCCACGCGGGCGTTGGTCCGCATACTCGCGGTGTCAAGGTAACCCTCTCCAGGCACGCCGGGTTAGGGGCTGATCGGCTCCTATTGGGTGGGCTTTTCGGCTCTAATTGGGACGAACGGCTCAAATTTCGGCCCCGAATCGACTCCGGGACCGCCCACTGCCGGACGCCCGAAACGTGGTCTCCCGTGCGACCGCCTCGGGACGTCGAGAGGGCCGGGGCGGGAGGGGATCAGGAGGCCCGGAGGTGTCCCGAGCGCGTCGTCCCAACTCGAGCCCGCCTCGAGGAGCGGGCGGAACCCCATGAGTTGGCGGGGCCGGCCGATGGCCATCACGGCACGCAGGCGACCCGCTCGACCGAACAGCGCGACGAACTTGCCCTCATCGAGCGACCCGTCGACGATCTCGACCTCGTCGTCCCCGCTCGGGCTCCCCAGCACCTGGAAACGGATGCCGTACTGATCCGACCAGAAGTACGGGATGGGACGGAACGACGCCGCGTCGGCACGACCGGCGAGCACGCTGCGCGCCGCGGCGACACCCGCCTCCGCGGCCACCTGCCAGTGCTCGATACGGATCTGCTCTTCCCCACCGTCGTGGCGCCAGTTCCAACGTGCGACGTCCCCCGCCGCCACGATGCCGTCGGCGGCGTACAGACGGTCGTCACACACGACACCGTTCTCGACGGTCAGTCCGGAGTCGACGAGCCACTCCGTCGCGGGGACCACGCCGATGCCGACCACGACGACGTCGGCGGCCAGCATCTCCCCGCCGCCGAGCTCGACCACCAACGCGCTCGCCGCACTCGCGCCGAAAGCCCGCGCGTCGTCTTCGGTGGTGGCCTTGCGGACACCGAGCACCGCGACACCGGTGCGCAGCTCGACCCCGTGCTCGCCGTGCAACGCGCCACAATGCGCGCCGATCACGGGACCCAAGACGTTGCGGAGCGGGATGTCGAGCGCCTCCAAGACGGTGACCCGGCACCCGAGGGTGGCGCACGTCGAGGCCACCTCGGCGCCGATGAACCCCGCACCGATGACCACGACTCGCGGCGAGTCGACCGCCGTCGCCGCCGCACGGAGGGCGAGCGAGTCGTCGAGCGTGCGCAACGTGAACAGGCCGTCGCGCTGGCCCAGACCGTCGGTGCCGGGGAGCCGACGAGGTGACGCGCCGGTCGCGATGACGATGGCGTCGCCGTCGAGGACGGTGCCGTCGTCCAACTCCACTTTGCGTCCCTCCACGTCGAGCCGCACGGCGCGGCGGCCGAGCACCTCGTGCACCCGGTGCTCGCTCGATCGTCGCTTGTCGGCCAGCACCGCCTTCTCGGGTGGCCACGTGCCCGCCAGGACCTGCTTGGACAGCGGAGGTCGATCGTAGGGAAGATGGCGCTCCTCGCCGACCAGCGAGATGGCGCCCTCGAACCCCTCGGCGCGCAACGTCTCGACGGCCCGCCATCCGGCGAGCGACGCGCCGACGACGACCACGATGCTGTCGGCGGCCAAGCCGCCCGTGGCCGTCACCAGCCGAACATGGCCATCCACTCCTCGGGGGAGCGGGGCCGGAACACATAGTTCAACCGCCTGGTGTCACCCATGCTCTGGGAGGGATCCGGCGAGTAGAGGTGGCCGGGGAAGAGGATGGCGTCGTCGGGGACCCGGGCCAGCCGGGTGTGGATGGACTCGTACATGGCCAGAGGATCGGAACCCGGGAAGTCGGTGCGCCCACAACCCTCGAGGAAGAGGGTGTCCCCCGCCACCAAGCGGCCCGTCGACGAGGAAGCACTGGCTGCCGGGCGTGTGGCCCGGGGTGTGGATCAGCTCGACCTCGACCCGGCCGACGGACAGCACCTCCCCGCTGTGATGACCCACGAGGTCGGCCGGGCCGACGCCGGTGGTGCGCTCGACCCAGGGCAGCTCGTCGGCCTGCACGTGGATCGGCACCTGCACCTTCTCGAGCAGGGTGCTGATCCCTTCGAGCGCCCAGCCGCCCATCTGGCCCCCGAGATGGTCGGGGTGGAAGTGGGTCCCGAGCACGCCGGTCAGCCGCATGCCGTCCGCCTCGAGGATGTCGAGGAGGTCCTGCACCGCGTAGGCCGGATCGACCACGACCGCCTCACCGGTCTCGCGGTCGCCGATGAGGTAGACGAAATTGACCATCTGGCGGGCCATCGTGTCGCCGCGGGCGAAGTCGCGGCCCGAGAGCAGCTGGCGGAAGTAGACGCGGTCGTCCCCTCCGGCCCGGCCACCGGGGTGGTGCCGTCCGCCGCGCCCTCACTCATCTCCGTGACCTCCCGTGTCATGGCCGGCCTCGGTGGCCAGCGCCTCGAGCCGGGGCACCAGCTCCTCGACCTGGGACCGGGTCTGGCGCAGGCGCCGGTCGAGCTCGTCGATCAGCGCCGTGGCCCGCTCCAGGCGGGCGACGAGCACGTCGACGTCCACCTCGCGCTGTTCGAAGAAGTTGACGATCGCATCGAGCTCCCGGCTGGCGTCGGTGTAGCTGAGCTGCTCGACGGGGACGGGATCCTCCGCGACGGTCATCGTGGTCCTCGGCCGGCGTCGCCAGGGGCCTCGTGGTCGCGTGTCGTTGCCGCCTCGACTCTGCTGCGCGCCGTCCCGTCGGCGAAGCGCGTCACGATCTCGTGGCCCTCGGCCAGCTCGGCGGCGCTGCGGACCAGTCGGCCCCCGGCGAGGGTCAGCGTGTAGCCCCGCTCGAGCTGCCGGTCCACGTCGTAGGCCGCCAGCAGCCGGCGCCACGAGCCCACACGCTCGTCCAGGCGACCCAGGTGCCCCAGGCTCGAGCGGCCCGAGCCGGGCGGCATGGGCGCGCACCGTGGCCTCGCTCGACTCCAGCCGGGCGGGCGCCGACCGCCCGAGGGAGGACGCCTTCGTCCCCAGGCGCTCGCCGTGCACGCGCAGCTGGTGCCGCGCCGCCGCGGTGAGGCGCCCCCGCGCCTGGGCGTCACGGCCTTGCGCGTCGCCCAAGAAGTCCGGGACGCGGCGGGCCAGGACTGCGGCCGGCGCCGCGACGTGGGCCGCCCACCAGCGCCGGGTCGCCAGCACGATCTGGTGCCCGCACTCGGTGGGCGTGATGCACGCACGCGCCGCCACGATGTCCGCCACCGTCTCGTCGCCGGTGTGGCCGATCCCGGTGAAGACGGGCTTGGTCGCCTCGGCCACGGCCCGGGCCACGATCTCGGTCTCGAAGGCGGCGAGGTCGGCCCGCCCTCCCCCGCCCCGGACGATCGCGATGACGTCGCAGTCGCTCCGGCTCAGCGCCTTGAGCGCCCGGGCGATGGAGCCGGCGGCCCCGGCTCCCTGGACGGCGACCTTGACCAGGGAGACGCGGAAGCCGAACCCCGAGCCCGTCAGCTGGCCCACGAAGTCGTTGTAGCCCTCGGTCCCGGGGCTGGCGATCAGCCCGACGTGCAGCGTGACCTCCGGCAGGGCGAGGCCCGCGTTGCGCCGGAGCAGGTCCTCGGCCTCGAGCTTGCGCAGGAGCTGGGCGCGCTGGGCGGCGAGACGCCCCAACAGGGCGGTGACGTCGATCTCGGCCAGGATGAGGCTGATCTCGCCCTTGGCCCGGTAGAGGTCGAGCGCGCCCCGCAGGACGACGACCATCCCCTCGGCCAGCTCGATGCCCTCCTTGGCCAGCCCGTGGCGCAGCGGCGCCCAGGAGCTGCGCCAGCACTTGACGTTGAGGGTGGGCACACCCCCGCGGGCCCGGGAGCGGGGCGAGGCGTCCTCCTCGGGATCGACCAGGTTCAGGTAGAGGTGGCCCGAGCGGTGGTCCGACAAGTGGGCGATCTCTCCGCGCACCCACACGTGGCGGTTGCGGGGGAAGGCCTGGGTCAGGGCGCCGTCGACCTTCTCGTAGAGGCCCCCGATGGAGAGGGCACCGGTCCGGTCGGTGGGCTCGGGGCCGCCGGCACCGGTCCGGTCCCCCGGGGCGGCGGCCTCCCCGGAGGCGGCGGCCGTCGGCACAGCCTCGGGATCGAAGAGCTGACGGGCACCGCCGGACATCCTCGACACCCTACCGAGGCGCCGTACCTGCACCTCACATGCCGGGAGGTGGCACCGGGAGGTGGCCAGGCGTGCCGGGAGGTGGCACCGGGCGGGAGGTGGCACAATTGGGACGACGGTGAGTCGGCCAGGTGGCCGCAGCACGGGCCGCATCTCGCGGGACCGTGTTGAGGAAGGTCGGGACTCCGCAGAGCAGGGTGCTGGCTAACGGCCAGTCGGGGCGACCCGCAGGACAGTGCCACAGAAAGGAAACCGCCGATGGCGGGCCCACCGGGTCCGCACAGGTAAGGGTGAAAGGGTGCGGTAAGAGCGCACCAGCGGCGGGGGTGACCCCGCCGGCTCGGTAAACCCCACCCGGAGCAAGGCCAAGCGTGGGAAATGGGCTGCTCGCCCGCCTCCCGAGAGGGAGGGTTCCCCAGGTAGGCCGCTCAGATGGATGGCCACCCAGGCCTTCTGCCTCTCATCGGGGCGGGGGCCGGACAGAATCCCGCCTACAGGCCGGCTCACCGTCACTCAGTGCTTGGCCCCGCGAACTGAGCCCGAACGGGAACCGGATCGAATGCCAGAAGATGCTGCGTTTGACGGACCACGGAGTCAGTTGTTGGTGCTGACGGTGACTGTCCCCGAGGCGCTATTTCCCAAATATGTGAACCCGCCGCTGTTGTTCGTGATGGCGACAGATCCGGTGACCGAGTTTCCCACGTAGGTCACTCCACCAATGTTGTGCGTGATGCTCACGGACCCCGAGAGGGTGTTGGTGCTGTGGGCCGGACAGGTCGAGCCGCCGATGTTCACGGGACCGGTACTGCCCGTCACCATGATGCTGCCCACGAGCGACAGGGCACAGAGCGTCACGGCGCTCGCGCCGGAGGCCGTGAGATCCCCCGCAATCGAACCGCCACTCCACAAGCTGCCACCAGATCGGATCGTCACTCCATTGGTGATGCTGCCGCCGGTGCCAACACAGATCGCTTGACCCGCCTTGATCACGAGTGGTCCGGTCACTGCTCCCGTGCTGCACGACGTGCTGAAACCCACGTTGATGAGCACGCTTGCTGTGGCCGTGTTGTCGTCGGCCGTGTCGGTCGGGGTGAAGGTGACCTTCAGGGTCTGGCCGTTGCCGGGAACGAGCACCGTTCCAGTCGAAGGCGTGTAGCTGTAGCTGCCCACGACCGGGTTGCCGTTTGCCTTCGCCCCGGCGTCGAGCTGAGTGGCACCTAGGGGCGTGCCGTAGAGGATGGTGCCCGGGCTGGCCCAGGTGATGACCGGTGTGGCCTTCGTAACGCCCAAACCGTTGCTCACCCCACGGAAGCCGAGTGAGTCGTCGGCACCCGCGCTGCCCGAACAGCTCAAGCCCGCGATGGTGTAGCTCCCGGGGTCGAGCGAGGAGTTGATCGAGGTCGTGTCCCCCACCGTCGAGCAGGTGAGCGAGGAGACGGTGACCCCCGGGGGCGAGGTGGTGTAGCTGAAGCTCGGGCTGCCGCCGTAGGTCTGGGAGCCCGACACGTTGACGGTCACCGGCTCGGGGTTGACCACGAACCCGTCGGTCACGCCGCTAAAGCTGAGCGAGGAGTCGGCACCCACGCTGCCCGAACAGCTCGAGCCGTCGAGGGCGTAGTTCCCCGCTCCCAGGCTGGCGAGCGGAGTCCCCCCGGCCGTCGAGCAGGTGAGCGAGGAGACGGTGACCCCAGGGGGCGAGGTGGTGTAGCTGAAGCTCGGGCTGCCGCCGTAGGTCTGGGAGCCCGAGACCTTGACGGTGACCCCAGTGGGGTTGACCACGAAGCCACCGCTCACCCCGGCGATGCCGAGTGAGTCGTCGGCACCCGCGCTGCCCGAACAGCTCAAGCCCGCGATGGTGTAGCTCCCGGGGTCGAGCGAGGAGTTGATCGAGGTCGTGTCCCCCACCGTCGAGCAACTGAGCGAGGAGACGGTGACCCCCGGGGGCGAGGTGGTGTAGCTGAAGCTCGGGCTGCCGCCGTAGGTCTGGGAGCCCAACACGTTGACGGTCACCTGCTCGGGGTTGACCACGAACCCGTCGGTCACGCCGCTAAAGCTGAGCGAGGAGTCGGCACCCGCGCTGCCCGAACAGCTCGAGCCGTCGAGGGCGTAGTTCCCCGCTCCCAGGCTGGCGAGCGGAGTCCCCCCGGTCGTCGAGCAGGTGAGCGAGGAGACGGTGACCCCAGGGGGCGAGGTGGTGTAGCTGAAGCTCGGGCTGCCGCCGTAGGTCTGGGAGCCCGAGACCTTGACGGTGACCCCAGTGGGGTTGACCAATGAAGCCCACCGCTCACCCCGGCGATGCCGAGTGAGTCGTCGGCACCCGCGCTGCCCGAACAGCTCAAGCCCGCGATGGTGTAGCTCCCGGGGTCGAGCGAGGAGTTGATCGAGGGCTCGGTGCCCCCACCGTCGAGCAACTGAGCGAGGAGACGGTGACCCCCGGGGGCGAGGTGGTGTAGGTGAAGCTCGGGCTGCCGCCGTAGGTCTGGGAGCCCGACACGTTGACGGTGACCGGCTCGCTGGCGCCCGCTGGCGCAGCCGCGATGACCCCGGCGAGCGTCACTGCCGATGCAGATACCACCACCGCAGAGGTCAATAGGGCGACGGTGTCACGCCACGGACGCCGGTTCGGAAGACGTTCCGATGGACGTGCCCCGCGGTGTGGGTGCGCAACAGCCGAGTTGTTCCCCCTCGCAGCGGACGTGTTCCTCATGGCTGCCCTCCAGCCGTGAGCCCGCAGAGTTTGGCGCCGTCTCGACGCCGCCCTCGTGCTTCGTCCTCGCCAGAGCAGCCTACGTCCGAGAGGAATCCAGACATGGAAGTTTCCGCGCTTGGCGTTCGAGGAGCCCGAATGAGAGGATCAACGGCACTTGCAACAAGAAGTTGGGCGATCGTCTGCGAAGCCATGTCGACGCTTCACCTTCGGACGGCGGTCGGTCCTCAAGGGGGGAAGTGTGAACGGGCAACGTCCGTCAAGTGTTGCGCCGCGGACGGTCAACAAAATCGCAGGTCAGACGGCCCGTGGAACCCCTTCTCCCTCGTCACAGCGTCGACCCTCTCAGAGAGTTCCGACCTACCAGGACGGCTCACCGTCACCAACCCTCCGAGGAGGGAAGAGCCGGGACACAGCATCGCCGTCTGGTCCAGGACGTCACATTCTGCCGTGACTGACCAGGTCAGGGCGCTGGCAAATGAAAAGGGAGGGGAGATCCAGCGATCCACGTGAGGTTGCACGGGGCCGCCGAGTGCGCGTCTGTTCGGCGCCCACGACGGGGTGAGCTGCGGCGCCCTCCAATGGCCCACGTTTCCTTCGCCAATCGCCAATCGCCAGTTCCGCCGCCATGCGGTCTTGGTGCTGGACGATGAGGATGTTATGACACGAGCCGCAAAATGCGTCCTGACGATTCAGGACCCGAGGCACAGTGCTTGACTGCAAGGGGTCACTCAAGTACGCGGTAGCGAGATGGCGCCGAAGTGATATTGGTTGAAATACACGCGAATATCGCCGACTACCGGTTCACATTTGGTCGCACAAGCCCAGTCCGTCGTCGATATGTACTTTACGCCGCTTAGCTTTGCGGCTCTCTGTTCCGCCTGCACGTTTGCCGACACGGCTTGACCCGGGAAGCTGAGCAACTCTGGACGCTCGTCATGTGGGCAGCCAGGCAATCGCCGTCGTCGAGTGACCATTGTGGGATATCACCGATCATGACCATGCTCGTACCCGGTTCCTACAGGCTGGCAAAGGTCTTCGTGAGTCCCGACTTCCATTGCGTCGGAGTGGCGGCCACTCCGACCGCCGTCTGGCCGGTGCTTTCGCTCGTAACGACGAGCAAGCTCGGATGCAGTTTCTTGATGGCCTGTACTGCAAGGGTGTGGAACTGCTGGCATTGTGTGTTCTGTCCGTTTGTCTGGGCCGAGATCAACGACAGATCTGGCGCCGGGCACCCCGACAAGGAGAAGACGACCAGCTTCCAGCCCGTCCTCTTCGCGATGATCTGCAGCGCCTCCGCCCACATGGCGGCATGCGAGTCGCCATAGACGACCATGAGCTTCTTGCTCGTCAAATCCCCGTACGCGCATCCTTGCGATGCCATCACTCCAGTGGTGTTTGGGCACTTGCCAGCTCCCACGCCCGCACCATCGTTGGTGACGGTGAGGCCCGGCTGGACGCTGGTGGGCAGGGTTTGGAGGTTCTGTGCAGCTTTCACCGCACCCAAGACCTGCGCATCCGATGTGGCGGGTCTCAGCGCCGCCCATGCGTCAGCTTCCGATGTGTTGGCGGCCGAAGCAGCAGAGGGTGGCACGGCGAGGAGTGATCCACAGACCGCGATCGCCACCATGGCCACCGAGGTGACTGCGCCGCCCACGAGGCGGCGACGCCACGTCTTCTTTGTCATCTCCGGCTCCTCTTCTTCATGTGCGTGTTATCTCTCCTGTTGTCGACCGCGGACTCACGGATAACCCCGGCCCTCTCGAAAGTCGCGACGGCGAGCGACAGAGCAAATCACGGGGCCGCCAAATGTGACGCTACCGGCTGCGGATCGGGGTCAAGAGCCACCAGTGCCGGATGGGGTCGACGACGTGCTCGACGCTCGCCACTTGACCAGGGATGCTTACAAAGTGCTCCCGGCCAAAATAGAGCCGATCGGATCAATCAAAACAACCTTCCATCAACACTGCTCACCGACGGTCACAACGACCCGGCCGGCGCGTTGCCCGGCAACATCTTCTTCAGCCATCTCGTGCCCTTCCTCAAGAAGGTCGACTGAAGACGGTGAGCCGGCCTCTCGGCGGGATTCCGTGGGAGGCCGCGAGCACCAACCGGTGGTTGCAATTGCCGTTGACTCACGCCAGCCGGCTGAGACAAGTCCCAATGTGGAGGTTGTCGCGGTCGTCCAGGGGGCGGAGACGTTTTCACTGTCAGTTGCCGAAGACAAGCGCCGTCACGCCAACATTATTGTGCTCGTCGAGAGTGTCAGGTGGCTCATCGGGACGCCGGGCTGTTGCGTCGGGATCCTCGTGTCGTGAGCACTCCGGGTCCGCCCAAGCGGGCGGCGAAGGCGTAGATCAACCAGGTCGTGCCCCATGGTGGATTGCACGTCGAGGATGCTCTGAGTGGGGTTGGAGTTGCCGTCGGCCACGGCGATCGTGCCGTCGGTGAGGCGTTGCGGGAAGTACCACTGGTTTCGCCCACGTTGTCCACGCCCGCCGGAGAACATGGCGGCGAACCGCGTGATCGGCGTGGAGACTCCGGTGCCGTTCCGAGGGACCCGTCGGTGCCGGTGAACACAAGCTAAAATCAGGAGATCGAGCAGTCGCCCAGCGCCCCGGGGCGCCACGTCTGCGGAACCCCAGCGGAGGGAGAAGTTGTGCGGAGGCGTCAACCCACGGGTTCGCTGGTGGGTTGCAAAACGTCTACGGCAACCTTGTCGATCCATGTCTTCAACGAGACACTTGACGCCACCGTTCGACCGGCGAGCTCGCGATTGTCCCCTTTGCGCCCAGGATCGGCGCAGCGGTACCTCCAAACGGGCAAATGTCACATCCCACCAGCTCATGCCGCGCCTTCACCTCGTGGCCGCCCACGGCGCCCGTTGCGTGCGGAAGGCTTCCACCGACTACGGCTCCCGAACGGAGCTAAGAAATGAGCGAATTCGCGATGGAAGAGCCGGGGCAACCCCCGGAGCCGCAGCTGCAGCCCTCTGAACCGCCGGTGCAGCCCTCGGAACTGCGGCGACTCTTCACCACCTTCGGCTTCCTGGTGGGCAAGCAGGGAGCCACGGCAGTATTGGGCCTCGCCTACTGGGCCGTCGCCACGCATCTGTTCTCTCCGCGAGATGTGGGTCTGGCGGCCGCCGCATCCTCGGCGGCGTTCTTTCTCGGAGCGATCGGCGGTCTCGGGATCCCAATCCTCCTGCTGGCCGGCTTGGCTCGTTGGAGGCCGCGGTCCGCCGCGTCACCTTCAGCACAGGAATGTTCGTCGCGTGCTTTGTTGTCCTGATCCTTTCGTTGGCCACGATGGCCCTCTCCCCGTTCCTGGGCGCGAGCCTGAGGATCATCGGAGACGACTCAATAACCGCCATTTTCTTCGTTATCGGATCGGTGGCGACAATGGGCGGGATCACCTTCGACCAGGCGGCAATCGGACTGCGTCGGGGCTCGGCCCAGCTGGCGCGAGGCAGCCGAAATTCTGTGCTGAAGCTGGCCTGCGTGGGTGTCCTCGTCGTCTTCGGGACCAGAACAGCGCCCGGCCTGCTGTTTGCCTGGGCACTGGCGCTGGTCGTCTCGCTCGTCGTCTGTATGCCCATGCTCCGACTCGAACCGACTCCGGCCGGCGAAGGGAGCCTGAGCCATCGAGTGGCGCTCACCCGCCGCTACGGCCTGCTCTCCCTCAAGCACCATGTCCTCAATTCTTCGATGAATTCCATCTCCTACGTCATTCCGCTGATGGCAGCGCTGCTGATCCCACCACAGCAAGTGGCCTACTTCTCGACCGCATTCCTGTTGTCGTCCACCGTGATGATCGTCCCGTATCTGCTGGCGCTGTCCCTGTTCGCCGAGAGGTCAGGTGACGAGGGCCTCCTCCACCGCCACGTCCGCCGGACACTCCCCCTCGGACTGGCCCTGGGTTTTGGGCTCGTGGTCGCCGTGGAGATTGCGGCCCCCGTCGTCCTTCGTATCTTCGGTCCCGCCTATGCAGCCAACGGGACAACGGCGCTGCGCCTTCTCGTCCTGGTGGGACCGGCCTACGTCATAAAGGACCACTACGTGGCGATCCGTCTCGGCAGGGCCGTTTGGGCCATGCAGCCAAGGTGATGTCGGCAGGCACCGCCGCAGAAGCGGTCGGCGCGGCGCTGGGTGGGATCTTCTGGGGCATGACGGGCCTCTGCATCGGGTGGGCCGTCGCTGCCTGGTGTGAGGCTGTCGTCCTGCTACCCGCGGTGATTCAGGTCTTCCACCGAGAACCTCCGGTCGAACCCGATCCGGGCGGGTCATCCGGGTGAGATCCGCCATTTGGGTGGCGGTCAGATGCAACTCGCTGCCACCGCCAACGATGACGTCAGCGAATGGCGGAGACCCCGCCGGTGACGCGAATCAGGCGTACGACACATACTCCAACGGGCTCGGGTCAGGGTTACGCGAGCAATCCGCGCTCACCGCCGGGCGTTCGCCGAGCTGCTCCAGAGAGGCGGCCGGCTGACGACGACGTCAGATCATACGGGCGGCGGGGCGGCGGGGGTCAGGCGGATCTCGTTCTTCCCGACCAGGTCGAGAACGCGCTCCGCATCGTGTGGGTTGACGGGGAGGACGTGGCTCGCCCACCATCGGGCTGCCTCCGGCGACGGAGAGGGCTCACAGAACTCTGGGCCGGAGTACTCGTCCAGCGGTGGCGCGTAGACGAAAAACACGTTTATCCCGCGTCGCCGCAGCTCGAGGGCCACGGCGTCCCGGTCCTCGATCAGGAGGGGCACACGGAGCAACGGCAGTGCGTCGCCCTCACGGGCCGCCGGGGCAACTGCATCGAGCGCTCGAAGTCGCCGCACGCCCACGATCCGCTCCTCGCGGTCCCGCTCCAGGTCGCGCAGACTGGCCAGCGTCCGCCTCAGCCGGCTCGAGTGCTGTCGCATCCGGTAGTCCGGGTACGCCGTCTGCATCCACACGTCGAACTGGCCGAGGTCACCGCTGGAACACGCGCGCTCCAGCTGAGCCTCTCGCAGCGGCACTCGCCATGGGGGATATCGTCGGGGGATGTCGCCGGCGGCGCGCCCGATCCAACCCCTCCGTGAGATGGAGGGTCTCCAGCCACGTCCTGACCTCCGACCGCGCAGTGTCGACCGCTCCTTGCCGAGCGGCCTCGGCAGCATCAGCTGATCGCGCAAGACGACGACGTCCTTGCGGTCGACCTTCTCGTCCGAACGCGAGAACGCCACCCCGCCCGGGGAAGTGCTTCGACAAGCTGAAGATGGAAACAGCGCCGAAGCTCCCTATGGGGCGCCCGTCAACGTCGGCCTCGAGCGCATGGGCGGCATCTTCGATGAGCGGAATCTCGAATCGGCCGCACGTTGCGCTGAGCTCGACGACACGGTCGGGAAGACCGTAGGTGTTACCGGTCAGAACGGCGGAAATGGTGGGCCACGTCACGTCATCGATTGCCTCGATGTGCATGTTCCCATCGTGGGTGGACACCGGCGACGTCGCGGGCCGGAGCCCGGCCGCGAGGCGCCGAAGAACACAGCGTCGTCCTCGAGCGGAGACATGAGGACACGATCGCCGGGCGAGAGTGGCGGCGGGTAGGCGACGAAAATGGCGAATAGACCGGACGGCATGAACACATCACGTCCGATGCCGGGCCTCCAGCGTCGCCTCGATGTCACGTTCGAGGTACTCGCTCACGAACCCGGATCCACTCGACATACGGCGGCTCTTCGCAGACGGACGGCCCACGCTTGTTCACGTACACAAGACCCACGACTCTCGGCTCATCGCAGCGGGCCGGGGCAGTATGCGACTTGGCGGCCCTCCGTACGGAACCAGGAGAGACTGGACTGACGTGTCGCAGGTCACCGACCGACGGTGCCGACGCTCTGCCAAGAAGGTGACGACCGCAGGGGGTCCGATGGGGGTCTTGGTCCACGACATGAACGAACTCCGCCTGCTGCTTGGGGAAGGTTGCCCCAACCGCTGACTCCCGTCCACCCGGTGGCCGAGGGCGTCAGCAGCGCCTTTGTCGTCGCGCTTCTTCGAGCCGACGACGGCTGACTTGAGACGTCGGCGGGGAGCAAGACCTCCATGGCGCAAACCTTGGCGGTGTGAACAGTGGCCGAACGCCCTGGGGCGCGGGTGCAGGTGGCGCCGGCACATGTGCGAGTTGAAGTCCTCGATGCGGTTCTCGCGCACGCTGGCCGCTGTGAAATACATCAGGGTCACCGACAAGGAGATGTCGGGGGAGTTGTGCAGCCATTACGGGGTCCCCGGGGTATGTCGAGCGCCCGCCCCGGGATGAAGGTGTGGGTCGCGACTTCGCGCGGCAGGGCCTCGATGCGCCCGTGGGAGCCGTTCAAGCCGTCCCAGTACCTCTCGATCTCGTGGCGTCGACAGCCTCGCTATCAAAGCGCCCGATGCTGACGGTGTTGCTCCCGTTGACCTGCGTCAAGAGGCTGTGCTCGATGTCGAAGTGGATCAGCGTGACCGAACTTGGGGAGGACCGAAGACGAAGCCGACCCGCTTGCGCATCCTGACCTGGTGGCGATCATGCCCGCCTCGAGCTGGTGGAGCTGCGTGTTCATGAGGTCTGCCATCGCGGGATCGGCTTCGACGTTGAGCAAGATGAGCCAGGCGTTCGCGTTGCGCAGATCGAGGAAGACGTCCCCCGGTGGCTCCAGCGCACCACGGGGCGAGCCTGGCTGGGGCGCCAGAGGGGCTGAGCGGCGGTGTCGGAGATCACCAATTCGGCGCGGCAGCCGGTCCGCGAGATCGGCGATCGCGGCGAGCGTAACACGGTCGTCGAGGTGGAGCTCATGGTCGAAGTCGACGGGGTGCGCCGGGGTACGCATCGTCGAAGGCAACCTGCCCGATGGTCCTCGGCTCCTTCCCAATAGGTTGTGCCACCATCACTTTCGCCTTCGCTCACGGCCACTGCGCTCGCTCGCCGGTATCGAGCCGTCGAGGGGGACGTTACACCACTCTTTGGAACCCAGAGGGGACCTTACGCTGACATCCTCCCGGTGGACAAATGGGCCCACGATCACCCCGGTTTCGTGACGAATTGTGGCGACGGTGGCTGGTTCCGATCGAGCCGTTCGGACCCGATCAGTTGTCCCAAAATCGTCATGACGTGGGGCCGCCCAGGGGCGGAACCGGCACGACCCTCGACCGGCTCGTCGCACTCGACTGACCGCGGCAGTTCGCCTTTCACTACCGGTCAGGCCACTTCCATCATGTGGAGGCGTACACCGCCGGCGTCGATTCCGGCCGCCTCGGGTCGTCGTAGCCGCTGGAAGCCGACCTGGATGTGGATGCCTCAATGCGTTCAGGGCTGAAATCGAGCCCGCACTACTACGAGTACGCCTGCACGTCGGCGACGTAGAGTCGAGCCGCCGGGCGACGTGCGGGTCGTGATGGTGCGCCAAACCGTCGTTACCACGTCTACGGCTACCTGTGCAGGGGCAAGATGATCTCGTAGGCCTGCGCCACGATGCCGCCGGGAACCTGCGACTGCGTGACCAACAAGACCAGCTTGCCGTCCAGGAGCCCGTTGATGCCAACCCCCAGCATCCACTGGACCCCGTCGGTGTGATTACCCGCCCAAAGCGTCAAAACCAACGTTCGGACGCTCTCGCCGATGTAACCTTCCAGCGGTGTCGATGACCTGCCCTTACGGGGGCGAAATATCACGTACTCGGCCCCCCATGAAGCCCCTGCATGAAATCGATGCTCTCGTTGAAGGGGCCGGGACTGAAAGGCTGCGACCACATATTCGGCCAGAGACCCTGCGTCATGTCGGGGTCTTTGATCCTTGCCTGGACGTACCAGCCGGTCGTCGGCAAGCTGGACTTGCCCTCGGTCGTGACCACGCCGCTGAGCCACCGGGTAGGTGCCCGAGTACTCGTCGTGTTGCGCTGGGCGTAAACGTGAGCCCGTTGTCGACACGCACCTGGGACGGCGCGTACATCTCCAGGTCGGTCCCGGCACCAGGGACGTTCGGACCGGAGGACGGCTGAGGAAGGGTGCCAAGTTCTTCCAGACGATCCCCTGGGCACCGAGGTAGGTGTTCCACTTGGTGGTGTCGAGGCCGGTGCCCAGAACTGGTCGTCGAAGATCAGCTGCTGGGCCGTGTAGCCGGCGGGAGCGGCATGCCTCCGGACGGCACGTTTCGTAACGGTCGTCTCGGTCGCCGTCGCGGTGTACGGAGAGACCTGTGTCGGCACCGATGCTCCTCCTGCCTTCGCTGAAGGTGGGCCATGCCCACGATGGGCTTGTTGAGGCTCATGCCGCCGGTGGAGCCGTAGAAGGCGGCGTCGCCGTAGGCGAAGATGCCGCCGTCGGAGGCCACCAGCCAGTAGCCCTGGCCGTCGGGGGTGGCGGCCATGCCCACGATGGGCTTGTTGAGGGCGATGCCGCCGGTCGAGCCGTAGAAGGCGGCGTCGCCGAAGGCGAAGATGCCCGCCGTCGGAGGCCACCAGCCAGTAGCCCCGGCCGTCGGGGGTGGCGGCCATGCCCACGATGGGCTTGTTGAGGCGTCAGCCGCCGGTCGAGCCGTAGAAGGCGGCGTCGCCGAAGGTGAAGATCCCCCCGTCGGAGGCCACCAGCCAGTAGCCCTTGCCGTCGGGGGTGGCGGCCATGCCCACGATGGGCTTGTTGAGGCGCATGCCGCCGGTCGAGCCGTAGAAGGCGGCGTCGCCGAAGGCGAAGATCCCGCCGTCGGAGGCCACCAGCCAGTAGCCCTGGCCGTCGGGGGTGGCGGCCATGCCCACGATGGGCTTGTTGAGGGCGAGGCCGCCGGTCGAGCCGTAGAAGGCGGCGTCGCCGAAGGTGAAGATGCCCGCCGTCGGAGGCCACCAGCCAGTAGCCCTGGCCGTCGGGGGTGGCGGCCATGCCCACGATGGGCTTGTTCAGGCTCAGCCGCCGGTGGAGCCGTAGAAGGCGGCGTCGCCGTAGTCGAAGAGCCGCCGTCGGAGGCCACCAGCCAGTAGCCCGAAGCCGACCTTGACCTTCCGACGGCCGCCGAAGCACTGGGCAGAGAGGTGGTCACCCTGGGATGATCGCGGTAGAAGGGGACGATGCAGGAGAGGACGACCGCAATGGTCAGCACACAGTGACTCGCTCGCGAAGAAACCGTACTTTGGACATCAGTCCCGCCGAAGGTCTTTTCGGGACCGAAGCGGGAAGAACGAAATAATGGCGTGAAGTACTGTTACCATCCTCTTGGAATCGGCGAGGGGATGGACGGACCTCACCCAAATTCGACCTCAAATGTGCCTCCGCGCTTCAGCCTACGGCTCAAGGAGGGACCGGCGACGACATATATGCTTTCGAGATCATCGTCCTGCTGGCCAACGATGGCCGGACGTTCGGTGCTATTGCGAGGTCCCGTTGGTCGACCGTGATCCCATGAAGGACGCAGCTGGACCCTGGGCGAGGGCAGCCTCCTACCCCTTGGCGTCATCGAGTCGAGCACCGCTCCAAACCGGGTCGCGCCGGGGTCAAGGCATTGCTCGTCGATCCGGCCGGAGGTCTCGTCGCGGAGCCGAGCCGCTGCGATCGCCAGCCTGCAATGGGTGCGCCATGGGCTGCCACGACCGTGCCAGTCTTCCTTATTACCTGTTCGACCTCCTGTGGGGCGGACCGCACGCACGACGGCGAGGCATCTTCGCCCGAGCCTGTGGCGGTCAGCGCGGAAGGCCTGGTCGCGAGGCGCGGGGTCGTTCCCCTGCCGGTCCGGCCGGTCGCGGGACTTGACTGAAAGTTCAAGTGTCGGAGCAGTCGGAGTCGTCATGGGCGGCTACACCAATCCCAAGGCTGGAGAACCGGATTGGGCGCCCTTCTGCTCGGCTACTACAACGGCTAACGGCAGCTCTCGCATATACGCGGGAAGGCTGGCACCGGCCTCGACGAGGCCGCCCTGGCCAGGTTCTCCCAGACCCTCTCTGGAATCGGTTCGCCCACGGCCTCCGTTCGACGGCGGCACCGTGCGGCGGACGGCGTGCATTGGGTCGAGCTGCGCCTCGTCGCTCAGGTGGCGTTCAGCGAGTGGACCAGAGCGGGACAACTCCGCCATCCGCGCCTCCAAGGCCTGCGCCGGACAAGAACCCGCCCGGCGTGACGAAGGAGACCGCGTAGCGCTGCTCGGCCCCGGGCGGCAGGACGTGCACAGCGGCGCCCGCAAATGTACCCTCCACTGCGAGCTTCTTGCTTTGGATCCGTCCCCGGAATGAGGCGTCCACGAGGGCCGATCACGTCCGACAACCGCGGCCCGTCCCAAACCACAACAAACGGACAACAGACTTCGATCGACTACAGAATCTCTCCCTTCTGCTGTGGTCCGTCGCAGCCCCTGTCTAGAGTCTTCCGCGAGGTGGGCGACGGGGAAATTACGCGTCCCGGCATTCGGCGACGCCTACCGCTATCTTCAAGGGGTTCGAGATGAGAGAACGGCGGGTGGCCCCTCTGTCGTTGGTGGCAAGCGGACTCGTGACCATCGGGCCAACGTCGATCGTCCCAACGACCCCGAGCGAAAAAGTAAACACAGAACAGGAGTTCCGGGGTTGGCTCGTCGGCGGCAAACGGTATCCGTCGGAATCGGCGGCCCCACGTTGGCCAGTATTTGCGCTTCCCACGGTTGGTGTTTGCGGCTGGATCGCAGTTATAGCGAATTGGCCCGGCATGACAACGTATGAGAGCAGCAAAAAGGAGGCGGATGTTGCTTCCGATCTGGCAACGGCAACAACGGCCGAGCGAACGGCTCGGGCGGAACCTGGGTTGGTGTCAACCCTTCTTTCAATGAAGACCCTTCAGGCCGTAGCGACCGTCGCTACGCTCGAGTCGTCGTCGGAGGAGGGGGGGCGGTTTCTCCGAATCGGCGATGAAGCGGGCACCGCTCCTGGCGATCGCAAGTTTCGACCCGACGTGGAAGGTCTGCGGGCCGTCGCCATCGTATTGGTTGTACTCTTCCATGCAGGCGTGCCCTGGCTGACGGGCGGATTCGTCGGCGTCGACGCTTTCTTCGTTCTCTCCGGTTTCGTCATCACCGGACTGCTGCTCAGAGAACATGCCGTCTCGGGGAAGACCCGCCTGCTCGGCTTCTACGGTCGGGAGGAGTCGCCCAATTCTCCCCGCCGCAACGCTGGTGATCATCGTGACGGTATTGGCGGCGAATCACTGGTTGGGATTTCTCACCGGCAACGACACCGCTCAAGTGGGGAGAACAGCATCCCTCTTCTATTCAAACTTCCATTTCATCGCCACCGGTACGAACTATTTGGCTTCTCAGGCGCCGCCCTCCGCCCTTCAGAACTTCTGGTCCCTATCGGTCGAAGAGCAAGCTCCACATCGTCTACCCGACGCTCTTCATTCTCGCCTGCTTGTGCTGGAGGCGCATCGACCTCCGATTCAAACTCGTGGCCTTGCTCACGTGCGGCATTGTGGCGTCACTCGCCTGGTCAGTCCACCATACATCAGCCGATGAGATCGCCGCCTTCTTCTCGCCCTTCACTCGGGCGTGGGAGCTCGCACTCGGGGGACGGTGGCCGTCGCAAGCCCGCAGTTGGCCAAGATTCCTCGAGCCGCCGCCCTGGCAATGTCGTGGGCAGGTCTTGCGGGCATCGCGGTCGCGGGCAGTTCTGAACAGTTCGACCACGACCTACCCCGGATCGGCTGCGATGCTGCCGGTCTTCGGGGCAGCACTCGTGGTGGCCGGTGGCACGGCCCGTCCGCGGCTGGGCGGGGAAGTTCTCCTGCGACTGCCGCCGTTTCAATGGATGGGGAAGCTCTCGTACTCCCTCTACCTGTGGCACTGGCCTGTCTTGGATCATTGCCGCTCAGTACGCCGGTCACTCTCTTTCGGTTGAGGACAATCTCCTCTGGGTGTTGCTGGCGCTGGGTCTCTCCGTCGCTTCGTTCTTCCTCGTGGAGAATCCCATCAGGCACTCGAGGTTCCTGGCCCGTTCCGGCCTCGAAGCGTATTGCTCGGGGCACTCCTGATCGGACTATCGCTCAGCTTGTTGACATTCGAGATTGCGAGCCACGCATGAGACAAAGGAGAAACACGCTCATGGATGCAAAATGCCTCAAGGACAAGCACCGTTGGAGGCGGGGCACGTCATTGAGAACCCGAGTCCTGTCGGGCATGGTCGTTTCGAACTACGCGGTGACACTCTCGGCCGCATCGCCGAGCTCTGCCACGACGCCGGGCTCTTCTACCTCTCCTACGTCCGCCGCCAACGGCACTGGACAATGGGCATCTAACTCTGCTGCGCCCAGCGCGAGCAGCGGATGCCCATCCGCAGGCCTGCTCTTCAGTTCTCGCAGAGGTCGCGGCGGCAGCGAAGATCAAGTCTCTGCCGTCGAACCTGACTCCCCCGCTACAAGACGCAGTGAGCGATCTCCGTGTCCCACCCGGCGGGAACTGTGGGACGCTAGGCATCGCAGGGTTGTCGCCGATGTACGAACCCTGCACGTACGGCTCCGAGCCGGTCATGTCCAGATTGTCCTCCTCGGCGAATCTCACGCATGGATGTGGTCGATCCCAATTGAGTCGATCGCGGAGAGCCACGGCGATTCTTTTGCTCTGCTCTACCACTCGGCCTGCAATGTCATGCCCACGGCCGGCTCATTGCCGGTTCAGGGTGCCGTTGGCCAGGCCCCATCGGGGGCGCAGTGTGCACAGTGGACCAAGGCAGCAATCAGTTGGATCAACGCCTACAAACCTCAAGTTGTGATCCTCACAACCGTGGGTGGGTTCGACGCCTCCCCAGCAGGAATCGACGTATCTCGAGGGGTTGCATGATGACTTTCAGGTCACTCCGCGGCGCCCAGGCAGGCGACTCATCATGCTCGGGGGACATACCTCTACCTGCTCAGAGTGGTCCCGACTGCTTGGCTGCGCACGAATCGGACGTCCAGTCTTGTAGCACAGCGGAATCCGCAGCAGTGAACTTCATCTTCCTACAGAACGGAGGAGCTACGGTTCGCGAGGCCGCAATGCTGAAGACCGTGGCGTGCCTCGCTCGTTGACGTAATTCCTCGGTTTTCTGTACGAAGAGCGTCTGCCCTGCAGCCCTGATCTGGGAACTTCGAGGTCGACCACCATCAGGATAGGTATTCCATGCCACCTCGACCTCGACCGCGGCTCGGCCACATCCTCGCCGCCGGCGTGCATGAGCGACGCCTGGCCCGCTCGGTCTCAGCCCGACTTCGTAGGACGATTCCCCGACGTCCTGCTCCCATCCCCACCGACGTGGATCAGACGTGGCCATCGGGACGCTCTGAGCCTTTCCCCTGGATGCCTCGCGCCGGTGCTGCGGGTGATCCTCGAACACGACGGCACCCCCTGGTGAGCTGGGCGACGACCCCGAGCGGCGGGAGCTGCCGAGGTAGGGAGGCGTGGCGTCGACCGGGGAGAGCGCCTGGAGGGCTGGCGTCGAACCCTCCTGTGCCGGCCGGCCTGATCCGAGCGACGGGCAATGTTGACCTACTCTGCAGGGCCTGGAGGTGGTGTTGCCGATCACAGTGGATGCCAACGACCCCGCCGTGAGCGGGACCTGCAGCGGTGGGCCGCCGGTCCATCTTGCAGCTAGAAGCCGTGCGTTGGGCGCCAACCTCCCGAGAACCCCCGCTATCGTGAAGAGCCGATTTTGTCCCGAAGGTGTTCGAGTTGAACCCGAGCCGCTCGTTTTGGCTTCTGCCGTGGGCCGTTGTTGGTGGGCGGCCAGATGATTGGATCGCGAGTGTCTGTGCCATCCGCCGTGGAGTGAGAAGCGACGGCCAGCCGGCACACGCACACGTTCGGGCCGCCCCGCCGCGGAGGGTAGGGCAGACTGATCGTCGTGGTGCTGGCCCTGGCCCTGCTGGGGATCGGCATCTGGGCGTACCAGTCGCTCAGCGGCCTCCGGCGGGGGCGGGGGGGGGCATGCCAGCACCACGCCGGCTACACGACCCAGCAGATGATCTTCGACGACCAGTTCTCGGGCACCAGCCTCGACACCGCCAAGTGGAACACCTACCTCGGCGCCCAGGGGATCGTCTGGAACGACCGCGGCCGCCTGCCCTCGCCGTACTCGGGGCCGAACACGGGGGGGTTACCAACCAGGCCGACACCATGTTCGGGCCGTCCCAGGTCAGCGTGAACGACGGGCTGACACTCGCCGCCAGCGCAACACCAACCGGTTTGCCGGTACCTTCCCATGGATCAGCGGCGCGGTCGCGACCGAAGGAAAGTTCACCCTGCCGACGAGCGGCTGGTACGTGCAGGCGAAGATCAAGGTGCCCGACATGACGCAGGGCATGTGGCCGAGCATGTGGTTCCTGCCCAGCAAATCCGGGGACGCCGTTCAACGAGATCGACTTCGTCCAGGGTGGTTTCATCGAGGGGGGAGGCCCGTGAACCAGTCACGGCACGGGCTACTTCCCCACCGGGCAGTCGAAACCGGTCGGTGAGACCATCCCCGATCTCGGCTTCGACGCCACGGTCAGGTATCACACCTACGGAATCGAGTGGAGAGCCGGGCGCACGTCATCAGAGGCTCCGTTGACGGCAAGCTCATCTGGACGGTGACACAAGCGCAGGTTCCTGGTGGCATCGTGGCCCAGCCCTACGAGATCGTCTTCAGCCTGCAGGTGGCAGACCGCCTCGGACGCGCGCCTTCCACACCCTCCCGACGGCGACCTCACCGGGCGGCAGCATGAAGATGGGGAGCGCAGGCCTACTCCTAAGACGGAGGGTGATGCACACGTTTGTGATGCCAGCGGCACATGTGAAGACGAAGGCTGTGGCGGTCCCGCAACCTGCGCCCTACTCCCGGGCCGCACACGCTGATTGCCGACGAGGTGGCCGGGCGCGGGGCCGTCCCGGGGGTCGGGGCGTAGCGACAACGAAGATCGACGCTCACCGCAGACAACGGAGATCTACCTCACGCCGGCGCCGAGCGCGTGGGGGGATGGGCGTCGGCGGTCACGACCGGAAGGGAGGAGTTAACGAGCCGGCCGACGTGGCGGGTTGGTCGCCGGCCTTGTGGGTGGAGTCACTCGAAGCAGGCCCAAGAGCCGATCCCGCATCGGTCCGCCCACCTGAGGAGTTCGCGGGTCTCGGGTAGGAACCGAACCTCCGAGTCGTGCCTCGATCCGTCGGGGACACCCGGGAGCGGGACGCCTGTCACGGGAGTAGGCCTGTACCTCCGCGACCTCCATGCTGCCGCCCGGTGAGGTCGCCGTCGGGAGGGTGTGCCAAGCGGCGTCCGAGGCGTTCGCCACCTGCAGGTCCAGGACGATCTCGTACGGCTCGGCCACGATCCCACCGGGGACCGACGCGCTCGGGAGCGACCATACGGGGTTCCCGTCGACGAAGCCTTCGATGCCGACGCCCGGCGTCCACTCGATTCCATAGATGTGATACCCGGCCGTGGCGTCGAAGCCGAGGTCGGGGATGGTCTCACCGACCGGGTTCGACTGCCCGGTGGGGAAGTAGCCCGTGCCGAGCGGGGACTGGTTCACGGGGCCTCCCCCCTCGATGAAACCACCCTGGACGAAGTCGATCTCGTTGAAGGGCCCGGGGACCGCAGCAGGAACCAGAGACCAGGCCACAAGCCCTGCGTCATGTCGGGCAGCTTGATCTTCGCCTGCACGTACCAGCCGCTCGTCGGCAGGGTGAACTTTCCTTCGGTCGTGACCGCGCCGCTGAGCCACGGGTAGGTGCCGGCGTACTGGTTGGTGTTGCGCTGTGCCGTCAGCGTCAGCCCGTCGTTGACGCTGACCTGGGACGGGCCGAACATGGCGGCCTCGTTGGTAAAGGGGGTGTTCGGCCCCGAGTACGGCGTGGCGAGGTGGCCGTAGTCGTTCCAGACGATCCCCTGGGCGCCGAGGTAGGTGTTCCACTTGGTGGTGTCGAGGCTGGTGCCCGAGAACTGGTCGTCGAAGATCATCTGCTGGGTCGTGTACCCGGCGGGGGCCGGCATGCCTCCCTCGGAGGCCACCAGCCAGTAGCCCTTGCCGTCGGGGGTGGCGGCCATGGCCACGACGTTTTGATTCAGGGCCAGGCCGCCGGTGGAGCCGTAGTAGGCGGCGTCGCCGTAGGTGAAGATGCCACCGTCGCCACCGAGCAGCCAGTAGCCCCCCCGTCGGACGTGGTCGCCATGCCGACGATGGGCTTCAGAGGGTCATGCTCCCGGTGGAGCCGTGGAACACGCGCGTCGCCGTAGGTGAAGATCCCCCCGTCGGAGGCCACGAGCCAGTAGCCCCCGTCGTCGCCGGTCGCGGCCATCCCCACGACGGGCGCGTTGAGCGTCATGCCCCCGGCCGAGCCGTAGAACGCGGCGTCGCCGTAGGTGAAGATCCCGCCGTCGGCGCCCACGAGCCAGTAGCCCTTCCCCGTCGGGCGTGGCGGCCATGCCGACGATGGGCTGTGTTGAGCGTCATGCCGCCGGTCGACCCGTAGAACGCGGCGTCCCCGTAGCTGAAGATCCCCCCGTCGGCGGCGACGAGCCAGTAGCCCTGGCCGGTCGGGGTGGCGGCCATGCCGACGACGGGCTTGTTGAGCGGGCATCCCGCCCGCCGAGCCGTGGAAGGCGGCGTCGCCGTAGGTGAAGACGCCCCCGTCCGCCGCGACGAACCAGTAGCCCTGGCCGTCGGGGGTCGCGGCCATGCCCACGATCGGCTGGTTGAGGGAGAGGCCGCCGGCGGAGCCGTAGAAGGAGGCGTCGCCGTAGGTGAAGAGGCCCCCATCGGGGGCCTCGAGCGAGTAGGCCTTCGCCGCGGACAGCACCGGGGCCAGGCAGGACAAGACGAGCACGATCGTCAAAACGACGGCGCCTCGGAAACGGAGATCCCGTCCCCGGCAGCTCACCACGGCCCAGAGTCTGTGAGAGGCGGTGGGGATCGCCGAATCATGCATCTGCGCCACTCTAGGCACGACACGTGTCCCACTTCGGGCACCAGACGGACGGTCGACCGCCACGGGCTGGCACAGGCTGCCGGCAACCATTGCGGGCATCGTTTCCGGCCCCGCTGGGGCGAGTCGCGGTCTCCGTCGACCAAACCATCCGCCCGCCGGGAACCTTCGCCGGGTGGGTCGCCGGGACCGCGACACGACCCGCCTGCGCCTGCCGGCCACGCGCTGGCCCCAACCACCCGAGGCCCGCCGAATCGTGAACGGCCGAAATCTTCTGCGTTGTTCGCGTTGAGTCCGAGCGGCTCTATTGGGCATCGGCCGTGGGCGGTCACAATCGTCGGTGAGCGGCCGAAATGATCGGGATCGCGAGATCTGTGCAATCCGCCGTGCGTGAGAAGACGACGCCCACCCCGGCGCACGCACGCGTCCGGGCCGCACACACACGTCGGCCGGCTGGCCCAGACGCACAGTCGGTCCCCCCCGCCTCGGACGGCGGGCCGACTGATCGTCGTCGTGCTGGCCATCGCCCTGCTCGTGGCCGGCATCTGGCGCAGCAGCTCGCTCGTGGCCTCCGGCGGGGAAGGGCGGGTCGGCGGTGGGACGGGGGGGCCAGCGTTGCGGGGGGCGGCGGGGGCGGGAGCGGGAGCGGCGGTATGTAGGCCCCCGCCGGCTACACGGCCCAGCAGATGATCTTCGACGACCAGTTCTCCGGCGCCAGCCTCGACACCACCAAGTGGAACACCTACCTCGGCGCCCAGGGGATCGTCTGGAACAACCACGGCCACCTGCCGTCGCCGTACTCGGGGCCGAACAACGCCCCCTTCACCAACGAGGCGGCGATGTACGGGCCGTCACAAGTCAGCGTGAACAACGGGCTGACACTCACCGCCCAGCGCAACACCAACGGGTATGCCGGTACCTATCCCTGGATCAGCGGCGCGATCACGACCGAAGGAAAGTTCAGCCTGCCGACGAGCGGCTGGTACGTGCAGGCGAAGATCAAGGTGCCCGACATGACACAGGGCATGTGGCCGAGCATGTGGTTCCTGCCCGCAATCGGGGACCCGTTCAACGAGATCGACTTCGTCCAGGGTGGTCTCATCGAGGGGGGAGGCCCCGTGAACCAGTCCCCCCTCGGCACGGGCTACTTCCCCACCGGGCAGTCGAAACCGGTCGGTGAGACCATCCCCGACCTCGGCTTCGACGCCACGGCCGGGTATCACACCTATGGGGTCCAGTGGACACCCGGAGTCGGCATCAGAGGATTCGTTGACGGCAAGCTCATCTGGACGGTGACACAAGCACAGGTTCCTGGCGGCATCGTGGCCCAGCCCTACGAGATCATCCTCGACCTGCAGGTGGCGGCCGCCTCGGACGCCGCCTTCCACACCCTCCCGACAGCGACTTCGCCGGGCGGCAGCATGGAGGTCGCCGAGGTACAGGCGTACTCCAACTCCGTAGTGCGGCGCTCCCGGTGTGCCTGACGGATCGAGGCACGGCTCTGACGGTTTGGTTCGCGGAGACCGCTACTCCCTAAGGTTGGGCCCGAATCGATGCCGGCGAAGGTCGCCGGCAGCCAACACGGGGAGCGTGACCATGCGTCAGCCGAAAACGAGGCGACCGTCGACATGAGGTGCCCCTCCTTGCTGGACATGAACACTCCGCGTGCGATCCGATAGTGGCCCCGCCAAGCCTGATTGACGTCCCAATCCTCAACGAGTGGGCATCGCAGTGGGATCAACTGGTGGACACCTCCCCTCTTCCGTCGCCCTTCTTGCGATCGTGGTGGCTGTCCGGGACCGCCGGCCCCGGCCACCATTTCGTTCTGGTCGTCGACGATGCCCAGCTCCTCGGCGGCCTCGCCCTGGAACAGCGCCACCGGGTGTCGAGCATCCGTGTCATGGGGGACGGGGCGCTTTGCCCGGATCATCTCGACCTGTTGGCCGATCCTGGTCACGAGGCCGCGGTGGTCAGCCTCCTCAGGGACTGGCTCTGTCGTCCTGGTGGCCGCCTCTTGGACCTCAGGGGCATCCGAGCCGGGTCCCGGTTGATCGAAGCCCTGCCGGGCCCCGTTCGCTGTGAGCCGATGGCCGCGGCCCCCTTCACTCCCTTGCCCGACAGCGCAGAGGCCTACCGGGCCAGCCTGCCCTCACAATTTCGTCGGAATCTCCGAAAATCCGCCGGCCGCTTCGAGGACGAGGGAGTGGGTCATCGGATGATCCGGGGCCCGGCGGTCCTCACAGCGCCTCGACACCCTGCGCGAGCTGCACCAGTCACAGTGGGAGGGCCGCTCCAATTTCCTTCCCGTCTTCGATCGCTTCGTCGCGGCATGCGTGGGTGGCGCCGCGGTCGACGAGGTGGTCGTCCACGAACTCGGGACCGACGACCTGGTGGTCGCCATCGTGTTGGCGTTCGAGGTGGCCGGTCGCGTGAGCCTGTATCAGAGCGCCCGGCTCACCGAGCTGCGCTGGAGGGATGCGACGACCGTACTGCTCGCCGCCATCATCGACGACGCCTGTGACCGAGGCATCACCGAAGTGGACTTCCTCCGAGGCGAAGAGTCATACAAGGGACGGTTCACCCCCGACCACCGAGAGATGTTCAGGCTCGTGGCCGGCAAGGGTGTGGTCGGCCGGCTCGGCCGTGTCACCACGGCGGCGACGGGCCACGCCACCAAAGCAGCGGTCCGAGGGGTCCGCTTCGGGAGATCCACCGTCGCCCGCTGGAAGAGGGCCTAACTGCTCACTGCTGTGAGTTCGGCCTTCGCCGATGGCGTCGTCCAGGAAGGGCCTACCCCGGCCCGCAGGACTACGGACCGGGGTAGGTTTCGACTGGTTGACCTCTGCTAGGAGACGGCGCCGCCCACCACGTTGTTGACGCTCACTCCGAGGGCGGGCAGCGAGCCGGCAAAGGGTGCCCCACCGAAGGTGTACACGGCACCGTTAGATCCGAAGAAGATGTATCCGGTGGTGCCGCCACCGATACCCACGATGTTGCCCACCTGGACCCCGAGTCCGGGGAGGGAGCCGGCGTAGCTCGCATCGCCGAAGGGGAAGATGCCCCCGTCGGAGGCCACCATGACGTAGCCGCTACCGTCAGGTGTGGCATGGATGCCGACGATGGGCTGGTTCAGGTGGATGGCCCCCGTGCTGCCGTAGAACTGCGCGTCGCCGTAGGCGAAGATGCCGCCGTCGGAGGCGACCAGCCAGTAGCCCCCGCCGTCTGGGGTGGCGGCCATTCCCACGACGGGCTTGTTGAGTTGGATGGCCCCCGTCGATCCGTAGAACTGCGCGTCGCCGTAGGTGAAGATGCCACCGTCGGAGGCCACCAGCCAGTACCCCTGCCCGTCCGGCGTCGCGGCCATGCCGACGATCGGCTTGTTGAGGTGGATGGCACCCGCCGATCCGTAGAAGCCGGCGTCGCCGAAGTTGAAGACGCCGCCGTCGGACGCCACCATCCAGTAACCCCCGCCGTCGGCCGTTTCCGCGACCCCGACGACGTTGTTGACGTGGACCCCCAGCCCGGGGAGCGAGCCTTCGTAGGCCGCACTCCCGAAGGTGTAGGCCGCGCCGTTACTACCCGCCAGTACATAGCCACTTCCGGTGTAGGTCTCGCCGACCGGGTAGCTCTGCACTGCGGTCATGAACGTCCCCTCTTTGAGAGGTGAACCGATGACGTAGACGATGTACGCGTGGCCGGCGGTGAGCGACAGGCTCGTGGGAGAGAACAGCGGAGCAGTCGGGCCCGTCGACGGATTCGCCACGACCGTGACCGGCACGGAACCGGCAGGCAGGTTGACCGGGTCGGATGCGTTGGGGTAGGTGAGGTCCGACGCGATCCGCGTGTTCCCTGCGTAGGTGTCGAGCGCCGGTGCCCCGTACGACAGGTTCCGCACCAGGACCGCGGCCTGACCGGCGGGCGTGGTGGCTGTGGGGTTGGTAAAGAAGTTCAGAACATGATTGCCGTCGGGGTCCTCGTTGAAGATGACCGTCGCATTCTGACCGGCGCTCAGATTCACGGGCACGACGTAACCACCCCCGGGGGTGATGGGGAGAGGGTCACCGGAGGGCCCTGAACCCGCGTCGCGGATCACGACGTTGTAGGAGCCCGGCGTGACGCTCACGGGAGCACTGACTGCCCCGTATGAGAGGTTGGGCACGACGAGGACCCCGTCCAAATAGACGTCAACGGCATTGCCGGGGTTCTCAATGTTGACAGCGCCCTGTATAAAGGTGATCGTCGCGTTTCCGCCGTCGGCCGAAGCCGGCGCCGCACCACCCACCGCCAGGGAAAAGCTGGCCAAGAGGCCGGTGGCCACCAAGGACAGGAGCGTCAGTGGTCGTCGAATTCTCATGCTTGGTCTCCTCGCGTCATGTGTTGGGGGCCTGCTTAGTGCTCCATACTGCCGAAGGCAAGTCATTGCTTGGGCGGGCGCCGCGTCCCAGTGCCCGCGCCGGCCACTCGAGGAGCGAAAACGATGGCCGTTCGACCACGCGTGCAGCCGCCAGCATCACAACGCGACCAGGCGGGCGCGTGACTGGGTGTCACCCATCACGAACGCCGAACAGGTCGGCCGTCTCGACGATGGCGCCGCCGTTGCATCCGACCCGCATGCCATTTCGCTTGTCCGGCGACATGACCGGCCCCGGCCAGACCAATCCCGGCCAGGATGACTGCGGCCCGCACCGCGCCCCAGAGGTCCCCCTGGACGGCCTGGCGCAGTTCTCTGCAGACGCCACGGGACAATGCCTGGCCCACGAACCCGACGTCGGCGGACAGATTCGACGCTCCTCCCATCTGTCGGAAGGCCTCAACCTTTCCCTTGTTCACGAAGAAGCAGCGTCGCCAGAAGTACCCCCACGTCGTCCGCGCCGACGGAACGAAGTGCTGGACCCGTGCCAGCGGCTCGTAGACGATCTGTTCCGCTGGACGCTGATGCATGAGGCGATGGCACATGTCCATGTCGTCGTGGTTGTCGGAGTGAAAACCACCGATGTCCGCCAGGGCCACTCGTCGCACCGACATGTTTGCTCCGATGAGTCGCGGCCAGCGGTGCCTGGGACGCCGGAAGCCCGGAATACGCACATCCGAACACCCAGTCGAACTCGAACGGAAACCAGCGAGGTCGAGGTGCCTCGAACTCCGGCATGGGCGCTCCACCCACCGCGACGACGAGGTCGTTGCCGTATGGCGCCAGGAGCCGCTCCAACCAATCCGGATCGGCCCATGCGTCGTCATCCAAGAACGCCACGATGTCGCCGTGGGCGAGCTCGGCCGCCGTATTTCGGGCCGAACCGAGACGACCTTGGTACTTGTTGGCCAGCACCACCACCGGGACCGAAGGGCTGGCGGTTCGATGCGCCCAGTGCCGACGGCACCGTTCGAGAAGGGCGTCGTTGTGATCGACGCAGACAATGATCTCCATCGGGGTCCGACGCTGGTGTTGCACCGATGCCACAGATCGCTGGAGGAGCGGCCAACGGTCCTCCGTGTACGCACAAATGACCACGGACACCGTCAAGGGCGTCCACTCCACCGAGGGCTGCTGAGGCTGTGAGGCGGGGGTGAGCGACGGAAGCACCAAGATCGCTCACTCCTCCCTTCTCACCTATGGCCGACACACGACTGACACGCACGACCGCCACGCCCCGGACACACCCTACGTCGCCCACAATTGCGGTTACAAGGAATTCGAACACGGGTCAGGCCTCTTCTGAGCGGCTGGCATCGCTGCTCTCGCGTGTTGTGCCGGAATTGTCAATGACTCAGTCGGCGGGGGTGGAGAGGATCTCTTCGTAGAGTCCGAGAAGCTGGTCGGCACAGTCGTCCCACGTCGGCAGGTCGGGGGGCACCGGGTCGGGACGGGCCGCCACCCCAAAGAGCACGCCGGCCAGCACACCGGGGGACGCATGCAGGGGTACGGCGGTGGCCAGCCCCTCCGCCGCCAGCTCCGAAAGCCCCGAGGTGTCGGCGACGACCACCTTCCGGCCGAGGGCCAAGGCCTCCATGACGGCAACGGGGTTCGCCTCGTATTCGCTCATCAGGGCGACCACATCGCTCGATCGCAGGAGTGCGCCGAGGGCATCTCGCTGAGTGCCGTCGAACGAGGTCAATGTGACGGCGTGTTCGACCCCCAACTGGCCGATCTGGCGACGGAGCTGCTCCTCAAAGCTGCCCTGACCGATTACCGCCAGGTGGGCGTCGGGTGCCAGTTCCAAGAGCGCCGGCATGGCGGCGATCAGGCGATGGTGCCCCTTGTACCGCTCGAGTCGAGCCACCGAACACACCAGGGGCGAGCCCGAGACCTCAGGCGGGGAATTGCCGACGGGGAGGGGCTCCGCCCCGTTGCGGATCAGCCGGATCCTCTCCGGTTCGAGTCCGAGCCGTTGCGCGAAGACATCGACCTCGTAGTGGCACACCGCGACCAAACCCTTGGCCCGACGGAGCAAAGGTCGCAGGGCTCGGAACTGTGTCCCCCTGACCATCGTTCGCATACGACTGGAGTGACCACCGGTGTGGAAGGTGGCCATCGTGGGAACCCCCGACCGCTGGGCAGCGGACAGGGTCATTGGGGGCAGGAAGTTGTTCACGCCCTGCACATGGACGAGGTCGTAGCTTCCCTCCCTGACCTGGCGGACCAGCGACGGGGAGACGAAGGTTTCCCCCGCCCTCCGCCACGCAGGATACCGCCGCACCGTCAGCGGTCCGTCGTGCTCCACGGGTGACAGCTCGCCCGAGAGGTCGCAGGTCAGCACAGTGAGGTCGAGACCACTCGCGGCGATCCTCCGACCGACTTCCTGGACGTGCGTCTCCACCCCGCCCAGGTAGGGCGGGTATTTGGAACAGACCATGGCAACGCGTCGCGGGTTCATCGTTAGTGGGGAGAAAGTCCTTACTCAGTGCTCGCTCACGAGGCGCCAACGCTCCCAGCCCACCCTAAACCGAAGACGACTCCAGTTCATGACCATGCGGCGCGGGAGGCGGTGCGGGTCCGAGGTGGGTTTGGCGTTGCCCGGAACGGTGGTGCACGCCGTCTCGAAACCGGCCGAGCGCACGGCGTCAAGGGAGTGGTCGTCGAAGCTGTCCGGACCCCCGTAGGGGTAGGCAAAGTGCGTGATCGCCTGACCACTCAACCGCTCCAGGTCCTCCTTCGAGGAAGAGATGTTCTGCTGCTGCTCCTGCGGCGGCAGACCCCGGAGGCGCACGTGGTCGACAGTATGGGCACCGATCGTCACCATATCGCAGGCCGCCAACTGGACGAGCTCGGACGGCGTCAGCGCTCGGGCATCGGGGGGTGAGCGCAGCCGGAGTCCCCCATTGTTCGGAGACGGCATCGAGGACACGGTTGATCTCCGTCACCGGAAGCGGGAGCAGGTGGCGGCGAACCGACTGGAGGTCCGCACCGGCGGTCGACGCACCGAGTCCGACGCGGATGGTTCCCTTCGCTCGTCGGCAGACCGATCTCACGGAGTCCCAGAGGGACGTGAACGCAGCAACGTACCGAGGCGATCCCACCAGAACCCCCTGTCGTTGCCGCCGAGGGCACCGCTCGTCACGAAGACGGTGATGGGAACTCCCTTGGCTTCCGCGATCGGCAACGCATTGGTCAGATTGTCGACGTACCCGTCGTCGAGGGTCACGACAACACGAGGCCGCCGCGACGGATTGGACAGTTCGGTAAGGCTTGACGGCTCCCCGTGGCGCGCGATCTCTTCGAGATGAGCAGCAAAATTCGCGGGGGTCACGCAGAGTTGGAAGGGGTCATCGACCCCTTCCGCAACCCGGTGATAGCAGAGAATCATCGACCCGCTACGACTCATTCCGCACCACCATTCACCCTACAGCTCCGGACATCCAGCGAAGGACTCCCATGTCTTCCGGCAGAGGCTCTCAACGTCCGGGTGGAGATCGGTCACGTCCCGACCTTCGGACTGCGGACGCACTTTGGAGGCAATCGAGTGCGTGGGCAGCGCAACCCCGACGTAGTCGGAGAGTGCCTGGACCAGCTCCACGGGGCAACTGCAGGCGTGCTCGTAGCGGACGATCCGTATCCGTTCATCGTGCTCGAGATGCTGCTGGAAGTAGAGCCGGTTCCGGGTCCACCAAAAGAGCGCAGCTGCGTCAAGAGGAGACAGTCCCTCGCTCATCAACTCGATGACGGTCTCACGGGTCTCCCTGGCGGCACCTCGGCACCGCCAGTCCAGCAGGTCACCGTCGCAAAATGGCTGCAGATCCCGGTAGGGATTGTCCATGCCGAACCGTTGGACGTTGGACCGCGCGACCCCAACGTAATGACGAAGCATCCAGATTGCCTTCACCGGCTCCGCGGCGTCCATGAGCTCGATGGCCTGGTCGCTCTCGACGAGAGGCTTCGCCACCACCAGCTCAAAGGGAACTCGACGCAGTCGCTGCAACACGGTTGCATAGTCCTGCCACGCTGTCTCGCCTCGTTCGTGATGCTTCCCCACCACGCGACGGTCGTGTTCCTCGATGATCAGAACCCGCCAGGACCGATCGAGAACCGTCTGCTGGAGCATCGTGGTCCCCGAGCGCTGGCACCCAAAGATGAGGACGACCCTGCGTTGATCTCTCGGTGCACGGACGACGGAGCGGGCCACGTGCTTGACCACGGCCATCGCTCTGCGCCGAACCAGTGGCTCTTCGTCCCGGTATCCGTCATGTGCCCGCAGCAACTTCGGAGATCCGCCAGTCACAAGCTTGGACTCTCCTCTCGCCTCTCGATCTTGTTCTCAACGCACGAACAACAAAAGCTGCAGGGTCGTCACATCCGCCAACTTCCATGCCGCCGAGTACAAACAATAGCCGCGGTAGTCGGTGCGATGACATAGGTTGGGTGCCAGCATGCGAGTCCTGATGGTGTCGCAGTTCTATCCCCCGGTGGCCGGGGGGCAGGAGCAGCATGTCCGAAACCTGGCGCATGCCTTGGTGGACCGTGGCCATCACGTCGAGGTCGTCACGATCGCCACGGGTGGACCCGCCGGCACGACTCTCGACGGGGACGTCCCCGTTGCACCGTGTCCGGACGACTGCCCAACGTCTGCCTCAGCTCCACAGCGACTCGGAGCGGCCGCATGCGATGCCGATTATGGATCCTGGGCTTCGGAGCGCGACGGCGCGACTGCTCGCTGCCGGCCGGTTCGACATCGTGCATGCGCATGACTGGAGCGTCCGCTCGGTCTTCGGACCCGCCCGTCGCGCCGGGGTACCCGTCGTGCTTACGCAGCACGATTACAGCCATGTCTGCGCCACGAAGAGGTTCATGCGCGGTGACGATGTCTGTCCGGGTCCGGCGCCGATTGCCTGCGTTCGCTGTGCGTCGTCGCGGCACGGGCCAGTGGTCGGCCCGGGCGTCGCGCTGGCGAACGCTTTCGCCCGCCGCTCCCGCACCAGACACGTGAACACGTTCGTCCCGGTCAGCTCGGTCGTCGCGATCAACACGAGGCTGCCAGGACGGAGTCCCTATGAGGTCATCCCCAACTTCATTCCCGACGACCTTCTGTTGGAGCAGCCCACCCCGAATCCCGACGGGCCGATCGTGTTCGTCGGAGATCTGAGTCGGGACAAGGGCGTCGAGGTGCTGCTCGAGGCGCACCGGCGACTCGGCGTCCCCTCGTCAGCTCGTGCTGGCCGGACGGGTGCACGACGACCTGCCCATCGACATTCGCGGGCAGGTGGAGCTGCGCGGATTGCTCGATCACGCCTCGGTCATCGACCTCATGCAGACGGCCTGTGTCGTGGCTGTGCCGTCGATCGTGCCCGACTGCTGTCCGACGGTGATCCTCGAGGCCATGGCCCTCGCCCGGCCCGTCGTTGCGGCCGCCAGTGGAGGGATCGTCGACCT
Source organism: uncultured Acidimicrobiaceae bacterium (assembly GCA_963774485.1). Taxonomy (GTDB): domain Bacteria; phylum Actinomycetota; class Acidimicrobiia; order Acidimicrobiales; family RAAP-2; genus Bog-473. The sequence goes on from CAVZFG010000005.1 coordinate 53,541, forward strand.
GGTGGACGATGGAGTGACCGGGCTGCTGGTGGCTCCTGGCGACCCCGACGCGCTGTCCACTGCCCTCTCGGCGGTTGTCAACGACCGTGATACGGCGGCGGCGATGGGACGTGAGGCGCTCAAGCGGGCGCCGTTGTTCACCGCATCCGCGGTCGTCGGAAGGATCGAGTCGCTCTACGAACGACTGACCTCCGGCCTGTCGCCAGCGAACTGAGCTCCGACTGGACTCAGTCGGGCTCGATGCCTATTTCGGAATCGACCTCGCTGCCTGTTTCGGAATCGACCTCGTCGCCCAGTTTCGGAATCGACGGCTGGGGGCTCGGCGGTAGACGTGGAGCACGGCGGGGAGTAGGAACATGGCCTCGACCGAGGCGGAGACGGCCCAACCGGCGCAGATCCCCGTGAGACCCCAGAAGACTCCACCCAGCATCGATCCCGCCACCTCCGCGATGGTCCCGATCGCCATGATCTTGGCCGCGTGGGACATCCGATGTTGGGCGCGGCAGATCGACACGTAGTGGTCCTTGATCACATAGGCCGGCCCGACCAGGATCACGATGCGCAGCGCGGTCGTTCCGTTCGCTGCATATTCAGGGCCGAAGATGCGCAGCGCGTATCGGAGCCGCCGACCTCGACGACGAGCACGATTGCTCCCACCAGGGCGAGCCCGAAGGGAAGCGTGCGCCGGACGTGGCGATGGAGGAGACCGGGGTCGCCCGACCGCTCGGCGAAGAGCGCAAGTGCGAGCAGGTACGGGATGATCAGCAGGGTGGCGGACAGCAGATACGCAGCCGAGAAGTAGGCGACCTCCGCCGGGGAGACGAGCAGCGTGACGGTCAGCGGGATGATGAAGGAGACCGAACTGATCGAGAGATTGAGCACGTGATGCTGGAGAGAGAGCTTGCTGAAGCGATGAGCGAGTGCCCGACGGTGAGTGAGCGTTCCTTCTCCGGCACGAACCGGCTCCAGCCCGAGCATCGGCACGCACACGAAGAAGGCGACGACCAGGGCCAGCGCCCAGGCGAAGATCAGGCCGGCGCTCGTGCGCGTCGAGAGAAGGACCAGGACGCCGACACAGGCCAGCTTCAAAATGGAGCCCAGGCTGCCACGCCAGAGCTGCGCCGCACCTCGGTGCAGTCCGACCGCAGTGTTGTCGAGCGTCGCGCTCGCCATGGCCGCGACTGACCCCACCACGAACAGGATCGCCATGACCGGATCCTGACCGATGATGCGCAGACTCTTCCCGAGGTGGGGAGACAGGGCCATGGTGCCGATCGCCAAGATCAGGACCACGAACGCGGAGATCGCAGTCCCGGTGGTGAACATGACCCTCCGCTCCGAAGTCTCGGTTTGTCCGAGTTCCGCCAACAGGAGCAGCGGGATCCCGAGCGCGCCGATCGCCACCAAGAGCAGCGCCGTCGAGGCCGCCGCGGCGGCGATGCCGACCTCCCGGGCCGGAAAGAGGTGCGTCGTGACCGCCCAGTAGGCGAGGCCGATGGCTGCAATGGCTCCCTGCTTGGCGACGAGGAACCCGAACGTCGTCAAGAGGCGCCGCAGCTCCGTCATGCTCTTCGGTTCCCCGCCGCCGAACAAGTTCATCGTCCTGGTTCCGTCGTTGCGCCTCGACAGGGGGGCTCGGGTCCATGCCCGAGCCCGCCGCCCACGGGCCGGAAGCGTCGAAGCCACATGTGATCCCCGCGATTCACGAGAACATCCTAACCCTGGCCCTTCGTCCGGTCGGCGTCCGCGGAGGAGGTCGATGCGAGGCCGACGGCCGGGTCACCCGGCCCCGCCTTTCCCGGATCTCGCGTCTGCGGCCCCGCTCGGGTCCGTGCTGGGCCCGCCGTGGGTCGCAGCCCGACCAACCCGGCAACGCAGGTCGGACTCGGGCCCGAGCGGCGTTGATCCCGACGCGAGGTCTCGGCTGGGGAGAGCCTGGGAGAGGCTGACGCCGATTCCACCACCGTCAGGCGACCGACACCAACCTGCGACGCCCGAGCAACCGGCCCATGTCATACTTGCATCGCCACTGGGGTGTCGAGGCGCGGCGGCTCATCGGCGAGAGCCTGAACTGGGATGCTGGCCCCAGAACGGGCTCACACAATGAGAGGCAATGTGCCAGGGCACACCGATGTCACAGCGAACTCTGCCTAACCTCCACGACCAGGACGCGGCGGCGGTCGGTCCCCGTGTCGACGCGCCCGAGATTCGGCGCGAGCCCCCAACCCCGGAGAGCGCGATCGCGCCCGTGAACCCTCCGGCCGACCGATCACGCCTCGGTGTCGTGCTCGCGTTGGTCGGAACTGGCCTGCTGATGCAGGGGGCGGCCGACGCCCTCGCTCGCGCCGGGCATGAGTCGTCGGCGCGACCGCTCTTCTTCTGCGCTCTTTCGCTCCTCTTTGGCGCGTGCGCATGGCGCCTGACGAGCGCGCATGCCGCACGAAGAGAGCGGGTTCTGGTCTCCCTCGCTCTCGGTCTCGGGCTCTTCGCCTCCTACGTCATGCACCAGCCGCTCCAGTTGGACAGCTTCGACGAGCTGATCCACGTGGGAACCCTCGTACAACTCCTCGACAGTCATGCCCTGTTCCCGGCCAATTCGACCCTGCCGGTCAGCCCCTACTACCCCGGGCTCGAACTGGTCACCGCGGCCACGAGATGGCTCACCGGTCTCCCATTGGTGGTCGACGAGCTGATCGTGCTCGCCGTCGTCCGTATCGTGCTCGTGCTCGTCGTCTTCCTCGTCGTCGAGCGTGCCTGCCACTCGTCACGTGCGGGCGGCATCGGCGTGCTGGTCTACGCGGCCAGTCCCCAGTTCTACGGATTCGATTCCCAGTACGCCTACGAGACGCTCGCCCTCGCCTTCGCGGTGTCGGTGGTGTATCTCCTCTTCTTCTCGATCGACGACGCTCGGCCGAAGATGGGGAGATCGTTCGCCCTCGCGCTCGGTTGCGTCGGGGCAGTGATCGTCAGCCACCATGTCACGGGCTGGTTCACCGTCGCCTTCCTCGTCGTGTGGACCGCAGGGCTGTACCTCACGTCCCACCCTCTCCGTCATCGCTCACGCGGCTTCGCCGCGCCCTCGCTGCCCGTTTCGGCGGAGCCACCTCTCGCGGCGGAGGATCAGTCGACGATCCCATCGTCGTCGGTGTCCGGCGACGAGCTACGCAGCAAGAAGAGGAGGACCCAGGCCGGTATCGTCGGCATCGCGGCCGGCGTCGGCGTCCTCGCCTGCGCTGCGTGGACTGCGTACGTCTTTCGCCTTCTCGCCCCGTACTTGGGCCCCGTCTTTTCGGCCGCAGGCACCGACATCACCCAGGCGTTGGGCAAGGGTCAGGGGAACCGGGCGCTCTTCCAAAACGCCGCGGGGGGCGGATCCCCCAAGTGGGAGATCGCCTTGATCCTGGCGGCGGCCCTCGGTTGGTGCCTGGTCCTCGTCCCCTCGCTCTACAGCGTGATCTTCAAGCGGAGTGTTCGCGGTGGAGCACTTCGCTATCTGCCGGCCGCCATCGCAGCCCTCTATCCGGTCTCTCTGCTCGCCGACGTCTCGTCGAGCAGCAAGCTGGTGGCTGATCGCGCCACCACGTTCATCTTCTTCGGCGTCGCACTGGTCGTTGGCGCATGGCTGGCCAGACGGATCGCGCGGGACCGTCGGATGATCGAGCGGGTGGCAACGATCGCCGTGGCGACCATCGTCTTCCTGGGCAGCCTGGTCTTCGGCTTTGGCCCGCTCGTGAGTCTCTTGCCCGGGCCCTATGTCGTCGGCGCAGACGACCTGTCGTACGGCTCCCCCTCGCTGGCCCTGGCCCGCTGGGCCGACACCCACCTCCCGGCCGGCTCTCACATCGCCGCCGACAAGGACAACGGCGTCCTGCTCGCCGCCATGGCAGACGTCGTTCCGGTGTCGGGTGAAGCCGGGCAGATCGATCCGGAGCTGCTCTACTTCGACAACTCGCTCAGCCTGTACGACATCTACATCATCCGCAAGGACGACATCCGCTACATCGTCGTGGACGACCGCCTCGCCCAGGGACTCCCGCTGTACGGAACCTACATCGCCGCGGGGGAACCAGCGAGGCGCCTCACCCTGGCCGAACTCGACAAATTCGACACCTATCCATTCATCAAGCGCATCTACGACAACGGCCCGATCCAGGTGTACGACACGACCAGGCTGCTGCGCCCCGTCCGCCCGCGCCGCACCGGCGGGCCCCCCGGCGGGAGGGACCGGTCTTGACGTGGGCGTCTTCGCCCTGGCCGCGCTGGTGGCGGTGTCGTGGCTGCTCAGGCTGCGCCGTCGTTCGGGGCCGGTCCACGACGTCGAGCACTCGGTCGTCTGCGGGCTGGTGGGCGCCCTGGTGATCGCGGTCTTCGGCGCATTCGTCGTCCGGGCGACGCGGGCGCCGCCCGAGGCCGTCGCCATCGGCGTCCTGCTCGTGCTCCTCGTGCTCAGCCTGCGCCCAGAAAAGGGTCACCCGCGCCGGTGGGCCGTCTTCCGCCGCGCCAACGGGCGGGCGGTGCCGTTGGAGGCGACCACGGGGTTCGGTGACCTCCCGGCCGATTCGGTCGAACGAGGCCCGGTTCTATGAGCGCCGGGAGGTCGAGAGCATCCTGGCCTACCTGCGCGTGCTCGCCGACGCCGACGACGACGTCTCCGCCCGGCGCATCGTCAACGTCCCCGAGCGCGGCATCGGCGACACGTCGGTCTACCGCCTGGCCGCCTGGGCCCGGGCCAACCACGCCTCCTTCAGCGAGGCGATCGACCGCGCCGCCGAGGCCGGGCTGACCGGCAAGGCGCTGCGCGGCACCGAGCAGCTCTCCGAGACGCTGGCCGAGCTGCGCCCGTTGGCGCGGACGGCCAACCCGGCCGACCTCGTCCGACTGGTGGCCACGCGCACCGGGTACCGGGACGAGCTGGCGGCCGAACACACCCGCGAGGCGGCCGGCCGGGTGGAGAGCCTGGACGAGCTGGCCACCCGGGCCGGCGACTTCGACGACGTGACGGGCTTCTTGGAGGCCGTGGCGCTGGTGGCGGACTCCGAGCGAGCTGACCCGAGGGCCACCATCGAGTCGGAGCCCGACGACGGCCGACCAGGCCCGGCACCATCCCCACCGCCGCCGAGGAGGCCGCGCCGTTCACGAACCCAAGTGGTCCTCGGCTGCGTCGGGCTGGCGCTCTTCGCCCTGGGCGCCACCATCGCCACGGTGGCCGCGCTCCCGGCTTGGACGCCTCCCCCGGAGCTTTCGATAGCCACGAGCACGACCGGCCATTCGGTCGCTGACGTGCAGCTCGGCTCGGCGGGTCCCATCACCGCAAGGCTCGAGATCAGAACCGGTGGCAAGACGGTCTGGCGCTCCAGCCTCGCGCGGACCACCGCGGCGCAGAGCGTCGACCTGCCCGCCAGTACGCTTCGCAAGGGTTCACGGGTGCTGCTGGTCTCGGGTGGCCGCACCCTGCGCCGGGTCGACGGCTGACCACCGACGCCGCCTCGGGTCCGGGCCGAGTCCTCGGCTGGATCGGCGGCGCTCTTCGAGGACTCGATCGCTCGTGTCCGGACGGAGCGACGTCCCCCGGAAGGTCAGCCAGGCTCGGAGGAAGCCGAGACGCCCTGGTCGGCTCCCCCGGCGACGGCCAGGGCGAACGGCTGCAACACCACGCCGAGCTGCTCGAGGACCTCGAGGTGCGGCACGTTCGGTGCCGGCCGGACAAGCCCGAGGAGGGAGTCCGCTCGGACCGGCAGCTTGACCGGCAAGAGCTCGGCAGCCCGCAGGGCTCCGTAGACGGCCATGGGCGGGGTGGAGACAAACCGGGGCCGCGGCTTCCCCAAGCTGGCGGCGAAGCTCGTCAGCAGGGCCGTGAACGGCAACCGGGTCGGGGTGAGCGACGCCCACGGGGAAAGCAGGCACTCGCTCGGCCCGGGCCAGGGCGAGCAGGGCAGCCGCAAAATCCTGCTCCGAGACGGTGAACTGCCGCGCTCGAGGCCCGAAGTCGGGAAGCACCGGAAGGGCAGCCAGCCGGCGCAGCGTCCCGGCCATCCCACCCCAGCCCGTTCCGTAGACCAAACCCGGGCGGACGACGCACACCCCGCGAGCCAGTGCCGCCACCTCCGTTGCGAGCTTGGCCCGACCGTACAACTGACGTGTCCCCGGATAGGCCGACATCGACGACAGCGCGATGGTCCGTCGCACCCCGCTGGAGACGGCCTGGTCGAACAAAGCGACCGCGCCGAAGACGTTCGACTGCCAGATGTCGGACCTCCTGGTCAGCGTCATGTCGTAGGCGCAGTGGACGAGCAGGTCGACCCCATCGAGGGCAGCGGACGAATCGGGCGAGCTCAGGTCGAAGAAGCGGTCGCCGCTCCCTTCGGCCGGCGACCGAACCAGGCGACGGACCGCGTAGCCCAGCCGCTCCGAAGGCGGTGACGAGCACCGATCCCAGGTAGCCGCTGGCGCCGGTGATGGCGGCGACCGGCTGCCCGCCCGGAGGAGGGGCTGCGGGGGAGTTCGGAGTCGTCATCCGTCACTCACGAGCGTCTCGCTGGCGATGCGGTGGGCGTTGGCCATGATCGTCAAGGTGAACGTCGTGGCGGGGACGTCCGGAAACACCGACGCGTCCACCAAGTGGATGTGGTCCCACGCGGCGAGACGCCCCACCCGATCCGTGGTCGGTCGTCGTCCGCGCTCCTCCATGCGGGAAGCTGGCGCCGAAGTGGTAGCTCTTCGCCGCAGCCGAGACGGAGATCATCGGGAGCGCCGGCCACAAGTCCAGGGCGGGGGCGACCTTCAGCATGGAGCGCACGAGAGCCCCCAACATGGGGGGCCATCGGTCGCCCGGTTCGCCGTCGATCTCCAACATGGGTAAGCGGTCCTTCTCGCCGGACGTCCGGCGCGCCACGACCTTCACTCTCGGCGAGCCCCACCCCGGCACGTAGCCCAGTCCCACCGAGACACGCCGCAGCAGGGCGGCCAGCGCAGGCTCGGAGCCCGGACCCCGGATCGCTCCGGGTAGAGACTCGAGAAAGGCCGGGTTGTACTCGTAGAAGTGGACCTGGCAGAGGTCGACGCCCTCGCCGGTGACGTCGTAGAGCAGGTTGAACTGGTTGAGGGTGAAATTCCGCGCCCGCGCGCGGGTCGGAAACGGGACGCATCGAAACGGTGGGCATCACGAACTGCACGGACTCTTGGAGGTAGACGGCCTGATCGAAGGCACCGAGGGAGCCCAGCACCAGCCGCGTGGTGCCGATCCCACCACAGGCCACGAAGATCCGGTCGGCGTCCATGCGTTCGAGCCGGCCCGTCGTGGTGCTCTGGACCAGCACGTGTGGACCACCGTCGACCTCGTCGAGATGGACGGCGAGCATGTCGGGCCGGTAGCTGATCCGCTTCTGGGTCCGGAGACGGTCGAACGTGTGGGAGCTCGAGTAGATGAGCTGGTGGGGGCAACCGGTCATGCACAGGCCACAGCGGGTGCACTCGTCGGATCGGAAGGCCAGCCGGGCCCGGCCGAGAGTGACGCCGTGTGAGCGGACGAGCGCCCGGCGCGCCCGGTACCGGGCCAGAACGCGCTCGGTCCGGTCTGCTGCCGGTGGCAGCGGCCGGGCTGGAGCCATCAGGGGAAAGAGCTCGCTGAGGTCGTCTTCCTCGCCGGCCAGGGTCATCTCACCCAGGGCGGTGCGGTAATGGGGCTCCATGTCGGCCCACGTGATCGGCCATCGCTCGAACGTTCGCTTGGAGAAGGGCATGATCTGGGCGCCCCAGACATTCGAGAAGCCCCCATAGGCCCCCGACACCACCGACGGGTTGGCGGGTCCCAGCGGCTCGATCCCCGCCAGCTGCCCGACGTCACGGAAGGGAAAGTCGGAGCCGTAGGCCCGCTTCTGGGGCAGTGCTCCACGTCGGGTCGGAACCGGTTGCCGGCTGATGCGCTCGACATCAGCTCGGTGACCACTGCCCCTCTTCCGTCGTCGCGAGTCGATCGAGCGTCGACCGGAGGTCCGGTTCGAGGGTGCCCCCCACGTCGATGACCGTGACCTGCTGGCGCGGGATCGGCCGTGAGAGCCAGAGCGGCGCCCGCCGCGCCAGGACCCGATCCGATGATCAACGCCGTCGGCATGGTCAGCTCAGGTGGACGCCGATGCGAACACCCTTTTCACCGACCTCTGCTGTGCCGTGGCGTCCCAAGGTGGGCATCGGTAGCGACAGGACGTGCACCCGTCGGAAGGACCTCTAGCGTACACCCGGCCACGTGGCAAACGGCGTCATTCACCGGGCCGTCGCGCGCCGGCCTGGATCCGGTATCCATCCTGGTGATTTGGTCAAAAATTGTTTTTTTTTCGGTCCGATCGGCTCTACCAGCAGGGGGGGCTGACATTCATCCTTGGCGTGTCAGTCCGGTTGGGAGTGGAGCGCCAGATGTCGACAGATCGAGCAAAGGGGTGAGCGGGTTGCGCTCCATCGACAAGACGGGTGCAGGTGCTCGGAGGGGAACCATTTCTTCCTTGGGGCGAAAGGGGCGGACGGCTCCGGAGGTGGTCCTCGAGGCGCCGGTGGAGGAGATGCCTCGCGTCGGGCCAAAGCTCGTGCCGAGAGATTCGGAGCCCACCGTCAGCATCGTGATCCCGGCGAAGAACGAGGCCCGCAACTTGCCGTACGTCTTGGCGCGGCTCCCCGAGAATGGCGAGGTGATCATCGTCGACGGGAATTCCACCGACGACACGATCAAGGTCGCGCAACAGTTGAGACCCGACATCATGGTGATCCGCCAGACCCGCGAGGGCAAGGGAAACGCCCTGGCCTGCGGCTTTGCTGCGGCCTCGGGCGACTTCATCGTGATGATCGACGCCGACGGCTCCAACGATCCGGCGGAGATACCGCGCTTCGTCACCGCTCTGAAGGAAGGCGCCGACTTTGCCAAGGGATCCCGGTTCCTCCCGGGTGGAGGGAGCCTGGACATCACTTTGTTCAGGAGATGGGGCAACACCTGGCTCAACCGGGTCGTCAATCTGATGTACGGCACTCGATACACGGATCTCTGTTATGGGTACAACGCCTTCCGGCGAGGATGTCTCGACGTCATGAGACTCAATGCGGTCGAGATCGAAGGCTCGGAACGAGGGCCGATGCTCTTTGGAGATGGCTTCGAGGTCGAGACGCTGATCAACGTGCGGATCGCCAAAGCCGGCCTCCGGGTAACGGAGGTTCCGAGTTTCGAGTCCTGCCGTCACTTCGGCACGAGCAACCTCAACGCCTTCTCCGACGGCATGCGAGTGCTGAGGACCATCCATGCCGAGAGCAAGGGCGCCCGGGAAGCTGCCGCGACCTCCGAACGGGCGGAACGACAGACGGCCGCTTCGTGGGCCCTGTTGTCCACCATCGCCGACGAAGCCGTTTGACGCCGCCGCAGGGCGGCAGAGCGAACTATCAGCGTGACGAGCGGTTCACGCGATCGTCAGTGAGTGGCGAGCTCACGCCACGTCACGTCGATGCGGTCGCCTGGGTCTCCGAAGGGCTTCGAGATCCGCGGCCGGCCGACCGTTGGGTGAGAAGGATGTCGATGCAGTCTTCACACAGACGTCCGAACGCTCTTCCCGTCCCCAGTTGCCTGCGATCCGCCCGGCCGATTCTCGACACCGGTGCGGCCCAACCACAACGGTGGCAGGTGCCGCGTCGTTGTTTGTCGACGCGGCCACACTCATGTTGGTGGCTCATGGATCCCGCCCGTGGGTTTGAAACAATGACAGTCATAGCTGTCAGGCCTTGTCGGCCGTTTCGAAACGATACTTGAGCGGAACTTTTCCGACGGGGATAGAAGCACCACGGTTCTGCTTCGTGCCGGATCGCCGGGGTCTCCTCACAGTTCCATTGGACATGCAACGTCTGTACCCCAGATCAGAGAAAATTACGAGTGGGATAAATGTTTCTCTGTGCACCAAATCTTGCCCAATTGTTGTGAACGAACAGGATCCCAGCTTGTCGCTACGCTTGGGAGCGAGCTAATTTTGCGAGAGGAGGCCGATGTTCGTCACGAATCATGTGCTCTCTGGCGTCATAATCGGCCGATTCCTCAAGCGACGCCCGGTCACTGCATTCGTCGTCGGCGTGGGGTCGCACCTCGCGCTGGACATGGTGCCTCACTGGGGTTGTGACATGCGATCGGCCGAGGGCAGACAGCGCTTCCTTCGCAACGCGAAGCGGGATGGCCTGTTGGGCCTCTTGGTGATGGCCTGTGCTGCGGGTGCAGTGGATCGGCGGGTCTCGCAAAGCAACCATCGCCGCCATGGCCGGCGCGGCGCTGCTCGATGCCGATAAGCCGATGGTGTTCTACTTCAGGCGAAATCCGTTCCCCCGGGTGGTCCGCCAGATCCACGCGCGAGCCCAGAACGAATCGGCGCAGGGCATGCCAAACGAAATTCTCTTCGGGGTGTCGTGTGCAATCGCAGACGCGGTGCTCGTGGCGAATGCCCGGCGCGGCGGCTCGCGACTCGTCGTAGCCGGCGGACGCCCGCCTCCCGGACCGCGAGGCCCTCGGCCGGCGGCCGCCGGACCACGCCCGGCCTGCTCGCCTCCCGCCGTTCCTCCCTCTCCTGGCCCACCCACGACCTGTGACTGACGCCGCTGTACAAAACGCTCGACCGGGTCTAGCTTCCATCGCGTTCCCATGACTCCCCCATGGCCGATATGCGCGACGCGGGGTCTCGTACCGTTCGAGTCGGCGACCTCAGGGGCCATCGCTGGGTCCGCAAAGGGTGCGTCGCGCTCCCTCGTGTGCCGGTGGTCGTCGCTCGTGCACCAATGCTCGTCCTCGACTGACCATCGTGCCCGCCGCGCCTCAGCAAACCTTGAGGCGGTGAGAACGGGACCTGCTGCACCGACCACGTCGCCCGGTGGTGTCATGAGATGGCGCAAGCCCGCAACGTCTCGCTGAATAGGACCATGACCACCCGAGCCGACGGCTGGTTCGGACGAGCACCGACTCGGTCGTGGCCGACGAGCGGACCGATACACGACGGCCTACGCTGAAAGAAGAGGGAGGTCGGTGGTCGGACACGAGGCCGGTGGCCACGCCCGAGGGGAGGCCGAGTTCCAGACGAGCAACGGAGTGCCACCTCAAGAGGTGACCCCCACCTGTCAGGAGGCGGGCCGTGGTGCCATAACGATGAGGCCCTCCCAGACGAAACACCGGGCGCCCACGTGAGGAAGGGGGACCCCCTCCTTTCGGTTGAGGGCCGTGCTCTTCACGCCAAAAGGGGCGAGGCTCTCACGGAGGACCACTCGGAGACCCCCCACCGGGCCATGGGCACGCCGGTGCCGGCGGGGCCGGCCGACGAGGTCGCCGCTCAGGACGACACCCTGGCGACGGAGGCCGACTCTCTCACCACGAAGCGCCGGACCGCTCGGACCAAGAAGCGGAAGGCTCGGAGGTCCAAGCGTCTTGGGACCGACCCCGCGGCAGCGACGAACTCCGGCCCGGCGGAGAACGCCAACACCACGCACACTTCGAGCCACAGGGGTGACGTCAACATCGAGGGGGTGAGTGCAGCCGACGGCGCGAACGGGTGCTCGCTTCGCCGGATCCGGCTCCGAACGCGGAAGCGGATGGCCTGCCCGGGTGCTAGTACGAGGCCCGGACGGCGGGGTACCCACCTTGGGGGCGCGCCGCCATTGGGCGACACTGACAGGGCAGAGGCCCGAGTGACGAGGTGAGATGAGGAGGAGGGATCAGGGTTGATCCATCGGTCGTGCGCGAGTCCTCCTACCGGTTCCGGGCCACTTTCCGCCGGCGCTGGACGGGCTACCTCACGCTGGTGCTGCTCATCGGTCTCGTGGGCGGCGTCGCCATGGCCGCGGTGGCCGGCGCACGGCGCACGCAGTCGTCCTTCCCCACGTATCTGGCCAGCACCAACCCTTCGGACGTGCAGGTGTTCGCCGAGTTCGGTCCGATCACGAAGACCGGGTTCTCGGAGAAGGTCAACGAGGCCGTGGCGCGGGTCCCCGGTGTCGAACGTGCCGTGGACGTGGTCGGCTTCGACGGGACCCTGCAGGTTCTGGGCCACAGCGACGTGCCCGGGCGTCCCGGGCGAGGCGCCGCCGGCCCTCGAGGGCAGTCCCAACGGCGAGTACTTCTCGACGGACCGGGTGACCGTGCTCCAGGGCCGGATGCCCAACCCCGACCGCATGGACGAGATCGTGATGTCCGCCGGAGGGGCCGCCGAGTACGGGCTCCATCTCGGGTCCACCTTGCGCGTGGCCTTCTTCACCGATGCGCAGGTGCAGAACCCGAACTTCACCGGCTATCCGCAGAACAAGCCATATCTCATCGTGCCCTTCAAGCTCGTCGGCATCATCGAGTCGAGCCAACAGGTCGTCGAGGACGACGACGCCGCGCTCGGAGATCAGGTGGCAGTGATCACGCCGGCCCTGACCAAACGACTCGAGTCGTGCTGCGCCTACTACTCCTACGTATCACTGCACTTGCGGGGTGGTGAGGCGCACGAGGTGGCGGTCGCCGCTGCACTCAACAAGGTGGTCCCCGGATCTTGGACCCCTGGGCGGTGCCACCACCTGGGCGCCCTTCGTCGCGAAGGCCGAACGCGCCATCCGGCCCGAGGCGATCGCCATCGGCGTCTTCGGGCTCATCGCAGCGCTGGCGGCACTGGTGATCAACGGCCAGGTCGTCAGCCGCCTCGTCCGGCGCAATGCCGACGAGAGCGCGATCGTGCGGGCGCTGGGAGCCGAGCCCGCCATGGTCATGGCCGATGGGCTCCTCGGCGTCCTCGCGGCGGTCCTCGTGGGTGCGCTGCTGGCGGTGGCGCGTCGCCGTCGCCTTGTCCCCGTTGGCCCCGCTGGGACCGGTCCGGCCCGTCTACCCCGACGTCGGCGTCTCCTTCGACTGGACCGTCCTCGGGTGCGGCTTCCTCCTCTTTGTCGTCGTGCTCGGGTCGGCCGCCGTGGCGGTGGCGTACCGGGTGGCGCCACATCGGCTGGCGGCCAGGGCGAGCACGCCAGAGCGCAATCCCGCGTGGAGCCAGGCGGCGGCGGCCGCGCTCCCGCCGAGCGCCGTGCTGGGCCTGCGCTCGGCCCTGGGGTCCGGCCCTGGATCTGGATCGGGGCGGGACGCGGCGCCCGTGCGCTCTGCGCTGCTCGGCGCCGTGATCGCAGTCGTGGTGATCGTGACCTCCATCACCTTCGGCGCCAGCCTCAACTCGCTGGTCTCGCAACCTCCGCTCTACGGGTGGAACTGGGATTACGCCCTGCTGGCGGGATTCTCGGCCGCCGAGAACCTGCCGGCGGCCCAGACGGCCACACTGCTCGACCACGATCCCGACGTGGCCCACTGGACCGGCGTCTACTTCGTGGAGGCAGAGCTGGACGGAGCAGTCCGTGCCGGTCCTGGCCATGGACCCGAACGCTCCGGTCAGCCCGTCGATGCTGTCGGGGCACGAGTTGGCGTCGCCGATCACAGATCGTGCTCGGACCGGCGACGCTCGCGTCGCTCCACACGCACGTCGGGGGCACCGTCGTGGCGACCGTGGACGGCCACGCCCGGAAACTGCGATGTCGTGGGGAGGGCGACCCTCCCCACCATCGGCGGCTCCGGCGACCCAGCTTTGGAGATGGGTTCCGGGGCGGTCATGGCCACCTCCCTCTTCTCGGCGACCGACCTCAATCAGCAGGGCAGCCCGGTCGCCGGGCCGATGGCGGCGTTCATCACCGTCCGGCCCGGCGTGAGCGACGCCGCCGCACTCCGCTCGTTGGACCACATCACCACGGTCCTGAACCGCACATCGGATCCCGACGGTCCGGTGGGCGGCGTGGTCAGCGCCCTGCGCCCGGTCGAGATCGCCAACTACCGCACCGTCGGCACCACCCCCGCGCTCCTCGCCACGGTCCTGGCCGCGGGGGCACTCGGTGCCCTCGGGCTGACCCTCGTCGCGTCCGTCCGGCAACGTCGGCGCCAGTTCGCGGTGCTGAAAGCACTCGGGTTCACCCAACGCCAGCTGGCCGCTTCGGTGGCCTGGCAGTCGTCGGTGGCCGCGCGTGGTCGGCGTCGTCGTTGGTGTCCCTGCCGGCATCGCTCTCGGCCGCTGGCTGTGGACCCTGTTCGCCGACGGCATCTCGGCGGTGCCACACCCCACGGTGCCTGCCCTCTCCATCGCGTTGGTCGCGCTCGGCGCCGTCGTCTTCGCCAACCTCGTCGCCCTCTTCCCCGGGCGCGTCGCCGCCCGGACCCGTACGTCGCTGTTGCTGCGGGCCGAGTGGGCAGAGGGCGGCGTAAGGGGCTGGGGCGGGGCGGGCACGGCCCGCCGGGAGCCGGAAAGCAGGCACGAGGCACTCCGCCGGCGCAACTTGGCACTCAAGGTCTGCTGCGGATAGTCCGAAATTCCCATGTGGACACTACTGCCGGACCGTCGGTCCACACGACTGGGGTGCCCACGGCCATGCGGATTGCGAGGGACGAGCGGTGGACGAAGCTCGTCGCTGCACTTGGCCCTCAGCCTTGCGGTGGGGATAGGAACGTACACGGCGACCTACCGCGCCCTGGTCCTCATATCGACACCGGCGACCGCGTCGGTTGCTCCGGCCAAATCGGAGAGCCACGCGCTGGTCCAGGTGCCGACAACGTCGGCGCCCGCCGCGATCCGCTGAGGCCGCCGGGCTGAGGAGCGGGCGGCGGGGACGTCTGAGGAGTCAGACCTGGTCGTCGGCCTCGTTGTCGCGGATGATCCTCTTGACCAGTGACTGCATGAGCGCCCAGGCCACGTCGGGGTGGTCCTGCACGAAGGGCCGGAACGCGTAGGCCGCCAGTGCGTAGCACTCCATGTCGGTGTCGGCCGTGACCTCGGCCATGCGGGGTCCGTCGTCGATCAGGGCGATCTCACCGAAGTGGTCGCCGGCCTTGAGCGTCCTGACCCGGTCCCCCTCCACGGTCACCGTGGCCGACCCGCTGGCGATGACGAAGAAGCCCATGCCGGCCTTGCCCTTCTCGATGATGACCGAGCCGGCCGGGAACGACCTCGGGTTCATGCTCGCCGCGAGGTGCTTGATGTCCTTCTTCGAGAGCTGTGCGAAGAGCGGCGCGTTCTTGATTGCTTCCTGGACATCCATCAACGGGAAACCGTACACGCCTCCGATTGCGGGCACACGGTGTGCTCAGGTCGGCGGCGGCTGCGGTCGTGGACGAGAGGTGCCGGCCCCGGCACGGACGGCGCAGGGGCAGCGCCGGGGCGCCGCCCGTCGGTGCCGGCCAGTAGCGCAGGGTCACGACGAAGCGGGAGCCGCCGTCGAAGGTGACCGGTGACTCCGCCCGCACGGTGCCGCCCATCGCCGTCGCCAACTCGGCCACGATTGCCAGTCCAAGCCCCGACCCGAACTTGCGGTTCGGCCCGCGGTCGGCTCGGTAGAAGCGTTCGAACACCCGCGTCAGGTCGCCGGGGGCGATGCCGGGCCCGTCGTCGACGACCGTGATGACGCAGGCGCCCGCCACGAGGTCGTGCGCCATCGTCACGGTCACGCTGGTGTGGGCGAACGTGAGGGCGTTCTCGAAGAGGTTGGCCAGGAGTTGGGCCAGCCGGTCCGGGTCCGCCGCCACGGGGAAGCCGGGGAGGGGAAGCCCGGGGACAGCGGCGCTGCCGCGCCGGCGGGTGTCCCTGAGAGCTCGTCCACCCCGGGTACCTGCACCACGATCGTCAAGCCGCTCTTGGCCGCCGCCGGGCGGAACCCTTCCGCGGTCGTGGCGACCACCTCGGCGGCGTCCGTTGGGCGCAGGGAGATCGACATCTGGTGCGCCTCGAGCTTGGTCAGGTCGAGCAGGTCGCCCACGAGGCGCTCCAGCCGGCGCGACTCGGCGATGATCACGTCGGCCGCCTGCCCGTCGTCCTCGATCGCCCCGTCCTGGATGGCTTCGGCAAAGCCGCGAATGGAGGTGAGCGGGGTCCGCAGGTCGTGCGAGACCGCCAGGAGGAGGTGGCGCTCCCGGGCGCGGCCGTCCTCCAGGCTCTGGGCCATGTCGTTGACGGAGCCGGCCAGCGATGCGAACTCGGGATAGTCGTTGCGGCGGACCGGGACGCGGCTCTCGAGCTCCCCCGATGCGATGCGGCCGGTGACCTCCATGGCCTCCACCAGCGGGCGGGCCATGCGACGGCTCATCTGCCACGCCACCAGCGCGGCGACGAGCAGCGCCGCGCCCCCGGCGATGATGAAGTAGCCCCAGCTGGGCCCGAGGTCGCCGACGTCACGGGTGAGGAGGATGGCGAGCGTGCCGGCGAAGCCGTGCAGCCGTTCCCGTTCCGTCGTCGACAGCGTGACCGGTGCGACGGCGTAGACGAGATTGCCCATCCGGCCCGAGGTCGTCTGTCCCGACTGGACCGCCGCCACGTCGATGTCCTGCGCCGTGAGCCCCTCGGGCAGCGCCGTGACCACGTTGCCAAAGCGGTCGATGCGTATCACGTCGGCGTCCTCGAGCTTGAGCGTGGCGCGGACGACGCGCAGTACCTCGAGGGAGCGGCGTCGCGCCCTTGGACGACGTCAGGGAGTCGGCCTCCGAGACCAGCTGGGACTGCGCCTGATTGCGTGCCGCGTTGCGGGTCAGGATGAGGCTGCCGGCGCCGGCGATCACCAACACGACCGCGACCAGGCCGACCATGGCCAGCATCAGGCGGCGCCGCATCGCTCAACCGAACCGGTAGCCGACGCCCCACACGGTGGCGAGCGGGAGGTCCGGCCCGAGCTTCTTGCGCAGCTGGGCGACGTGGACGTCGACCGTGCGCTCGTCGCCGTACCAGTCGCTGCCCCAGACGCCGTCGAGCAGCTGCTGACGCGACAACGCCAGGCCCACGTTGTTGGCCAGGAAGGCGAGCAGGTCGAACTCGCGGGTGGTGAGCGCGACCACCTCGCCGGAACAGCGTGCCTCCCGGCGCCGCATGTCGACCTCCAGGTCGCCGAGGGTGATCACCTCCTGCGGTGCCGGACCCTCTCGGGTGCGGCGCAGGATGGCCCGTACCCGTGCCACCAGCTCCCTTGGTGAGAACGGCTTGACCAGGTAGTCGTCGGCGCCCAGCTCAAGGCCGAGGATGCGGTCGACCTCGTCGTCACGCGCCGTGAGGAAGAGGACGGGCACCGAGCTGCGGGCGCGGATCTCGCGGCAGACGTCGAACCCGTCGCGAGAACCCGGCAGCCCGACGTCGAGGATGACGATCCAGGGGTCCTCTTGTTTGAAGATCTCCAGACCCTTGTCGCCGTCGCCGGCCAACAGCACGCGGAAACCCTCTCGCCGCAGATAGAGGTCCACCAGATCGGCGATGTGCGGGTCGTCCTCGACGACGACCACCGTCCCGTTGTCCGCGCTCACGTATCTAGCCTTCCACCTCCCGCACCCCGAATGGCCGGAATGCGGGCATCCATTACAGAACCCTCACGATTGGCCAACACGTCCTTCACCCGAGGGCATTCACGATGCGCTCACGGTGGCCTCTTCAGAGATGGCCCCGAGGAACCCGATACAGAGGAGTGCCCATGTCGACTCCACGCACCCACTTGGTCCGCCTCGGCGCCGCCATCCTGGCGTCTGGCGCCACGCTGGTCTGTGCTGCGGGCCCCGGCGAGCGCCGCCCCCAGTACTCGTGCCACGAGTGCCACCGGCAACAGCGGCGCGCACGCGGTGCCGACGACTCTGGCGAGCATCAAGGTCAGGGCGTCGGCGGACATCACCAACCGGGTGAACGCCCTCAACGCAGCGATCACAAAGGTCAACGAGGCCACAGGGGCTCGGATCAGGCCAGTCGACGCTCGATGCCTACCTGGGCGCGGACATCTCGCCGCTCAACCAGCTGAACGCGAAGATCCAGGGCGACACGACGGTCAAGGAGGCGGCCCACGACTTCTCGACCATCTTCAGTGGTTACCGCGTCTACGTGCTCGTGCTCCCTGCGACATGGATCGCCGCGGACGCGGATCGCATCACCACCACGGCCATCCCGGCGCTCACCAACGACTCGACGCAGGCGCAGGCTCACGAGAACGCGGGCAACCAGGCTGAGCTCCAGCCGCTTATCGACGATCTCAACAGCCAGATCGGCACCGCCACGAACGCGACCACGGACCTGGCCACCGACGTGCTCGCCGTCACGCCGACGCAGTGGGACGGCAACCACAACGTGCTCGCCTCGTCCAAGTCCTCGGATCAGACGGCCGATACAGCAATCCAGAAAGGTCGGGCCGACGTGCGCCAGATCGTGCAGGACCTACGAGGTTCCGGTCTTCATGGCCGGTCGAGTTCGATCTCGACGACGAGCTGACGCCGGATCGTCGTTTCGAGGCAGTCAGTCACCACCCGGCACCGAAACCCCATTCCCGGTGCCGGGTGGTTGACGACTCTGGCCGGGCTGACCTAGGAGATCAGCGACGCCGTGTTCGCGTTGAGCCCGTTGGGCGCCTTGGAGCGGTGCACCACTTGGAACTCCGAGAACTCGGCCAGACCCCACGGCCCGTTCTCCACGCCGATGCCGCTCCACTTGAAGCCCCCGAAGGGCTGTTGCGGCGCCAGCGCCAGGTGGGTGTTGACCCAGGCCGTCCCGCACTCGAGCTGCGCGGCGACGGCGGCGGCCCGGTCGGGGTCGGCGCTCCACACCGAGCCCGACAGGCCGAAGTGGGTGGCGTTGGCCCGATCGATGGCGTCTCCCAGGTCACGGTAGGGCACCACCGGCAGCGCCGGCCCGAACTGCTCCTCGTCGACGATCCGCGTCCCGTCCGAGAGGCCGGTGAGGATCGTGGGCTCGAAGAAGTAGCCAGGGCGATCCATCGCCTTCCCTCCCGTCACCGCCGTCGCCCCGTGTGACAGCGCGTCGGCGACGAGCTCCTTGACCCGCTCGTACTGGGGCTCGTTGTTGATCGGACCGAGCTTGACGCCCTCCTCGGTGCCCTCGCCGACCTTGATGGCGCGGGCATGCGCGGCGAGTCCCTCGACCACGTCGTCGTAGAGAGCATCGGGGACGTACACCCGCTTGATCGCCGAGCAGACTTGCCCGTTGTTGTTGAACGCCCCGGCGAAGATGGCCGAGGCGACGGTGGCGGGGTCGGCGTCGTCGAGCACGATGGCGGGGTCGTTCCCGCCGAGCTCGAGGGTCACCCGCTTGAGGTCGGGCGCGGCCGACAACGCGACCTTCTTGCCCGTCTCGACCGAGCCGGTGAAACTGATCTTGCGGGGTACGGGGTGCGAGGTCATCCACGCGCCGAGCTCGTCGCCGCCGCTCACGATGTTGACCACGCCCGGGCGGGAAGACGTCGCGCAGCAGCTCGCCCACCTTGAGCGTCGTCAGTGGGGTGAAGGGCGACGGCTTGAGCACGAGCGTGTTGCCGGCGAGCAACGCCGGGGCGATCTTCCAAAAGGCAAGGGTCAGCGGGAAGTTCCACGGCGTGATGGCGGCGACAACACCGAGCGGACGGCGGGCCAGCTCGACATAGGCGGAGTCGTCGTCCTGGATCACCTGGTTCGGCATCTCGAGGTTGGCGAAGTACTGGCTCCAGATGGCCGAGGCGAAGACTTCGATGCCCGCGTCACCGAGGGGCTTGCCCTGCTCGGCCGTCAGGACCGGAGCCAGCTGGTCGCCCGAGCCGAGGAGCACGTCGGCCGCCCGCAGCAGGACAGCCCGCCGGGCCGCTTCGTCCGCCTTCCAGTCCCGGGCGGCCTTGGCGGCGGCGTCGAAGGCGGCGTCGAGCTGTTGGCGGGTGCACTCGGGCGCCTGGGCGAAGACCTCGCCGGTGGCCGGATTGCGGACGCCGAATGTCCCCTCCGTCGGGGCGGCCTCTCCCGCGATTGTCATGACGAACTCGGACATTGGCACTCCCGGTCTGTGCGTACGTGGAGGGATGCCCCACCGGCGCGATGTTTGGCCCTCCCATCCTCCCACCTCCCCCTGGTGCCGCTCAATCGGCCCGGGTCCGTGCGAGTGGGGGTCAGGCGAAGAGCCTGTCCACGAACGCGTCCACGGTGGCCTCCACCCGCGCCCGCAGGGCGTGGTCGCCGGGTCCCGCGGCGATGAGGCCGGCCGCCTCGTTCAAGAAGCCCAGCAGCAGGGCTGCGGCCACGTCCGGGTCTCCCGGCACCGAAACGCCTTCCTCTCCGGCCCCGGCAAGAGCGCTGCGCAGCAATGGGATGCAGGCCGTCGCATCGAGGGCGCGGCAGGCCGCGACCCCGAGGACCGCCGGCGCATCGGCCAGGATCCGGGCCATGGCGGGGTCGGCGCAGGCCTCCATGTAGGCCCGGCAGCCGTGCCGCAACTGGTCGCGCAGACCCCGTCCCTCGAGTGCGGCCGCTCACCACCCGGCGGACCAGTTCCTCCTCGATCTCGACCACGACGGCCGCCGCCACCTCGGTCTTCGACGCGAAGTGGTGGTACAGCGCACCGCGGGTCACGCCGGCCCGTTCGGCGATCTCCTCACGACCGGTGGCCGCGAACCCCTTCTCGGCGAAGAGCGTGCGGGCCGAGCGCAGCAACGCCGACCGGGTGCGGGCCGACCGGGTCGCCTGGCTCTCCCGCGGTCGGCCGGGCGTCGCTCGCCGTCGTTGGGGGCATGCGCTCCTCTTCTTCCATTTACATGCGGGTTCTTGCATTTACATGCGGGCGGCACGCATGTTAGCGTCTCCCCGACCCCGAGGAGGTGGCGCATGGTGACCGCGAGTGGGCGCGCGCCCGAACCGATGGAGGCGGACGTCTGCGTGGTGGGGGCGGGTTTGGCCGGGCTGACGGCGGCGCGGCGACTGTCCCAGGCGGGGCAGTCGGTCGTCGTGCTCGAGGCGCGGGACCGAGTGGGCGGACGGGTCTGGACCCAGACCGCGCGCAGCGGCGTGCCGGTCGACATGGGTGGGTGCTTCGTCGGTCCGCACCACGACCGGATGCATGCCCTGGCCAAGGAGATGGGGGTGAGCACGTTCCCCACCTATGTGCAGGGCGACAACGTGCTCGCCACCGGGGGCAAGGTTCGACGCTACCGGGGCGATATCCCGCGCATCAGCCCGGTGGCGCTGGTGAGCGCGGCGCAGGGCATCGCCCGAATGAACGCCATGGCCAAGAAGGTTCCCGTCGACGCACCCTGGGAGGCGCCCCAGGCGGCACGGTGGGACGCCGTGTCGATGCGGGCGTGGCTCAGCCGGACCCGGGTCCCGACGCGGCTGGGGCGCGACCTCATCGAGGCCACGGTGCGGGCGTGCTTCGCCTCGGATCTCTCCGAGGTGTCGCTGCTCAACTGGCTCTTCCTCGCCCGCTCGGCCGGCGGGGTCGAGTCACTCATGACCATTGCGGGCGGCTACCAGGACTCCCAATTCGAGGGCGGCGTGGGGCGGGTGGCCGATGCCATGGCGGCCCAGCTGGGCGACGCGGTCGTGCGCGCGTGCCCGGTTGCCGCGGTGACCCAGCGCCGCGACCGGGTCGTGGTGACCGGGTCCGTGGCCGAGGTGACGGGGCGTCGGGTCGTGCTGGCCGTGCCGCGGGCGCTCGCCGCCCGCATCCGCTTCGACCCCGTGCTGCCGGCCGACCACGCGCTCCTCGTGCACCAGATCCCCGCCGGCACCGAGGTGAAGATGGTGGCGATCTACGACGAGCCCTTCTGGCGGGCCGACGGGGTCTGCGGGGCCACGGTGGCGACCGACGACGCGATCGAGGTCACCCTCGACACCACGCAGCCGGGCCACCCCGAGGGCGTGGTGGCGGGCTACTCGGCAGGGCCGCGAGCGCGTGCCCTGGCCTCGCTGGGCGGGGCCGAGCGCCGAACCACCTTCCTCGACATGCTCACCCACCGGCTCGGCCCGAAGGCGGCCGAGCCGCTCGAGGTCCTCGAACAGAACTGGGCGGAGGAGGAATGGACGCGGGGCTGCTCCATGGGCCACTTCGCGACGGGCGTGCTCACCCAGTACGGGCGGCGGCTGCGCGAGGCGGTGGGTCGTCTGCACTGGGCCGGCACGGAGACGGCGTCGACGTCGTACGGGGGGATGGACGGCGCGGTGCGCTCGGGCGAGCGCGTCTGCGAGGAGATCCTGGCGGCCGGGGTCTGAGCCAGGGGCCTACGGCCCCATGCCCTCGGGGCGGGGCCCCGGACCCGAGCCCAGGCCGAGCTTCTCCCGAAAGAAGGTGAGCGTCTGGTCCAGTGCGGCACGGGTGGGCGTGCCCTCCTCGTCGACCAGGTGCTCGGTCAGCACCGAGTGCGCCTGCTTGGGGTGCCCGTAGGGGTTGCCGGGGGCGGAATCGATCTCGACGGCGATGAAGGCCTCGCCGAGCTCGCGGCGCAGGGTCTCGAAGCGCTCCTCGAAGCAGAAGGGGTCGTTGCTGAAGCGCAGGCCGAGGACGCAGGTCCCCGCCGCGGTACGTTCCTTCACCCGGGCCAGGTCGGGGTCGGAGATCCCGATGTCTGCCTTGAACTTCTTGGAGAGCGGGAAGGGCAGCGAGGGCTGGCTGAGCACCGGGGCCAGGACGACGTCATCGACCATCATGGCCAGCGCGAATCCCCCGGTGAAGCACATCCCGACCACGCCCACCCCGGGGCCGCCGCAGCGCTCGTGCTCGAAGGCGGCCAGCTTGCGCAGCCACACCGTGACGGGACTCGTCCTCTTGAGCGCGAAGGCGGAGAACTCACGCGAGATACAGGCCGGGCCGATCGATCGGAGCGCGTAGGCGCCCGACGGCTCGCGTCCGGGCTCGCCGAAGAGGCTCGGCAAGACCGCGGAGCACCCGGCTGCAGCCACCCGGCGGCCGAAGTCGGCCACCCGAGGGGTGATGCCCGGGATCTCGCTGATCACGACCACGGCCGGGCCCGAGCCCGTGCGGTAGACGTCGCGCCGCTTGCCGTCCGCCTCGAAGGACTCCTTGGTGAACCCCGCCAGAGCAGCCTCACGCGGGCCTGCATCGCTGTTCGCCATGCGCGGACCGTAGCATCGAGCGCCGTGGCCGGACCCTCCCGTTCCCTCGACCCACGCCTGCCCGTGCTCGTCGGATTGGGCGGGGTGAGCGCCGGGGCGCCGGTCGCGGAGCTGATGACCGAGGCCGTGCGCGCGGCGGCGCTTGACGCGGGCGCACCGGGAGTGCTCACTTCGGTCGGGTGCGTCATGGTGCCGCAGGGATCGTGGTCGCTGACCGACCCGGCGCGCACGGTGGCCCGGCGCATCGGATCACCCGGGGCGCGCACGGTCCTGTGTCAGGTCGGCGTGTCGCAGCAGGAGGTCATCAATCACGCGCTGGCGGCCGTGGCGGCCGGAAGGTTTGACACCGTGGTCGTCGTGGGCGGCGAGGCGCGGGCGTGGGCCCGCAGCGGAGCGGTCGAGGACGACGAGGAGCGCCGACCACCCGACGAGGTCCTCACCCGGCCACCCGACATCGTGGCCCCGATCGAGCGGGAGGCCGGCATCGTGCTCCCGCCGGTGCTGCAGTACGCGCTCATCGAGAACGCCCTGGGCGCCGCCGAGCACCTGAGTGCTGACGAGCAACGAGACCAGATCGCCGCGCTGTGGGCGCGCTTCAACGCGGTGGCCGCCCACAACCCCGAAGCTGCCTTCCCCGAGCCCCGCGGCGCCACGGAGATCGCCACGCCCGCGCCGGGCAACCGCCCACTCGCCTATCCCTACAACCGCTGGCACGCCAGCCAGTGGACGGTCGACCAGTCGTCCGCGCTGGTGATCTGCTCGGCCGAGCAGGCGCGTGCGACGGGCGTCCCGCCCGAGCGTTGGCTCTTCCCCCGTGTCGCCCTGCACTGTTCGGAGGCGGTGACGCTCTCGGCGCGGCGCCGACTGAGCGCGTGGCCCGCCATGACCGTGCTGGGCCGGACGGCCGAGCACCAGCATCGGGCGGCCGCTGCGCGACATGCGATTGGCCGAGGTCTACTCGTGCTTTCCGGCCGCCGTGCGTGTGCAGCAGCGTGCGCTCGGGCTCGATCCCGCTGGCACACCCACCGTCACCGGCGGCATGAGCTTCGCCGGCGGCCCCTTCAACCACTTCGTCCTGCAGTCGATGGGCCCGCTGGGACGCCGGCTACGTGACGAACCGGAGGAGCTCGGCCTGGTCACGACCGTGTCGGGGCTGCTCTCCAAGCCCGGCCTGGCGATCTGGTCGGCCTCGCCGCCGGTGGCCGGCCGGGGACCGCTCCTGGCCGACCTGGCGGAGGAGGCGAGGGCGGCATCCGACGTCGTCCCGGTGGTCGACCGCCCACCCGTCGGGCCGACGCCCGCCACCGTGGCCTCCTTCACGGTCACCTACGGCGGCGAGGCCGGCCTCGAGCCGGAGCGCACGGCCATCGTGGCGGACCTGCCCGATGGGGTCCGCACCGCCGCCACCTGCGAAGATGCACGGACCGCCCGCCTCGCCGTCACCGAGGGGCTCATCGGGCGGGTGGTCGAGGTGAAGGACACGACATTCAGCCTGTGAGCGCCATCCCCCCTCGCCCGGGCCGACCTCGCCTGGTCGACCCGGACCTCGCGGCCCGTGTGCCCGGCCTGCGCCGGGTCGCGGGCATCGCGCTGGCCGTGGCGGCGTTGAGCGCGGTAGTGGTCGTGGTGCAGGCGGTCGCCCTGGCCCACGCCGTCGACCGCTCGCTGCTGCACCACGCGCCACTCGGCGCCGTCGCGCCCGCCATCGTCCTCGTCGGGTTGGCCATCGTGGCTCGCGTCGTGCTGCACGGCGCCGGCGACCTCTCGGCCCACGGCGCAGCCGACCGCGTCGTGGCGCGGCTGCGGAGCGAGCTGCTGCGCCATGCGCTCGCGCTGGGGCCCGGCTGGCTGGCCGGCGAGCGGGCAGGCGAGCTCTCGCTCACTGCCACCCGTGGGCTGCGCTCGCTCCACACCTACTACGCGCGCTACCTGCCGCAGGCCGCGGCCGCCGCCGTCATCCCCGTGATCCTGCTGGCCTGGGTGGCCACGCAGGACTGGCTGTCCTTCGTCGTGGTCATCGTGTTGGTGATCGCCGTGCCCGTCACGATGATCTACTTCGGGCGCGAGTCGACCAGGCGCTCGCAGCGACAGTGGCGCAGGCTCGGGTCGCTGGCCGGCCGGTTCCTCCAGCTCGTCGAAGGCTTGCCGACCCTGCGCGCCTTCGGGCGCGAGCAGCACGGTCGCCGAGAGGTGGAGGCGGCCACCGAGGGCGTGCGTTCCGCCACCATGCGCACCCTGCGCGTGGCCTTCCTGTCGGCTCTGTCCATGGACATGATCGCCGGCTTCGGCGTCGGGTTCGTCGCCATGGTCCTCGGCCTGCGCCTGCTGTGGGGGGAGCTGAGCTTGCAGACCGCCATGGCCGTCCTCCTGGTGGCGCCCGAGATCTTCATCCCGCTGCGCCGGGCGGGCGCCGAGTTTCACGCCAGCACCGAGGGGCAGGCCGCGGCGGCGCGCGTGGTCGAGGTGCTGGCGGCGCCGATCCCGGGGTCCGCGCCGGCCACGCCCGCCGGGGAGCCGACGGCGACGGAGTCGGCCCGACCTCGGCCTCATGCCCGCGGTGCGGAACTGGCCGTCGACGGCCTCCGGGTCGACTACGCGCACCGCGACCGCCCGGCCCTCACCTCCTTCTCGCTGCACGCGCCGTCGGGTTCACGGCTGGCGCTCACCGGGCCATCGGGCTGCGGCAAGTCGACGGTGCTGGGGGCCTTGTTGCGCTTCGTGGTGCCCGACGAGGGCACCATGTCCGTCGACGGCCGTCCGTCCGGCACGCAGAGCACGGCGGAGTGGCGGAGCCACTTCTCGTGGCTGCCCCAACGGCCCCACCTCTTCAACGCGAGCCTGGCCGAGAACCTCCGGCTGGGCGCTCCCGATGTCGCCGACGCCGACCTGAGGCGCGTCGCTGGCCGCCGTCGGCCTCTCCGAGCTCATGGCCAACCTGCCCGCCGGACTGGACACCGCCGCTCGGCCACGACGGACTCACGCTGAGCGCCGGCGAGCGCCAACGCGTCGCCCTGGCGCGCGCCCTCCTGCGCCCCGCGCCCATCCTCTTGCTCGACGAACCCACCGCCTCGCTCGACGCCCCCACCGTGGCCCGGCTCGCACCGGCCATCGAGCCGTGGCTCGAGGGCCGCACCGTCGTCGTCGCGGCGCACGAGCCCGTCCTCCTGCCCCACTTCGACGCCACGCTGGCACTGCCGGCGTCCGGTGGGCTCCCGCTCGCGGTGACGCCGTGAGCCGGCCGCAGGGTGCACTCCGCCGCGTCCTCGCCGAGCCGGGCACGCCCTGGGGGCGGCTCGCCCTCGCCGGGCTGCTCGGCCTGGCCGCGGCGGCGGCGACCATCGGCCTGCTGGCCGGGTCGGGCTACGTGGTGGGCCGGGCCGCGTTGCGGCCGGGGCTCGACGCGATCGTCGGCATCCTCGCCGCCGTCGAGGTGCTGGCCTTCCTGCGCGGACCGCTGCGCTACGCAGGAACGCCTCGTCGGCCACGACGCCGCCCTGCGCGCGCTCACCCGCTGGCGACGTGTGGCTCTACGACCGCCTCGCGCCGCGGGTGCCGGCCGGCCTCGCGGGGTGGCGCAGCGGTGACCTGCTCGCACGGGCCATTGACGACGTCGACGCCCTCCAAGACCTCTACCTCCGCTCGCTGCTGCCGATGGCGATCGCCGTGGGCGCGTCCGTGATCGGGACGGTGGCCGTCGGCCTCATCCTGCCCCGGGCCGCCCTCGCTCTGGGCCTCCCCCTCGCGGTCGCGCTGATCGTGCCGGCGCTGCTCACCTGGCGACGCGGCGGCGACGAGGAGATGGCCGCGCTGTCCGGAACGCTGTCGGCCAAGGTGGTCGACGCGCTGGGCGGCACGCCCGAGCTGCTGGCCTTCGGGGCCGCCGACGCCACGCTGCGCGCCATCGAGGAGCTCGGCGAGCGAGCGGCCGCGCTCGAACGCCGCCACGCGCGCCTGGCCACGGCCACGGCGCTGGTCATCGGGGTGTGCCTCGCCGCTGCGGTGGTCGGGGTGCTCGCACTCGGCGTCGCCGCCGTCCACGCGCACCAACTGGGCCAGGTCATGGTGGCCGTGCTGCCCCTGGCCGCGCTGGCGACCTTCGAGACGGTTCCGGGCGTGCCGCTCGCGGTGGCCCGCGCCCTGGCGGTGCGTGCCTCGGCCGAGCGTCTCTTCGCGCTCGAGGACGTCCCGGTCCCGGTGCGCGACCCCGCCGCTGCCGAGCCTCGGGCGCCCGGGGTACCCGAGGTGGCCTTCGAGGACGCCGCCCTGCGCTACGGGCCGGGACTGCCCCGTGCCCTCGACGGCATCAGCCTGCGCCTCCCACCCGGGGGTCGGCTGGCGGTCACCGGCTCGAGCGGGGCCGGCAAGTCGAGCCTCGTCAATGCGCTCATGCGCTACTGGCCGCTCGAGGCCGGGCGCCCTCTCGCTCGGTGGGACAAACGTGGAGCGCCTCACCCAGGCCGACGCCCGGGGTGCGTGCGCACTGGCGGACCAGCGTGCCCAGATGTTCGCGGGCACGGTGCGCTCGAACCTCACCCTCGCCCGGCCCGACGCCACCGAGGACGAGATCGCGGGAGCCCTGCGCGTGGCGCGTCTCGACGAGTGGGTGGCGACGCTGCCCCAAGGTCTCGAGACCCCGGTCGGCGAGGACGGAGTGGCGCTCTCGGGAGGCGAGCGCCGACGCCTCGCCGTGGCCCGCGCCGCTCCTCGCCCCGGGACCGCTGGTCATCCTCGACGAGCCCACGAGCGGCCTCGACCCGGACTTGGCCGACGAGCTGATCGAGGGTGTGCTGCACGTCGCCGGAGACCGCAGCGTCCTCGTCATCACGCACCGGGCCGCTGAGGCGGCGCGCTGCGACGCCGTCGTCGCCCTCGAGGCGGGTCGCGTCGTGTCGACTCAGGGCTGAGCGCTCACCCCCGGGCCCGGTAGCCCACCGTGGTCGCCGCGGCGGCCGGGCCGGTGGCGCCGTGGTGCCTCGGGCCCTGACCGCCCGTGGCCGGCCCGAGCGACGAGCCGGACGACCCGCCCGAGGGGCACCACGCGTTCGGGGGCACCCCGGCGCACGGGTCGGCCATCGTGGGCAGGTCCTGGGGCAGCGGCGCGAGGTGCACGCCCGTCTGCGGCGGGTAGCGGGAGCCGGCGGGGCAGGGGGCGAGCCGCGAGTCGCACTCGACCTGGGTCACCAGCGTGGCGTCCACGTTCGTCGTCGTGGTCGTCACGCCGCACGTCGGCTGCAGCTGCTCCAGGTTGGCCGGCGCGCTGCCGCGCGGCGCCGTGTTGTCGGCGTAGCAGTTCGAGGGCAGGCCGGCGTGCAGCACGATCTGCCCGAAGTCGGCGTTGGACGGGTTGGCGTAGAAGCCGTCGTTGACGAACGTGTTGCCCTTCAGGGCGTCTCCTTCGGGCTCGAAGACGCAGCCGAGCCCCGAGATCTGGAACCCGCCGTAGTTGGCGCACTTCTGGTGGAGCGACGGGCGTGCCGCTGTCGGGGTAGGGGACGAACAGGATGCCCCAGGCGCCGTTGTTGGAGAAGGTGTTGTCCATCACGGTGTCGTTCCGCCCGCCCGGAGAGGGTCATCCCCGTTCCGATGGGGCCGGCTGCGGCGTTGCCGGCCTCGGGCGTGTCGCCGTTGTTGTTGTCGTGCACGTCGTTGTGGATGAACACCCAGCACGAATGGGTGTGCGTGATCGGGCTGGTGCCGCCGTTGGGGCAGGCGCCGTTCTGGGGCGGTGGCGGGTCGCCGGCGATCTGGGTGTTGGTGTCGACGCCGTCCTGGTTGTCGTCGAACTGCGAGTTCTCGATCACGACGGCGCCGCCGGAATTGGTTCCCGAGTAGCCGAGGGCGTTGTTCTCCATCCAGGCGTGGTCGATGGTGACGTCGCACAGCTGAAGGCAGGCGCCGACGTACATGCCCGAGTCGTTCATGTTGGACCCGTAGATCTGGTTCCAACTGGCCGGGCCCTGCGAGTTCGACGAGAAGATGCCGTACTCGGCGGCCGAGGTCTCGTTGCCGAAGAAGGTCGTCGTCCCGGTGAGGTAACTGCCCGTG
Organism: uncultured Acidimicrobiaceae bacterium; assembly: GCA_963774485.1. Lineage (GTDB taxonomy): Bacteria > Actinomycetota > Acidimicrobiia > Acidimicrobiales > RAAP-2 > Bog-473. Next base: position 82,489 of record CAVZFG010000005.1, read on the forward strand.
TAGCCGGACAGCCCGATCTTCCCCGAACCGTCACCGCCGTTCCACCAGATCTCGTTCCCCGAGTCGCCCGCGCCGCCGAGGAAGTTGCAGGCGGTCAGGTTCTCGATGCTCACGTCGTCCGCCTTCCACACCACGATCCCGTTGCGACCCTGGGCCTTGCCGTCGACGACGGGCCCGAGGTTCTGCTAGCCCGGGTCGGAGCTGCACGGGGTCGGCGCGCCCGCCTTGGTCCCGTCCACGATCACGGTGTCGCGGTCCATGCCTCGGATGTGCAGGTCCGGCGTGTGCACGACGACGCCACCGTGGTCGCCCGTGCAGAGCTGGCTGGCCGAGGTCACGTGCGCGTCGTCGTCCTCGTGGTAGTCGCCTGGTGCGACGAGGATCCAGTCGCCGGGCTGGGCCGCGTCGACCGCGGCCTGGATGGAGCTGTACTGCCCGGCTTGCCCGTGGTAGGTGCCCACGAGCAGCACGGCGGACGAGCTCGACCCCGAGGAGCACGCTGCCAACACGGAACCGGTCAGGAGGGCGGCGGCCAGTACGGCCGCCCGTCGCGCCGTGATCGTCCGTCGTGCCATGGGTCCTTCCCGGGGACGTCCGCCCCGCGCCGAACACCCGCTTTGGAGAAGCTAGTCCCCGAGACTCGGACGGGAGGCGAGCGATCTCTCGGGCCTCACGGGCGCGGCGCGGAACGTGTGCGACCACGATGACGGGCCGTCGACCCAGCGGTCAGCCGGGGACGTCCCCCTCCGCCGCCCCCGCCGAGCGGCGCCGAATCTCGGCCGCCGCGGGCGCCGGGTACTCGAGCTTGCCCGGCCGCCAGCCGAGGGCGATCTTCTGGGGGCCCGGCCCTTCCTCGGCCCAGACATGGCAGGTGTTGGTCAAGAACGAGAAGCCGCCCTCGCGCAGGGGGTGCTCGCCGTCACCCATCTCGACCTGCCAGGCACCCGAGGAGGTGAGGCCCTGCACCACGACGGGGCCCATGGCCCGCGCCAGGAACTCGACGTGACTGCAGCCGCGCTCGCGTCCGAAGCGCTGCTGGACCGCGTTGGTGTAGCCCCGGGCCACCGACAGTCCGATCAGGTCGCGGAAGCTCGGCTCGATCGCGGTGCACTCGGCGTGGGGGTAGGTCTTCATGTCGGCCGCGGCGTCGACGATGGTCATGTCGGCGCGGCGGACCACCAGTCCGAGCTCCATGACGTGCAGGTCGCGTGGCCCGTGGGTGCCGCCGGCCCAGGGCCGCTCGTCGTGGAGGGTCCCGATCACCGCGAAGTGCTCACCGCGCTGGAACACCTCCATGGCGATCGTCCGCCGGTGGACGGGGTCCTCGTCCGACCCTGGGGCCGGACGGAGCGCTGCGAGCGTGGGTGAGGTTTCAGGCACCGGGTGATTGTGCCGCCCGGCCGTCGGGAGACGCCAACGCCACCTCGTTGAAGCCGTGGAGGATCGGTGCGTCACGGTTCCAGCCGATGCGGGTCACCGAAGCCGTGCGTAGGTGGAGGCGCCAGTACAGGTCGACGGTCCCGAGAGCCCAGGCCACGGCCGCTTTGATGGGCGTCACGTGGCTCACGACGACCACGTCACCGACGGCCCGGCGTGCCCCCGACCCGGCGGCGGCGAACAGCTCCTCGCAGGCAGCGGCGATCCGCCGGTCCACCTGGGCCAGGGTCTCCCCTCCCTCGGGATGGAAGTCGCGGTCGCTGCGCCACCGCTGCCACACCTCGGCGGGGATCCCGCCCAGGGGCTGGCACTCGTACTCGCCGTAGTCGACCTCGATCCACCGTTCGTCGACCTCGACCGGCGGGCCTAGGTCCAAGAGCTCGGCCGTGTCGCGAGCACGGCGCAGCGGGCTCGTTCGGACCTCGGCGACCGGGTCCCGCAGCAGCGAGCGCGCAGCCGCCGCTTGGGCCCGTCCCGCGTCGGTCAGCTCGGCGTCGGTCCGTCCGAGGAGCAGACCCTGTGCGTTGGCCACCGACTCGCCGTGGCGCACCAGGATCAGCACGGCAGCGCCGCGCCGCTCAGCGCGGAACGAGGATCCGGCCGCACTGCTCGCAGGTGGCGATCTGGCCCGGCGGGAGGGAGCGGATGTTCTCGACCTCCACCGAGGACAGCTCGAGATGGCAGCCGTCGCAGCGGTTGCCCACGAGCCGGGCGGCACCGGTGCCCCTGAGGCGCGCCCGCAGCGTCTCGTAGCGGTCGGCCAACGCCGTCGGGAGAAAGGAGGCCTCGGACGCGCGGGACTCGACGGCCGCGGCCAGCGCGGCGTCGATCTCGAGCTGGTCCCGTGCCACCCGGGCCCGCAGCTCGTCGGCGCGCGCCTCGAGGGGCGCACCGCCCTCGCGCAGGGCGGCCAGCTCGGCGTCGACGGGGTCCTGGTCGAGCATGGCCACCAGCTCCAGCTCCTCGAGCTCGGACAGGCGATCGGCGAGGTGGCGCACCTCGTCGTTCATGGCCTGCAGGTCGCGGCCCGAGGAGCTGGTGGCGGCGTACATCCGCTGCTCGATGGCGGTCCGGCGCTCGGTGATGCCTGCGATCTGCTCCTCGAGCTGCTTCTGGGTCGCCGTCAACGCGGCCGCGCGCGCCGTCGCCGCCACCCGCTGCGCCTCGAGGCCGGCCAGCTCCGCCTCCACCGCCGCCAGACCCGAGGTCTCGATCAGTGCGTCGCGTCGGTGCTGCAGCTGGGTGATGGACGTGTCGAGGTCCTGGACCGCGAGCAGGTGATCGAGGTCGTCGGTCACGAGAGGGCCTCGTAGACGGCTCGGGACAAGGGAAGCGCGTCGAGCAGCGCGGGATCGGCCAGGGCCATGGCCTCCTCCCAGCTGCACCAGCGCGCGTCGGGGCTCTCGCCGGCAGGTGGCTCGGGGTCGTCGTCCGCCCCGAGCAACAGGTAGCGCAGGTCGAGATGCGTGTGGCCGAGGGCCGCCTGGTGCACGTCGAGGTGGATCAGGCGGGGACCGGCAGCCGGGTGCGCCACGGCGAGGCCCAGCTCCTCGGTCGCCTCCCGCCGCGCCGCCACCTCGGGGGTCTCGCCGGCGTCGATGTGTCCGCCCGGCTGCATCCAGATGCCGAGGCGCTTGTGGAGGTGGAGCACCGTGCCGCGCCGGCCCACCACGATGCCCGAGGCGGTGACGTGGGTCGGGTCGGCGTGCTCGTTGCAGGGTGCCGTCAGCCGGCCGAGCTCGGACAAGAAGCGCCGGCGGGCCGCCAGCTCACGCGGCGACGCGGGCTCGTGGCCCTCGACCAGCGCTCGCAGGTCCTCGGTGGAGGCGCCCATGCCCGGACTTCCCGCCACGTGAATCCCTAGCACAGGTGGCCGGTGAGCACGGTGGTCGCGTACCCCGCGATGCGCACCCGGTCGCGGTCGGGACGCACGTACAGCGTGGCGCCACGCCGGGAGAGCTGGCGGGCGACGAGGGTGTCGCGTCCCAGCTCGGCGGCCCAGTACGGCCCGGCGGAGCATTGCGCCGACCCGGTGGCGGGGTCCTCGTCGATCCCCACATTGGGCCCGAAGACCCGCAGCACGTAGTCGGCGCCCGAACCGGGCGCGGCCGCCGCCGTCAGCAGCAGCGCCTTGGACCCGACGGCCGCGATGGCGGCGAGGTCGGGCACGTAGGCCCCGCACCGCCTCGGCCGAGGAGAGGGCGACGAAGGTGAAGAAAGCGGTGGAGCCGCTGGCGACGACGGCGCCGGGCCACTGCTCCTGCAGGGGGTCGGCCAGCGGGGCCGGCGTCACGGGGTCGGCCGGGAAGTCGAGCTCGATGCGGTCCCCGTCGAAGGCGGCGCGCAGCGGCCCGCTCCGGGTGTGGAAGGTCAGCGGCGCCCTGCCGTCGACGGTGTTCCCGGCGCGCAGCGCGTGGGCCGAGGCCAGCGTGGCGTGGCCGCACAGGTCGATCTCGGCGGCGGGCGAGAACCAGCGCAGCCCGAAGGTGGTCGGGTCGTCGGTGGGCGTCAGGAAGGCCGTCTCGGCGATGCCGAGCTCGAAGGCGACGGACTGCATTCGCTCGTCGGTGAGCGGCTCGCTCAGGAGGCAGACGGCCGCCGGGTTGCCGCCGAACGCGACGTCGCTGAAGGCGTCGACCCATGTCATCGGAATGGTCATGGTGACCACGATGCTAAGCGGGCCAGGGCGTCGTGCAGCACGTCGTCCCGCTTGCAGAAGGCCCAGCGCACGAGCGTCCGGCCCGCCGCCGGGTCGGCCGGGTCGTAGAAGACCGAGCTCGGGATGGCGACGACCCCGCAGCGCCCCGGGAGGGCCAGGCAGAAGTCGTGGCCGCTCAGGCCGGGGGCGACCGACCCGATGTCGGTGGTGACGAAGTAGGTGGCGGCCGGCCGGTAGACCTCGTAGCCCAGCCCGGCCAGCCCGTCGCAGAGCAGGTCGCGCTTGGCCGCCAGCTCCGCGGCGAACCGCCGCAGGGTGTCGGGCGGGAGGCCGAGGCCGTGGGCGATCGCGAGCTGCAGGGGGGCCGCGGCTGGTGTAGGTGAGGAACTGCTTCGCCGCCCGCACGGCGGCGACCAACGGCGCCGGGGCAGCCACCCAGCCCACCTTCCAGCCGGTGAAGGAGAAGGTCTTGCCGCCCGAGGAGATCGTCAGCGTGCGGTCGCGCATGGCGGGCAGCGTGGCGAGGGGAACGTGGGTGCCGTCGAAGACGAGGTGCTCGTAGACCTCGTCGGTCACCGCCAGCAGGTCGTGGGCCCGGCACAGGGCGGCGACCTGCCCCAGTTCGTCGGCCGAGAACACCTTGCCCGTCGGGTTGTGCGGCGAGTTGACCAGCACGAGCTTCGCCCGCGGGGAGGCCGCAGCGGCGGCGAGCTCGTCGGGGTCGAAGGACCAGTCGGGCGGGTGCAGGCGCACGAGGCGCGGCCGCGCGCCGGCCATGGCGCAGCAGGCGGCGTAGGAGTCGTAGGTCGGCTCGAACATGACGACCTCGTCGCCGGGCTCGCACAGGGCGAGCAGGGTGGCCGCGATGGCCTCGGTGGCGCCGACGGTGACGAGCACCTCGGTCTCGGGATCGAGGTCGAGGCCGTACCAGGCCCGCTGGTGCGCGGCCACGGCGCGGCGCAGCTCGGGGATGCCGTTGCCGGGCGGATACTGGTTGCGCCCCTCCCGGATGGCCGCCACCGCGACCTCGCGGAGCTCAGCGGGCCCGTCGGTGTCGGGGAAGCCCTGGCCCAGGTTGACCGAGCCGGTTCGTGGTCGCCAGCTCGGACATCGTGGCGAAGATGGTGGTGGTGAACGGGCGGAGGCGCCGAGCCAGATACGCGTCCGCTGGCACCGCGACGATCGTACCAACGGCGATTGGGCGCGCCTATCGTCGGGTCGGACCGTGCTCAGCATCGCCAACTACAACATGCATTGCGGAATCGACGGGTGGGGCAGGCCCTACGACTACGTCGCCGCGATCGGTACGTTGCACTCCGACGTCATCGTGCTCGAGGAGGCCTGGACGGCCGAGGGGGACGACGGAGGCGGGCAGGCGGCGGAGGCGGCCCGGGCACTCGGCTACCAGATCGAGGCCCACACGCTCGGGCACGGGCGCCGCATCCGCCCCCAACCGGGGGCGCCGGCCACCTGGCTGGCCCGGCCGGTGTGGGCCGATCGCAACAGGGCGCTCTACATGGACGGTGTGCGCCCGCAGCCGGCGCGGGTGCGGGCCATGGCGCGCTGGCAGGAAGGGGAGCCGGGGACGTGGGGCATCGCCGTCCTCGTCCGGCCGGAGCTGCCGATCGAGGCGACGCGGCTCGTGCACATGAGCGTCCTGCGGGCCGACACGGTGCGGCGGGCCGCGCTGGTCGTGGACCTCACGGTGGACGGCAGGCCGATCTCGGTGGCGGGCACGCACATGTCGCACCTCCACTTCGGTTCACACCGCAACTGGGCCGAGCTGCGGCGCCAGCTGCGCACCGAGGCGCGCCCCGACGCCGTGCTGGCCGGGGACATGAACACCTGGGGCCCGCTCGTCCACCTCTTCATGCCCGGGTGGCACCGTGCGGTCGTCGGGCGCACCTGGCCCACCTGGCGCCCGCACAGCCAGATCGACCACATCATCGTGCGGGGCGCGTTGCGCCCGGTCGCGGGCGAGGTGTTCCCGCACGCCGGGTCGGACCACCGGCCGGTGCGGGCCGAATTGGAGGTGGGTCCGGCGCGGCACCTGTCGGACGTGGCCGCCGAGCCCGGGTGACGACGGGTGCGGGTCTGCACCCACGACGCTGGGGGGCGGGACTGTTCCCGTCGCTGCACCACTACCGCCGGGCGTGGGTGGCGGGCGACACCGTGGCGGGGCTCACCGTGTGGGCCGTCTTGGTGCCCGAGGCTCTGGCCTACGCCACCATCGCCGGCGTCTCGCCCCAGGTCGGCCTCTATGCCGCACCGGGCGCGCTGCTGGCCTACGCCGCGTTCGCCAGCTCGCGCCACCTGGTGGTCGGGCCCATGTCGGCCACCGCCGCTCTGTCGGCGGCCGCCGTCGGGGCCGTCGTGGTCGGCAGCCACGCCTCGTTCGCCGAGCTGACCGCGGCCCTGGCGATCGTGACGGGCGTGGTGGCGTTGCTCTTCGGGGTCCTGCGGCTCGGCTTCGTGGCCAACTTCATCTCGGAGCCGGTGCTCAAGGGCTTCATCATCGGGCTCGCCCTCACCATCATGGTCGGCCAGGTCCCGAAGCTCTTCGGGGTGTCCAAGGGCAGCGGCGACTTCTTCGAGCAGCTGGGGCACCTGCTCTCGCACCTCGGGCAGACCCAGGGGTGGACGCTGGCGGTGGGCGCGGCCTCCCTCGCCCTCCTGGTCGGCCTCCGGATGGTCTGGCCGCGCGTCCCGGGTGAGCTGGTCGTCGTGGTGCTGAGCATTGCCGTGGCCAAGGCCGCCGATCTCGGTGCGCACGGGGTGGCGCTCGTCGGCCACGTTCCCGCCGGGCTCCCCCATTTCGGCGTGCCCACGGCCTCGCTCAAGGACTACGTCTCCCTGGGAGGGTCAGCCCTCGGGATCGTGCTGGTCGGGTTCGCCGAGGGCCTCGGCGCCGCCAAGGTCTACGCGGCGCGGGACCACTACGACATCGACGCCAACCGGGAGCTCGTCGCCCTGGGCGCGGCCAACGTCGCCGCCGGGCTGAGCGCCGGCATGGTGGTCAACGGCAGCCTCTCCAAGACGGCGGTGAACGGGACGGCCGGGGCGCGCACGCAGCTCTCGGGGCTCGTGGTAGCCGCCCTCACGGTCCTCACGCTCTTGTTCTTGACGGGGACCTTCGCCGACCTGCCCGAGGCGACTCTCGCCGCGGTGGTGGTGGCCGCCCTGGCCCGTCTGATCGACGTCGGCCCCCTGGTGCAGCTCTTCCGTAGCATCACCGGCCCCCAGCGCGACGTGTACGGACCGGCGGCCCGCGCCGACTTCATCGCGTCGGTCGCGGCCCTGGCCGGGGTCCTGATCTTCGACACGCTGCCGGGGCTGTTCATCGGCATCGCCATCTCGGTCATCCTCATCGTCTACCGGGCCTCGCGCCCGCACATCGTCGAGCTCGGGGCCGATCCCAGCGCCCCGCTGCGCCTGGTCGACACGGAGCGCAACCCCGAGGCCGCCCCGGTGCCGGGCGTCGCCATCCTGCGCGTCGAGAGCGGCCTGTTCTTCGCCAACGCCGACACCGTGCGCGACGCGGTCCGCTCGGCGGCCGAGCGACCAGGCGTGCGGGGGGTCGTCCTCGACACCGAGTCGGTGCCCTCGGTCGACATCACGGCGGCGGCGATGCTCTTCGCGTTGTCGGACGAGCTGGACGACGAGGGGATCGCCTTCGTCGTCGCCCGTGAGGGCGGTCGGGTGCGCGACATCCACTCGGCGGCGGAGCCGAACCGGCAGCCCCTGCGGGTGCACCCGACGGTGCGGTCGGCGCTCGAGGCCATCGAGTCCGAGCTGGCGCAGCGCGAGAGCGGGGGCGGCGACGCCCCCGGGGGCCATTGAGGCGGGGCCCCGTCCCCGCGGTCGTGACGCCGGCGCGGCGGCCCGGCCACGATCGTCGTGCGATGCGGCGGGCGTGGCGTCTCAGTCCGGTGGCCGGTCTCGTGCTCGCCCTCGGGTTCGGGACGGCGGCTTGTTCGGGCGGCGGCACCGGCTCGTCGTCGGCCACGACGTCCAGCACCACCCGGGCCGCGCCGCCGGCCCCCGCGTCCACCACGTCGACCACCGGGGCGAGCACGGCCTCCACCACGACGACGGGGGCCTCGACCACCACCACCAGCACCGCCGCCTCCGGCGCGGCGCCGACACTCGGCGTGGCGGGTGCCTTCGGCACCAGCGGAGTCGGCTTCGGGCAGGTACGGCCGACGGAGATCTCGCTCGGCGGCGACCCGACCGGGATCCTCTCCGGCATCACGTGGCAGTCCTGGGGTGGCAGCCAGGCGACGGGGACGGGCACGAGCACCTATGTCGGGCCGGGCCAGACGGTGGCGCAGGGCACCCAGGAGACCGCGACGGTCGTGGCGTTCGACCTCGGGACGTGCCTCGGCGCGTACGCTTACCAACAGGTGTCGTGGTACTTCCCCCAACAGGGTCAGACGCCCGCCGACAACGGGTCGACCCCGATCAACGCCTGCACGGGACCTTAGGGTGGAGGCTGTACCCCCGCGGCCCGCGGCCCGCGGCCCCGGGCTCAGGACGACCGTGGCGGCCCGGCGGCCAGCGCGGTGACCGCCTCGTTCACATTCGAGAAGAAGTGGTCCTCGCCGATGCGCGCCGCCAGGCCGCTGCGCCGCAGGCTGTCGCGCAGGTGCACACCCGCCCGCGCGATGCCGAAGGCGATGCCGTCGCGTTCGAAGCGGTCGATGACCTGGCGCATGGAGCGGGTCCCGGTGAAGTCGATGTCGGACATGCCCATGGCATCGAGGACGAAGGCGCGCACCGGTTGCGGGGCCTCCCCCAGGGCGTCGGACACCTGGTCGCGGAAGTGCTCGGCGTTGGCGTACCAGATCGGCGTGGCGAACAGGGCGACGAGGACCCCGGGCACATGTTCGGCGGTGGGGTCCAGCGCCGGGCGGGCCCAGCTCGTCGTCCCCGGGATGCGCCCCATGACGTGCAGCTGGGGCCGGGAGCTGAGGCGGATGCGGTCGAGGATCGCCAGGCCGACGGCAACCCCGATGCCCTGCACCACCCCGATCAGCACGACGGCGAGGAGCGTCACCGCCGCCAGCCCGAACTCGAAGAGATTGAAGCGGTAGATGGCCGCGAGGTCGCGCCCGTTGAAGAGCCGGTACGCGATGTACATGAGGATCGCGGCCAGCGTCGTCAGCGGCACGTCCTTGAGGACGCCCGCGAAGGGAACGAGGAGGACCACGCCGGCCGCGGCGCCCAGGGCGCCTGCCTGGGTGCGGCCGCCGGCCGCGACCAGGGCCCCGGTGCGGGGCGGGCTGGCGTCCACCGGGAAGGAGCCGACCAGCCCGGCCACCACGCTGCCGGCGCCGACCCCGAGGAAGTCACGGCCGGCGTCGACGTCGTAGCCGCCCTGCTCGGCGAAGGCGCGCGTGGTCGCCGCGGTCTGGGTGATGACGACGAGGGCGACGACGGCGGCCAGCGGCGCCAGGCTGCCGAGCGTGGACCACGACAACCCAGTCAGCCCGACATGGGGCGCCCCGGTCTTGACCTGGCCCAGGACGGCGACGCCGTGGGCCTGCAGGTCCAGCGCGGCCACCAGTGCGGCGGAGACGACCATCCCGACCAGCGCACCCGGGACGCGGCGGTCGAGGCGCGCGCTCAGGACCACGATGGCCAGCACGCCGAGCCCGATGGTCAGCGACCACCCGTTCACCTCGTTGAGGTGGGTCAGCACGTAGGCGACACGGTGCTGGTTCGAACCCGACGTCGGCGGCAGGCCCAAGAGGTCGGGCAGCTGGTGGGCGAAGATGATGACGGCCACGCCGGACAGGAAGCCGGTCACGATGGGCGCCGAGAGGAACTCGGCGATCCACCCCAGGCGCAGGATGCTCACCAGCATCACCATGAGGCCGACCATCACGGCCAGGATCGCCACGAGGTCGACGTAGCGGGCGGAGCCGGTGAGGGCGAGCGCCGACACCCCGGCGGCGAAGAGCGGGGCAATCGTCGAGTCGGCGCCAACGGACATCTGCGGGTTCGAACCCAAGAGCGCGAAGAGCACGGTCCCGGCGATGAACGCGTAGAACCCGGTGATGGGAGGCATGCCGGCGAGCCGGGACGTCGCGAGCTGCTCGGGCACTGCAATGGCGAGCAGGGTGAGCCCCGCGGCCAGGTCGGCGCTGGCCCAGGCCCGCTGGTAGCCGTGCAGCGAGGTGAACACGGAGGGCCGTCGCACCGCGACATCATCCCCCACCGGCACATCTGCCAGGCCGACCCGGTTGACCGACCCACATTGAATAGTGTCGGGTTGGACGGTCGAGGCGCCGCGGCGGCCGGCGCCGTCGATCCGCCCGAAGGAGGCCTCTCGAACGATGAGCGACTACCCCTATGCCGACCGCTTCGCCATCAACCGCTCGCTGCCGGATCAGGGCATGAGCCGGGAGGAGGTGCTCGCCGAGCTGCACACCATGGCGACCGAGGAGGACGCCTTCTGGGAGACGGGCAAGTGCTCGGGCACCATGTACTGCGGGGACCACGACCACTACCGCTTCATGAACGAGGCCTTCGGCCTGTTCGCCCACGTGAACGTCCTTCAGCGCGACATGTGCCCCAGCGCGACGAAGTTCGAGGCGGAGATCATCGCCATGACGCTCGGCCTGCACGCGGGCGACGCGGCGGTGGCGGCGGGCGACGACCCCTGCGGACTGGTGACCACCGGAGGGACCGGCAGCATCCTGCACGCCATCCTCGCCTACCGCGAGCACGCCGCACAGACGCGCGGCATCACGCAGCCCAACGTGATCAAGCCCGAGACCGCGCACCCCGCCTTCGACAAGGCGTGCCACCTCTTCGGGGTGGAGCTGCGGCGCGCCCCCATCGACCCGGTCACGACGCACGTGGACGTGGACTGGGTGCGGGACCACGTGGACGACAACACGGTGGCGCTCATCGGGTCGGCCTGCAACTATGGCTACGGCACCGTCGACCCTATCGGTGACCTGTCCGACCTGGCGCTCGAGCGCGGCATCGGGCTCCACGTCGACGCCTGCCTCGGCGGGTTCATCCTGCCCTTCGGCCGGGAGCTGGGCTACGACATCCCGGCGTTCGACTACTCGGTCCCCGGCGTCACCTCCATGTCGGCCGACACCCACAAGTACGGCTACGCCTTCAAGGGCTCGTCGGTGGTGAGCTTCCGCTCCAAGGCGCTGCGCAACGCGCAGTACTTCTACCTCACCGACTGGAGCGGCGGGAAGTACACCTCGCCGGGCATGGAGGGCTCCCGCTCCGGCGGCCTGATCGCCGCCACCTGGGCCGCCATGGTGCAGCTCGGCCACGGGGGCTACCTGGGCTACGCCCGGCAGATCTTCGAGACGTCCTTCGCCATGCAGGAGGCGGTGACGGCCCACCCCGAGCTGCGCCTGGTGGGCCGGCCGACCTTCCTCTTCTCCTTCACCTCCGACGAGTTCGACATCTACCACGTGAACGACTTCATGCGGACCAGGGGCTGGCGCTTCAACGGGCAGCAGTACCCCAACGCGCTGCACATGGCGGTGACGCGCCCGCAGACCCAGCCCCAGGTGGCGGGCGAATTCGCGGCCGACCTGGCCGACGCCGTCGCCTACGCCAAGGAGCACGCGGACGAGGCACCGCGCTCCGGGGCCATCTACGGCGGCGTCGCCGGCGGCATGACCGACGAGGCGGACGAGTTCATCCGCTCCGTCATGGCCGACATGCTCGACGGGCAGTCCTCCATCCCCGCCACGTGACCCCGGCGGACGGCGGCCCGCCACGCGACTGGGTCGAGGGGTGCGTGGCCGCCCAGGCTGCGCTCGACGCCGCCCTCGTCGACCTGACCGACGCCGTGGCGCACGGGCCGAGCCTGCTGCCCGGCTGGAGCGTCGGGCACGTGCTGACCCACATCGCGCGCAACGCGGACAGCGTGGTGTGGCGGCTGGAGGGCGCGGCACGGGGCGAGCTGCGCGATCAGTACCCGGGCGGCCTCGAGCAGCGCGCCGCCGACATCGAGGCCGGAGCAGCGCGGCCGGCGGCCGCGCTGGTACGCGACGTGCGGCAGACCTCGGCGGCCGTCGAGCACACGATGGCGGGGCTCCCCGTGGCGGCGTGGGACGCCCCGTCCCGCACGTCACGCGGCGTGGTGGAGAGCTCACGTGACGCGGTGCTCTCGCGCTGGCGCGAGACGGTGGTCCACCACGGCGACCTGGGCCTGGGTCCGGTGCCGTTCCCGCCCGCGCTGATCGACGCGTGGCTACCCCGGGAGCTGCCGCGGTTGGCGGAGCGGACGGACCCGGCGTCGCTCCTGGCCTGGGTCATCGGCCGGGGTGAGCCGCCGGTCCTGGCGGCCTGGTAGCCGGGGCGGCGGCCTCCCCTCGTTCGTGGGGACCGCGGAACTAGAGGGAGAGGAACGCGTTGCCGGAACGGTCGACCGCCACGCAGTAGCTGGTGGTCGGGCAGGAGATGGCGGTCAGGGCATGGCCGTTGTCGATGAGCGTGCCGGCACTCCACGTCGTCCCGTTCCAGCCGAACACCCGCCCGACGGAGTCGACGGCGCGGCAGAACGTCGGCGTGGGGCACGAGACGGCGGTCAGGCCCGAGGCGTCGGTCCCGGTCAGCGGCGGCTCGGTGGCGATGGAGGCCGGCGCCGAGAACGCGAGGCCGTTCCAGGTCAGGACGTCGCCGCTGCTGTCCACCAGCACGCAGAAGGACGCCGAGGCGCAGGACACCGAGTTGAGCTGGCCCTGGGTGTCGGCGTCGTTGGGCTGGGTCCAGGTGTGCCCGTCCCACACCGAGGGTCCGCCCTCGGCGGCGACGCAGAAGGACGGGGACACGCACGAGATCTGGTTGGCCGCCCCCCAGGCGCCCAGGTTGCCCGACCAGCCCGAGCCGTCGATACTCGAACGAGTTGCCCTCGCCGTCGATCGTCATGCAGAAGGTGGGGCCCGTGCAGTCGATGGCGGTGATGCCCTGCGCGGCGGGGATGGTCGCCGGCCGCTGCCAGGCCGAGCCGTTGAACAGGGCCACCTGGTTCAGGTTGGGCGCGGCGGCGCAGAAGCCGGGGGTGGCGCACGACAGGTAGGAGACGCCCTGGGGCGAGGGTGACGGGACCGCGGGCCCGAGCGCGGTCACCTTGTCGAAGACGAGCCGGTAGGTCTGCCCGGTCGCCGACCCGAACACGCAGGCGTCGGGCGCGGGGCACGAGACGACGGTCAGGTTGGCGCCCGGGGCGATGGGGACCGCCTTGGACCACGTCCCCGCCGGGCCCGCCGTCGTCGGCTTGGTGTGGGCCGTGGTCGTGGTGGGAGGGGCGCCCGAGTTCGCGGTGCTCCCGCCGCACCCGGCGGCCATCAGCGCCAGGGCCGCGACCGCCAGCGCCGCTCCGAGTGGTCCCGCCCGCCTCGGCACTACGTGCGAACGGGGAGGCCGTTCGCCTCGATGGCCCGGTGCCGGGACCACGTGTCGAGCACGATCAGCGTCTTGGTGCCCGTGACGCGTCCGCGTCGGCGCAGCTGCTCGATGACCTGCCCGAGGCGCTCGACGTCGGGCACCTGGAGCCAGACGAGCGCATCGGGGTCGCCGGCCGTCGTGAACACCGCCTGGACCTCGGAGAGCTGCATGGCCGTTTCCTTGATCTCCTGCAGGTCGGCGGTCCCGGCGAAGCGGACCTCGGTGAAGGCCTGGATCGGGCGCCCCGCCTTGCGGTGGTCGACGACGACGGTGTAGCCGGCGATCACCCCGGTGCGCTCCAGGCGCTCGATGCGGCGGGTCACGGCCGAGGCCGACAAGGACACCTGCTCGCCGATATCGGCCATGGTGCGCCGGGCGTTCTGCGAGAGCAGTTCAATGATGTGGTGATCGATCGGATCGAGCTCCTCTGTTCCCATGCCCCATAAGCCTAACGAAGGGGCGTTGGGCCGCACGTTCAGTGCACCAAAGGCCCCGAGAGTTGCTGCTCCGTTGCGTGGGCCGCCGCTCGGGCGGTCGTCCGTGGCGGTGCACCGAGACGGCGTAGTTTGCCTCCGGGAGCCGAAGGGCCGGCGGTCCCAAGTCGACCAGCGATCCTCGAGCACGAGGCCCCGGCGGGCAGCCGTGCTCGTCGGGGCCGAACCCGCCCGGACGGAGGAGGGACCCCGGCCACGATGCGGCCCGGTCCTCGCCCATCGAGGCGTCGGTAGGGTGGCCTCCCATGTGCCTCCTCGTCGTCGCCTCGCAGCTGGTGGACGGCGAGCCGCTGATCGTCGGCGCCAACCGCGACGAAATCCTCGAGCGGCCGTCCACCTCGGTCACCGTGCTCGACGTGGGGCCACCGCGGATCCTCGGCGGGCGCGACGAGCTCTCGGGCGGCACCTGGCTCGCCGTCAACGAGCACGGCGTCTGCGCGGGGCTCACGAACCAACCGCTCGGAGAATCCAAGGACCCGTCCAAGCGCTCGCGCGGCGAGCTGCCGCTCGCCCTGGCCCGCCACGTGACGGCACCCGACGCGGTCGAGGCGCTGCTCGGGGCGTACCGCCCGGAGGACTACAACGGCTCGTGGCTGCTGGTGGGCGACCGCAGCTCACTCTTCTTCGTCGACTTCACCGGGGAGGGCCCCGCCTCCGCCGTGGCCCTCCCACCGGGGATCCACGTGTTGGAGAACCGCCCGCTGGGCGAGCCGTCGCTCAAGGTCGACCTGGTACGAGCGATGCTCGGCAGTCCCGTCGGAGGCGACGAGGTGGTGGACGCCTTCCGCCGCGTCCTGGCCGACCATCGGATCCCCGAAGGTGAGGAGCGACCGAACGCGGCGAACTGCGTGCACCTCGAGTCGTTCGGCACGCGGTCATCGTGCCTGGTGCGGGTGGTCGACGGCAGCGACCCGCCCCGGATGTGGGTGGCCGACGGGGCCCCGTGCGCCACGCGGTATGTGGAAGTGAGCGGGCTGTGGGAGGGGCGTCCCGCCCCCGTCCCGCCGGCGCCGGCGGGTCAGCCCCGGACGAGCGGCTTGTAACGC
Organism: uncultured Acidimicrobiaceae bacterium; assembly: GCA_963774485.1. Lineage (GTDB taxonomy): Bacteria > Actinomycetota > Acidimicrobiia > Acidimicrobiales > RAAP-2 > Bog-473. Next base: position 97,554 of record CAVZFG010000005.1, read on the forward strand.
AGGCGGTGGGGCCGGTCGGCCTCGACCCCGAGACGCTTGCGCCGATCGGCCTCGTAGTCGCTGAAGTTGCCCTCCCACCAGCGGACCTCGGACTCCCCCTCGAAGGCGAGCACGTGGGTGGCGATGCGGTCGAGGAACCACCGGTCGTGGCTGATGACCACGGCGCACCCGGGGAACGCCACGAGTGCGTCCTCGAGGGCGCGCAGCGTGTCGACGTCGAGATCGTTGGTCGGCTCGTCGAGGAGCAGGACGTTGCCACCGCCGCTCAGCACCTTGGCCAGGAGCACGCGATTGCGCTCACCACCCGAGAGCCGGCCCACCTTCTTCTGTTGGTCGCTGCCCTTGAAGCCGAACCCGGCCACGTAGGCCCGGCCGTGGATCTCGCGGCCGCCCACGACGAGGCGGTCCGCTCCCCCGGTGACCTCCTCGAAGACGGTCGACTCGGCGTCCAGGGTCTCGCGCGACTGGTCGACGTAGGCCAGCTGGACAGAGGCCCCCATGGTCAGGCTGCCGGCGTCGGGCTGCTCCTCTCCGACGATCATCTTGAAGAGCGTCGTCTTGCCGGCCCCGTTGGGCCCGATGACGCCGACGATGCCGCCCGGGGGCAGGACGAAGGTGAGCCCGTCGACGAGCAGGCGGTCGCCGAACGCCTTCACCACGTCGCGGGCCTCCACCACCTGGTCGCCCAGACGGGGCCCGGGCGGGATGACCAGCTCCACCTTGTCGGCGCGCCGCCCCGCTGCCTCGGCTTCGGCGACCAGGTCGTTGTAGGCCGTGATTCGCGCTTTGCCCTTGCTCTGGCGGGCCCGGGGCGACATGTGGATCCACTCGAGCTCGCGCTCGAGCGAGGCCTGGCGGGAGCGGTCGGCCTTCTCCTCGGCGGCCAGGCGCGCCTGCTTCTGTTCGAGCCAGGAGGAGTAGTTGCCCTTCCAGGGGATGCCGGCGCCGCGATCGAGCTCGAGGATCCAGCCGGCGACGTTGTCGAGGAAGTAACGGTCGTGGGTCACCGCGACGACGGTGCCTCCGTAGTCCTGCAGGGTGCGCTCGAGCCAGGCGACCGACTCGGCGTCGAGATGGTTGGTCGGCTCGTCGAGCAGGAGCAGGTCGGGCTTGGACAGGAGCAGGCGACAGAGGGCGACCCGGCGGCGCTCCCCTCCCGACAGGGTGCGGACGTCGGCGTCGCCGGGCGGCAGCCGCAGCGCGTCCATGGCGATCTCGAAGGTGCGGTCGAGCTCCCAGGCGCCGGCGGCGTCGATCTTCGTTTGGAGGTCGGCCTGCTCGGCCAGGAGCGCGTCGACGTCGGCGTCGGGGTCACCGAAGGCGGCACACACCTCGTTGAACCGGTCCACCAGTTGCTTGGCCTCACCGACGCCCTCGGCGACGTTGCCCGCCACGTCCTTGGACTCGTCCAGCTGGGGTTCCTGCGCCAGGTAGCCCACCGTGAACCCGGGGGTGAGGCGCGCCTCGCCGGAGAACCCGTCGTCCTCGCCGGCCATGATCCGCAGCAACGAGGACTTGCCGGACCCGTTGGACCCGATCACCCCGATCTTGGCCCCCGGGTAGAAGGAGAGGTTGATGCCCTTCAGGACCTCGCGGTCGGGCGGGTAGAACCGCCTGAGGTCGCGGATGGTGTAGATGAACTGGGGCGCCATGGCGACCAGTGTGCCCGACGTGCGGCAGGGGCCGGTTCGGGGGGCGGTTCTGCAGGTTCAGCGGTCGTCGGGGGTCGTCGTGCGACCGCCGGGGGACATTTTTCGAAAACTATGCACAGACTCGTTGAGAGTTCGGCAGGTCCGAAGGCGAGCCGCCGGCCCCGGCCTCAGAACCCGGTGCCGGCGATGATGGCGCCGTTCAGGTGTGTGCCGGCCATGGACCCGTCATCGGGCGCGCCCCGTATGTGAACACGTCGCCGGCGGCCGAGGCCACCCAGTAGCCCCCGCCGCCGGCCTCGGTGAAGATGGCGGAGGCGGGGTTGAGGCCGCCGACGCCGCCGGTGGGACCGCCGAGGGCCACCGCGTCGCCGTATCCCTCGACCGTGCCGTTCGCCAGCAGCACGAAGTAGCCGCCCCCGTCGGCGGTGCGCACCGCCGCGGTGACGGGCGAGCCTGCGGGCCCGGGGCCCCGAAGTAGGGCGGCGTCGCCGAAGGCGTAGACGTTGCCCGTCTGCGTGACCAGCCAGTAGCCGTTGCCCGTGGCGTCGGGGACGACCGCCACGGCGGCGCCCGCGCAGCCGCCGATCCCCGGGCACGAGCCCTCGAACTGGGCGTCGCCGAAGGCGAAGACGCCCGCCGTCGGAGGCCACCATGAAGTAGCCGCCGCCGTCGGACGAGGGCACCATGCCGACGATGGGCGCGTCCAGCGAGTTCGGCAGGCCCGAACCCGCCGGGGTGGAGGCCGAGCCCGGGGATGGAGCCGTGGAAGCCGGCGTCGCCGAAGGCGAAGATGCCGCCGTCGGAGGCCACGAGCCAGTACCCGCCCTCGTCCTCGTCGGCGTGATGCCCACGACCGGCCGCTGGAGCCGCAGGCTGCCCGTCGAGCCGTGGAAGGTGGCCGAGCCGAAGGTGAAGATGCCGCCGTCGGATCCGACGAGCCAGTAGCCGTGCGCGGCCGGCGGCGGAGGTGGCGGCGGGGGCGGGGGTCCTCCCGTGACCGAGAAGTTGCCCGGGACGTAGACGACCGTGTAGTCGGCCGCGGCGGCGCCGCTCAGGGACGCCCCGCCACAGGTGGTGGCCACGAGGGTGTAGGTCCCGGCACCCAACGTCGGCGTGATGGCGGTCGACGGGACGACCTCGCCGCAGGTGACGCCGTTCGTCTGCAGGCCGGTCACGCCCGACGGCAACGACGGGGGCGGCGTCGCCGTGAAGCCGGGCGAACCGCCATAGGCCTGGGACCCGGCGACCGCCACGTCGACGGGCGCGGCTGTCACCGTCGTCGCGCCGTCCACGTAGGAGATGGAGTAATTGGCGCCCGACGTGCCCGAGCACGACGGACGGGTAGGTCGGCGGCGAGGGCGCGCTGGCGCTCGTGGCCGTGGTCGAGCAGGTGGGCGGCGTCGTCAGCGACGATGCGCCGTCCCCGTTCTTGAAGCCGCTGTAGAGGGGCGTCACGGTGGGAGTCGTGCCCCCGTACGTCATGGAGCCGCTCGAGGCCGTGACCGTGAGCGGGGCCCGGGTCATCGCCACCGTGCCCGGGACATAGGTGAAGGCGTAGTTCGGATCGACCGCTCCCGTGCACGACGAGGTGTACGGCGACCCAGAGACCGGGCTGGTGCTGGCGGCCGTGGTCGAGCACGTCGGCTTCGTCGTGAGCGACGACGCGGTGTCGCCGTCGACGAAGCCGCCGTAGCCCGGCGTGATGGTCGGCGGGGTGCCGCCGTAGGACATGGCGCTGCTCGAGGCCGTGATGGTCAGGGGAGCCCTGTTGACGGCGACCGCGCCTGGGACATAGGTGAAGGTGTAGTTCGGGTCGGCGGCCCCCGTGCACGACGAGGCGTACGGCGAGCCCAGGACCGGGCTGGCGCCGGTAGCCGTCGTCGTGCACGTCGGCTTCGTCGTGAGCGACGACGCGGTGTCGCCGTCGACGAACCCGCCGTAGCCCGGCGTGATGGCCGGAGGGGTGCCGCCGTAGGTCATGGACCCGCTCGAGGCCGTCACGGTCAACGGAGCGCGGTCGACGGTGACGGCGCCGGCCGCGTACGTGATGGCGTAGTTGGAGTCGACCGCGCCCGAACAGGTGGCCGGGTAGGTCGGGGGCGAAGCGGGACTCGAGCTCGTCGCCGTGGTCGAACAGGTGGGCGCCGTGGTGAGCGACAACGGCGTGTCCCCGTTGACGAAGCCGCTGTAGGCCGGGATGACGACGGGCGGAGTGCCCCCGTAGGTCATGGACCCGCTCGAGGCGCTCACGGTGAGCGGCGCTCCCGTCACGGACATGTCTCCGGGGGCGTAGGTGACGGAGTAGTTCGGGTCGACGGCCCCCGAGCACGACGAGGTGTACGGCGAGCCGACCACCGGACTGGAGCTGGTGGCCATGGTCGAGCACGTCGGTTTGGTCGTGAGCGACGACGCGCTGTCTCCGTTCACGAAACCGCTGTAGGTGGGCAGGATGGCCGGAGGCGTGCTCCCGTAGGTCATGGACCCGCTCGAGGCGGTGACACGCAGCGGCGCCGGCACCACGGTGAAGTCGCCGGTGGCGCTCGTGTAGGCGGCCTCGTAGTCGGCGGCGTTGGTGCCGCTCAACGACGCGCCGGTGCACAACACCGGGATCAGCCGGTAACTCCCGGCCGCGAGGGTGGGGGTGATCAACGTGAGGGCGTACACCTCGGTGCAGCTGAGGCTCGCAGTGCTGAGCGTGATGCCCGAGGGCGGGCTCGCCGTGCCCGAGAAGACGTCGGAGACCCACCGTAGGTCTGAGAACCGCTCACGGCGACGTCGACCGGAGCCGGCGACACCGTGAAGTCGCCGCTGGCACTCGTGTAGACAACGGTGTAGTCGGCGGCGTCGGCACCGCCGAGACTCACGCCGCTGCAGGACGATGGTGAGCAGCGTGTCGCTCCCGGTGGCGAGCGTGGGCGAGATCGGCGTGGACGTGCCGACCTCGGTGCAGCTGAGGCCGGCGGTGCTCACGGTGACGCCGAAGGGGAGGCTCGAGGACCCGGCGAAGTCGACGGTCGCGCGGAAGGTCGGGCTCCCCCCGTACACCTGGGACCCGGAGACGGCGACGTCGAGGGGGATCGTCGGTGAGGCCCGTCGCCAGGGCCGATGTCACGGGGGTCCCCAGCCCCGTCGCCATGTCGTACCCGCTGGTGGCGGCGAACTGTCCGCCGTCGGTGGCGTTGTAGTCGTTGTTCCCCGTCGTCACGTCGTTGAGGTACGTCCCCGGTGCCTTCTGGGCCAGTGTGTAGAGGATCGGGTTCAGGGCGCCGTACCCGGCGGTGTTGGCGTCGGCGGACGCGGCCACGGCGAGGACGGCGGCCCACAGGGGCGCGGCCCCGCTCGTCCCGCCAATGGCGGTCCAGTTCAGGCCGTTGTATGCGTCATAGATGACATAGCCGGTGCTCGGGTCGGCGTCGGCGGAGACGTCGGGGACCTCACGGCAGTCGCCCGACGCATTGCCGCACGGGGTTCCGCTGCTGCCGGTGACGGTGCCCAGGGCCTGCTGGTACGCCGGCATGGCGAAGGTCTGCGAGATGCCGCCGCCGCCGGCACCCTCCGCGTAGTGCAGCTGGTCGTTCCAGGTGGTCTCCGTCGGCGCCGGCCCGGGCGCTTGCACGACGTGCCGCCGACGGCCGTCACGTAGGGCTGGCTCGCCGGGTCAGAGACGGCGAGGTTCAGGTTCTGGACGACGTCGTCGTTGCTGGTGGGGTCGGTGACCCAGACATAGCCGCGGGTGCCGTCGCTGGCCAGCGCTCCCATCGTGTCGGTACCCGTCTCGAGGTTGACCGTCGCGACGATCGCTCTGCGTGGTCGGGTTGATCGTGGCCAGGACGTCGCCGGGGAAGCTCAGCCCGTCGAGCACCGCCAGCACCTGGTTGCCGCCGGGCGAGAGCCCGACCGACTGCACCAGGCCGATCCCGGCGATGCCGTTGACCGTGGGCTGTCCGGTCGAGATCGTGGTGGTGAGCGTGTGCGTGCTGAGGCTCACCACCGAGATCCCGCCGCCCGTCCCGGCATTGGCGACGTAGAGGCCCCCGGCTGCGTCGTCCACCACCAAGCTGACCGGGTCTTGTCCGACGGCCACCGTGGCCGGCGTGGTCGAACAGCCCGTGGTAACGCTCGCGTTGCAGGTGGTGGCGTTGAAGTAGTCGACCCGGCTCACCGTCCCGGCGTCTCCCACGTAGACGAAGCCGTTGGCGGCATCGACGGCGAGCGAGGTCGGTGAGCTGCCGGCAGGGAAGGTCACCGTGGTGACGTAGGTGTCGGTCGCTCGCGTTGTACACCGCCACCGTGCCGCTGGAGTTGGCGACGTAGAGCGTCGATCCGTCGACCGCGACTGCGGTCGGGCTCGACAGGTGACCGCCGGAGCCGATCGGGGTGGGCGATGCGCATCCGCTGGTCGTGGCCTGGTTGCAGGTCCCCGTCGAGAAGGCGGTCAGCGAGCTCGAGGTGCCGTCGGCGACGAACACCTTGCCGTCCGTGGTGTCGAGCGCCACCGCATCGGGCCCGGACCCGGTCGGGACCGAGCCGGCGGCGACCGCGTGGAGGGATTGCCGGCGCTTCCCTCGCTGTCCACGCTGAGCGTGTTGGAGGACTTGTTGGCGATGTAGAGCGTGCCGGTCGCTGGGGTCCACGACCTGCGCCACCGGTTGGGAGCCCGCCGATGCGCTCTTCACGCCGTTGACGTTGCAGCCCTCGGCGCCCTGGTCCCCCGCTGCCACGAAGACCGACTGGCCCTCGACGGCCGCCGCCTGGAAGAGGGTGTTCTCCGAGTTCTGGTACGCCTGGCCGACGTAGGCCTCGCACCCGTTCGTCCAACTCGCGCTGACGATCTTGGCGGTGTCGTCATTGACGATCTGGTTGAAGACGTGTACAGGCCGGCCGAGGTGCCACCCTCGTAGACCTCGATGTTCGCCTTGGGCGCCAGGGAAAGGACCGTCTCGATGTCGAGCTCGGCCTCCACGGTGCCGCCTCCGGTGGCGCCGCCGCCGAGGACGTCCTTCTCGGTGACCTGCCCGGGCCCGGGCGTGATCCCGTAGCAGTTGGCGAAGGTCGCGATGTCGCTCTGGCTGAACCCCGCCCCCGCCATCTCGACCAGTGCCACCGTGGTCCCGGCTCCGTAGTCGCTCGACGTGTACAGCGGGTCGAACGAGTACGCCTGTGCCAGCTGCGCCGCGTCGAGGGCGCCGTAGCTCGACTCCGCATGGCTGACGCTGTTCGGTTGATCGTGCACGTCGTCCCGCTGGGCTGGGGCTGGCCGGGCGCCAGCGCCGGGGTCACGCCGAGGGCCCCGGCACCGGAGCCCGAGGCGTTGGCCGCGGGCACGCTCGTGGTCGGCTGCGGTGGGCTCAGCGTGTCGAGACCGAGGATTCCCTGTATCTCGGGCGCCACGGTCACCGGGACCTCGGGTGCGGAGCGGTTGTGGTACCCGGTCTTCCCCGACGAGAGCCGGTAGCGGTCGATCGGCGTGGCGAAGGCGGACTGCACCTGCGCCACGGTCCCCGAGACTGCTAGCGACAGGCCGGTGCTGGACGCGGACCCCACCGTGAGACCCGCCTGCTTCAGTGTGGCGGTGACCTGTGCGATGGTGCCCGGCGTCGGTCCGAAGCGCTGCGCGAATTGCTGCGGGGTGAGGAAATGGCGATAGTCCGCAGAGGTCGGGTCGGACACGGCCTCCGCCTCGGCTGCCAGTGCGGCGGGGTCGCGCGGCTGGAGCGTCACGGTGAGGGGCAAGACCGTCGACGACGGAGCCGGACCGAGGAGGGTCGCACCGGGTGGCACCTGCGGCTGACGTCCGTGCAGCGGTTCGAGCCTCGGCCCCGCTCCGAGGGCGGCGGTGTCGGGGTGGGCGGCGAGGCCGAACAACACCGTCGCCGCCATGGCCATGGGCCCGACGAGGAGGGCCCAGGTCGCGACACGACGCACTCCGCCACGACGTCGATGCAACTCGAGCCCCCTCTCCGACACCGCCCCCCTCGCCGGGTGAAATTACTCCCCGGCGGCAGCCCGGATCGGACAAGCTCGACGATCTGGCCTCTCCGGGGGGGCCGGAGACGCGGTCCTCTCAGTCGGACGAGCCCGGCCCCCGTGCCCTCCGACCAGCGGATTCGAGCCAGCCGGCGGTCGCCCACCTTCCCGCTGCCCGCGAACCAGCGCGCCGAGTCCTCGAGCGCCCGCACGGCCGGGCGCGTCTCGTAGCCCAGCTCGACACGGGCCCGCACGTCGTCGAAGGACATCTTCGAGGTCGACATCCTCGCTGCCTCGAGAGGAACGGACGGATGCCGGCGCAGGATGCGCCCCTCGACGACTTCGGACACGGCGGCCACGGCCAGCGAGACCGAGCGGGGGACCTTGATGCGGGGCACGGGCAGCCCGGTGATGGACGCCAGCTCACCGAGCAGCTGCCGCAGCGTGAGGTTCTCCCCGCCCAGGATGTAGCTGTAGCCCGTGCGTCCCTGCTCGAGGGCCAGGACGTGCCCCGTCGCCACGTCGTCGACGTGCGCCACGTTCAAGACGGTGTCGACGTAGCCCGGGCATGCGCCCGTTCAGAAAGTCCAACACGAGCTTGCCGGTGGGCGTGGGGGCCCGGTCACCGGGCCCGAGCGGGAAGGTCGGGAGCGCCAGCGAGGCCGACAGGCCCTGGGCGATGGCGCGCAGCACCTCGTGCTCGGCGACGTACTTGGAGCGCTTGTAGGAGCCGTACAGGTGCCGGACGTCGGGGAAGGAGCGCTCGTCCGCCGAGTGCGACCCCGAGACCTGCTCCAGCCCGAGCGTGCCGACCGTGCTGGTGTACACGAGTCGCTCGACTCCGGCCTCCGACGCCGCCCCGAGGACGTTCCGCGTGCCTTCGACGTTCACGGCGTAGAAGGCACCGGGGTCGCTCGCCCAGAAGCGGTACAGCGCCGCGACGTGGAAGGCAGCACGGCACCCGCTGACGGCCTTGCGCACGCTGTCGGGGCTCCGGAGGTCGCCGACGACCTGCTTCACGTCGAGCCCTTCGAGGTTGGCGGCGTCGGCACCGGGCTCGACGAGGGCGACCACCTCCTGCTCCCGGGCGACGAGGTGACGGGTCACCGCGGAGCCGATGAACCCGCTGGCCCCGGTCACGAGGACCCTGTCACCTGATTCGAGCCTCACAGGCGCACCCGGTGCAGCGTGCCCTTGGCCATCGTCTTGCCGAATTCGAAGATCAGGCTGGAGCCCTGCTGTGCGCTGGTCAGCACGTCGTCGAGCGCGTCCGTGAAGAGCTCGACCTCGTCGTCACCGGCGATGAGCGGGGGGAGAAGCTTGACCACGTTCATGTTGTCCGCCGCCACCTGCGTCAGGATGCGGTGGCGGTGGAAGAGCGGGACGACGATCATCTGGGAGAACAGGGCGGGGCGGAGGGCCTCGATCATCCGGAACCGCCGGCGCAGGCCCGGTGACGTGGGTTCACCGAACACCAGCCCGATCATGAGGCCTCTCCCCCGCACCTCGTGGAGGAACTCGTGCCGTTCGACGAGGGGCTCCAGCGCCTTGGTGAAGGCCTTGCCGGTCCTTTGGACCCGGTCGAGGATGTCCTCGTCGTCGAATGCCGCCAGGGTGGCCAGGCCGGCCACCATCGCCAGCTGGTTGGTGCTGAAGGTCGACGAGTGGACGACCGCCCGGTCCATGGAGCTGAACACGCTGTCGGAGACCTCGGCCGAACACAGCATGGCCCCGACGGGCACGTAGCCGCCCGAGAGCGCCTTCGAGACCGTGATGATGTCCGGCGTGATGCCGAACTGCTCGTGGCAGAAGAACGTCCCTGACCGCCCCAGACCGGCCTGCACCTCGTCGAGGACCATGAGGGCCTTGTGCCGGCGGCAGAGCGACTGCGCCTCCGGCCAGTACTCGTCGGGTGCCAGGTTCACGCCCTTACCCTGGATCGGCTCGGCGATGAACGCCGCCACATCCCCCCGCCTGAGCTCTCGGGCCAAGGCGGATGCGTCCCCGAAGGGGATCATGTCGCAGCCCGGCAGGAGCGGGCCGAAGCCGCTGCGGAATTCCTGCCCCCCGTTGAGAGCGAGCGCCCCGGTGGTCAGGCCGTGGAAGGCGTGAGCTGCAATAGAGGATGCGGGTCCGCTTGGTGGCGGCCCGGGCGAACTTGATGGCGCTCTCCACCGCCTCGGCGCCGGAGTTGGTGAAGAAGACCCGCTCGATTCCCGGGTGCGCCCGGGCGACGAGCTGCTCGGCCAGGACGCCGGGGAGGAGGGAGCAGTCCATCTGCACGAGGTTCGGGAGGTCGGCGTCGAGGGCGTCGTGCAGCGCCCGCACGATGGCCGGGTGCCCCCGGCCCAGGGCGAAGACGCCGAACCCGGACAGAAGATCGAGGTATCGGTCCCCTTCGTCGTCGACGAGATAGCAGCCCTCGCCCTTGACGTAGAAGCGGTCGAACTCGAGGGTGCCGAGCACCCGGGGCAGCTGGGGATTGACGTACTTGGAGTGGAGAGTGAAGTTCTGACCCTTGCCGTTCGTCCAGCACCTTCTTCAGATCAAACGGCATGCAGTGGGCTCCAGGGGTCGCTCTCCGGGCGGTCGCGACAGGTTAGTGGTGGCACCGAGCGCCCGACAGCCCACGCCCGCCCACCGACACGATCCGCGCGATGATCCCCTGGCGGCACGCGCCAGGCTCCCCGGCGACGCGGAAAGGGAACGGAGTGACCACCAGCGCCCCCAACATCGTGCTCGTCATGTCGGATCAGCACCGGGCCGACATGATGGGTTGTGCGGGGGACCCGAGCGTCCTCACGCCGTCCCTCGACGCACTGGCCGCCGATGGCGTCCGGTTCTCGCGGGTCTCGTGCCAGGGCCCGCTGTGCATGCCGTCACGGGCCTCGTTCATGACGGAGCGCTACGTGCGCGACCACGGCGTCTACACCAATTGGGCCGAGATCCCCACCGACAGCCCGACCTATGCGTGGGCGCTCCGAGAGGCCGGCTACCACACGTCGCTCCTGGGCAAGGCGCATCTCTACCTCGACGAGCGCCTCGCGGTGTCGCACATCGACGACATGGCCGGGCGGCTCGAGGCACTGGGCTTCGCGGAGGTGTTCGAGACGGGCGACAAGTTCGTGAGCAAGATCCCGAGCCGCTACACCGACTACCTGGCCGGCGCACGGGCTCCTCGACGTCTACAAGAAGCACATCGCCGACCGCAGTTACCAGGGCGAGAACGAGGACGGGCGGAACGCGACCAAGTGCGTGCCGATGTGGGACTCGACGCCCATGCCACTGCCCCTCGAGGCCTATGTCGACGCCTGGCACGGCCAGGAGGCCGTGAAGTGGATCGAGGGCTACGACCGCCAGGAGCCGTTCTTCCTCTTCGTCGGCTTCCCGGGGCCCCACGACCCCTGGGATGCGCCCGAGGCGGCCGTCCAGCGCTACCACGACGTCGACATCTCGATGCCGCGCTCGACCCGGCGCCCCACCGTCGAGGGCACGGGTCGCTACAGCGCCCTGCTCAACTCGTTCCTGTGGGTCTCCGACTCCGAGACGATGACCGACGACGCCATCCGTGGCATGCGCCGCTCCTATGCCGCCGACATCTCGGTCATCGACCACGCGGTCGGCACCCTGGTCGATGCGCTCGAGCGCAGGGGGATCCTGGACGACACGTGGATCATCTACACGAGCGACCACGGGGAGATGGCGGGCAGCCACGGGCTGATGTCCAAGTGCGTCCTCTACGAGCCGGCGGTGCGCGTCCCCCTGATCGTGCGCCCGCCCGGCGGTTGCCCGGCCCGGGTGGTCGATGCGATCGTGGAGCACCTCGACGTGCCGGCCACCCTGCGCGACGATCGCCGGCGCCCCCGACCTCCCCGGCGGTGAGGGACGGTCCCTCCTCGAGGTCCGTCCGGGGCGGATCGCCGGTGCCTCGCGCCACTGGCGGTGAGCGAGAACTGGGGCTTCGCCGTGTTCGAGACGGATCGCTACAAGCTCGTCGTCGACGAGGACGCCGTCGCTCCGTGCCAGCTCTTCGACCTGGACGAAGACCCGGCCGAGGACCACGACCTGTTGCCCGACCCCCACGCGGCGCCGATCGTGGAGGAGCTCATGGAGACACGTGTGCGCCCGTTCTTCCGGACCGCACCGGCGCGGCCGCACCCGAGCCTCTTCACGGGCGGCTACGACGAGTAGCGATCCGTGACGCACCGGACCGAAGTCGATGCGCGAACTCGTCCGAGGTCAACACCAGCATCCACGCGGTCCCCAGACAGTGACGCCGGATGACCTCGCCGCCGGGGGTGGGGACACGGGCACGCACCAGCCTCATTGGTCGTCCTCCGCCGCCCGTTCCGGCAGCGGCCCGTGCGGCAGTGCCTCCCGATCCCTTGCCGAGCCATCCGAGCGCGACCAGGGGATAGATCAGGACGGACAGCATCCCCGCTGCGACCAGCGCCGCCGCGTTCTGCGGCTTCATCCTGTGCTCGTCGACGCCGAGCGTCGTGATGACGACGATGATGGGCAGACCGGTCGAGGCAAGGACGGCCAGTGAGCGGGCCTCGACCCTCGTCAGGACGCCGCGGAAGAACGCCCACGTCGGCACGCCACGGGTCAGCAAGAAGATCGCGGTGAACATGGGCACGAGGAGCAGGACCTTGGGCTGGTGGAGGAGCGCGTGCAGGTCGAAGGTGATGCCGCTCTCGATGAAGAAGATCGGGATGAGGAAGCCGAACCCGATCGCCTCGAGCTTGCTCGTGATCGGCTCGCTGTCCTCTCCGGTGATGAAGAGGCGTACGACCACGCCGGCCGCGAACGCCCCGAGCAGGACGTCGAGGCTGAGCTCGGTCGCCAGGTACACCAGCAGGATGACGAGCAGGACCGAGATCCTGACCGGCAGCTGGGAGGTCGAGTGGAGGTGGCGCCGCATCAGCGCGACGAAGCGGGGTGGATGGACCTGCATCGGCCAGGAGCGCGGCGATGACGGCCACGGCCACGAAGAGGACGAGGAGCAGGAAGGTGAGCCGGGGGTCGCGGTTCGTGAGCAGCACGGCCACCGCCACGATCGGACCGAACTCGCCGATGGCCCCCACCGACAGGACCGACGGCCCCAACTTCGTCTGCAGCACGCCGGCGTCGCGCAGGATCGGCAGCAGGGTCCCGAGCGCCGTCGTCGTCAGGCACAGCGCCACGACGACGTGGTCGAGGACGAGACCGGTGGAGTGGAGCACGAGCCCGACGCCCAACGCGAGGAGGAGCGAGACTCCCCAGGATCCAACGGCACGCCCCAGGTGCCCTCGGCGCATCGTCGTCATCTCGAGCTCCGTGCCGGCCAGGAACATCAGATACGTGAGTCCGAAGTCGGACAGCGCGGAGACGATGGCGTTCGGCTTCACCAAATTGAGCACGAAGGGCCCCAGCATGATGCCGAGCAGGATCTCGATCACGACCTCGGGTACCGGCACGAAGCGCCGCAGCCCGTCGGCGATGATCGGCGCGAGGACCGCCGCCACCCCGATGAGCACCAGTGTGGGAATGGCGCTCGTGATCATGCGCCGTCAACTCGCCCTGTGGCCGCCTGCTGTGGCACGCCTCGCCACCTCCCGGCCACACGCTACGCGCAGCGCCTCGGGAAACGAGTGACCTCGAAGCGGAGGTGCGGTTGACTGCCCTCTCCGGGTGCGGAAGCATGGCGACGCCGAGCCGCGATCGGGGGTCCGCAATGTTGGTCGCTGCCAGATGTTCAGACGCGTCGCACCGAGCCGCGCGTGACAGGTGCGTTCGTCAATCCGTCCTGGATGCCCCACTCGGTCAGCGAGGCTGCCCGGGCCGGGGACGCCACGGTGGACGACCTGGTGTCGGGACGTGCCTGGTCCCATCTCCTCGACGGTCTGCGCAAGGCGTCCGGCGTCGTGTTGTCCGACGACGTGCCCCGGAACGCGGCCGACATGGCGGCCGGCTTCCGGCACCTGCTCGTGCTCGTGGGCACGGGGGTGGATCAGGCGCTGCGGGCGGAGCCCGACCCGGTCCTCGCCGTGCGACCCTCGGGCGTCGATGCGGTCTACAAGTGGGGCATGGACTGCCCCGACTGCATCTACACGGGCACGCCGCTGCGGGGCGGAGAGACCTATCGCCTGTGGGGGAATCGGGGCTCGGCGCGGTACGTCGGGCTGCAGTCCATGGCCGGCATGGCCTCCTCGGCCAACGTGCTGCTGGACGAGCTCGACCTCGGGCCGGACGGCGAGGTGGAGCTCGTCCTCGCCGCGGATCCCCAGGAGGGCAACTGGCTGCCCATCGCCGAGAACGCGACCCAGCTGGTGGTGCGGCACTTCTTCTACGACTGGGACACCGAGGTGGCGTCCTCCCTCTCCATCGAGCGCATCGGCGCGCGGAGGGAGAAGGCGGCGCGCCCGGCGGAGGACCCACGGGCGGTCGTCGCCCGCCAACTGATCGCGCTGGGTGACTTCGTCGTCGGCAACCTCGAGTTCTTCTTGCAGTTCTCTCGGCCGGACGCCCCCAACACCTTCCTCCCGCCCCTCGACGGGACGGCCATGGGCGGGGCGGCCGAGAACCGGCCCGTCATCGGGTCCTGGGAGCTGGGACCCGACGAGGCCCTCCTGGTGGAGGTCACGCCGCCGGAGGGCCTGTACTGGAGCTTCTCGCTGGGCAACCCCTGGTGGGAGACGATCGACTACGGGCGGCACCAGAGCAGCCTCAACGGGTACCAGGCGGAGGTGGACGACGACGGGATCGTGCGCACCGTCATCGCCTACGGAGGATCCCGGGATCGCCAACTGGCTCGACGCGGCCGGGCACAGCGCGGGGCCCGTCATCTTGCGCTGCGTGCGCACCGAGACCGCGCCGGTCCCGACCACGCGGGTTGATCCCGTTCTCCGACGTCTCGGCGTCGCTCCCGGCGGGGACCCGTCGGGTGACACCCGAGGAGCGGAGCAGCACCATCGCCGCCCGCCGCCTCGCCGTGAGCAAGCGGTTCTGCCGATGACGCTGGACGCCGACGAGCTCGAGGACGCGGCGCGTCAGAAGACCGGTCTCGACGAGTTCGGGCCGGGGGACCATCGCGAGGGCCTCGAGCGGCCTGGTGGCGTCCATGAACGGGGAGGCCGGCCTCACGGAGCTGGGCGAAGTCATGCAGCGCATCCGGCTGGAGACGTTGCTGTCGTCCCGCTTGGAGGTGGAGGACACCTACCGCGCCAACCCCTCGATCGAGGAGGAGGAAGTCGAGGGGCCCGTGTTCGTCATCGGGCTGCCCCGCACCGGGACGACGGCCCTGAGCCAGCTGGTGGCCGCCGATCCCCAATTCCGCTCCCTGCGCTTGTGGGAGTCCTCGTCACCGTGCCCGCCGCCGGAGTCGGCCACCGAGCACAGCGATCCCCGCATCGCGGAGACCGAAGCCGGGCTCGCCATGATGTACGAGACGTTTCCCCTGATGCGGAGCATGCACCACCAGGAGGCGACCACCGCGATCGAATGCCAGGACCTGCTCGGCATGAGCTTCCGGACGGTGCACTTCGACGGCTTCGGTCGCGTCCCGTCCTATCTGGAGTGGGTCGTCGACTGCGACATGCGTGAGACCTATCGCTACCACCGACGGGTGCTCCGCCTGCTGCAGTGGCACTGTCCGCCGCGCCTGTGGCACCTCAAGACGCCCGTGCACATGTTCGCCCTGGACGCCCTGCTCGAGGCGTATCCCGACGCCAAGTTCCTCTGGAGCCACCGTGACCCGGCCCAGGTGCTCGGCTCCGTCTGCAGCCTGATCCACTACACCCGGAGCTGGAGCAGCGATCGCGACGATTCGCTGGAGCTCGGTGCCGAGCAGCTGCAGCGCTGGTGGTTGGCCGTGTCCCGCGCCATGGACTTCCGGGACCGCGTCGGTAGTGAGCGATTCGCCGACGTGTCGTTTGCCGACCTGCAGGCGGACCCGGTGGCGGCACTCGGCGCGGCCTACGAGCGGATCGGCGTCGCGTTCACTGACGCGTCGCCGGAGGCCGTGGCCGGTTGGGCGAAGAGCCACGAACCGGGTTCGCACGGTCACCACTCCTACGACCTGTCGGACTTCGGGCTCTCCGCCGATCAGGTGCGCCAGCGGTTCGCGCCCTATCTGGAGGCGTACGATGCCGTCGCCTGATCACCCGATCACGACGGAGATGGAGGAGGAAGGGCGTGGATCTCGGACTCGCTGACGCGACCGCGGTCGTCACTGGTGGGAGCAAGGGCATGGGGAGGGCCGTGGCGGAGATCCTCGCCACGGACGGCGCCCGGGTGGCGGTCATGGCGCGGGGCCAAGAGGCCCTCGACGACACCGCGGCGGCCCTGCGCGCTGCGGGGAGCCCGGACGCGGTGGGCATCAGCGTGGACATGACGGACCCGGCCTCCATCGTCGCCGGCTTCAGCGAAGTGGCGCGACCGATGGGGCTCGCTCAACATCTTGGTCCACACGATCGGACCGGCCGCCGGTCGGTTCGAGCAACTCGACGACTCCGGCTGGGACGCGGCCTTCACGCTCGGCACCATGTCCGCGGTGCGGAGCGTGCGCTCGGCGCTGCCGCTGCTGCGCGCGGCGCAGTGGGGACGGATCGCCATCTTCTCGGCGCACTCGATACAGCGGCAGAGCCCGATCCTCGTCGCCTACACCGCGTCGAAGGCCGCCGTCACCAGCCTCGCCAAGAACCTGGCCAAGTCGTTGGCTCCCGAGGGGATCCTCGTCAATGCGGTGTGCCCGGGCTCCATCGTCACCGCGAGCTTCACCGAGAACCTGAGGGAGATCTTCGCCGCCGAGGGCCTCGATCCGGCCGATCCGCACGACGTCATGTCGTGGATCGACAAGACCTTCCACCAGCCCGCCGACCTCGGGAGGGCCGGGCTCCCCGACGAGGTGGCGTCGCTCACCGCCTACCTCGTCTCCCGGCGCAACGGGTACGTGACGGGTGCGTGCGTCAACGCCGACGGGGGCTCGGACTTCGTGTGAGCGCTGGTCCGGATCCCGCTAGGGCGACGCGATACCCGATACGGGAGCGGCCAACCTGTTTGCGTTCGGGGCTCCGAGGAACGTCGCGTCTCCGTAGCTGTAGACGGCGCCGTTGGAGCCCACCAGCCAGTAGCCCATGCCGCTCGGCGTCCGGCTGATCCCGACGACGGGCGGCTGGTCGACGATGCCCTGGCCCGGCACCGAGCCCAGGTAGAAGGCGTCCCCGTACCGGAAGACGCCTCCGTCGGCGCCGACGAGCCAGTACCCCCCGTCGTCTGGCGTGGCGGCAATGCCGGTCACCGGAGCATTCAGGTGCATGCCGCCGGCGGACCCGAAGAAGGGCGCGTCACCGAAGTTGAACACCCCGCCGTCGGCGGCGACCAACCAGTAGCCCACCGCCGTCGGATGAGGCGGCAATCCCGACGACCGGGGCATTGAGGTGCCGACCGCCCATGGACCCGTAGAAGCGGGCATCACCGAAGTTGAACACCCCGCCGTCGGAGGCGACCAACCAGTAGCCCCGCCCGTCGGGCGTCGCCGCGATCCCGACGACCGGCGCGTTGAGGTGCCGGCCGCCCATCGACGCCGTAGAACCGGGCGTCACCGAAGTTGAACACCCCGCCGTCGGCGGCGACCAACCAGTACCCCCGCCCGTCGGGCGTCGCCGCGATCCCGACGACCGGCGCGTTGAGGTGCTGGCCGCCCATGGAGCCGGCGAACTGAACCGTTCCATAGTTGAAGGCGCCTCCGTCCTGCGCCGCGAGCACGATGCCCTGGCTCGTGGCCGGGGGCAAGCTCATCTGCTCGATGTAGGGGCGCAGACCGGGGTCGCCCCCCTGCAACTCCGTGGCGGAGCTGCCGGTGGCCAGGCACCCGACCGCCCCGACACAGCTCACCGAGTTCAAGATGCTGAGTGCCGCCACGTTGGGACTGGGGTCGACCGACCAGGTGGACCCGTTCCAGTTCTCGATGAACCCCTGCGGCGGGGCGTTGCTGCCCCCGTTGATCGACCCCGATGAACCCACCCCCCAGCACTGGGCGGCGCCGAGGCAGGAGATGCTGCTCAGGATGGCTCCGGTCGAGGGCTTGGGTTCGGGCACGGACGCCGAGACGTCAGTCCACGAAGATCCGTTCCAGGACTCCATGAGGATCCCCGATGCGGTGCCGGTGTCGTCCGTCGTGGCCCCCGACGCCCAACAATCGGAGTCGGTGACGCAGGCGAGGCCGTTGAGATACCCGCCGTTGGGGCTCGGCTCGGTCACACTCGGCACGATCGACCACGTCGTGCCGTCCCAGTGCTCGATGAGCCCCTGGTCCCCCGGTGCGCCGCCGGGGAAGATGGGGAGGAAGTTGGACGACTGCTGTTTCGGCCCGGCGTTGCCCACCGCCCAGCAGTCGTCGGCGGTGAGGCATTGGACGTTCGTCAGCTGGTCGTAGGTCTGCCCGGTCGGAGGTCCGGGGACGATGGTCCATGCCGCGCCGTTCCACTGCTCAATCAGGTCGTTGATGTTGAGGCCCATGCTGCCGCCGGTCGAATACCCGACTGCCATGCAGCTGGACGCTGACGTGCAGCTCACGCTCTGCAGGATCGCCCCGGCCACGCCGGCACCGGTCGGGGTGGGGCTGGGCACGATCGACCAGGCGGTGCCGTTCCAGTTCTCGATCAGCGTCCCGACGGGATTGCCCCCACCGGCGGACTGGTTCAACTCGGTCCCCACCGCCCAACAGTCGGTACCGTTGACACAGGAGATGTCGAAGAACCCCCCGCCGGCGCCGGTGGGTCGCGGCGGCGTCGCGTCCAGCGTCCACGACGTGCCGTTCCAGGTTTCGACCAGTGGGGCGTAGGTCGACCCGGGGCCACTGATGTTCACGATGGTGACGCCCACCGCCCAGCACTGGAGGGCATTGGCACAGGTCGATCCGAGGACCGCGTCGTCCGCGCCGGTCCCCGGCACGGTGGCGACGTACCAGCCCGACGGGGCGGCCCCGCTGCCCGTCTGGCTGACGATGCCGGCTGCGCCCATGACGGCCGCGAGCAAGGGCACGGCCAGGACCAACCTCCAGGCTGCCCGGCTGCGCCCGGCGCGGCGCGCCGGAGTGGGCGCAGCATGGCGGCGGGTACGAGCGCGCCGGTCGGCCACACGGTCATGGTTGCACGCCCTCTTTCCCGATCCGCGGATGGTCGGCGACCGCGGCGCCGCCCTGACGGCGAGGAAAGCGGAGAGCAGCCGCTCAGCGCTGCGCCGGTCGCCGCGGTCGCCGCCTCGCGGGCGTGATAGCTCGACCGGGTGAGCGGTGACGCCTCCACGTGGGCCACGCCCAGTTCGGCCCCCGCCCGGCGCAGGCGCCCGAACTCCTCGGGAGTCCAATAGCGCGACACCGGGAGGTGGTCGCGGCTCGGGCGCAGGTACTGGCCGATCGTGACGATGGAGACGCCCACGCCCCGCAGGTCCGCCATGGTGGCCACGACCTCGTCCTCGCGCTCCCCCAGCCCGACCATCAGGCCGGACTTCGTCAGCGAGGCCGGCCTGACCCGCCCGGGCCAGCACGGCCAGGCTGCGCGCGTAGCCCGCCGAGGGCCGCACGGCCCGCTGGAGCCGGGCCACGGTCTCGATGTTGTGGTTCAGCACGTCAGGCCGCGCCTCGAAGATGGCGTCGAGCGACGGCGCATCACCCCGGCAGTCCGAGATCAGCACCTCGA
This sequence comes from uncultured Acidimicrobiaceae bacterium, assembly GCA_963774485.1. GTDB lineage: Bacteria > Actinomycetota > Acidimicrobiia > Acidimicrobiales > RAAP-2 > Bog-473. The sequence continues at coordinate 116,854 of CAVZFG010000005.1, forward strand.
CCGTCGTCCCGGCGTCCGGGCCCGGATGGCCCGGATCGGTGTTCGCCATGGCCCCTGCGCCGCCGTCGGGGAGGTCGTCGCGGGCGACGCAGGTCACGACCGCATGGCCGAGCCCCATCCGCTCCACCGCCTGGGCCACCCGTTCGGGCTCGTCGGGCGACAGCGGGGACGGATGGCGCGTGTCGACCTGGCAGAAGCCACACGCCCGCGTGCAGCGCTCGCCGTTGATCATGAAGGTCGCCGTGCCATCGGCCCAGCATTCGTAGATGTTCGGGCAGCCGGCCTCCTCGCACACCGTCACGAGGCCGAGATCGTGGATCGTCGCCCCCAGCCGGCGGTAGCCCTTGCCGATGCGCACGGGCACCCGCACCCAGGGTGGCTTGCGCTGCGCGATGTCGAGGCCGTCCTCGGGTGCCACTCCGGCCTGGCGCAGGCGTCGCAGCAGCGGCCGCTCCGCCCCCGTCCACCGGCACGGCAGTGGCGGCGGGACCGGTCACGACGTCATGGCGCTCCGCCACCCCGGTGCCGAAGCACGGCGGCCGCCCGGGCCACGAAGGCGTCGACCACCACCTCCATCGGCGCCTCGATGCCCTCGGCCCGCAGCGACGTCACGCCGCGGTCGGCGATGCCGCACGGCACGATGTGGCCGAACATCTCGAGGTCGGTGGTGACGTTCAGGGCGACGCCGTGGAGCGTGCGGCGGCGCCCCGGGCCGACCCGCAGGGTCCGCACCCCGATGGCGGCGATCTTGCGCGGATCGGGACCGTCCGCGCCCACCCACACGCCCGGGTACTCGTCCACGCTGCTCGCCCCCGGCAGGCCGAGGTCGGCCAGCGTCTCGATGAGAATCCGCTCCAGGCGGTGCACGTGCGCGGGGCCCGCCGCCGGGTCGTCGGGCACCGTGCACGATCGGATAGGCGACCAGCTGCCCCGGCCCGTGATAGGTCACGTCCCCGCCGCGGTCGGTGCGCTCGAGCACGGCGCCGACCAGCGCCGGGTCGACGAGGACGTGGGCTTCGTCCGCGTGCGCCCCGAGCGTGTAGGTGTGGCGGGTGCTGCAGGAGGAGCAGGTAGTCGTCGGTGGCCTCGGTGGCCAGGGCGTGTTGCAGCGCGAACGCCTCGTGGTACGGGACCGTCCCGAGCGACCCGGATGCGCAGCACCGGCCCGCCCCTCAGAGCTCGGCGCCCCAGTCCCGGCTGCTCAGCAGGTCCGAGACCCGCGCCAGGAACAAGGAGACGTAGGCGCCGTCGACGGCGCGGTGGTCCCAGCTGACGCCGAGGATGCCGGTGGAGTGGATGGCGATGGACTCGGACCCGTCGGGCTGGGTCACCACCACCGGCCGGCGCGCGATGCCGTCGGTGGCCAGGATCGCCACCTGCGGCTGGTTGATGATCGGGACCGTGAAGTAGGTGCCGAACGGGCCGTCGTTGGTGATGGAGAACGTGCCGCCGGCGATGTCGTCCGCGTTGAGCTGGCGGCCGCGCGCCCGCTCGGCCAGGTCGCGGATGCGCCGGGCCACCCCGCGCAGCGTGACCTCCTCGGCACGGTGGATGACCGGCACGATCAGACCCTCGTGGGACAGGTCCACCGCGATCCCGAGGTTGACCTCGGCGTGGACCAGCAGCGAGTCGTCGACCACCGACGCGTTGAGCAACGGGAAGTCGCGCAGCGCCTCCACCGCCGCCCGGGCGACGAAGGGGAGGTAGGTCAGCGAGAACCCCTCCTCCGCCTTGAAGCGCTCGCCCCAGGCCTTGCGCACGCGCTCGACGCTCTCGAAGTCGACCTCGTTGGCGATGAAGGCGTGCGGCGACGTGGCCTTGGACCGCACCATGTGCTCGGCCGTCCGGCGCCGCATGTTCGAGAAGGGCACCACCTGGTCGCCCGCGGCGCGGAACGAGGCCATGGAGACGCGGCGCTGCGCGTCGGCGCACTGAACACGGGGGCCGCCGGCGGGGACGCGGTCGGCGGCGGGGGCGGAGCAGCCGGTGCCGGTGCCGCCGCGGCGCGGCGCGCCTCGACGACGCGCCGTGCGTCGTCACGGGTGATGCGCCCGCCCGCGCCGGTGCCCGTGACCTCGGTCTCGCTGATCCCGTTCTCCGAGAGCAGCCTGCGCACCATGGGAGAGAGGAGAAGGGCCTCGCCGCCGCCGTCGCTCTCCACGGCCGATGCCGGCGCCGGCGCTGCTGCCGGCGCCGGCGGTGGCTGCTGGTGCCGGGGGTCGGTGGTGCCGGTGCGGCGGCGGGTCGGCCGGTGGCACGGGCTCGGCAGGGGGCGCCGGAGCCTCGGCCGTCTCGGCCGCGGGCGCAGCGCCCGTGGCGACCGAGCCCGCAGCCGTCGCCGATCACCGCCAGCTTCACGCCGACCTCGACCGTCTCGCCCTCGGGGACGAGGATCTCGGTCAGGACGCCCGGCGGCCGGGGAGGGCACCTCGGAGTCGACCTTGTCCGTCGAGACCTCGAAGAGCGGCTCGTCGCGCTCGACGGCCTCGCCCACGCCCTTCATCCAGCGGGTGATCGTGCCCTCGGTCACGGTCTCGCCGAGCTGCGGCATCATCACGTCAGCCAACGTGCAGTCCCCTTCCGCTGAGCGCCAACATGGTCTCGCCGAAGGTCTCGGAGAGCGACGGGTGCGGCTGGATGAACTGGGCCACCTCTTCGGGAAAGGCCTCCCAGTTGACGGCCAGGTAGCCGGCGCCGAGCTGCTCGGTCACCCAGGGCCCGCACAGGTGCACGCCGAGGATCCGCCCGGCCGTCCCGTCGGGCCGCCGCTCGGCCACGATCTTCACCACGCCCTCGGTGTCGCCGATGATCTGCGCCCGGCTGTTGCCCCCGAAGGGGTCCTTCTTGGTCACCACGGGGATCCCCGCCGCCTTGGCCTGCGCCTCGGTCATGCCGCAGAACGCCACCTCGGGGTGGCAGTAGATGGCCCAGGGCACCTTGCCGTTGTCGACCGGCACCACCGGCTCGCCCAGCATGCCCTTGACCGCCACGATGGCCTCGGCGAACCCCACGTGGGCCAGCTGCGGCGTGCCGGCCACGATGTCGCCGACCGCCCAGACGCCGTCGACGCCGGTGCGCTGGTACTCGTCGGTCACCACGAAGCCGCGTCGGTCGATCTGGACGCCCACCCCGTCGGCCACCAGCCCTTCGGTGCGGGGGCGCCGGCCCACCGACACCACGATGGCCTCCACGTCGTAGCTCTGCTCCCCCGCCGCGACCGTCGTGACGCTCCCGTCCTTCGACGGCGTGTGCCCCTCGACCAGCACGGCGGTCGCGATGCTCGATGCCGCGCTTGTTGAAGGAGCGGGCGACCAGGCGGACGATGTCGTCGTCGCAGCCGGAGAGGATCGTGTCGAGCGCCTCGAGGATCGTCACCTTGGAGCCGAGGTCGGCCAGGAGCGAGGCGAACTCGCACCCGATCACCCCGCCGCCGATGACGGCGACCGAGGCCGGGAGCTCCTTGAGGTCGAGGAACTCGTCCGAGGTCATGACCCAGCGCCCGTCGACCTCGAAGCCGGGCAGGCCGGAGGGCACCGACCCGGCCGCCAGGACGACGTTGCGGCCCACCACGACGCGGCCGGCATCCTCACCGTCGAGCACCTCGACGCGGCGGTCGGCCTTGAGGGTGCCCGTGCCCGACAGGGTGACCACCTTGCGCCCCTTGAGCAATCCCGACAGGCCCTTGAACAGCTTGTCCACCACGGCGTTCTTGCGGTCCTGGCTGACCGCGAAGTCGAGCGACACCGCGGAGACGCCGATGCCGAACTCCTTGGAGCCCTCGATCGTGCGGTGCACCGCGGCCGTCTCGAGGAACTCCTTGGCCGGGATGCAGCCGCGGTGCAGGCAGGTCCCGCCGACCTTGTCCCGCTCGACGATGGCGACGGACAGCCCCGCGGCGGCGCCGTAGAGCGCGGTGGCGTAGCCGCCCGGTCCGCCGCCGATCACGACGATGTCGAACTCTTCTTCGGTGGCCATCGCCCGTCCTCTTCCTGTCCTCACGAGGCTCGTCCGGCGCGTTCGGCTCCCCCGAGACGTCCCGATCGCACCGGGCGGACCCCACTCCGTGTCCCGCGCGTGTTCCCCCGGCACTCTACCGTTCGCACCACCGCGCTCAGATCGGCGGCGGCGGCAGTTTCCCCTGTTCGGGTCAGCCGCTCGCGCCGTGCCCCGAGTCGGCCGCCACGGTGGCGAGCTCGTCGACCCGGTCGTTCCAGCGGTCGCCCGAGTGACCCTTCACCCAGCGCCAGCTGACGTCGGCGCCAGGCGACAGCGCGAGCGCGATGAGCGGCTCCCACAGGTCACGGTTGGCCACCGGCTTGTTCTGCGAGTTCTTCCAGTTGCGCCGCTGCCAGCCCCGCCACCATCCGTCGGTGAAGCACTTGACGACGTAGGTCGAGTCGCTCACCACCTCGATCGCCGTGGGACCGTCGGGCAGGAGGGCCCGCAGCGCCTCGAGCGCGGCCGTGATCTCCATGCGCTGGTTGGTCGTGTGCGGGTCGGCCCCGCTGGCGTAGGGCCCCTCGGGCACGGCCCAGGCCCAGCCGCCCGGGCCGGGGTTGCCCCGGCACGCGCCGTCCGTGTACACGACGACCGGGGCGGAGTGGGCTGGCATGACACGTTTGTAACACCCCGCGACCGGTGGTCAGGGTGTTCCCCTCCCTCCCGGTACCGTGGAGAAATGCTGTTCGACGGGATCAGCCACCAGGTCCCCGACACCGATCCGGGGGAGACGCGAGGAGTGGCTCGATTCGTTCGACGCCATCGTCGACGCCCGGGGCCGCGCCCGGGCGCGCTACCTGCTCATGAAGCTCCTGGAGCGGGCGCGCACCAAGCAGGTCGACTTCCCCGCCACGGTCTCGACCCCCTACGTGAACACCATCCCGGCCGACGACGAGCCCTGGTTCCCCGGCGACGAGTACCAGGAGCGCCGGATCCGCGCCTACATCCGCTGGAACGCCGCCGCCATGGTCACCCGGGCCAACACGCGCACCGAGGGCATCGGCGGGCACCTGTCCACCTATGCCAGCTCGGCCGCGCTCTACGAGGTCGGCTTCAACCACTTCTTCCGCGGCAAGGCCGACGGCGGCTTCGGGGACCAGGTCTTCTTCCAGGGGCACGCGTCGCCCGGCATCTACGCCCGCGCCTTCGTCGAGGGCCGGCTGACCGAGAAGGAGCTCGACAACTTCCGCCACGAGGTGGGCGGCGACGGGCTGCCCAGCTATCCCCACCCCCGCTCGCTGCCCGACTTCTGGGAGTTCCCCACCGTCTCGATGGGGCTGGGCCCGATCGCCGCCATCTACCAGGCCCACGTCAACCGCTACCTCAAGCTGCGCCGCCTGGTCGACACGAGCGGCAGCCGCGTCTGGTGCTTCGTGGGCGACGGCGAGATGGACGAGCCCGAGTCCATCGGCGCCCTCGGCGTCGCCGGCCGGGAGCACCTCGACAACCTCATCTTCGTCGTCAACTGCAACCTGCAGCGCCTCGACGGTCCCGTCCGCGGCAACGGGAAGATCATCCAGGAGCTCGAGGCGGTGTTCCGCGGGGCGGGCTGGAACGTCATCAAGGTGATCTGGGGCTCGCGGTGGGACGCGCTGCTGGCCAAGGACGTCGACGGCGTCCTGCTCGACCGCATGAACACGACGGTCGACGGCGAGTACCAGAAGCTGGCCGTCGAGTCCGGTGCCTACATCCGGGAGCACTTCTTCGGCCCCGACCCCCGCCTGCGCAAGATGGTCGAGGACCTGAGTGACGACGAGCTGGTCTCGCTCCCCCGCGGCGGGCACGACTACCGCAAGCTCTACGCCGCCTACAAGCTCGCCACCGAGCAGACGCGGCGCGCCGACCGCCATCCTGGCCAAGACGATCAAGGGGTGGACGCTCGGTCCCGAGATCGAGGCCCGCAACGCCACGCACCAGATCAAGAAGATGACCAGGGCGCAGCTGCGCGCCCTGCGCGACCGGCTCTACCTGACCGACGACATCCCCGACGCCGCGCTCGAGGGCGACCCGCCCTACATCCGCCCGGCCGAGGGCTCCGACGCCATGGAGTACCTGCGGGCCCGCGGCCGCGTCCTCGACGGCCCGCTGCCCGTGCGGGTGGTCCGGCCCGCGCCGGCGCTGCGGCCCGACGCCAAGGTGTTCGAGGAGTTCGCGGCGGGGTCGGGGAAGCAGTCGGTGTCGACCACCATGGTGTTCGCCCGCCTGCTGCGCAACCTGGTGCGGGACCCCACCGTCGGCTCGCTGGTGGCGCCGATCGTCTCGGACGAGGCCCGGACCTTCGGGCTCGAGCCGCTCATCGCCGAGGCCAAGATCTACGCGCCCGACGGGCAGAACTACGTGCCGGTCGACGCCGACCTCCCCCTGAACTACGCCGAGAGCTCGTCGGGGCAGGTCCTCCAGGAGGGCATCACCGAGGCGGGGGCGCTGGCCACGCTTCATCGCGTTGTCCACCGCCTACGCCACGTGGGGGCAGCCGATGCTGCCCGTGTACCTCTTCTATTCCATGTTCGGCTTCCAGCGGGTCGGCGACCTGGCCTGGTTGCTGGGCGACATGCGCGGGCGGGGCATCCTGGCCGGCTGCACGGCGGGCCGGACGACGCTGATGGGCGAGGGGCTGCAGCACGACGACGGGCAGTCGCCGCTGCTGGCCTCCACCAATCCCGCCGCCGTGGTCTACGACGCCTCGTTCGCCTACGAGGTGGCCGTGATCATGGAGGCGGCCGTCACCGAGATGCTCGGTCCCGACCCCAAGGACCGCTTCTGGTACCTCACGCTCTACAACGAGACCTACCCGATGCCGGCGCTGCCCGAGGGCGCGGAGGGCGAGGCCGTCCGCCGGGGCATCATCGACGGCGCCTACCGCTTTGCCGCGGCGCCCGAGACGGCGGGCGAGCTGCGGGCGTCGCTGTGCTTCTCGGGGCCGATGTGGAGCGTCGCCCTCGAGGCGCAGCGCCTGCTGGCGGAGCGCTACGGCGTCGGCGCCGACACCTGGGCCGTGACGTCGTGGACCAACCTGCGCACCGAGGCGCTCGAGGCGGAGCGCTGGAACCGGCTCCATCCCGAGGGCGAGCCCCGCGTCCCCTTCGTCACGGCCGCGCTCGGGCACGGGGCCCGATCCCGTCGTCGCCATCACGGACTACATGCGCAGCGTGCCCGACCAGGTGGCGCGCTTCGTGCAGCGTCCCTACGCGTCGCTCGGGACCGACGGGTTCGGCCGCTCCGACGCGCGGGACGCCCTGCGCTCGTACTTCGAGGTGGACGCCGCCCATCTCGTCGTCGCCGTCCTGCAGCAGCTGGCCCTGGGCGGGCGCATCGAGCCCTCGTCGTGTCCGGGGCCATCGCCGACTTCGGCATCGACCCCGGCCGCGCCGCCCCGTTCACGGTCTGAGCGGGGCCACCGTCGTCGGGCGTCACCGCCGCTGGTTCACCACCAGCGCGTCGCGGGTGATCTCCATCTGCCCCAGGTGTTGGAACAGCTCCTCGAGGATGTGCAGCAGCACGGCGCCCTTGGTCTCGGCGTAGGGCACCGGGTGGTCGGGATCGGGCCGGACGCCCGCCGGTCCGGCCGAGGCGTCGAGACCCGCGATGTCCTGGCGCAGGCGCCGGCGGGCCACCTCGGTGCGCCACAGCAGCCCGGCCACCTCCCCCGTCGCCGTGAACTCGGCCGCCCGGTCGCGCTGGACCGGCCGCTCGGCCACGGTCGCACCACCCCAGTACTCCATCACGCCCAGGCAGTGGGTCAGGATGGCGAAGGGCGAGTTGGCGTCGCGGAACGGGGGGCGCCGGTTGGCCAGCTCGTCGCCCAGCCCCTCGACGATGCCCGCCATCTCGTGGAGCGCCTGGTCGGCGAACCACAGGTAGTCGGCGGCCGCGACGGCGACCGGCCCGGGCTCCCCGGCCTCAGTGCGCGACCCAGGCATCGGGGTCCTGTCACGAGCTTCTGGACGTGCGGGGGGAGCTCGCCCGAGATGACGTCGGTCAGGGTGACCTTCTCGAGCACCGAGCGCAGGCTGGCCCGCACGGCGACCCAGACCTGTTGGAGGTTCTCCGCCGCCCCGTCGTAACTGGTGGCCTCGGGCCGGAACCCCCGCACCTCGGCCAGGGGCCCGTCCAGGGCACGGATCACGTCGGCGATGGTGATGGCGCTCGGGATCGCGGGCCAGCCGGTAGCCGCCCTCGGCGCCCCGCTGGCTGGCCACCACGCCGGCCCGGCGCAGGTCGGCCAGGATGGCGCCCAGGAAGCGCGGCGGCAGACCCTGCTCCCCGGCGAGGGACTCGGCGGTCTGGGGCGTCCCCGCGGCCGCCAGGGCGAGCAGGGCGCGGATGCCGTAGTCGACCTTGGCCGGGATGTGCATGGCGCGAGTCTGCCCGCACCGCGGCCCCGGGGCACGTCCACCGGCGCCGGGCGCCGTGCAAAGATCTGACCATGGCACCCAGAGCGCTGCACCTGACCGGCGACGCCGAGGCGGACGCGGTCGTCAGCCGCGATCCCCTGGCCCTGCTCATCGGCATGGTGCTCGACCAGCAGATACCGATCGAGAAGGCGTTCTCGTCGCCGGCCGAGCTGGCGCGCCGCCTGGGCGGCGACGGCCCGCTGGACGCCGCCTCCATCGCCGCCATGGACCCCGACGAGCTGGCCGCCGTCTTCAGGGAGCGGCCGGCCCTGCACCGCTTCCCCGGGTCCATGGCCGGCCGGGTCCAGGCGGTCTGCCGCGCCGTGGCCGAGGAGTACGCCAACCGGGCCGACGCCATCTGGAGAGGGCGTGCGCAGCGGCGAGGAGCTGGTGGGCCGGCTGAGGGCGCTGCCGGGCTTCGGCGAGCAGAAGGCGAAGATCTTCGCCGCGCTGCTGGGCAAGCAGCTCGGCGTGCGCCCCGAGGGCTGGCGCGAGGCCACCACCCCCTTCGGCGACCCCGGGACCTACCTCTCGGTGGCCGACATCGACGGTCCCGAGAGCCTGGCCAAGGTCCGGGCGACCAAGAAGGCCGCGAAGGCCCGGGCGCGCGCCGGGACGTGAGCGCCGGCTTCGACCTCTCGGGTCGCCGCCTCTACCTCTGCACGCCGGACCGGCCCGACCTCGCCGCCTTCCTCACGTCGTGCATCGCGGGCGGGGTGGACGTCGTGCAGCTGCGGGACAAGGACCTCGAGGCGAGGCCGCTGCTGGCCCGCGCCCGCATCGGCGGCGGCGGTGTGCCACGAGCACGGCGTGCCCTTCGTGCTCAACGACCGGCCCGACCTCGCCCTCGAGGTCGGGCGCCGACGGTGTCCACGTGGGCCAGGACGACGCGCCGGTCTCGCTGGCCCGGCGCATCCTCGGCCCGGCGGCCATCGTCGGGCTCTCCACCCACGGGCCGGCCGACCTGGTCGGCGCGGCCGACGAGGACGTGACCTACATCTCGGCCGGGCCCGTCGAGGCGACGCCCACCAAGCCGGGCCGGCCCGGGACCGGGATCGGCTACGTCACTCTGGCCAGTGAACGGTCCAGTGTTCCCGTCTTCGTGACCGGTGGCGTGACGCCGGAACGTATTCCGGCCCTGGCGGCGGCCGGTGTCCGTCATTTCGTCGTCGTGCGCTACCTGACCCAGGCCCCCGACGCCCGCCGTGCGGCGCGGGACCTGCGCGACGCGATCGATCGAGCGTTGAGTAGCGCGCCACCGGCGGCGTGATCTCTGCCGCGGTCGGAGTCCGGCTCCGCCGCACCGGGCCCGGGGAGGCCCGCCCCGCTTCCGCCCCGGACCGGTGCGACGGACGTGTCGTCGTCGGGCCCCGGCGCGGTGGCCGCCCCGTCGGACACGTCGAGCACCACGGAGAAGCTCGGTACTCCCTGATCACTCATTCCTCATCGTTCTCGGAACGAAGGGGCCCCGCATTGAGCGCGTTGTGACGTGCCGTGCCTCAGTGCCGCCGCTCCAGCCAGCCCACCAGGATGGCGATCACCCGGGGGTCGGCCCGGAGCCAGTGGCCCGCCCCGAGGACGACGTGCAGCTCGGAGGGCCCGGTGGCCGCGGCCGGCGAGCGAGCGGGCGTCGCCGACGGGGACGTCGGGGTCGTCGGAGCCGTGGACCATGAGCAGCGGCCTGCCCTTGAGCAGGGCCGCGTCCTCGGCTGGGTGGAGGACGGAGAGCTCCTTGGCCCAGGCCTCCAGCGAGGCGGGGAAGCCGGGGGTGGTGATCACGCCGGTGCGCCGGCAGCGGTCCCGGAGGTCCTCGGGGTCGCGGGCCAGCGGCCCGAGGTCCGACCGGCGTGCCCAGGCAGGCCACCCCCGCCACCCGGTCGTCGCCGGGCGGCCAGGTGCAGCGCCAGCACCCCGCCGAAACCGAAGCCCACGACCAGGAGGGGCGTCGGCGCCGGGATCTCGGTCTCGGCCAGGAAGCTCAGGTCGTCCAGCCAGCCCAGCGCCGAGAAGTCGCCCGCCGACTCGCCGGCCCCGCGCAGCGCGGCGGTGACGACGCGCCAGCCGGACTCCCGGGCGAGCCGGTCGGCCAGGGCCGGGTAGGTGAGGGCGACGTCGGCGGCCGAGCCCTTGGGCCGCGGCAGGTCGTGGCAGAGCAGCACGTGACCGCCGGACCGGCGCGCCCGGGGCGGTGGCGCTGGCGTAGGACGTGAGGTCGCCCGCCGGTCCGGGCAGGAGCCTGAATGGCCCCGCCATCTCAGATCCCGATGCGCTGTGCCAGCAGCTCGCGGTGGTACGCGGGGTCGCCCAGCAGGAGCTCGGACGACTTGGCCCGCTTGAAGTAGAGGTGCGCCGGGTGCTCCCAGGTGAAGCCGATGCCGCCGTGGATCTGGATGTTCTCCGCCGCGGCGTGGAAGTAGGCCTCCGAGCAGTACGACTTGGCCAGGCTGGCCACGACGGGCAGCTCGTCGGAGTCCTCGGCGGCGGCCCAGGCGGCGTAGTAGGCGGCCGACTTGGCCGACTCGACCTCGAGCAGCATGTCGGCGCACTTGTGCTTGATCGCCTGGAAGCTGCCGATGGGCCGCCCGAACTGGATGCGGGTCTTGGCGTACTCGACCGACGCGTCGAGCACGCGCTGGGCCCCGCCCACCTGCTCGGCCGCCAGCGCCACCGCGGCCAGGTCGAGCGTCTTGGACAGGCCGGGCTCGGCGCCCCCGTCGGTGCCGATCAAGCGTCGCCGGGGTGCCGCGAGAACTCGAGGCGGGCCTGCTTGCGCGTCTGGTCCATCGTCGGCAGCGGCGTGCGGGTGAGCCCCGGCGCGTCACCCTTGACGGCGAAGAGCGAGACGCCCGCCGCGCGTGCGCGCCGCCACGATGATCAGGTTGGCCACGTGCCCGTCGATGACGAACATCTTGTGGCCGTCGAGCACCCAGCCGTCGCCCTTCTGCTCGGCCGCCAACTCGATACCGCTGAAGTCCCACTGCCCGTTGTCCTCGGTGATGGCCAGGGTGGCGATCGTCTCCCCCGAGGCGATCCCGGGCAGGTAGCTCTTCTTGGCCTCGTCGTCGCCCGAGGTGAGCAGCGCGTTGGCGGCCAGGGCGACCGTGGAGAAGAAGGGCGCGCACAGCAGGGCGGCGCCCATCTCCTCGAGCACCACGAGCAGCTCGACGTAGGTGAAGCCCGAGCCCCCGAACTCCTCGGGGATGGTGAGCGACTGCAGGCCCAGCTGGTCGGCCATCTGGCTCCACACCGCCGGGTCGTAGCCCTCGGTGGTGTCCATGAGCCGGCGCACCTCGGACTCGGGCGACTTCTCGGCCAGGAACCGGCGCACCGCCGTGCGCAGCTCTTCCTGCTCGTCACTGAAGGCGAAATTCATGCCTGGGCTCCTCTGCCTCTCCCCCCGGCAAGCCCCGCCGGTGGTGTGCCGCTTCGTTCACAAGGGTGTCTACCAGACCGTGGCGGCGCTGCGACCAGACGCCTCGTGGCTGTGCCACGCTGGGGCCATGGGACAGCTGGAGAGATCTGGAGCGATGCGGCGGCCGAGGTCCACCAGATCGTGGTGGGCCCGATGGACAACAACGTCTACATCCTCCGTTGCCGCCGGACGGGCGACGCCATGCTGATCGACGCCGCCAACGAGCACGAGGCCCTGCTCGAGATCTGCCAGCGCCTCGGCGTGCGCCAGGTCGTCGAGACCCACGGGCACTGGGACCACATCCAGGCCGTGCCCGCCGTGCGCGACGCCGGCATCTCCGTGGCGGTGACCAGCGCCGACGCCGGCATGCTGCCCAGCTACGACCTCATCTTGGACGACGACGAGACGCTCCGGGTGGGCGACCTGCGCATCCGGACCCTGGCCACCCCGGGCCACACGCCCGGCTCCATCTGCTTCGCCGTCGAGGGCACGAACCTGCTGTTCACCGGCGACACCCTCTTCCCCGGCGGGCCGGGCAACACCTCGCTTCGAGGGGGGCAGCTTCCCGGCCATCATCGAGTCCATCGACCGGCGCATCTTCGCCGCGCTTCGACCCCGACACCGTGGTCCTGCCCGGCCACGGGCAGTCCACCACGGTGGGCGACGAGGCCCCGCACCTGCAGGAATGGGTCGACCGGGGCTGGTGAGGCCGCGCGTGCCGGCAAAACCTGACCAAAAAGGTAAACTTTTAGCCGATGCCCACTGGCGCCGCCCCTGCTCGAGATCCGGGACCTCCACGTCTGCGCCGAGGGCGGCGCCATCCTGCGCGGCGTCGACCTGGCGGTCGGGGCGGGAGAGATCCACGCGCTCATGGGTCCCAACGGCGCCGGGAAGTCCACCCTGGCGGGTGCGCTGCTGGGTCATCCCGCCTACACCGTGACCGCGGGGAGCATCCTCCTCGACGGCGAGGACGTCACGAGCTGGCCCACCGACGTGCGGGCCAAGGCCGGCATCTTCCTCGCCTTCCAGTACCCCGAGTCGATCGAGGGCGTGTCGGTGACCCAGTTCCTGCGCCAGGCCATGGCGGCGCGCACCGGCGAGGACGTCTCGGTGCTCGAGGTCCGGGTGCTCATGACCGAGTGGATGGAGCGCCTCGGCATGGACACGTCCTTCGCCAGCCGCCACCTGAACCAGGGCTTCAGCGGGGGCGAGAAGAAGCGCAACGAGATCCTGCAGATGGCGCTGCTCGAGCCGCTCGTGGCCGTCCTCGACGAGACCGACTCGGGCCTCGACATCGACGCCCTCCGTGTCGTCGGCCGCGGCGTGCGCGCCGTGCGCGCGGCACGCCCCGAGCTCGGCGTGCTCGCCATCACCCACTACCAGCGACTGCTGGAGGAACTGGTCCCCGACGTCGTGCACCTGCTCGTCGACGGGCGCGATCGTCGCCAGCGGCGGCGCCCGAGCTGGCCGCCCGCGTCGAGGCCGAGGGCTACGAGGCCTGGCGATGACGCCCGCTCCGACCGGTGCGGCGCCGCTCAACGTCGAGGCGCTGCGCAAGGACTTCCCCCTCCTGACGCGTACGGTCAACGGCCGGCCGATCGTCTACCTCGACTCCGCCTCCTCCGCCCTGCAGCCGCAGGCCGTCATCGGCGCCATGACGCGCTACTACGAGACGACGCACGCCAACGTCCACCGCGGCGTCTACGCCACCGCCGAGGAGGCCACCGCACCTCTACGAGCGGGCCCGCGTGGTGGCGGGGCGCTTCATCGGCGCGCCGGACCCGGCGCACGAGGTCGTGTTCACCAAGAACACGACCGAGTCGCTCAACCTGGTGGCGCACACCTGGGGCCGGGCCAACCTGCGCGCCGGCGACGCCGTGCTGCTGACCGAGATGGAGCACCACGCCAACATCGTCCCCTGGATGATCCTCTCCGAGGAGATCGGCGGCCTCGACCTGCGCTACATCCCGATCGACGACGGCGGGCGGCTGGTGCTCGACGACCTCGACCGGCTGGTCGACGGCGTCAAGCTCGTCGGGATCTCGACCATGTCCAACGTGCTCGGCACCATCAACCCGGTGTCGCACATCGCAGCGGTGGCGCACGGCGCCGGCGCCGTCGTGGTCGCCGACGGCGCGCAGCTCGTCCCGCACGCGCCGGTCGACGTGCGGGACCTGGGCGTCGACTTCCTCGCCTTCTCCGCCCACAAGATGATGGGCCCGACCGGCATCGGCGTCCTGTGGGGGCGCGCCGAGCTGCTCGACGCCATGGCGCCGTTCCTGGGCGGCGGCGGCATGATCCTCGACGTGAAGCTCGACTCCTTCCGCCCGGCACCGCCACCGGCGCGCTTCGAGGCGGGCACGCCGCCCATCGCCGAGGCGGTCGGCCTCACCGCGGCCATCAAGTACCTGGGCGACATCGGGATGGACCGCATCCGCGCCCACGAGCTGGCGCTGACGAACTACGCGCTGGCCCGCCTCGACGAGAAGCTGGGCTCCGACGTGCGGGTGTTCGGGCCGCCGGCGGGCCCCGACCGCGGCGGCGTCCTCTCCCTGGCCTACCGCGACGTGCACGCGCACGACCTGGCCCAGGTGCTCGACCAGTTCGGCGTGTGCGTGCGGCCGGGTCACCACTGCGCCAAGCCGCTCATGCGCCGCCTCGGCGTCCAGGCCACGGCCCGAGCGTCGTTGTCCCTGTTCAGCGACGAGCGCGACATCGAAGTGCTGATCGAGGGATTGCTCGAAGCCGGTAGGTTGTTCGGCTGATGGCCGACCTGGAGGAGCTGTACCGCGAGATCATCCTCGACCACTACCGCTCGCCGCGGAACCGCGGCGAGCTCGACTCGCCGCCGGCCCACCGCGTCGAGGGCTTCAATCCGCTCTGCGGCGACGAGGTCGTGATCTCCTTGGTGGTCGAGGACGGGAAGCTGGCCGACCTCAAGATCGGGGGCTCCGGTTGCTCCATCAGCCAGTCCTCGGCCTCGCTCATGTCGGCCGCCGTCAAGGGCAAGCCGGTGGCCGAGGTGCGCCAGCTCATCCACACGTTCAAGGGGATGATGTCGATCCACGAGGCCACGCTCGAGCACGACGGTGACCGGGACGGGGCCGAGGCCGCCGAGCCCGAGGAGATCGACCTCGACAAGCTCGGCGAGCTCGCCGCGCTCCAGGGCGTGGTGAAGTTCCCGGTGCGCATCAAGTGCGCCACGCTGAGCTGGAACGCCCTGGCCCAGGGCCTCGACGAGGTGGCCGCCGAGGCCTCCTAGTGACCGGCTCAGCTCGGGCTGCACGGCACGGGGTCGAAGGAGGGCGGCGCCACGGCCGGAGGCGTCGTGCCGGTGCTCGTGCCCCCGGCTGAGGGCTCGGCGACGCTCGGTGCCGCCGTCGTCGGCGTGACGGGGGGCGGCGGCTGGGGGTTGCCGTCGGCGCCCGGCGGCGGGTTGGTGGGAGTGACCAGGCTGGAGCCGAAGACGCTGACGAGCATCTGCTGGGCCGCCGGCTGGTCGACGGTCAGCACGTCGCCCAGGTTGCCGAACCCGTTGGCCGCCACCGTGGGCAGGGTCTGCGCCTGCGAGGTTGGACGGGTCGTAGGAGTGGTAGGTGAGCGCGAGCCCGATCAGCTCGTTGAAGCCGAACCCGTCGTCGATCACGATGCCCTCGTGGATGGAACCGATGAAGGCGTTGACCGTGAACGGGTTGATCTTCGACTTGGCCGCGCTCATCACGGCCTTGATGAAGGCGTCCTGACGCTGGATCCGCCCGAAGTCGCTCGTCCCGTCGTATTGCCAGTAGCCGTCGGCGTAGTACTCGTAGTGGCGGGCCCGGGCCACCGCCAGCGCCTGGGTGCCGTCGAGCAGCTGGCAGCCCGGAGTGGTGATGTCGAGGCCCGAGTAGGCGTCCTTGGCCGGGTAGGGGAAGTCGAGGTAGATGCCGCCCAGCGCGTTCACGGCGTCCTGGAATCCTGCGAAGCCGACCTGGACGACGTGGTTGATCGGGATGCCGAAGTTGGCCGTGATCGTCTTGACCAGCTGGTTGGCGCCCGAGTTGTAGGAGGCGTTGATGCGGTTGTAGGTGCCGAACTGCGCGTTGTCGGGCGGCAGCATGGTGACGACGGTGTCGCGCGGGATGGAGACGATCTGGATCTGCTTGGTCGACGGTGTGACCCGCCACAACTGCACGACGTCGCTGCGCTGCCCGGTGACCACCGAGGCCGATCCGAATGCCTGGGCCGCCGCGCTGGACTCGCCGACGCGCGAGTCCGAGCCGATGACCAAGATGGTGAAGGGCTGCCCGCTCCGGGCGGCCACTTCGGCGCTGATGTGGATCTTGTCGATCTGACCGTAGCGGTACCAGAGGTAGGCGTAGCCACCGCCGACCACCGCGACCAGGAGCACGACGACGCCGAGAAGCGCCACCACGGTCTTCTTGGCCACGCTCCACTTGGGCTTGCCGCTGCGGCGCACCGTGCGTCTGGGTCGCGCCCCGGCTGCGTCGATGCGTGCGCCGAGCGCGCGCAACCCCGCTTCGTTGGGCACGCTCTCGGGCTCGGACCCGCCGCGCATCTGGCGGCCGAGGGCGGTGAGCCCCTCTTTGTTCGCGGACCGGCGACCATGCCGTCGCCAGGGGCGATCCGACCCGCCGTCCGTCGGACGACCGTTCGCCATGACGAAGAACGGTACCAAGCCCGTTCGTGCGAATAGCGGCAGGCGGCGGGGCGCCGCCTCGCCCCGGGCAGCGGCCGGCGCTCAGCGCGAGTCCGCGTAGCCGCCGTAACCGGTTCGCTCGAGCTGCAGCGCCAGGGCGGCATCGCCCGTAGCAACGATGCGCCCGCCGACCATGACGTGCACCAGGTCGGCCTCGAGTTGGACCAGGAACCGGTTGAAGTGCGTGATGGCGAGGAGGCCCACGCCCCACTCGGTCGTGGCGAGCTGCAGGCGGCGCGCCACCTCGCCGAGCGCGTCGACGTCGAGGCCCGAGTCCACCTCGTCGAGGATGCAGATCGCCGGGCGCAGCACGCCGAGCTGGACCATCTCGGTGCGCTTGCGCTCGCCACCCGAGAGGTCGACGTTGAGCGGCCGGCGCAACAGGCGGGTGTCGAGGCCGACGGCCTTGGCCTCGTCGAGCATGCGGTCGCCGAGCGAACCCGCCGCGGCGCGGCCGGCGGCTGCACCGTCCCCTTCGGCCGCGGCCGCCAAGAGCGAGTGGCAGGCCCACGCCGGGTACCTCCACCGGATGCTGCAGCGCGAGGAACAGGCCGGCGCGGGCGCGCTGCCACGACGGCAGTCCGGTCAGCTCCTGCCCGTCCATCGTGATGCTGCCGGCCGTCACCTCCGTGCCGGGACGGCCCATCAGCGCGTGGGCCAGCGTGCTCTTGCCCGAGCCGTTCGGGCCCATGATCACGTGCACCTCGCCGCTGCGCACCGCGAGGTCGACGCCGTGCAGCACCTCCCGGCCACCCGCCGACGCGTGCAGACCCACGACCTCGAGGACGTGCTCGGCACTCACGGCAGCACCACCGAGACGGTGCCGTCGACGACCTCGACCTCGTAGACGCGGACGGGCTGGGTCGCCGGCAGCGAGCAGGGCTCGCCCGTCCTCAGGTCGAAGGTGCTGCCGTGACGCGGGCACTCGATCTGGCACTCGTCGGCCCACACCTCCCCCTCGGCCAGCGAGTAGTCCTCGTGGCTGCACTCGTCGTCGACGGCGTGGAAGCTGTCGTCGGCGCAGCGCACCAGCGCAATCCGATGACCCGCGACGTCGAAGCGCCGCGCCTGCGCCGGCGGCCAGCTCCCCTGTCGTGCACAGCGCCACGGTCTCAGACACCGGCGGCCACCCGCCGCCCTCCGAGCGCGGCGCCGAGGCGGTCGTGCACTTCGCGCTCGAGCAGCGGGCTCAGTGCGGGAACCGGGCCCCGGTCGATGATGGCGTCGAAGAAGCCGCGCACGATGAGCCCCTCGGCCACCTCGGGCGCCACGCCGCGCGACTCGATGTAGTAGCGCTGGTCCTCGTCGATCGGTCCCACCGTCGACGCATGCGAACACTTCACGTCGTTCTCGAGGATGTCGAGGTTGGGCACCGAGTCGGCATGCGCCCCCTCGTCGAGCACCAGGTTGTGGTTGGTCTGGCGGGCGTCGCTGCGGACCGCACCCCGGTGCACCCGGATGAGGCCGCTGTAGACCGAGCGCGAGTGCCCGGCCACCGCACCCTGGCACAGCAGCTCGCTGGTCGTCCGCGGGGCCTCGTGGTCTTGCAGGGTGCGGATGTCGTGCACCTGGGTCCCCGTCGCCGAGGTAGGCCGAGAGGACCTCGCACGAGGCGTCCCGCCCGTCCAGCGCGACGTCGGTCCGGATGCGCCCGTAGGAGGCGCCGAGACCGACGGTGAACGTGCGCAGCGTCGACCCGCCGGCGCCGCGTGCCGCCAGCCGGCCGACCGACCAGGCCGCGCCGCCGAGGATCTGCAGCGAGACGTAGGAGAGCGCCGCGCCCGCCGCCGCCGACAGCTCCGTCACCGGCACCACCAACGAGCGGGTCCGCACCGTCGGCCCCGGCGAAGACCTCGACCACGGACAGGTGGGCCCCCTCGCCGGCACGCACGACGGTGCGGGGGAAGCTGGCTGCTCCGGGCTCGCACCAGTGGACGACGAGCACCGGTCCGGCCACGGTCACCCCCGCCGGCACGTCGACGAACACGGGGTCGGGGGTGAAGGCGTCGTTGAGCCGGACCAGCGCGTCCCCCCGCGCTGCACCGACCCCAAGAGATGGCGCGCCGCCGGCACCCGGTCCGCCGACCCGAAGGCGAAGCCCGCCGCGGGCACGGCGCCGGCGTTCGTCGTGAAACTGCCGGGGCGCCCGTCGTGCACCAGCACGCTGCCGGCCGTCGCCCCGAGGCGCGGCGCGCAACGCCGTCAGCAGCTCGTCTCCCCCCGGACCCGGCGTCGGCGGCGCGTCGGGCCGGCCGGGCGTGAACTCGTCCAGGGAGAGGTCGTCGATCGGCGAGTAGCGCCAGACCTCCTCGCTCTCGGAGGGCAGCGGGGTCGATGCGAAGGCCTCGTAGCCCGACCGCCCGCCGGTCGCGGAGCCACTCCGGCCCCGCCAGGACCGCGGACGCCTCGGCGCTGAAGGTAAGCAGGGTCAAATCCTCTTTCGGGTGCGAAGGCGGCCCATGCACTCTAGTGGCCCCCGCCAGGGCGCCCACCAGGCGGTTAGCCTGCGGCCCATGGGAGAGATCACAGCCTTCGAGTCGCCGGTGCTGAGCATCGAGCGAGAAGAGGCGGTGGCCACCGTGTGGCTGGACCGCGCCCGAGGCGCGCAACGCCATGGGTCAGGACCTGTGGCGGGACCTCCCCCGGGCCATGGCCGCCGTGGGCACCGACAACACCGTGCGGGCCGTCGTCGTCGGCGCCAAGGGCCCCCACTTCTCCGTCGGGCTCGACCTCAAGGCGATGGGCGAGCCTCCTCGCCGACGGGGGTGACTCCGGTGGCCGGGACACCTCCGCCGCCTCCATGGCGGCGCGGGCGCGCGCCGGGCGCAGCGAGGTGCTCCGGCTGCAGGACGCCATCACCGCGGTGGCCCGCTGCCCGAAGCCGGTCGTGGCGGCCGTCCACGGGTTTTGCATCGGCGGTGGGGTGGACCTCATCGCGGCCTGTGACATCCGGCTCGCCTCGGCCGACGCCGTCTTCTCGGTGCGGGAGGCCAAGATGGCGATCGTCGCCGACCTGGGAAGCCTGCAGCGCCTGCCGGCGATCATCGGCCCGGGTCACCTGGCCGAGCTGGCCTACACGGGCAAGGACATCACCGCCGAGCGGGCCAAGGAGATCGGCCTGGTCAACGACGTGGCGGCCGATGCCGAGGGTGTGCTCAAGGCGGCGCAGACGCTGGCGGCGGAGATCGCGGCCAACTCGCCGCTGGCGGTGCAGGGGACCAAGGCCGTCCTGGCGGCCAACGAGGGGAAGACGGTGGCCGAGGGACTCGAGTACGTGGCCCTCTGGAACGCGGGGATGCTGGCATCCGACGATCTGACCGAGGCCCTGACGGCCTTCATGGAGAAGCGAGCGCCCAAGTTCACCGGGCGCTGAGTCAGCTCGTCCGTCTCGGGCAGCCTTCCGAGAAGACCGGCGCGGCGGGTTCAGCGCTTCCGGCGCCACCAGCGCCCCGCCGAGCGCTCCCGCCGGGCGTCCTCGGCCCGAACCTCCTCGAGCACGTCGGGCGCCACCTCGTTCACGATGTCCTCCGCCGAGCCGAGGAGCTCGGCCACGTCCGCCCCACCGGACCCGGGCTCCTCCTCGAGGGCGGGCTCCACCAGGCTGCCGTGCACCCAGCCCACGTCCGCCATGCGGGGGTGGTACGAGGGGCAGTTGTCCGGGCAGCGCCACGGCGCCTCGGGCGCCAGGTCGAGCACGCAGAAACGGGCGGCCTCGCCCGACGCGTAGGTACGGCTCTGGAAGTGGATGCATTCCTCGCGCATCGGCACGGCTCTATGGTGCCACGTTGCCGACGAGGTCACAGGCGCGTCAGCCGACCGCGCCTTCCATCTGCAGCTCAATGAGGCGGCTCCACTCCACCGCGTACTCCATGGGCAGCGTGCGGGTCACGGGCTCGATGAAACCGTTCACGATCAGGCTCATCGCCTGCTGCTCCGACAGTCCCCGGCTCATCAGGTAGAAGAGCTGGTCGTCGCCCACCTTCGAGACGGTGGCCTCGTGACCGATGCGGGCGTCGCGCTCCCCCACCTCCATGTAGGGCTTCGTCTCGGAGATGGAGTCGTCGTCGAGCAGGAGCGGCGTCGCAGCGCACGAACGACTTGGCGCCGTAGGCGCCGGGGTCGACGTGGACCTTGCCCCGGTAGGTGGTGATGCCGCCGTCCTTGGAGATCGACTTGGAGACGATGGTCGACGTCGTCTCCGGGGCGACGTGGAACATCTTGGCGCCGGCGTCCTGGTGCTGTCCCGCCCCGGCGTAGGCGACCGAGAGGACCTCGCCGCTCGCCTTGGGCCCCATGAGGTAGACCGACGGGTACTTCATGGTCAGGCGCGAGCCGATGTTGCCGTCGATCCACTCGACGTGCGCCTCGGCCTCGGCACGGGCCCGCTTCGTCACCAGGTTGTAGACGTTGGTCGACCAGTTCTGGATCGTCGTGTACGTGATGCGTGACCCGGGGAGAGCGACGAGCTCGACCACGGCCGAGTGGAGGGAGTCGGTGGAGTACACCGGGGCGGAGCAGCCCTCGATGTAGTGCACCTGCGAACCCTCGTCGGCGATGATCAGCGTCCGCTCGAACTGGCCCATGTTCTCGGCGTTGATGCGGAAGTAGGCCTGCAGCGGCATGTCCACCTTCACGCCGGGCGGGACGTAGATGAACGAGCCACCCGACCAGACGGCCGAGTTGAGGGCGGCGAACTTGTTGTCGTTGGGCGGGATGATCTTGCCGAACCACTTGCGCACGATGTCGGGGTACTCGCGCACGGCGGTGTCCATGTCGCAGAAGAAGACGCCCTGGGCCTCGAGATCCTCGCGGTTGCGGTGGAAGACGACCTCGGACTCGTACTGCGCCGTCACACCGGACAGGTACTTGCGCTCGGCCTCGGGGATCCCGAGCTTCTCGTACGTGTTCTTGATGGCGTCGGGCAGGTCCTCCCACTTGTCGACCTGGCCACCCGTCGGCTTGATGTAATAGAAGATGTCGTCGAAGTCGAGGCCGGGCATCCGGGTGGCGAACCAGGGCGCCATCGGCTTGCGCTCGAAGTGCTTGAGGGACCGCAGCCGGAAGTCCCGCATCCAGTCGGGCTCGCCCTTCATCTCGGACATCTCGCGCACGATGGACTCGTTCAGGCCCTTCTTGGGCTTGAAGACGTAGTCCTCTTCGTCGCTCCACCCGAGCTGGTAGCGACCGAGGTCGAGATCCGTAGTGGCCATGTGGCTCCTGAGGTCGGGGAGGGGGAATTTCCCCTATGGAGATAGTAACAACTACCTGGGCCTGCCGAAACGCCCCCGACCGGCGACCGCCGTGTGGCGTGCTCCGTCGTGGCAGGCTCTGCGTTCATGGCCGCACCCCCGAGCGCCCCCCGGCGCCCCCACGTCATCTCGGCCCACGGCGACGACCGGCAGGATCCCTGGTTCTGGCTGCGCGAGCGCGACGACCCCGAGGTCCTGGCCTACCTCGAGGCCGAGAACGCCTACACCGACCAGGAGACGGCGCCGCTCGCGCCCCTGCGCAGCACCCTCTTCGAGGAGATGAAGGCCCGCATCAAGGAGACCGACATGTCGGTGCCCGCCCGCCGGGGCCCCTGGTGGTACTACACGCGCACCGAGGAGGGGAAGGACTACGCCATCCACTGCCGGCGCCCCGCCCGCGGCCGCGACGAGCTCCCGCCGGCCGGCGAGCCCGGGGGCGAGGAGCAGATCCTGCTCGACGAGAACCAGCTGGCGCGAGGGGTCGGAGTACTTCGCCCTCGGTGGCGCGGCCGTGAGTCACGACCACCTCTGGCTGGCCTATTCGACCGACCGCACCGGCGACGAGAAGTACGAGCTGCGCTTCCTTCCGCTCGACGCCGAGGTGTCACCCGCCCTGGCCGCCGAGGCGGTGCCCGACACCGGGTACGGCCTGGCCTGGTCCGCCCGGGCCGAGTTCGTGTTCTACGTCCGCCTCGACGAGGCGCAGCGACCCTTCCAGCTGTGGCGCCACCGCCTGGGCACCGACCCCGCCGGCGACGTGCTCGTGTTCGAGGAACCCGACCGCCGCTTCTCGCTCGGCGCCGGTTCGACCCGCGACGACACCTTCGTGTTGATCGGCCTGCACAGCACCAACACGACCGAATGGCTCGCCATCCCCGTCGGACGTGCCGCTGGCCCAACCGCAAGTGGTGATACCTCGCCGTGAGGGGATCGAGTACGCGCGTCGACCACCTCACGCCGGCCGGGGACGACACCGCCACCGGCGCCGGCTGGTTCGTCGCCCTCACCAACGACGCCGCCCAGGACTTCCGCGTCCTCGCCGCCCCGGACACCGCGCTGGGCACGACCGCCGAATGGCGCGAGGTGGTGCCCCACCGCCCAGGGGTGCGCGTCGAGGACGTCGACGCCTTCACCGGTGCCCTCGTGCTGAGCGAGCGCACCGAGGCCCAGACCCAGGTGCGCGTGGTCCCCCTCCCCCGAGGCGAGGGGGACCACCCCTTCGTGGGCGACCTGCTCGAGGCGGGTTGGATCGTCCCCTCCATCGACAGCCCCTCGTCGACCTGGGTGGGCGCCAACCCCGAGCCGGACTCGCCGGTCCTGCGCATCGGCCGCACCTCGCTCGTCACGCCGTCGAGCGTCCTGCAGATCTCCATGGACGGGCGGGACGAGACGCTGCTCAAGCAGGAGCCCGTGCTGGGCGACTTCGACTCCACGCGCTACACCACCTACCGGGAATGGGCCGTCGCCCCCGACGGGACGAAGGTCCCGATCTCGGTGGTGCACCGGGTCGGGCTGGAACTGCCCGCTCCCTGCGTCCTCTACGGCTACGGCGCCTACGAGATCAGCATCGACCCGTCGTTCTCGCACCACCGGCTCTCGCTCCTCGACCGGGGGGCGGTCTACGCCATCGCGCACGTACGCGGCGGCGGGGAGCTCGGACGGGCCTGGTACGAGGGCGGGCGCATGGAGCACAAGGCGAACACGTTCTCGGACTTCATCGCCTGCGCCCACCACCTCACCGATGTCGGCATCGCCCGCCCCGGGGCGTCGGCCGGACGGGGCGGTTCGGCGGGCGGCCTGCTCATCGGTGCGGTGGCCAACCAGGCGCCCGGGCTCTTCCGCTCCCTGGTGGCGCAGGTGCCCTTCGTGGACTGCGTCACGACGATGCTCGACGACGAGCTGCCGCTCACGGTCGGCGAATGGGAGGAGTGGGGCAACCCCCTGGCCGACGAAGCGGCCTACCGCCGCATGCTGACCTACTCCCCCTACGACAACGTGACGGGCGTGAACCCCGATGGGACGCCCCGCACGTATCCCGACCTCTTCGTCACCGGCGGACTGAACGACCCCCGGGTCGCCTACTGGGAGCCGGCGAAGTGGGTCGCCAAGTTGCGCGCCCTGGCGCCCACGACGCGGGTGCTGCTGCGCACCGAGCTCGGTGCGGGCCACGGCGGCCCGTCCGGTCGCTACGAGGCCTGGAAGGAGGAGGCCCTGGTGCTCGCCTTCCTCCTCGACACACTGGGCCTGGCAGCGGCGGGGGCCGACGGGACCTCGCCTAGGCCGTGGACGGCGTCGTCTGGAACGTCAGCGTGAAGGGCGCCTGGTAGCCCAGGCGGCAGCGTGACGGCCGAACCGTTCACGGTGGCCGCGAAGGAGCCGGGCGCCCCGGCGATCACGGTCACCGGACCGGTGGCCGCGATCGTGTGCGACTGACCCGGGTAGAGCGTCGCCGTGAACAGCACCGAACCGTTCGCGGTGTTGGTGGCTTCGACCCAGCACTGCCCCGCGGTGGCGGCGAGCGAGAGCGAGTAGCTCGGCGCGGCCACCTGATAGGTCGCGCTGTGCGCCGTGCCGCCCTGAGGCTCCGACACCGTGGGGGGAGCGGTCGAGGTGGTCGTCGAGGTCTGGTGGCGGAGGGGCGGCGGGTGGATGTGTGACGTGGTGGCCGTCGCCGCCCCCCCGTGATGGGTCGACGAGTTCGAGTGAAGACCGGTGACGATGAGCACGACGATGAGCACCGACGACCGCGGCCACCGCGGCCGCGGGTCCCGCCAGGCGACGGGGACGGTGGTTCATGGACTCCATCACCGGGTCCTCGGTTCCGCTCATGAAGGTCGGGCGGACCGGCTCGGGCCCGGCGTCATCGAAGGTGACCAGCTCGGAGGGATTGGGCACCGGTGGCGGCGGGACGGGCGGGACGGGCGGCCGCCCGGACTCCGTCAGGCGCACCGTCGAGGACCCCGAGACACGGAATGCGCTGGCCGGGAAGGCGTCGCCTCGTTGCCGTTCTGTTGCCCGCCCGAGGAGCCGGAGGGGAGGTGCGTCCGCATCTCCTCGAGCGTGTGGAGCTGCCGGTGGTAGTGCTCCACCGAGTGCACGTCGTCGTGGGTGCGTCGGCGTGCGAGCATGCCCGCGGCCAGTCCCACCACGACCACGACAGCGACTATCCCACCGATCAGCACCAACTCATATTCAACAGGATCCGCCGGGCAGGCAGTGCCGCGGCCGACGCAACGCGGGGCGGAATTCGTGGCCCCGAGCGAGCCCGGCCGCGACGCCCGGTGACCAGCTCTCAGCGGGCCAGGCGGGGGCGGACGGCGTCGGGGATGTCGTCTCGACGCGGGTTGCTCTGGTCGCGCGCCGAGAGGATGGGGTCGTTGACCCCCCAGTCGGCTCCCACCGCCGGATCGTCCCAGGCCAGCCCCAGCTCGTCCGAGGGGTCGTAGTAGTTGTCGACCAGGTAGGTGAGCAGGATGTCGCTCAGCGCGGCGAAGCCGTGCGCCACCCCCGGCGGGATGTAGACGCCCTTGTCGACGTCGCCGTCGAGCTCGATCACCTCGGTCGCCCCGTCGGTCCGAGAGCCCATCCGGAGGTCGTGCAGCACGACCCGGAGCCGGCCCCGCAGGGCGTACCAGTAGTCGGCCTGGTGGAGGTGGAAATGCAGACCGACCAGCGCACCCGCCTGCTTCTCCGAACGGTTGCCCTGCACCATCTCGCGGCCGGTGGGGAACCAACTGCGCCGGTAGGTCTCGACGAAGCGTCCGCGCTGGTCGCCGTGCACGTCGGGCCGGACCAGCACGACGTCGTCGATCACGGAGGAAGGGATCAGCTCTGGCATCGAGCGGGAACGGTAGCGGGTACGCTCAGGAGGCGAAACGCCCGAAGCCGGAGCGGTAGAACAGCAACGGACCGCCCTCCCCGATGTCCATGGCCACCACATGGCCGATGACGAGCTCGTGGTCGCCCCCGTCGAAGATGTCACCGAGCCGGCACTCGACCACGGCCAGCGAGCCGTCGATCACCGGCGACCCGGTGATCCCGGGCTGTCCAGCCGACACCGTCGAACTTGTCGCCCCCCGACACGGCGAAGGCCCGGCACAGCGCTTCTTGATGCTCTCCCAGGATGTTCACGCAGAACGCGCCCGCCTGGGCGATGCGGGGCCAGCTGGTCGAGCTCCGGGCGGGGGCGAGCAGCACCATCGGGGGGTCGAGGGAGAGCGCGGCGAACGACTGGCACGTGAAGCCCACGGGCGCGCCGTCCTCGAGGGCCGTGACGATGGTGATGCCGGTGGCGAAGTGGCCGAGCACCTCACGGAACCGGGCCTGGTCGAGGCCCGACACTCGCCTTGCCCTAGGCCTTGCCGAGGTCGATCGACTGGGATTCCTTGGCCGAGGACACGTCCTCGATCGCGCTTGGCCTCGGGGAGCCGGCGGGCCTGGTTCAGGATGCGGTCGAGCTCGCGGTCGGTGTGCGACGGATCGTGGTGCGAGAGCAGGAGGCGCTGCGCGCCGGACTCGGCCGCGACGTGCACCGCGAAGGCGGCGGTGGAATGGCCCCAGTCGGCCTTGTCGCGAGAATTCGTCGTCGGTGTACTGGCCGTCGTGGATGAGCAGATCGACGTCCCGCGCAGAGCTCGAGCACCGCCTCGGGGATGGTCCGGCGGTCCAGCGGCGCCTGGTGATCGGGCATGTAGGCGATCGAACGCCCCTCCGCCTCAATCCGGAAGCCCAGGGTGATCCCGCTGTGCGGGATGGGCCGGGCCATGACCTTGGCCGAGCCGATGGAGAAGTCCTCGGCACCTAGGTCGATGGTGATCAGCTCGCCGTGGCACTGGTCCATGTGGATCGGGAACACCGGCGGTTGCACGGCGGCGTTCAGCGCATCCTTCAGCGTGCCCCTGGGCTGTGCCGGCCCGTAGACGGTCAGGCGCGCGACGGGTCATGCAGGGGGCCGAAGAACGGGATGCCCAGGATGTGGTCGAAATGGAGGTGGGTGAGCAGGGCGGTGGCATGCACCGGTGTCCCCGAGGGCCCGCGCCTCCGGCGCAGCACCTCGCCCAGCGGGCGCAACCCGGTGCCCAGATCGACGATGAGCGGCTCGTCCCCCTCGACGTCGATCACGAGGCACGAGGTGTTCCCCCCGTATCGCCGGTAGCGATCCCCCGAACACGGACACGACCCCCGCACGCCGTAGAACGTCACTTTCACACGTTACGACGATACCGCACGTTCGTGCAGGTGGCGGTCGCACGACCGAGTGCCTCGAGCGGAGTCGCTAGCCAGCCGGCGAACCGGCCGGCCCCGGACCAGCGGGCGAAGCCCTCGTCCACCAGGGACGACGCCACCCGTTGCGCCCGGGCCGGGTCATCGGGCCATCCGCAGGCCGACGGCCAGCATGCGTCGCCGGCACCGCGCCGTGGCGCAGCGCCTCGACCAGACGTCCGCGCCCTTGGCGGTCCGAGCCGGCGAACGAGCCTGCGGGCGCACCGTCGGGCCGAGCTCGCCACGGGTCCGGACCGCCCCGGCGGCGCCATCGAGCACTGGCGGCGCAGAGGGCAGACGCGCACAGTCCGGTCGGGCCGCGCTGCACACCGTCGCGCCGAGGTCGAACATGGTCTGGTTGAACTCCCACGAGCGCCCGGCCGGCACCAGCCGGTCGCCCAGCCCCGTCGCCAGCGCAGGCGTGAGGGCGGTGCCGGCCACGCCGCGGGCAAGCACGCGCACGGCGTTGGTGTCGACCGCGGCGACGTCGTCCCCGAAGGCGAAGGACCGCACGGCGCGCGCCGTGTAGGGGCCGACGCCGGCCAGCGCGCGCAGCGCGGCGTCCTCCCGCGGCACGCTGCCCCCGTGGTCGGCGACGACGCTGCCGGCCGCCCGGTGCAGGTTGAGCGCCCGGCGGTTGTACCCGAGGCCCGACCACCGGCGCACCACCGCCGCCGGGCCCGCCCGCGCACAGGCGTCGGGGGTGGGGAAGGCGGCGGCGAACCGCTCGTAGTGCGGCACGACCCGATCGACCTGGGTCTGCTGGAGCATCACCTCGGAGACGAGGATCAGCCAGGGATCGCGCGTGCGGCGCCAGGGCAGGTCCCGGCGGTGCTCGGCGCCCCACTCGAGCACGCTGCGGCGGAGGCGCCGCACCCGGTCGGGCCGCGGCGGCCGAGCCGGCGGGACCGGCGGGGCCTCAGTCCCAGACGTCGTCGCCGTAGGGCCGCCGGCGTGCCGGCGCGTGCGCCGTCTTCCAGACCATCAGCTTGCGCCGGAAGTAGCAGACCTCCTCGCCGCGCTGGTTGAACGCCTTGGTCTCCACCGTCACGATGCCCCGGTCGTCCTTCGACTTGGACGGCGTGGCATCGAGCACCCGCGTCTCCGCGTAGATGGTGTCGCCGTGGAACGTCGGCGACCGGTGCAGCAGCGACTCGACCTCGAGGTTGGCGATGCACGAGCCGCTGACGTCGGGGACGCTCATGCCGAGCGCGAGCGAATAGACCAGGTTGCCCACCACGACGTTCTTGCCCTGCACCGTCTCGTGCTCGGCGAACCACGCGTTGGTGTGCAGCGGGTGGTGGTTCATCGTGATCATGCAGAACAGGTGGTCGTCGTACTCGGTGATCGTCTTGCCCGGCCAGTGGCGGTAGATGTCGCCGGGGACGAAGTCCTCGAGGTAGCGCCCGAACGGGCGGTCGTACACGGTCACTCGGCCACCGGCTGGCGCGGTCGGGTCGTGAAACCCGAGCGACGCCCCGGGCAGCGACTCGCCGTCGATGGTCAGCCGCCAGGCGAACCGGGTGCCCGGCGCCAGCGGGATGGGCCCGAGGTTCACGGCCAGGGCCACGTCGATGGGTGAGCCCTCGGGGATCCCCTGCGGCTGGCTGACGGTGAACTCGCCGCGCACCTCGACCGGCTGGGTCCCGTCCGCCGTCTCCATGAGGACCGGCCGTCCGTCGGCGTCCTCCAAGAAGAGCTCCCAGTGATGCGACGTCTCGGCCTCGTGCCAGTCCACGTCGATCTTCAGCGCCACCGCCGAGGGCACCGGATCGGGCCCCGTCATGCTCCACCCGCCCCCCAGGATGTACAGCTTGCCGTCGGAGACCTGGGCTGCATCGCAGAGCAACATCGTCACTTTCACGGGGAAGGAGGTTATCGGCCCGCCGTGGTTGGACGATAAAGAGGACGAAGAGGACGAAGAACACGAAGGAAACCCGGTGTCGCGTGGTCGGGGTCGGCCGAGGAGGGGCATGGAGCGAGTGACGGTGTGGGCGGAGGAGCGGTCCGCGCCGGTGGTCGCCACCGTCGCGATGCTCGTCCTCGTCATGGCCTACAGCCTCTTGGGTCACTCGGTCTTGCACGGCGGCCCGGCCAAGCTGCTCTCACCGAGCGACCTGTGGAGCCTGGCCGCCAGCTCGTCGGCCCTGGCGCACGGTCACTTCTCGCACATCTACGTGCGCAACGGTGCGCTGACCTCGCCCCCGGCCTTCGAGGTCGTGCTGGCACCCGTCCTGCTCGCCGGCCAGGCGCTGGGCCTGTCCCCGCATCTGCGCGTCTCGGGCCAGCCGCTCAGCCTGTGGTTCGTCCTGGGCCCCGCGGCACTCCTCTTTGCATCGAGCGCGCTCTTCGCCGTCGACGCCGTGGCGCGGCACTGGCGCTTCTCCGAGCGGCACCCGCATGGCGCTGGCGCTGGTGGGCGCGCTCGGCCGTGGCCAACGTGGCGGGGGGCTGGGGACACCCGGAGGACTGCGTGGCCGTTGCGCTGGTGGTGTGGGCCGCGCTCGAGCTCGAGCGCCGCGGGCGCGCCGGCGGGCCACGCGCCGCCCTCCTCCTCGGCGTCGCGCATAGCGTTCCAGCCGCTCGCCCTCTTGGGCGTGGCGCCGGTCCTGACCCGCCTCGGCTGGCGCGGGTGCGGCGCGCCTGTGGTGGCGCCTCGTCCTGCCGAGCCTGGTCGTCGTCGTCCCGGCGCTGGTGGCCGAGCCACACCGCACGCTCTTCGTGCTGGTGCACCAGCCCTTCCAACCCCGCTACATCTCCTTCACGCCCCTCACCCACCTGGCGCCGGTCATCGGCCCCGGACTCGACGGGGGCGGGCCGGCCCGCCTGATCGCCCTTGCCCTGTCCGCCGGCCTGGCCGTGGTCGTGTGCCGGAGACGGCACGACCTGGCGACCGTGCTCACCATGACCACGGTCGCCTTCTTCATCCGCGTCCTGCTCGAGACCGAGCTCAACTGGTACTACCTCTGGCCCGTCCCGGCGCTGTGCCTGCTGCTCTCGCTCCGCCGCAGCCGGTTCCGGTTCGGTCTCTGCAGCGCCGCCCTCGTCGCCACCATGGTGTTGGGCGACCGCAGGGTGCACCACATCGCGCTGTGGTGGCCCGCCCTGATGGCCCTGCTCGCCGTCATGTTGCTCTCGACCGGCCCGTCGCCCCGCCGCTGGGTCGCCCTGGTCGCCCCGGCAAGCGGACCGGCACGAGCCGGCGTCCGCCAGCACCGTAGAGTGCGGGGCCATGGTGGAGCCGTCGGGCGCGGTCGGGCGACGTGAGTGAGCTGAAGGGGCTGCGCGACGACGTCTACCGGCGCCCCCTGGCCACGGCGCTGCTGCGCCTCGGTCTCGGGCCGGGCTGGCGCTGTGTCGACGTGGGCGCCGGCGGCGGCGACGTGTCGGTGGCGCTGGCCGAGATGGTCGGCCGTGACGGCCGGGTCTATGCGGTCGACAGCGACCCGCTGGCACGCGACGAGGTGGCACGCGCCGCGGCCGCGCACGCGCAGGTGGTCGCGCTCACCCAGGCCGGTGAGGATCTCTCGCTCCCCGAGGCGGTCGACCTGGCGTTCTGCCGCTTCCTGTTGCTCCACGTGCTCGAGCCACTCGCCGTCGTGCGCACGATGGCGGGCGCCGTGCGCCCAGGCGGCTGGGTGGTGGCCCAGGAGCCGATCACCTCGGCCGGACGCATCGCCGGCGCTCCGCTCTCCTTGCCCGGCGCCAGCCACCCCGACGTCGGCGCGCTGCTCCCGGCGCTGGTGCGCGACGCCGGGCTCGAGGTCGTCGACGCCTGGGCCGAGGCGCCCGCCGGCGTCGGCCCCGGCCCCGTGGCGCGCTACCTCGAGTCGCTCACGGGGGTTGACCCCGGCGACGACCCCGTGGTCCTGCCGCCGCTCGTGACGGTGATCGGCCGCAAGGCCTGAGCGCGGCCATCACGCGACGGTCCGAGGAGGAAGAGGGGCACTCGGGCGAGCCGGTAGGGTCGCACCCCGTGACCACGCCCACCGCAGCCCCGCTCGCCGGCGCCGCAGAGGCGGTCGACCTGGCCGGGCGCCTCGTCGACCGGGCGTGCGCCTCGGTGCGCGAGCGCGGGGGCATCGACGCCAACCAGGTGGTCGCCTACGACGTGGCGCACGCGGCCGCCGCGGTCGGCACGGCGCGGGCCGCCCTCGCCTACGGCGAGCACGGGGAGCTCGAGGCCCGGATCGCCGCCGCCTTCGTCGCCGACGTCGTGGCCGACCTCGCCGGCAAGGTGGTCGGGCGCGAGGCGCTGTGGGGGGTCGAGACCGGCTGGGCCGCGCCGGCGGCCGACTTCCTGCGGGCGCAGCGGGATCCCGCCGTGCTGGCCGGGCTGGCCCAGAGCGAGGGCCCCCGCCACCTCGGGCGAGGACTTCGAGCTCGTCCGCGAGACGTTCCACCGCTTCGCCGAGGACAAGGTGAGGCCGCACGCGGAGCACGTGCACCGCGAGAACGCCGACATCCCCGAGGAGGTGATCGAGGGTCTGGCCGAGCTGGGCGGCTTCGGGCTGTCGGTGCCAGAGGAGTACGGCGGCTTCGCCTCGGGCGGCGAGAGCGACTACATGGGGATGGTCGTCGCCACCGAGGAGCTGAGCTGGGGCTCGCTCGGCGTGGGCGGGTCGCTCATCACCCGGCCCGAGATCCTGACCCGTGCGCTGGTGCACGGGGGCACCGAGGAGCAGAAGAAGCACTGGCTCCCCAAGCTGGCCTCGGCCGAGATCCTCGCCGCCGTGGCCGTGACCGAGCCCGACTACGGGTCCGACGTGGCCGGGATCGTGACCTCGGCGACGCCGGTCGAGGGCGGGTGGGTCGTCAACGGCGTCAAGACCTGGTGCACCTTCGCCGCCCGGGCCGACGTGCTCATGCTGCTGGCGCGCACCGATCCCGACCGGTCGCTGGCCCACCGCGGCATCTCCATGTTCGTCGTCGAGAAGCCGCGGGGCGGCGGCCACGGCTTCGTCTTCACGCAGGAGGAGGCGGCGCTCCGACCGCCCGGCCGACCTCGCGCCGGGACGCCTCGAGGGGCGCCCCATCGACACGCTCGGCTACCGCGGCATGCACTCCTACGAGCTGGCGTTCGAGAACTGGTTCGTGCCCGAGGCCAACCTCGTCGGCGGCAACGAGGGTCTGGGCAAGGGCTTCTACCTCCAGATGCAGGGGTTCGAGAACGGCCGGCTGCAGACGGCGGCGCGGGCGCTCGGCGTGATGCAGGCCGCCTACGAGGCCGCCGCTGCCTACGCCGCCGAGCGCAAGGTGTTCGGGTCGCCGATCGGCGACTACCAGCTGACGCAGGCGAAGCTCGGGCGCATGGCCGTCATCATTCAGTCGACGCGCCAGAGCTCGTACCACGTGGCACGGCTGATGGCGCGTGGCGAAGGGACGCTCGAGGCCTCCATGGTCAAGGCCTACGTGTGCCGCGCCGCCGAATGGGTGACGCGAGAGGCCATGCAGATCCACGGCGGCATGGGCTACGCCGAGGAATTCCCGGTGAGCCGCTACTTCGTCGACGCGCGGGTGCTGTCCATCTTCGAGGGCGCGGACGAGACGCTCGCACTCAAGGTGATCGCGCGGCGCCTCATCGGCTGACCCTCGGCAGTCGCAGCGACGGCGGGCCCGCCGCTCAGCCGCGGACTGCGCGTCAGAGCCGGCCCGCTCGCCGCGGCTCACGAACTTGACGGCCATCTTCCGGCTGGCCTCGTCGATCATCTCGTCGCCGAACATGACGGCGCCCCTGCGATCCTGCTCGGTGGCCTTCTCGTAGGCCTCGAGGATGTCGAAGGCCCGGTCGAACTGCTCCTGGGTCGGCGAGTACACCTCGTTGAGCACGACGGCCTGGTCGGGCGTGAGGGCCCACTTCCCGTCGTAGCCCAGCATGCGGGTGCGCATGGCGTAGGTGCGCAGCGCGTCCAGCTCGCGCACCTTGAGGAACGGACCGTCGATCACCTGCAGCCCGTTGGCCCGACCCGCCATCAGGATGCGGCTGAAGACGTAGTGGAAGTGGTCGCCCGGGTACTCGGGGATCTCGATCCCGCCGGTGAGCACCGGCATCTCGATGCTGGCGGCGAAGTCCGCCGGCCCGAAGATGATCGTCTCGAGCCGGGGGGAGGCGGCGCAGATGTCGTCGACGTTGATGAGCCCGCGCGCGGTCTCGATCTGCGCCTCGATCCCGATGTGCCCGACCGGCAGCCCCGACTTCTTCTCGACCTGGGTCAGCAACAGGTCGAGCGCGACGACCTCGGCTGCCGACTGCACCTTGGGCAGCATGATCTCGTCGAGGCGCTCGCCCGCGTTGCCGACGACCTCGATCACGTCGCCGTAGGTCCACTCGGTGTCCCAGGCGTTGACCCGCACGCACAGCACCCGGTCGTCCCAGGGGAGGTTCTTGATGGCGTCGACCACCTTGGGCCGGGCGCCCTCCTTCTCGAGCGGCGCCACGGCGTCCTCGAGGTCCAGGAAGGTCATGTCGGCCGGGACCGTCGGTGCCTTGGCCAGGAACTTCTCGTTGGACCCGGGGGTGGAGAGGCAGGAGCGGCGGGGCAGGTCGCGTGAGCGTGCGGACATGACCCGATGGTAACAAACGGGCTGCCGCGGCCCTTCCGGGCCACCGCCCGAGCCCCGCCGACCGCCGCACCGGCGGCGCACGCTCGGCGCAGATGCGCTCAGCGCAGGTGCTCGGAGAAGAACTCCAACGTGCGATCCCACAGCGCGCCCGCCGCCTCTGGCGTCGTACACCTCGGGCCGCGTGTCGTTGAAGAACGCGTGATCCGCGTCCCGGATAGATGACGATCTCGACCGACTTGCCCATGCCGCGCAACTGCTCCGCCAACACGTTGGCGGCCTCGGGCGTGAAGAAGTCGTCCTTCTCCGCGTAGTGCCCGAGCACCGCCGCCGACATCGCCGAGTAGTCCGGCTGCGCGTCGGGCCACGGGATGACGCCGTAGCACGGGACCACCGCCGCCACCGCGTCGGGACGCTGGGTGGCCAGCACGAGCGCGAGCCCGCCACCCATGCAGAATCCGATGACCCCGACCTTGTCGCCCGAGCTCCGCCGCAACAGCTCGTCGACCGCACCGCTCATGTCCCGCGCCGCCCGGTCCATCTTCATGGCCATCATCGCCTTGCCCGCCTCGTCGGGCTCGCCGGGCGCCACCTTCTGCCCGTGGTAGAGGTCCGGGGCCAGGGCGACGAAGCCCGCCGCCGCGAAGCGGTCGCACACGTCCTTGATGTGGTCGACGAGGCCCCACCACTCCTGGATCACGATGACACCGGGTCCCGACCCGCCCTCGGGCACCGCCAGATAGCCGCCGGCGGTCGAGCCGTTGCTCTGGAATTCGATCATCTCACCCATGCGCCGAGACCGTAGTTCCAAACACCCCTTTCCGTTCCCGCCATGACAGCAGCAAAAACTTCAAATTTCTCGGTGGGCGCTGACAACCTGCACCTTCGTACCACGGTACGACCCACACAGGCGTTTCGCACCGACGGTGTTTGAACCACGGAGGGCGTCCTATAAGAATGGTCGGATCGTGACTGACGTAGAGCGGGATGACATCCACTCCACGCCGCGGTCTCCCAGGAGCGCCACGGTGCTCCAGCGGGTCGGCATTCCCGCGTTGACCGTCGTCACAGTGTTGGCGAGCACTGTGTTTGGTTTGGCGCGCCCGGCGGCCGGCGACGCCATCTCCGATGCCAAGGCCAAGGCGGCGGCCATCGAGGCGCAGCTGGCCCAGGCCCAGAACGAGATGTCGGCGTTGAGCCAGCAGTACGACGCGGCGCAATATCACCTGTCGCAGATCAACTCGAGCATCGCGACCACCAAGGCCAACATCGCGGCCGACCAGACGCAGGTGCAACATGACAAGGCCACCCTGGCCAAGGCGGCGGTGGCGAACTACATCTCCGACGGCACGGCCGCCACGCAGAACCCGATCTTCAGCGGCAACGAGGAGACGCTCGGCGCCACCACCGAGTACAACACGATCGCCGAGGGCGACATCTCGCTCGCCGTCGACAACCTGCACACGGCCGAGAACTCGCTGAACGTCGCAGGTGGCCCAGCTCCAGGCCGAGCAGTCGCAGGCGCAGGCACAGGTGACGACGGAACAGAACGCAGTGGCGCAGAACGCGCAGGCCGTGCAGCAGCAGAAGAGCGCGCTGGCCCAGGAGCAGGGCCAGATCGCCCAGCTGGTCCAGCAGCAGCAGCAAGCAGAGGCCGCCGCGGCGGCCAAGGCGGCGCAGGAGCGCCAGGCGGCGGCCGCTGCTGCGGCGGCGGCGGCCGCCGCCAGCTCACCGGCACCGTCGTCCTCGGGGAGCGCCGTCCGCGACCCTGGCCGGCCTGCAACAGGCCGCGCCGCCGCCCACGCGCGGCCGGCGGCGCCGGCGCCGTCCAGGCGGCCGAGAGCCAGATCGGCGTCCCCTACGTGTGGGGCGGCGAGTCCCCCAAGGGCTCGGCCAGCCCCGGGTTCGACTGCTCGGGGCTGACGGCCTGGTCGTGGGGCCAGGTCGGGGTCGCCCTGCCGCACTACTCGGGCGCCCAGATGGCCGACTCGACCCCGGTGCCCATCAGCGACCTGGAGCCGGGCGACCTCCTCTTCTACGGCCCGGGAGGCTCCGAGCACGTGGCCATGTACGTCGGCCCGGGCGAGATGATCGAGGCTCCCTACACCGGGGCGTCGGTCTGGCTCACCGGTCTGCGCCTCGGTGGCGACTTCGTGGGCGCCGGCCGGCCCTAGGCGCCGGCTCCACCGCTCCGCGCTCCGCCCCCGGCCCGTCCCGCCCCGGACCCCCCGGCTCCCCTCCCCGGTCCTAACCTGGCACGAGCGCGATGAAACCGATCCCCGTCGGCATTCCACATCGGGCCGCTGCAGGTCCACACCTACGGCATCGGGCTCGCGCTCACGTTCTGGTTCGGGTTCGTCTACTTCGAGCGGCGCCTGCGCAACAACGGCTACCGCACCGACTGGTTCGTCTCCGTGTTCCTCTGGATCATCCTCGCCGCCGTCGTCGGCGCCCGGGCGATGCACGTGCTGTCGAACCTGAGCTACTACACCCACAACCCGGGCGACATCCTCGCCGTCTGGCACGGCGGCCTCTCGTCCTTCGGCGGCCTGCTGTTGGCCGTGCCCGACGGGCATCATCCTCACCCGGCGCCGCTGTCCCGAGCTCCCGCTCGGCCGCGCCCTGGACCTGGCTGCCCCCGTCCTGATGGCGTGCTGGGCCATGGGCCGCCTGCTCGGCCCCCAGCTCATGGTGGCGGGCGGCGGCCACCCGACCCACCAGTGGTTCGGCATGTACTACGCCGGCCAGGCGGGCCGCCGGCTGCCCGTGCCCATCTTCCAGGCGGCGGAGGACTTCGCCGTCTACCTGGTCCTGATCGCGATCGAGCGCCGCCTCGACCGCTGGCCCGACGGTACGCGCCGCGTCGGCTACCCGCCGGGCATCGTGCTCGGCACCGGCATGGTGCTCTGGGGCATCGAACGCTCGCTCGACGAGCACCTCTGGCTGGGTGAGGACGGCCGCCTCGGCTCGGACCTCGTCCAGTTGGCGGGTGTCCTCCTCGTCATCGGGGGCATCGTCATCCTCGTGCGTACGAGGACCCGATGGAGGGACTGGCTGCTGACGCACCATGCGCCGGACAGCCGACGCCGAGATGGAGGGCGCCGACCAACCGGCCTGAGCGCGCGTCGGGCCGGTGCGGGCTACTCGTCGCGCCGATGCGCCAGCCGACGCTCGCGGACCCGGTCGGCCTGCCGCTCAATGGCATGTGCACCGCCGTTCCCGAAGATCCACCCGACCTCGCACCAGGGGCGGATCTCGGGAAGGTCCTCGGCGCGCTCCGGCCGGGCCCGGGTCTCGCCGGTGCTCGTTCCCTCCTCGTCCTCCACGTCCTAACCCGCCTCTCGTAGGGGGAAGCTGCGCTCCCCGCCCTCACCGTGCGCACCGCCCAGGCTAGGGATCCGCTTCGGCCTGGTGGTGGATATGGGCGTTTGCCCGGCGACCCCACTCTGCAGCACCGGAACGTCCCGCCAGGAACGGCCGTTCTCAAGGCTTCTTCCGGTGTTGCCGATATGGCGGGTCGGGAGGAGGCGAGCGAGCGATGGCCACCGTCCAGCCATGGACACCGATCATGACCGAAAAGAAGTGGACCGAGGAGGAGAAGGAGGAGTGGCTGGCCGCTCACGGCGGCACGCCGACCCACGTGGTCACCTTCGAGCCCATGTACCAGATCGAGATCTGCGTCCCTCCCTGGGAACACCCCGAGCGCCTGATCGCCCGCTCGGCGGTCGCCTGGGGCAAGAGCATGGGTTTGGTCTTCGACGAGGAGCAACTCGGCGCGGCCGCCGTCGTCGCCGCGCACCACGAGGGGAACTCGCTCGAGGTCCACGCCGCGGTGAGGCCCCGGCCTCGGCTGCACCGCGTCACCTGAACGAAGCGGTCAGGCGTTCGGTTTCTCCCCGGAGGCCGCGTCCTGGCGCATCTGCTCCAGCCGCTCGATCAATCCCATCGGCTCCTGTCCGACGGTGCTGTCGAGCCGTTGCGCGATCTGTTCTGGCGTCCAGCGGCCGTCGGCCCACATGGCCCGGACCTCCGCCGGCTGGTTCCAGACCGCGATCTTCGAGCCAACCACGGTGTACACCTGGCCGGTCACGTGCCGGGCCTGGTCGCTGAGCAGGTAGATCACCATGGGCGCCACGTCCCCGGGGTCCCCCATCTCGGCGAGCTCCGACGGCACGTTGGCCGACATGCGGGTCCGCGCCACCGGTGCGATGGCGTTGGCCGTGACGCCGTAGCGGTAGAGGCCCGCAGCTGCGGACCGTACCAGTGAGACGATGCCCCCCTTGGCTGCGGCGTAGTTGGCCTGGGCGACGCTGCCGGCGAACGCACCCGACGTGAACCCGACGAGGGCGCCGCCCCCCTCCTGCTTGCGCATGACGGCCGCCGCGGCCCGGAAGACCGTGAAGTGGCCCTTGAGATGCGTCGCGATGACGGTGTCCCACTCGTCCTCGGACATGTTGAAGAGCATCCGCTCGCGCAAGATCCCGGCCACCGCCACCACGCCGTCGATGCGCCCCCACGTCTCGACCGCGGTCGTGATGAGCCTCTCGCCCGACTCCATCTTGGAGATGTCGTCGGCCACGGCGATCGCCTCGCCGCCTTTCTTGGCGATCTCGGCGACGACGGCGTCGGCGACCTCGCTGCTCGGGTCCTCGCCAGCCATGCCGACCCCGTAGTCGGCCACCAGCACCCTGGCTCCCTCGTCGGCGGCGGCCAGCGCAACGGCTCGCCCGATGCCGCCGCCACCGCCGGTGAGGGCGACGACCTTGCCCGCGAGGAACCCTGCCATGGACGACTCTCCTGATCTCTCGGTGCCCGACGAGCCGGACTCGCAAATTGCCCGAAGTTAGAACACGTTCTAGCCTGCGGGGGGTGGGGGCTGCCATTTGCGCCCGCCTCGCGAGCGTGCAAGGAGATGCTGATGGGTGACCTCGGCTTCTGGGCCCTGGCCCAGGAAGACCCCGACTACCTCGCCCTCGTGACGCCCGAGGGCGACGAGATCAGGGCCGGTGAGATGCTCGGCCATGCCAACCAGCTCGTGCACGCGCTGCGGGCGGAGGGCTTCAAGACCGGAGACGTGGTGGCCACTCTCTTGCCCAACTGTGCGGAGATGATCGAGCTCTACCTGGCCGCCCTCCAAGCGGGCTGGTACCTGGTGCCCGTCAACCATCACCTGGTGGCGCCCGAAGTGGCCTACATCTTGAAAGACTCGGGGGCCAAGGCATTCGTCGCCCACGAGCGTTTCGCGAGCGTGGCCACCGCGGCCGCAGACGAGGTCGGTCTCGACGCCGGCGCTCGCCTCGGTATCGGCGACATTCCGGGCTTCGCCTCCTACACCGCCGTCCGCGACGCGCAGCCGACGACGCTGCCCGAACACCGCACCATCGGCGACGTGATGAACTACACCTCCGGCACGACG
Organism: uncultured Acidimicrobiaceae bacterium; assembly: GCA_963774485.1. Lineage (GTDB taxonomy): Bacteria > Actinomycetota > Acidimicrobiia > Acidimicrobiales > RAAP-2 > Bog-473. The sequence goes on from CAVZFG010000005.1 coordinate 155,846, forward strand.
GGGAACCCCAAGGGGATCTACCGCAAGCTACAGGGCATCACGCCCGAGCAGGCCGCGCTCGGGCTCTCCGGCCTGCTGTTCCTCTTCGGGATCCAGCCCCACGACGACAACGTCCACATCATCGGCTCGCCGCTCTACCACACGGCGGTGCTGCGCTTCGGGAGCGCCTCGCTGCATCTCGGGCACACGATCGTGCTGATGGACAAGTGGCTGCCCGAAGAGATGCTGCGCCTCATCGAGGAGCGCCGGGTGACGACCTCGCACATGGTGCCCACCCAGTTCCACCGGCTGCTTGCGCTGCCCGAGGACGTGCGTGCCAAGTACGACGTGTCCTCGCTGCGTCACATGATCCACGCCGCCGCGCCGTGCCCGATCCCGGTGAAGGAGCAGATGATCGCCTGGTGGGGTAACGCGGTCGACGAGTACTACGCAGCAAGCGAAGGCGGCGGCACGTTGGTCACCGCCGAGGAGTGGCTGCAGAAGCCGGGCACGGTGGGCAAGCCGTGGCCCATCTCGGAGATCGCCATCTTCGACGACGACGGCAACCGCATCACCGAGCCGAACGTCATCGGCACCGTCTACATGGCCATGCAGTCGGCCGAATTCGAGTATCACGGCGACAAGGAGAAGACGCGGAAGAACCGCATCGGAGCCTTCTTCACCGTGGGAGACGTCGGCTTGCTCGATGAGGACGGCTTCCTCTTCCTCCGGGACCGCAAGATCGACATGATCATCTCCGGCGGGGCCAACATCTACCCGGCCGAGATCGAGAGCGTCCTCCTCTCCCACCCCAAGGTGGGGGACGCCGCCGTCTTCGGGATCCCCAACGAGGACTGGGGCGAGGAGGTCAAAGCGGTGATCGAGCCGGCCGAGGGCGTCGAGGTGAGCGACGAACTGGCGGCCGAGATCCTGGCCCACTGCGCCGACAAGCTGGCCCGGTTCAAGACGCCCAAGTCGATCGACTTCACGAACGAGTTGCCGCGGGACCCCAACGGCAAGCTCTACAAGCGCAAGCTGCGCGACCCCTACTGGGAAGGGGTGCAGCGGGCGCTGTGAACGTCGCCGGCGGCGGTACGGGCCGCGAGCGCCCCCTGGGATCCGCCTCCAGGGAGAGGAGGCCCGAGGCACCGGCTCATGACCGGCGCTCGACCGCGACGGCCCTTGCGCCGGGGCGCTCGAGGCTGCCGCTGTGCGAACCGTCACGGACGCCGATCACCCGGGCGACGCTCCTCTAGAGTTGCCGTGAGGAGACGCCAGCAGCGAAACCTCGAAAGCACCGCACATGGGAGCCACGTCAGAAACCGAAGCGGTCGAATCGCTCATCCTCGACCTCCTCGAGTGGGTCGGGCCCGACGCTCGGCCCTACGCCGAGGTGATGGAGGCCTGGCGGACATCCTGTCCGCGGCTGCCCGTGTGGGAAGAGGCCAACGACCGCGGCTTTCTCGCTCGTCGGTATCGGCCGGGCGGGGGTGAACTGGTCTCCGTCTCGACGATCGGCGCGCAGCATCTCCGGTCTCATCGCTCGTCGCCGGCGGTGGCGGCCGACCTGGCGCGAGGCGGGACTGCCGCAACGACGGCACTAGCGCCCGCCGCCCTGACCATCACCCCGTGCGACCTCGGGAAGGCTTGGGCACCGACCAGGACTACCTGCGGCAGTCCCAGTACAAGGACCCCACCAACCTCAACGCGGATCGTGCTGCACGCCAAGTACACCCGAGCGGACGAGCCGTGGTACCCCTGGTTGGTCGGCCGGATCAACTGGCCCGTGGGCGCCGAGGTGCTCGAGGTCGGGTGCGGCACCGGTGCCCTCTGGGCCAACGTCGCGCCGATCCTCCCCGACCTGCGGCTCACCTTGACCGATCTCTCCGGGGGCATGCTCGCCACGGCAGCCCAGACCGTGGCTGCGATCGCCAACCTCGAGCTGGCCGAGGCCCGCCCGTGCGACGTCCAGGCACTTCCGTTCCCGAACGCCGCCTTCGACATCGCCGTCGCCAACCACATGCTCTACCACGTGCCCGATCCACGCCGGGCCGCCGCCGAGCTGGCCCGGGTGCTTCGGCCCGACGGCGTGCTCCTGGCAGCCACCAACGGGCCGCACCACCTGGACGCCATCGCTGAGCTGTCCCGTCAGGCTCTCGGCTGGTCGCCCCTGGACTTCTCGGACCGTCGGTTCGGGAAGACGAACGGTCGGGCCATCCTGGCCGGTCGGTTCGGCTCCCTCCACTGGCACCAGCACCCGAGTGTCATGGTTTGCACGAGTCCGGACCACGTCGTCGCCTTCATCACCTCGACCGCAGCGGGCCAGGAGGCCTCACCCGAACAGCGCCGCGCCCTGGAAGAGGCGGTCGCTGCCCGCTTCGCCGAAGGCGGCGGCTCACTGCGCATCCGCACGGACGCCGGCTGTTTCGTCGGCGTGCGCCCCGAGGGTGGCCGGATCAGCGCCCCGGTGTGACAGTGCGAGCGGTAAACGAGAGCCAGGAGGCTGCGAGGTGCGAGGGTGGGTGGGGCGGATGAATTAGACTCGCCGCCGTGCCAAAAGACTCACTTTCGTCCGAGGAGATCCAGCAGCTCGACGGGACACCGCGTCCCCCGCATTGATGGCCGGGCGCTTGATCGCCTCGCATCCACGCCTGATCCCGCACGCGGTGAGTACCGCCGTCAAAGGGGCCGCGACTGCAGTGAAAGCCGATCCGACCCTCGGTTGGATGGCGGCGGCCGAGAAGGAACACCGGATCGCACCAGGCGCAGTCTTTGGAGCCTACTGGGGCGGGCTCGAGACGTTCGTCACGGCGTTCGGAGAACATGTCGGCAAGGATCAGGTTGCCCTTGAAGTTGGCTGCGGGGGCGGACGCGTCACACGGAGACTGCAGCCTCTGGTCGCCGAACTCCACGCGACGGACGTGTCACCCGTCATCCTCGACGAGGCCAGGGCATTTGCGCCGCAAGTCCGCTACTTCACGGTCACGGGCTTCGGGGACAGCTTTGCCCAACGACCGCTACGACGCGGTGGCAAGCCACGACGTTTTCGTCCACTTCGAGTTTGACGAGTGCGCGCGGTACCTGTACAACATCGCCCGTACCCTCCGTCCCAAGGGCGTGTTCGTCGTCTCGGTGTACACGCTGGACAGCGATGCGGAGCGCGAGGTGTATCGAGTCGGAGATCTCGAACAGCCCGCGTCTCCCAGCTCGTCGTACGCGTCGCTTCCCGAGCGAAACGTACGAGAAGCTGTTGGACATCTTCGGCTTTGAAGTGATCGATCGTCGCCGGGCTGAAACCGCCGAGTACCCTCGCCTCTCGCTTGCGACCCCGGGGGGTGGCGAGACACCTCACCTCAACTTCGTGGCCCGCAAGGTCTGACCGACTGGCCGCAGCTTGCCCTCTACGGGCCGTTGGGCGCACTGCACTGCGAAGCGGCGCGAGCGGGCGCCACGACTGCGGCTAGTACGGTCGGTCCTTACGCTCCCTGAGCCGCCGCAGCGGGTCGAAGGGGATGGCGAGCGACGACAGGACGCGCTCGCCGGGACGGCGAGGCAGGCCGATCACCTGCGAGTGGCGTCGCCCGGCGTGGGGACCGGGGTCGGCCGTGTAGTAGTAGGACGCCAGGGTGAGACGGGCGTCGCCGACGGGGCAGCGCACGGCCGGGATGCCGTGGAGGGCGTCGGGGCCGGGCTCGAAGATGATGACCCGGCCGCCGACCGGCTCGACGCGCTCGTGGCACGTCGTCATCGCCGTGTCCCACAGCTCGAGCTCGCCACCCCACTCGGACCGCCAGCCCGGGTTGAGGTACACGAGGATGTTGACCCGGTGCCACAGGTCGCCGGTGGAGTCGTGGGCGAAGTCCCGGTGCACCGCCTGGAAGGACCCGGGCGCCAGCACGTGCACCCCTCCCCACCAGTGGGTCGGGTCGGTGACGAGTTTGGCGATGCCGGTGAGGGCGGTCAGCATGTCGCACACGTCGTCGGCCAGCAGGCGTTGCAGGATGGCCCCGGCGGTCGGCCCGGCCGGGGTCGGCGACTCCGCCTTCACGATCCGGTTGGACCGGCGCGGCACCAGCTGCAGCGCCGGACCGAGCTCTTCCGTCCTCGCCTGAGCCACCACGTCGGGATCGAACAGGCCGTCGATGACGACGTGCGGCCACGGCGACGCCGTGCGATAGGCCTCGCGGTACTGCTCGCCGAGCGCGTGCAGGTCGAGCCGGTCGATGTCACCGAGCTCGCCCCCCTGCCACTCTGGTGGAGTTGCGTCGCGACCTATATGACCTTCCATGGCCTGGCAGATTATATTCCGGCTCTTTCGGAGCCTATAGAGCCGTTCGGATCCAAATGTGCCAACGGTCCCACAACAGCCCCCTCGACACACGGAACGAACGGCGGCCGCGGCGGCGAGGCACGAAATCAGCGCGACTGACGCGCCCGACGGACGCTCAGGACGAGGGCGTGTCCCGCCCGCGACCGCCGGGCGACCGTGTCCCCTCGGTCATCACGCGCCGCCAGTCGGCGTCGACCAGCGGCGCCTCGGACCCCTGGGCGTTGCCACTCACGATCTCGAGCATGCGGTGTCGGGGGCACATGGATGAAGATGCCGTCGGCCTCCGCCGTCAGCTCCCCCTGGTAGTAGATGCCGCCCCAGGCGAAGATCTTGCGCCGCTCCCGGCCGGTGTTGCGGGCGACCAGCTCGAGCGGGGCCAGCAGCGGGGTCGGCCGCCGGTAGCGGATCTTCAGGGTTCCGGTCATGGCGCCCTGAGCGGTCAAGAGGTTGGAGATCCCCAGCATCTCGTCGAAGACCTCGGCGATGACGCCGCCGTGGACGCAGGTCGGCGGGCCCTCGTACTGGTAGCCGAACGTGGCGCGGCCCCGCAACTCCCGCCGCCCGTCTTCGCCCTCCACGGCCCACACCTCGACCGGTGGGGCCAGCGGGTTGGCGAACCCGACCATCGGGCTGGTCGGGAAGTAGTCCTGGGGGTGCTGGCCGGGGAACCCGCCCGGCCCGGGCTCGTGCCGGGCCCGCTTGGCCGCCGGCGCCGCCGACTCGAGCCGGTCGGCCAGCGCGCTCAGCTCCGCTGCCGCCCGGGCGATCTCCTCGTCGTCGACGGGCTGCCCGACGGCCACCGCGCTGATCCGCCGCATGGCCGCCGCCAACCGGTTGTGCGGCTCGTCGCCGGTCGAGGTCGGCGGCCCGTCGACGCCGGGGTAGCCGATCCCCGGGCCCGTGTTCAGCCTCGGCCTCGCTCACGTACGGGTGTAGTTGGGCGGCCGCTTCTCGGCGAAGGCCTTCTGCCCCTCGGCGGCGTCGTTGGTGGCGAAGATGGGCCAGCCGATCTCGAGCTCGCGGGCCAGGCCGTCGACCTCGGACATGCCCTCGGTCTCGCGCACGCTCCGCTTGATCGCCTCCACCGCCAGCGGCCCGTTGGACCCGATCACCGCGGCGATCTCGAGCGCCTTGTCCAATGCGGTCCCGTCGGGCACGACGTGCCCGATGAGCCCGATGCGCAACGCCTCCTCAGCCGGCACCTCGCGCGCCGTCAGCAGCAACTCCATGGCGAGCGTGTAGGGGATCTGGCGGCGCAGCCGCACCGTGGAACCGCCCAGGGGGAAGAGACCGCGCTTGGCCTCGAAGACGCCGAAGACGGCGCTCTCCCCGGCCACCCTGATATCCGTCGCCTGCAGGATCTCGGTCCCGCCGGCGACGGCCCAACCCTCGACCGCGGCGATCAGCGGCTTGCGCAGGTCGTAGTGGCGCAACAGCGCCTTCCAGTGCAGGTCGGGGTCCTCTTCCCGGCGATGCCGGTACTTCTCGGCGTCGCTCCCGCCCATGGCCTTGAGGTCCATGCCGGCGCAGAAGGTGCCGCCGGCGCCGGTGAGGATGGCGCAGCGGATGTCGTCGTTGGCGTCGATCTCCAACCAGGCGTCCTTCATGCCGACCAGCATGGGCAGGCTCAGCGCGTTCTTCGCCTCGGGGCGGTTCATCGTCACGATGGCGGTCGCGCCGCGGCGCTCGAACGTCAGGTGTTCGGTCGAGATGGAATCCACGGGCCCCTCCAGAGGTAGGCGCCGGATCGATGAGCTCGAGTCGGGCGATGCCTACAGCCGCTCGATGATGGTGCCCGTCGCCAGCGCACCACCGCAGCACATCGACACGAGCCCGTACGTCTTGTCACTGCGCTCGAGCTCGTGCAGGATCGTCGTGATCAGCCGGCTGCCCGTCGCCCCCACGGGGTGGCCGATGGCGATGGCGCCGCCGTTCACGTTCACCTTGTCCATGTCGGCCTCGTGCACCTTGGCCCAGCTCATGACGACCGAGGCAAAGGCCTCGTTGACTTCGAAGAGATCGATGTCCTTCATGGTCATGCCGGCCTTGGCCAGCACCTTGGTCGTCGCCGCGATCGGCCCGTCGAGGTGGTAGTAGGGATCGGAGCCCACCAGCACCTGGGCCACGACGCGGGCCCGGGGGCGGAAGCCCTCGGCCTTGGCTCGGTCCTCCGACATCCACAGCACGGCGGAAGCGCCGTCCGAGATCTGCGAGGAGTTCCCCGCCGTGTGCATACCGTCGGGCAGCACTGGCTTCAGCTTGGCCAGTCCCTCGGCGGTCGTGTCCCGCGGGCCCTGGTCCTTGGTCACGACCATCTTCTCGCCCGAGTGCTCCCCCGTCGGGCCTTCCTCGCCGACGATGGGTGCCTCGATGGCGACGATCTCGCGGGCAAAGCGGTCCTCGGCCACCGCGACGGCGGCCTTCTTCTGCGACTCGAGGCCGAGCCAGTCGACGTCCTCGCGGGTGATGCCGTACTTCTTGGCGATGCGCTCCGCCGCGGTGAACTGGTCGGGCATGTCGTAGGGCAGGTCCTCGGGGATGGCCCGGCCGACGTTGGCCCGCGCGTTGGCCCCGAGCGGCACCCGGCTCATCGCCTCGATACCGCAGCCGATCGCCGTGTCGACCGCGCCCGCTGCGATGAGGTTGTTGACGAAGTGGTTGGCCTGCTGCGAGGAGCCGCACTGGCAGTCCACCGTCGTGGCGGCGACCTCGTAGGGCATGCCGCTCAGCAGCCAGGCCGTCCTCGTGACGTTGAATCCCTGCTCCCCCGCCTGGGTCACGCAGCCGCCGACCACCTGCTCGACCGTGGCCGGGTCGATGCCGGCGCGCTTGACCACCTCGACCTGCACCGCGCCGAGGATGTCGGGCGCACGCAGGCCCGAGAGCCACCCGTTGCGCTTCCCGATGGGGGTGCGGACCGCCTCGATGATCACCGGCTGCGCCATGACGGACGTCCTCCTGCTGGCACTCCGGCCCTCGGCCGGCTGCCCTCGATGGGCGAAATAGAACCTGTTCTAACTTACCATCGGTCTCGTCCGACGCTCGTGAGATGGCCGCCCCGCAGTCTGCCCGGACCCCGCAGCCGGGCGCCAACCGCCGTTCCGCACCAGCGGCACGTGCTACACGTTCTTCAGCAGCTCGCGGGCGATGACGACCCGCTGGACCTGGTTGGTGCCCTCGTAGATCTGCGTGACCTTGGCGTCGCGCAGGAACCGCTCGACAGGGAAGTCCTTGGTGTAGCCGTAGCCGCCGAGCAGCTGGACGGCGTCGACCGTGATCGACATGGCGGCGTCGGAAGCGAACGCCTTGGCCATGGCGCCGAACATGGTGAGCTCGCGGCCCGGGTCGTGGTCGACCATGGCGCAGGCCCGGTAGACGATGGCGCGGGCGGCCTCGTTGCGCATCGCCATGTCGGCCAGCATGAAGCGCAGGCCCTGCAGATCGGCGATGGGGGCGCCGAAGGCATGCCGCTGCTTCATGTAGGCGGCGGCGTAGTCGATGGCGCCCTGGGCGATCCCGACCGCCTGCGCTCCGATGGTGGGCCGGCTGCGGTCGAGGGTGTGCATGGCGACGGTGAAACCCTGGCCCTCTTCGCCGATGCGGTGCGATGCGGGGACGCGCACCTCCTCGAAGACGACTTCGCCCGTGGGGCTGCCCCGCAGGCCGAGCTTGTCCTCGTGTTTGGCGATGCGGATCCCCCACTCCTTCTCGACCAGGAAGCACGAGATGCCGCGCCCGCCCGCGTCGGGGTCGGTCTTGGCGAAGACGATGTAGACGTCGGAGATCCCGGCGTTGGTGATCCAGTACTTCGAGCCGGTCAGGACGTAGTCGTCGCCGTCGCGCACCGCCCGCGTGCGCATGGACGCCACGTCGCTCCCGGCGTCGGCCTCGGACAGGCAGTAGCTGGCCTGGATCTCGCCGCCGGCCACCCTCGGCAGGTAGGCGCGCTTGAGCTCCTCGGAGCCCCAGTTCATGACGGGCAGCATGCCGAGCTTGGAGATCAGGATGGTGAGCGACGTCGATGCGCAGACGCGGGACAGCTCCTCGACCACGATGGCCTGGGTGACGGTGTCGGCTCCGGCGCCGCCGTAGGCCTCGGGGATGCCCAGGGCGGGCAGCTCCATCTCCTTGCAGGCCTCGAAGGACTTCCACGGGAACTCGGCGTTGCGGTCGACCTCGGCGGCGTGGGGCGCCACCTTCTCCTCGCAGAAGGTGCGCAGGGTGTCGCGGAACTCCCGTTGGACGTCGGTCAGGGCGAAGGCGGCGGCGCTCACCACGCCATTCTCGCAGGCCGGCCTCAGGGCTGTTCGCGCTGGCCCTGCTCAGCCGGTCGGCCGTTCGCCGCCGCCGGTCCGTCCGCGGAGAGGTGGTGGAGCAGGAGGTCGGAGAGCTCCACGGGGGCCGTCTCGGGGATCCAGTGCGACACGTTCTCGAGGACCTCGAAGGTGTAGGGACCGCACACGCACGATGCGGTGCCCTCGGCGGCCGCCCGCCCGACCGCCCCGTCGCCGGTCGACCAGACGTAGAGCGTCGGGACCGTCACCGGCTCCAGGTCCAAGAGCGCGGAGCCGTCCATGGCCCGATACCAGTTGAGCGCCGCCGTCAGGGCGCCGGGCTCGGTGAGCGCCGCCACGTACACCTTGGCGTCCTCGTCGTCGAGCCCGGTCTCGGCCAAGACCGTGGCCAGGCCGCCGCCGGCGCCGTCGGCGCCCAGCAGCAGCCGCTCGGGGAGCTCGGGCGTGCGGAAGGCCTCCATGCCCGCGCCGTAGGCGGCCTGCGCCGGGTCTCCGCCCCGCAGCGCCTGCTGCAGGGCGAGCGGGTGCGGCGTCGAGACCACGCTGAGCGAGCGGACCCGGGCCGGATGGCGCGACGCCACGATCCAGGCCAGCATGCCGCCCCAGTCGTGACCCACCAGGTCGAAGCTCTCCATCTCCATGGAGTCGGCCAGCGCGAGGACGTCGCCGACGAGGTGCCCGGTGGCGTAGTCGCCTACCTCCGGCGGCCGGCGCGCCGCAGGAGTAGCCGCGCAGGTCGGGTGCGACGGCGCGGTAGCCCGCCCTCCCGAGCGCCCACAGCTCGTCGCGCCAGGCCCACGAGGTCTGCGGGAAGCCGTGGAGGAGCAGGACCTGCCGGCCCTCGGGGGGCCCGCAGGCCCGCCCGTTGAAGATCAGACCGCCCGCCTCGATCTCGAGCCGGTCGATGGCCCGGGTCGCGTCCACGACTGCAAATGGTGGCCGCGGCGCCTAGGCGGCGGCACCACCCCACCCGTGGGCCCGCGCCTCCTCGGGGCTGAGCCGCAGGTCCTCGTCGGGAACGGAGTCGACGAGCTGCTCGCTGGGCGACGTAGTCGTGGGAGACGGAGGAGAACGCGGCCCGGCGGGACGCCACCGCTTCGGCGGGCGCGTCGTCGAGGAAGCCCCACAGGTTGAGGGCGAACTGCACGTCGTAGATGCTCGGGGCCCGCCCGAAGAGGGCGGCCCGCTTGGCGGCGACGAGCGCGGCGCCGCAGAGGACGTCGTGCTCGGACTCGCCCTCGCGCCAGCTTCAGCTCGTGCTCGAAGCGCCTGGCCAGGCGGAGCGCGAAGCCCGAGTCGGGCCCGGGCGTCCCCATGGCCTTGCCCCGCGCTCGGGCGGGCCCCACCAGCTCGGCCGGGCGGGACGCCGTCCACGTCCCGGGCACGTGGAGGTGCCGGGCCGGGCGGACCTGGTCCGCCTCGGCGATGGGCACGAACGTCGGCTGCGTCATGCGCGGGAGGTTAGTCGAGGGTCCCCGACCCGCTACCGACGGAGGGTCGAGCGCCTCGTCCCGCAGCAGGCGTACGACCGGCAGTGCGATCGACGAGGGGCGGTGCTCGTCGTGGAAGACCTCCTGGTCCGCCGAGCGCAGGTTGGCGCCCGTCGCCAGCGGCTCGCCGGTGCCGGCGTTGCGACAGAACAGCGGGTGGGCGCCGCTCGACACCTGGAGGCGGATCCGGTGGCCGGCCCGGAACGTGTTCGCCGTCGGCCACAGTGCGACGTCCAGCCTGAAGACGCCGTCCTCTTCCTTGTCCACCGACCCGGGCAGGAGCCGCACGATGCCGTCGCTCAGGTTGACGGACTTCCCCTTCTCCGAGACGTCGCAGAGGCGCACGAAGAAGTCGGTGTGCTCGAGCGTCGAGCGCAGGTACAGCGTGGCCGTCAGCGGGCCGATGACCGTGAGGTCCTCGGTGAGGACCGGGCTGGTGTAGGTCAGCACGTCGTGGCGGTGCTCGCGCCGCCGCTGCTCCTTGCGGCCCGCCGTGCGCATGTTCAGCGAGGGCCCGCCCACCGCGGGCGTCGGGTCGTGCGGGTTGTAGTGGAAGCGGTCGGGCGCGCTCTCGGCCGGTGGCTCCGAGCCCAGCGTGCCCCACCGTCCGAGATACCACCGCTGCGTCTCTCCCGCCGGCGGCCACATCGAGAACTCCTGCCAGGTGCGCGACCCCATGACGAAGACGCGGACGGGCGCCCGCGGCTCCTGCCCCGGTTCCGCCCCGAGCTGCTCGTCGAACCAGCGGGGGCCGTCGCGCACCGTCTCGGCGAAGAGACCGGCGCTGGCGTGGGTCCAGGGCCCGATGGTCAGGCGAGCCGGGCGCCCGGCGCCGCCGGAGGGCCTCGTAGTCGGCCACCTGGGCCGGCAGGAACAGGTCGTACCACCCGCCGATCAGGCTGGCCGGCGGTACCCGGTCGAGGCGACGGCCGAAGTCGACGCCGTCCCAGAACGGATCGCCCGGTGCGCTGTGCTCGAGCCAGTCCTGGTAGAAGGGCGAGCGCCGGCCGATGGTGGCGGTGTCGCACTTGCCGAGGGGCAGCACGTCGCCGGCCGAGCGCCAGCAGCTTCGCCGCTGCGCAGCTGGGTCCGCAGCACGGTGCGCCAGCCCAGCTCCTGGTGCTCGAGCTGGTACAGCCAGGCCAGCGTCGTCTCGAGCGCGAAGCAGCCGCCCGGATAGACGACGGCGTCGCGGAAATTCGACGCGGTGACCTGGAGGCACAGGGCCTTCACGAAGTCGGGGGCGTCCTCGGCGACGGCCCACTGGTCAGGCCGAGGTAGCTCCCGCCCCACATGACCAGCCGGCCGTCGAACCACGGCTGGGCCGTCACCCATTCGAGGGTCGCCCGGCCGTCGGCCTGCTCGTGGCGCACGGGGTACCACTCGCCCTCGGAGCCGAAGGTGCCCCGGCAGCTCTGGATGACGACCTGGTAGCCGCGTTCCGCGTAGAGCCGGCCGAGGGGGCCCATCGTGCGCCGCCCGTACGGGGTCCGGATCAACACGGTCGGCGGGCTCCCCGAACTGCTGCGTGGGATACCAGCGGTCGGCCAGGAGGACGACGCCGTCGGGCATCTTCGCCGCCAGGTCGCGCTCGACCGAGACGTCGGTGGTCTGCGGCCGGGGAAGCCCGACCAACGACGCTGCGATGCGGCTCCACGCGGTCATGGGCGACCCCCCTGTGATCCCCCTCGTGATGCGAGGGGCTGGCCTGCCCCTCGCCTAGGTGGCGTGGAGCAGCCCGAAGACGATCGAATCGTAGAGGGCCTGCCAGCTGGCCTCAATGATGTTCTCCGACACCCCGATCGTGGTCCAGGTCCGCTGCCCGTCCGTCGTGTCCACCAGCACGCGGGTCACGGCGCCGGTGCCCCGGCCCGTATCGAGGACGCGGACCCGGTAGTCGGTGAGGTGGATGTGGTCGAGCGCCGGGAACTTCGCGCCGATGGCGCCCCGCAGGGCCCCGTCGAGCGCGTTGACCGGGCCGTTGCCCTCGGCGACGGCGACGATGCGCTCCGACCCCACGTGGACCTTGACCGTGGCCTCGGTCGTGACGCCGAGCACGGAGCTGGCCGTGGAGGTCGCCGCCGCCCGGACGTCGTTGCGCTCGCCGTGGTCGGTGATGACGCGGAAGGACTCCACCGTGAAGTAGTCGGCGGCCCATCCGGTGGCGCGCCGCAGCAGGAGCTCGAGGGAGCCGTCGGCCACCTCGAAGTGGTACCCCTCGTGCTCCAGGCGCTTGAGCTCGTCGAGGACCCGGCCGATGACCTCTCCGTCGAGCTCCAGCCCGAGCTCGGCCGCCTTCATGGCCAGGGTGGAGCGACCGGCCATCTCCGAGACGACGACCCGGGTGCCGTTGCCCACGAGGTTCGGCTCGACGTGCTCGTAGAGGTCGGCGCTGCGCGCCACCGCACTGGCGTGCAGCCCGCCCTTGTGCGCGAACACCGAGTTCCCGACGTAGGGCTGTTGCGGGTCGGGCGCGATGTTGACCAGCTCGGCGATGTGGTGCGCCACCGGCGTCAGCCGCTCCATGCGCTCGGCCGGGATGGTGCGGATGTTGAGCTTGAGCGACAGGTTGGGGATGGCGGCCGACAGGTCGGTGTTGCCCGCCCGCTCCCCGTACCCGTTGATGCAGCCCTGCACCTGGGTCGCCCCCGCCTGGACGGCCACCAGCGAGTTGGCCACGGCGCAGCCGGCGTCGTTGTGGCAGTGGATGCCGAGCTGCGCGCTGGTGCGGGCGCGCACGTCGGCCACGGCCTGGCCCACCTCGTCGGGCAGGGAGCCCCCGTTGGTGTCGCACAGCACGAGCGCCTCGGCGCCGGCCTCCTCCGCCGCGGCCAGGATCGGACAGCGCGAAGTCGGGGTTGCCGCGGTAGCCGTCGAAGAAGTGCTCCGCATCGAGGAAGACGCGCAGGTCGTGCTGCCTCAGGTGGCGCACCGAGTCGGCCACCATCGCCACCGCCTCGTCGAGGGAGGTGCGCAGCGCCTCGGCGACATGGCGGTCCCACGACTTGGCCACGATGCAGGCGACGGGCGCCCCGGCGTCGATCAGGTTGGCCAGGACCGGGTCGTCCTGCGGCCGGACGCCGGCCCGCCGGGTGGAGCCGAAGGCGACCAGCGTGGCCGTGCCGAGGGTCAGCTCCTTCTTGGCCCGTGCGAAGAACTCGACGTCCTTGGGGTTGGCGCCGGGCCACCCTCCCTCGATGAAGGTGACCCCGAGGTGGTCGAGCTGCTCGGCCACCCGGATCTTGTCGTCCACCGTGAGCGAGAGCCCCTCCTGCTGGCTGCCGTCCCGCAGGATGGTGTCGAAGATGTCGACCGCCTCGGGCAGGTCGGGCACGGTGAAGTCGTGGGCGTGCGGGCTGTGACCGTGGGCGTGCGTGTGGTGGAGCGCCGCCGTGACGGTGGGCGTCGGCGCCGTCAGTCGACATGGTCCAGCCATTCCTTGTACTGGTCGACCTCGCCGCGCACCGTGGCGAAGTAGGTCTGCTGGATCTCCTTGGTGATCCGGCCCGGGTGGCCGGGACCGACCGGGCGGTCGTCGACGGCGCAGATCGGCACGACCTCGGCCGCGGTGCCGGTGAGGAAGGCCTCGTCGGCCAGGTAGAGGTCGGTGCGGATGATCGACTCGTGGCGCACCTCGTAACCGAGGTCGCGGGCGATGGTCTCGACGGAGTCCTGCGTGATGCCGTCCAGGGCGCCGGCGTCGGAGGTGTTCGGGGTGAGGATCACGCCGTCGCGCACGATGAAGACGTTCTCGCCCGTGCACTCGCTCACCGTGCCGTTGGGGGCGAGCAGGATGGCCTCGTCGTAGCCGGCCTTGATCGCCTCGACCTTGGCCAGGGACGAGTTGACGTACATCCCGGTGCCCTTGGCCGCCGTCGGCACGGCGTTGGGGTCGTGGCGCCGCCAGGAGCTGACCTTGACCGAGACGCCGTTGGCGATGCCCTCGTCGCCCAGGTAGGTGCCCCAGGGCCACGCGGCCACCGAGACGTTGACCGGGCACGGCAACGGGTTGAGTCCCATCTCGCCGTAGCCGAGGTAGACGAGCGGCCGCAGGTAGCAGCCGTCGTGCAACCCGTTCACCCGCACGACGAGGCGCGTCGCCTCCACGATCTCCTCGACCGTGAAGGGGACGTCGATCATGAAGATCTTGGCCGAGGCGAACAGGCGGCGGATGTGGTCGCCCAGGCGGAACACGGCGACGCCCCGGCTGGTCGGGTAGGCGCGGATGCCCTCGAAGACGCCGGAGCCGTAGTGCATGGTGTGGGTGAGCACGTGCACCGTGGCGTCGGCCCAGTCGACGAGCTCGCCGTCCATCCAGATCTTCTCGGTCGGGGTGATGGGCATGGCGGCTAGAGCCTTTCTGCGATGGCGTCGCCCACGGCGGTCGTGGACAGCTCCTGGGTTGACGTAGACATGGAATCGGACTGGGCGCTGAGGGCCTTGAGGATGCGGCCGGCGGCGTCGACCTCGCCCAGGTGCTCGAGCATGAGCGCGGCCGAGTGGATGGCGGCCAGCGGGTTGGCGATGCCCTGGCCGGCGATGTCGTGGGCGGCGCCGTGCACCGGCTCGAAGAGCGAGGGTCCGGTGCGGGCCGGGTTCAGATTGGCCGACGCGGCGAAGCCGATACCGCCGGCGACGGCGCCGGCCAGGTCGGTGAGGATGTCGCCGAAGAGGTTGTCGGTGACGATCACGTCGTAGCGCTTCGGCTGCTCCACCATGTAGATGCAGGCGGCGTCGACGTGGTTGTAGTCCCAGTCGACGTCGGGATACTCCGCCGAGACCTCGGTCACGGTGCGGTGCCACAGGTCGCCGGCGAAGGTCAGCACGTTCGTCTTGTGCACCAGGGTGAGGTGCCGGGCCGGGCGGCGTGCCGCCAGGTCGAAGGCGAAGCGCACGCAGCGCTCCACCCCCATCCGGGTGTTCACCGATCCCTGGGTGGCCACCTCGTGCGGCGTCCCCTTGCGCAGGAACCCGCCCTCGCCGGCGTAGGTCCCCTCCGTGTTCTCCCGCACGACGGCGAAGTCGGCCCCCTCCGCGATCGAACCCGGGCACGCCGGTGAAGGGACGCAGGTTCACGTAGAGGTCGAGCTCGAAGCGCAGGCGCAGCAGCAGGCCCCGCTCGAGGGTGCCCGGCGGGACGGAGGTGTCGCCGACCGGGGGGCCGACGGCGCCGAGCAGGATGGCGTCGAATCCCCGCAGCTCCTCCAGCGTCTCGTCGGGCAGGACGGCGCCGTCGCGCCGGTAGCGGGCGGCCCCGAGATCGAATCGGTGGTGTCGAGCTCGACCCCGGACGCGGCCACCACCTTGAGCGCCTCGGCGCAGACCTCCGGCCCGATGCCGTCGCCGCCGATGACGGCGACCCGATGCCTGTTGCTCCCGGTGCTCACTGTCCTCCTCGTTCCTTTCGCCGTCCTCTGGTGTCCGTGTCCTCTGGTCCTCTGTGCTCGGCGGTCCTGTCCCTTGCCCCCGTCGTCGACTCTCGCATCGCTGGGCGATAGGCCGCCGGGAATTGAAAAACCGCCCACGCAGTGGACGGTTTGACGGCGCGCGGGGACGGGGCGCGCCTAGTGAATAATGCCTACGAGGTGCTCGGAGCGGCGCATGACCCCTCCAGTCTCTCGCAGCCGGACCGCCCCGTCAACACGGGTGCGAGCGGCGTCGCCGGCGACCGGCGGCCCATGCGGGGCCGATTAGCCTTGGCGGCAGCGGGCGCAGTGCCGCCGCACCGCCCGCCCCCCGCCTCCGGAGGACACGCCGTGACCAACGCTTCCACCAACCAGACCGAGACGACCAAGCTGACCCAGGCGACCTACGACCGCCTGGTGGCCGAGCTCGAGGACCTGACGACCCGGGGCCGGGTGGAGATCGCCCAGCACATCGAGGCGGCCCGGGCGCTGGGCGACCTGAGCGAGAACGGCGACTACCACGCGGCCAAGGACGCCCAGGGGAAGATGGAGTCGCGCATCCGCCAGCTGCAGGCCATGCTCAAGGACGTCGAGATCGTCGACGAGGCCGGCTCCGAGGACGGGTCCGTCTCGCTGGGCAGCACCGTCGAGCTGCGCTACGACGGCGACGACGAGGACGACACCCAGCGCTTCTTCGTGGGCTCCATCGAGGAGCGCCAGGGCGATCTGCCCGTGATCTCGCCCAGCTCGCCCCTGGGCCAGGTGCTGGTGGGACACGGCGCCGGCGACACCGTCGAGTACCAGGCGCCGGGCGGCATGCTCAAGGTGCACATCGTCGCCGTCGACCGCTGATGGCCCCGCGCACGCTCAGCGAGAAGATCTGGGACGCCCACGTCGTCCACGCGGGCGAGGGTGAGCCCGACCTCCTCTTCATCGACCTGCACCTGATCCACGAGGTCACGTCGCCCCAGGCCTTCGACGGGTTGCGCCTGGCCGGACGCACGGTGCGCCGGCCCGACCTCACCGTTGCCACGGCGGACCACAACGTCCCCACCACCGACATCGACAAGCCGGTCGCCGATCCCATCTCGGCCCAGCAGCTGCAGGTCCTCGACGAGAACACGGCCGAGTTCGGCATCACCTGCTACCCGATGGGCGACGCCAACCAGGGCATCGTCCACATCATCGGGCCCGAGCAGGGCTGGACGCAGCCGGGCATGACGATCGTGTGCGGCGACAGCCACACCTCGACCCACGGTGCCTTCGGCGCACTCGCCTTCGGCATCGGCACCAGTGAGGTGGAGCACGTGCTGGCGACCCAGACGCTGCCCCAGGTGCGACCGAAGACGATGGCCGTGACCGTCGAGGGCGAGCTCGCCCCCGGCGTGACGGCCAAGGACGTGGCGCTGGCCATCATCGGCGCCATCGGGACCGGCGGGGGCATCGGCCACGTCATCGAGTACCGGGGATCGGCCATCCGGGCCCTGTCCATGGAGGGCCGGATGACGCTGTGCAACATGTCGATCGAGGGTGGGGCACGGGCGGGCCTGGTGGCCCCCGACGAGACCACCTTCGACTACGTGCACGGTCGCGACCACGCGCCGGAGGGCGAGGCGTGGGAGGCCGCGCTGGCCTACTGGCGCACGCTGCCCACCGACGAGGGCGCGACCTTCGACAAGGAGGTCGTGCTCGACGCGGCCACCATCGCCCCCCACGTCACCTGGGGCACCAACCCGGCCCAGGTGGCGCCCATCACGGGGATCGTCCCCGATCCCGACGCCATGGCGGACGCCGGTGACCGGGAGGCGGCCCAGCGGGCGCTCGCCTACATGGGACTCGAAGGCCGGGACGCCGCTGCGGGAGATCAGCGTCGACACCGTCTTCCTGGGCAGCTGCACCAACTCGCGCATCGAGGACTTCCGGGCCGCCGCCGCGGTGCTCGAGGGACGGACCGTGCGCGCCGGGTTGCGCGCCCTGGCCGTGCCCGGCTCGCACCGGGTGAAGGCACAGGCCGAGGCCGAGGGGCTCGACAAGGTCTTCGCGGCCGCCGGCTTCGAGTGGCGCGAGCCGGGCTGTTCCATGTGCCTGGCCATGAACCCCGACAAGCTGGCCGTCGGCGAGCGCTGCGCCTCGACCTCGAACCGCAACTTCGAGGGCCGCCAGGGCCGCGGTGGGCGCACCCACCTCGTCTCCCCCGCGGTCGCCGCCGCCACCGCGGTCGCGGGGACCTTCGCCACACCGGAGGACCTGGACTGATGGAGCCCGTCGTCATCGTCACCGGACGCGCCGTCCCCCTCGACCGCACGGACGTGGACACCGACCAGATCATCCCGTCGGACTGGCTCAAGCGGGTGGAACGCACCGGCTTCGGGGCGGGCCTCTTCTCCGAGTGGCGCGACGACCGCGACTTCGTGCTCAACGACCCCGAGTTCGTGGGGGCCACCATCCTGGTCGCCGGGCACAACTTCGGGACCGGCTCCTCGCGCGAGCACGCCGTCTGGGCGCTGATGGACTACGGGTTCCAGGCGGTCGTCTCGTCGCGCTTCGCCGACATCTTCCGCAACAACTGCACGAAACAGGGGCTGCTCCCGGTCCAGGTCAGCGAAGAGCTCGATCGTTCCCTGCTCGACGCGGTGATGCAGGACCCGTCGCTCGAGATCACCATCGACGTGGCGCGGGGCACCATCGAGGCGCCGGCCGCCGGGCTGTCCGGCACCTTCCCCCTCGACGAGTTCACCCGGCAGCGCCTGCTCAACGGGTGGGACGACATCGGCCTGTCACTGCGCTGGGCGGACGAGATCACGGCCTTCGAGCGCCGACGACCCGCCTTCTTGCCCTCGGCCTGAGCGTCCGCGTCCATGGTGACGTTCCGCCATGATGACCGATGCCGACGTGCCCGCCGCGGTGGCGGCGTTCGACAGCAGCCTGCTGGCGATGTTGGCCCGCCACGGCCTGCCGGTCACGGGCAACTCCATTCAGGACGAGCGGCGGCGCCAGGACCGCACGCGCCATTTTCTCGAGACGGACCCCGAAGGCTCGTGGGTGGCGGAGGACGCCGGGACCGTCGTCGGGATGTCGCAGTCCTTCGTCCGGGAGGGCTACTGGATGCTCTCGCAGCTGGGCACGGTGCCGGGCCGCCAGGGCCTGGGCGTCGGCCGCGAGCTGCTCAGCCTCGCCCTCTCCCACGGCGACCCGGACAGCCCCGGGACGATCCAGTGCTCACGTGACCCCAAGGCGATGGCCCTCTACACCGGCTTCGGGTTCGTCCTGCACCCCGTCGTGGCGGCCTGGGGTGCCATGCGCCCGGGCGCGGTGCAGCGGCCTCCCGAGGTCCGGCGTTACGAGCCTGACGAGGTCGGCGAGCGCGAGCTCGACGTGGTCGCCGCCATCGACCGCACGGTGCGCCGGTCGGCCCGGACCGTCGACGTCGTCGCCATGCTCGCCCAGCCCGGGACCCGGCTCCTGTTGCACGCGGACCAGGCGTACGCGGTCGCCAAGGACGAGCGGATCGTGACCCTCGGCGCCCGGCAGGAGGAGTCGGCCACCCTGGTGCTGCGGGCCATGCTGGCCGAGGCGCCGCCGGGCGAGACCATCGAGATCAACTGGCTGACCTCGGCGCAGCAGTGGGCCATCTGTGAGGTGGTCCGGGCGGGGATCGAGCTCCAGCCCTACGGTCCGGTGATGGTGCGCGGGATGGACGGGCCACCCAGCCCGTACATCCCGAGCGGCGGGTTCGGGTGACGATTCGCGGCCGTCAACGTCGATGTCCCTGCTTGGCGGCACGACCGCCCAGGGCGTCGCCCCACGATGTCGGTTGGATGAGTATGGTCAGCGCTGAGAAGATCAGGAGCGTCGGCCACGACGTCGTTCAGCTGCTCGACCGCAAGGTGTTGGAAGCACGACCACTGAGATCGGTGCCGCATGCAGTCTGAAGACGAAGGCTGGGTCCCCCATCCCGGAGATTCGACTGCTTCCGAGCAGAACGTCCAGTACCGCACCGGCAAAATTGCCGAGTACGTGCACGGGCGCTGGCTCGACTACGGCTGCGCCGACGGTGGATATTCGCAGGGGCTCTTGCGCGTCGGTGCCCAACAGGTCACCGGGGTCGACGTCGACCCCGGCCGTGTTGCGTCCGCCGTGGCCCGGGGGCTCGAGGGTGCCGAGTTCCACACGATCGACGGTGAGCAGCTCTCCTTCGGGGACGACAGCTTCGATGGCGCCTTCGTCAACGAGGTCATGGAGCACGTGCAGGACGAGGCCGCCGTGCTGAGCGAGTTGAGACGGGTCCTTCGTCCCGGGGGGCGCCTCGTCGTCATCAGCCCGAATCGGTGGTTCCCTTTCGAGGGGCACGGGATCCAGCTCGGCAACTGGAAGTCGGATCGTCCGACCCCGTTTGTCCCGTGGTTGCCAAGACGTGTGGCCCAACCGATGATGGAGGCTCGCAACTACTGGCCCCACGAACTGGAGCGGATGGTTCGGTCTGCCGGGTTCGTCATCGAGCGAACCGGCTTCGTGTGGCCCGTCTTCGAACGCTACGACTGGCTACCCGCTCGGGTCGGCGAGTGGTATCGGGTCCGCGTGACCCGCTTCGACGAGGTTCCGGTCCTCCGTCGCCTGGGGATCTCGACGATGATCGTCGCTCGGGTCGGGGCGAAATAGCACGCACCGCTCGTTGGCGGCCGACGCAGCCTGTCGGGGACGGCCGGCCGGGACGAATCGGGGTCAAGCGGCCAGGGGCCTCATCCGGGCCGCGGCCGTCTGGCGCACTTTCTCGGCGACGGAGGGCGAGGCCTCGAGAATCCGGCGGAACTCGCCGGCGAGCCGGCGTAGAGCACGATGTCGGTGAGGGCCGTCACCGTTGCGTTCCGTCGGCCCCGGCCCTGGTCCTGCAGCAACGCCATCTCGCCCACCAGGTCGCCTCGCCCCAGGGTGGCGATCTGGCGCCCCCCCTGGGTCACGACGGCTTGGCCTTCGAGCAAGATCATGAACTCGTCCCCGCGGGCATCCTCGTGCACCAGCACCCTCCCGGCCGGGATGTGCAGCTGGTGTCAGCTGGCGCCTGATGACGGCCAACTCCGACCGACTCGCCCCGGCGAAGAGTGGCAGCTCTCGTAAATCATCTCTGATCAGGTCCATTGCACTCCATTCACTCCTCCCGCCGCCAGGATCGCCCTTCGGCCGACATCTGTCAAGCAGCTAGAAGAGATATCTCTCATCGTATTCTACGATGAGAGCGTCGGAGCCGTGACGTCACATCCCGGAAGTCGACCCGAGGAAGTACCCGCTACCCGTCGAGCCAGCGGTACCGCGTCCAGCCCGCCATGGGCCGGGCGCCCAGGCGCTGGTAGAAGTCCATGGCCGGGGCGTTCCACTCGAGCACCTCCCACTCCAGGCGGCCCTCGGTCTGGCCCCGCAGGTGGGCGAGCAGCTCGCTGGCGTGGCCCTGCCGGCGGTGCGCGGGGCGGACGTAGATGTCCTCGAGCCAGATGCCGGTCCTGCCCAGGAAGGTCGAGAAGGTCCGGTACCACAGCGCGTGGCCGGCCAGGCCGCCGTCGCCGTCCTCGACGACCGAGTCGTGCGCGACCGCGTCGGGGCCGAACAGCCCGAGCGCGAGGTCGTCCTCTGTGATCACCACCTGGTCGGCGAGGTTCTCGAACTCGGCCAGCTCGCGGATCATGGCGACGAGCTCGGGGACGTCCGCCTCGACCGCCGGGCGGATCACCCGGTGCGGGCCCGGTTCGCCGCGGAGACCACCGCGCTGAGCGACGCGTCGAGGATGGACGAGTCGCGTCCGACGCCCCACCACGTGGTGCCGTCGGGCCCGGCGCACTCCACGTACGCCACCGCAGAGGCGCCCGAGCCCTCCGTGAGCGCGTGCTCGGAGTAGTCCTTCACCTCCAGCACAATACCGAGGTCGGCCTTGAGAGCGGCGACGAGCGCGTCGATCGGCCCGTTGCCCTCACCGGTCACGGTCTGGTGCTGGCCGTCGACCAGCAGCTGTGCCGTCACGCTCGTGCGGCCGCGCCCGGTCGACACCTCGCTCGTGATGAGACGCAGGCCCGCGTCCTCCGGCAGGTAGATCTCCTCGAAGACGTCCCGCATCTGGCCCGAGCGGATCACCGTCCCGCTCGCCTCGGTGATCTCCTGCACCCGCTTGGAGAACTCGATCTGGAGTCGCCGCGGCAGGTCCAGGCCGTGGTCCGTGTCCATCACGTAGGCGACGCCGCCCTTGCCGGACTGGCTGTTGACCTGGATGATCGCCTCGTAGGTGCGCCCGGTGTGCTTGGGGTCGATGGGCAGGTAGGGGACCTCCCACTCGTCGTAGTCGCGTCCGATGGCGGCCATGCCCTTCTTGATGGCGTCCTGGTGCGAACCGGAGAAGGCGGTGTAGACGAGGTCGCCCGCGTAGGGGTGGCGCGGGTGGACCGGGAGGCGGGTGGCGAACTCGGCCACGCGGCGCACCTTCTCGATGTCACCGAAGTCCAGCGTCGGATCGATCCCCTGGGAGAACAGGTTCATGGCCAGGGTCACGATGTCGACGTTGCCGGTGCGCTCGCCGTTCCCGAACAAGGTGCCCTCCACGCGGTCGGCCCCCGCGAGCACCGCCAGCTCGGCGGCGGCCACCGCCGTGCCGCGGTCGTTGTGCGGGTGCAGGCTGAGCACGACGGCGTCGCGGTTCTTCACGGTGCGGCCGAACCACTCGATCACGTCGGCGTACACGTTGGGGCTGTACATCTCGACCGTGGCGGGCAGGTTGAGGATCATCGGCCGCTCGGGCGACGGCTCGATCACGTCCATCACCGCTTCGCAGATCTCGACGGCGAAGTCCGGCTCGGTCCCGGTGAAGCTCTCCGGCGAGTACTCGTAGCGGATCTCGGTCCCGGCGAAGCTGCGCCTCGTACTTCTTGCAGAGCTCGGCGGCCTTCACGGCGATGTCGACGATCCCGGCCTTGTCGAGGCCGAACACGACGCGCCGTTGCAACTCGGAGACCGAGTTGTAGAAGTGCACGACCGCTCGGGTCGCGCCGACCAGGGACTCGAAGGTGCGCTCGATCAACTCTTGGCGGCACTGGACGAGCACCTGTATCTCGACGTCATCGGGTACGAGGCCCTCGTCGATGATGAGCCGCTGGAAGTCGATAGTCGGTCTGGGAGGCGGAGGGGAACCCGACCTCGATCTCCTTGAAGCCGACGTCGACCAGCGTCTGGAACAGCGCCAGCTTGCGCTCGGGGTCCATGGGGTCGATGAGGGCCTGGTTGCCGTCGCGGAGATCGACGCTGGCCCAGCGGGGCGCCCGGGTGAACTGCTGGTCGGGCCAGGTGCGGTCGTGCAGCACCAGCGGCACGTGCGAGCGGTACTTGTCGAAGGGCATGGGCGACGGGTCGCAGGGCAGGGCCAGGTGACCCCGCTCCACGTCGCCACCACTCCCTTTCTGTCCTTCAACCATGTCTTCCGTCCTTCTCATGTCTGTTGTCTCTGTTGTCTCTGTTGTCTCTGTTGTCTTTCTCTGTTGTCTCTGTTGTCTCGTGCTGCTCGGCTCAGCACTCATTTCGGCCCGAACCCGGGCCAACCCAACAAAAAACCTCCTGGCCGCTTGGCACAGGAGGTTGCGAGCGAACGCGATGTGGCGTTCGCCGTCAGGTAAGCAGCAGGTCGGAGGTCGTGGCCTTCATGACAAGCGAATTGTCCCATCCGGCGGGTTCGGCGTCAAGGCGTCCCGCCCGGTGCCAGCGGGCCACGAGGCGTCAAGGGCGCGGCAACGGGGAGCCGAAGCGCAGCAGGTTGCCGTCGCCGTCTGTGTGCGCCGCCTCCCAGACGCCGAAGCCGGGGTCGAACAGGTCGCTCGTCTCGCCGACCCCGGCCGCCCTCCACTCCGCGTGCAGCGCGTCGGCGTCGTCCACCGCGATGTAGGCGGCGCCGCGGTGCTCGGGCTGGAGGCTCAAGCCCGGGACATGCCGGAAGTGGATGCGGATGCCGTCACGCTCCGCCGTGCCGTAGCCGCCGCCGTGGACACCCACCGCGAAGCCCAGCGCCTCGTAGTGCGATCGCATCGCTTGGAGGTCGGCGGTGGGAAAGATGGGTGCGATGCTGCGGAGGGTGGCCATGCCCGCTCACGCTACCGTGGGCCCATGCGCCGGCTCTTTTGGACCGCGATCCGCGCCGCTGTCGTCATCGCCGTGCTTGCGGTCGTGCGCGAGGTGCTGCTCGACCGCGCACCGCAGCGGGCCCTGCAGGGCGACGAGCCCGTCATCGGCAGCCTCGACACCTGGCCCGCCGTCCCGCGCAAGCCCGGGAGCTGAACGCTCGCCAGGCTCAGAGCGTCACGCGGTGGATGTCGAGGATCCCCTCGTCACCGCGCAACTGGTCCACCACCACATCGGGCGCCGGGCTGGTCGTCGAGATCACCATCATGGCCGTCGCCTCCTCGGGGCTCGGGCCCACGGCCATGGAGGAGATGGAGACGCCCGCCGCGCCGAGTGCCGTGCCCACGATCCCGATGACACCGGGCCGGTCGTCGTTGCGCACGACGAGCATGTGGGTCGACGGCGGGACCTCCACCACGTGCCCGTCGACGATGACGATCCGCGGCTCGGTGCGCAGCCCGACCGTGATCAGCGTGCCCGCGACCGAATGCGAACCCGAACGCAGCGTGATCAGCGACTTGTAGTCGTGTGAGGTGGCCGTCGAGGACTCGCGCACCTGCAGGCCACGGCGCTCCGCCAGCTGCGGCGCGTTGACGTAGGACACCGGCTCCTCGGTGGACCCGCCGAAGATCCCCTTCAGCACCGACAGCGTGAGGATGCCCGTGCTCTCCCCCGCCAGGTCGCCCTGGTACTCGATGTCGATGGCGTCGGGCAGCCCGTCGTGCAGGCCGACGAAGAACCGCCCCAGCTGTTCGGCCAGGCCCATGAACGTCCGCACCGCGTCGGAGACGTCTCTCGCCGCCACGTTGACGGCGTAGGGCACGAAGTCGCCGGCCAGCGCCAGCAGCACCTGCTCGGCGATGGTGACCCCGGCCTTGTCCTGTGCCTCCTCGGTGGACGCGCCCAGATGGGGGGAGACGACCACACCCGGCAGCTCGAAGAGCGGCGACTCGGTGCAGGGCTCCTTGGCGAAGACGTCGAGTCCGGCCCCGGCCACGACGCCGTCGCGGATCGCGTCGGCCAGCGCCTCCTCGTCGACGATGCCGCCGCGGGCGGTGTTGACGATGCGGATGCCCGGCTTGGCCTTGGCCAGCAGGTCGCGCCCGAACAGCCCCACGGTCTCGGGCGTCTTGGGCGTGTGGATCGAGACGAAATCGGCCTGGGCCACCAGCTCCTCGATGCTCACCAGGCGCACCCCCATGGCACGGGCCCGCTCCTGGGAGACGAAGGGGTCGTAGCCGATGAGCTCCATGCCGAAGGCGTGGGCGCGCTGGGCCACCAACGAACCGGCCCGTCCGAGGCCCACCACGCCGAGCACCTTGCCGTGCAGCTCGACGCCCTCCCACTTCGAGCGCTCCCAGCGCCCGGCCACCAGCGCGGCGTGGGCCTGGGGGATGTTGCGGGCCTGGGCCAGCAACAAAGCCATGGCCTGCTCGGCGACCGAGAGGATGTTCGACGTCGGGGCGTTGACCACCATGACGCCACGCTCGGTGGCCGCGTCGACGTCGACGTTGTCGAGTCCGACGCCCGCCCGGCCCACCACCTGGAGCGAGGTCCCGGCGGCCAGCACCTCCGCCGTCACCTGGGTGGCCGAGCGGATGATCAGCGCGTCGGCCCCGACGATCGCCTCGAGCAACTGCTCGGGGCTGAGGCCCTCCTGCACGTCGACCTCGTGGCCGGCGTCGGCCAGCAGGTCGAGCCCGCTCTGCGCGATCTTCTCGGTTACCAGCACCCGTGCCACCGCGGTGGCCTCCTCACTCCCCCCGCCGATTGTGGGTCAGTCTTGCGCCTCGGCGAACAGGTCGGCCAGCCGGGAGACGCCCTCGACCATGTCGTGGTCGGCCATGGCGTAGGACATGCGGAAGTAGCCCGGTGCGCCGAACGCCTCCCCGGGGACGACCGCCACCTTGGCCTCGTTGATGCAGAGCTCGGCCAGCTCCGCGCTGCTCGCCGGACGTTGTCCCCGGATGACTCGCCCGAGCAGCCCCTTGACCGAGGGAAAGGCGTAGAAGGCGCCCTCGGGCTCGGGGCAGACGACGCCGTCGATCTCGTTCAGCATCTGGACGATCGTCCGGCGGCGGCGGTCGAAGGCCTCGCGCATCGCGGCCACGTCCTCCAGACCGCCCGAGACGGCGGCGAGCGCGGCCCGTTGGGCCACGTTGGACACGTTGGAGGTCTCGTGGCTCTGGATGTTGGTGGCGGCGGTGATGGCGTCGGTCGGCCCGATCAGCCATCCGACCCGCCACCCCGTCATGGCGTAGGTCTTGGCCACGCCGTTGGCCACCAGGCAGCGGTCGGCCAGCTCGGGCACGAGCACCGGCATGGAGTGGTGCTCGGCGCCGCCGTAGACCAGATGCTCGTAGATCTCGTCGGTCAGCACCCAGATCCCCTTGTCGAGCGCCCAGCGGCCGATGGCCTCGATCTGGTCGCGTGGGTAGACGGCCCCGGTCGGGTTGGACGGGGACACGAAGAGGAGGGCCTTGGTGTTGGGCGTCCACGCCGCCTCGAGGTCCTCGACCGAGGAGCGGAACCCCGTCGTCTCGTCCGAGGAGACGAACACGGGCGTCCCGCCCGCCAGGGCGATCGACTCGGGGTAGGTCGTCCAGTAGGGGGCGAGCACGATGACCTCGTCGCCGGGGTCGCACAGCACGGCGAACGCGTTGGCCACGGCCTGCTTCCCGCCGTTGGTCACCAGCACCTGGGCCGCCGTCACCTCGAGGCCGGAGTCGCGCTTCGTCTTGGCGGCGATGGCCTCGCGCAGCGCCGGGATCCCACCCGTCGGCGTGTAGTGGTGGTTGGCCGGGTCGCGGCACGCCGCGACCGCCGCCTCCACGATGTGGGCCGGGGTCGGGAAGTCCGGCTCGCCGGCTCCGAAACCGATGACGTGCTCCCCCGCCGCCTGCAGCGCCTTGGCCTTGGCGTCGACCGCGAGGGTGGCCGAGGGCGCGACCGCAGCGGCGCGCCGCGAGATCCGGCGGAGCTCGGTCGGCGTGGAGGAGGGAGTCGTCACGGGTGCCATGATCTCATACGTGCCACAGACCCCCGACATCAGAATTCCCGACCGAGCTCCTCCCCTCCGACGGCCGCTTCGGGTCCGGGCCCTCCAAGGTCCGACCCGAGCAGGTCGAGGCCCTGTCGAAGGTGGCCAAGACGTATCTCGGGACCAGTCACCGCCAGAAGACGGTCAAGTCGCAGGTGGGGCGGGTGCGCGGCGGCTTCCGCCAGCTCTTCTCCCTGCCCGACGGCTACGAGGTGGTCCTCGGCAACGGCGGCACCACCTGTTTCTGGGACGCCGCCACCTTCGGTCTCATCGAGGAGCAGAGCCAGCACCTGAGCTTCGGCGAGTTCTCCTCCAAGTTCGCCGCGTGCGCCAAGGCGGCGCCGCACCTGAAGGACCCCCAGGTCATCGAGTCCGAGGTGGGCACGCACCCGCTGCCGCGGGCCGACGCCTCGGTCGACCTGTACGCCCTCACCCACAACGAGACCTCGACCGGCGTCGCCATGGCGATCCGGCGGCCGGACGGCGCCGCACTCCCCGCCGACGGGGGCGGGCTGGTGGCCGTCGACGCCACCTCGGGCGCCGGGGGGCTCCGGGTCGACCCGGCCGAGTTCGACGTGTACTACCTGGCCCCGCAGAAGTGCTTCGCCGGCGACGGCGGGCTCTGGATCGCCCTCATGTCGCCGGCCGCGCTCGAGCGGGTGGAGCGGATCGCCGACTCGGGGCGCTGGATCCCCACCTTCCTCGACCTCAAGACGGCCGTGGACAACTCGGTGCAGGACCAGACCTACAACACGCCGGCGCTGGCCACCATCTTCTTGTTGGCGGAGCAGCTGGACTGGATGAACGGCAACGGCGGTCTGGAGTGGACGGCGTCGCGCTGCGACCGGTCGGCCGAGATCCTCTACACCTGGGCGGAGCAGTCCGGCTTCGCCCGGCCCTTCGTGGAGAACCCGGCCGATCGCAGCCACGTCGTGGGCACCATCGACTTCGTCGACCTGGTCGACGCCTCCGTCGTGGCGGCGGTGCTGCGGGCCAACGGCATCGTGGACACCGAGCCCTACCGCAAGCTGGGCCGCAACCAGCTGCGCATCGCCATGTTCCCCGCCATCGAGCCCGACGACGTGGCCTCCCTGTGCGGCTGCATCACCCATGTCGTCGGCGCATTGGCGAACTGAGAAGGGCCGGAAGCCTCTGGGCGCCACCTCTGTCCTCCACCAGTGTGAGAAGGGGTACCCAGGAGGTGGCCATGGTGAAGGCATTGACAAAGTTGGTCGGCGGCGTGGTGCTCACGCTGATGGGCGTCGCGGCCGTGTTCTTTGTCGGCATGAGGATGAAGTCGCCGCTGGTCCTCGACGCCATTCGACGTTTCAACCGCGACGTGACGAACCCGCACGCGATGGAGAGCGCCGGAACGCCGGGCGCATACGCGTCGGTCGTCCGCCACGTGGGCCGAACCACCGGCCAGCCCCACGAGACGCCGGTCCGGGCCACGGCGACCGACGAGGGGTTCCTCATCGCGCTGCCCTACGGCACCCGGGCCGACTGGCTGAAGAACGTGCGGGCGAGCGGATCGGCCACCATCGTCGACGAAGGGACGACCTATGACGTCGACCAACCGGAGATCATTCCCATGGCGGACGTCTCGTCCCAGTTCCCGCTGATGGATCAACGGACCCTGTCCCGCTTCGGCGTCGACCAGTGCCTGCGCGTGCGGCGGGTGCCGGCGGACGCGTCCTGACGCCGTGGCGCCTGGTTGACGACGGGACCTAAAGTGATATCATTTTGATATCACTTTAGGTTGAAGGAGCACGCCATGAGCACCGTGGTGTCACCGACCAGCGCCGAACCCGTGGGACAGCAGGGAGCCCGGGTCGACATCCGTCAACGCCGCGCCCTGGCGGTCAACGGCTGGATCGGAGTGGCGGTGCTCGCCGGATGCATCTGGGGGTCGGTGGTGGCGGCCCAGGACGGCACGGGATGGCTGTGGCTGCCGGTGGTCGCCGCCGCGTTGGTCGTCTCCTCCCTGGTGGTGGTGTCCCCCGGGCAGACATCGGTGGTCCAGTTCTTCGGGCGCTACGTCGGGACGGTCGGCCGCGCCGGGTTCTGGGCCGTGCTGCCCCTCACGCTCAAGCGCCGCGTGAGCGTGAGGGTCCGCAACTTCGAGACCGGCCACCTGAAGGTCAACGACGCCGACGGCAACCCCGTCGAGATCGCGGCGATCGTGGTGTGGCAGGTCGCCGACAGCGCCAAGGCCACCTACGCCGTCAACAGTTACGAGAACTTCGTCTCGGTGCAGGCCGAGTCTGCGCTGCGGCACGTGGCCACCAGCCACCCCTACGACGACACCGCAGGCGGAGGCACGTCACTGCGAGGCTCCACCGACGTCGTGGCCGCCCAACTCGCCCGGGAGGTGGCGGAGCGGGTGGCCATCGCGGGGGTGGAGATCGTCGAGGTCCGCATCTCGCATCTCGCCTACTCGCCCGAGATCGCACAGGCAATGCTCCGACGCCAACAGGCCAACGCGGTGGTGGCGGCGCGCTCGCGGATCGTGGAGGGCGCCGTGGGGATGGTCGAGATGGCCCTCAGCCGGTTGAGCGAAGGTGGCATCGTCTCGCTCGACGAGGAGCGGCAGGCGAGCATGGTCAGCAACCTGATGGTCGTGCTCTGTGGTGACCAGCCGCCGTCGCCGGTGGTGAACGCGGGTTCGCTCTATACGTGAGCGAACGCCGGCAGGTCCTGCTCCGACTCGATCCGGCCGTCCACGACGCGCTGGTCCGCTGGGCCGGCGACGAGTTCCGCAGCCTCAACGCCCACGTGGAGATGTTGCTGCGCCAGGCGCTCCGCGACGCGGGCCGGATGCCGAAGCGGACCGCACCCCTGCCCCGGCGTGGACGCCCCAAGGCCCGTTCCGAGTCGCCGTGACACGAGCCGACGCACCCCCGGGGGCTGCCCCCAGGAGGGGACACGGGTTAGCCCCATCGCAACACCACGCCCTCTCTTATAGTATACCCGGTATATGTAGCCCGGCCGGGGTGGGCCGGTTCGAGAAAGCGCGGGTCACGCCATGAGCACGGCAAGCCTGGCCAACTCCCCGCCGCTGACCAGCGACGGGGGCCAATGGGCCGTCGAGACCCACGGGCTGACCAAGCGATTCGGCGAGAACGTCGCCGTCAACGACGTGGAGCTCCTCGTCCCCCGGGGCTGTGCCTTCGGGTACCTCGGGCCGAACGGCGCCGGGAAGACCACGCTGATCCGGGTGCTGCTGGGCCTGACCCACGCCGACGCCGGGACGATGTCCCTGCTCGGCTACGCCGTCCCCCGCCACCGCGACGTGGCCCTGGCCCGGGTCGGGGCGATCGTCGACGAGCCCCGCTTCCACGGCCACCTCACCGGTCGCCAGAACCTGCGGATCCTGGCGGCGGCCCGTGAGCCGGCGGCCAAGGGCCGCATCGAGCCGGCGCTCGAGCGCGTCGGCATCCTGCACCGGGCCGACGACAAGGTGACCAAGTACTCCATGGGGATGCGCCAACGGCTGGGCGTGGCCGCCTGCCTGCTCGGGGACCCCGAGCTGCTCATCCTCGACGAGCCGATGAACGGCCTCGACCCTGCGGGCATGCTCGACATGCGCGACATGATCACGTCGCTCGTGGCCGAGGGACGCACCGTGGTGCTGTCGTCACATCTCCTCGACGAGGTCGAGCGCACCTGCGACACCGTGGCCATCGTGGACCGGGGCTGCGTGATCCGGCAGGGACCGATCTCCCGGCTGCTCGCCGGGTCCTCCTTCGAGGTGCAGGTCGAATGCTCCGACCCCGACCGGGCGCGCGGCCTGCTCGGGGGGACGGCGTTTGGCTCACAGGTCCAGGTCGGGCCGGACGGACTCGCCATCTCACTGCCGGAGGGCACCTCGCGCGATGCCATCGCGGAGCTCAACCGGCTCCTGGTGGAGGGCGGGATCTCCGTCTACCGGCTCCAGCACATCCAGGCCTCGCTCGAACAGTGGTTCCTCTCCGTCACGAGCCGATTGGGGGACCCGGAATGACGACGATCTCCGACATCGGCGCACCGGCGCCGGGTCCGGCTCCCACTCCGGTCCCGGCGGAGACGCGGAGCGATCACCGCGGCTCGTGGATCCCGACCTGGGGCATGATCACCACGCGCTTCATGGAGCTGCGCAAGCGGCGGGGTCTGATGATCGCCCTGATCGCCGTCTATATCGGCATCCCAGCCGTCTTCCTCGTGGTGCGCCTCATCTCTCACGCCGTGGACCCCAGGTCCTTCGGTCCGGCCGGCGGCTACACCATCTTCAACACGCTGGTGCTCGCCTTCATGTACGTCTTCGGGTTCATCGTGGCGGCCGTCCTCGGCTGCACGGCGGGATCGGTCGACCTCACCGATGGGATGTTCCGCCACCTGGTCATCACCGGCCGTTCTCGCCTGGCCCTGTACCTGGCCCGGATCCCCGCCGGGCTGGCCATCGTCATCGCTATGGTCGCTGTCGGCTACACGATCGTCTGCGCGGTGTGCGTGTTCGCCGCCCCGGCGCAGCTCAACTACGACGGGGTCAACGTGCCCCAGGGGCTCTCGCGCCCCGCCCTGGACACCTGGGCCGCCGACCACGCCGACCAGGTCCTCTGCAACTTCAACTACAACGGGCCGAACCCGCCGCCCAACGTGCCCTGTGGCAATGGTCAGTCCAGCGGACCCCCGTCCGGCGCCGTGATCAAGACGCCGAAGGGCACCATCACCGTGCCCACCGCCACGCAGGCGCAGATCCGGGCGTTCGCCGTCACCATGGCCAATCAGAACTACGCCGACTACCGCGCCGACTTCCTGGCCCCCCCGACCTCGCTGATGGTCGACGTCGGCCTGTGGATCGCGCTGGAGGCGACCATCGGGTTCATCGTCGGCCTTGGGCTGGCCTCCCTGATGGGACAGCGGACGGTGCCGGTGATCCTCCTCGTCGTGCTCGAGCTGATCCTGACTCCGATCTTCAGCCGCGCCGTCATCGCCTACATGCTCAACGTCCAGCGGGCCATCGTGGGCGTCGCCATGCTCCATATCGAGCCGGGCAACCTGCCGACGCCGTTCAGCGGCGGTGGCCCGGGTGGCGGAGGTGGTGGGGGGCTGGGCCGGGAGCTGCTGAGACCGGAGTCCACCTTGGTGGCCTCGCTGGTGATCGTGGGCTGGCTCGTGTTCTGGACCGCCATCGGGGCCTGGCGGATGATGACCCGCGACGCCTGACGACAAGGCACGTCTGGCGAGCCTTCAGAGAATCGCGAATCCGGCCGAGGCGACCAGCTTCTCGCTCTCGTCCCACAGGCGCGCCGCCGCCTCGTCGTCGCGGGCCTTCCGGCTCATGTGGCCCGGCTTGGAGCGGACCCAGTACATCCCCGTCTTGGTGGCGACGTCGGGTGACGTGGCGAGGTAGACGGACGTCTTGGCGCCGCGCCGGGGGCTGATCTCGAACGGCCGGACCAGGCGCAGGCCGAACCCCATGAACCCGTTCAGGTCGCCGTCCATGCCGAACCCGCTGCGCACCGGACCGGGGTGGACGGCATTCGCGGTGACCCCGGTGCCGTCGAGCCGCGTGGCGAGCTGGCGGGTGAAGAGGACGTTGGCCAACTTGGAGCGGCTGTAGGCCTCCATCGCCTCGTACCCCTTCTCGCTCTGCAGATCGTCAAAGCGCATGCCGTGCCAGGCGGCGTGGTGCCCGACCGAGGTCACGTTGACGATGCGCGACGGCGCCACGGCGCGCAAACGAGGGAGCAGCAGGTTCGTGAGATAGAAGGGGCCGAGATGGTTCACACCGAAGGTGTACTCGAAGCCCTGGGCGGTCAACCGACGTTCCGACCACGTCCCGCCGGCGTTGTTGACGAGGACATCGAGGCGGTCCCAACGGGAGAGGATGTCCTCCGCCGCCTTCTTAACCGATGCCAGGTCGGCGAGGTCCAGGGACACCACGTGCACGTCGTCGTTCCAGGTGCGCTGCGTGACCTCCTTGGCGGCGGCCTCCGCCTTGGCCCGGTTGCGGCAGGCGAGGACCGTGGTGGCCTCCAGCGCCGCCACGCCGACCGCGGTCTCGAGACCGATGCCGACGTTGGACCCGGTGACGACAACGACCTTGCCGTGCATGCTCATGGGGCTCTTCAGCCTACGCGAGGGTCGGCCGCGGCCGCCCAAGACGGCCCGGGACGGCGGGCCGTCTTGGTAGGTTCGCGTGCGATGAGCATCGCCTCGAGCCCCACGCTCGACGGGTGGCTGCTGCAGGTGCTCGTCACGCCCGAGGGGCAGGCCGATCCCTACCCCTACTACGCGCTGATGCGCGAGGAGGCCCGGGCGAGCCGCACGGCGTTCGGCCCCTACGTGGTCAACGGCTACGAGGAATGCCTAGGGGTGCTGCGTGACCCGCGGCTCGGCCGCGGCGTGGGCATCGAGGACACCTCGACGGGTGTCTTCGGCGACGCGGGAAACCGGCGGGGCGAGTTCCTCCAGGCCTCTCAGCACAACATGCTGCTGTCGGACCCGCCGGACCACACCCGATTGCGCCGGCTGGTCTCGCGCTCGTTCACGCCTCGCCAAGTCGAACGCCTGCGGCCGGCCGTGCACCAGCTGGTCGAGGACCTCCTCGACACGCTGGCCGAGAGGGGCGAAGTCGAGTTCATGGCCGACTTCGCACTCCCGCTGCCCATGGCCGTGATCGGGGAGCTGGTGGGGGTGCCGGCGGCGGACCGGGCGCGCCTGCAGCCGCAGGTGCGCGCCGCCGCCAAGGGGATCGAGCCCGTGCTCGGCGAGGAGGAGACCGAGGCCGCGCTCGCCGCCATCGCCACCCTCGGGGAGTACTTCGGGGGCCTGCTCGACGAGCGGCGTCGCCACCCCCGCGACGACCTCCTGAGCTCGCTCGTCGAGGCCAGGGGGAACGACGACCGCCTCACCGACGAGGAGGTCGTGTCGACCGCCATCCTGCTCTTCGCCGCCGGCTTCGAGACCACGACGAACCTGCTGGGCAACGGGCTCCTGGCACTCCTCACCCACCCCGAACAGCTGGCGGACTGGCGGGCCCACCCCGAGATCGCGCCCACGGCCGTCGACGAGCTGCTGCGCTTCGACAGCCCCGTGCAGTTCAACCTGCGCGCTGCGCTCGAGCCGGCCGACCTCCTCGGCGAGCCACTCGAGCGGGGCGACCGCATCGTGGTCCTGCAGGGCGCGGCCAACCACGACCCGGCACGCTTCGAGAACCCGGACCGCCTCGACCTCCGCCGGGATCCGAACGCGCCGCTGAGCTTCGGCTGGGGCATCCACCACTGCCTCGGGGCCGCGCTGGCGCGCATGGAGGGCGAGATCGCCTTCAACGCTCTCCTGGAGCGGTTCCCCTCCATCGCCCTGACGGGCCAGGAGCCGCACTGGCGACCCAGCTTCACGCTGCGCGGCCTGCTGGAGCTGCCGCTGCACGTGTCAACCGACTGAGTCGGCGTCCTCCCCCGATCCGTGCACGCGCTGCCACTCCGGGGGCGGCCCGATCGCCGACGCCTCCGGCCCCAACCGCTCGACGTAGACCCGGTGCACCTCCCGCCAGCGGTCCGGAGGCTCGAACGGCAGGGCGGTCCCGTCGCACACGTGCTCGAGCTGATCGAGGCAGACGTGCCATCCCGCCCCGTCCCGCGCCGCCTTGCCGTGCTCGGGGAGCGTGACGGTGAGCACGAGCACGGAGCCCGCCCCGTCGGGCACCAGCTCGAAGCGCAAGACGTCGTCGCCCCAGCGCAGCTCCATCAGGGTCGGGGGGTCGAAGGCGAGCATCTCCCCGTCGAAGGGTTCCCCCTCGGACTCGCGGAACGAGAAGCGGAGGGGTGCGCCGGCGACGCGGTGCCCCTCGATCGTGGTCGGGAACCATCCGGCCAGATGGACGTCCTCGGTCAGGGCGCGCCACACCGTCCGTGGTGGGTGCGCCAGGCGGCGGCGGTACCGCAGGATGGAACGGTCGCCCCCTCGCTCGAGGTCACCGTACGAGTCCTCCGTCCACCTCACGCCCAGGGCTCCCCCTCCATGAACTCGAGGTGGCGCTCCAGTGCGTTCAGGTGGGCGCTCCACTGCCGGCGGTAGGGCGCCAGCCAGTCGTCGACCTCGCGGAGCGGCTCGGGCCGGACCCGGTAGATCCGGCGCTGCGCGTCCGTGCGGGATTCGACCAGGCCGACATCGCGCAGGACCTTGAGGTGCTTCGAGACGGCGGGCTGGCTCAGCGAGAGGATCCCCACGAGATCACCCACCGGCCGCTCCTGTTCCACCAGGAGATCGAGGATACGGCGACGGCTTTCCTCGGCCAGCACCTCAAAGGTGGCGCTCACCCAGCTAGTATGTCTGCTTGAGAATATAACTGTCAAGGGATATTCAGCTACCGGATGCGGATGCCCTAGCGGCGATCCGCCGCAGCGGTGGCAGGGTCGGCGGCGGCTGGCGGCGCGGCGGCAGCGCAGCCAGGAGCTCCGCCGTCGCCTCGGCGACCAGGGCGACCGCGCGCTCGAAGGGCTCTCCGGTCTGCGCCGACGTCGACTGGACGCCGCTCACCTTGCGGACGTACTGGCGCGCCGCCGCCTCGATCTCCTCCGACGTGGCTGCGGGATCGAGCCCGCGCAGCGTGGTGATGTTCCGGCACATGCGGGCCACCCTACGCCCGGCTCCGGACCCCATCTACCGGGTCGTGCAGCCCCCCGGGGTCACGACGACCGTGACACGGTGTCCGGACGGGGCGTTGCGGACTTGGAGCTGGTCGCTGCCCCGTGCGGACGTCACCCGCGCGCCGGACGCCCGGGCGCAGTAGCCGTGCGGGTAGTGGATCATGGTGGGCACGAAGATCACCGTGGGTGCGTGGATGCGGTGATCGGGCACGTAGGCCATGCGGAAGACGCCTGTCGAGGGTGAGAAGTCGAACGAGATCGGCACGCCGGCGACCGCCTGCGGGTACGTGCGACTGAGCACGAGCGCCGTCGGCCGCAGGCGGCCGTCGGCCATGACCAGCGACTCGGCGGCACTCCCGGTCGGGTCGCCGTAGAACTTCCAGGCCCAGTAGGTCCACCCCACCTGCCGTGCGTCCATGTCCGCCGTGATCCTCGAGAGGAGCGCGCCACTGCTGGTGGCGCCGAATTCGGTCACGAACCACGCCGGTCCTCCGGGTTGGCGACCGGAGGCCATCGCCGGGCGGTCCGCGGCCCGTCTGCCCAGCGAACGCGCATCCTGAAAGGCGCACGCCGCCAGGTTGGTGGGGTTTCCGGTCACCGGACTGCGGGCACCGCAGTAGATGTGAACGTTGAAGACGAGGTTGGGCAGGTTCATCGGCCCCAGGAAGGTCGGGAACCCGCGGCTGGCGTAGTTGTCCGGCTCGTCGAAGATCAGGTGGGAGGGGTCGTTGGCCAAGATGGTGGGCACGACACCGTTGGCCGGGTCGTGCCTCGGGCACCGCAGGGCCGGCGCGCCGTGCGACGGGGTGCCGATGTGGTTCGTGCCGGTGTAGAAGCACTCGAGTTGCGCATCGAAATGCGCGTCCCCGAAGCGGATCAGTGACGTGGAGAAGGGTTCGTTGAACGGGTCGTAGCCCAGGACCCACGGGTTCCCCTTGAAGGCACCCGCCACGTCGCCCCACACGCGGTCGTACTCACCCTGGAGGTCGCCGCGGACGTTATTGGCCCAGAAGTGGTGGAAGGCGATGCCGGCCGCCTTGGTGGCGTACTCGAGGGACCAGCGCCCCGGCGGGTCCACGCTCGGCACGCCGTTCGTGCACACGGCCCAGCTCGGGGCACCCTCGCCGTCGAACATCTCGTTGTAGACGTCCTGGTGCATGTCCAGAATCGTGTAGATGTGGAACCGCCCCAGCAGGTCCACGGTCTCCCGCAGCCGTTGCACGTAGCGGTCGAACACGGCCTGGTCGAACTGGTGCGGATCCCTCGGAGTCCCTCGGCCGCAGATGGCGGGGTCGTTGGCCGGCGCTGTTCCGGGCTCCAGCCCGCTCCAGGTCATCCCCAGGCGCACCACGTTGAATCCGAGCCGCGCCATCAGTGAGGCATCGGCGGCAGAGAAGTTCCATGGCTTCCCCGGGGCGGGGTAGAGCTCGAAGGGTGGGTATTTGTACACGGCGACGACGCCGTGGAAGAAGACGACGCGCCCCTGGCGGTCGTGGAGATACGGGCCTCCCGGGGCCCTGATGAGGCCCGAGATCGCGGCCGGGGCACTCGCACCGGTGGCGCTCGTTGCCCGCAGCGTCGGCAGCCCCGAGCTCATCGCAGCCGCGCCGGTGCCGGGTACCACCGCGGCGGCAAGGGTGACCGCCACCAGGATCATGGCGGCGCTGAGCCCGGGATCGGTCGACGACACACGGCCGCCAGTCTGGCCGCCGGTTCCCTCGAACTGGCCGCGCCTGACTACGCCACGTTCGACTGGCCGGGCAGGTTGGGCCGCAGCGGATAATCCGCGATGATGGCCCGCCAGGCGGACAGCGGCCGCACCGAGTGCGGCGTGTCCGGTGGCACCACCGCCACCCAGCCGGCGCCGAGCACCTGCTCCTCGCCGGCGATGGAGAGGGCCACCTCGCCATCGACGATGTGCCACACCTCCTCCTGCTCGTGCTGGTGCTCGTGCAACGGGGCGGCGTCGGCGGCGATGGTGTAGTGGGCGAACGTCATGTTGGCGGACTGGAGAAAGCGGCCGCTCCACCCGGGGAGGGGCACTCCCCCCAGCATCTCGGAGGGCCGGAAGAACGGCACGTCAGTACTCCAAGCCCGCGTAGAAGTCACCCCGGCCGTGTGGCGTCAGGTCCAAGAGGTGCCAGACCGGTGAGAGGAGGTCGATGCCCCGCTCTGGAATGTCCTCGGCCAGGCGCGGATGGCAGCTGTAGAAGTGGCGGGGCGAACGGTCGGTATCGAGCGTGAAGACCGAAACGGTCGAATCCTGGTTGCCCTCTTCGTCCTCGGCGGCCAGGTCGTACTGGAACGTGTTGTCGCCGCAGCTCACGAGGCGCACGTTGTCCCATCCCCGGGCGCGGGCATGGGCGCGCAGGGTCGCGGGGTCGGCGGCGGCGGCCACGACATAGTCGGCGTTCTGCTCGATGTGGCGGACGACCGCGTTCAGGCCGTCGACCCACATGGTGCACATGGGGCAGGAGGACCTCTGCTGCTTGCCGTACATCACGTGTTGGACGACGAGCGCCCGTCCCGGTGCCGAGAAGAGCTCGCTCAGACGCACCGTCGTCACGGGCTCGTCGCCGTCGGCGAGGTCCCGGGGCCCTTCGAGGAATTCGTAGTCCTGGACCATCGCCCCGGGAGGCAGCTGGCGGCGCAGCGAGGCCACCTTCTCCCGGTGGTGCATGAGGTCCACCTCGGCCTGCCGGAGCTCCTCGCGCCGCAGGGCGTACTCAGCTGGCTCGTCGAGGCGGGTCTGCTGCACCGGCAACTCCTTCTGATCGACCTCGAATGTAGCGGCACGGTGGTGCCCGCTGCGTCGGCCGGCGGGTGTGCCACCACCACCGCGACTGATCAGGCCACCTGCTCGAGCGCCCGCTCGATCTCGATGTTGCCCGAGACGCTGCGGACGCTGAGATCCACCCGGACGTCGCTGCTCCCCGATCCGGGGGCGTCCTCGATGGTGATGTCGGAGTGGATCGAGCCCGACATCGTCTCCACGTCGACATGGAGATCCACGCCCCTGGCCACGCCCACGGAGACGTCGCCGGAGACGGAGCGGACGTGCAGGGCGCCCTCACCGAGGGTGAGGACCCGGACGTCTCCCGAGACGTTCACGATCCGGGCGCCGTGCGACAGCTCGCCCAGGCGGACGTCGCCCGAGGTCGCCTTGACCTCCACCCGGCCGGCCGCCGCTCCCAGCTCCAGATCGCCCGATGTCGTCGAGAAGACGGCGGTGCCGGCCACGCTGGAGCAACGCAGGTCCCCCGATGCGGTGTGCACCCGGAGCTCGCCGCCCACCGCGCCCAGCGTGACGTCGCCGCTGGCCGTCTTGGCCGTCACGTTGGCGGCGACGTCGTCGGTCGTGATGCTGCCGCTGGCGGACTTGATCTCCGCGGCGTCGACCGACCCGGTGATCTCGACGTCGGCCGAGCCCGTGACCACGGTGACGTCGCATCCGTGGGGCACCTCGACGCGCACGATCACCGCGTTGCGGCGGACGAAGCGCATCCCGTGCCGGTGCGGGACCTTGACCGCCACGAGGCGACGGCTCCCGGCCGGGCGGCACTCGACGGTGGCCCGTTCGATGATCTCCTCCGCACCCGGCGTGTCGGGCTCGAGCGACACGACCGTCGCGTGCGTCTCGCGTGCGCTGATGGCGACCAGGCCGACCTCGTTCTCCACGTAGAGGCGTACCGCACCGGGTGTCTCGAACGTCTTCTCCATCTCGGGTCTCCCTTCAGGTCGTGCCGTAGCCGCGCAGGCGAGTGCCCCCGCGGTTACCCCGGCTCCGTTGTGCCGATGTCCCTCGCTCGAGCGTGCGCACGATGAACGCGTTCACCGAGACG
This sequence comes from uncultured Acidimicrobiaceae bacterium, assembly GCA_963774485.1. Lineage (GTDB taxonomy): Bacteria > Actinomycetota > Acidimicrobiia > Acidimicrobiales > RAAP-2 > Bog-473. The sequence goes on from CAVZFG010000005.1 coordinate 195,005, forward strand.
CCCTCTCGCGACGCGCCCTCCTCCACCCGGGCCTTGAGGCCCTCGCCGAGGCGGAGCGTGATGCGCGCCGAGAGGTCGCCCTCGCCGCCACCGTCGCCGGGGACGGGCTCGTCCTCCACGTAGGCGAGGTGGAGGTCGTCGCCGGCGATGCGGATCTCCACCCGCCCCTCCGGCAGCTCGTCCGACAGTTCGGCCGCGGCGTCCGACAGCAGGTCGAGGATCCGCCCCGGGACGGACCGCCCCAGGACGGCGGCGATGCGTTCGGCGGCTCCGGCCACCGCGTCGTCGCCGAGCTCCCCCACCGCCACGACGTCGGAACGCAGCCCGTCGACCACCAGTGACATCTTCATAATGTCACTATGACATCACTCTGATGTCAGGTCAATCCCCCGGTTGGAACTCGGATACTCCCTGGTCAACCCCCCGAGGCGTCCTGCACCCGGGTCTTGCCCGCCGAGATGAACGGCATCATGGCCCGCAGCTCCTGGCCGACGGATTCGATCTGGTGGGCCTTGCCCGCCTCGCGCAGGGCCTCGAAGCGGGGGCGGCCCGCCTTGTTCTCGGCGATCCACTCCTCGGCGAAGGCGCCGCTGCGGATCTCGTCGAGGATCCTCTGCATCTCGGCCCGGACGGCGTCGTTGATGACCCGCGGTCCCCGGGTCAGGTCGCCGTACTCGGCCGTGTCCGAGATGGAGTAGCGCATGCCGGCGATGCCCTGCTCGTACATCAGGTCGACGATCAGCTTCAGCTCGTGCAGGCACTCGAAGTAGGCCGACTCCGGCTGGTACCCGGCACCGACCAGCGTCTCGAAGCCGGCGGTCACGAGCGCCGTCAGGCCGCCGCACAGCACCACCTGCTCGCCGAAGAGGTCGGTCTCGGTCTCCTCGTCGAACGTGGTGTCGAGCACCCCGGCCCTGGTGGCGCCGATGGCGTGGGCGTACGACAGGGCGAGCTCGCGCGCCTTGCCGGTGGCGTCCTGGTGCACGGCGATGAGCGACGGCACGCCGCCGCCCTCGGTGTAGGTCCGGCGGACGAGGTGGCCCGGACCCTTGGGCGCCACCATGGTCACGTCGACGCCCAGGGGCGGCACGATCTGGCCGAAGCGGATGTTGAACCCGTGGGCGAACATGAGGCAGTCGCCGTCGTTGAGGTTGGGCGCCACGAACTCGTCGTAGGCGGCCTTCTGCTCGGTGTCGGGCAGCAGGATCATGATGACGTCGGCCTCGGCCGCGGCGTCGGCCAGCGACATGACGCGCAGCCCGGCCTCCTCCGCCTTGCGCTTGCTCGAGCTGCCCTCGCGCAGCGCGACGCGGACGTCGACGCCGGACTCCATCAGGTTCTGGGCGTGCGCGTGCCCCTGGGAGCCGTAGCCCAGGATGGCGACCTTGCGGCCTGCGATCAGGCTGGGGTCGGCGTCGGATTCGTAGTACAGCGTGGCCATGGCGTCTGCTCTTTCTCTTTGGATCGTCGTCTTCGATCTCGTGCTCGGCGTTCAGTGGCGTTCCAGCTTAGGCAGGGCCACCCGGCCCGTCCGTTGGAGCTCCACGACCCTGTAGTGCTCAAGCAGGCCCTCGAAGTCGTCGATCTTCTCGGGCCGGCCGGCCAGCATGACGGTGAGCCGGTCGGCGCCGACGCTGACCACCTCGCCCCCGAAGACCCCCACCAGCTGGATGACCTGCGAGCGCTCGGTCGGCCCCACCGCCACCGTGACCAGCAACAGCTCGCGCTCGACCGCCTCGGCCGGCGACAGCTCGCCGATGGACACGACGTTGACCAGCTTGTCGAGCTGCATGATCACCTGCTCCAGAGGGGCCGACTCCACGTCGACCACGATGGTGATGCGGCTGAAGTGCTCGTCCTCGTCCGTCGGGGCCACCGCCAGCGAGTAGATGTTGAAGCCCCGGCGGCTGAACAGCCCGGCGACCCGGGCCAGGACCCCGGCCTTGTTCTCGACCAGGACCGAGAGGATGTGGTGCCGGGGCGAGGAGGCCCTCCCGCCCGCCAGCGTGCTCAGCTGGGGCGGGCGTCATCGTGGCGGCCGTCTGGTGGGGGTGCACCACGATGTCGTCGTTGGACGAGCCGGCCGGCACCATGGGGAACACCTTCTCGAAGGCGTCGGTGCGGAAGTCGACCACGACGGGGCGGTCGTCGATGGAGTTGGCCTTCTCGATGACGGGCCCGACGTCCTCGGGCGATTCGGCCCGGATGCCCACGCAGCCCATGGCCTCCGCCCACTTCACGTAGTCGGGCAGGTCGGGCGAGAGGTAGACCTCGGAGTAGCGCTCCTCGTAGAACATCTCCTGCCACTGGCGCACCATCCCCAGGTAGGCGTTGTTGAGGATGGCGATCTTGACCGGGATCTGCTCGGAGCTGGCGGTGACGAGCTCCTGGGCGGTCATCTGGAAGCAGCCGTCGCCGTCGATGGCCCACACGGTGCGGTCCGGCCGGCCCACCTTGGCCCCGATGGCGGCGGGCACGGCGAAGCCCATCGTGCCGGCGCCGCCCGAGTTGACCCAGGTGTAGGGATGCTCGAACTTCCAGTACTGCGAGGCCCACATCTGGTGCTGGCCCACCCCGGCGACGACCATGGTGTCGACCGGCGCTGCGTCTCGGAGCTGCTCGACGACGTTCTGCGGCTTGATCGCACCACCCTCGGCGTCGTCGTAGTACAAGGGGAAGCGCGCCCGCCACTCGTCGATCTGGTTCCACCACGGGTCGAGGTCCTGGACCACGGGCCGGTCGCCCTGGGCGTCCATGGCCAACAAGAGCTCTTCGATGACCTGGCGGCAGTCCCCGGCGATGCCCACGTCGGGGACGCGCACCTTGCCCAGCTCGGCGGGGTCGATGTCGACGTGGATGATCTTGGCGTCGGGGGCGAAGGCGCTGATCTTGCCGGTGACCCGGTCGTCGAAGCGTGCGCCCAGGCTGATCAGCAGGTCGCTCTTCTGCATCGCGGTGACGGCGGTGTAGTGGCCGTGCATGCCGGGCATGCCGAGCGCCTGGGGGTGCGAGTCGGGGAAGGCGCCCCGGGCCATCAGGGTCGTCACGACGGGGATGCCGGTGCGCTCGGCCAGCGCCCGCAGCGCCTCGGCGGCGCGGGCCTTGAGGACCCCGCCGCCGACGTAGAGGACGGGACGGTGCGCCGCGGCGATGAGCTCGGCCGCCTGCCCGACGAGCACCGGGTCGCCGAAGGTCACCGGGTGGTAGCCCGGCAGGTCGAGCTCGTCGACGGACGACGGCCAGTACCACTCCATCTGGGCGTTCGAGATGTCCTTGGGCAGGTCGATCAGCACCGGTCCCGGCCGCCCGGTGGTGGCGACGTGGAAGGCGGCGGCGACCACCCGGGGGATGTCGTCGACGTCCTTGATGAGCCAGTTGTGCTTGGTGATGCCCATGGTGACGCCGGTGATGTCGCACTCCTGGAAGGCGTCGGTGCCGATGGAGCCGGTGGCCACCTGGCCCGAGACCACGATCAGCGGCGTCGAGTCCATATAGGCGTTGGCGAGCGGCGTCACGATGTTGGTGGCGCCGGGGCCGCTGGTCACCATGGCGACGCCGGGGCGCCCGGTGGCCATGGCGTAGCCCTCGGCCATGTGGCCGGCGCCCTGCTCGTGGCGGACGAGGATGTGGCGGATGGAGGAGTCGATGATGGGGTCGTAGACGGGCAGGATGGCGCCGCCGGGCAGGCCGAACATCACGTCGACCCCCTGCATCTCGAGGCTCTTGATGAGGGCCTGGGCCCCTGTCATCTTCATGGTCTCCCCTGTTCCGCTGTGTTGTGTCTCGTCGGTCGAATCGGTCCGGAAATTGAAACGACCCCCCGGATCGGGAGGTCGAGAGGCGCGCGTTGCGATGTGGGCGCGCGCCTACGTTACGAGTACCAGAATCTCGGGACGGGTGCTGCGTGCCTGCATCACGCGACCATTGTGGCATGGCCGCCGCCCGGAGACAACCCCACCGGCCCGGCGGCTCCGGCGCTCCCGCCCGGCTCGCAGATCGGGGAGCGTCAGGTCGGCGAAGGTGTCGCCATGCCGCCCCCGAGGAGGGCGGGGAGCGCCGTGGCCCGCATGCGAGCCAGGACCCGGTCCGTCACCGGTGCGACGTCCGGGTGGACGCCGCCGTTGCCCTCGGCTTCCGCCCGCCAGGCCGCGGCCCGTCGCTCCGACTCGCTCGGGGTCGTCGAGCTCGCACGCAGTCGAGCCCATCGGTGTTCAGGTCCACCACGATGGTGTCGCCGTCCTCGACCAGCGCGATCGGCCCCCCGAGGAGCGCCTCGGGCGCGACGTGGCCGATCACCAGACCGACCGATCCCCCCGAGAAGCGGGCGTCCGTCATGAGCGCGATGGTGATGTGCCGCTGGCGGCACAGGGCCGTGATCCGCGAGGTGGGGTCGAGCAGCTCCGGCATGCCCGGTGCGCCCGGGGCCCCTCGTAGCGGATCACCACCATGTCGTTGTCCTGGAAGCTGTCGGGGTGCCGGTCGAGGGCCTCAATGAGGGAGCGCTCACCGTTGAACACACGGGCACGGCCGCGTGAAGACGCCGTCTTTCACGCCGCCTTCGACGCCGGCGACCTTGAGGATCGCGCCGCCCTCGGGGGCGAGGTTGCCGCGGAGCAGGCGAAGGCCGCCGGTGTCCTTGAAGGGCTTCTCGACCGGGTAGATCACGTCGTGGTCGGGGGACGGCGGGGCGAGCCGTCGGAGTTGTTCGGCCAGGGTCTCGCCCGTGCAGGTGATCGCCTCACCCTCGAGGAAGCCGGCCTCGAGGAGCTCTTCGACGATGACCTGCAGCCCGCCGTTGGCGTCCACGTCCACCATGGAGTAGTCGCCGAAGGGTCGCATGTTGACCAGCACCGGCAGTCGCCGGGCCAGCTGGTTGAAGTCCTCCTGGCTGAGGACGTCGCCCCAGAGGTCGAGACCGGCGGCGCGGGCGATCTCGACGCTGTGCAACAGCACGTTGGTGGAACCGCCCATGGCGATGGTGACCGTCAGGGCGTTGCGCAGCGATGCGGGCGTCACGATGTCGCGCGGCCGGATGCCCCGAAGCGTCATGGCGAGCAGGCAGTCGACCATCTGATCGGGGAACTCGGTCAGCCGGCGCGGATCGTCCGACGGCGGGGACACCATGTGCAGCGGTTCGAGGCCCAACACCGCGATGAACGTCTGCATCGTGTTGTAGGTGAACATGCCCCCGCAGCTGCCCTGGCCGGGGCAGGCGTGCAGCGCGAACCGGGCACGGACCTCGGCGTCCTGGTCGACCACCTGGAAGGCCGACACGAGGTCGATCCGGGCACCCGTCTCCGGATCGATCCCGGGCCTGATCGGGCCGTCGGAGAGGATGACCGCGGGCGTGTTGTTCTCGAGCACGGCGGCGACGGTCCCCACGGGGGGCTTGTCGCACGCCACGACGGCGAGGAGCCCGGCGACGCTGTTCGCCGCCAGGTGCATGTCGGCGACATCGTGGACGAGCTCGCGACCGACCAGGGAGAACCGCATCTGCGGCGTGCCGTTGAGCTGGCCGTCCGAGACACCGAGCGTGAACGCGGGCGGTATCAGCCGGACCGGCAGGTCGTCCTCGGCGATGCGGCGGGACAGGGCGGCCTGGACGGCCTGCACCTTCTGCGGGACGCCCAGATAGCACTGGCTGTCGCCGAGGTTGCCGATCACCGCCCAGACCGGGTCGTGGATCTTGCGGACGTCCTCACCCAGGAACGCAGCCGTCCCGACCCGCTGCACGTCGCGCCCGGGGTTGAGGGACACGAACGTCTCCGATCTCGTTGTGCACGGACCCAAACTAGCGGGCAGGATCGCCCTGACCCCGACGACCCATGGTCCACGTTCATGGCGGGACCCACGCAGAGCGCCGGCGGCCCGGCCGACTCAGGCGGGGGTCGGCCTCGCGCTCGGCGACGGCGTCACCTCGACGCCGATGGTCGGGATGGAGCGGTCCATCGAGGCACGGCATCCACCAGTTGACCGGCCCGAGGATCTCCATGAGCGAGGGCACCAGCACCATGCGCACGAGCGTGGCGTCGATCAGGACGGCGATCGCCAGCCCGAGGCCGAAGACCTTGAGGATGTGCAGCGGGTCCTTGATCACGAAGGACGCGAAGACGCAGAACATGATGGCGGCCGCCGCCGTGATGATCCGCCCGGTCACGGCGAGGCCGTCGGCCACGGAGAGCGAGTTGTCGCCAGTGCGCAGCCACTCCTCCCTGATCCGCGAGAGCAAGAAGACCTCGTAGTCCATGGAGAGGCCGAAGAGGATGGCGAACATGGTCGACGGGGATCCAGGGGTCGATGGGTCCCGTCTCGCCGATGCCGATGACGCTGCCGGGCCCAGCCCCACTGGAAGACGGCCACCATCACGCCATAGGCGGCGCCGACGCTGAGCAGGTTCATGATGACGGCCTTGAGCGGCAGGACGACGGAGCGGAAGACCACCATCAGCAAGATGAAGGACAGGATCAGCACGGCGCCGATGACCACGAAGAGCCGGCTGCCGAGGAAAGCCGCGGCGTCGATGCGCGCCGCCGTCTCACCGCCGACCTGCGCGTTGACGTCGGTGCCCTTGACGACCGGCGGGATCACGTCGGAGCGGAGGGTCTGCACCAGCGTCTCGGTCTGCGCCGACTGGGGGGACGTCGTTGGGGATGACCGATGATCACCGCGCCGGTGTCCGTGCCGTTGAACTGCGGCGGCGTCACGAAGGCGACGCCCTGGTCGCCGGCGGCAAGCGCCGGTCCAGCTTCTCGACGGTGGCCCGGTCCGAGGGCCACCGCATGTCGACGGCGACGACCAGCGGCCCGTTGAACCCCGGACCGAACCCCTGGGCCAACAGGTCGTAGGCCTGCCGCGTGGTGAGCGACGGCGGGTCGTTGCCGGCGTCGGTGAAGGCGAGGCGCATGCTGAACAGCGGCAGGGCCAGCACGACCAGGACCAGGACGGCCACGCGTGCCGGTGAACCAGGCGCGGCGCTGGACGAGAGCGGCTCCAGCGGTACCAGAACCCGTTCGGGCGGTGGCGGCCCGCCGCTCTGCAGGAGGCCCGGCACGTGCAGCTTGTCGATGGCGTTGCCGGCGAAGCCGAGCAGGCCGGCAGCAGGGTCAGGGCGGCGATCAGGACCATCAGCACGGCGGCGATGCACGCCGTGGCCAGGCCGATCATGTAGGCCTGGCCGATGAGGTAGAGGCCGAAGAGCGAGATCACGACGGTGCTCCCGGCGAAGAGGACCGACCGGCCCGACGTCATGAGCGACGTCATCACCGCGTCGCGGGGCTCCGCGCCCTCGAAGATGCCCTGCCGGTAGCGGGTGACGATGAAGAGCGCGTAGTCGATGCCCACGCCGATCCCGATCATGGCGGCCATCTCGGGCGAGAAGGTCGGGACGATCGAGGAGGTGCGTGACCAGCTCCAGCAGCGCGACGCCGATGCCGAGGCCGGAGAGCGCAGTGATCATGGGCAGGCCCATCGCCACGACCGAGCCGAAGGCCAGCAGCATGATGAGGATGGCGGCCGTGATGCCGATGCCCTCGCTCGGCTCCCGGCGCCGCCGTCGCCACGGCCGAGATCGGGTGCGCCACCCAGCTCGACCTGGAAGCCTGGCCGCTGCGGCCGCCTGCGCCGTCTTGATGACGTCGTTGATGGCGCCGGCCGGCAGGTCGGCCGTCGTCGGTGGAGAACTGGACCATGGGCGAAGGCGATGTTGGCGTGCGGTGGCGATCTGGTGGGCGCCATCGCGGTGAGAAGGGTCCCGTAACGCTCTGCACGTGCGGCAAGCGGCCGGAGGCGAGTCGCACGACCTCGTTGATGGCGGCCTCGGTTGGCTGCGATCGGCGTCGCCGTGTGGAACACGACGTCGGCCGTGTCGCCCGGCCTGGAGGGGAAGCTCGCCTGCAGGATGTCGGCCGCCTGCTGCGACGGCGTGTTGCCGGCGGTGAACTTGTTCTGGAAGTGCGTGCCGACCACCTGGGCGACGACGGTGATGCCGATGATGGCCAGGATCCAGAGCGACCAGCACGGTCCGCCGACGGTCGTAGCAGCCGCCCAGCCAGGCGCCCCAGCCCGGTCGCGGCGCGGACACCGCCGGGGATGGCGGATGGATTCCCACGTCACGCTCACGCCCGTCCGCCTATGATTCATCATTGATGAGTTGTACCACGGAGAATTGCGATGGTGAAACCGGCGTCATTTCCGGACGGGGGGGCGGCGATGAGCGCCCGTGCGGCCGCCGACCGGGCAACGCCGACACCCGGGGCGAGATCGTCGAAGCGGCCAAGCGGGTCTTCGCGGCGAAGGGCTACGACGGGACCAGCCTGCGGGCGGTGGCCCGTGAGGCGGGCGTGGACCCGGCCCTGGTCCACCACTACTTCGACGGCAAGGCCAGCCTCTTCGTGGCCGCCATGGCCCTCCCCTTCGACCCCCGCCAGATCAAGGAGCACGCGGCCACCCCCGAGTTCTCGGGTGCCCGGACGATCGAGGCCTTCCTCACCATGTGGGACAGGGCCGAGGGCTCGGGCTCGTCGTTCGCCTCGTGCGTCGTGCGCCATGGCCGCCTCGAGCAACGTCGCCGACGCCATGCGCGAGTTCGTCAGCGAGCGTGTCTGGGAGGTCCGCCCGCCCCTCGAGGGCGAGACCGACACCATGGCCAAGCGCCGCACCGCCATGGTCTCCTCCCAGCTCATGGGCCTGGCCTTCACCCGCTACATCTTGCGCGTCCCGCCCATCGCCACCGCGTCGCCCCGCCAGATCGGACGCTGGGTGGGCCCCACCCTGGACCGCTACGCGAAGGAGGCGCTCGCCACCTGAGGCCTCGGTCAGCCGCCCGCCGGCGCACTCCGCCGACGCCGAAGCTCGGCCGCCACCTCCTTGCCGTTGGCCTTGCCCGAGGTCGCCTGCATGACCTTGCCCGTGAAGAAGCCCGACAGCTTCTTCACCTCGCCGTCGTCGCCGCCCACGAAACGGGCCCACTCGTCGGGGTGCGCGGCGATGACCTCGGTCGAGCACCGCGCCCAGGGTGTCGGAGCCGAGGGCCTCGAAGCCCATCTCCTTGGCCAGGGCGGCCGGGTCTCCCCCGCCCCGATCGAGCAGCGCTCCGAGCACCGCCTTGGACTGCGTCGCCGAGAGCTGGCCACCCGACTCCATGGCGAGCAGGGAGGCGAACGAGCCCGGGTCGAGCCGCAGGCCGGCCTCGCTCTGGGCCGCCACCTCGTTGGCGGCGCGGGCCAGCGCCAGCGCCGCGGGAGCCCCCGCTTGCGTCGCGGCCGTCACCAAGGTGTCGAGCCCCAGGTCGACCACGGCGCGGATCTGGTCGACCTCGGCGTCGCTCGGCGCACCGCCGAGGGCGGTCGACCAAGGCGGCCCGACGGTCGGCCGGCATCGGGCCCAGCGAGGCGCGCACCCGCTCCTGCCAGGCGGCGTCGGGCGCCAGCGGCACCAGATCGGGCTCGGGGAAGTAGCGGTAGTCGTTGGCCTCCTCCTTGGAGCGCATCGACTCGGTGCGCCCCGCCGACTCGTCCCAGTGCCGGGTCTCCTGCTCCACGACTCCCCCGGCCTCGAGGAGGGCGATCTGGCGCGCCGCCTCGTACTCGATCGCCCGGCCCAGCGAGCGCAGCGAGTTGAGGTTCTTGATCTCGCAGCGGGTGCCGAACGCGCCGGTGCCGACCGGCCGGACCGACACGTTGGCGTCGACGCGCATGGAGCCCTCCTCCATCCGCCCGTCCGAGGCGCCGGTCGCCATCAGGATCCCCCGCAGCTCAGCGGCGTAGGCCCGGGCGTGCGCCGCCGAACGGAGGTCGGGCTCGCTCACGATCTCGACCAGCGGCACCCCGGAGCGGTTGTAGTCGACCAGCGCGTGGTCGGCGGCGTTGATGCGCCCGCCCGCCCCGACATGGGTCAGCTTGCCCGTGTCCTCCTCCATGTGGGCCCGCGTCACGCCGACCCGGAACCCGTCGGGCAGCTCGAGCCAGCCCCCGCTGTTGAGCGGCCGGTCGTACTGGCTGATCTGGTAGTCCTTGGCCTGGTCCGGGTAGAAGTAGTTCTTCCGGGCGAACTCGGAGGGGCGGATCTCGCAGTGCAGCGCGGCGCCGATCCGCATCGCCAGCTCGACGGCGTGCTCGTTGAGCACCGGGAGCGAGCCCGGGAGTCCGACGCACACCGGGCAGATGTTGACGTTCGGCTCGTCGCCGAACGCGTTGCGGCACCCGCAGAACAGCTTGGTCGCCGTCTCCAGCTCGCAGTGCACCTCGAGCCCGATCACCATCTCCCAGTCCGCGCTCACGACCCCGTCTCCTGGGGCGCACGGGCCTCCACCACCCGGGCCACGCGGAACATGATCGCCTCACCGAGCGCGGGCGCCAGCACCTGCACGCCGACGGGCAGCCCGTCGGCGCCGGTGCCGAAGGGCACGGACAGCGCCGGGTGCCCCGAGAGGTTCGAGGGAATGGTGCACACGTCGTTCATGTACATGGCCATGGGGTCGTCCACCTTGTCCCCGAGGTCGAAGGCCGTCGTGGGCGCGGTGGCGCCGAGCAGCACGTCGACCGACTCGTAGGCGCGGTCGAAGGCCCGCATCACCAGCGTCCGCACCCGCTGGGCCTGCGCGTAGTACGCGTCGTAGTAGCCGGCGGACAGCGCGTAGGTGCCCAGCATCACCCGGCGCTTCACCTCGGCGCCGAAGCCGGCGGTGCGGGTCGCGGTGTTCATGGCGGCCACGTCCTCGGCGTCGACCCGCAGCCCGTAGCGGACGCCGTCGTAGCGGGCCAGGTTGGAGGACGCCTCCGCCGGCGCGATGAGGTAGTAGGCCGACAGGCCGTAGGCGAACTCGGGCACCTGGATCTCCTCGACCTTCGCCCCGGCGTCGGCCAGGGCGTCGGCCGCCTCCTGCACCCGCGCCGCCACGTCGGGCGCGCAGCCCTCCACCAGGTCGCGGCACAGTCCGACGCGGACCCCCTCCGCCCCACCGTGCACCGAGGCCAGGGTGGGCTCGGGTGCCGACGGCAGCGACGTGCTGTCGCGCGGGTCGTGCCCGGCCAGGGCGTCGAAGAGGAGCGCGGCGTCCTCCACCGTCGTGGCGAACGGGCCGATCTGGTCCAGCGAGCTGGCGAAGGCCACCAGGCCGTAGCGCGAGACGCGCCCGTAGGTCGGCTTCATGCCGACCACGCCGCACAGCGCGGCCGGCTGGCGGATGGAGCCACCGGTGTCGGAGCCCAGCCCGAGCGGGGTGAAGCCCGGCCGCCACCGCCGCGGCCGAGCCGCCGCTGCTGCCACCGGGGACCTTCCCGGTGTGGTGCGGGTTGCGCGTGGGCCCGAAGGCCGAGTTCTCGGTCGAGCTCCCCATGGCGAACTCGTCCATGTTGGTCTTGCCCAGTGCGATCGCGCCGGCCCGGCGCAGGGCCTCGACGACGGTGGCGTCGTAGGGCGGGCGCCAGCCCTCGAGGATCTTCGACCCGCACGTGGTCGCGATGCCCCGCGTGCACAGGTTGTCCTTCAGCGCGACGGGCACGCCGGCCAGCGGGCCCGGGTCGCGCCCGGCGGCCACGGCCGCGTCGACCAGGTCGGCCTGCGCCCGCGCCTCGTCACCGAGCACGGTCAGGAACGCGTTGAGCTCGCCGTCGCCCGTCGCCACCGCGTCCAGCGCCTCCTCGACCACGTCACGGGCCGACCGCCGCCGCGACCGGACCTCGGCGACCAGCGCCAGGGCGCGGCTCACGGGGCCTCGCCGCCGATCCGCGGCACCCGGAAGCGGTGGTCCTCCACCGCCGGCGCGGCGGCGAGCACCTCCTCGCGGTCCAGGCAGGGCTGCGGCTCGTCGGGCCGCAGGACGTTGACCATCGGCGATCGGGTGGGACGACGGCTCCAGGTGGGCCAGGTCCAGTGCCGCCACGTCGGCTGCGTGGTCGAGGACGGTGCGCAGCTGCGCGGTGAACAGGTCGACCTCCGCCTCGGTCAGCTCCAGCCGGGCCAGGCGCGCCACGTGGACGACGTCGTCGCGGCCGAGCGTGACGTCGGGCGGCTCACGGCTCAGCGCGCGCTGCGGCGGGAGCACGGCGGACACGAACTCGACCGTCCGCGCCTCGATCTCGTCCTTGTCGTAGTCCAGCGTGGCGACGTGGAAGCTGCGCTCCAGCTTCACCTGCTCGACCGGCCCCTTGGCCTGCGCCACCAACAGCTCGCTCGACCTGGGGTCGACCACGTGGTCCTGCAGGCTGGTGAACACGAGCACGGGGCAGGTGACCGACTCGAGCTCCGCCTCGACCTCGGCCGCGGCGGCGAAGAGCGAGAGCGCCGCCCGCAGGGGCAGCCCGGGGTAGGCGGACTCGACCGCACCCTCCAGGGCGATGTCCGATCCGATGCCCGGTGCGACCTCGTCGCCGCCCTCGATCATCGCCTCGACGAACGACACGGTGCCTTCGTCGGGCGGCGACAGCAAGGGGTTGACCACGGCCAGGGCCGCGATCTCGGGATGGCGCTGGGCCAGCCAGACGCCGAGCGTGCCCCCCATGGAGAGGCCGACGACCACGACGGCGTCGCTGCGCGCCGCCAGCTCGGTGTACGCCGACTCGGCCGCGCCGGACCAGTCCTCCCACCGCGTGTCGAGCATGTCGACGATGTCGGTCCCGTGGCCCGGGAGCAACGGCATCTCCACGGTGAACCCCGCGTCGGCCAGCGCGAAGGCCAGGCCGCGCATCGACTGCGGGTTGCCGGTGAAGCCGTGCAGGACCAACGCGCCGCGGCCGTCGCCGACGGCGGAATAGGGCTCTGCGCCGGGGAGAACGGGAGCGGTCACGGATCGGCAGCCTACCGGCGAGGCGAGTAGGGTTCCGGCGGCCACATGGCTCCGGGCGGGGCATCGAGGTCCTCCGCCGCGACCGAGACCCAAGACGAAGGAGCACCGCAATGCCGTCGTACCCGTTCCTCAGCGACGAATGGCTGGACGAGGCCCGCAGGATCCGCGGCGAGTACGAGGGCAAGACCCCGCCGATCCCCCACGTCGTGCGGATGAACCTCGTGGTGACGGCGGTCCCGTTCTCCGAAGAGGACATCCTCGCCCACATGGACACCTCGGGCGGCGAGCTCGTGCTCGACACGGGCCACCTCGAGGAGCAGGACCTCAAGGTCACCGTCGACTACGACACCGCCAAGGCGATCCTCGTCGAGGGCAACCCCCAGGCCGGCATGCAGGCCTTCATGGCCGGCAAGGTGCGGGTGGAAGGCGACATGGCCAAGCTGATGGCGCTCCAGGCCGCGCCGGCCGCCGCCGACCCCAACGCCGCCGAGCTCGCCCAGCGGTTGCGCGACATCACCGAGTAGCCGGCGTCGGCGTCAGGCGTCAGGCGGGTCGGCCACCAGCTGCGCGTGGCGGGCGCGCCGGGGCAGCGGCCGGATGAAGAGCGCGCACGCCACCGCCAGCGCGGCCATGGCGGCACCCACCCAGAAGGGGACGCTGAAGCTGTGCAACAGCGCCGTGCTGTGGTGGACGTTGCCGAGGCCCGAGCTGCGCGCGATCGACTCCTGGATGGTCAGCACGGCCTGGATCCCCGCCACCTCCCCGACCTGGGTGGCCAGGAGCTGCGCCGCGCTCATCACGCCGTACTCCGAGTCGGCCAACTCGTTCGACATGGTCGCCGAGGTGGCCGGCATCGACACGCCCATGCCGAGGCCCGACAGCGCGAGGGCCAGCAATATCACCAGCAGCCCCGACGATCGGGGCGAGCGTGGCGAAGAGCACCATGGAGAGGAACAGGGCGCCGGTCCCGAAGAGCGTCGCCGTCCGTTCGCCGGTGCGCACCGCCATGTAGCCGGCGATGGGCGCGCTGACGGCGAAGAGCAGGGGGCGGGCGACCGAGATGAAGCCGACCTGGGAGACGCTGTAGCCGTAGACCTGTTCCATGAGCAGCGGGAACAGGAAGAACCCGCCGAAGTAGGCGAAGCTCGAGAAGCTCTTGCTGCCCATCGGGAACATGAAGTTGCGGCGGCGCCAGTAGGTCGTGGGCACGAGCGGCGTGGCGAAGGTGGTCTCCCGCCAGACGAACACGCCGGCCAGCCCCACCGCGGCGACGCCCGCCACGATGACGGCGGGCGAGGTCCACCCGACGATGGGGCCGATGCTCAGGACCAACATGGCAGCGGTCACGCCGCCGGCCAGGCTCCAGCTCCCGACCCAGTCCATGCCCTCCCAGACGCGCGACCGGCCGTGCCCCTCGGCGCCGGCCGCCCGGTCCCGTCGTCCCGACGGCAGCAGCAAGGCGACCACCACCGACGCGATGACCAGGAGCACCAGCTGGCCCCAGAAGAGCGTCCGCCACCCGAAGAACTGGATCACGGGCGAGCCCAAGGTGACGCCGAGGACGGGCCCGCCGGCGCCCACCAGCGACCACCACCCGAGCGCCTTGACACGGTCCTCCGGTGCGAACAGCTCGAGGATGATCGCCATCGACGCCGTGCCCGTGGCGGCGCCCTGCACGCCGTCGAGGGCACGTGCGAAGAGCAGCATCCCGACGTCGGGCGCGGTGGCGGTGAGGATCGCGCTGACCATGGCGCCGAGGAGGCCGAACTGGTAGAGCCGGCGGTGGCCGAAGAGGTCGCCCGCCTTGCCGAAGAACGGCGCCGCGACCCCGAAGGCCAGCAGGGGGCCGGTCGAGGCCCACGCCAGCACCGAGAAGTTCGTGTGGAAGTCCGCCTTGACCGTCGGCAGGGCCACCACGAAGACGGTGAAGGTGATGTTGAGGGACAGCAACCCGGCCAGGAGGGCGACCAGGGCCCACCACTGGTAGCGCGGGCTGCGCACCGCCCGCGCCGAGACCCGGCGGTGCAACAGGACGAACCAGTTCGTCTCGACCGAGCCGTCCCCCAGCGGGCCCATGGCGCCGCCGCCCGGGTCGGAGACCGGGTCGAGGAGCGCGTCGGAGCGCTCGACCGGCGAGACCTCCATTTCGCCCACCCTACCGGCGTCCCATTTCCGCGGCCCTCGGCCGGCGGGCGCCCTCGGCCGCCCGGGCGGGGCGGGTCGCTCAGCGCAGTCCGCGCAGCCGGAACCACCAGTTCGGGTCGCGCCCGTGGGCGTGGAAGTGGTCGGGGATCTGGCGCATGACCCGGTCGACGGACCACTCGCCGGCGCCGAAACGGGCGTCGGCCACCCGGGTCAGCTGGGCCAGCATGTGCTCGACGTCGCCCTCGGGCGGCGTCGGGGCCGTGGTGCTTCCACACCACCATGGGCACGCCGCACACCTCGCAGTCGGCCACCCAGCACACGTCGTCCTCGTGGTGCCACTGCGACAGGTGCGCCGCCTCGCAGAGGTCACACGTCGGGTCGAACGAGCACCACGGAGCGGAGCCCGGCTACTTGGTGAACAGCTGGACCGAGGAGCCGGTCGGCACCGTCGAGCCGATGGAGGGCTGGGTGCCGACGACGTTGTTGTTCGGGCTGCCCGACGACACCCGACACCGTGAGCCCGGCCGTCTGCAGGGCCGTGGTGGCCTGGGACACCGTGTCCTGCAAGACGTTGGGCACCGTCGTCGTCGGGGGCCCGGTCGACACGTTGACCGTCACCGCCGAGCCGTAGGGCGCCGACGCACCGCTGGCCGGGCTCGTCGAGATCACCTGCCCCGAGGGGACCGTCGGGCTCGACTCGGGGTTCTGCGTCGCCGTCAGCCCCACCGCCTGGAGCGCGGCCTGGGCCTGCTGGTAGGTGTAGCTGGTCGGGATGCTGGGCACGGTCGCCGGCGAATGGCCCAGCGAGGGGACGAGCGTGATCGTGGCCCCGTAGGGCGCCTTCGTCGGGTTCTGGGTGGAGCCGATGGACCACAGGTCGAGCACGCCGGCCTGGATGTTGTCGTTGTAGGCGCCCGGCGCGCACACCGACTGGAAGTGCGTCGACTGCAGCGCCGCCTCCGCCTGGGCGCAGGTCATGCCGGCCAGGGACGGCACGGTCACGTCGGGCTTGCCGCCGGAGACCACGACCGTGACCGTCGAGCCCTCCTTCTGGGACACGCCGGGCTTCGGACTCTGGGAGACGACGGACGCCGGCGCCCACCGTGATCGACTTCACCGGCGGCCCGACCTTCAGGACCATGTGCACCTTGGCCACGTCCGCCCGGGCCTGGGCCAACGGCAGGTTGACCAGCGCCGGCGTGGGGTGCGACGGCGTGAACACCTTGGTCTCGAACGCCGCCACCAGCCCGGCGGCCACGATCACCGCCAGGGCGATCGCCGCCACGATCCACCACCTGCGCCGCCGCAGCCAAGAGGCGCGGGGGCCGGCCGGGCCGCCGGTCCCGACCGGCCGCCGTAGGGCTCGGCGTCGAAGATCTCCCCCGGCCCGGCCTTGGTGCCGACCGGCGCCGTGGCCGCCGTCGCCGCCGTCGCCACGCTGGGTGCGATCGCGGTCGAGGACGTGCCCGTCGCGGCACCCGCCGCCAGCACCCCCGAGTCCGTCAGCTCCGACACGCCCGGGGCCCGGAAGCCGTGGATGGTCGACGTCGCGTCCAGGCGCGGGATGACGAGCGGCAAGGGGGCCGGCGTCGGCAACGCGGCCGCCAGGGCGCCCAACCGGGCCGCCAGCCCCGCCGCGTCGAGCCGGGCCGCGACGTCGGGCGCCGCCGCCCGGGCCAGCACGTCGTCCAACGGCCCCAGCGCGTCGTGGTGCGGCAGCGGCTGCCCGATCCGGGCCGCCAACGTCCCCATCGTCGTGTCCGTCACGAAGGGCACCGTCCCCGTCACGGCCTCGTAGAGCACCAGCGCCAGCGAGTACACGTCGGCCCGGCCGTCGACGGGCTTGCCCTCGGCCGCCTCGGGCGAGATGTAGCGCGCCGTCCCCACCATCGCCCCCGCCGGCTCGGTCCAGGCCGCCTCGGCCAGCGCGCGGGCCACGCCGAAGTCGGCCACCCGCACCCGGCCCTCCTCGTCGAAGAGCAGGTTGGCCGGCTTGATGTCACGGTGCACCAACCCACGGACGTGCGCGTAGGCCAGCCCCTGGGCCACCTCGGTCCCCAACTGCGCCGCCTGCGAGTGCGACAGCCGCACGTCCCGGTCCAGCAGGTCGCGCAGCGAGCCCCCGCCGAGATACTCCAGCACCAGGTACGGCCCGTCCGTGTCGTCGCCCCAGTCGAAGACCCGCAGGACGTGGGGGTGGTTGAGCGAGGCGACCGAGCGCGCCTCGGCCCGGAAGCGCTTCAAGAACGCCTCGTCGGTGGCCAACCCGGGCTGCAACACCTTGACCGCGACGTGGCGCTGCAGCGACACGTCCTCGGCCAGGTAGACGTGAGCCGAAGCGCCGGTGCCCAGTGCGGAGACCAGCCGGTACCGCTTCCCAAGGACCCGGCCGATGGAATCAGTAATCAGGGGCATCGGGGCGCACTCAGGCTACCGATTGCGGACCCCCATCCGGTGGACACCTCCCCACCAGCAACGGTGATGCTCATCCGGGCAGCTCGCCCGTCTCGAGCAACGCCTCGAAGGACGCCGCGGCGACGGTCGGCACGCCGAGCTCGTCCGCCTTCTTGAGCTTGCTGGCGCCCGGCGCGTCGCCCACCACCAAGGCAAAGGTCTTCTTCGACACGCTCCCCGGCGACTTGCCGCCGCGCGCCATGATCGCCTCCTCCGCCCCCTCCCGCGTGTAGCCCGGCACCGCCCCGGTGACCACCACCGCCTTGCCCGGCCAACGTCTGCTCCGGGGAGCCCGCCGCCCCGGCTCCTCCCCCCGCCGCATCCGGCGGCACCCGGCTCCACCGTGTTGACCCCGGCCTGCCGCAGCCGCCGCACGACGGCCACGTTGGTCTCGGCGGAGAGGAACTCGGCCAGGCTCGCCGCGATGATGCCGCCCACGCCGTCGACCGCGGCCAGCTCCTCCGCCGTGGCCGCCTCCACCGCCTCGAGCGAGCCGAGGGCGCGGGCCACGGCGCGGGCCACCGTGGGGCCGACGTGGCGGATGCCCAGTGCCACGAGCAGCCGGCTCAACGGCTGCCTTCTCGAGGCGTCGACGGCCGCCACCAGGTTGCCCGCCGACACCGCGCCGAACCGCTCCAGCGTGACCAGCTGCTCGACGGTCAGGTCGTAGAGGTCGGCGGCGTCGTCGACGAACCCGGCGCCGACGAGCTGGAGCACGCGCTCCTCTCCCAGCCCCTCGATGTCCATGGCCGAACGCGACGCGTAGTGCGAGATCCGCTGCACCCGCTGCGCCGGGCAGTCGATGTTGGTGCAGTACGTGTCGCTCTCCCCCGGGAGGCGCACCAGTGGCTCCCCACAGGACGGGCACGACGTCGGGGAACTTCCACTTCGGCTTGCGCCGCGCCGGCACGCCCGGCCCCTCGCGCACGGGCCCGACGACCTCGGGGATGACGTCACCGGCCTTGCGCACGATGACGAGGTCGCCCGGGCGCACGTCCTTCGCCGCCACCTGGTCCTCGTTGTGCAGCGTCGCCACCCCGACCGTCGAGCCGCCGACGAAGACCGGCTCCAGGCGGGCGAAGGGCGTCGCCCGCCCCGTGCGCCCGATGGAGACCATGATGTCGAGGAGCCTGGTCGTGCGCTCCTCGGGCGGGAACTTGAAGGCGATGGCCCAGCGAGGCGCCCGCGAGGTGGCGCCCAGCACCTGGTGCAGGGCCAGCTCGTCCACCTTGATCACGACGCCGTCGATCTCGTAGGCCAGGTCGTGGCGCAGCTCGGCCAGCTCGCGGCAGCGATCGACGACGGCGGACATCCCTGTGAGCTGGCGGGCATCGGGGCTGACCGGGAAGCCCGCCGTGGCCAGCTGCGCCAGCGTGCCGGTCTGGGTGGCCGCCGGCCACTTGCTCTTCGCCGGGGCTCCCTCGACGACGCCGACCTGGTAGGCCCAGAAGTGCAACGGCCGCGTCGCCGTGATGCCCGGGTCCTTCTGGCGCAGCGCGCCGGCGGCCGAGTTGCGCGGGTTGACGAACAGCCGCCCGCCCGCGTCCGCCTGTCGCTTGTTCATCGCCTCGAACTCGGCCACCGGCATGTAGATCTCGCCCCGCACCTCGAGCACCTGGGGGTAGGGGCCGCCCGCCTTGGCCAGTTCCTTGGGCACGTCCCTCACCGTGGCCACGTTCGCCGTCACGTCCTCGCCGGTGACGCCGTCACCGCGGGTGGCGGCCTGGACGAACCGCCCGTGCTCGTAGGTCAGCGACATGGCCACGCCGTCGACCTTGGGCTCGCACGAGAAGGCGAGCGTCTCGAGGTCGAGCTCGGGATCCTGGCGTCGCAGCCGTTCGGCCCACGCCCGCAGCTCGGCCTCGTCGAACGCGTTGTCGAGGCTCATCATCGGCACGCGGTGGCGGACCTCGGCGAAGAGACCCGACGGGGCGGCGCCCACCGTCTGGGTCGGCGAGTCGGGCGTGGCCAACGCGGGATAGTCCGCCTCGAGCCGGCGCAGCTCGACCACGAGGAGGTCGTACTCGGCGTCGGGGATCTCGGGCGCGTCGAGCGACGTGGTACAGCTCGTTGTTGTGGACGATCAGCGCGCGCAGCTCCGCGGCGCGCGCCGCCACCTCGGGCGGGACGGTCGGCGCCATGGTCAGGCGGCGATGCCCGCGCCGACGACGGCGTCGGGGTCGAGCGCGTCGTAGAGCGCCACCGTCTGGCCCGGGGCCACGGGCCGCTGCGGGGCGTCGAAGCGCGACGCGCAGTCCCGCGTCGTCGGTCTCGCACCGTGCAGGGCACCGGGCGCCCGTGCGCGCTGACCTGCGCCACCGCCCGTGACCCCGGCGTCGAGCGGCCGGTCGACCCAGGTGAGCGACGGCCGCGGGGAGCAGGACCGAGGGGCGCAGCGCCTCCGCCGCGCTCCCGACGGTGACCCGGCGCGCCGCCACGTCGACGTGGGTCACGTAGCGGCGCCTGCCGTCGCTGCCGTGGCCCATGCCGCGCCGTTGCCCCACCGTGACGAGCTCGACCGCCTCGACGGCGCCGGCCGGGCGCCCCTCGCCGTCGACCACGGCGGCCGGGTGCAGCTCCATCCGCCGGGACAAGAAGCCCTGCCTGCCCCTCGGCGCTGCCGATGAAGCACACGTCCTGGCTGTCGGGCTTGGCCGCCGTGCGCAGGCCGAGGCGGCGCGGCGTGCGCCCGCACCTCGTCCTTGGTCATCTCGCCCACCGGGAAGAGCACACGCGCGCCAGCGCGTCCTGTCCGAGCATGGAGAGCACGTAGGACTGGTCCTTGGCCACGTCGGCGCCCCGGCGCAGGCGCCGCCGCGACCCGTCGCCGCCGTCACCCGGGCGTGGTGGCCCGTGGCCAGGCGGTCGAAGCCGAGCCGCTCGGACCGGCGCAACAGGCGGTCGAACTTCATGGCGCGGTTGCACTCGATGCAGGGGTTCGGCGTCCGTCCCGCGGGCGTGCTCGCCGACGTAGGGCGTGACGACCTGGCGGTCGAACTCCTCGGTCAGGTTGAAGACGTGGTGGGCGATGCCGAGCTGCTGGGCCACCCGGCGGGCGTCGTCGACGTCGGCCACCGAGCAGCAGCCCGAGTCCGACGGGCCGCCCCACAGCTTGAGCGTCGCTCCCACCACGTCATGGCCCCGTTCCACCAGGAGCGCCGCCGCGACCGACGAGTCGACGCCCCCCGACATGGCCACCAGCACCCGCATGGGACCAGTGTGCCACCGGGCTCACGCCCGCCGACGCAGCGCCTCGACCACGCCCGGGACGACGCCCAGGGCGCGGTCGACGTCCGCACCGGTGGTGCCGGGGCCCAGGGTGAAGCGGAGCGCACCCGCGGCCAGCCCGGGTGCGACACCCATGGCGGCCAGGACGTGGCTGGGCTCGAGGGCCCCGCTGGCGCAGGACGACCCGCCCGACACGCACACCCCCTCCCGACCGAGCGCGACCAGCAGCTCCTCGCGCTCGACCCCGGGCACGCACACGTGCAGGTGCCCGGGCAGGACGGCGACGCCGGCGGGCACCGTGCGCTGCGCACCCGGCACCGACGCCACCAACCCGTCGCCGAGTCGGTCTCGGAGCGCGGCGACCCGGACGGCCGCCGTCGGCGCGCTCGGCCGCCACCAGGCGCAGCGCGGTGGCGAGCCCGACCGCACCCGCCACGTCCTGGGTCCCGCTGCGCCGCTCGCGCTCCTGCCCGCCCCCGTGCTGGCGGCGCCGCCAGGGCCACTCGCCGGTCGACCGCGAGCGCGCCGACACCGACCGGCCCGCCGACCTTGTGCGCGCTCAGCGACACCAGGTCCGCGCCCGCCGCCACCTCGGCCAGGTCGAGGTACGGCGCCGCCTGGACGGCGTCGGTGAACACGTACGCCTGCGGGGCGCGGCGCCGCGTCGCGTCGACGACGTCGCCCAGCGGCTGGAGGACCCCGGTCTCGTTGTTGGCCGTCATCACGGCCACGAGCGTGCTGCGCGACGACAGCGACTTCGCCAGTGCGTCGAGGTCGACGCAGGCCGGCTCCGTCGACGGGCAGCACACGCGTGTCGGCGCCGGCCCGCGCCGCGGCCCGGGCCGACTCGCGCACCGCCGGGTGCTCCACGGCCGAGCACAGCAGCACCGCCTCGCCGCGCTCGCACCGGGCCGCGTCGAGCGGTCCCGAGCACGGCCAGGTTGGCCGACTCGGTGCCTCCCGAGGTGAAGACGATGTCGCCGGGGTCGCGCCCGAGGAAGGCGGCCACCTCGTCGCGGGCCTCCTCGAGCAGTCGCCGCGCCCGCTGGGCCGGCGGGTGGCTGCCGGTCGGGTTGCCGAGCTCGCCCGCGTGCACCTCGGCCATGGCGGCGGCCACCTCGGGCCGCAGCGGCGCGGTGGCGGCGTGGTCGAGATAGGTCGTGGCGGACGCTCAGGCGATCCACACCGTCTTGGGGTTGGTGAACTCCTTCAGGCCCAGCTCCGACAGCTCGCGCCCGAAGCCCGAGCGCTTGATGCCGCCGAAGGGCAGCTCGGGCGTGGAGGCCACCATGGCGTTGACGAACACGGCCCCCGCCTCGATCTCCTCGATGCAGCGGGCGATCTCGTCGTCGTCGTCGGTCCACACGCTCGAGCCGAGACCGAAGGTGGTCGCGTTGGCGGCCTCGATGGCGGCGTCGAGGTCGGGCACCGCCAGCACCATGGCCACGGGGCCGAAGATCTCCTCCTGCGCGAGCGGCATGTCCATGGTCACCCCCGAGAGGACGGTCGGCGGGAACCACCAGCCGTCGCCGTCGGGGAGCGCGGCGCCGGCGTGCACGGTGGCACCCTGGCGGCGCGCCTCCTCCACCTGGCCCACCAGCTCGTCGCGCTGGGCCTCGGTGACGATCGGACCGATGTCGGTGGCCGGGTCGAAGGGGTCGCCGACGACCAGCGCGTCCATCGCCTCGGTGAAGCGGGACAGGAACTCGTCGGCCACGTCCCCGACCACGATGAACCGCTTGGCCGCGATGCACGACTGCCCGTTGTTCTGCACCCGGGCGGTCACGGCGGTGCGCACGCAGGCATCGAGGTCGGCCGACGGCAGTCACGATGAAGGGGTCCGAGCCGCCCAGCTCGAGCACGCTCTTCTTGAGCGGCATGCCCGGCGGCCGACGCCACCGACATGCCGGCCCGCTCGCTGCCGGTCAGCGTGACCGCCGCGACACGCGCGGTCCTCGATCAGCGCCGGCGATGTCCTTGGACTCGACGAACAGGTTGGTGAACACCCCGTCGGGCAGGCCGGCCCGGCGGAACAGGTCCTCGATGCGCCAGCGCCGTCTGCGGCACGTTCGACGCGTGCTTGAGCAGGCCGACGTTGCCGACCATGAGCGCCGGCGCGGCGAAGCGGATCACCTGCCACAGGGGGAAGTTCCACGGCATGACCGCCAGCACGGGGCCGAGCGGCTGGTAGTGCACGTACGACCGGGTGGCGGCGGTCTTGATCGGCTCGTCGGCCAGGAGCGTCCTCGGCGTGCTCGGCGAACCAGCGCAGGCCGAGGGCGCACTTGGACACCTCGGCCTTGGCGGCGGCGAAGGTCTTGCCCATCTCGGTGGTGAGGATGCGGGCGACGTCGGGCACCTCTCCCTCGAGCAACTCGGCGGCGGTGACGAGGTGGCAGGGCCCTCTCCCCGTAGGTCGTCGTCCGGTAGGAGGCGAACGCGGCCACGGCGCGCCCGAGGAGGGCATCGACCTGCTCGGGGGTGTGGGCCGGGAACTCCTTCTCGACCTTTCCGGTGGCGGGGTTGGTGGTGGCGAAGGGCATCACCCTGTTCTACCCGTAGCGTCGAGGCCCAGGTGCTCGGGGACGGCGCGGCGCATGAGCTTGCCGGTCGCGGTGTGGGGCAGGTCCGCGGCGGCGATGTAGGTCTTGGGCCGCTTGTACGGGGCGAGGCGGGCCGAGGCGGCGGCCCGCAGGGCCTCCTCGACGCCCTGGGTGCCTTCGGCCACGTAGGCGGCGCAGACCCGCTGGCCCCATTGCTCGTCGGGCAGGCCGAACACGGCGACCTCGCGCACCCCTTCGACGGCGGCGAGCACGTTCTCGACCTCGGCCGGATAGACGTTCACCCCACCGCTGATGATGAGGTCGTGGCGCCGGCCCGTCAGGTAGAGGTAGCCGTCCGGATCGAGCCGGCCCAGGTCGCCGATGGTGCAGGCCGCGCCGCGCCAGGCCCGGCGCGTGGCTGCGGGGTCCCGCCAGTAGCTGAAGCGGGCGAAGCCGGGCATGTCGCACCAGATGGTGCCGGACCGGTCGACGAAGAGCCGGCGACCGACCCTGGCCCGCCCACCGTGCCCGGCCGCTCGAGCCACTCCTCGGGCGAGCAGACCGTGAACTGGGCCTCCGTCGAGCCGTAGAACTCCCACAGCGTCCCGGGGCGCACCCGCGCCATGACGGCCCGCTTCAGCGACTCCGGGCAGGGCGCGCCGGCGTGGGCCAGGAGGCGGAGCGAGTCGAAGGTCTCGCCGTCGTCGAGGTCGGGGCACCGGAGGATCCGCTGCAGGTGGGTCGGGACCAAGAAGGCCGTCGTCGGGCGCTGTCGGCGCAGCGGTGTCGAGCGCCGTGGCGGCGTCGAAGCGGCTCAAGATGGCCAGCGAGCCGCCCGAGAGCAGCGTGCCCGTCGAGAAGCGGACCGAGACGGTGTGGTACATCGGCGAGCAGACCAGGTGCAGGTCGCGGCGGTCGAAGTGCCACACGGCGGCCTCGTCCTCGAAGACGGCGCGGGCGGTCGCCTCGTCCCAGATGCCGGTCGTCACGCCCTTGGGCCGGCCGGTCGTGCCCGACGTGTAGTGCATGGGACGGGTCAGCGGGTACGGGGCCAGCTCGGCCGGCGGGCCCGGGCCGTCCGCCAGCCCGGCCAGGTCCGCCGCGCTGAAGATGCGCAGGGCGGGTTGGGCGTCGTCGGCGAGGAGGTCGCGCTCGGCGGGGGTCAGGGTCGCGTTGAGGAGCACCGGGATCAGACCGACGCGGGCCGCTCCCAGGACGGCGCAGATGAGGTCGGCGGACGACCCGAGCGCGAAGGCGACCCGGTCGCCCTCCCGTGCAACCGCGGGCCAGCAGGGCGCCGGCCGCGCGGCGCTGGCGGACCTCGGCGTCGGCGGCGTGCAGCAGCTCCACCGTCACGGGCACCGGGGCAGCGTAGGCCGTGCCACGATGAGCGGTGCCATGGACGACGACACGATCCCCCGCGCCCGGGCCCTGCTCGAGCGGGCGCGCCGCGTCGTCGTGCTGACCGGCGCCGGCATCTCGACCGACTCGGGCATCCCCGACTTCCGTGGGCCCCAGGGGGTCTGGACCAAGAACCCGGCGGCCGAGAAGACGGCCACGCTGCAGGCCTATCTGTCCGACCCCGAGCTCCGCCGGCGCGCTTGGCAGAACCGCCTGACCTCACCCATGTGGGACTCGGAGCCCAACGCGGGGCACCGTGCCCTGGTCGAGCTCGAGCGATCCGGCCGCCTCGACCTGCTGGTGACCCAGAACATCGACGGGCTGCACCAGAAGGCCGGCACCGACCCGGCGCGGATCGTGGAGATCCACGGCACCGCCCTGGAGGTGGTGTGCCTGCGCTGCGGCGACCGCCAGGCGGCCGAACCGGTCCACGCCCGGGTGCGGGCCGGCGAGACGGACCCGGCCTGCGCCGTGGCGGTCGGCGACGGCGGCGCCTGCGGCGGGATCCTCAAGTCGGCCACCATCAGCTTCGGGCAGAGCCTGGTGGCCGAGGACCTGTTCCGGGCGGAGGAGGCGGCGTCGGCGTGCGACCTGCTGCTGGCGGTGGGCTCGACCCTCGCCGTGTTCCCCGCCGCCGGGTTGGTGCCGGTCGCGGTGCGCCGGGGCGCGGTGGTGATCATCGTCAACGGCGCCCCGACCGAGATGGACGCCCTGGCCGACGTGGTCATACAAGGGTCGATCGGCGAGTGCCTGCCCGCCTTGGTGGAGGGACTGCCGACTACTTCTTCTCGGTCCTGATCCCGGCCTCCTTGGCCTTGCGGCGGGGCTTCAGCGCGAACCACCAGATGCTGGCGATCGTCCCCAGCGTCACGGCGGCCGCGGCCACCGGCTTGACCACCTTGCGGGCGCCGCTCTTGGGCATGGGCGCAGACCTTATCGGGCGGGGCCCGGGGCGAGGCGCACCGTCAGGCGCTCCGGCGCACGGACCGCTGGTCCATGTACTCCCGGGCGGCCCGCACCAGCGCGTCGAAGGGACGCCGGTCCCACCCTTCCTCGGGATGCCACTGCACGGCGAGGACGAAGCGGGCGGACGGCAGCTCCACCGCCTCGACCACGCCGTCGTCGGTGCGGGCGGTGGGGACCAGTCCGCGCCCGAGGTCGTTGATGGCCTGGTGGTGCGAGCAGCGCACCGTCGGCGTCGTCCCCGAACACCGCGGCCGCGAGGGAGCCGGGCGCGGTGTGCACGTCGACGTCGCCGAACACGTACGGCGCGCTGCGGTGGGCGAGATGGCCCACGACGTCGGGCAGGTGCTGGTGCAGCGTGCCGCCGAGCTCGACGTTGAGGACCTGGCAGCCACGACAGATGGCGAGCACCGGCATGTCCGCCTCGAGCGCGGCGGCGAGCAGGGCGCGCTCGCTGGCGTCCCGGTTCTGGTCGACGCCGGCCACCTCGGGCTGGGGCACCTCCCCGTAGGCCAGCGGGTCGACGTCGCCCCCGCCGGTGAGCACGAGGCCGTCGAGCACGGCGATCACTTCTTGCGGCTCCCGCCGCCGGTCCCCCGGGTGCGGTGCTCGCCGGGGGCAGCAACAGGGGCCGACCCCCGGCCGAAGCCACCAGCTCGAAGTAGGCCTCGGGCAGGACGGCGGCCCGCCGCTGCCAAGAGCCCCAGCGGGCATTGGCCACGTAGGTGGAGACGCCGATGAGCGGGATCACCGTGCCCAGCGTACCTACGGCTGGACGCCCACCGGGGGGCGGCCAACATGGCGCATGCCAGGACGCCAGCTCATCGACGCCGGGATCGCCGACGGTTCCATCGACACCGTCGTGGTGGCCTTCCCCGACATGCACGGCCGCCCGGTCGGCAAACGGGTCACGGCGGACTTCTTCGCCTCGCACGTGGCCGAGCACGGTATCGAGGCGTGCGACTACCTCCTGGCGGTCGACGTCGACATGAACCCGCTGCCCGGCTACCACTTCACCAACTGGGACACGGGCTACGGCGACTTCGTGTGCCGGCCCGACTACGCCACGGCCCGGCACATCCCGTGGCTCGAGGGGACGGCCTTGGTCCTGTGCGACCTGACCGACGAGGCGGGCGTGCCGGTCGAGGTCTCGCCCCGGCAGATCCTGCGGCGCCAGCTGGAGCGGGCGGCGGAACGGGGGCTCAGGATCTGCAGCGCGACCGAGCTCGAGTTCTTCTTGTTCCGCGACTCCTACGAGGAGGCCGACGCCAAGGGATGGAAGGGCCTCACACCGCACACGTCGACGATCGAGGACTACCAGCTGCTGCAGACCACACGCGAGGAGTACGTCCTGCGACGCATCCGCAACGAGATGCGCGGTGCGGGCATCCCCGTCGAGTTCTCCAAGGGCGAGGCGGGACGGGGGCAGCACGAGGTCAACGTCACCTACGACGAGGCGCTCGTCACGGCCGACCACCACCTGGTGTTCAAGAACGGGATCAAGGAGATCGCCGCCCAGGAGGGCCGGGCGGCCACGTTCATGGCCAAGTGGACGATGGACGACGTCGGTTCGTCCTGTCACGTGCACACCAGCCTGTGGGACGCCGAGAGCGGCGACCCGCTCACGGCCGACGCCTCGCACCCGAGCGGCCTGTCGACGGTCGGGCGCCGCTTCCTGGCCGGGCAGCTCCACGCGGCACGCCAGCTGGCCTGGTGCGCGGCGCCCACGGTCAACTCCTACCGGCGCTACGTGCCCGGCAGCTGGGCCCCCACGGCCGCGGTCTGGGGCGAGGACAACCGGACCTGCGGCTTCCGGGTGGTCGGGCACGGCGCCGGCCGCCGGGTGGAGTCCCGCATCCCCGGGGCCGACGTGAACCCGTACCTGGTGCTGGCGGCGGCCATCGCGGCCGGCCTCTACGGCATCGACCACGAGCTCGAGCCCGGCGACCCCTACCCGAACAACGCCTACGAGGCGACCGACGTGCCGCGCATCCCCTCGACCCTGGTGGAGGCGATCGCCGAGCTGCGGGGCTCCGCCGTCGCCGTCGAGGCGTTCGGTGCCGACGTGCACCACCACCTGCTCAACACGGCCGAGCAGGAGTGGTTGGCGAGCAACCGCCACGTCTCGGACTGGGAGCTGGCCCGGAACTTCGAACGCATCTGAGGGGCCTCGGCGCGGCCCCGGTGGCGGCGCGGGCCCCGGTTACCATTTGGGCAGTGGCCACCTCGCTGTATCTCCCCACCGTCGGTGAGGAGGCACCCGAGGCCCTCGTCGCCCCGTCGGCACCGCGCATCGGCGCCAACGGTCCTGCGCGGCGCCCTGCGCACGGCCTGGTTCGTCGGCGTGGCGGTCTTCGCGTTGCAGCTCGTCCTCCTGGTGCTGCACAGCTGGTACCTGTGGGACCACTTCGACCTGACGGCGGACTTCGGCCAGTACAGCCAGGCGTGGCAGCAGATCGCCACCGGCCACCTGAACCCCTACGACACCACCTACGCCTGGTACTACCCGCACTACGGCTACCCCTTCTACCAGGCCGACCTCGAGCTCATCATGTGGCCGCTCTCGCTGTTGTACTGGGTGTACCCGCACTCCGTCGACCTGCTGATCGTCCAGGATGCGGCGCTGGCCGGCGCGGGGCTCGTCGCCTACCGGTGGGCCCTCGAGCACCTGCAGCTCCATGCGCCGAACCGGCGCTTCGCGCTGTTGGTCGGCGGCGGGGTCTTGCTCGTGCTGGTGCTGCAGCCGTGGACGTACTGGGCGGCGTCCTACGACTACCACTCCGAACCGCTGGCCGCCTTCTTCGTCCTGCTGGCCGGCCGCGACCTGTGGGCGGGACGCCGACGCGGGTGGGTCTGGGTCGCCCTGACACTGCTGTGCAGCAACGTGGCTGCGTCGTACGTGGTCGCCCTGGGGGTCGCCGCCATCATCAGCGGGCGCCGACGATGGCGCACCGGGCTCGTCCTCGTGCTCGTGGGTGCCGTCTGGCTGGGGATCGTCGGGCTCGTGCACTCGGGCAAGGGCGCGGCCCTGAGTGCCTACGCGTACCTGGACGACCGGACCACCGTGAACGACACGATCGGGGGGATCTTCACCATCGTGACCGGCATGGCGATCCACCCGGGCATCGCCGCCCGGACACTCTCGCATCGGTGGTCGGACATCTACCAGTTCGTGAGCGGCGCCGGGACCATGGGTCTGTTCTCGGCCTTCGGCGGCCTGCTCGCCGTCGTCGTCCTCGCGCCCAGCGCCCTCAACTCGTCGCCGGCCTTCATCTCGGCCATCGGCGGCTCGCAGAACATCATGGCGGTGCTGGCCGTGGCGGTCGGGATCGCCATGGTGGCCACCTGGCTGACGCGGCCAGGGCGAGGGGCGCAGCCGACGATGGCGCGTGGGGCTGACCGCCCTCGCGCTCGCCCTGACGCTGGCGGCGGTCGTCCAGACCGCCGTGGTCAGCAGCCATCAGACCCCCTTGTCGGGACAGACGTTCGAGAAGGTCGACTCGGCCACCGCAGCCGAGCTGGCCTCGGTGAGCGCGCGGGTACCCGGGCAGGACGAGGTGATCGTCTCCCAGGGCGTCTCGGGCCGCTTCGGGCAGCGCCACAGCTTCTACCCCTACTTCGGCGACTTCGCCGACGGCCAGACGGTGCCGGTGTTCGGCCACACCGTCTACGTCGTCCTGGTGCCGCAACAGGGGCTGGAGGCGGCGCCCGTCGCCAGCACCGAGGCGGCCATCGCCCTCATGCGCCGGCTGGGCGCCCACCGATCGCAGCACGCGACGGGGTCTACGCCTTCGCGTGGCAGGTGCCCGAGGGCCGGCACTCCATCACGTTCCCGGTCACGACTGGTGCAGGCGACGCCCGTTGAGCCGCTTGTGGATCGCCTTGGTCTTCTCGTAGAGGTTGACGAACTCCTTCAACAGCCCGGCGTAGAGCACCGCCGCCACCGGGTCGGGCTCGTAGGTGGCCCTGACCTCGACCGTGCCGGGGATGTCGGCCAGCGTGATGTGGCCCAGGGCCAGCAGGGTCAGGAGCCCCGCTCCGCGCACGTTGGCCAGCACCGGGTCGGCGATCTGTCGGATGGTGCGGCCCGTGGCGTCGGCATGGATCTGGGACCACAGGTCCGAATTGGCGCCGCCCCCGACGAAGGCCAGCGAGTCGAGGCGCCGTTTGCAGAACTTCTCCACCGCGCCGAGCAGCCAGGCCGAGTTCAGGGCGACCCCCTCGAACACCGCCCGGACCATGTCGGAGCGGGTCGACGAGAGCGAGAGGTTGTGGAACCCGCCCCGGATGGTGTGGTCGTCGACGGGTGAGCGCTCGCCGTTGAGCCACGGCGTGAACAAGACGCCGTGCGCGCCGAGCGGCACCAAGGCCGCCATGTCGTTGAGCGTGCCGAAGAAGCCCTCCGGCGCGCCGCCGACACGCCCGGCGCGAGCTCGTCGCCGGGGAAGAGCACGTTGTCGCGCAGCCAGGTCAGGCAGGCGCCGCCCGTCTCGTGCTCGTCCGCGAGGAGGTAGCGACCGGGGATCCCCGAAGGGATCGAGGCGATGTTGGTCGCCGCATCGGTCTTCTTGAAGGGCACGTGGCAGCTGATCCAGCTCGATGTGCCGATGTAGAGGTGGGCGTCGAAGTCCCCCACGGCACCGGAGCCGACGGCGGCCGAGTGCAGGTCCCCCGTGCCGGTGACGACGGGGGTCCCGGGGAGCAGCCCCAGCTCGCCGGCCGGGCCCGGCGCCAGCCCGCCCAGCACGCCGCCCGTCGGCACCAGGTCCGGCAGCGTGGAGCGCTCGAGGCCGGCCAGCTCGACGAGGGCGTCGTCGTAGGCGATGGCGCCGATGTCGCGGTTGTCGGTGACCCAGTGCAAGGTGATGGAGTCGTGCGACGCCCGGGCCAGACCGGTGAGGCGCAGGTTGAGGTAGTCGACGGGCTCGAGGAACACCGCCGTCGCGGCGTAGACGTCGGGGCGCCGCTCGCGCAGGAAGTGGATGTGGCCGACGGGGTCCTTGCCCGAGAGGCTCGGGATGCCACCGGTGCGCCGCAGCCAGCGCGCCAGCTTGGCGGCGGAGTACCCCTGGACGTTGAGGGTGCCGCGCACGGTCTGGCGCACCGCATGGGCGCCCCGGGAGTCCATCCACGTGATGGCCGGGCCGATGGGCTCCCCCGCGTCGTCGACGGGAACCGTGCCCGACCACTGCGAGGTGCACCCGATACCGACGACCCGCTCGGGCGCCACGGCGCTGTCGGCCAGCGCCCTCCGGGCCGACGTGACGATGGCGTCCCACCAGGCCTGCGGGGACTGCTCGGCCCCGCCGTCCTCGGTCAGGTCGATCCCGACCGCCTGGAAGGCATGGGCCAGGATCCGCCCGGTGGCCGCCAAGACCGCGACCTTGGGCCCCCCCGTCCCGAGATCCACCGCCAGGACGTGGGTCTCTTCGGGGCTCGCGGACTCGATGGGGCGGAGCGCAGTGGCCGGCACGGCCCGCAGGCGGCCCGCCGGTGGCGTGGGCATGGCGGGGAAGCGTACCGGCCACCGCTCCGCTCGAGGTCGCCCCTGCTCGAGGTCAGCCGGCCTGGCCGGCCTCGACCTCGACCTCGATCACGACCTTGTTGCCCACCACCACGCTGCCGTCGAGCAGCGAGTGGTTGAAGCTGACGCCGAAGTCACGCCGGTCGATCTCGGCCCGGGCCGAGAAGGCCACGACGGTCTTGCCCTCCTGCATCGAGGGTCCCTCGCCCAGGAACTCCAGGTCGAAGTCCACGGACCTGGTGACGCCCCGGATGGTGAGGTCGGCGGTCAGGACCCAGTGGGCGTCGTCAACCCGCTTGAGGCCGGTGCTCTTGAGGGTCAGCGTCGGATGGTTGGGGACGTCCAGGAAGTCGTTGGTGCGCAGGTGGTCGTCACGCTGAGGCTGGTTGGTGTGGATGCTGGCCGCCTGGACGACCGCCTCCACGCTCGAGTCCTCGGGGTTCTCGGCCACGGTGAACGTGCCGGACACGTCGGTGAAGCGGCCTCGTACCTTGGTGCCGATCAGGTGGCGGGCGATGAAGCCGACCTCGGTGTGGGCCGGGTCGATGACGTAGGTCCCGGCCTTCGGCAGGGTGGTGGCCGTGGAAGCGGTCGTGGTCGTGGTCGTGGTGCTCATTTTTCGGTCTCCTTAGTTGATCCGATGATCGTTGCCAGTATAATATCTGAGTACACAGATACTTGTCAAGCAGCTAAACTAGGGGTGCAGGCTGATTTCGGGGGAGACTGAGCGGTATGGGAAGGACGACCATGCAAACCGGAGGCGGTGACGTGGACCGCGTCAGGGCTCGTCCCGACGACGGCACCTGCGGCGTCCTCGGCCAGATGGACGACGAGCGCATCGAGCTCATGGGGCTCATCGTGCGGACCCAGCGCCGCCTCACCGAGTCGCTCGGGCGCGAGCTGGAGAAGTCCATCGGCATCCCGATGGTGTTCTTCGAGGTGCTCATCCACGTGGGCGCAGCCCCCGAGGCCCGTCTGACGATGAGCCGCCTCAGCACGGACGTCGCCCTCACCACGGGCGGGGTCACCCGCCTGGTCGACCGCATGGTCGACGCCGGCCTCGTCCAGCGGCAGAACTGCCCGAGCGACCGCCGCAGCATCCACGTCGTCTTGACGACGACGGGGCGCGCCGTCCTCGAGCGTGCCGTGGCGGCACATGTCGACGGCATCCAGCGCCACCTCATGGCCCATCTCGACGATCGCGATCGCGCCGACTTGGCGCGCGTGCTCACCAAGGTGCTCGACGCCGGCGACTGACGTTCCGCACATCGTCGGGACCGTTCCCCGTCGATGGAAGGTCACGCCATCACCTCATCCGGACATCCGCTCGATGCGGCGGCGCTCGCCCAGATGTCCAACGAGGCCATCATGGATCTGGCCGCCGAGACGTCCCGCCAGATGGCCTCCTTGGCGGGGCACATCCTCCTGCTCACCGGCGAGCTCGACCGCCGGGACGGATGGCGTGACGAGGGTGCCACCTCGGTCGAGGCCTGGCTCGTCGAGCGCTGCGGCGTCTCGGTCGCCACGGCACGGGCATGGGCCCACGTCGCCCAGCGGCTCTTCGACCTGCCTCGGCTCGCGGCGGCGCTCTGCGAGGGCGAGATCAGCTTCGACAAGGTCCGCGCCGTCGTCGACGCTGGGACCCCCGAGACCGACCCGGACCTGTGCGAGCAAGCGCGTGCGTCGTCAGTCCGCGAGCTGGCGCAGCTCGACCGGTCGCGGTCGTGCGGGACTCACAACGAGCGCCGGACGCGGTCCCTGCGTTTCAACGACGACGCCCACACGTTGACCGCGCAGTTGCCTCCCGAGTCCTTCGCCGAGGTGCGGGCGCATCTCGAGTCCCGCGCCAAGAGGATCCCCTCCGACGGATCGACGCCGTGGGACGAGCGCCTCTGCGACGCCTTCGTCTCGCTGGTCCGTTCTCACGCACGGGGCGGTGCGACGAGCCCGTTCTTCGTCGTGGCCCATGCTCCGCTCGACGCCCTGCTCGATGAGGCTCTGGATCCCTCGGAGCTCGCTGCCGAGCTCGAGCACGGTGGCCGGATCAGCGTCGAGACGCTGCGCCGGGTCGCCTGCGACGCCACCATCGCCATCGCGGTCGACGACGACGTGGGCCACACGATGTACGAAGGCAGGGCCACACGGGATCCGACGGACGCGCAGCGTCGGGAGCTGCGAAGACGTGACCGGGACTGTCGCTTTCCGGGCTGCACCAACGCGACGTTCACGAACCCGCACCACATCAGACCGTGGAAGCCCGACGGGCCGACCGATCTCGACAATTTGTGCCTGCTCTGTGAGTATCACCACCACCTGGTGCACGGCCGACAGTGGACGCTGTCGGGCAACGCCAACGAGGTGCTGACCGCGGTCGGTCCCACAAGCCGGGTCATGACGTCGCGGCCGTCGCCTCTCTGGACCGGTCGCGCCCCGCTGGCCTGAGCGGCGATCAGGACACCGGCTCGACCCAGACCCGCACCGGCTCCAGCAGGAGCTCGTCATCGAGGTCGAGCAGCGTTCCCTCACCCGCGCCGGGCTCGGTCAGCACCTCGACCGCGAGCACCTCGCGCGCGATGAAGTCGAAGTGCTCGGCGATGGGGTCGAGCCCCACCAGGTGCAGCCGGATGCGGTCGGACACCTCGAGGCCGCTCGTCTTGCGCAGGTCCTGCACCAGGCGGACCACTTCGCGGGCCAGCCCGCGCTTGCGCAGCTCGTCGTCGAGCGTCAGATCGAGCGCCACCACCTCACCACCCTCGCGTGAGACGGCGAACCCCGGCTGGCCCCGCACCCGCAAGGCCACGTCGTCGGGTGACAGCTCGACCGGCTCGCCCGCCAGCCTGAGCGTGAGAGGCCGACCCTCCTCCAGCGCGGCCGCAGCTTCCGCGCCGTCGAGCGCGGCGAGGGCGGGCTTGAGCTCCTTGACGCGCTCTCCGAGGCGAGGGCCCAACGTCCGGAAGTTCGGCACCAGCTCGAAGGTGAGCACGTCGCCCAGCTCGTCGCCGGTGTCGATCTCGTCGACGTTGAGCTCCTCGGCCACGATGTCGCGCAGGATGTCCGGCGCGTCGGGTGGGAGGAAGACGAGTGCGCGTTTGAGGGGCTGGCGCACCTTGACCGCAGCCTCGCTGCGGGCGGCGCGGCCGAGTGACGTGAGACGGCGGGCCAGCGCCATCTGCGCCTCGAGATCGGGTGCGACCAGGGCCTTGTCCGCGATGGGCCAGTCGGCCAGGTGCACCGACTCGGTCTCCCCAGCGCCGGTGAGCTGGCGCCACATCGTGTCCGCCACGAAGGGGCAGAACGGCGCCAGCAGAAGCGCCAGCGTGGTCAGGACGGCGTGCAGCGTCGCCTGCGCAGCCAACGTGTCACCCGCAGGCGCGTCGGGATCGGTACGCCAGAACCGGCGCCGGCTGCGGCGCACGTACCAGTTGGACAAGTCGTCCACGAGGGTGGCAACGGCCGTCGCCGCGTTCAGGGGCTCATAGGTTTCGAGCGCGGTGCTCATCTCCGCCGTCGTGCTGGCCAGGCGGGACAGGATCCAGCGGTCGAGCGGGCCCCGCCCGGCCGGAGCCGGGATCGCCGGGTCGGCCGGGTCGAACTCGTTCAGCGAGGCATAGGTGGTGAAGAAGCTGAACGTGTTCCACAGCGTGAGCAGCATGTCGCGCATGGCGGTGTCGATGGCGGCGAGGGTCGCCCGAGTCGGCGTCCACGGCGATCCCTGGCTGAACATCCACCAGCGCATGGCATCGGCACCCCGGGTGTCGAGGATCTGCCAGGGATCGATGATGTTGCCCAGCGACTTGGACATCTTGCGACCGTCGGCGTCGACGATGTGGCCCAGGCAGACAACGTGACGATAGGGGCTCTCGCCGAAGACGAGCGTGTTGATGGCCAGCAGCGAATAGAACCAGCCCCGAGTCTGGTCGATGGCCTCGGAGATGAAATCGGCCGGGAAGGCGAAGGCCTCCGCCGAGCCCGGGCGGTGGGGATACCCCACCTGTGCGGCGGGCATGGACCCGGAGTCGAACCAGGCGTCGATCACGGGCTCGACGCGGCGTGACACCGCGAGCCCGTCGTCGTTTCCCTCCGCAGCGCAAGTGGAGCAGACGAACGTCACCTCGTCGATCGTGGGGCGGTGGGGGTCGATCCCGGTGACGTCTCGTCCGCACAGGTCGGAGAGCTCGGACAGCGATCCGACGCAGCGTAGGTGGCCCCGCCCGCACCGCCAGACGGGCAGCGGGGTGCCCCAGTAGCGGTCGCGCGAGAGCGCCCAGTCGACGTTGTTGGCCAGCCACTCGCCGAAGCGACCGTCCTTGATATAGGGCGGGTGCCAGTCCACGGTGGCGTTGGCAGCCAGGAGGTCGTCCTTGCGGGTCGACGTGGCGATGTACCAACTCGGCTTGCCCCAGTAGATGAGCGGGGTCCGGCAACGCCAGCAGTGCGGGTACGAGTGCACATAGGGGGCACGCCGCATCAAGAGTCCGGCCGCTTCCAGACGGTCGTTGATGTCGTGGTTGGCGGCGCGGACGTCGCGGCCGCCCAGCCACTCGATGTCCGACGTGAAGCGCCCGTCGGGCCCGACCGGGTTGAGGGATGGGAGGCCGTTGGCCCGGCCGATCTGGCGGTCGACCTCGCCGAATGCGGGAGCCAGGTGCACCAGCCCGGTGCCCTCCTCGGTCGTGACGTACTCCGCCGGCACGACCCGCCACCCGTCGGCGCCGGGGGGCGGGTCGAGGTCGGCGAAGGGCCGCTCGTAGTGCAGACCCACGAGCGCGGCTCCCGGCACCCGCCTCGTGACGCGGGCACGAGCGCCCTCCCCCATCACATCGTCGACGAGCTCGTCGGCCACCAACGTCTGGTCGACCACGGCATAGGTCAGCTCGGGGTTCACCGCCACGCCGGTGTTTGACAGCAGGGTCCACGGTGTGGTCGTCCACACCGCCAGCCATCTCCGCGTCGCCGACGACGGGGGGTCAGGGTCGACCAGGCGCAACCGCACGTAGGCCGACTCGTCCTCCTCGTCGCGGTACACGTCGGCCTGGCCGAGCTCGTGGCTCGAGAGCGCCGTGCCGCAGCGCGGGCAATAGGGCACGACCTTGAGATCCTCGTAGAGCAGTCCCTGGTCGAAGAGCTGCTGGAGGTGCCACCACACCGACTCGATATAAGCTGGGGTCGAGCGTCCAGTACGCACTGTCCATGTCGACCCAGTAGCCGATACGCGTGGTCAGACGAGCGAACTCGTCGACGTAGGAGTACACCGACTCACGGCACAGCCGGATGAACTCGGCGATGCCGACCTGGTCTTCGATCTGCTGCTTGCTCGTGATGCCGAGCTTCTTCTCGACCTCCACCTCGACGGGGAGCCCGTGGGTGTCCCACCCGGCCCGACGGGCCACGTAGGCCCCGTCCATCGTGCGGAAACGGCAGAAGAGGTCCTTGTAGACCCGGGCCCAGACGTGGTGCAGGCCGGGCATGCCGTTGGCAGTGGGGGGACCTTCGTAGAAGACCCATGGTGGCGCGCCCTCACGCTGCTCGACGGAGCGCTCGAAGACGCGGTGCGCAGCCCAGCGGACCAGCTCGGCCTGCTCGAGAGCAACGAAGTCGATGTCGGGGGGGACGGGCGAGAACACGGGAGGGGAGTGGCGTGGACCACCGGGAACGGGAGCCCCGGTCATCTCGGAAAGGATAGAGGGTATGACTCGGTCCCCCTCCCCCTCCGCCCTGCCGGCAGGCGTCACGATGTCCCCGGAGGCTTACGACGGCGACGGCCCCCGCTGGGTGGTGCAAGCGGGCCGAGGCGGAGCTCGTCGAGCGCTACGGCCGGCTGGACGAGAGCGAGCTGGGCTTGACGGCCGCCATGTTCGAGCCGCCCGGCGGGATCTTCCTCGTCGCGCGATCGGTTGACGCGCCGCAGCCGGTCGGCGGGGTCGGCGTGCGCAGCGTGGGGCCCGCGCTCGGCGAGGTGAAGCGCCTCTGGGTCGACCCGGCCTGGCGAGGTAGGGGCGTGAGCCGGCGCCTCATGGGCGCCCTGGAGGATGCGGCGCACTACCCTGGGTCTGACGGCCCTGCAGCTGGGGACGGGCGACCGTCAACCAGAGGCGGTCGGCCTCTACGAGTCGGCAGGATGGGTACGCGCTCCACGTGGACGCCGACGGGAGACCTCTGTCTGTCGGCCACGTCCGCTTTGCAAAGCGCCTCAGCTGAAGCCATCCATGGCCCCGCCCCCCTTCGAGGTCATCTGTGAGATAGAGCCCGCCACGACCCCGGACCTGAAACGGGTACGCCATCAGATCGGCGTGCTCAGCCCGATCGCCTCCGCGTTCCTCATCCCCGACAACCACATCGGCCGGGCGACCGTCTCGAGCGTCGCCGTCGCCCACGAGGTGGAGGCGATGGGCGGCCGGTCCATCGCCTGCCTCAACGCCCGCGACCGCAACCTCCTCGGCTTCCGGCGCGACCTCCTGACGGCGGCCGCCTACGGCGTCGACCAATTCCTCTTCGTCTACGGCGACGAGCCCCGGGCCGGTGCGCGCACCAGCGAGCTCACGGTGCAGACGATGCTCGAGGAGGGACGCACCTATGCCGCTGGGTTCGGGCCGGGCGCGCCCATGCGCTTCGGCGCGGCCACCGGGCTCGGGGCGCTGCCGAGCTGGAAGCGGGCGGCCGACTTCCTCTTCGTGCAGATCGGGTTCTCCCTCGACGACCTCCTGGCCTGGCGGGCGCAGGTGGAGGTCGACGTCCCGGTCTACGCCGGGGTCATCGTGGTGGCGAGCGCAGCCATGGCCCGCAACCTGGCCGCGGAGATCCGCGGCCTCGCCGTCCCGCCCGTGCTCGTCGACCGGCTCGAGCGTGACCGCAACGCAGGCGTCGAAGCAGCCTGCGACCTGGTGGCGGGCATCCGCGATTCGGGCGCCTTCGACGGCGTGCACCTGATCCCCGTGGCCCGCTACCGCGAGGTGGCGGCGCGCCTCGAGCGCGTGCTCTGACGCCCGGGTCGCTCAGCCCTCGTGGGCACCGGCGTGGCGCCGTGCCACCTCGTCGAGCGACGACCCGTCGACCTGGAGGAGCGAGTCCACCACGAGGTCGGCCAGCCCGAAGGCGGGGTGATCACGCTGGCCCTCCTCCGGAACGGCGATGCAGGCCATGGTGGCCGCCTTGGCCGCAAGCACGCCGGCCGGCGCGTCCTCCCACACGAGGCAGCGACGCGCCGGTGCGCCCAGCTTCGCGGCGGCGGTGAGGAAGACGGCCGGATGTGGCTTGCCGTACTCCTCGTCCTCGGCCGAGTGGACGAGCGCGAACCGGTCGCGCAACCCGAAGTGCTCGAGCGCCACGTCGATCAGGCGGTACTGCGACGACGACGCCACGGCCAGCGCCATGCCACGCGCCGCGCAGAGCTCGATGGCGTGCTCGGCGCCGGGCTTCAGCTTCCCGACGGAAAGCGTCAGCTCGATCACCCGGTCGACGATGGTCACCGCCACCTCGTCGGGCGTGGGGTGGGGGCCCCAGGGGTAGAGGCGGTACCAGTGCGCGGTGACCTCACGCACGAACATCCCCTTGGTGGTGCGGCAGGCCTCGGTGGCCAGTGGCACGCCGAGGGCGCCCAGGATCTCGATCTCGGCCTCGTGCCAGAGGATCTCGGAATCGATGAGCAGCCCGTCCATGTCGAAGATGGACGCGCTGAACCCCGCCGCGGCGGGAGCGGTCGTGCTCAAGCGGCCAGCTGCGCCTCGATGTCAGACACGATCGCCGGGTCCTCGGGCTCCACCTGCGGCCGGTAGCGCGCCACGATGTCACCCTGGGGCGAGACGAGGAACTTCTCGAAGTTCCACGTGATGTCGCCCGCCTTGCCCTCGGCGTCCTCCTTCTCCGTCAGTTCGGAGTAGATGGCGTGCCGCCCTTCGCCGTTCACCTCGATCTTCTCCATCAGCGGGAAGGTCACGCCGTAGGTGGCCGAGCAGAACTGCGCGATCTCCTCCGACGTGCCGGGCTCCTGGCCCATGAACTGGTTGCAGGGGAAGCCGATGACCGTGAAGCCGCGGTCGCCGTAGGTCTTCTGCAGGCGCTCGAGGCCTTCGTACTGGGGCGTGAGGCCGCACTTGGAGGCCACGTTGACGAGCAACAGCGTCTTGCCGGAGTAGTCGCCCAGCTTCGCGTCGTCGCCCTGGAGGGTGTGGATGGGGATGTCGTAGAGAGCCATGGCGCGACCCTACCGGCCATCGACGTCGGCGCGCCCGGCCCGCATAGGGTGGCCGCCATGCACGCGGTCGTCATCAGGGAGGGGCGGCTCTTCTGGGAGGAGCGGGACGATCCGGTCCCGGGCGACACGGAGTTGGTCGTCGCGGTACGGGCCGCCGGGATCAACTCGGCGGACCTGGTCCAGCGGGCCGGCTTCTATCCGGCGCCGCCCGGCTGGCCGGCGGACATCCCGGGCATGGAGATGGCGGGCGAGGTGGTGGCCGTCGGGCGCCAGGTCGTGCTCTTCACTCCGGGGGACCGCGTCATGGCCGTGGTGGGGGGCGGGGCACAGGCGACCCTGGCCGTCGTCGACGAGATCCATGCGCTGCCCGTCCCCGACACCCTGCCCTGGCCCGAGGCCGGCGGCTTCCCCGAGGCCTTCACGACCGCCTTCGACGCGCTCTTCCGCCAGGCCGGGCTCCAGATGGGCGAGCGGCTGCTCGTGAGCGGTGCTGCGGGCGGCGTCGGCACGG
Organism: uncultured Acidimicrobiaceae bacterium; assembly: GCA_963774485.1. Classification (GTDB taxonomy): domain Bacteria; phylum Actinomycetota; class Acidimicrobiia; order Acidimicrobiales; family RAAP-2; genus Bog-473. The sequence continues at coordinate 234,749 of CAVZFG010000005.1, forward strand.
CGGGCGTGCAGCTCGCCGCAGCCACAGGTGCGATGGTGACGGCGACCGTGCGCGACCGGGGCCGCCACGAGGCGGTCGCCGCGCTCGGCGCGGCCACCGTCATCGTCCCGGGCGGCGAGGCCGAGCACGGGCCCTACGACGTCGTGCTCGAGCTGGTCGGCGCGCCCAGCCTGGCGTCGGTCCTGCCGCAGCTGGCCACCTGGGCCCGAGTGGTGGTGATCGGCGTCGGCGGGGGCGGTCAGATGGAGCTCGACCTCATGCAGCTGATGCTGAAGCGGGTCCGGATCGGCGGCTCCACCCTGCGCGCCCGCAGCCGCCGGGAGAAGGCCGACGTGGCCGCCGCCGTCGCCGCGCACGTGCTGCCGCTCCTTGCTGGCGGGGCGCCTCACCGTCCCCGTGTGCGACACCTTCCCCATGGCCGAGGCGGAGTCCGCCTACGAGCGCTTCGCCAAGGGCGCCAAGCTCGGCAAGGTGGTGCTCGTCGTCTGACGACCCCACGAAGGCACCGGTGATCGAGGCCGTCCTCTTCGACGGGGACCAGACGCTGTGGGACTTCCAACGCGTCATGCGCGACGCGTTGACCGCCGTCGTGGACGAGATCCGGGCGGCCCGGCCCGGCCTCTTCGCCGCGGCGCTGCGGTGGCAGGACCTCGAGCGCGACCGCCTGGAGGTCGGGGTCGAGCTGCACGGGATCGAGTGGTCCATGGCCACCCTGCGCGTGCACGGCTTCTCCCGCACCTTGCAGCGCCGGCGCGACGCGGAAGGCGGTGACGAGGCGGACGACGCCGCGCTGGCCGAGCAGCTGAGCGTCTCGTACTTCCATCAGCGCGACCGCGACCCGGCCCTCTTCCCCGACACGCTCCCCTGCCTCGACGCACTGCAGGCCCACTACCGCCTCGGCCTGCTCTCCAACGGCAGCCGCCTCCCCGAGAAGGTGGGGCTCGCCCGCTACTTCGAGTCCGTCGTGTTCGCGCAGGACCACCGCGTCGCCAAGCCCGACAAGGGGATCTTCGAGGTCGTGGAAGGCCAGCTCGGGGTCGGGCCCGAGGCGTGCGTGCTCGTGGGCGACCACCCCCTCAACGACGTGGCGGGGGCCAAGCGCGCCGGCTGGCGCGCCGTGTGGATCGACCGTGAGGGCGATGGTGCGTTCACACCGCAACGCGGCTACGAGGAAGCACAGCCCGACGCGGTGGTGACGACGCTCGCCGACCTGCCCGGCGCGCTTCGGCGGCTCGGGACGGACGGCTGACCGATGTGCTCAGCGGGTGAGGATGACGACCCCGGCGTTGGCTCCGCGCCCGACGGTGTGCGAGAGGGCCGTCCGGGCGCCGTCCACCTGGCGTGGGCCGCACTCGCCCCGCAGCTGGCGCACCAGCTCGACGACCTGGCCCAGCGCCGAGGCGCCCAACGGCTCGCCCTTGGAGAGCAGCCCTCCGCTCGGGTTCACGGGCAGTCGGCCGCCGAGCGCCGTGGCACCCGAATCGAGCAACGCGGCCGAGCCGCCCGGCTCGCACAGCTTCAGCTCCTCGCACGAAAGGAGCTCGCGGGCCGCGTCGGTGTCCTGGCACTCGACCACGTCGAGATCCTGGGGGCCCAGCCCGGCCTGCTCGTAGGCGTCGGCGGCGGCGAGGGTCGTCGGCGCCGGCACCGCGTCGTCGGCCAGCCCGGCCAGGGGCGTGGACTCGCTCAGGACCGGCCCCGGGACGTGCGAGCGCAACACTGCCGCGGCGAGCCGCACGGGCGTGACAGGACCGGCGGCGGGGGGGCCGTCGTCACGTCGCAGGACCAGCGCGGCCGCTCCCTCGTTGGGCGAGCACAGCATGAAGAGGTGCAGCGGCTCGCACACGATGCGCGAGGCGAGGACCTCGTCCACGGACGTCTCCTTCTGGAACATGGCGTCGGGGTTGGCCTTCCCGTGGCGTCGGTTCTTCACCACGACCCGTGCCAGGTGGTCCTTGGTGACCCCCGAGGTCTGGCACAACCGCTGCGCCCGCAACCCGAAGAACGCCGGCGTGGCGGCCAGACCCGCCGCCTCCTGCCAGGGCTCGAAGAACGAGGATCGGATGATCCCCTTGGGCATCTTCTCGGTGCCGAACACGACGACGGTGTCGTACTGCCCGGCCCGGATGGCGGCGGCGGCGAGCATGAGCGCGGCGCTGCCGCTGGCACAGCCGGCCTCGACGTCGACGATGGGCATGCCCGTCATGCCGAGGCGGCTCAGCACCTTGTGCCCCGTCGCCACCCCGCCGTAGGCCGTGCCGCAGAACGCGGCCTGGAACCCGCCCTTGCCGACGCCGGCTTCGTGGAGGGCGGCCCGGACGGCGTGGACGCCCATGTCGGTCGTCGAGACGCCCTCGAAGCGTCCGAAGGGGTGCAGCCCGACCCCGGTGACGACGACGCCGCTCACGACGACGCCGGGGCGAAGGCGTAGGTCACGACGTCGTTGCCGTCCTCGTCGCGGTGGAGGGGCACGATCCTCAGCTCCATGACCTGCCCCGAGGAAAGGGCGGCCGGGTCGGCCACGGTCAGCCTCGTGATGACGCGCACCGCCTCGGGCAGCTCGATCACGCCCACGCCGAAGGGAACCTCGCCCCGGTATCCCGGCGGCGGCGCGGTCACGGCCGTCCACGCCCACAGGGTGCCCCGGCGGGAGAGCTCGACGGGCTCGGGGTCCTCGGTGGCGCAGTAGGTGCAGGCGTCGGCCCGGGGGAAGTGGACGCACCCACACGCGCCGCAGCGGCTGCCCAACAGCGCGGGCGGGTCGGCGTCGGTGAACAGTCCTTCACGGACCATGACGCGCATCGAGGTCCTAGTCCTGGAGCTCCACGAGCTCCAGCGCGTCGAACTCCCAGTAAGCGCGGAGCGCGGCCAACTTGCCGGCGCCGTTGCTGCGGTAGGTGTACACGCCGTGGACCACGGCCTGGTGGGTGCCGCCGGCGAGCGTGGTCCGGATGATGCCGACGTCGGCCACCTCGTCCCCGCACAGATAGGACTCGGTGATCTCGAAGGTGATCGCCTCGCTCGGCGCGATCACCGTGTCGTAGAAGGCGCCGATGGCCTGGCGCCCGTGGTGGCCCGTGCCCTCCGGATCGAAGGGTGAGGGACCGACGGGGTCCTGCACCAAGGCGTCGTCGGCGAAGAGCGCCAACCAGGCGTTGCGGTCCCTGGCGTGGACGGCGGCACGGGACCTGATGCCGAGCTCGCGGGCGGTGGGTTGTTCGTCGGCCATGTGGCTCCCTCCTTCGCGGTAGACCGAGGCTCAGTTGACCTTGGCGATGACGTCATCCGAAAAGCGGCGCAGGTTGTCGACCTTGGTCTGGAGCGCCTCGGTGTCCTGGGTGGTGTCGTAGGGCCACCGGAAGCCGACGATCACGTCGGTCACGCCGAGATCCTCGAGCCGCTTGACGCCGTCGGTGGTGTAGGCGTCGAGCGAGATCACGTGGATCTCGAACGGCTTGGACTCGGTGCCGTGGTCGTGGCGCAGCTGTGCCAGACGCTCGAGCAGGCCGGGGAGGTCGGCCGGGTCGCCACCACCATGCAACCAGCCGTCGCCGTCGACGGCGGCCCGGCGAAGGGCGGCCTCGTGGTGTCCGCCGATAAGGATCGGCACGGAAACGCTCGGCGTCGGACACATCTTTATGGAGGGTATGTCGAAGACGTCGCCGTGGAACTCGAAGAACCCGCCGGCCATGAGGCCGCGCATGATGGCGATCTCCTCGTCCATGCGCTTGCCCCGACGCTCCCACGGGACGCCGCAGATGGCGTAGTCCTCCGGCCAGGGGCTGGTGCCGACGCCGAGGAGGAGGCGGTTGCGGGTGAGTACGGCCGTGGAGCTCACCTGCTTGGCGACGAGGACGGGCTGGCGGATGGGAAGCTTGATCACGAAGGTCACGAAGCGGATGCGCTCGGTCACCGCCCCCATGGCCGGGATGAGGGAGAACGGCTCGAGGAAGGGTTTGTCCTCGAGGAACTCCCGCGTGCCGTCCGGGTTGAAGGGGTAGGTGGTGTCGGACACCTCGGGGTAGCAGATGCTGTCCGGTACGACCATGGAGTCGTATCCAGCCTCCTCGGCGGCCTGGGCCAGCGGGAGGTAGTACGACGGGTCCGTCATCGACTCCGCATACGAGAATCGCACCGTATCTCCCTTGTCAGACGAGTGGGTCGTGGGCATCGGCGCCGCCTACCATGCGGCTCGTGCCTGCTCATCCTGCCAGCACCAGCACTGCGGGACACAACTCCGAGTCCGCTGGTTTGCGACTGAGCGGGACGTCCCCCCTGCTCACCGACCTCTCCTTGGACGACCTCGAACGGGACGCTCGTCATCTGATCGGGGAGATGGCCCACGCCTACTACTCGGGCGGGGCCGACGACGAGCGCCTGCTCGAGGGGAACGTGGCTGCCTGGAGCCACTGGCAGCTCCATCCCCGCGTGCTGGCCGGCTTGGCCGAGGTGTCCTGCCGCGACCACGGTGCTCGGGACGCCGGTTGCCTCGCCGATCGCCGTCGCGCCGACGGCGATCCAGGGGCTGGCCCATGCGGAGGGAGAGGCGGCCACCGCCCGGGGCGCCGCCATGGCGGGCGCCTTGATGGTCCTCTCGTCCTTGGCCACGTGCTCGCTGGAGGAAGTCGCGGCGGCGGCACCGGACGCGGCGCGTTGGATGCAGGTCTACATCCTGCGGGAGCGGGCCCGGACGGCAGAGCTGGTGAGCCGGGCGGCGGCGCACGGCTACGGGGCCCTGGTCCTGACCGTCGACGCGCCCGTCTCGGGGCTGCGGCTGCGCGAGTGGCGGACGGGCATGCACCTCCCCGACGACCTCGCGCTGCCCAACCTGGCCGGGGAGAGCACCGACAGTGCGCGCGAGGGTGGCTTCATGGCCGTCGTGACCCGCGAGTTCGAGCCGGCGCTCACGCCCGACGACATCGGGTGGCTGGCCGGGCTCAGCTCACTCCCCGTGGTGGCCAAGGGCGTACAGCGGGCCGACGACGCGGTGCGGTGCATCGAGGCCGGGGCGGCGGCCGTGGTGGTGTCGAACCATGGGGCGCGCCAGCTGGCCGACGCGCCGGCGACGGCCGACATCCTGGCCGAGATCGTCGACGAGGTCGCCGGGCGGGCCGAGGTCTACGTCGACGGCGGCATTCGTCGGTCTCCCGACGTGGTCAAAGCGTTGGCGCTCGGTGCGCGGGCGACCCTTGTCGGACGACCCTCCCTGTGGGCGCTGGCGACGGGCGGGGCCGACGGTGTGGCAGGCCTGCTTCGTTGGTACGAGTCGGAGCTGCGGCGGGCCATGGCCCTGTGCGGTGCGGCGACGGTCGACGCCATCGACCGCAGCCTGATACGCCGGGCACCGGGCTGGTCGCTCGAGGGACCCTTGTCATGACGACCGTCGCGGCCATGCTGGCGGCGCGAGCCCAGGACGACCGGACCGGCGTCCTGGATGCCAGCGGGCGCTGGACCTGGCGCGAGGCGGTGCGGGAGGGGGCGACGCGGGGTGCACTGGCCCGGTCGATGTTCGACGCGGGCGCAGGCAAGCCCCACATCGGGGTGCTGCTGCCCAACGGGCCCGAGTACCTGTTCTGGCTGAACGGCGCCGCACTGGCGAGCGCGGCGATCGTCGGGATCAACCCGACGCGGCGCGGCGAGGCCCTCGCCGCCGATGTCCGGGCCACCGACTGCGCCGTCATCGTCACCGACACCGACGGCGCCGCCCTGCTCGAGGGACTGGACCTCGGCGTCGGCGAGGACGCGGTTTTGGTCATCGGAACCGAGCGCTACGAGGCGCTGCTCGATCGTTTCGCAGACACCCAAGCCGCCCGGGCGCTCGTCGAAGAGGCAGGTGACGTCGAGGCGGACTCGCTGTACCTCCTGATCTTCACGTCCGGGACGACGGGCGTGCCCAAGGCGGTCCGGTGCACCCAGGGCCGCCTGGCCGGCATCGCCGAGGTGGCCGCCCCGGGCTACGGGTACGGGGCCGACGACGTCTGCTACTGCCCCATGCCCCTGTTCCACGGCAACACGCTCATGGCGTTGTGGGGGCCGGCGGTCATGGTCGGGGCGGCCATCGCGGTGCGGCCCCGCTTCAGCGCCTCTGCCTTCCTCGACGACGTGCGGCGCTTCGGAGCCACCAAATTCAGCTACGTGGGCAAGGCCATCGCCTACATCCTCGCCACGCCCGAGCGGCCCGACGACGCCGACAACACGCTCAAGAGCGCTTTCGGGACGGAAGCCTCGATACGGGACCGGGAGCGCTTCCGGGCGCGCTTCGGGTGCTACCTGATCGAGGGCTACGGGCAGAGCGAAGGGGGTGCCGCCGTGAACCCCGTGCTCGGCATGCCCAAGGGTGCCCTGGGCAAGCCGGTCGGAGGGGTGGACCTGGCGGTCATCAGCCCCGAGTCGGGAGAGGAGTGCGCACGGGCCGCGTTCGACGACGAGGGGCGCCTCCTCAACGCGAGCGCGGCGATCGGGGAGATCGTCAACCGGAGCGGCCGTGGCAGCTTCGAGGGCTATTACCGACGCGAAGACGCCGAGGCGGAGCGCCTGCGCCGGGGGTGGTACTGGACCGGCGACCTCGGGTACGTGGACGGTGACGGGTTCTTCTACTTCGCCGGGCGGAACGGGGACTGGCTGCGCGTCGACTCGGAGAACTTCGCGGCCGGTCCGATCGAGGCGATCCTCTCGCGTCATCCCGACCTGGCGGTAGCGGCGGTCTACCCCGTGCCAGACACGGCCTCGGGCGCCGGCGACCAGGTCATGGTGGCCATCGAGACGGTGCCCGGGCGTGCCTTCGATCCCGACGCCTTCGCCCAGTGGCTGGCGGCCCAGCCCGACCTGGGACCGAAGTGGCTGCCCCGCTACGTTCGGATCTCACCCATCCTCCCCCAGACGGCCACGGGGAAGGTGACCAAGGTGGATCTCCGGACCGAGGCGTGGGCTTGCGAGGACCCGGTCTGGTGGCGCCCGCCCGGCGGCGCGGACCTGCGGTTCGTGCTACTGAGCGAACAGGATCGGGCCATGCTCGCCGCCGGGTTGGCCGAGAACGGGCGGCCGCCCGTCGGCTGAGCCCGATCCACCCCCCCGAACAGAGCATCCGACCACCTCCTCCGATGAGCCCGAGGGGCCCGGGTGCAGACAGTGCTGCACGCGGGGTGGCTCGGGAACCAGCTGCCTCAACAGACCGATCGAATCCCATGGGGTGGCGAGAGGCCGAGCAGCTCGAGGACGCCGCCCAGCTGCCCCACCCGGTGGTCGCCCGCCTCGAGCGGCGGTGCGTTCTGCCCCGCACGCTCCTCGGGTCGCCAGAGGTGGACCGCGGTCATGCCCATGCGCCGAGGGCCGCGGACGTCGGGCTCCCAGGAATCACCGACGAAGAGGGCGTGGCGGGGGTCGACACCGAGTGCCTCGGCGGTCTTGACGTAGATGCCGGGGTGCGGCTTGCGCGCCCGACCCGCGCCGAGGTGACACCGGCATCGACCAGGTGGAGCAGGCCCACCTCGTGGAGGAAGTCGTCGAGCTCCCATCCCCAGTTGGAGCAGACGCCGACGGCCACGCCCGCCCCGCGCAGCGACGAGAGCGTCGACTCGGCCTCCGGATAGGCCACCATCCGGCCCCGATCCGACTCCCGCAAGGCGTCGATGACGCTCTCGACGTGCGGGCCGTCCACACCGCAGGCATTCGTCAGATCACGCAGGCGCGCTCTGACCCAGGCCTCGTAGGCCTCCTCGCTGACCGAGTGCTCGGCGTGGTCGATGCCGTCGTAGCGGGAGAAGTACTCCTCGAGGACGCTCGGTTCCAACGTGTAGCCGCGAGCGGCGAGAACCGCTTCGTAGTTGGAGGCACGCCCGTCGGCCCAGCGGGCGAGGGTCCCGTAGAAATCGAAGATGACGGCGCTGACCACAGTCCCAATACTGTCCCGGGGCGGGCGTCACCGCCCCGACCCCGCCCCGGGTAATACTTCTCGACCCATGAACGCCGACGACGAGCCGGCCGACACGCCGGTACCGGCCGGGGACCGTGGTGGGGTCGCCGCCGACCGGGAACGGTCAGGCCGTTGGATCGTGGAGCTGGTCGGGGTCGTCGTCGTGGCCGTCGCCGTCGCCGTCGTGTTGCGCACCTTCGTGGTGGCCACCTACTCCATCCCGTCGGGCTCCATGGAACCGACCCTGCAGATCGGGGACCGGATCGTGGTGGACAAGCTCAGCTACCACCTGCACGGCGTCGACCGCGGCAACATCATCGTGTTCTCCACCCCGGCCAAGGAGGACTGCGCCGGGCCCCCCGTCGCAGACCTGGTCAAGCGGGTCATCGGGCTTCCCGACGAGACCATCTCGCTGTCCAGCGGGCAGGTGCTCATCGACGGCCACGTGCTCGCCGAGCCGTGGTTGCCGCCCAACGAACAGGACCGCGACCTACCCCGGGCCAGCGGGGACGCCGTACTCGCTGTACCGCCCGTACCGCATACCGGAGGGGGACGTCTACGTGATGGGTGACAACCGGGAGGAGTCCTGCGACAGCCGCTATTGGGGTCCCGTGCCCGAGTCCACGATCGTCGGCAAGGTCGACCTGCGGATATGGCCCCCCTCGCGGTTGGCCGTCTTCTAGGTGTACGAGGAGCTCAGGTCCGGCGCTCGCGTCGCCACACGACGCGCAAGCCAGACCACGTCTCGTCGATCGCGCACACCTTGTTGTCCACCAGGCCGAGCGGCAACGCGACCTCGCGCACCACGTCTTCGTGCATGGTGGTCTCGACACCGGAGGACCGCTTGGGCCAGGCGACCCAGAGGCCGCCGGCGGGGAAGACCATCCGGGCCAGCGCGTCGACTCGGCGCTCGAACTCGCGGCGCTGGGTGAAGAACGCGACGACGACGTCGGCCGACCCACGGGCTCGGCGTTTGACCACGACACCGGGCGGAAGACCTTCGATCACCCCGGGGGGCGCCCCGATGAGGGCCAGCGTCGAGCCTTCCGTGATCCCCAGCTTCTTCGGCAGCGGCGTTCCGCTGTATCCGGCCACCGACCTGGGTTAGCACACCGGGGGGCCGGTGCTAGGGGTTCACGGCCTCGTAGACCCGGAACGCAAGCGGGTACTCGTACTCCTCGGGCCCCACTGCGAACTGGGCGAGGTGACGCCCGACCACCGCCCGCGCCTCGTCTTCGCGCTGCGGTGCGACCCCCATGAATTGGAGCAGCGACCGGTCGACCACGGCGTCGGCGGGGGCGCGCACCGTCGTCTCGTGCGGCGTGCTCTCCACGCCGGCGAACCCTGCCGCCCCGAGGAGGTCGCGCACGTACTCGTCGTCACCCAAGACGAACGGTCCGGCGGGGCTCTTCCCGGGCGGGGGGACCCGCGGCGGCGGCAACAGCGGCCGGAGCGCCGTGCCGACGTGCCAGGGGTTGTGCTCGACACCCTGCCAGCAGACGAAGACGAAGCGGCCGCCGGCGGTGAGGAGGCTGCGGATGGCACCGAACGCCCTCGTGGGCTCGTCGAAGAACATCACGCCGAACTGGCTCAGGACGAGGTCGAAGGGTGCCTCGTCGAGCGGCGTCGTCTGCACGTCCATCTGCTCGAAGCGCACGTTGGTGACGCCGGACTGCTCGGCCCGGCCTCGCGCCAGCCGAAGCAGTGGTGCGGAGATGTCGACCCCGACGGCCCGTCCGTCCGGGGCGACGGCGTCGGCCGCCGCGATGGTCAGGGCTCCGCCGCCGCAGCCGATGTCGCACACCCGCTGGCCGGTCGCCACGTCCGCAGTCTCGAGGAGGTAGGGCGACACGGCATCGGTCAGCCGTTCCCGTTTGGTCCACGCCGCCGCCCACCGGTCGTCGTTCCATCTTTTCGCCTGGGCTTCGTTGGCCACGGCGACACGGTACCGGGCGGGGTAGGTTCGGCCCGGTGCGTGTCGGCCTCGTCATCCTGCCCACGGATCGCTGGCGCGAAGCGCGGCGCCAGTGGGAATGGGCCGACCGGGTCGGTTTCGCGTCGGCGTGGACCTACGACCACATCCGCTGGGGCGGCATGCCCGAGGGCCCGTGGCACGCCGCGGTGCCGGTGCTTTCCGCCGCCGCGGCGGTCACCGGGCGCGTACGGCTGGGCACGCTCGTCGCCAGCCCGAACTTTCGCCACCCGGTGACGCTGGCCCGCGAGGCGCTGGCGCTCGACGACGTGAGCGCGGGCCGCCTCGACCTCGGGCTGGGCCCGGGCACCCAGGGGCACGACGCCACCGCTCTCGGGCAGGAGCCCTGGACGCCGGCGGAACGCATGGCGCGCTTCGAGAAGTTCCTCGAGGTGCTCTGGCCGATCCTGGAGGGCCAACCCGAGGCGCGGACGTCCGTGCGGACGTCGCACTACTCGGCCACGGAAGCGCCCAGCACCCCCGGGAGCGTGCAGGACCCCGTCCCGCTCACCATCGCCGCCGGTGGGGAGAAGGGCATGCGCCTGGCCGCCCTGCACGGCCGCCACTGGGTCACCGTCGGCGCCACCCGCCGCGGACAGCGCGCCGCCGACGTCATGCTCGAATCCGTGCGGCGCCAGCTCCCGCTCCTCGATGCCGCCTGCCGCGCCGTCGGTCGTGACCCCTCGACCATCGGCCGGGTGTTGCTGTGGACGCCGACCGAGCCCGTGCTCAAGTCGCCGGATCAGTTCGACGAGCTGGTCGCCCCCTATGTGACGTTGGGCTTCGAGCAGTTCGTGCTCCACCATCCGGCCCAAACGGGACCCTACGGGGGCAGCGTGGCCGCCTTCGAGGAGATCGCGGCGCGCTACGCCACTGCGTGAGTGCAACTCTCGAGGTCCCTCCCCGGTGGGGTCGTTCGACGGGGTGCTCCAGCCGGCGCGTCGAGCAGGCCCCGACACAGGCTGCCCGCTCAGCCCGGCGCGCCGGCGAGGGCGCGTCCGAGTGGCGGGGCCGCCGCCGCGGGCTCGACGCGCTCGAGGGTGACACGGGCGCACCCGACCCACGACGCCGCTTCGCCGAGCGCTCGTGCCACCGCCGCCACCGCCGCCGGCGCCGGCGCCGGCGCCGGCACGTCCAGCAGCGTCACCTGCTTGGCGACGAGCGCGTCGTCACGACGGCCCGGGTCGACCAGCCCGACGAGCTTCGTCCCCGCCAGCACCGGCATGGCGAAGTAGCCAAAGGCCCGCTTTGCCTTCGGCGTGTAGGCCTCGAGTCGGTGGCGCAGGCCGAAGAGGCGCTCGACCCGGTCGCGGTACCAGATCAGTGAGTCGAAGGGGGACAGGAGGAGGCTCCGGTGGCGTGCCCGCACGCCGAGCGACTCGAGGGCGGTGGGATCGGCGAACGCGGCCTGCCGCCACCCCTCCACGGCGACCGGGACCAGGGCCGTGTCCGGCAGCACGCGGCGGACCAACGGTCGCGGCAGCCCGTGGTACACGGCCAGGTCGGCCTCCGTCGCCACGCCGAGGGAACGCCCGGCCGCGGCGACCAGGCGCATGGCGCACCGCTCGTCGGTCCACTCCAGCGCGCGGAGCTCGGGCGGGATGGCGCGCTCGGCCAGGTCGTAGACGCGTTGGAAGCCCCGCCGCTGCCGGCAGACCAACACGCCGATGTCGAGCAACCACTCCGCGGCGATCTTGGTCTCGGACCAGTCCCACCACGGCCCCCCCTTCTTGGCGCCCCCGAGCTCGTTGGCGGTGAGAGGACCTTCGCTTCGCAGGCGGTCCTCCACGGCGGCGCAGCTCTTGTCGTGTTCCTCGAGCACGTGCCAGCGCCTCCCTTTGGCCCGTCGGGCCCGCCGCGACACGGCGTAGGCCGGCCAGTCCTCGAGCGGAATGACGCACGCCGCATGGGACCAGTACTCGAACGTGGAGCTCCCAGCCCCCCAGTAGGCGTGCTCGATCCTGCGGCGGCCCACGGCACCGAGGCGGGCGTACGCCACCAGCTCGTGCGATCGTGCCAGCACCGAGATCGTGTCGAGCTGCACCGCGCCGAGACGGCGCAGCATTCCGGGCACGCCGCCACTCGGCCGGGGGCCGCGCAGGCCCTGCGCGAAGAGTGCGACCCGGCGTGCTTCGTCGATGCTCAGTGAGTCACGGGTCACGGACGTCCGAACCGAGTGGCGAGAGGGACACGAGCGCGCCGCGGTTCGGCGCGTCGTCAGTCGAGCAGCGCCGACGCCACGGCATCCTCGAGCGCCCTGTCGTTGGACCACATCAGCTGCTGCTGCTTGGCCCGGCGGAAGTAGAGCTGGATGTCGAAGTCGAGCGTGAACCCGATGCCACCGAAGATCTGCTGGGCCATCGCCGTGATGTCACGAAAGGTGGAGCAGGCGAAGAGCTTTGCCATCGGCGCCAGCGAGCCGAGCGGCCGCCCCGTCGCGCCGGCCCAGGCCGCCTCGTGGACGAGCTGCTCGGCCCCGTCGAGGTTGGTGACGGCGTCGGCGAGATAGTGGGCGAGCGCCTGGAAGGCACCGAGGGGCTTGTCGAACTGATGGCGATCCTTGGCGTACTGGGTGGTGATCTCCAGCGCGTACCGGGCGCCGCCGACCGCTTGCGCGCCCAGCAGCACCAAGGCCGGCTCGAGCACCTCCTGCCAGGTCGACCAGCCGCTCCCGGCCGGGCCGATGCGGTCCTCCTCGCTCGCGACGACGTCGGCCAGCCTCACCTCGTACTGGGTGTCCGAGGCGATGCTGAACTGCTGGCGCAGGGTCACCCCGGTCGCGGCGGGGTCGACCAGGAAGAGGTCGACTGCCTCGGCCGCCTGACCGGTGCGTGCGAGCACGACGAGCCGGTCGGCGGCCGAGGCGTAGGCGACATGCCGCTTCACCCCCGAAATTCGGAATCCCTCACCGTCGGCCTCGGCCCGCGCCGCGACCCCGCGGGGCGAAAACCCGTTCTCCGGCTCCATCCAGGCCGGCGTGAGGATGGCCTCGCCGGACGCCACCGACCGCAGCCAGCGCTCCTTCTGGGCCGCGCTCCCCGCCTCGGCCAGCACTCCCCCGCCCATCACGGCGCTCACGAAGTGCGGCGTGGGCGCCAACGCCCGGCCCAGCTCCTCGTAGAGCGCGACGCCCTCGATCAGGGACATGGACGAGCCGCCGTACTCCTCCGGGAGGAGCAGCCCGATGAGGTCGAGCTCCCCCAACCGCGCCCACAGGGGTGGCGGGTAGCCGACCGGGTCGTCTTCCATCAGGCGCACGACGTCGAGCGGGCAGTGGTGTGCCAGGACGTCGCGCACCGTCTGGCGCAGCAGCTCTTGTTCCGGGTCGAAGTCAAGGTCGAGCACTCAGAACCCCTCTCGTCTGGTCGCGGCGAGGGCCGCCACTGATCGCCGTGGCGGGCCCACGGGTTGTCGTCGGCGTTGCGGGGCAGCGCGATCCGGGCGGTGCAGGTCGTCTTGACGTCGCCGTCGACCGAGAGCGTCACGGTCACCACCACGAACCCGCAGCCCACCTCGTCCACCTCCGTCGACTCCACCTCGCCGCGCAGGGTCATGGTGTCACCCGGGAAGACCGAGCCCTTCATCCGGAAGGTGACCCGGGCCAGCCGGCCGTGCGGGCCGGTCCAGTCGGTGAGGTAGCGCTCGAACCAGGCGGCCTGGTTCGGGGTGTTCAAGAAGATGTCCCGGGTCCCGTTGCGCTGGATGGCGAAGTCCTTGTCGTGGTGCATCGGCCGCCAGTCCCGCGTCGCCAGCGCGCCCAGGACCACCGTGGTGGCGGTGACCGTCGTGATCGAGCGTGGGCAGCTCGTCGCCGGCGTCGACGTCTCCGAAGAGGAGCCGGGGGGCAACGGCGACGCTCACGACGCGTCCTCTCGCCGGTAGCCGAATCCCGTGTAGGACTCCACCGCCACCAGTTGCGCGTCCTGGTTCGTGTAGACGACCTCGATCACCCAGAACCGGCCGGTGCCGAGCTTCGTCGTCTTCTCGTCGCTGACCGAGCGCAGCACCTGATGCGTGCGCAGCACGTCTCCCAGGCGCACCGGCTCGAAGAACTCGATCGTGTTGTCGGTCATCACGGCTTCTGGCAGGCCGAAGTGCTCCTTGAGGTCGAAGTGCACCTGCAGCGGCAGCGCCGGCTCGGAGCGGCCGGGCGCCCAGTGGTGCGGGCGGAACCAGACCGAGACCATGGTCGGCGGGGCGACGGGTCCGCCCGTCAGGGACTCGGCCACCTCGTCGTCCCAGAAGAGGGGGTTGCCGTTCTCCACCGAGGCGCACGAGCTCCAGATGTAGCCGCGCTCGACGGGGAACTCCCCCACCTCGTGGTACTGCTCCTTGTCGATGACGTCGCGGGCGTCGCCCGTCATGCCACGACCCCCCGCTCCACCCAGCGGGCCACGGTCTCGCCGTCGACCCCGGCCTCCTTGAGCAGATGCTCGGTGTCGGTCCGGGTCGTGTCGGGCAGTTGCACCGGTCCCTCCGGTCGTGGCATGCCGGCCAGCAGCGGCCCCAGCTGACGCACCTCGCCGTGGATCGGATGGGTGGCCACCGCCACGGCGCGCCGGGCCGCGAACTGCGGGTGGCCCGGGACCTCCGACACCTCGAGGACGGGAGCGACACAGGTGTCGGCGCCGGCGAACGCCTCGACCCACTCGTCGCGGGTCCGGGTGGCGAAGGCGGCCGCGAAGGCCGACCGGATGGCCGGCTGCGCTTCGTCGTCGAGCTGGGCACCAGCCAACTCGGGACAGCCGAGCGCGCGGCACAGGTTGGCGAAGAACTTGGCCTCGATCGCACCGACGGCGACCCACTTGTCGTCGGCCGTCTCGTAGGTCCCGTAGCAGGCGTAGCGGCCCGACAGGATGTCGTGGCCGGACGCGATGTCGCCGCCGCGGGCGAGCTGCTCGTCGATGACGAGGGACATGAGCCACAGGACGCCCTCCGCGACGGAGACGTCGAGGTAGGCGCCGTGCCCCGAGGTGGCCCGGGCGGCCAAGGCGGTCGTGACGGCGAGCGCGGCCTGCATGCCGCCGGCCGCGGCGTCGGCGACGGTGGCGCCGGGGAGGGGCGGCGCGCCGCCGACTCCCGGCGTGCTCATGGCCAGGTACCCGCCCACGGCGAGGTAGTCGAGGTCGTGCCCGGCCCACTGGGCGTGCGGCCCGTCCTGGCCGTACCCGGAGGTGGAGCAGTAGACCAGGCGGGGGTTGCGCGCCGAGACGGCCTCGTAGCCGATGCCCAGCCTTTCGACGACGCCGGGGCGAAAGCTCTCGACGACGACGTCCGCCGCGTCGGCCAGGGCGAGAAAGGCGTCCCTGCCGTCGGCGTCCTTGAGGTCGAGCAGGACGCGACGCATGCCCCGCTGCCCGCTGTAGGCGAAGAACGGGGGCTCGATCGGCGTTGCGCCCGCCGAGGGCACCGGACCGACCTTGATGACGCGCGCGCCGTAGTCGGCGAGGAGGCGGGTGCAGCGCGCCGCGGGCCCGACCGTCGAGAAGTCGAGCACGGTGACCCCGCCGAGGGGACCGGGGAGGAGGAGGCGGCGGCCACCTCAGAAGTTCTTGGGCAGGCCGAGCTTGCGGCGGGCGATGATGTTCTTCTGGATCTCCGAGGCGCCCCCACCGATCGTGTCGATCACGGTGTAGCGGTAGGTCGACTCGGCCCGGCCGGCCATGGGGGCCTCGTCGGTCTTGACGCGTAGCTGGCTGCCGGGTCCGGCGATGTCCATCGAGGCGTTGGCGAGGCGCTTGGAGAGCTCGGTGGCGAAGAGCTTGTACTCGGAGGCCTCGGCGGTGGGCGCCGCGCCGCCCTTGGAGGACTCGAAGACGAACTTGAGGCCCATCACGCGGGCGACTTCGAGTTGGGTGGCCAGTTGCGCGAGGCGCTGTCGGATCACGGGGTCGTCCTTGAGCGGGACGCCGTCGCGGACGGTGGTGCGGACGTACTCGACGAGCAGCTCGAAGCGCTGCTCGATGGGCGAGAAGGTGAACATGGTGAAGCGCTCCAGGTCGAGCGCCTCGGAGATGTACTGGAAGCCGTGGTTGACCTCGCCGACGGCGAACTCGTCGGGGACGAAGACCTCGTCGAGGAAGACCTCGTTGGTGCGCTCGTCGCCCATGGTCCAGATGGCGTTGATCGTGATGCCCGGCTGGTCGAGGGGGACGAGGAACAGCGTGATGCCGGCGTGCTTGGGCGCTTCGGTGTCGGTGCGGGCGCCGACCCAGTACCACTCGGCGAAGTGGGCGGAGGTGGTCCAGGTCTTCTGGCCGTCGAGTATCCAGCCGCCGCTGACCTTGGTGGCTCTCAGCTGCATGGAGGCGGCGTCGGATCCGGCATTGGGCTCGGAGTAGCCGACGGCGAACTCGACCTCGTTGCGCAGGATCTTGGGCAGGAACTCCTCCTTGAGCGTCTCGTTGCCGTGCCGGATGAGCGTCTTGCCGATGATGCCGACGCCCTTGCCGATCTGGGGCCCGCCCCGGCCGGCGAGCTGCTCGTTGAGGAGGTACTCGTAGACGCCCTCGCCCTCGGAGCCGCCGTACTCCTTGGGCCACGTCATGCCGAGCCAGCCCCGCTCGCCGAGCGAGGCCATGAAGGCCCGGCGCTTCGGCGTGTCGACGATCTGGGCCATGTTCTCCCTCGTCACGTCGAACACCTCGGGGTCGTCGTTGGCATCGAGGAAGCTCTCGACCTCCTTCACGAAGGCCAACTGCTCCGGAGAGAAATCGAAGTCCACTGGTGCCTCCAGACGCCTGGGCGCGCTCGCACCTGACGACCCGTCAGATGCTGTGCGTCATCATAGGACAGGGCATCGCGACGCCCGCCGACATATCGAGCGCGACCGTGTGCCGCGGGCCGACGCGGGCGTTAACGGATATCCCAGGCCAGTGTTAACGCGGCGATAGGCTTGATGCCTTGAGCTCGTCAAAGTCCACAGTTGTCGGGGTGCGACTCGACCATGACCGCCGCGCCTGGATCGAGGCGGAGGCCGGTCGACGGGGCGTCACCATCCGGGCCCTCTTCGAGGAGTTCATCGACCGCGCCCGCACCGCCCAGAGCACGGGCCCGGCCGCCCAGGCGACGCCGACCCCTGACGCCGACGGGGTGCCGACGTCGAGACCCTGGCCGTGCTCCGAGCTGGCGCGGTGCCGGGGTTGCCCGGTGCCGCCATACGGGCCGTCCTCTCCGTCACCTCCGCCGTCGTGAGGGCCGGCGGCGGCTGCGTCGTTCGCGGGAGCTCGCGGGCCGGCGCCGGTCGTCGCGGGCCCCCGGCATCTCGGGAGAGCCCGTAGTGTTTACACGCGCCGCCGGGTGACGGCGCTGCGTTAACACCGTGCGTGGCCTGGGGGAAGGGCCCGTAAACACTTTTGCCGTGCCGACGCGATCCCGTCGACTCACGGCGGCGGGGAGCAATGCTCCACGTGAAACGCCTGCACAGGCCCCTCGAACCCGCGGAGCTCCACGGGCTCGAGGGGATGGACCGACCACGCTTCGGGCGAGAGCTCCGCCACCGCCGCCTCGGTCGCGACCAGCTCGCCCGGTGCGCCGACCTTGACGAGCCGGGCGAGGAGGTTGACCAACGGGCCGAAGTAGTCGCCCTCCCGGGGGATGGCCACGCCGACGCCCACCGCCCCCCGGGCCGGGGGGAGGACGTCGTCCTCGGCCGCCGCCCGGCACACCTCCACCCCGATCCGGCAGGCGGCGTCGGCCGTCGGGGCGGCGAAGAACACCTCGTCCCCGATCGTCTTGACCAGGCGGCCGCCGGCCCGCACGGCGCTCGACCAGGCGACGGACTCGAAGCGGGTCAGGGCCAAGTTCTGCTCGCGCAAGTTGAGCCTCTGGGCCCACGCCGTCGAGCCGACGAGGTCCACGAAGCCGAGCGCCACGATCTCGGTCGGCCCCTCCAGGTCGACCTCGCCCTCGGCGAAGGGCGCCAGCCAACTGCGCGCCTCTTCGGCCCGGCGCTGCGCGCGCTCGAAGGCGTCCATGACCATGTGACCCAACACGTCGGGCACCGCCGTGAAGGCGACCGTGGCCGCCTCGGACAGCTTGGCCCGCGCCAGCTCGTCCGGACCCTCGCGGACGGTCCCGGGCCCCAACTCCGCGAAGAAGAGCGCGATGGCGGACTCGGCGACGTTGGCCGCGGCCGCGCCGAGCACACGGGTGAAGGCGAGGATCGCGTCCTCGCCCATGACGGCCGCCCCCTGCTCGAACGCGGCCAGCAGTCGGTCGAGGTCCGCCGGGACCTCGGTGTCGGGCTCGGCCGGGATGCCGGCCGCCATGAGGATGCGCAGCACCAGCGCCACGGGGAGCCCGCCGCTGGCCGCGATCTCGGACACGGTCGCGCTCGGGGTCGTGCCCCGGGTGACGAGGTCGCCGGCGACGCCCGGCAGCGTCCCGCGTCGGTGCGCGTCGACCATCTGTTCGATGGTGGCGCCGCGCTCGGTCAGGTACTCCAGAAGGGCAAGGCGCTCCGCTGCGCCTCGGTCGCGCCGGTCGTACAGACCCGCCTGCTCCCAGAGCTCGCTGTCCGCCATCTCATTCGGCCCAGCGAAGGGTGGCCGACTGCTGCGCACGCTCCATCCCCTTGAGCGGCGTCTCACGGTGCCTCTCGAAGGTGAACTCCCCCGAGCCCTGGACGAGCTGTTCCGACAGCGACGACACGAGGATCTCCCCCGGGGCGGCCGCATCGGCCAACCGACTGGCGACGATGACGGTGTGTCCCAAGAAGTCGTCGCCCTCGGCCACCGCGTCACCGGTGTGGATGCCGATGTGGACGGCGATCGGCTCGCCGTCGGTGGGGGCATAGGTCTCCATCGCCCGCTGGATGTCGGCGGCGCAGCGCAGGGCGCGGGCCACACCGCCGAAGGCCACCATGAAACCGTCGCCCTGGACGTTGACCTCGCGTCCGGCGTGACGAGCCACCGCCTCGCGGACGATGCGGTGATGCTCGTGCAGGATCCGGCGCGAGACCTGGTCTCCCAGCCGCTCGGTCATGCCGGCGTAGTCGACCATGTCGCAGAAGAGGACGGTGACGGTGCCGTCGGGGGCGGCGCCCGATTCCAACGCCGCCACGTCCGCGGGGCCGGCCGGCGCGGCGCGGTCGGTGAAGGCGTCCACGACACCGAGGACGCTCTCGGAGACGGCCCGGGCGATCTCCCGGCCCGAGCGGTTCGGGCGGCTCTTGACGTCGATGCCACCCATGAAGGCGAAGCCGCGGACCACGATGCGGGGCGAGCCCGGCACGATGGGCACGTCGCGCAGCTTGAGGTTGCGCCCGCCCATGAACGAGAACCCGCGGAGATCGACGTCGAACCCCTCGGGGACGATGATGTCGATGCCCCCCATGAAGGCCAGGGCCGTGATCTCGACCTCCGGGCCTTCGATCTCGGCCCGGCGCAGGTCCATGTCGCACCCGCCCATGAAGGCCACCGCGTTCGTCTTCCTCCCGAGGCGCCAGCGGCCCTTGGTGCTGTGCCCGCTCAGGACGGCCACGTGCCAGCGACGGGTCGGGCGAGAGGACGGCACGACCGGCGGGACGGGCAGGTCGGCCATGACGGCGTCGAGCTCGGCGCGCGTCCGAGCCTCGAGGGCTCGTCCCGTGCGCTCGGAGAACTCGTCGAGGGTCAACCGGCCCTCGACCACGTTCTCCCGGAGCAGCGTGACGGTGCGGTCGCGGTCGGCGTCCGCCACGCGCTCGGCCGGCGTCTGGCGCCGTCCGGGCGGTGGCGCTGCTCAGGAACGGGTCGGTCCGCCATCTCGACCAGTTTGCCCGCTCCGCCCCGTGCCGGGCGGATCAGTCCAGCAGCTCCTCGAGGGGCGTGAAGTCCGTCCCGTGGGCTTCGGCCACCGGTCGGTAGACGACGTGGCCCTCCGCCACGTTCACCCCCTCGGCGAGGGCGTGGTCGACCTCGACCGCACGCTTCCAGCCCAAGTTGGCGATGGCCAGCGTGTAGGGGAGGGTGGCGTTGGCCAGCGCGTGGGTGGAGGTGTGGGGGACGGCGCCGGGCATGTTGGCCACGCAGTAGAAGATGGACCCGTGCACCTCGAACGTCGGGTTCGAGTGCGTCGTCGGGCGGGTCGACTCGAAGCAGCCGCCCTGGTCCACCGAGATGTCGACGAGCACCGACCCGTGCCGCATCTGCTCGACCAGCGCGTCGGACACCAGGCGCGGCGCCCGGGCGCCCACGACGAGGACGGCCCCGATCACGATGTCGGCCTCGAGGCAGACCTCTTCGATGGCGTGCTCGGACGAGGCGACCGTCTCGAGCGCGCCCCGGAAGTGGTGGTCCACTTCGCGGAGCCTGTCGAGGTTGCGGTCGAGGATGAACACCTCCGAGTGCATGCCCACGGCCATCGTGGCCGCCGCCATCCCGGCCACTCCGGCGCCGAGGATCACCACGCGGGCGGAGCGCACCCCCGGGACACCGCAGACGAGCACTCCCCTGCCCCCGCCCGGCCGCATCAGGTGGTGGGCACCCATGAGCGGGGCCATCCGCCCCGCCACCTCGCTCATGGGCGCCAGCAGGGGGAGCGTGTTGTCCTCCTGGCGGACCGTCTCGTAGGCGATGGCCACGTTGCCGGCGGCCACCAGCGCCTCCGTGCACTCCCGTGACGCGGCGAGATGCAGATAGGTGAAGAGCGTCTGGCCCGAGCGCTGCCCCAGCAGGTCGTACTCCTCGGGAAGCGGTTCCTTGACCTTGCACACGAGGTCGGCCGCCGCCCACACCTCCCGGGCGGAGTCGACGATCTTGGCCCCGGTCCGGACGAAATCGGCGTCGGGCATGGACGAGCCGTCGCCGGCCCCCCTCTCGACGTAGACCGTATGGCCGGCGGAGGTGAGCTCACGCACGCCCGCCGGTGTTAACGCGACCCGGTACTCGTCCGTCTTCACCTCGCTCGGGACACCGATGATCATGGGCTACTCCTCGATGTTGCTCATCACGTGCTTCACCCGTGTGTAGTCCTCGAAGCCGTACTGGGACAGGTCCTTGCCGTAGCCGGAACGCTTGAACCCGCCGTGGGGCATCTCGGCCACCAGCGGGATGTGCGTGTTGATCCACACGCAACCGAAGTCGAGGTCACGCGCCATGCGCATGGCGCGGCCGTGGTCACGGGTCCACACCGATGACGCCAGTCCGTACTGCACGCCGTTGGCCCACTCCAGCGCCTCTGCCTCGTCGTTGAACTCCTGGACGGTGATCACCGGCCCGAACACCTCGGACTGGACCATCTCGTCGTCCTGGCGCAGGCCGGCGACGACGGTCGGCGCGAAGCAGAACCCGCGGTCACCGACCCGGGCCCCGCCGGCCACCACCGACGCGTGCGCCGGGGTGCGCTCGAGGAAGCCGCTCACCCGCTCGAGCTGTGTCGCGTTGTTCAGCGGCCCGTAGTCGGCCTCCTCGTTCTCGCGGCCGCCGACGGTGGTCCCCTCTGCCTGTTCGACCAGGGCAGCCAAGAGCGCTTCGTGCACCCGAGGCGCTGCCAAGACCCGCGTGGCCGCCGTGCAGTCCTGGCCCGCGTTGAAGTAACCCGCGCCGGCGATCCCCTCCGCGGCCGCGGCCGGGTCGGCGTCGTCGAAGACGATCACCGGCGCCTTGCCCCCCAATTCCAGGTGGACCCGCTTGAGGCTGGGTGCCGCGGCCGCCGCGACCTCCATGCCGGCGCGGACCGAGCCGGTCACCGACACCATGGCGGGCGTGTCGTGCACCACGAGCGCCCGCCCGGTGTCGCGGTCACCGCACACCACGTTGAACACCCCCGGCGGGAGGTGCTCGGCCATGATCTCGGCCATGAGCAGCGTGGTGACCGGCGTGGTGTCCGATGGTTTGAGCACCATGGTGTTCCCCGCCGCCAGCGCCGGGGCGAACTTCCACACCGCCATCATCATGGGGTAGTTCCACGGTGTCACCGCACCGCACACGCCCAGCGGCTCCCGGCGGATGAACGACGTGTGGCCCGCCATGTACTCCGCCGCCGCCAGGCCCTCGAGGTGGCGGGCGGCGCCGGCGAAGAAGCGGATCTGGTCGACCATGGGCGGGATCTCCTCGTCCATGGTCAGCTGGTAGGGCTTCCCCGTGTTCTCACACTCGGCCTGGACAAGGTCCTCGGCGCGGGCCTCGAGCGCGTCGGCGATGCGGATCAGCGCCAGGCTGCGCTCCGAAGGTGTGGTGCGGCGCCAGGACGCGAAGGCGTCGGCGGCGACACGCAGCGCGGCGTCGACGTCGGCCGGACCCGAGACAGGCGCCTCGGCGAACGGCTCGCCGGTGCTGGGATCGACCAGGGGTGCCGTCGGACCGTCCTCGGCGTCTCGGTAGGCCCCTCCGACGAAGTTCCGCAACCTGCGCATACCGCTCCCTTCACCACGTGCCGCGTCGGTAACAGGATCACAGAAGATCCCGCGGCCAACAAGCGTTTTCGCAATATCGGCACCAGAATATGACTAATTCTGCTTGACTGGGGTGGGAAAGATGACACAATTCTGCACACCCGGGGCTCGGTCCCGGTGGCGACGAGTGAAGCGAGGTGCCAGATGCCCGACACCCACGAACCGGTGGAGACGGGCCTCGAGAACGAGGTTGGCCAGTCCGCCAGCGCCCTCCTCGACGCGCCGAACCGGGCCATCATCGAGGCGCTGCAGCGCGACGGGCGCCAGCCCTACGGGGCCATCGCCGATCAGGTGGGGTTGTCCGAGGCGGCCGTGCGGCGCCGTGTCCAACGCCTGCGCGAGTCGGGGATCATGCAGATCGTCGCGGTCACCGACCCGCTGCAGCTCGGATTCACCCGCCAGGCGATGATCGGCATCTCGGTGGAGGGAGACGCGCGCCGGGTGGCCGAGAAGCTCACGTCCATGCAAGAGGTCGACTACGTCGTGATGTGCGCCGGCCGGTTCGACCTCCTGGCGGAGATCGTCTGCGAGGACGACGAGCGGCTCTTGGAGGTCCTCAACGACTCGGTGCGCTCCATTCAGGGCGTGCGCGCCACCGAGACCTTCTTGTACCTGAAGCTGGCGAAGCAGACCTACTCCTGGGGCACGCGATGAGCGGCCCCGCACCCCGAGCGGAGGAACGATGAGCACCACGAATCCCGAGAGCTCCCACTTGAGCAGTCAGGCGCGGCGCCATCTGTGGATGCACTTCAGCCGGATGGGCGCCTACGAGGACCACGAGGTGCCGGTGATCGTGCGGGGCGAGGGCGCCTACGTGTGGGACCAGCACGGCAAGCGCTATCTCGACGGCCTGGCCGGGCTCTTCACGTCGCAGATCGGTCACGGCAGGACCGAGCTCGCCGAGGCGGGGGCCAAGCAGGCCGAGACGCTCGCCTACTTCCCGCTCTGGACCTACGCCCACCCGCGCGCCATCGAGCTGGCCGACCGGGTGGCGGCCTACGCACCGGGCGACCTCAACCGCGTCTTCTTCACGACCGGTGGCTCCGAGGCGGTCGAGTCGGCGTGGAAGCTCGCCCGGCAGTACTTCCGGCTGCGCGGCGAGCCGTTGCGGACGAAGGTCATCAGCCGCTACATCGCCTACCACGGCACGTCCATGGGGGCGCTCTCCATCACCGGGATCCCCGACCTGCGCACGCCTTTCGAGCCACTCGTCCCGGGGGCGATCAAGGTGCCGAACACGAACTTCTACCGCGCCGAATTGTTCGCCGACGACGAGGTGGCGTTCGGCCGCTGGGCGGCCGACGAGATCGAGCGTGCCATCGTGCGGGAGGGCCCCGACACGGTGGCGGCGGTGTTCCTCGAGCCGGTGCAGAACGCGGGCGGCTGCTTCCCACCGCCGCCCGGCTACTTCGAGCGCGTCCGCGAGATCTGCGACCGCCACGGCGTGCTCCTCGTCTCCGACGAGGTGATCTGCGCCTTCGGACGCCTCGGCCACTGGTTCGGCGCCGTTCGGTACGGGTACCAGCCCGACATCGTCACGGTCGCCAAGGGCCTCACATCGGGCTACGCGCCCCTCGGTGCGATGATCGCCTCCGACCGACTGATGGAACCCTTCCTCGGTCCCGGCGCCTCCTTCTTGCACGGATTCACGTTCGCCGGCCACCCGGTGAGCTGTGCGGTGGCCCTGGCCAACCTCGACGTCTTCGAGGGAGAGCAGATCCTGCAGCACGTGCAGGCGACCGAGGGTGCGTTCCGCGCCGCGCTCGAGGGTCTCTACGACCTGCCCATCGTGGGCAACGTGCGCGGGGCGGGCTACTTCTACGGGATCGAGCTCGTGAAGGACAAGGACAGCCGGCTCTCCTTCGACGACGAGGAATCCGAGCGCCTGTTGCGCGGCTACCTGTCGGGCGCGCTGTTCGACGCGGGGCTGATCTGCCGGGCCGACGACCGCGGGGACCCGGTGGTGCAGCTCTCCCCCCCGCTCATCTGCGGCCAGGAGGAGATCGACTTCATCGCCTCCACGCTACGCGAGGTGCTCTCCGAGGCGTGGCGTCGGGTGTAACGCCGGGGGCCGTCTCGGGCTACCAGCGACTCTCGCTGTGGTGGGAGACGGTGCCGGTCCCGCTGCCGCCACGCCCGGCTCTCACCCAGGACCTGCACGTCGACGTGTGCATCGTCGGCGGCGGCTTCACCGGCCTGTGGACGGCCCACGCGCTGGCACGGTCCGACCCCACCCTGCGGGTGGCCGTGCTCGAACGCGAGGTGGCGGGCTTCGGGGCGTCGGGGCGCAACGGTGGCTGGTGCTCGGCGCTGTTCGCCGCGTCCGACGCTGCGTTGACCCGCCGGTACGGGCCCGAGGCCATGCACGCGATGCGCCGGGCGCTGCAGGAGACCGTCGACGTCGTCGGGGCCAGTGCGCGGAGCGAGGGCATCGACTGCCACTTCGCCAAGGGTGGGTCGGTGGACCTCGTGCGCAGCGAGGCGCAACGGGTGCGGGCGCTGGCCGAGGTCGACGAGGCGCGCGCGCTGGGCGTCGGCGCGGACGACCTGCGCTGGCTCGGGGCCGAGGAGACCCGCGAGCTGATCGGGGCGGCCGGCACCCTGGGCGCGACCTTCACGCCGCACTGCGCCGCGCTGCAGCCCGCGCTCTTGGCGCCGCGGGCTGGCGGACGCGGTCGAGCGGCTCGGGGTGCAGGTCTTCGAGCACACCGAGGTGCTCGACATCCGGGCGGGCTCGCCGAGCGGCGGCCCGTCGGTCGAGACCCGCGGCGGCACCGTACGGGCGGACGTCGTGGTGCGGGCCACCGAGGCCTGGACGCCCACCCTGCCGGGGTTCCACCGCGACATCGTCCCGGTGTACTCCCTCATGGTGGCGACCGAGCCCCTCGGCGAGGGCTTCTGGGCGTCTGCGGGCCTCGAGGGTCGCGCCACCTTCGCCGACCACCGTCACATGATCATCTACGGGCAGCGCACGGCGGACGGCCGCATCGCCTTCGGCGGCCGCGGCGCGCCGTACCACTACGGCTCGACGCTGCGGGCGGCCTACGACCGCGAGCCGGCGGTCCACGCCCTGTTGCGGCGCACGCTGATCGAGCTGTTCCCCGCCCTGGAGGGGGCACGCTTCACGCACGCGTGGGGTGGGCCGCTCGGCATCCCGCGCGACTGGCACTCCTCGGTCGGCTTCGACCGTGGTCCGGGGCTGGCCTGGGCAGGAGGGTACGTCGGCGACGGGGTGGCCACGACCAACTTGGCCGGTCGGACGCTGGCCGACCTCATCACGGGGATCGAGTCCCCCCTGACCGCGCTGCCGTGGGTGGGGCACCGCTCCCCGCCCTGGGAGCCCGAGCCCCTGCGCTGGCTCGGCGTCAACGCCGGGCTGTGGACGATGAGGCTGGCCGACCGGAGCGAGGCCCGGCGCGGACGGCCGAGCCGGCTGGCCCGGGCCATGGGGCGGCTCCTCGGGCAGTGATCGGTGCCATGATTCCGGCATGCTGGAGACGGAGGCCGAGGCGGTCACCAAGCTGATCTACACCTACGCCGAGCGCATCGACGCCGGCGACTTCGCCGGGGTGGGCGAGCTCCTCGGACACGCCACCATGACCTTCGAGGGATTCGACGGCACCGTGGCGGGGCGCCAGGCCATCGAAGACCTCTACACGCGCACCACGCGGCGCTACGAGGACGGCACACCACGTAGCAAGCACGTCATGACGAACGTGATCGTCGACGTGGCCGACGACGGCACCGCGGCGTCGAGCCGGTCCTACTTCACCGTGCTGCAGGCCGTGCCCGGCGCACTGGCGCTGCAGCCGGTGATCGCCGGCCGGTACCGGCACACCTACGAGCGGGTGGAGGACGGTGGCACGTCGTCACCATGCACATCATCATCGACCTCACCGGCGACCTCGGCCACCACATGCTCTTCGACCTCGACGCGCCGTGAAGCTGTCCCTCGCCTACGAATGGGGGTGCGCGCCCGGCGCTTCTGGTCCCTCTACTTCGACCCCGAGTTCGCGGTCCGGATGCACCTCGAGGCCCTCGGCTCGACGTCGGCCGAGGTGGTGTCACAGGAGGGCACGCTCTCGAGTGGCCTGGTGCGAACCCTGCGCTACGGCCAACGTCCGCCCATGCCCGGCCCGGTGCGCAAGCTCTTCGGCGAGGAGGTCACGACGACCGAGGTGACCACGTTCGACCCGGCGTCCTCGCGGGCCGTCTTCACGATGACCCCCGGCACCATGGCCGACAAGACCCAGATCGACGGCGCCATCGCGCTGGACACCGGTGGCGACACGACGATCGAGACGTTCACCCTCGAGGCCCGCGTGAAGATCTTCGGGGCCGGTCCCGTCGTCGAGCGCTTCATCGAGCACCAAGCACGCGCCATGCAGGACGCCGCGGTGGCGTTCATGCGGGCCGAGCTGGAGCGCTGACCGTCCCCTCGTCGAGCAGCCGCCACAGGCGCTCGGTGTCGAGGTGCTCCTCACAGGCGTCGGCGATGCGGTCGATCTGGCGCTCGCGTGCCGCGGCGTAGGAGGCACCCGACGGCCGCCACACCCGGCCCCGTCGCGCCGCGACGAAGCCCGAGAAAGGAGGACCGGAAGGCGTCCTCCTCGAAGAGACCGTGCAGCGTCGTGCCCAGGACCCCGCCTGCCGCGTCACGCAGGCCCAACGGATCGCTCGCGTGGGCACCGGTGAGCCAGGGCAGGCATCGGGGGCGGGGCTCGATGCGCCCGTGCCGGATCTCGTACCCGCGCACCGGTGTGCCGTCGTGGGCCCGGCCGGCCGTCAGACGAACGATCTTGTCGGCCTCGTAGACCGTGCGCACGGGCAGCCAGCCCAGCCCGGTCGACGCGGGCTCCGAGGACTCGACACCCGCGGGGTCATGGAGCACCTCGCCCATCATCTGGAACCCACCGCAGAGGCCGACGATCACGGGGCGCGGCGGCGCTCCGCAGGTTCTCCAGCGCGCCGGCGAGGCCGCTGGCACGCAGCCAGCGCAGATCGTCCACCGTGGCCCGCGTCCCTCCCACGACGACGAGGTCGGGCTCGCCGAGCGCGCCCGCGTGGTCGACCCAGCGCACGTGGACGTCCGGCTCGGCGACGAGCGGGTCGAGATCGGTGAAGTTGGAGAGGCGGGGGAGGCGGATGGCCGCCACGTCGAGGCCGGCGGACCGGGGCGGTGGCGGCCCGGAGGGCCGGGACAAGGCCAAGGAGTCCTCGGCGTCGAGTTCCAACGGACCGAGGTGCGGCAGGACACCGAGCGTCGGGATGCCGCAGCGGTCCTCCAGCTCGGTCGTCGCACCACCGAGGAGCGCACGGTCTCCACGGAACCGGTTGATCACGAAGCCCTGCACGAGCGAGGACAGCTCACCGGGCAGGAGCCCGACCGTGCCGAACAGGTCCGCGAACACGCCGCCGCGCTCGATGTCCCCGACCAGCAGTGCCGGAATGCCGGCCCGCCGCGCCAGGCCGAGGTTGACCAGGTCGTGCTGCAGCAGGTTGATCTCGGCCGGGCTGCCGGCGCCCTCGCAGACGACGACATCGAATCGCCGCGGAGCGACGACAGTGCGGCGTCGACGACGCCGACGAGCGTGTGCTTGGAATGCTGATACCGACCCGCATCGAGAACCCCGATCGGTCGCCCCATGACCACGACCTGCGAGGCACGCTCGCCGGTCGGCTTCAGCAGGACCGGGTTCATGGCGACTTCGGGTGGGGCGCCGCGGCCACCGCCTGCACCCATTGGGCGCGGCCGATCTCTCCGCCGTCGGTGGTCGCCATCGCGTTGAGCGACATGTTCTGGCCCTTGAAGGGGGCGACCGCGATGCCGCGGCGGGCCAGGACGCGGCACAGCCCGGTGACGACGGTGGACTTCCCGGCGTCCGACGAGGTTCCACACACCATGAGCGCGCCGTGCACGGCCCGTGTCTACACCGGGTCGGGCACGGCCCGTGTCTACACCGCCCTCCCGAAGCCACTTGACCGGGGGCCCCACCAGCACACAAGGTGTGCGCCGACGCACCTCGGTCGCTCGCAGGGAGGCGCACCGGACCCGACCGGTGGGTGCACGGATCAAGGACCGGAGGTACTCGCGGTGACGATGGCCGAAGAGCTCGCGATCATTCACGACCCGGAGGTCGAAGAAGCACTGCACGTCGAGCAACACGGGATCGACTACATCCCCGAGAGCGAGCGCTGGGCCACCCCCAGGGACATCGGCGCCATGTGGGCGGGCGCCAGCGTGCAGGTCGAGTACTTCATCTACGGCGCCATCCTGATGACCCTCGGGCTGACGTTCGCCCAGGTCGTCATCGTCATCGTGCTGGGCAACCTGTCCTACTTCCTGCTCGGGCTCTGCTCGCTGCAGGGGCCCAACGCGGGCACGACCGTGTTCGCCATCAACCGTGCCCCGTTCGGGCCCAACGGCTCCCGGCCGATCTCGGCCTTCAATTGGCTCACCCAGATCGGCTTCGAGGTCGAAGGGCTTATCCTCATCGTCGGCGCCGGGCTGGTCCTGATGATCAAGGCGGGTACCTGCCCGGGGACCCGGCCAAGGTCGTCCTCGTCGATCGTCGCCGTGCTCGTCCAGGGCATCCTGCCCTTCCTGGGCCACGCCGCCATCGTGAAGACCCTGCGCCTGCTCGTGCTCCCCTTCGTGGTCCTCTTCGCGGTGCTGCTGGCCTTCGCCATCCCGCACGCCAACCTGCACGTCGTCAAGAGCAGCGGGGACTGGCAGGCCTTCACCGAGGCGCTCGCCTTCACCATCGCGCTGAGCGGCCTGGGCTGGACCGAGAACGGCAACGACTACACGCGGTACTGCCCGTCGGACACGTCGAAGAAGGGCATCGTCGGCTGGGTCTTCCTCGGCACGGCCGTGCCCGAGATCCTGATCATGACGCTCGGAGCGGTGGTCGGCACTTTCGTCCTGAACATCGGGACGGGGGCCGGCGGGTTCCTGCCCTTCGCCCATCAGCACGCCATCCCCTCCTGGTTCGTGGTGGTGTTCCTCGTCTTCGCAACGCTGCAGATCTTCGGCGTGAACAGCCTCGACATGTACTCGTCGGGCGTGACGCTCCAGGCCATCGGGGCCCCGGTGAAGCGCTACCAGGCGGTGCTCATCGACTGCGTGATCGCCCTCGGCGTCACGATGTGGGCCATCTTCAGCGGGTCCTTCACCGAGTACCTGTCCGACTTCGTCGACCTGGTGATCGTCTGGATCGCCCCCTGGAGCGCCATCTTCTTGGTCGACTGGGTGCTCCGGCGCTACCGCTACGTGCCGAGCGAGCTGCAGAGGACGGGACGCGACTCGCTGTACTGGCGCCAGGGGGGCATCAACTGGTCGGCCGTCGTCGCGCAGCTGGTCGGCATGTACGCCGCCATCTCGGCGCTCTACGTGAACCCGACCTATTACTTCCGGGTCCCCCGCTGGATGAACGAGGTGACCGACCACACGCAGGACGCCTACCACTACGGGGGGGACTTCAGCATCTTCCTCGGCATGGGGGTGGCCGCGTTGGCCTACCTCGTGCTGGCCTCACGTCGGGTGCGCAAGGAGGCCGACGCGCAGGAGGAGCTGCTGCGCGAGGAGGGGCTCCTGACCGCCTGAGGGCTAGTCCCAGTCCTCGACCAGCTCGCCCGCGCCGTCGGGGTGGAACAGCGGCATGGCGCCCAAGGTGCGGACCAAGGCCGCGTCCTCGCCCAGTACCTTGCGCCAGCCGCCGCCTTCGGTCATGAGGCATCCGATGACCACGGGCTCGGCATCCATGCGGCGCACCAGGCGCAGGGCCGACGACAGCGAGGCCCCGGTGGAGATGACGTCGTCGACCACCGCCACCCGTCTGCCGCGCACGGCGCCCACACGGGCCGGGTCCATGCGCAGCCGCTGCGGCTTGTCCGTCGTGATGGAGTACACCGGCTCCGACCAGGTCTCGCCCAGGTGGATCTTGGGCGTCTTGTGCAGGATCACGTAGTCGTCGAGCCCCAACGCACGGCTGGCCTCGATGGCCAGCGGGATCCCCATGGTGGCGACCGACACCACGATCTCGGGCCGCTCCGGTCGCATCAGCTCGGCCAGCTCGCGCCCGGCCGTCTCCGCGAACGCGACACCCAGGTCGACGCAGATGAGCAGCGCGATGGTCAGCTCGTCGGAGAGCGGGACGAGCGGGAGCTCCACCGTCTGGCTCCCGACCGTGGTCGTGTACGTGGACATGACTCAGGGAGGAAGCATAGATCCTCCGCGGAACACCTCGACGAGGCCCTGACGCGCAGGCCACCGGGTCCCAGCTGCGCAACGCCGGCGCCGCCAACAGCGTGTTCGCTCAGCTCCGCACGTTGGGACTCGTGGAACAGGGCGCTGTTCTCGCCGACAGGGTGGACGTCTGGCTCTCCGACACCGCGGCGACCGCCGAGGGCCGGCAGTCGCGCTTCGAGGCGTTCACCCCGGTGTGGGAGCTCGTCGACGCGCGTATCCGGAGCGACGGCACGGCCATCGCCGCCTGCATCGCCCTTGGGGCGATCATCCGCGCCGCCGGGGTCACGCCCCACGCGTTCGAGCTCGGGATCCGACCTGTCTCCGACCTCATCAACACCCCGAACGTGTTCTCGGTCATCGTCGCGTGCTCGCCGGCATCGTCGGGATCCTGTCCCTACCGAATCGAGAGCGAGCACACTCATCGGCGTGTTCATCTCGGTGACGACGATTCCCGCAGCAGCCGACATCGGCCTCTCGATCAGCTACGCCTCCTGGAGCGAAGCCCGGGGCTCGTTCCTCCAGCTGCTCCTCAACGTCTCGATCCTGATCGTCGTCGGGATGATCATGCTCCTCGTGCAGAAGAGAATCTGGGATCGCGTGACGCCGACGGCCGGCTCAGCGCCCTCGACGTGAAGCGGGTTCGCCGGGCGCGGGTTGTCGCCCGCGCCCGGGGCGATCACCCAAGAGGGGTGATGCATCGACCGCCAGCGGCTGTCACGCTGAGTGGCGACGCGGAGACGTTCGTAAAGGAGTGGCGCGACATCGACGAGCCGAGCGGGCCTGAGGGTCCACCGACTTGACGTTCTAGGGTCCTTGGTCCCTGGCGCGCCAGCACGGTTCCTGGTCAGAATGTCGGCGTCAAGGTGCAGCCCCGCCGGGTGAGTGCGCGCGCCCGCCCGGCGACGGACAATGAGGAGAGCGGTGGCCCAGGCAGCACCGGAGGCGACAGTGCCAGCGGAGCCGGCACGGCGGGGCGGGGCCCTCGACCCCCGGCTCCTGCGCTACGCGAGCACCACCCGGCGCTTCGTCGTCCAGGCCATCGCCATCGGCGGTCTGACCGCGCTCCTGGTCGTCGCGCAGGCCTGGCTCATCGCCACGGTCGTCAACGAGGCCTTCTTCCACCACGGGTCGCTCTCGTCCCTGCGCGACCCGCTCGGCCTGCTCCTGGCGGTCATCGTCGGGCGCGCCGTGCTGGCCTGGGCGACCGAGAGGACGGCCCACCGGGCCTCGGCCTCGGCCAAGTCGGAACTGCGGCACGTCGGCGGCCGAGCACATCGCCGCCCTGGGCCAGGCCGGCCTGGAGCAGAAGGACAACGGACGGCTCACGGTGCTCGTGACCACCGGGATCGACGCCCTGGACGGCTACTTCTCCCGTTACCTGCCGCAGCTCTTCCTGGCCGTCATCGTCCCGGTGACCATCATCGCCGTGGTGGCCGGCGCCGACTGGATCTCGGCCGCTCTCATCGCCGTGACCGTGCCCCTGATCCCGGTGTTCATGGGCCTGGTGGGCACTGACCACGAGGGACCGCACGGCCGCCCGCATGCGATCGCTGCAACGACTGGCCGGGCACTTCCTCGACGTGGTGGCCGGACTCCCCACCTTGAAGGTCTTCGGCCGGGCCAAGGCCCAGGCCCGGGCCATCGCAGAGGTCACCGACCGCTACCGGACCACGACGCTGGCCACCCTCAGGCTGACCTTCCTCTCGTCGCTCATCCTCGAGCTGCTGGCCACCGTCTCGGTGGCCCTGGTCGCGGTCGCCGTCGGCCTGCGACTGCTCGATGGGCACATGAACTTCCACGCCGCCCTCTTCGTGCTCGTCCTGGCGCCCGAGGCCTACCTGCCCCTGCGCGCCCTCGGCGCCAACTTCCACGCCAGCGCGGACGGGATGAAGGCGGCCGAACAGGTCTTCGAGCTGCTCGAGACGCCGGTCGGCGAGGGCGATGGGAGGCTCGGTCCGGCCGCGGGACACGAGCATCCGCGATCACCGGGCTCGAGGTCAACTACCCGGGCCGCCGCATCCCCGCCCTGCACGGCGCCGACCTCGTCGTCGAGCCGGGCGAGGTGGTGGCCCTCACCGGCCCCAGCGGCTGCGGCAAGTCCACCCTCCTCGACGTCGTCCTCGGGCTGCGCCGCCCCGGTTCGGGCCAGGTGCTGCTCGGCGGGGTGGACCTGCGCGACCTCGACCTCGACGCCTGGCGGGCCGGCATCGGCTGGGTGCCCCAGCGGCCGCACCTCTTCGCCCGCTCCGTGGCCGACAACGTCCGTGTCGGGCGACCCGGCGCCAGCGACGGCCGAGGTGGCGGCCGCGCTGGAGGCGGCCGGACTGGCGTCCGTCGTGCGGCGCCTCCCCCACGGCGTCGACACCCGGCTGGGCGACGGCGGCGCCGGCTTGTCGTTGGGCGAGCGCCAGCGTCTGGCCCTGGCCCGCGCCTTCGTGCGCGACGCGCCGCTCCTCGTCCTCGACGAGCCCACGGCCAGCCTGGACGCCGAGACCGAGGCGGACGTGCTCGACGCCGTGCGCCGGCTGACCGAGGGGCGCACCGCGTTGGTCGTGGCCCACCGCCCCGCGCTCGCGGCCCTGGCCGACCGCGTCGTGCTGCTCCCGCTGCCGGCGGTGGCGGCATGAGCGCGACCGTCTACGAACCGGGCGGCGGACCGCCCGGCCAGCGTCGGGCGCACGCTCGGCGTCGCCCGAGTCGCCCGCGGCCGGCTGGCGCAGGCCTCCTTGCTCGGGGCGGGCGCCATCGGCGCGTCGATCGCGCTGATGGGCACCTCGGCCTGGCTGATCTCGCGCGCCGCCCAGCACCCCTCCGAGGCCTCCTTGACCTTGGCCATCGTGGGCGTCCAGTTCTTCGGCCTCTCGCGCGGTTTCCTCCGCTACGGCGAGCGGCTGGTCGGCCACGACGCCGCCCTGCGGGTGCTGGCCGACCTGCGCGTCCGTGTCTACGATCGGCTCGAGGCGATCGCCCCGGCCGGCCTCCCCGCTCTTCCGCCGCGGCGACCTCGTGGCCCGGGTGGTCGACGACGTCGACTCCCTCCAGGACGTGGTGTTCCGCGTGCATCCAGCCCTTCGCGGTGGCCTGCCTGGTCGGGGCGGGCACGGTCGCCGTCATGTGGATGCTGCTCCCCGGCGCCGGTGCCGTGCTGCTGGTGGCCCTCGTGCTCTCGGCCACGGCGGTGCCCTGGCTGACGGGTCGCCTGGCCCGGCGGGAGGAGTCCAAGCAGGCGTCGGCCCGGGGCGAGCTGGGCGCGGCGGTGGTCGACCTCATCGAGGGTGCGCCCGAGCTGATGGTCATGGGCGGCGCCGGCGAGCAGGTGGAGCGGATCGCCCTGGCCGATCGCCGGCTACGCGCGACGGCCCGCCAGGGCGCGGGCACGACCGGCATCGGGCTCGGCCTGACCACCGCGCTGGCCGGGCTGGCCAGCTGGGGTGCCCTGGCCCTCGGGGTGCATGCCACCCACGGCGGCCATCTCGACGGCGCCCTGCTGGCCGTGCTGGCGCTCGTCCCGCTCGCCGCCTTCGAGCTGGTGGCCCCGCTGCCGGCGGCCACCCAGGCGCTGCAGCGCTCGCGCACGGCGGCCGGGCGGGTGTTCGCCGCCACGGACGCCCCGGCACCGGTCGACGAGCCGGACACCCCGCTGCCGCTCTTCGGCGCGGTGCCCGGACCGCACACGCTGCGCCTGCGCTCGGTGTGGGCCGGCTACCCCGGCACCGACCGGCCGGTCCTGCGCGGGGTGGATCTCGACCTCGCCCCGGGACGCCGGGTGGCCTTGGTCGGGCCCAGCGGGGCCGGCAAGTCGACGCTGGCCGACGTCCTGGTGCGCTTCTTGCCCGTCGACGGCGGCGAGGCGACCCTCGACGGCGTCCCCCTCGACCGGCTCTCCGCCGACGACGTGCGCCGGGTGGTCGGGCTGGTCGAGCAGAGCCCGCACCTCTTCGCCACGACCCTGGCCGAGAACCTCCGGGTGGGCCGGCGCTCGGCCGGCGACGACGAGCTGGTGGACGTGCTGGCCCGGGTCGGCCTGGGCGACTGGTTCGCCGGGCTGCCCGCCGGCCTGGCCACCCGGGTCGGGCCGGCGGGTACCCGCCTCTCGGGCGGGCAGCGCCAGCGCGTCGCAGTGGCCCGCGCGCTCCTGGCCGACTTCTCCGTCCTCGTGCTCGACGAGCCGGCCGAGCACCTCGACCCCGCGGCCGCCGACGCCCTCACCGCCGACCTGCTGGCCCTCACCGAGGGCCGCTCGACCCTCTTCATCACCCACCGCCTGTGCGGGCTTGGACCGGATCGACGAGATCATGGTCCTCGACGAGGGGCGTGTCGTCGAACGCGGCACCCACGCCGATCTCGTGACCGCCGGAGGCCGCTACGCCGGCCTGTGGTGGGACGAGCTGATGAACGACCGGTCCGTCCCCGAACGGCGACCGTCCCCGCCGACCCTCGGGTCCGTCCTCGATGAAGCAGTCCTCAACGAAGGGAGCGACACCCCGTGAGCCTCGATCTCGCCCGCTGGCAGTTCGCCAGCACCAGCATCTACCACTTCCTCTTCGTCCCGGTGACCATCGGGCTGGCCTTCCTGGTGGCCCTCCTGCAGACCGCCTGGTACCGAGCGGCGACGACACCTACCGTCGGCTGGCCCGTTTCTTCGGGTCGCTGCTCCTGATCAACGTGGCCGTCGGCGTGGTGACGGGGCTGATCCAGGAGTTCGAGTTCGGCATGAACTGGTCCGCCTACTCGCGCCTCGTGGGCAACGTCTTCGGCGGACCGCTGGCCATGGAGGGCCTGGTCGCCTTCTTCTTGGAGTCGACGTTCCTCGGCATCTGGATCTTCGGGTGGAACCGCCTGTCGAAGAAGGCGCACCTGGCCTGCATCTGGCTGGTGGCGGCGGGGACCATGCTCTCGGCCGCCTTCATCATGGCGGCCAACTCGTGGATGCAGCACCCGGTCGGCTACACGACGAACAACAGCACGCACCAGCCCCAGCTCAACAACATCTGGGCGCTGTTCACGAATCCCGTCTTCCTGTGGGGCTACACCCACGTCGTCGTGGCCTCCCTCGTCACGGGCGCCGTCGTCATGCTCGCGGTCTCCGCCTGGCATCTCTACCGGAAGAACCAGGTCGAGGCCTTCCGCCGCACCGCCGTCATCTCGCTGGTGGTCCTGTTGCCGACCGTCGCCTTCAACCTCTTCGTGGGCAGCGAGCTCGGGGTCGAAGAGGGCAAGTACCAGCCGATGAAGATCGCCGCCGCCGAGGCACTCTGGACCACCTGCGACAGCCACTGCCCGTTCTCGCTCTTCCAGATCGGCGGCGGGAACAACGACGAGACCCCGACCCAGATCCTCGAGATCCCCGACCTGCTGTCCATCCTGGCCACCAACCACGTCGACGGCGAGGTGCAGGGGCTCAACAACCTCAACGCGCGAGTACCAGAAGGAGTACGGGCCGGGGAACTACATCCCCAACGTCTTCATCCAGTACTGGTCCATGCGGGTCATGGCCTACCTGGGCACGCTGGTCTTCCTCTTCGCGCTGTGGGGAGCCTGGCTCCTCTACCGCCACAAGCTCGACCGCGCCAAATGGTTCCTGCGCATCGCGCCCTGGGTGGTGATCCTGCCCTTCCTGATCAACACGGCCGGCTGGATGCTCACCGAGAACGGCCGCCAGCCCTGGATCGTCCAGGGGCTCATGCTGACCAAGAACGGCGTGTCATCCTCGGTCTCGGCGACCGACATCTGGATCTCGCTCGTCGTCTTCTACCTCATTTACGCCGTCCTCGGCGTGGCCGACGGATGGTTGATGATCCGCTTCGGCCGCCGTTCCATCGGCGACGACCCGCTGGCCAAGATCACCTCCGAGGGTGAGGGCGGCCCCGGCGGCACCGGTACCACATCCCCCGACGCCGAGTCCGACTCGTCCCACGAGGACGAGGACGACCTGGCCCTCGTCTACTAGGAGGTCGACATGGGAGGATTCAATCTCGGAGACCTCTGGTTCGTCATCGCCGCCATCTTCTGGGCCGGCTTCTTCGTCCTCGAGGGGTTCGACTTCGGCGTCGGCATGCTGCACTCCTTCATCGGGCGCAACGACCTGGAGCGCCGCGTGCTGGTCAACACGATCGGGCCGGTCTGGGACGGCAACGAGGTGTGGCTGATCGTGGCGGGGGCGATCTTGTTCTCCGCCTTCCCGGGCTGGTACGCCACCATGTTCTCGGCGCTGTACCTCGCCCTGGTGGTCCTGTTGGCCGCCCTGATGGTCCGCGGCGTCTCCTTCGAGTACCAGCGCAAGTTCGACGACCCGCGCTGGCGCTCCGCGTGGCGGTGGGGCCTGACGATCGGGAGCGCCCTCATCCCGCTGCTCCTCGGGGTCGGTCTCGGCGACCTGCTGCACGGCCTGCCCATCAACAGCTCCCACGAGTTCACCGGCAACTTCTTCGACCTGCTCACACCGTTCGGCCTGTGGTCGGGGCTCACCATGCTGGTGCTCTCGCTCCTCATGGGCGCCACCTACCTCACCTTGAAGACAACGGGCGAGCTCCACGAAAGGGCACAGAAGGCATCGGCCGCCATCGGCGGCGTTGCCATTCTGGTCACGTTCGGCTTCATGACCTGGATCCACGTCGGTCTCAGCACGGGCTTCGTCCCCAAGCCGATCGAGGCCCTGGGCCTCATGGCCGTCATCGGCGCCGCCTGGGCCGCCCAGGCCAAGGCGGAGGGGTGGGCCTTCACCGCGGCGGCCATCGGCATGGCGGGGACGGTGGGGGCGCTCTTCAGCGAGCTCTACCCGCGGGTCATGATCTCGAGCACCAACGCCGCCTACGACCTCACCATCGCCAACACGGCGAGTCCCTCGTACTCCTTGAAGGTGATGACCGTGGTGGCGGTCGTGGTCTTCCCGGTCGTGCTCATCTACCAGGCGTGGGGCTACCACGTCTTCCGCAAGCGCCTCTCGGTGCCGCGGGTCGGAGGCGACGAGAGCGAGTCGGCGGTGCCGCCGGCCGCCGGGACGAGCACGCCCGCCGAGACCTCATAGGCCGAGCCCGGAGTCCGGGTGGGCGCACCCGCGGTAGTGGCTCAGAGGCCGGGGCTGCTCTGCATGATCCCGCCGTCGGCGAAGATGGTCGTCGCCGTGATGTAGCTGGCGCCGTCACCGGCCAGGAAGGCCACCACCGAGGCGATCTCCGCGGGCTCGGCCATGCGGCCGATCGGGATCGCGCTGTCCAGCTTGGCCAGCGCCGCGGGGTCGTTGATCGTCTGGGCGTTGATCGGCGTGTTGACGGCACCGGGCCCGACACCGACGACGCAGATGTTGTGGGGGGCGAGCTCCACGCCCGCGGTCCTGGTCAGCATGCGCATGCCGCCCTTGGACAGGCAGTAGGGGGTGTTGCCCGGCATGGGCCAGTCCTCGTGGACCGACGTCATGTTGATGATGCGGCCCCCGCCGCCCTGGGCGATCATCTGCTTGGCCGCCAGCTGGGTGCCGAAGAACGCGCTCTTCAGGTTCACGGCGATGACCTTCTCGAACTGCCCCTCGGTGGTGTCGAGCACCGAGGTGCGCGTCTCGATGCCGGCGTTGTTGACCATGACGTCGAGCCGGCCGTAGGTGGAGACCGCGAGTGTCGATCATGCGCTGGAGGTCCTCGACCTTGGAGACGTCGGCCTCGACCCCGACCGCCGTGTCGCCCAGGCTGGCGATCTTGCGCTCGAGCTCCTCCTCCGCCTGCTCGTTGGCGACGTAGTCGATGACGACCTTGGCCCCCTGCTCGGCCAGGGCCAGCACCACCGCCGCGCCGATGCCCGGTGTTGCCCCCGGTCACGATAGCGACCTTGCCCTGCAGCTCGTCAGCCATGGCGTACCTCCGTTCCGCGCCCCGGGGCGCGGTCTCGAGCGACGGACACACACTAGCGAGCCGTTCGGCCGCCGAGAAGTCGAAGGTCTCACCGGGGGCTCTCGGCGGCTGCGTTCACCTGAACGTCACAGTGCGGGTGACGGATCACCCGTCGTCCCGCCGGACCAATGGCCCTTGAGCCTGGCACCCCGTTCCCTAGCATCGGCCCGGTGACCGAAGACACCGCGGCAGACCATCAGCCAGAGATTTTCCCCCCGATCGCCGACTACGGGTTCCTCTCGGACTGCGAGAACAGCTGTCTCGTGGCGCCGGACGGCTCGGTCGAGTGGCTGTGCCTGCCCCGGCCGGACTCACCCAGCGTCTTCGGTGCCCTGCTCGACCGCACGGCCGGCAACTTCCGGTTCGGTCCCACGGGCACCCTCGTGCCCCACCAGCGGCGCTACGTGCCCGGGACCATGGTGCTCGAGACGACCTGGCACACCCCGACGGGCTGGCTGCTCGTCCAGGACCTCCTCGTGGTGCAGCCCGTGACGGACGGGACCCGGCGGCCCGACTACCGCCGCGCCCCGGGCGACGCCGCCGCCGACCGGGACCCTGCTGCGGCTGGCCACCTGCATCGAGGGTCACGTCGAGGTGGTGGCCAACGTGGTCCCCGTCTTCGAGTACGGGGTCCAGACCGGGATGTGGGACTACGAGGGCGACGGCTACGACACCATGACGGTCCGCCCCCCGGTCGGCGACCCCGTGCTCACGGTGACCTCGACCATCCGCCTCGGCGCCGTCGGGGCCCGCTGCTACGGGCGCTCCACGCTGGAGAAGGGTGAGTCGGCCTTCGTCGCGCTGTCGTGGTCCGGCCACCGGCCCGCCGACCTCGACGAGGCCAGGCAGCAGCTCGACGCCACCGTCGCCTACTGGCGGGACTGGCTGTCCAACGGCACGTTCCCCGACCACCCCTGGCGCAGCTACATGGAGCGCAGCGCCCTGACGCTCAAGGGCCTGAGCTACGCGCCGACCGGCGCCATCATGGCCGCCGCGACGACCTCGCTGCCCGAGACGCCCGGTGGGGCGCGCAACTGGGACTACCGCTACACCTGGATCCGCGACTCCTCCTTCATGCTGCGCTCGCTCTACCGGCTCGGGTTCGACTGG
This sequence comes from uncultured Acidimicrobiaceae bacterium, assembly GCA_963774485.1. Lineage (GTDB taxonomy): Bacteria > Actinomycetota > Acidimicrobiia > Acidimicrobiales > RAAP-2 > Bog-473. Next base: position 274,253 of record CAVZFG010000005.1, read on the forward strand.
GAGGCGCTCGAGTACTTCGCCTTCATCATCGAGGCGATGGCCGGGGGAGCGGCGACTTCAGCCTGCAGATCATGTACGGCATCGACGGACGCAAGGACCTGACCGAGCAGACCCTCGACCACCTGTCGGGCTGGCGGAACTCGCGGCCGGTGCGGGTGGGCAACGGCGCCTGGGACCAGCACCAGAACGACGTGTGGGGCATGCTCCTCGACGCCGTGGACATCCACCTGCAAGCAGGGCGCGGCGCAGATCGTCAAGCCGATGTGGGAGGGCCTGGCCAAGATGGTGGACGCCGCCATCGCGCACGCGGCCGATCCCGACCAGGGCATCTGGGAGATCCGGGGCGATCCCGAGCACTTCACGGCCTCCAAGGTCCTGTGCTGGGTGGCCATGGACCGGGGCGCCGACATGGCCCGGGTCCGCCAGGACCACGACCGGGCCGAGGCGTGGCGCAAGGCGGCCGACGACTGAAGGCCGAGATCCTCGACAAGGGCGTCGACTCGCGGGGCCGCTTCCGCCAGGCCTACGGCAACGAGGAGCTCGACGCCTCGCTCCTCCTGATCCCGATCCTGGGCTTCCTGCCGCCCGACGACGAGCGGGTGCGGGCCACCGTGCTCGCCATCGCCGACGAGCTGACCGAGGACGGGCTGGTCCTGCGCTACAAGGTGGACACGACCGACACCGGGTTCGAGGGCAAGGAAGGGACCTTCACCATCTGCTCGTTCTGGCTGGTCACCGCGCTGGCCATGATCGGCGAGGAGGACGCGCGCCCGGGCCCTGTGCAAGAAGCTGCTCGCCTTCGCCGGGCCGCTGCAGCTCTACGCCGAGGAGATCGACGCCGCGACCGGCGAGCACCTGGGCAACTTCCCCCAGGCCTTCACCCACCTGGCGCTGATCGACGCGGTCGGCCGGCTCATCGAGGCCGAGCGCGGCGACGCTCCGGCCTGTGAGCGCCGGGCAACCGGGCCCAGCTGGGCGATCGAGCACACGCCGTCGCCGCTGGGCAGCACGGCGTGAGGAGGTCTTCATGGCCGAGCACTACGACGTCATCATCATCGGCACGGGAGCCGGCGGCGGGACCCTGGCCCACACGCTGGCGCCCTCGGGGAAGCGGATCCTGCTGCTGGAGCGGGGCGGCTTCCTCCCGCGGGAGAAGGAGAACTGGGATCCCGAAGCCGTCTTCGTCAAGGGCCGCTACACCTCGCCCGACTCGTGGTAGGACAAGGGCGGCAAGGCGTTCCAGCCCGGGGTCCACTACTACGTCGGGGGCGCCACCAAGCTCTACGGCGCCGCGCTCTACCGGCTGCGCCCGGGCGACTTCGGCGAGCTCAAGCACGTCGACGGCGTCTCGCCCGCCTGGCCGCTGACCTACGAGGACTTCGAGCCCTGGTACACCAAGGCCGAGTGGCTCTACCAGGTCCACGGCAGCCACGGCGAGGATCCGACCGAGGGTGCCTGGAGCGCCAGTACCCGTGGCCCGCGGTGAGCCACGAGCCCCGGATCCAGCAGATCTACGACGACCTGGAGAAGGCCGGCTACCACCCGTTCCACGCGCCCTGCGGCATCCTCCTCGACGAGGCCAACCCCCCGACCAGCGCCTGCATCCGCTGCACCTGGTGCGACGGCTACCCGTGCCTGGTGCAGGCCAAGGCCGATGCCGAGACCATCGCGGTGCTCCCGGCCCTGCAGCACCCGAACGTGACCCTGCTGGTGGACACCGAGGTGACACGCCTGGAGACCGACGCCGCCGGCCGCACGGTCACCGGCGTGGTCACCCAGCACGGGAGCGCCGAAGAGGTCTTCACCGCCGACATCGTGGTGGTCTCGGCCGGGGCCACCAACAGCGCCAGGTTGCTGTTGGCCTCGGCCAACGACGCACATCCCAACGGGCTGGCCAACGGCTCGGACCAGGTCGGGCGCAACTACATGTTCCACAACTCCAAGGCCGTCGTGTCGCTGGGCAAGGAGCCCAACGAGACCGTCTTCCAGAAGACGCTCGGGCTGAACGACTTCTACTTCGGCGGCCCCGACTTCGACTGGCCGTTGGGCAACATCCAGATGGTCGGCAAGTCCAACGCCGAGGCCATGAAGGGCGAAGAACCCAACCTCACCATGCTGGCGCCCCACTGGAGCCTGGAGGACGTCGCCTCCCACGCCGTCGACTGGTGGCTGACCACCGAGGACCTCCCCCGGCCCGAGAACCGGGTGACGCTCGACGGCGAGGGCACCGTGCATCTGGCCTACACGTCGACGAACGACAAGGAGGCCGAGGGCCTCTACGAAGAGCTGAAGAAGATCTTCAACCACGTCGGCATGGCCCAGCACCACGTGCTCGAACAAGAACTTCTACATGACCATGGACATCCCCGTGGCCGGGGTGGCCCATCAGGCCGGCACCTGCCGCTTCGGCAACGACCCCGAGACCTCCGTGCTCGACGCGAACTGCAAGGCCCACGAGGTGGACAACCTCTACGTCGTCGACACGAGCTTCTTCCCCAGCATCGGCGCGGTGAACCCCGCACTCACCGCCATGGCCAACGCCATCCGGGTCGGCGAGCATCTGACCGAGCGGCTGGCCTGAGCTCGACCGCCGGCCCGAGCCCGGTGGGGACGCGGGCCGAGACCACCACCGTCTACGCGGCCGGGCTCGTCCAGGGCATCGCCCTCGTGACGTTCCCGGCCGCCAGCACCATCTTCACCAGCCCTTCCCACTACGGGCTGTCGAGCACGCAGTACGGTTCGATGTTCCTGCCTCAGGTGGTGACGGCCATCACGGCCTCGCTGCTCGGCGCCGGACTGGCCCGGAGGTTCAGCCTCAAGCGCGTCTTCCTGACCGGCCTCTTGGCCGACCTGGCGTCGATGGGCCTGCTCGTCACCAGCCAGTTCTTCACCAGCACGCAAGCGGTGGCCTACGGCCTGCTCCTGGCCGCCACGGCCGCCCTGGGTGCCGGCTTCGGCCTGGTGGTGCCGGCCCTCAACACGTTCACCGCCGCCTTCCATCCCGACGGCGTGGACAGGGCGATCCTCACCCTCAACGCCCTGCTCGGCCTGGGCACCGCCCTGGCGCCGCTGTTCGTCGCCCTCTTCGTCGGGGTCGGAGCGTGGTGGGGCCTGCCGGTCATGTCGGCCGTCCTCCTCGCCGCTCTCCTCGTGGTGAGCACGCGTCTGCCCCTCCACCCCGCCGGCACGCGGGCTCTCACCGCCCGCGGCCGTGAAGCGTCCGCCGCTCCGTCTCCCCCCGCGCTTTTGGCTCTTCGCGAGCTTCGCCGTCCTCTATGGCATCTGCGAGACGATGAACGGGAACTGGTCCGAGACGCTCATGTCGCACCTGGGCGCCTCGGCTACGACGGCCTCGCTGGCCCTCACCACGTTCTGGGTGATGGTCACGCTCGGCCGCGTCCTCTTCGCCCTCCTGCAGCGGGCGTTCCCGACGCCACGCACGTACCACCTGCTGCCCTTCGTGTTGGCCGGCGCCTTCGTCCTCGTCGCCCTCCTCCCCGAGGGGTCGACGGCGCTGGGCGTGGTGGCCTTCGGCATCGCGGGCCTCGGCTGCTCGGCGCTCCTCCCGCTCACGATCAGCTTCGGCCAGGAACAGCTCGCCGCCCTGTCGTCCATGGTGGCCGGCGCCATCATCGCCTTCTACCAATTGGGCTACGGGATCGCCGCCTTCGGCGCCGGGCCGTTGCAGAGCGCCGGCGTCAGTCTCTCGACCATCTTCGGCGTGACGGCGGTGTGCGCGCTCGCCCTGGGCGCACTGTCGTTCCTCTTGGCCCGACGACGCCACCGGGTGTCGCACCTTCATCCCCGTCCGGCGCTGCGGGCCCAGCCCAGCGCCGGCTGATGCCGACCTCGTATCCTGGCCACTCGACCGCCGCGGCCCCACAACCGCGAGGAAAGGAACCATCGTGAGCGCAACCCCTCGCCACCGCGTCGTCATCGTCGGTGGCGGCTTCGGCGGCCTCCCCGCCACCCGTCTCCTTGCCCGTTCTGACATCGACATCACCCTCATCGACCAGCGGAACCACCACCTGTTCCAGCCCCTTCTGTACCAGGTGGCCACCGGCATCATGTCCCGGGCCAGATCGCTCCGGTCCTGCGGCACAAGTTGCGCCGCCTCAAGAACGTCGAGGTGGTGCTGTCCAAGGTCACCGGCTTCGACCTCGAGCGCCGCGTCGTGCACACCACGGGCATCCCCGGCGAGGACCGCGAGTATCCCTACGACAGCCTCATCGTGGCGGCAGGCGCCGGCCAGTCCTACTTCGGTCACGACGAGTACGCCCTGGTCGCCCCTGGCATGAAGACGATCGACGACGCCATGGAGCTGCGCCGTCGCGTCTACGGCGCCCTCGAGATCGCCGAGACCATGACCGACCCGGCGCGCAGCGCTTCTTCATGACCTTCGCCGTCGTCGGCGCCGGGCCGACCGGCGTCGAGCTGGCCGGTCAGATCCGCGAGCTGGCGTGCCGGAGCCTGAAGAAGGACTTCCGGAACATCGATCCCGCGACGGTCAGGGTGATCCTGATCGACGGTGGGAGGGAACCGCTGGCCAACTTCGGCGACCAACTCTCGGAGCGTGCCTCCACCGAGCTGGAGAAGATGGGCGTCGAGCTGCGCATGGGCCTGCGCGTCGTCGGCGTCGACCCCCTCGGCGTCGACACGGAGACTGCGGAGGGAGAGAAGGGGCGCTTCGAGAGCGGCACCACCATCTGGGCCGCCGGCGTCCAGGCGTCACCGCTGGCCGGCATGCTCGCCGAGGCCACCGGGGCCAACACCGACCGCTCCGGCAGGATAGAGGTGTTGCCGGACCTCACCGTGCCCGGCCATCCCGAGGTGTTCGCCGTGGGCGACATGGCCTCCATCAACAAGCTGCCCGGGGTCTGCGAGGTGGCGATGCAGGGTGGCCTGCACGCCGCCAACACGATCAAGCGGCGGCTCAAGGGCCAGGACACCCGCCCGTTCAAGTACCGCGACCTCGGCAGCGCAGCCTCCATCGGCCGCTTCAAGGCCGTCGTGAGCGTGCACGGCCTGCACCTGAGCGGGTTCCCCGGCTGGGTGGTGTGGTTCTTCGTCCACATCGGCTTCCTGAATGGCTTCGGCAACCGTTTCATGACGATGTTCCGGTGGTTCGAGGCCATGGTCGGGCACGCCCGGCCGGAGCGTGTGTTCAGCGTCGGGCATACCGGCGGCGACCTCAGCCTGCCCGAAGACGTCAAGGCCCAGGTGATGCCCAAGCCGTTCCCGATCCTCGACGCCGACCCGAAGCTGCTCGAGCGTCTGGGGCACGAGCCCGCGCCCCATCAGGCCTGCGACACGCGCCGAAGCGGCCGCGGGGGATGCCCCGGGGGCGGCGTGAGCGAGACGCCCCGGCCCGGATCGGCCCGGACCATTACATTCGCCGCATGATCCTCGATCGATTCCTCGTCACCGACCAGGTCGCCGTCGTCACCGCCAGCGGACGCGGCATCGGCGCCGCCACCGCGGTGGCACTGGCCGAGGCCGGTGCCGACGTCGTGCTGGCCGCCCGGACCGAGGACCAACTGCGCGACGTGGCCAAGCGGGTCGAGGCGGCCGGCCGCCGCGCCGTCGTCGTGCCGGGCGACCTGACCGATTTCGAGCTCATGGCCTCGCTCGCCGAGAAGGCATGCAGCGAGCTGGGCCGCCTCGACATCGTCGTCAACAACATGGGCGGCACCATGCCGCGGCCGCTGCTCGACACGTCACCGCGCTTCTTGGAGGAGGCCTTCCGCTTCAACGTCTCGGCCGGGCACGCGCTGGTCCGGGCCGCCGTGCCCCGCATGCTCGAGGGCGAACACCCGGGCGGGGCCATCGTCAGCGTGTCCTCGGTGATGGGGCACGTGGCCGGCCGCGGCTACCTGGCCTACGGGACCGTGAAGGGCGCGCTGGAGCAGTACACCCGGCTCGCCTCGCGTGACCTGGCGCCTCGCATCCGGGTCAACGCGATCGGGGTCGGGTCGACCGCCACCTCGGCCCTCGACATCGTCATGTCGAGCGACGAGCTTCGCACTGCCATGGAAGAGTCCACCCCGCTCAAGCGCCTCGGCCACGTCGAGGACATCGCGGCAGCCATCCTCTACCTGGCCTCGCCGGCCGGTTCCTACGTGACCGGCAAGATCCTCGAGGTCGACGGCGGCCTGCAGTCGCCCAACCTCGAGATGCCGCTCCCCGACCTCTAAAGGAGGCATTCGCCATGCCGTACCGCGTCGTGCAGTGGAGCTCCGGCAACGTCGGGCGCCATGCCATCGCCGGGATCGACGCCCATCCCGAGCTCGAGCTGGTCGGCCTCTTCGTCTCCAATCCCGACAAGGTGGGTCGCGACGCCGGGGAGCTCGCCGGGCTCGGCCGGACCCTGGGCGTGGCCGGGACCAACGACGCCGACGCCCTGCTCGCCCTCGAGCCCGACTGCATCGTGCACACCGCCATGGCCGACGACCGCATCGCCGAGGCCATCGCCGACCTCGAGCGCTTCCTGGGCGCCGGCATCAACGTGGTGTCGTCGAGCCCGGTGTTCCTGCAGTACCCCAGACCGGGAGACCGGATGGCCGCGCCGCTCATCGCCGCAGCGACGAGGGGCGGCGTCTCCCTCTTCGTCAACGGCTTGGACCCGGGGTTCGCCAACGACGCGCTCCCGCTCGTCCTCTCGGGGATCTGCGAGCGCATCGAGGAGGTGCGCTGCTCCGAGGTGCTCAACTACGACACCTACAACCAGCCCATGGAGCTCTTCGACATCATGGGCTTCGGACGTGACCTGCACGACGTGCCCCTGTTGCTGGCCCCGAAGGTGCTCACCATGGCCTGGGGCAGCGTGGTGCGCCAGATCGCCGACGGTCTCGGGGTCACCCTGACCGACATCACCGAGTGGTACGAGCGCGAGGCGGCGCCCGAGGACTTCGAGATCCCCGCCGGCACGATCAAGGCCGGCACGGCGGCCGCCCTGCACTTCGAGGTCCGTGGCATGGTCGGCGACAAGCCCGTGATCGTGCTCGAGCACGTCACGAGGCTGCGCGACGACCTCGGCGCGGCCTGGCCACAGCCCGCCGGGCACGGCTGCTACCGGGTCGAGATCAGCGGGGAGCCCAACTACACCCTCGACCTGCAGCTCATGGGGACAGACGGTGACCACAACACGGCGGGGCTCAAGGCGACGGCCATGCGCCTCGTCAACGCCATCCCGGCGGTGGTCGCCGCCGAGCCGGGCCTCGTCACCGCCCTCGACCTCCCGCTGGTGACGGGGCGGGGACTCGTCGTCACCTGATCTCTCTCGCCGGCGCGGTCGGGCGGGCGGCGTGTCGCCCGCCGACCGAAGACCGGCCGGAGTTCTCACGAACACGTGTCGAGAACACGACGCCGGCTCCGACATCCAGGTGAGCGGCGCCGACGGGGCGCCGGAACGGGAAGGATGAAGAGATGCGATTCATGCTGTTGCAGAACTACGGGGGTGTCGAGTCGGACTGCGCCCCCATGGACCAGTGGAGCCCCGAGGAGGTCAGGGCCCACATCGACTTCCAACAGGCGCTGAACCGCCAGTTGGAGGACCTCGGCGAGCTCGTCGACGCCCAGGGTCTGGCCGGTCCCGACGACGCCCGCTTCGTGGTGTCCGACGGCGCCTCGGCCCCGCTGGTCACCGACGGACCGTTCCCGGAGTTCAAGGAGCTCCTGGCCGGCTACCGGATCGTCGACGTCGACACACCCGAGCGGGCCGCGGAGATCGCCGCCCAGATCTCGGCCGCTCCGGGCCAGGGCGGTGCGCCCATCCGCCAGCGGATCGAGGTCCGCCAGGTCATGAGCGCCCCCGACCCCGAGGTGTGACCGACCACGCCGTCGAGGGCCTGCTCCGCGAGCTGGCGCCCGGGCCCTCGGCGCCGTCGTTCGCCGCTACGGGAACCTTCCCGATGGCGAGGACGCCGTGCAAGAGGCGCTGGTGGCGGCCAGCACCGCCTGGCCGGCCGGTGGCGTTCCCGAGAACCCGCTGGGCTGGCTCGTACGCGTTCGCGTCCGCGTCGCATGGCCGACCAGTTCCGCAGCGAGGAGTCCCGGCGCCGACGCGAGGACCTGGCCGCCTCGTGGTCGCGGGAACCGGCGCCGCCCCCGACGGGGCGTGACGACACCCTGGCCCTCTTCTTCATGTGCTGCCATCCCGCCCTGGCACCGGCGTCCGCCGTCGCGCTGACGCTCCGCACGCTGGGCGGACTGACGACACGCGAGATCGCCACCGCCTTCCTCGTCCCCGAGGCCACCATGGCGCAGCGCATCAGCAGGGCGAAGCGCACCGTGGCCGACTCCGGCGAGCCGTTTGCCCTTCCCGACGGGCGGACACGGGTGGAGCGCGTCTCGCTCGTGCGTCGCGTGATCTACCTGATCTTCAACGAGGGCTACGCGACCAGCAGCGGGCCCGACCTCGAACGAACCGACCTGGCCACCGAGGCCATCCGTCTTGGCCGGCTCCTCCGTGAGCTGGTGCCCGACGACCCCGAGGTGACGGGGCTCCTCGCCCTGATGTTGCTGACCGAGGCGCGCCGGCCGGCGCGGACGACGGAGGACGGCGCGCTGGTTCCCCTGGCCGCGCAGGACCGCACGCGCTGGGACCGTGCCCTCATTGCCGAGGGGACGGGTCTGGCCGGCGCCGCCCTGGGGCAACGACCCATGGGCGAGTACGCCGGGCAGGCGGCGGTGGCCGCGCTGCACGATGCGGCGACACGCTCCGAGGACACGGATTGGCAGCGGATCCTGGCGCTCTACACGTTGTTGGAGCAGATCACCGACAACCCGGTGGTGCGGCTCAACCGTGCCGTCGCACTGGCGATGGTCGAGGGCCCCGACGCCGGGCTCGGGCTCCTCGACGAGCTCGGCACCGACCCCGTCTTGGCGCGCTCGCACCGCCTGCACGCCGTGCGGGCCCACCTCCTCGAACGGAAGGGCGACGTGGAGGGCGCGCGGCCGCGTACGCGACCGCCGCCGCAGGAGCCGCCAACGTGCGCGAGCGGGACTACCTCGTCACGAAGGCGGCCCGGCAGAACGGCGCAAGGGAGTCGCAGCGACCATAGGTCCACCCCCCGACGGCCGACCCCGGGTCAGACCGGGACGGTCCCGAACCCGTCTTTGAGCTCCACGGTGAGGGTGTGGAACTCTTCGCCGCCCACGTTCTCCAGGGAGTGCGGCGTCAGCGGCGCACCCCACACGGCCGTGCCCGCCACGGGCCTCGAGCTCGACCGCCGCGTGTCGGCGAGCACGTTCCCGTCGGGATCACGCCGGACGAAGTCGCTCGTCGCCAGGATGTAGAGGACTCCACCCCAGCGGTGCGTGTGCACGGGCACCGTGGCACCAGGGGCGACGCGTCCATCGAGAACGCGGACCCGATCGTCTTCGAACAGGACCGTGTGGAACCCGGGCGCCGCGACCATCGCGTCGAGTGCCTCGGGCCACGGCCAGCCGTCCGGTTCCTTGGCAGCGGGTCAACGGGTCGCGTCCACGATCGGCACGACCGCTGAGGATAGACCGTCAGCGGAAGTCCCGGCTCGCCGGCACCGCCGTCCCCACCACGAGCGCCTCCACCCGCTCGGCGTCAAGCTGACCGCCCCCTGCCCCTTGCGCACCCGGCCCCGGATGAGGAGCACGGGCGAGTGGCGGGCCACGTGCTTCCAGCGCGCCCAGGCCCCGCGGGAGAAGACCACGTTCACATGGCCCGTCTCGTCCTCGAGGTTGACGAAGACCGCGCCGCGCGCCGTCTCGGGATGCTGGCGGTGCGTCACCACGCCGGCCACCGACGTCCGCTCGCCGTCGTCCAGCGCCTCCAGCGCCACGGCCGTCACCACGCCCATGGCCTCGAGCCGCTCCCGGGCCAGATGCATGGCCGTGCGCTCGGGCGCCAGCCCCAGCGCCCACAGGTCGTCGCCCACGGCGTCGTAGAGGCTGGGCTCGGGCAGCGGCGGCGCCTCGGCCCCCACCACGATCCCGGGCAGGCGGTCCGGCGTCCCCTGCGCCGCCGCCCCGGCCGCCCACAGCAGCCGGCGCCGGGAGGCCGTCGTCGGCCCGGCCTCGCCCTCCCCGTCCTCGGGATCGAGCGCGCCCGCGGCGGCCAGCGTCTCGAGCTGGGCCTGGGTGACCCCGGCCCGGCGCACCAGGTCCTCCCCCCCGGACCAGGGCCGGCCGGCCACGATCCGCTCCGCCGTCGCCTCCCCCACCCCGCGCACCGACCCCAGCCCGAGCCGCAGCACCGCATCGGAACGCGACGCCCTCCAGCGACGCCCCCACCTCGGAGCGGTTCACGTGGGGCCGGCGCACCGCGCACCCCGTGCCGGCGGGCGTCGGCCACCAGGGACTGGGGCGACCAGAAGCCCATGGGCTGCGAGTTGAGCAACCCGGCGGTGAACGCCGCCGGGTAGTGCAGCTTGAGCCAGGCGGAGGAGTACACGAGATGCGCGAACGACACCGAGTGCGACTCGGGGAAGCCGAAGTTGGCGAAGGCGGCCAGCGCGTCGAAGACCTGATCGGCCACGGCGCCGGTCACGCCGCGTGCCGCCATGCCGTCGTAGAACCGGGCCCGCATCTTCTCCATGCGCGCCGCCGAGCGCTTGGCCGCCATGGCCTGGCGCAGCTCGTCGGCGTCGGCCGCACTGAAGCCGGCGACGGCGACGGCCATCTCCATCAGCTGCTCCTGGAAGAGCGGGCACCCCGAGCGTGCGCTCCAGGATCGGCTCGAGCAGCGGGTGCAGGTAGGTGACGGGCTCCTCGCCCCGGCGGCGCCGGATGTAGGGGTTGACCGCGTGGCCCTGAATGGGCCCGGGCCGGATGAGCGCCACCTCGATCGCGATGTCGTAGAAGGTGCGCGGCGCCACCCGGGGCAGCGTCCCCATCTGGGCCCGGCTCTCGACCTGGAAGACGCCGACCGTGTCGGCCCGGCACAACAGGTCGTAGACCTCGGGCTCCTGGGGCAGCTGGCCCAGGTCGACCTCGACCCCGTAGAAGTCGCGCACCAGGTCGACCATGCGGTGCAGCGCCTCGAGCATGCCGAGGCCGAGCAGGTCGAACTTCACCAGCCCGATGGCGGCGCAGTCGTCCTTGTCCCACTGCAGCACGCTGCGCCCGGGCATGCGCCCCCACTCCACCGGGCAGACCTCGATCACCGGCCGGTCGCACAGCACCATGCCGGCCGAGTGGATGCCGAGGTGGCGGGGCCGGTCCAGCACCTCGGCCGCCAACTCCGCCACCAGCGGCGGCACGCCCCCACCCGTCTCGTGCACCGCCGCGGCCGACGCCGCCCCGCGCCCGTGGCCGGCGTCGATGCCCGACGCCCAGGCGTCCACCTGCTCGGGGGTGAAGCCGAAGGCCTTGCCCACGTCGCGCACGGCCGAGCGCGGCCGGTAGGTGATGACGTTGGCCACCTGCGCCGCGTGGCGCCGCCCGTAGCGCTCGTACACGTACTGGATCACCTCCTCGCGTCGCTCCGACTCGATGTCCACGTCGATGTCCGGGGGCCCGTCACGCGCCGGGGACAAGAAGCGCTCGAAGAGCAGCCCGAGATCGACCGCGTCGACGTTGGTGACGCCGAGGGCGTAGCAGACGGCCGAGTTGGCCGCCGAGCCCCGGCCCTGGCAGTAGATGTTCGAGCCGCTGGCACACCTGGGCGATGTCCCACACCACGAGGAAGTAGCCGGCGAACCCGAGCCGGCCGATCACGTCGAGCTCGTGCTCGATCTGCTTCCACGCCCCCGGCACCCGCTCGGCCTCCGGCGGCCCGTAGCGCGCCAGCGCGCCCTCGGTCACCAGCTGGCGCAGGTAGCCCTGCTCGTCCATGCCCTCGGGGACGGGGAAGTCGGGCAGCCGCGGCGCCACCAGGCGCAGGTCGAAGGCGCAGGCGCGCCCCAGCTCGGCGGCGCGCTCGACGACGCCGGGCCAGCGGGCGAAGCGACGGGACTGCTCGGCCGCGCCCGCGCAGGCAGGCCGACGGGGCCGACGGCAGCCAGCCCTCCAGCTCGGCCAGCGGGCGGCGCGCCCGCACGGCGGCGAGCGTGGTGGCGAGCCGGAACCCGGCCGGCGTGGCGTAGTGCACGTTGTTGGTGGCCACGGCGTCGACGTCCCCACTCGACGGCGAGATGCGCCAGCGCGTCGTTGCGCGCCGTGTCGAGCGGGTCCCCGTGGTCCCACAGCTCGAGCGCCACGTTGGCGCGCCCGAACGCATCGACGAGACGCCCCACCTCCCGGGAGGCCGCCCGTGGCCCGGCATCCATCAGCGCGGCGGGAACCGCCCCCTTCCGGCAGCCGCTCAGCACCAGCCAGTGGCCGCCGGCGGCGCGCGGCCAGGGCGTCGAGGGTGAAGACCGGCCTCCCCTTCTCCCCGCCCTCGAGATGGGCGTCGGCCAGCACGGTCGAGAGGCGGGCGTAGCCCTCGGGATCGCGGGCGAGCACGACGAGGTGCGCCCCGGTGGGGTCGGGCTCGCCCGTGCGCGGGCCTGGCCGGGGCGAGCGTCACCTCGGTCCCGAAGACCGTCGGCAGACCCGCACGCCCGGGCCGCCTCGGCGAAGCGCACCACGCCGTAGAAGCCGTGGTGGTCGGTCAGCGCCAGCGCGGCCAGCCCGAGCCGGTGCGCCTCGGCCACCAGCTCCTCGGGGTCGCTGCTGCCGTCGAGGAAGCTGAACCCCGAGTGCGCGTGCAGCTCGGCGTAGGCCGCTCAGTCATAGAGCGCCTCGACCCACCACTGCCCCCGCTCGGTGCACAGCAGGCGTGCCACCCCGTCGGCGGTGACCACCTGCAGGCGGGCCCGGCGCCGGCGCACCGACCACCAGCGCTCGGTCACCGGCCAGGGGCCGGCCCAGCCCACGATCGGCTGCCAGGGGCCGCCGTCGACCGACAGCCGGTCGACGGCCCGCGGTGAGCAGCCCCCGCCCGCTCACCTCGCACGGCGCGCCGTCGGCGTCGACCACCTCGGCGCCGGGGCCGGACCGCAGCACGTCGGTGGGCGCGGGCGGAGGCAACCGCCCCGGCCACGGCGCACCGGCCGGGCCCGGCGTCGGCCTCGGGACTGCCCCAGGGCACCAGCACCGACTGGCCGGCCGGGTCCCGCCCGCCCTGCAACCGGCCCATCAGCACGGCCTCGATCCCGAGGCGCTCCTGCACCCGGACGAAGGAGCGGGCGGCCCGGGCGTCGGCCTCCGACGCGCCGCCGAAGAAGCCGGGCTGGGAGGGCGGCGGGGCGTCGGCCCCCCGGTCGGGGTCCTCACCACGGGCCACCCGCAGCCGCCGCTCGATGGAGCGGTCGCGCAGGCCCGCCAACTCGCCGCTCTCGCCCCGGGCCACCGCGTGGCAGGCGGCCGCGTCCGCCCCGAAGCGGTCCGAGACGCTCGCCGCCGGCAGCGCGGCGAACTGCCCCAGGGTGGTGACACCCAGCCGCTGCAGGGTGACGGCCAGGTCGGGCCGGGCCAGGGTGGCCACCGACCAGGGAGCCGAGGAAGTCCGCCGTCCCCCGGGCGGGACGATCAGCGCCGAGCGGGCGGCCAGCACCGCGGCGAAGAGCCCGTCGGCCACCCCGACCCCGACCTCCTCGCCCACGGTCTCGGCCAGGCGGGACACCACCGCCTCCTCGCCGCCGAAGAAGCGGGCGGGGCCGCGGGCAGGGAGCGCGCCGACCCCGAGCCGGACGGGATGCACCCAGGGACACAGCTCACCGGCCCGCGCCAGCACGCGAGCGAACCGCCGGGCCTCCTCGCCCTTCGCCCCTTCCTCCAGGAGCTCGGGACACCAGATGACGACCAACCGTTCCACCTTCCTTCGCCTCTCCTCAGGCCGCCTTCTGCCTTCTTCTCCACCGCGTCGTTCCTCAGGCCGCCTCCGGCCCGTCATCGGGACTGTCTGCCGCCGCCACCGCGCCCGAGCCGGCGGGGAGCCACAGCGAGCACTCGGTGAGCCCGGCCGGCGGCGCGACGCCCGCTGACGCGCACCTCGGCCCGCCGGCCCCGCAGGTGCCCGTGGCCCCTGCCGACGCCCTCCCACTCGACCGCCCCGACCGAGAGCGCCAGGTCGCCGCCCTCGGGCCAGGCCCCGGCACCCTCGAGCAGCACGACCAGTGCGGCTTGGCGCTCGCGGGCCCGGGCACTCAGGTGGCGCGCCGCGGTCAGGCGGGCCCGGCCGGGCGGGCGCACCAGGACGGCGTCGACGCCGGAGAGGAGGTCGCCGGCCGCCTCGGCCCACCCGCTTCCGGGGTGGGGCACGAAGACGACCCGGCGCAGATCGAGCCCGAGCCCGGCCGCCGCCACCACTCCCGGGTCGGGCAGGCCGACGGCGGCACACCAGCTCCCGGCTCTCGACGCCGCGGCCAGGAGGGCCAGCGCCAGGGTGGTCGCGCCGTGGCCGGGCTGCCCCGCCACGGTGGTGGTCGTCCCGCGTCGAAGGGAGCCGCCGGGGAAGAGGGGGGCCAGCGGCGGGGGCACCGGCAACGTCCGCCCGGCCACCGGCGTGGCGGGGCGGACCCGGTCGGCCAGCCCGGCGGGGAGCTCCCGGGACGGGGGACGACGGGTCCCCGGCGTGAGAAGCGAACATATGTTCGTACCTTATCGAGGTCGTGTGCCGTCCGCTCGGGGAGACAAAAGGCCAGTTCAGAGCGTGTAACGCTCGGACCGGGCCCCGTCACGTCACAATGCAGCCACATGTGCGGACGCTTCGCCCTCTACACGCCGCCGGCGCGGCTGGCCCGCTACTTCGGGGCCTCCCTGGCCGAGGGGGTCGATCCGGCATTCCATCCCAGCTGGAACGTCGCCCCGACCGACCAGGTCCTCGGCGTGCGGGACCGGCCACCACGGCCGGGCGCCGGGCCGGGAACGGCCCGGCGGCGAGCGAGGCCGAGCGCGCCCCCGAACGGCTGCTCATGTCCTTTCGCTGGGGCCTCATCCCCTGGTGGTCCAAGGACGCCAAGTCGGGCAGCCGGCTCTTCAACGCGCGCAGCGAGACCGTGGCCACCAAGGCCTCCTTCCGCGAGGCCTTCCGGGAGCGGCGGATCATCGTCCCCGCCGACGGCTTCTACGAGTGGCACAAGACGAAGACCGGCCAACGGCAGCCGCACTACTTCAGCCGGGCCGACGGCGAGCCGATCGCCTTCGCCGGCCTGGCCGAGCGCTGGCGGGAGAAGGGCGCGCCGAAGGACGCGCCCTACGTGCGCAGCTGCACCGTCATCACCACGCCCGGCGGCGCGGACATGGAGGGCATCCACGACCGCATGCCGGTGATCCTCGACCCCGCCACCTTCGACCTCTGGCTCGACCCGGCCAACGAGGACACCGAGGAACTGCTGGCCCTCCTGCGCCCGCCGCCGGCGGGCACGGTGCTGCACCATCCCGTCGGGCCGCGCGTCGGCAACGTGCGCAACAACGACCCGCGCTGATCGAGCTGGCGTGACACCGGTCCGCGGTCACCGGCACGGCGCGCTTCGACCGGCGCACCTTCGTCGCGGCCGCGCTGGCGGCGGGTGGCGCGGGGGTGGTGGCCGCCATGAGCCGGTCCGGCGCGGCCGGGGCGGCGGCCATGGCCCGATCGGCCGCGGCAACCAAGCCGGCGGGATCGGACCTCGGGGCGATCGAGCACGTCGTCTTCCTCATGCAGGAGAACCGCTCCTTCGACCACTACTACGGCACCTACCGCGGCGTGCGCGGCTTCGACGACCACCCCACGGGCTCGCTCGGCGTGTTCGCCCAGGCGTGGCCGGGCGGCCGCGACCGCACGCTCCTGCCCTTCCACCTCGACTCGTCCACCGGCATCGGCGAGTGCACCACCGACCTCGACCACAGCTGGCAGGGCGAGCACCTGAGCCGGGGCAGCGGGCAACAACGGCGCCTTCGTGGCGCACGCACGTGCAGTCCCGAGTTCGAAGGGCCGGACCAAGGCGTGCTCACCATGGGCTACTACCGCCGCGCCGACCTGCCCTTCTACTACGCGCTGGCCGACGCGTTCACGATCTGCGACAACTACCACTGCTCGGTGCTCGGGCCGACGCACCCGAACCGGCTGATGTCGCTCTCGGGCACGCTCGATCCCGCGGGCCACGCGGGCGGCCCCGTGCTCATCACCAACCAATCGCCCGACGCCGTCTACAGCGTCGGCTGGGACACCATGCCCGAGGTGCTCGAGGACGCCGGCGTCGAGCTGGAAGGTGTACAACCCGCAAGGGACGATCTATGCGCCCGCCTTCTTCGAGAAGTACGGGATGACGGCGACCGACGCCATCCTCCCGTACTTCCGCCAGTACCGCGATCCCCGCTCGGCGCTGTACCAGAAGGCGTTCCTGCCGCTGTATCCCAGCGATTTCGTGACCGACGTCGCGACGGGACAGCTGCCCGCCGTCAGCTGGATCATCCCGCCGGCCGGCTACGACGAGCACCCGTCGTCGCCGCCCGCGCTGGGCGAGTGGTTCACCAGCCAGGTGCTCGGCACGCTGGTGTCCAACCCGGAGGTGTGGTCCAAGACGGTGCTCTTCCACATGTACGACGAGAACGACGGCTTCTTCGACCACGTGCCGCCGCCGGTGCCCCCCGCCGGCACGGCCGGGCGAGTACCTGACGCCAGCCGAACCTGCCCGCCGACGCCAAGGGCACGGCGCGGCCCGGTCGGCATCGGCTTCCGCGTCCCGATGCTCGTGCTCTCGCCGTTCAGCCGCGGGCGGCCACGTCGCGTCGGAGGTGTTCGACCACACGTCGCAGCTGCGCTTCTTGGAGGAGCGCTTCGGCGTGCGGGCTCCCAACATCTCGGCCTGGCGCCGGCGGACGGCGGGCGACCTGACGTCGACCCTGCACCTGGGCCATCCCGACGCGTCGGTCCCGGCGCTGCCCGAGCACGGCCCACGACCAGATGGCCGACGTGGCCGCCCTCGGCTGCTCCGAGACCGCCATCCTCAACCTCGATACCGACCTGCCGCCCTACCCGGTGCCGCTGCACCAGTCGATGCCGCGCCAGGAGAAGGCGTAAGAGACTGTCGAGAGTATTTCCCGAGCGCGATCACGAGGTCGGCGACTGGGTGAGTCGACGCAGGAGATAGCGGCTGTGGGCGGCCCAGATGAAGCCCTCGGTCACGATCGGATCGCGTTCGTAGTCGACCTGGAGGCGTCGGCTGTTCATGAGCCACGACCAGGTGCGTTCGACGATCCAACGCTTGAGGGAGCGCCTCAAAGCGTCCGGGGTGGATGCGGTTCACCACTTCGACTCCGACGTGATGACACCGGCAGTGCTCGATGAAGGTGCGTTTGAACCCAGAGTCGCACCACAGCTGGGCGAAGCGAGAGGAGCGGTGGCGGGCATGGTCCGCCACGGTGATGCCACCGATGTTGTCCGAGGTGCTCGCCGCCACGACGACCACCGCCATGAGGAGTCCGAGAGTGTCGACGATCCCGAAGGTCTTGCGGCCGTTGATCCTCTTTCCGGCGTCGAACCCCTTTGTTTTCTTGCTCACTGTGGCGCCGGCGCGGACCGAGCGAGCATCGACGATGCCCGCAGACGGTTCGCCGTGGCGACCCTCTCTTTGTGCGCACCGCCGCGGCCAGTCGCTCAGCGATCCGTTCACAGGTGCCGTCTTTGGACCACTCGAGGTGATAGCGATGCACCGTGTTCCAGTTCGGATAGCTCTCGGGAAGGGCTCGCCACTGACAACCGGTGGCCGCAACGTAGAAGATGGCATCTACGACACGACGGCGATCAACCTTGACCGGTCGGCCCATCAACCAGGGCGTCCAATACGGAGCAGACCAGATCGGCGATGAGCCGCCACTCTTCATCGCTCATGTCGCCGTGCGTTGTTCGCCAGGTCTGAGCCACTGCAACCGGGTACGATGCCATGCTCAAACGCTACGCGATCGATTGGATCCTCGAGGGGTTATTATACCGAATGATCGTGTACGAATTTATAGAGGACTAAGGGGTCGGTCAGGCACGGGCCAGCCGCAGGAGCGTCTCGCCGTCGGCGCGCAGGCGGTCCCGCGCCCCGTGCTGGTCCGCTCGGGCGTGTCCGCTCGCGGCCAGGGCATGCTCACAGCGGGCCGTGTAGGCCAGGGTCCACACGGCCGCCGCGCCGGCGCCCCGAAGCTGAGCCTCCCCCAGCGCGTGGCCGGCGGCCTTCTCGTAGTCGTCGATGAACGCGGCGACGACGGCCGCCGAGGGGAACACCGAACCGCCGGGCTCGGAGGTCACGGACCAGGTGGCGGCCGCCTGCCCGACCGCCGTGCTCTCGCGCACGCGGGCCAGGCTGTCCCAGTCGTAGACGGCGACGACGGCGCCGTCGTGCAGGCGGACGTTGCGGGCGGACCAGTCGGTGTGGGCGATGACCATGACGTCGTCGCCGGCGTGATCCCGTATGTCGGCGGCGCGGCCGGCGAGCTCGTCGATCCAGCGCGCCGACCCGGCGTCGCGCCCGAAGTCGAAGAGCGGGCTGTGCGGCTCGGGATAGAGGCCCACCACGGGGCGACGAAGGGGGTGATGGTCGAGCCCGCCGAGACCCCGCAGGTCACGGCAGAGCCCGATCTGACGGGCCAGGCCCGCCGCGGAGGCGCGCCGGGCCTGCGCCCGCCTGTCCACGCTCATGCCGGGATCGTCGAGCCATGTCTCGACCGTCACCAGGTTCGCTCGCTGGGCCTGGAGGGGGACGGGGCCGCCCTGGGGACGGGCGCAGGGGAACCCGAGCGCGTCGAGATGCGCCTGGACGGCCAGCACCGCCTCCAAGAACCGCTTCGTCCATCGGTCCTGGTAGGCCTTGAGCACGACCCGGCGGCCGGCGGCCAGGCACACGCCCGCGACGCATCCGACGGAGGAGCGGTAGAACACGCCGGCGGCCGGTGCGTCCCCGAAGCGGGCCTCACAGAAGCGGCCGATGATCCGGTCGATGGCCGAGGGGTCGTCGGTGCCGAAGACGGCGCGCTCGACGTCGGACACCCCCGACGTCGACAGCTCCGCGGCGACGGTCTCGGACACGGAGCCCACGCCGCCATGATGATCGCTGCGGGAGCGGCACGCCCGGCGCAGCGGGGTCCTCCTTGGCCGGCGTCGACTCCGGATCTATGGTGGTCGACGGATCGTTCCGGAAAGGAGCAGATCATGCGCTTCAACCACATGGAGCTGACGTTTCCCGTCGGCACGCTGACCCCCGAGTTCCGTGAGGAGATCGACGCGTTCTACGGTTCCGTCTTCGGCTGGTCGGCGCTCGACACCGACGTCGTGGGGCAGTCGTGCCACCTGCTGCTGCCGGACCCCGACCAGTTCCTCCTGCTGGCCGAGAGCACCAAGCCGATGGCGTCGCCCGGCTACGACCACCTCGGCCTGCTGCAGGACACCAGAGAAGAGGTCGACAGCCTGCTGGAAGCGTGCGAACGGTATGCCGAGAAGGACGATCGGGTGAAGATCCGGCGCTACGAGGATCTCGTCTATCCCGGGGTCACGGTGCACGCCTTCTACGTCAAGTACCTCCTCCCGATCTACTTCGACGTGCAGAGCATGGAGCACCACTAGCAGCGCAGGGGGATCGGGATCGACGCTGATCGGGGCGCCCGCCATCCCCTCCCCTTCGCAGTCGCCTCGGTACGGTGGTGCGATGGCTGATGCACCGGGGCACGACCGGGACACGGTCGCCTGGGGCATCGCGTCGCACGGCGAACCGCGCTGGCCGGCCTTGTTGGCCGTGCTGGTCGCGGCCGGCCTCCAGGTGATCCTGCCCGAGACGGTCATACGGGGGCTCGGGAACCGGGCCCTGATCCCGGCCCTCGAGGTGGGGCTGATCATCGTCCTCCTCATCGTCAATCCGGGTGAGATCTCCGAGGAGGAGTCACGCCTCCGCCTCGTCGGGGTGACCCTGATCGCGCTCATCACCGTCGCCAACATGGTGTCGTTGCTCGAGCTCATCCACGTGCTCCTCTACGGCTCCAACGCCGGAGGGCGCCCCCTGGTGTACGCGTCGGTGCCGATCTGGCTCACGAACGTCATCGTGTTCGGACTCTGGTACTGGGAGCTCGACCGCGGCGGACCGGCCACCCGCCAGCAAACCAGGCACCGCCAACCCGACTTCCTCTTTCCGCAGATGTCGACGCCGGGTTCGGCTCCCGGTTGGACGCCGACCTTCGTGGACTACCTCTACACCTCGTTCACGAACGCAACGGCGTTCAGCCCGACCGACACGATGCCGCTGACGGTCTGGGCCAAGTTGCTGTTCATGGCGCAGTCGCTGGCCTCACTCGTGACGGTGGCAGTGGTCATCTCACGGGCGGTGAACATCCTGAGCTGATACGAGCGGTCGGGGCTACATTTGCACTCGAGCAGAAACGAGGTACCGCCGTGGACGAAGGTCGCCCGATCTCCTACGAGGCCCTGGCGGTCGGTACCCCGGTCCTGAGCTCGACCGGCACCCAGTTCGGCACCGTCGAGCACGTGTTGCAGGTCCCCGAAGAGGACCTCTTCGACGGCATCGCGGTGAAGACCCACCACGGACTGAGGTTCGTCGACCGGGACCAGATCACCGAGATCACGACCACGCTGGTGCGCTGTTCCCTGACCGACGAGGAGGCCGCTGCACTCCCGGCGCCACAGGGGACTCTCGTCCTGCATCCCGACACGGCGCGTGACGAGGGGCCCTCGTTGACCGCCCGGTTCGGACGTCTCTTCGGGCGGGAGCACTGGAAGGAGCTCGAATAGGGGCCAAACGTCGGCACGCGCCTGCGGGCGCGGCACCGCCCGGCCCAACGGGCCGGGCGGTGCGTCAACCGCGTCGAGGAGGGTGCGCCGCTCAGGCGGTGACGAGCCCCGCCGGAACGGTGTGGGTCACCTCGAGCTCCACGGTCTCTGGCGTCCGGTGTGCGTGCCAGAACCCGAAGCACACGATCAGTGCCAGGAGGCCGGCCAGGATGAACGCCGCGATGGCGGCGACCGTGGCGATGGTGGCGATGACGCTGAAGGCGTAGGCCTCGAGGAGGAGCCCCCGCAGCGTCGTGCCCTGGAACATCGTCTGCACCTTGGCCTCTGCCGCGGTGTAGGCGGCGGAGCCCTTGGGCAGTGCCATCGCTGCTGCGCTCAGCTGGGCGTACGTCTTGCCGCCGCCGATCTCCTGGAGGTGCACGGCGATGAAGTCGTCGGCGTAGACCTGTGCCTGGTCACCGGTCGTCAACTGTTGCCCGGCGTACTGGGAAACCGAGGGGATCATCGAAGGCGTGATCTCGGTGCCCGGCTTGGCGTGGGCGAACGCTGCCGCCGACGGGAACGTGATCTGCTGCTCGGCCAGCTGGTTGTGCACGTTGTTGTTGGCGAAGCTGGCGCCCCACAGGAGGAGCACTCCGGCCACGAGAAGGACGACCACCATGATGGCGCCGCCGACACTGACCAGCACGTCAAAGATCTTTCGTTGCATGGTGCCTCTCTCTTCTGGGGACCCACCTCGTTGTGGGCCGCTCCGACCAGTGTCGGCGGGACGTCGACTGCTCCCTAGGGACCAAGGTCCCCATCTCGTAGGGCCGAAGGCTCCCGTCGGCCTGGCCACGATCACGTCTTCCTCGCCCATGGCGGCACCGAGCCGGACCCGACGCCCCGCCCAGCCCGTCCGGGCGAGAGCCTGGTCGAAGTACGCGCCGTCGAAGCCCAGTTCGAGCCAGCCGTAGGTCCGGCTCGACCAGACGGAGAGCCCGTCGAGCCGCGGCCCCCACGGGTAGTCCAGCCGCTGCACCGGCTCGGCGCCGAAGAGCACCGCCCCGCCCGGGCGCACGATGTCGTGCAGGCGCCGCAGCATGGCCAGGTGATCGGCGCAGTGGTGGAAGCTCTCGAAGAACACCGCGGCGTCGAAGGGCTCCTCGGTGCCGAAGCCGAGCATGTCCCCCTGCACGACGGTGAGGTGGCCGGGCCCCTGGCAGCGTGCGCGATCAGCGCGGCAGAACTTCTCGTCCAGCTCGACCGCGGTGACGTCGAGCCCCGTCGCGACCATGTCCCGGGTGAGGTTGCCCCAGCCGGGGCCGAACTCGACGACCCGACGCGCCGGCGCCACGTCGGCCAGGCAGTCGAGGAGGTGGCCGCGGGCGACCAGGTCGCGGCCGACCAGGGCGAGCGAGCCGCTCTGGTAGGGGAACGGCCGCGTCAAGGCGGCCCGCCAGGTCGAAGGGAGAGGACTCGTGGGCGGTGTCGTAGGCCGGGCGCCCCGAGATGCGCCGATACAGGTCCCAGGTCCATTCCCGGTAGGCGGCGGAGAACGGGTCGTCGCGGCGGCTGCGAGGGGAGCGCCACCGCGAAGCCCTCGAGCAGGGCACGGGCCTCGTCGGGCGCGGCGGCCATCAGTTCGGTCGCCCGCGCCAGCTCGCCGTCCAGCCGCTCCAGCGCGACCCGGCGTGGGCCGGGTCGTCCCAGCGCGGCCCGCAGCGGCCCGCGGAGCGGCGCGGGGAGGGCGTCGACCGCACGACCGCCGAGGTGCACGGCAGCGCGCGTCGTCCGGCCCATGGGACGACGACGCTACCGGCCGGTCACCCGGCTGCGGGCCGCTCGCCCGCTCGGCCGGGGAGGCCGCGTACATGCTGGCCGTGGCGCCGGTGATGCGGCTGAGGTTGCGCTCGCCGAAGGCCGTCTCGTGCGGCGCGGCCAGGTGCGCGTCGAGCAGCTCCTGGGACTCCCAGCACTCGAAGAAGCGGAACGTGTTGGGAGCCTCGAGGTCCTCGGCCCACGAGTACTCGACGCACCCGGCGTCCCGCCGGCTGGCCTCGGTGACCTCGGCCAGGCTGGCCAGCACGTCGGCGCGGTCGGAAGGGTCGAAGCTGAGTGAGCCGGCGATGATGATCATGCGGCGGCAGGGTCCCCAGCTCGTCCTTGATCAGGGTGCCGCCCTTCATGACGCCGAGGAGCCTCGCCTGGTCCTGCAGGACGCCGATGTCGCGCAACGGGTCGCCGTCGACGACGAGCAGGTCCGCCAGGTAGCCCTCCCGCACCGATCCGAGCTCGTGGGCGCGGCCCATGAGCTCGAATCCGTTCCGGGTGGCCCAGCGGATCACGTCGAGCGCCGGGATCCCCGCCTCCTTCACGTAGAACTCGAGCTCGTCGGCGTAGCGGCCGTGGGGCAGGCCGATCGCCCCGTAGTCGTCGCCGCACAGCAGCCTGACCCCGGCGGCGTTGGCGGCGGGCAGGATGGCCAGCGCCCGCTCGATGTCCGCCGCCATGTCCGCCGTGAACCCGAGGCCGGCCCCGTCCATCATCTCGGCGAAGCGGGCCGGGAAGAGCTGGCTCGGCACGAGGAAGGTGCCGAGCTCGACCATCCGCTCGATCGCCGCCTCGTCGAGCCCGTCGCCGTGGTCGACCACGTCGATGCCGGCGTCGAGCGCCATGGCGAGGGCGGCGCGGTTGGCGATGTGGCCGCGGACCAGCGCGCCGCGCTCGTGGGCCGCCTCGATGCCCGCCGAGAGCTCGGCGCGGGACATCTCCGTCAGCTCGCTCGGCGCCACCGTGCCGTGGCCGCCGGTGACGAACATCTTGATGATCTCGGCCCCCTGCTTGATCTCCTCGCGCACCGCCCGCCGGAACTCGTCGGGACCGTCGGAGCGGTGGATGGCGCCGCGGGCGCCGACGTCCCAGTACCAGGGGAAGCTCTTGTCGCCGGCGTGCCCGGTCGTGCTGACGTCGCGGCTGCCCGCCATCAGGCGGGGGCCGGCGAAGAGCCCCTCCGCGATGGCGGCCTTCATGGAGGCGTCGATGGCGAAGGGCGCGCCGGCGCTGACCGCGCCGGTGAAGCCGCTGCGCAGCAGGAGCTCGAGATGATGCGCGGCCCGCACGGCCTGCAGGGCCGGCGGTTCCTCGAGCCCGAACGGCGCCGTCTTGGAGCCGAGCTCGTGGTAGGTGGCGTGGAAGTGGCTGCTGACCATGCCCGGCATGACGGTGCGCCCGCCGAGGTCGACCACCCGGTCCTCGGGTCCCGTCTCGACCGCGGTCGCGGCCGTGCCCGTGCGCACCGTCGTGATGCGCCGGTCCTCGGTGACCAGCGTCGTGCGCGGCCGTGCGCCGTCGGCATCGAGGACGGTGGCGTCGCGCAGGACGAGCCTAGGCACCGGCTCAGCGGGAGCGTCGGCGCAGCGAGGAGTCCGCGATGGCGGCGGGCACCCAGCCGACGTCGGTGTCGTTGAGATCGGTGCCCGGCAGCACGATCTCGTCGATGCGATCGAGCACGTCGGCGCTGAGGCGCAGCTCGAGCGCAGGCAGCTGCGACTCGAGATGCTCCATGGTGCGGGGGCCGATGATGGGCGACGTCACGGCGGGGTGCTCGAGGACGAACCCCAGTGCAAGCTCGATCAGGCTCAGGCCGGCGCCGTCGGCCAGCTCGGTCAACTTGGTCACCGCGTCGAGCTTCTGCTGGTTGCCCGGCAGCGACATGTCGTAGTGGTGGGGCAGCATGGCCGAGCGACGGCTCGCGTTCTCCTTGCCCGGCCCGAAGGCGCCCGACAACCAGCCGCCCGCGAGCGGGCTCCAGGAGAGGACGCCCATGCCGTACTTCTGGCACATGGGCAGCACGTCCTTCTCGATCCCGCGTACGAGGATGGAGTACGGCGGCTGCTCGGTGACGAAACGCTCGCGGGCCCGGCGCTCCGCCACCCACTGCGCCTCCACGATCTCGTGCGCCGGGAAGGTCGAGCTCCCGAAGTAACGGATCTTCCCTGCCCGCACCAGATCGGTCAGCGCTCCGAGTGTCTCGTCGATGTCGGTCTCGGGCGAAGGCCGGTGGATCTGGTACAGGTCGATGTAGTCGGTGCCGAGCCGGCGCAGGCTGTTGTCGCACTCGGCGATGATCCAGCGGCGCGAGTTCCCCTGGGCGTTGGGGTCCTTTCCCATCTGGCCGTGCACCTTGGTGGCGAGCACGACCTTGTGTCGCTTGGTGCGGCGCCAGCGCCTTGCCCACGATCTCCTCGGACTCCCCGAACGAATAGACGTCGGCGGTGTCGACGAAGTTGATGCCGGCATCGAGCGCGGCGTGGATGATGCGGATCGACTCGTCGTGGTCCTGGGTGCCCCAGGCCCCGAACATCATCGCCCCGAGGCACAGGGGGCTGACCTTGATGCCGGTCCGGCCGAGCGTGCGGTATTCCATCGGGCCGACACTATCCATGGGCCTCGAGGCGCGCGCCCGCGGGGGGTTGCGAGCAGGTGATCGGCTGCCTTCGGGCCGCAGGATCGCTCGGTCGTGAAGTTCGACGACGCCGGCAAGGTCCGCCGCCTCGACCGCTCAGGGGCGGTAGCGACCCCACTCGTGGGGCACCAGGCTGTGGAAAGGGGCAGCGAAGAGCGGGTCGACCGACGCATCCGACCAACGCCCCTCGAGGTGAGGTCGGAGGCGCCGGGCGACGTCGACGGGCTCGTCGTCGAGGAAGAGATAACTGATGTGCAATCCGCTGTTGTCCCGGGTGCAGAAGGGCGGTTCGAGGGGCTCGGCGCCGCCCCACCACGCGCCGCCGACACCGGGGACGCCGACGAGCTCGCTCGCCGGGGCCCCGCCCCGCTCGACCAGCACGTAGACGCCCTTGGTCGGCCACCAGGGCAACACGTCGGCACCGATCTTGATCCTGGGAGCCGCCGCCATCCCCTCGAGGCGGTAGGCCGCTCGCTCGACCAGGGGGAGGAGATACGGGGCCCGGCCGGCGTCTCGCAGCGCCACGCTCAGTTGGTTGAATTCGCCCATGGCCCCCGGGTCGGTGAACAAGTAGGTCATCAGGTGGTCCGTTGCCTCGTAGCGCTCGTCGTTCGCAGCACGGGCGGCGCGGCAGGCCGGGGTCGACACCAGGCGGAACGAGGTCCGCAAACGCCTGAGGCGCTGCTGTTCGGGGCGATGATCGAGTGAATGCCACTTCAGGTAGTCGGCATCTCGACCTTCGGGGTGACGCTCGGAGAAGGACATGTAGATCGTCGTGACATCCGTGCGCCCCGCGGCGAGCACGTCAGGTCGTGCATCGGAGGGGGTCCCGACGAGACCTGACACGGGCAGGATCTTAACGACGGGTCTCGCGAGGGGGCGCCGTGGCGCGCCGCCGACTCTTGACGGGCCGCCGGGGGCCGAATACCTTGCGCGGCCAGACGTCTCAGTCGACATGCGCCGCCCCGGACGGCGCGGCTGACCCGACCGTCGGAGGCCGCAGTGCTCGAAGGCGAGAAGATCCTCGTCACGGGCGCCACCGGGAAGATCGCGTTCCCGATCGCCCGGGCGCTCTGGCCGAGGACAACGAGGTCTGGGGCGTCGCCCGGCTGCTGAGGCCCGGCGCAACGCGACCGGCTCGAGCCGCGGCGGGCGTACGACCGTCTGCCCCTCGACGTCGTCGCACGGCGATCTTCTCGTCGCTGCCCGAGGACTTCACCTACGTCTTCCATGCCGCGGTCGACACCGGGCGAGGGCGACTGGCGTCGCTGCGTCCACACCAACGCCCAGCGCCTCGGGTGACCTCCTGTACCACTGCCGGGGGGCCAAGGGCTTCGTCTACTGCTCGACGGGCTCGATCTACGGGTACCAGGGGCAGCGACCGCTGACCGAGGCCGACCCGCCGGGCGTCCCGCTGCGGGCGAACTACAGCTTCTCCAAGGTCGCCGCCGAGCAGTGTGCACCTGGGTCGCCGAACACTTCGGGATCCCGCTCACCATCATCCGCATCTGCTCGACCTACGGCCCCGAGGGCGGCGCCCCGCCGGATCGGCTCGACCTGATGCTCCAGGGCAAGCCGATCCGCTCCATCCCGGACCCGCCGAACAACTACAACCCGATCTACGAGGACGACTACGTCGAGCTCGGCATCCGGGCCATGGAGGTCGCCCGGCCCTGCCGCCGCTCGTCGTCAACTGGGCGGGCAGCGAGACCGTCAGCGCCGAGGAGTACTGCGCCTACATGGGCGAGCTCGTCGGCGTGGAGCCCGATCTTCGAGTACACGCGATGCGGCGCACACGCCGCTGTGGCCGGACGTCACGTACATGCACGAGGTGCTGGGGCACACCAGGGTCCACTGGCAGGACGGGTTCCGCCGCATGATCGAGGCGCGCCACCCCGAGCGCCTGCAGACGTCCTGACCCTCCTCGCCGTCGACGGCGCTGCGTCCGTGCGGCCGGTGGGCCGCCTCAGAGGCGGGCGCAGGCGTCGGCCGCCGCCAACAGCAGGACGGGATCGCCGCTGCGGTGCGCACTGCGCAGCGCAGCTTCCGTCAGCTTGATGGCATGCTCGTCGCCCGAGGCCAGCGGCCCGGTCGACGAGCATGTCGGCGGAGGGGGGGCCTTCGCTCGGGACCGGGGTCGTGCGGTCCTCGTCGTAGGCGACGTGCAGGGCGGCGACCGCCTGCCACACGTAGCCGAGGGCGGCGTCCCGGTCCTCCTGGGCCAGCCAGGGAAGCAGCATCTCGCAGGCCAGCGGCGAGGTGACGGCGTGGAGGAGGCCGATCGCCCCGCCGGCGTCGGCGTTGCGCAGGTAGGCCACGGCACCGCCCGATGCCAGCTCGTCGAGCAGGTCCACCGCGACGCCGGTCCAGCCGAGCGAGGCGACCGCCTGCTCGAACTCGCCGGCGATGTCGGCCACGGAGGCCACCCTGTCGCTGATGAGCGCCGCCCGCGGCGCCTCCTCCGGGAGGTAGGGGAGGTCGGCCAGCGCCTCGGGCACGAGCTCGCGGCCGATCAGCAGCGGCGGCCCGGGCAGCTCCTGGTAGCTCGAGGCCCAGAACGCCGAGCGCGGTCGCGCCCTCGAGTCGCCGCGGCGGGGTGTCGGCCGCCCGCAGGGCGCGCACGGCGTGGCCGGTGCGGATCAGCCCGTGCGTCGGCCGCCCCGACCGCACCCGGCAGCAGGCGCGCCGCCCATTCGCCCACGACGGCGGCAGCCGGGCGATCGGCGATCTCCCGTTCGAAGAGCGCGAGCCATTCGGGAAAGCGGTCCGCCTGCCCGAGCGCGGCGGGCCACTCCTCTTCGCTCAGCGGCCGGTCCGCCGGCGCCGGGGCCTCTTCGAGACGCACCCGGTACTGCTCGACCCAGCCGGCGATGGCGTCGTGGCGACCCAGGTGTGCCAGCGCCTCGGCGGCCATGGGGCCGTGGTTGGCCAGGCCGAGCGGTCCGTAGCGGGGGGCGGTGGCCGCGAGGACGGTCAGGGCGTCGTCGAGAGCGTCCGTCTGCACCGGCCCAGTATGTCGGGGTCGAGCTCCGGGCGCCCGTGGCGAGGCCGCTACGATCCCGCCTTCGACGAGGGAGGTCCCATGACGACGCCGCCACTGCAGGGCTTGCGGATCATCGAGTGCTCGGCCCTGGGGCCGGCCGCCATCACCACGGCCCTGGTCGACCTCGGCGCGGACGTGATCAAGGTGGAGCCGCCCGGCCGGGGACTACATACGGGAGATGACCTGGCCCATCGTCGAGGGGACCTCGCTCATGCACCTGCACCTCAACCGCGGCAAGCGCTCGCTCGTGCTCGACCTGCGCACCGACGCGGGCGTCGGCATCTTCAAGGAGCTCGCCGCCGGCGCCGACGTCGTGGTCGAGGCCATGCGGCCGGGCTCGCTGGCCCGGCGCGGCGTCGGGTTCGAGGCCCTGCGCGCCGATGAACCCCAAGCTCGTGTTCTGCACCATCTCGGGCTACGGGATGACGGGCCCCTACCGTGACTACCCGAGCCACGGGATCGCCTACGACACCTGGGCCGGCATCGTCAAGGTCGCCACCGACGACGATGGATTCACCTACATCCCCGAGCACGTGTCCATCGGGATCAACGCCGGGCCGCTGTTCGGCGCGCTCGGCATTCTGGCCGCGGTCATCCGGGCCCGCGCCACGGGCGAGGGCTCCTACATCGACGTCGCCCAGTCCGATGCCGCGGCGGCCCTGGACTGGTACCGCAGCGAGACCTGGAGGGCCTACGAGCGGCCGGAGTCCGAGGTCACCGGCAACAAGGCCGACGGCTACGAGCGGCGCGCCCCGGGCACGGCGGGCATGGTCGAAGGGGTCCGTTACCAGGTCTACGAGACCGTCGGACCACGAGCATGTCCTCTTCATGGCGTCCGAGCAGGCCTTCTGGAGGAACTTCTGCGAGGCCCTCGACCGCATGGACCTCTTCGAGCGCTGGCCGGGCTCGAAGTACGCCGACCACGCGCGCGGGCAACCGCGAGCTCCGGGCCGAGCTGCGCGCCATCTTCGCCACCAAGACGGCCAAGGAATGGCTCGACTTCGGCGGACGGGTCAACACGCCCATCGCACCGGTCAACACACCCAAGACGTTGCTCGACGACCCGCAGTTCGCCGACCGCTTCTCGCTCCTGCCCGCCGACGGAGGTGGGCGCGGACCAGCTCTTCACCCCGCTCCACTTCGTCGGCGAGGACCTCCCGCACCCGGCCAAGGCACCCACGGTCGGCCAGCACAGCGAGGCCGTCTTGCGCTCCGTGCTCGGCTATGACGACAATCGGATCGCCGCCGCCCGGGAGGGTGGGGCTTTCGGAGCCGACGCGTAGGCGGCGTCGCCGGCACAAGGAGGACGTGATGGAGAGGGTCCGGTTGGGCGTGCTGGGCGCCGGCAACATCGCGGCCATGAACGTGCGGGGCTACCTCGAGGATCCCCGCTGCGACGTCGTCGCCGTGTGCGACACCGACGAGGAGGTGGGCCGCCAGGCGGCCAAGGAGTGGGGGGCGCGGTCCTTCTACGCCGACCTGCCCGCCATGCTGGCCGACGACTCCGATCGACGCCGTGGAGGTGCTCACGCCCACCCACCTGCACCGTGACCACGTCATCGCCGCGCTCGAGGCGGGCAAGCACGTGTCCGTCCAGAAGCCGGTGGCCAACTCGGTCGAGGACGCGCTCGAGATGCAGGCGGTGGCCGATCGGGTCGGCCGCACCCTGCGCGTCAGCGAGTGCTTCGTCCACTATCCCCCGCTCGAGCTGGCGAAGCGCCTGGTGGCCGACGGCGCCATCGGCAAGCCGACGTCGCTGCGCATCCGCACGCTGGTCGGCCAGACCGACTCCGCCTTCCAGGCCGCGTTGCGCCCCGAGGGCTACGGCTGGCGCCTCGACAAGCGGAGCCCGGGCGGGCACCTCTTCGACGACATGGTGCACAAGTACGCCATGGCGCTGTGGCTGCTCGACCTGGGCATCACCTCGGTGCAGGCGGTCGTGCGGCGGCGCGACCTCTTCTTCGAGCCTTGCGCCGTGATCTTCGAGTACGAGGACCCCGACGTGTTGGGCATGATGGAGGTCCAGTACTCACCGAACTTCTACATGCGTTCGCAGTACTACGGCGCCGACGAGTTCTTCGAGATCACCGGGGACGAGGGGCAGATCTGGGTCACCCGCGCCACCGGCGAGATGCTGGACCTCGCCCCGGTCATGTTGTTCACGGGCACCCCGCACGAACGCAAGACGACCGAGTTCACCGACCTCGACGCCGATTGGGGCGCCGGCTTCGTGCGATCCTCGCAGCACTTCGTCGACGCGCTGGTGCACGGGAGCCCGGCCGCCATGACGGGTCCGCGAGGCCACCGACGTCCTCCGGCTCTGTTTCGCCGTCTACCGGGCCGCTCAGGAGGGGCGGCCGGTGGACCCCCGCACCGTGACCCGGTCGGTGAGCCCCCCCGGCTGGGGGGACTGGTAGCGACGGGCCGGCCGGCGTGTCGTGGGTGGCGACGGGCCCGCTCATGTCCTGCTTCTCCACCCCTAGGGTGGCACGCGACGGCCACGACTTCGGAGGCCTACCCATGACCACTCCTGCCGACGACGTGGAGATCGTCGACGTTCCCGCCGAGAACCGCTTCGTGGGTCGCTCGAACGGTGCGGAGGCCGAGCTGGTGTACCACCTCCACGGCGACCGGCTGGTGCTGATCCACACCGAGGTCCCCGACGAGCTGGCCGGGCGGGGAGTCGGCGGCCGCCTTGTCGAAGCGGCGGTCCGCCGGGCCCGCGCGGATCGTTTGACGCTCGTGCCCTGGTGCCCCTTCGCCCGTGGTTGGCTGCAGAACCACCACGAGGCCGTCGTGGACCTCGAGGTCGACTGGGAGTCGCCACGCCCTCCTTCCGACTGACGCAGGCCGGGTGCGCCCGCCGGGTCCGCGTTCTGTTGCAAGCTGGAGTCGTGTCGAAGATCCCTGGGGGTACCGCGTGACCAAGGCCGACGAGAACCGCACCGTGATCGAGGGGTTCTGGAACGACCTCTACCGACAGGACCTCGAGAGCCTGGTGGCACGCTTCGATCCCGAAGGCGAGTACACCGACGTGTCGACACCCGACGACGACGTGGCTCACGGTCCCGCCGAGATCACCAACCGCCTGACCCTGGCGTTCGGCAAACTGTCCGGGCTGCGCGACGAGCGACGGCATCTCGTTGCCGGCGACGAGGTCGTGATGACCGAGCACGTCGAGCACTGGGAATGGCCGACGGGAGAGACGATGGCACTCCCCGTCGCGTCCGTGCACGAGTTGCGCGACGGCAGGATCACGAGATGGTGCGACTACTGGGACATGAGCGTCCTGACGGCCGCGGCTCCCTCGTGGTGGTTCGAACATGTCCTGCAGGGATGGAAATGAGCGGGGCCCTGTCGTCGTGATCAGTGATCGAGGAGCCGAAAGGCAAGTCGCCGCCCTCGCCCTTGCGTCATGGCCAGGGCGATCCACAACTGGAAGAGGCTGTCGATCAGTGGCTCCTGGTCCTCTCCGACGTAGACGGGACGCAGCCCGACACCCTCGATGACCGCCTCGACGGTCGCGCGGTCTGCCTCGGGCGCGGAGAAGAACATGTCCGCCCTCCCTTCCGCGAAGACGGGATCGGCCATGTTCTCCCCGCCCAGCGTGTTGAACGCCCTGACGTAGCGAACCGACGGCGGAAGGCTCGAGCGGCTGTTCGCCACCGCCTCACCCATCTTGTTCGTCGCGTCGATGACGAGTTTGCCTTCGAGGGCGTCCCGGTGTTCCGAGGCGAGGCCTGGCACCTCAGCCCCCGGGAGGGCGAGGATGACGACCTCTGCGTTCGCCAGGGCGTCACCGATGGATGCCACCGTCGTGCCGGCCACGGCTCCCTCTTCGGGGTGGCGCGATCCGAAGGTGACGTTGTGTCCTGCCTGGGCGAGCGCACCCCCGAGCGTGGTGCCGATGAAGCCGGTTCCGATGACCGCGATTTCCATCTGGTTCCTTTCGAGGGCCGGCCCTACCTCACACGACACAATGATGCTCGCGACGAGCCCGGGATCGTCGAGCATCGGCAGCGAAGGGGATGGCCTGTGTGTCTGTGTGTCTGTGTGTCTGGTGTGTCTGTGTGTCGTGCTCCGGTGGCCTCGCGTGGGTTGTATATGCAGCCTTCCGCAATAGATCCCGTTACGGAAGGATCCCGAATCTTTCCTTCCGTTCATCGCCCTCGTTTCAGAAGGTTTCGTATACAGCCTGGAAGTGTGCGGCCGGCCCGAGTCCGGGCGCCGATCCGATCACCGGGCCCCCGGGGGTCGGGCAAGAAGCTGAGGCGGACGCGGCGCCGCGGATTGTCCACGTTGAGATCGACCAGGACGAGGGACTGCCACGTCCCGAGAGCGACCCGGCCCCCCAGCACGGGCAGGATGACGGACGGGCAGACCAGCGCGGGCAGGAGGTGGTCCGCCCCGTGCCCCGGCGATCCGTGGGAATGCCGGTACCGGCCGTCGTGCGGCACGAGCCGCTCGAGCGCGGCCAGCAGGTCGGTCTCGGACCCCGAGCCCGTCTCCATGAGGGCCAGGCCGGCCGTGGCGTGCGGCGCGAACGCGTTCACCAGGCCGTCCCCGCGTCCGGCGCAGAACCGCTCCAGGTCCTGCGTCAGGTCGACGATCCGCTCCCGGGACGTGTCGACGGCGATCTCGACGGTCTGCATCGGCTCCCCAGTCTGCCCGGACGGAGCGATCAGTTCTCCTCGGCGGCCGTCACTCCGGGTGTCAGGTGCGGGCAAAGAACTCGACGAGGTGCCGGGCGACCTCGTCGGCGTGCGTGAGGATGCCGATGTGCCCGGCGCCGGCGACCTCGCGGTAGTCGCAGCCCGGGATCGCCTCCGCCGCCGCGCTGGCATAGCGCGGCGGCGAGTCGACGTCGTGCTCGAAGGCGAGGACGAGGCAGGGGACGCGCACCTCGGACCAGCGCGTCGTGCGGGCAGGATCGGTCGACCACGCCAGCGCGGCCTCGTACTGGCCCAGGCGCCCGGGGTTGGGCCAGACCGGCAACTCACCCATCAGCGAGAGCCAGGTGCTGACGACCTCGGAGTCCTGGATGTCGGCGATCGGCAGGTACCGCAGGGTCTGGGTGGCGTAGTAGAGCGGCGGGAGGTCGTAGTCCAGGCGGGCCAGGTCCCGCTCGACGGTGGTGATGGCGATCTCCCACGCCGTCGGCTTGTTGGCGCTGCCCATCAGCGCGGCGGCCCGGACTCGTTCGGGGTGGTCGAGCACCAGCATCTCGGCGATCCACCCACCCATGGAGTGGCCGGCGATGCGCACCGGATCGTCCCAGCCGAGGTGGTCGATCAGCGCCAATGTGTCGTCGACCATGACGTCCACGCTGTAGGGGGCGGGTGGCGAGGAGGACGGGGGCACCCCGCGATTGTCGAAGGTCGCCACGGTGTACCCGGCGGCCGCCAGCGCCGGCACCAGGGACAGGTGCCACGCCGCGGCGGGCTGGCCACAGCCGGCGATGAGCAGGAGCGGTTCCCCCTCGCCGGTCACGTCGTAGCTGAGCGTGGCCCCGTTGGTGCTGACCTCAGGAATGGAGCACCTCGGACAGGAGACTGGGCGCCACGTTGCGCCCGGTCAGGAGCACCACCGTCTGCCTGCCGTCCGCGTCCGGGGTCACCACGCCGTCCCGGAGCGCGGCGATGCCGACGGCGCCCGCGCCCTCGAGCACGAGACCCATCTTGGCGGCCGAGAACGCCATGGCGGAGCGGATGTCGGCCTCGCTCACCGTCAGGACCTCCACGCCGTGCGTCGAGCGCGATGTCGACCGTGACCGCGCCCGGCTCCAAGTTGCCGGCCAAGCCGTCGGCCACCGTCGGCTCGACGTCGATCGGCACGATCGCCCCCGCCGCCAGCGCGGTGCTCATGGATGGCGACGCCTCGGACTCGATGCCGACGACGCGTACGCCCGTCCCCTCGAGCCCGAGGATGACGCCCGAGAGCAGCCCGCCTCCCCCGCAGGGGACGACGACGGTGCCGAGGTTGGGCACCTGTTCGACCAGCTCGCGGCAACGGTCGACTGCCCGGCGATGACGTCGGGGTCGTTGTAGGGCGACACGTAGCGGCTCCCGTCGCGGGCAGCCAGCTCGAGCGCGTGCGTCTCTGCGTCGCGATAGCCCTCGCCGTGAAGAACCAGGCGCACGTCGAACTGTTGGAGCGCGGAGACCTTGGCCGCCGAGGCTCCCGTGGGCACGACGACGGTCACCTGGGCGCCGAGCTTCGACGCCGCGTAGGCGAGGCCGAGCCCGTGGTTGCCGGCGGACGACGCGACGACGGCACGGCCGGGCTCCTCCTCCAGCGTGGCGGCCACCGCCGCCAGGCCGCCGCGCACCTTGAAAGAGCCCGTGGGCTGGACCGTCTCGACCTTGACCGAGACCGCCGGTCCCAGCTGCGGGGCGCCCACCAGCGGCGTCACCGCGAGGAAGCGGCGCACCGCCTTCCAGGCCGCCTCCATGTGGGCCGGACCCGGGGGGACGACGTCGCGCACCGGCACAGTCTGGCCGAGTCGGCGCCTGGCATGCTGAGCGCCATGTGGACAGGGACCCGGACCGTCGACGGCGCCACCGTGCGAGTACATGCCGACGCAGCCGCGCTGGCGCGGGCGGCCGCCGACGAGGCGCGCGACGTCATGCGGGCCGCCGTGCAGACCCGCGGCATCGCCCATGCGATGTTCGCCACCGGGAACTCCCAACTGGCGTTCGTGCGGGCGCTCGTGGAGGAGACCGCAGGGGTGCCCTGGGCGGACACCGTGGTCTTCCACATGGACGAGTACGTCGGGGTGGGGCCCGACCATCCCGCCGGCTTCCAGCGCTGGATCCGCGAACGCATCGTGGAGCCGGCTCACCCGAGAGCGGCCTATTACGTCGAGGGGCTGGGCGACGCCGAGGCCGAGTGCCTCCGCTACGGCCAGCCTCCTGCGCAGCCATCCGCTCGACCTGTGCTGCCTCGGCATCGGGGAGAACGGACACCTTGCCTTCAACGACCCGCCGGTGGCCGACTTCTCCGACCGACGCGACGTCAAGGTGGTCGAGCTCGACGCCGCCTGCCGCATGCAGCAGGTGAACGAGGGTCACTTCGCCGGGCTGGACGCCGTCCCGACCCACGCCATCACCGTGACCATCCCGGCGCTCCTGCGTGCCGGGCGGGTGCTCGCCGTCGTGCCCGAGGCGCGCAAGGCCGAGCCGGTGCGCGACGCGCTCACCGGACCGGTCGCCACCTCCTGCCCCGCGTCGGCACTGCGGACGATCGCGCACGCCACCATCCACCTGGAGCCGGATTCGGCGCGGCTGCTCCCCGACTGAGGAGCCCGGCGGCAGGCGGACTCAGCCCGCCCGCACCCCGGTGACGTCGTAGAGGTGGTGGACCGGATCGTGGATCATGGAGCGGGCAAAGCCGGCCGACGGTGAAGGTGGCGCCGTCGCTGCGCCGCCCCCGGCGCTGCCACTGCTCACCGCTGACCGCGTCGAAGACCGTCGGCCAACCGGGTGGCGGCGTCCCCCAGCTGCGGCCGCGACCAGCACGGGCTCCTGCTCGAGGGAGCGCTGGTCGACCGCGGTGGCGTCCTGGTCCCAGTTCGGGATACAGCGGTCGTCCTCACGCAGCATGAGCCCGAGCCGCTGGTGATAGAGCACGCAGACGTCGCGCACGTGGCAGGCGTACTCGAGCGGCGACCAGCGATCGGCGGCGGGTCGGCGGCGGAGCTCCGCGGCCGGCCGTCGCAGGACGTCCTGCCATGCGTCGGCGTTGGATCGCAACAACCGAGCGACCGACTCGGCCGGCAGCGACGACAGCGTCGAACCCGCACTCGGGGCACGGGCCGCTCGAGGACCCAGGTCCAGTCCTTGTCGTCGGGGCACGATGGGCACCGCTCACGCCTCCCCGTCGCGGTGCAGCCAGTGCAGCAGGTCGGCCGGTGCCATGGTGGCCACGCGGGCGCGGTAGTGGGCGAGCTCGCCCGCGGTCAGGAGCTCCCGGCCGTCGCCCGAGGCGCCGTGGCGGAAGAAGGCCGCCGGGTCCTTCAACACCGCGAGGGTGCCGTCCGGCAGCGCTCACGCCCTCGCGCATGGCGTCGAACGTGGCCGCGTGCACCAGCGCGGGCCAGCGGTGCCTCGTCCACGGGGATCCCGAGCAGTCGCGAGAGTCGGCGCATGCTGCCGTCGAGGTCGGAGAGGAGGTCGTCGTAGTGCACGAGCACGACGTTGGGCGAGTGGCGACGGGCCCAGGCGTCGGAGAGGTGCAAGAGCGCTCCGGGCAGCGTGTCGAGCCAGGCCCGGGCGTCGCCCTCCCAGTCGACGAAGCCCAGGAGCCACTCGTGCAACGGGGGACGGGGCGACGGCCTGACCAGGGGTTGGCCGGTGAGCTCGGCCATGCGCCGGCGGTCGATGTTGTCGCTGTGGTGGTAGAGGGAGACCGCCATATCCAGTGGGTGGCGCCCGACTACGATGTAGGTGACCCGCTGGTCGAACGGCACGCCGTCGAGCGGGGTGTGCGTCTTGATGACGCGACGGTGGGTCTGATCCGCCAGCAATCCGTAGACATCCTCCTTGGGCCGGACGAGCCAGTCCAGCCAGGGCGAGAGTGAGCCCAGGCGACCAGCGAGGTGCGGGTCTTGGAACACCAGCAGCAGGCAGATCATCTGGACCCAGGTCGTGCCCGACTTGGACCGGGTGCTGATCACGATGTCGCCCGGGCGCAGGGGGAAGTCCCACCAGCGGGCGCTGTCCTCGTCGGGCGAGGTGTAGCGGTGCAAGGGTGCGCCCACGGCCTCGCGGTCCGGCGGCAGGTCGTGGACGTTCTCCCATGTCCCCAGCATGGCGGACGAGCTCGAGCCCACGGCAACCACATCGAACCCTGCGGGCAACGGCGGGGCAATGGCGGATCCGTACGTTTCGGGGCGGGGATCTGGGGTGCCGGGCCGAGGCTCGGACTGCTCGACGGAGGGGAATTGACGATCGCACTGACCGCGGGGCGCCCGGGACTGGTCGCTCCGGGCGCCGAGCCGCCCCGCCGAAGGCGAAGGGTCCTCCGGCGCGTCCTGATCGTCACCGGGTCCGCCCTGGTGGCGCTGATCGCCCTGGCCGGGTCGTGGATCGGGATCAGCCTGTACCGGATCGACCACGCCGTCCACCACGTGGGCATCCCGGCCTGGCTGCTGGCGCGGGGCAAGAACGACCTGCTCGCCATCGTCAAGGGCCCCGACCACAGCGAGCAGATCTTCGTGTTCCACGACGCCGGCGGGCACACCAACGTCCTCAAGATCCCCAACACGCTGGGGCTGCCCCTCGCCGGCGGCGGCACCGTCCCCATCGACACGCTCAGCCTCCACGCGCCCAGCGCCCTCATCGCCGGGCTGGACAAGTTGGGCATCCCGGTCAGCCACTACGTCGGCGTCGACCTGCACATGGTCAGCCCGACGTCGAGCCTGGGCCAGCTGGCCACGGGCAGGCTGTCGGTCACCGGCCTCATCTCGGACCCGACCGGGACGACCTCGCTGCTCGAGCAGGTGGCCTCGCACATCTATCTCGGGCCCGGGACCCCGGTCTCGGCCGTCCTCTCCTTGATGAACGTCCCCACCGCCAACCCCGTCTCGGTCCCGACCGCCAAGGACCTCAACGGCAAGGTGGTGTTGGCGTCGGCGTTCCCCTCGATCTTGCGCGGCTTCCTCTAGTGCCGAGCGGGCGGGGGCGGGGCGGGGGACGGCGCTGGCGGGACTGGTTCGGGCGGGTCCTCGCGCCCGAGTACCGGGATCCCCCCGAGGCCGAGGCGACCGACCCCGGCGCCGGGGCCCCGAGCCCCGGGGTGCGCAGCGACGTCGGCACCCAGGCGTCGCTCGACCAGGTCCTGCAGCACGCGGCCGAGGCGCGGGGCGCGCCGCGCGACGGGGACGGCTGAGCGGGCCGAGGGACCGCGGCCCGATCAGCCGGCAACGGGGGCCGAGGGTGGGGGTGGTAGTGGTGGACCCCCGTGGCCGAGCCAGCGGTCGAGGAAGGGCAGGGCCTCGGTGCCGTGCCACTGGTGCCCCCCCGCGAAGACGTCGTGCACCAGGCGATCGGCGGCCCCCTCCTGCTCGTAGACGAGACGGGTGCGGCGAACCGACTCGGTGGCCGCCGCGACCGGGAACAAGAGGTCCTCGGTGCCCGACTCGACCAGCAGGGGCCGCGGCGCGACGAGCGCGCCGAGATCCTCGTGCTCGAGCCGGCCCAGCATCCCGAACATGATCTGGGAGCCGCACATGTTCCAGGGCATCTTGTGGCTCTCCGCCCACGAGGAGAAGTACCCGCTCACCACGGACGCCGCGACCCGACCGTCGACGGCGGCGGTGAAGAGCGTGACGGTGCCGCCGTAGGAGATGCCGACCATGCCGATGCGCTCGGGGTCGACCAGCGGGTGCTGCTCGAGGAGGTCGAGGCAGCGCCGCAGGTCCCAGACGTTCTGGGCCAGCGGGTTCCACCCCGCCATGGCGGCGTGGACGAGATTGGTGTCGCACGCGTAGTGGTCCTCGGGGTTCCAGTCCAGGCGCTCGCCGAAGCAGCGCAGGTCCGGCGCCAGCACCACATAGCCCCTGCGGGCCAGCTGGAGGGCGTAGTCGGCGTTCGGCATGTCGGTGTGCTCCAGGCCGACCACTTGGGTCTTCCCCGGCCCGTGGCCGTGGCAGGCGAGCACGGCCGGGCCGGGTGGGCCACCGTCGCGGCCGTCGGGGACGAGCAGGTAGGCCGGCACCGACATGGTGTCCTCGGTGTCGAAGACGATCTTGTCCCGGCGGTAGCCGTCGCAGGCGACCGACTCGAGGGTCTCCGCGTTGAGCGGGACCGGGGCGGGCTGCGGTCCGAGGAGCTCGCCGAGGCGGGCGCGGCGGCGTTCCAGCCAGGGGCCGATGGCGCCGGGATCGCCCTCGGGGAGCGGGTCCTCGTGGGTCGTGGCGGCCAGCCGGGCCATCCACTGGTACCAGGGCGAGTAGTTGCGGGACGGCGGGGTGAGGACGAGGCCCCCGGTGTCATCGCTCATGGACGGCCCTTTCTTCGCGGCACGACGGCGGTCGGTGGGGGGCCAATGTAGGCGGGGCGGCGCCGGTCCCCCTCGGACTCGGGCAGAATTGCGCCGTGACCCTCGCCACCTCCGTCAGCGTCCACCCCATCTCCCCCACCATCGGGGCCGAGCTCACGGGCGTGGACATCTCGGTCCCGCTCGCCCCCGAGGTGGTGCGAGCCGTCCGCGACGCGCTCAACACGCACCACGTCATCTTCTTCCGGGAGCAGTCGCTGACGGCCGAGCAGCAAGCCGACTTCGCCCGACAGTTCGGGACCGTCACCGAAGCACACCCCGTGCTGCCCTCCATCGACGAGAGCCCCGAGGTGCTGGCGATCGACGGCAAGGTCGACCGGGCCAGCTGGTGGCACACCGACGTGACGTTCCTCGAGACACCGGCCATGGGCTCCATCCTCTACATGCTCGAGGCACCCGAGGTCGGGGGCGACACCATGTGGGCCAGCCTGCAGGACGCCTACGACGGGCTCGCCCCACCCGTGCGCGCCATGTGCGACCAGCTGATCGCCATCCACCACGACCCCTGGTTCGCCGCCGACGTGGCCGAGCGCGGTGGCTACGAGTGGGACGGCACGTGGCGCGAGAAGCTGCTCCCCGCCCTGCACCCGGT
The DNA here is from genome assembly GCA_963774485.1 of uncultured Acidimicrobiaceae bacterium. Taxonomy (GTDB): domain Bacteria; phylum Actinomycetota; class Acidimicrobiia; order Acidimicrobiales; family RAAP-2; genus Bog-473. The sequence goes on from CAVZFG010000005.1 coordinate 314,061, forward strand.
CGTGCGCACCCACCCCGAGAACGGGCGCAACGGCCTCTTCGTCAACCGCCAGTTCACCCGCACCGTCTTCGGGTTGTCGGACAACGAGAGCAACGCCGTCCTCGAGATGCTCTACCACCACTGCGTCAAGCCCGAGTACACCTGCCGCTTCCGCTGGCGGGCCGGGTCGGTCGCCTTCTGGGACAACCGGGCGACGCTGCACTACGCGCTCGACGACTACGGGGACGCCGCCCGCTACGCGCACCGGGTGACCCTGCGGGGCGACAAGCCCTACGGGCCGGCGATGCCGCTGCCCGTCGGCTGACGACCCCGTTGGCGGCCACCGGCCTGGGGGCCGACCTCGGTGTTGCCGCAGTGGCGTTCGTCGGGACCAACATCGACAACACCGTGGTGACGATGGCCCTGGTGGCGGGTGCGCCCGCGGAGCGGGCGCACCGCATCGCCGTGGGCCAGGTGATCGGCTTCGCCATCCTCGTCCTGATGGCCGTCGCGGCCGCAGCCGTGCTGTTCGAGTTCTCGCCGGCGGTGGTCGGCCTGCTGGGGCTGGTTCCCTTGACCATCGGGCTCCGGGGTCTGCTCGCACTGCGGAGGCAGCCGGCGGAAGAGGGTACGGCCACGGGGCGCCGGCGCCGGCGCCGGCGCCCCGCCGACCGGGCGGTGGGCCGGAGCCTGACCGCAGCGGCGCTGGTCACCATCGGGGCCGGCGGCGACAACCTGGCCGCCTACATCCCCCTCTTCCGCCTCGGTGGTGCCACGAACCTGTCGGCCATTGCCGTCGTCTTCGTCGTCGGCGAGGTGGCGGTGACGTGGCTCGTGCTCGCCGGCGGCCGCCACCCGACGGTGCGCCGCGCCATGACGCGTCTCGGCGCGGTGGCCGTCCCGGTGCTCCTCTGCGGCATCGGCGTGCTGGTCATGGTGGAGGCGGGGACGTTCTCGCTGCTGTGAGGGCGGCGGCGGCGTCAGGGGCGCTGGCCCCCGGCACCTCGCCGTGCTTGACTGCGACGGAACCGGTTGCGACGAGGAGGCCCCATGGAAGACCTGCACGGCAAGGTGGCCGTGATCACGGGGGGCGCCAGCGGCATCGGCAGGGCCGTGGCGGACGAGGCCGCTGCCGCCGGCATGAAGATCGTCATCGGCGACATCGAGGACGGCCCCCTGAAGGAGGCCGAGGACGAACTGACCGGCCGGGGGGCCGAGGCCATCGGCATCGTCACCGACGTCTCCGAGCCCGCCTCGGTGCGAGAGCTGCGTGACCGGGCCCTCGACCGCTTCGGGGCGGTGCACCTCGTGCACAACAACGCGGGCGTCGGGCTGGGCGGCCCCATCTGGGAGGTCAGGGAGGAGGACTGGCGCTGGATCCTCGGGGTCAACCTCTTGGGCGTGGTCCACGGCGTCGCTACCTTCGTGCCCCTCTTCCTCGAGCAGGGCGAGGGGCACGTGGTGAACACGGCATCGATCGCCGGCCTCGCCACCGCCCCCTTCCTCGGCCCCTACAACGCCACCAAGCAGGCGGTCGTCGCCATCTCCGAGACGCTGTACAAGGACCTGCAGGCGGTGGGTGCCCCCACCGGCGTCGGGGTGTCGGTCCTGTGCCCGGGCTTCGTCCGGACGCGCATCGCCGAGTCCGACCGCAACCGGCCCGCCTGGGCGCCCGAACGGGAGGTCGAAGGCGCCGAGGCGCTCCGGGGCGTGATCCAGGACATGGTCGACGGCGGCATCGCGCCCTCGACCGTCGCCGAGCGGGTGATCGACGCCGTGCGCCACAACACCTTCTACATCCTCACCCACCCCGAGCTGACGCCTGCGCTCCAGGTCCGCTTCGACGACATCGTGCAGGGGCGCCCCCCCACCCCGACCGCCATCGTCTGAGGCCGGGCCCACCGCCGGGCCCAGCGCTCACGACGACGGCAACGGCTTGAACGGCTGCTCGGTCACCCAGCACGTGCCCTGCGGCTGGTGGTTGGTCTTCAGCTTGCACTGCGAGGACGGGGGCACGTTGTTGTGGATCTTGACCACCTGGTACTGGGTCGGGCCGTAGAACTTGTCCGGCCCGAAGCTCCACACCGGCGAGAGGGTGCCGGGGTAGTCGGTGATCTTCGACATGGCCTCGACGAAGGTGCGGCGGTTGAGGTTCTTGCCGGCGTCCTTGGCCGCCGTCGCGAACAGGCGGATCGCCCCGCACCAGGCCTGAATGGGTCCTTGCTCCTCGATGTAGAAGCTCGTCGTGCCCGCGATGGGCTTGGGGTGATAGGCGTGCCAGGTCTCGTAGCACGAGCGCACACCCGGGTCGTAGCCGCCCTGGCTCTCGGGCCGGGCGTCGTCGAAGCCACCCAGGGTCTCCGTCGTGACGCCCTCCTGGCCGTTGAGCGCGGCCTCGTAGGGCACCGGGATGAGGCCCAGCGCCACCTCGATGCTGGACTGGTAGTCGCTCAGCAGGAGCTGGGGGTAGTACTGCTGCGCGCTCTCGGCGGCCAGGTAGGGGAAGAACGCGTTCTCGGGCAGCAGCGGGAAGACGGACTGCACGCCCGCCGCCTTGAAGCGCTCGACGGCCAGTTGCGCCTCCGAGCTGGTGGTGGCCGACTGGTCCGGGTTCCCGGCCACCGTCGAGACCTCGGGCGTGATCCCCGCCTCCTTGAGGTCGGGCAGCAGATAGGAGTTGAGTGCCGCCTGGTCGCCGGCCTGGTCCGAGACGACGACCCCGACCTTCTTGCCGTGGCCCAGTCGCCCCGAGCTCAGGCCCCACTGCACGGTGGCGGCCAGCACGGGCGCCTGGTCCGGGCCCGTCCACCACAGGTAGGGCGAGCCCATCTGCGTCCAGTTGGTGGTGGTGGACCAGGCGCTGATGAGCGGGGTGTGCCCCTGCTCGGTCACGCAGAGCTGGTCGTCGCCCGTCCATGTCCCGATGCCGTCGATCACCGCGAAGACCGGCGGGTTGCCCTGGGTCCACTGCTGGCACAGCGCCTGCATGTTCGCGTCGTTGGCCGGGTCGAAGCTCACGATCATCGGGTTGATCTTGCGGCCGTTGACGCCGCCGTCCTTGTTGATCTGGTCGACGTAGAGGTTGATCGCCGCCGATCTGCTCGTTGTACTCCTTGTCCTGGGCGAAACCGAACCGCCCCGCCTCGCTGTTGACGGCGACGACCGGGAACACCACGTTGATCTCCGTGGCGCTGACACCGCGCGTGCTCGTGCTGGCCTGGTTCACCGGCGTGCCCGCCGGTGCGGCCGCGCTCGCCACCTCGGCGGCGCCGGCACTCCCCGCCCCGCCCGGGGTGCCCGAGGGGGCCAGGACGAGCCAGGCCACCAGCCCGACGACGATGGCGACCACGATCACCGCTGTCCGCACCTGCATGGCTCGGGGACGGCGGCGCAGGCGCCGCCAGGACCGGCCCAACGGCGCCAGGGGGTTGAACGGCCCCCGGTGCGCGGAAACTTCCATGCTCGCTTCCATCCTCACCCTCCTTCGTGGCGGTCTGCTCCGCCGTCCCCCGCGACCGGCCCCGAGGCCAAGAGGGCCTCGTCGCTGGCACCAAGGTAGGCGGCCAGGGCCCTCGGGTCAGCGCGGACGACATCGGGCGGCCCGGCGGCCACCACCCGGCCCAGCTCCATGACGACGACCGTGGAGCAGAGCTCGAAGACGAGGGGCACGTCGTGCTCCACCAGCACGATCGTCGTGTCGGCCACCTGGTGCAGCCGTCGCAGCAGCGGGATGAACGCCTCGGCCTCGCGCTGGGCGATGCCCGCCGTCGGCTCGTCGAGCAGGAGGAGCCGCGGCCGGGCCAGGACGATGGAGGCGAGATCCACCACCCGGCGCGTGCCGGTGGACAGCTCCGCCGTCCGGTGCTGGCGGAAGCGTTCGAGCCCGAAGGCGGCGATGACCTGGTTCACCGCCTCGAGCTTGCGCTTCTCGGCCCGGCGGGCCCACGGGAGGCGAAGCGTCGTCGGGATCACCGCGACCTCCTTGACGCGCGTCCTCGCACAGGAGCAGCACGTCGAGCACCGTCAGCTCCGGATAGAGACGGCAGTCCTGGAAGGAGCGGACCATCCCGACGCCGAGGCGCTCCTCGGGCAGGTACTCGGCCATGTCGACGCCGTCGAGGCGCACGCTGCCCGCCTGCGGCGCCACCAGACCCGAGATGACGTCGAGCGTCGTCGTCTTCCCCGAGCCGTTGGCGCCGATGAGACCCACGATGGACCCTGGCTCGGCGTCGAAGGTCACCCCGTCGAGCGCATGCACGCCGCCGAAGTGCACGCTGACCCCGGCCACGCTGAGCCGAGCCGGGTGACGGGAGGGCGCGGCGGCGCCCGCGGCCAGGGACGTCACTGCTCGGCTCCGTCGGCGACCAGCGAGGGCGCGACCGGTGGGCCGGCGCGTCGCGATGCCAGGCGTCCCTGAGCGGCCCGGATGCGCCAGGGCGACCAGATCACCGAAGCGGTGCAGCAGCTCGGCCAGGCCCGCCGGGCAGGTACAAGATGAACGCGATCAGTCCGAGGCCGCTGGTGATGAACTGGATCGTCTGGTTGGAGCCGAAGAGCGCCGGCAGGCCCTCGAGGTACAGGGCGCCCAGGATGGCTCCCGGGATGGACCCCAGGCCGCCGATGACGACCATGGAGATGATGACGAACGACGTCGTCGGGTCGAAGGTGAGGTCGGTGTTGTTCAGCTGCTGGGTCGCAAAGGCGAAGCACACCCCCGCGTACCCCGCCATGAAACCCGACAGGCCGAAGGCCAACAGCTTCGTGCGCAGGATCGGGATCCCCATGGCGGCCGCACCCAGCTCGTTGTCGCGCACGGCGACGAGCCGACGGGCCACGCCCTTGTCGCGCCAGATCCGCACCATGTAGACGGACAACAGCAGGACGCCCAGCGAGAACCAGGCGAAGGAGCGCTGCGAGGCGAGGCTCAGACCGAACAGCGATGGGCGGGCGACGAACGTGTAGGCCGGGTTGGGCAGCCCGGTGCACAGCGTCTTGTCGATCCCGGGCACGGAGATGCAGGGCGTGGCCAGCACGGCGTTCTGCATGAAGATGGCGAACGCCAGCGTGGTGACGGCGAGGAAGAGCCCGGGCATGCGCAGGGCGGGCAGCCCGATCAGGATCGCCACCAACGCGGTCACGGCACCGCCGTAGAGCATCACGATGGGCAGGGGCAGCGAGCTCCCGAGGTGGACCGCGACCAGTGCGCCCACGGCGACCAACGCGAACTGCCCCAGCGAGACCTGGCCGGCCCACCCGGTCAGCATGGTCAGGGACAGGGCGACGACGGCGTAGATGCAGATCTGGCTGAACAGCACGTTGTTGCCGACGGAGAGCACGAAGGGCATCAGGACCGCGAGCACGACGACCAGCCAGATCCCCGACGCCGAGACCCGGCGGCGGAGCTGGTCGACCCCGGCCCGCATGGTGGTCACCGCCCCGTGCTGCCAGGTGCTCCGCTCGCCCGTCCGGGCCCCCTTGCGCAAGGCGCCGACCCGCACCAGCAGGACGAGCATCACCACGACGAACACGATGAGCTGCTGCTTGGCCGGCGAGGGGACGTTCCACGCCAGGATCTCGAGGAAGACCCCCATCCCGACGCCGGCGATGAACGCGACCGTCAGGTTGACCATGGCGCCGATCAGGGCCGCCGTCAGGGCGTAGAGCAGCAGGTCGGGTGAGAGCGCCTGCGTGAGGGCGCTGGTCTGGTTGGGGGCGTTGAGGATGGCCGTGAAGGCCGACAGCGCGCCGGCCACCGTCCAGGTCAGGGTCGAGGTGCGGCGGATCCACACGCCCGAGAGGCGAGCCGAGTCAGCGTTCTCCGACATGGCGCGCATGGCCAGCCCCCACGAGGTGAAGCGGACCGCCAGCACCAGGGCGGCGGTGACGATGGGCGCCACGATCAGCGTGAGCACCTCGGTGGGCGTGATGATGAACGGGCCGAGCGAGAAGGACAGGTCGAAGGGCACCGGGACCGGCTTGTAGAGGTTCGAGGGCCGGATGAAGGGCAGCGCGGTGAGCGCGAGCAGCACGTAGCTCAGCCCGATGGTGGCCACCATGACCAGGACGCGGGGACGGGCGAAGAGCCGGCGCAGCACCAGCTCCGATCCGGCGCCCACGGCGGCGGCGAGCCCGACGGAGAGCACCAGCGAGAACCAGTAGTTGAACTTGAAGTCGGCCGTGAGCTTGACCAGGAACACGGCCGCGATGACGCCGATCTGTCCCTGCGCGAAGTTCAGCACCCGGTTGGTGCGGTAGACGAGCACGAGGCCCAGGGCCAGCAGCCCGTAGCCCAGGCCGTAGAAGACGCCCTGGACGAGGACGAAGTCGGGTGCCGAGAGAGCGAGCAACGGGGTCTAACCCAGGCCGGCGGCCGCGGTGCCGAGGAAGACCGGGCGCAGGAGGTCGTCGCGGGCCATGAGCTCCGCCGTCGGGCCGTCGAAGCGGATCTCGCCCCGCTCCATGAAGAAGCACCGCTGCGCCAGGCTGAGGGCGCGGTTGAGGCTCTGCTCCACCAGGATCACGGTGGTCCCGGCCTCGTTGATGCGGCGCACCATGCCCATGAGCCGCTCCACGGTCATGGGGGCGAGCCCGAGGGCCAGCTCGTCGATCATCAACAGCCGCGGGCGTCGTCATCATGACGCGGGAGAGGGCGAGCATCTGCTGCTCTCCACCCGAGAGCGTGCCGGCGGGCTGGTCCAGGCGCGCCGCCAGCTCGGGGAAGGCCTGCCAGCGCCTCGTCGTGGGCCCGCGTGGCGTGCCCGCGGTCCCGCCGCAGGGTGTGGCCCCCGATGCGCAGGTTGTCGCGCACGCTGAGCCCGGGGAACGTCATCTTCCCGCCCACGAGGAGGGCCACGCCCTCGTCGATGATCTGCTCGGGCTCCAGGTAGGTCGAGTTCATGCCGAAGATCCGGATCACTCCCCGGTGCGGATGGGACAGGCCCGAGACGGCGCGCAGCAGCGTGGACTTGCCGGCCCCGTTCGTCCCGAGCAGCGCCACCATCTCCCCCTCTTCGACCTCGAGGTTGACGTCGAAGAGGACCTGGTTGGTGCCGTAGAAGAAGTCGAGGTTGTGGACCTGCAGGGCGGGGATCTCGCCCCCGGCCTGGCGCCGCTTGCCCTCCGTGTAGCGCTCGATCACGTCCTCGATCACGAGGGTGATGTCCCGGCGCACGCTGCGCGAGCCGATGACGAGCAGGAGCCCGCCCACGGCGCAGACGGGGAAGATCAGGGTCAGCGCCACGATGATGCCGTGCAGGCCACCGATGGCGTCGGAGACCGCACCGAGCACCACCGACCCGGCGAAGCCGCCGAAGACGAGCGAATAGACGCCGAACATGGCGAAGCAGATCGTGCGCATCTCGGGCGGGGCGGTGGCGGCGAGGGTGAGGAAGATGCAGATGGCCAGCGGCGACACCGACGCGTTGGCCAGGAACTGCAGGGTCACGCACAACCAGAGCTGGGGCACGTAGAGCGAGAGGACGTAGAGCCCGCCGTAGGCGGTGATGCAGATGCCGGCGATGACCAGCGGCCGCTGGGGCGCGTGGCGGAAGTAGCGGTCGCCGAAGACGTAGGCCAGGGGGAGCCCGAGGAAGGCGGCCAGCCCGATGATGGCGTACACCTCGCTGCGCGAGGCGGTGTCGAGATGGAACTTGTCGATGAAGAACAGGTTGCCGAACAGCGGCGCACCGGTCCCGGCGAAGCCCAAGATGGCCACCGCCACCAGCTCGTAGTAGAGCGAACGGATCCGCAACAGCCGGGTCACGGCGGAGCCGAGCAGCACCCGCGGCGCCTTCTCCTGCTGGGAGTGCAGGTCCATGCCCGACGCCTTGAGGATGTGGCTGCTCTCGTTGGCCCCCTTCTCCGGCTCGCGCAGCGTGAAGAGCGCGAAGCCGAGCGGGATCCCGGCCAGCGCGACGAGCAACCCGTAGCGCCAGTCGTGGGCGATCGTCACGACGTAGCCGAAGATGAGGATCCCGATCGTCTGCGACAGCGGGTCCGACAGGTTGTGCCAGCTGAAGATCCGTCCCCGCGCCTCGGTCGGGTAGGCGTCGGCCAGGTACGAGTTGTGCACCGTGTTGTTGACCCCGGTGCCCACCGAGGCGGCCAGGTAGAGGAAGGCGAACCACCAGACGTTGGGCGAGATCGCCATCAGGGCTGCCGAAGCCGGCGAAGACGAGCAGGGCGACGGCCGCCACCACCTTGCGGCTGCCGCGGTCGGCCCACAGGGCGAGCGGGCACGGCCCACAGGAGCTGGGACACCTGGGCGATGAAGGCCACCGCGCCGAGCGACGCATTCGACATGTGGAACGACGTCTCGAGGTTCCTGCCGACCAGGGCGATGCCGTTGCCGAACGTGCCCGGCACCATTGCCGCCGCGGTCAGCAGGACCAGGGGGGCGTAGCCGTAGCGATTCAGGATGCCGACCAGCGGCGGCGGCTTGCCCTCGCCCGTGCCCGGCATGACGTCGAGGTCCGCGACGACGTCGGGGTCCTTGACGTGCGCGACCGCCTCCTGCAGAAGATCCTCCGGGACCGCGAAGTCGAACAGCGGATCGTTGGGCACTGCAGGGGGACTCTATCCCTGACATCGGCGTCAGGTCGGTGCAGTTGATCTCACACGGAGGGGTCGACCGTCGCCACCGTGAGGGGCCCCTCGGGGATCACCGCCACCCGCGCCCCCGGGCCGAGACGGCGCCAACGCGCCCGCCACCGCTCCGTCGAGATCGGGCGCCGGCACGAGCAGCGCGTCCTCGATCTCCCCCGGCTCGAGGCCGGCGCCGTGGAACAGGACCTCGGCCCGGGACAGCACCCGGCCGAGCACCTGGGCCTGCCAGCGGTCGAGCTCGGGACCCCCGGTGGCCCCGGCGAGTTGCGCCGGCGTGGTGGCCTCCCCCAGCAGCCGGGCGAAGCCGCCGCCCGCCGGCACCCCGTCCTCGCAGGCGGCGGCCATGACGACGATCCCGGCCTCGCGCACGATCCGCTCGGCGGCGGCCATGCCCTTGACCGCCTGGTAGAGGTTGCGGTCGAGGGGGTACCCGCCGTTGGTCGAGACGACCAGGTCGAACGGTGCGCCGACCCGGCGCACCGCCGAGGTCTGCACGTGCGCGCAGGCGGCGTCGTGCGCGTCGGGCAGGGGGCCGGCGAAGACGGCGGTGACCCGGCGTTCCCGGTTGATCGCGACGTCGAGCGACAGGTGCGGCGGCGCCAGCGCCGCCGCGGCGCGGACGAAGTCGTGCACCGGGTTGCCGGCGCGCGTGACGAAGGTGGCCCGGGCGTCCGCGATGCGGCGAGGATGGTGCGCCTCCAGGATGGTCGCGGTGGCGGCGAGCCCCGGGCAGACCGCCTTGGGGCCGCCGCTGAAGCCGGCGAAGAAGTGCGGCTCGACGAACCCGGTGAGGATGCGCACGTCCGCCTCCACGTACTCGCGCTGCAACAGGATCGGCGTCCCGTCCACCTCGCCGACCCCGACGTGTGCGTCGCTGCCGGCGTCGTGGTCGACGATGGTGTAGCGCGCCACGATGGCCGGCCCCGACCAGCTCCTCCATCTCGGCCGCCGTGGCCTGCCGGTGCGTCCCGGTGGCGCACAGCAACGAGATGCGCGCGTCGGGCACGCCGGCGCGCTCCAGCTCGGCCAGCAGCGGCGGCAACACCGTGCGGTTGGGCATCGGCCGGGTCAGATCCGGGAAGACGACCGCCACCCGCGCGCCCGGGCGCTGCCGCACCAGCTCGCCGAGCGGCGGCCCGGTCAGCGGCCTGCGCAGTGCGCCGGCGATGGCCGCCGCCTCGTCGTCGAGCGCGGGCTCATCCACGGGCAGCACGACCTCGGCGCGGTCGGGCACCTCGACCGAGGTCCCGTGACGGCCGTAGGCGAGCGGGACGCGCACCGCTCAGAAGGCGCTGCGACCGGACTCGGGCAACGCCTCGGTCGCGGCCAGCACGGCCTCGGCGACGTGGTCGGCCCGCGGCCGCAGGGCGCGGTAGAGCTCGACGGCGGCGGGGTCGGGCTCGATCACCGCCTCCACCGGGTCGAGCTGGTCGAGCGTGAGGCCCATGCCCAGCGCCTTGCCGGCCAGCAGCGCGGCGCCGGCCGAGGCCGCCTCGCCCGAGCGGTGGCGCAGCGCCGGCACCCCGAGGACGGAGGTCAGCACCTCGACCCACACCGGCAGTCCCGATCCGACGCCGCCGAGGGTCACGCCCGCCGCGCTGGAGCCGCCCAGGCGGCCGACCGTCACCACCTCCATGACCCGCAGCACGTCCCAGGCCACCGACTCCATCACCGCCCGGGCCAGGTCGCTCGGCCCGTGCGCCGCGCCGAGGCCGACGAACCCCGCCCGGGCGTCGTCGCGCCACCACGGGGCGCGGGCGCCGTCGAGCCACGGCACCGCCACCACGCCGCGGGCGCCGGGCGGGCTCTCGCCCGCCAGGCGCGCCAGCTCGTCGGGCGTGCGGTCGAGCAGCCGGCCCAGCCAGGCCAGGAAGGACCCGGCGGCCGACAGCCCGCCCTCGAGCAACCAGCCACCGTCGGCCGCCCGCGTCACCACGGCGCCGGCCGGAGAGGGCACCGGACGCTCGTGCACCGGCACCGACACGTTGCCGGTGGTGCCCCAGCTCACCATCGGGTGATCCTCCGAACGCGCCCGAGCCCAGGACCTCGCACTGGCGGTCCCCGGCGCCGATCACCACCGGGATGCCGGGCCGGAGACCGAGCTCGGCGCCCGGCACGGACTTCAGCTGGCCGACCACGGTGTCGGAGGGCACCACGCTCGGGAGCTTGCCCAGCGCCGGACCGGCCAGCTCGCGCACGGCGTTGCCGTCGAAGTCGTAGAGCCCGCTCCGCGACGCGAACGTGGCGTCGGTCACCACCTGGTCCGTCATGCGGTAGACGACCAAGTCACGGGGCGACAGGATGACGTCCGCCGCCTCGATGCGCTCGGGCTGGTGCTCGGCCAACCAGGCCAGCTTGGCCGCCACGGCGCCGGCGTCGAGCGGGATGCCGGTGCGGGCCCGGTTGATGTCGTCGCCTCCCATGCGCTCGGCCAGTACCCGCGCCTCGGCCGCGGCGCGGTGGTCGGACCACAAGATGCCCTTGCCGATCGGGTCGCCCTGCGCGGTGACGGGGACGAAGGTCTGCCGGGCGCCCGAGCAGGCGACGACGTCGACCTCGGCGAACGCCTTGGGCGCTTGGGCCCTGGCCTCGGCGCAGGCGATGACCAGGGAGGTCCACCAGCGCAGCGGGTCCTGCTCGGCCCAGCCGACCTGGGGATGCGTCGTGGTCAGCTCGGAACGGGCCAGCGCCACCAGGCCGTCCTCGCCCCAGAGGCCGACCTTGGTGACGGTCGTCCCGAAGTCGATGGTGAGGATCACCGGCCGTGCACCAGCGCGTCGACGAGGCCGGCCATCTCGGCCGGGTCGGGGTCCTGGTACAGCGTCCGTCCCATGGCCATGCCTGCTCCCCCGCCCTCCATCACGTCGCGCACCTCCTCGAGCACGCGGTCGCGTCCGTCCTCGGTGCGTGGGCCGCCGAGGAAGAGGACGGGCACGCTGACGCTCGCCACCACCCGGGCCACCGCCCGCTGGCGCTCGGCCCCCGGGCCGGCGGCCGGCACCGGGACCTTGATGACCGGTGCGCCCAGGTCGTGGGCGATGATCGCCGCCAGCACGATGGCGTCGGTCTCGCGGCGGATGCGCCCCTCCTGCCACACCAGCGGCTCGATCAGGGCCTCGAGCCCCGCCTCGCGTGCCTGCTCGAGCACCTGGCCCAGCAGCTCGAGGGCGGACGCCGTGACCGGGTTCTCGAAATCGATCCGCGTCATGTGCTTGATTCCCGTCCACCCGTCGGAGGCGGCCCGCCCGACGCTGGCCACCAGGCGGTCGTCGAGCTCGAAGACCGAACCGGCCAGACCGGTCCGGTTGATGGAGAGGTAGGTGCGGTGCAGCGCGGTGAGGTGGCCGCCCTCGGCCAGGCCGGGCAGCGGTTGTGCGGTGGCCAGGATCCCGTCGCAGAACGGGAGGGCCCGCGCCAGCGATCGGACGAACTCACCCCAGTTCTCCGTCGTCAGCACGGCGCGGGCGCGGTGGTCCGCGGCCAGGATGAGGGCCGGGGTGGGCAGCGGCCCCGGGGACGTCACGTGGCCGCGCCGGCCAGCGCCAGCACCACCTTGGCCACGGCGGAGAAGTCCTCCCGCCCGTAGCCGGCGGTGCTGGTCGCCGTGAGGAGCTGGCGTGCCGCCGCCGTGGTGGCCACGGGCACGCCGGCGCGCACCGCGTAGGCCATGGCCAGGTCGAGGTCCTTGGCCATGAGGTCGGTCATGAAGCCCGGCGCCCAGCCGTTCGACGCCGGGCTCTCGGGGACGACACCGGGCACCGGCAGGCGGGTCCGCACCGCCACGCAGTCGCCCGTGGCGTGCGTGAGCACCTCGAAGAGCTTGCGCATGTCGACGCCGGACTTGACCGCCAGCGCCGTGGCCTCCGCCGTGGCCGTCATCTGCGCCGCGTAGATCAGCTGGTTGCACAGCTTGACCACCTGCCCCATGCCCGGGCCCCCCACGTGCACGATGAGCGCGGCGAACGGCTCGAGGGCCGGTTCGGTGTCGGCCAGGACGCCGGGGTCGCCCCCCACCATCAGCGTGAGCGTGCCCTTGTGCGCCCCGGCCGTGCCGCCCGACAGCGGGGCCTCGAGGTAGCGCGCCCCGGCCTCGCCCACCCGGGCGTGCTGGGCCCGCTCCACCTCGGGGTCGATGGTGGAGCAGTCGACCACCGTCTTCCCGGCGCCGAGGACCGGGAGCATGACGTCCACCACCTCGGCGACGTCGGGCGAGCTGGGGACGCAGAGAATGATGACCTCCGACGCCTCGGCCACGCCCCGCGGCGAGCCGCCGTCGGTCGCCCCCTGGGACACTGCGGCGTCGATGGGCCCGCGGCCGCGCGAGGCGACGGTGACGTCGTGGCCCGCCCCGACGAGATGCCCCGCCATCGGCAGCCCCATGGCGCCGAGCCCGATGAATCCGATGCGCATGCGTGTTCCTTCCCGAGCCTCGGCCACGCTACGCGAACTGGGGCAGCCACTCGGCCGTGCCGGCCATGAGCCCCTCGACCATGGCCTCCAAGGTGCGCAGGTCGCCCCGTCCCGCCAACGGGTCGAGGGCGAACGCCTCCGCGGCCAGCGTGCGGTCTCCCCGCACCGCCGCCTCGACGGTGAGCTCCTGGGTGGCGACGTGGCGCCGCACGATCTCGTCGTAGGGAGGCGGGCAGCACGGAGCGGTCACGGCCGCGGATGCCGTCGCCGTCGATGAGGCAGATCGACTCGAGCACCACGTCGGGCGGCAGGCCGACGGCCTGGCCCGCGTTGGGGATGTTGGCCGGGGCCGCCAAGGGCTCACCGGTGAGCAGGGCCTGGATCATGGGCGAGGGCAGCTCGCCGGACGGCCAGGTCTGCAGCTGCTTGGTGCCCGCCAGCCAGGCGTCGACGTCCGCCACGTACTCGGCCTGGTGCTGCTCCCGCTTGGAGATGGGACTGAGCCCGATGTTGTAGGCCGCGCCCCAGTCCGACTCGGGCGTCAGGGCGAACGGGACGAACTCGGCGATGTGCCGGTCGCCGGCCGCGGGGAAGGTGCCCCAACGGTCGAGCAGGGTGAGCTTGAACACGTGGCGCCGGGCGAAGTCGAGCTTGGAGAACGGCTCTGCCTCCGGCCGCCCCGGGTACGGAGCCAGGGAGTCCAGGCCGCCCACCTCCTCGACCAGCTTGCGCAACAGGTCGAATCCGTCGGTGCCGTCGACCTCGAGCGAGGTCAGCACGGGGAAGTGGTTGATCCCGGTCACCGAGGCCGAGACGGCCTCGAGCGGACGCCCCATGGCGATGGCGAGGTCCATGCAGAAGTTGCCGACCTCGTGGCAGAGCCCGACGGTCTTGATCCCGGTCTCCCGGCACACCGCACGGGTCAGGGCGGTCATCGGGTTCGTGATGTTGAAGAGCCACGCGTCGGGGCAGCGGTCCTCCATGGCCTTGCCGATGCCGACGAGCACGGGGATGTTCCTCAGCGCGCGGTTGATGCCGCCGGGCCCGACGGTGTCGCCCACGGTCTGGGTGATGCCGTGGGCCGCCGGCACGTCCAGGTCGACCGCCATGGAGCGGAAGCCCCCGGTCGAGATGCACACGATGACGAAGTCGGCGCCGTCGAGGGCCTGCCGGAGGTCCGTCGTCGTGACGACCGTCGCCTGCGGCGCCCATGGCGTCGTTGAGCTTGTGGGCGAGCGCCTCCATCTTGGGCAGCGGCGCCGGATCGATGTCCTCGAGCACGAGGTGCATGCCGGCCAGCGCGGGCGTCCCGAAGAGGTCGGCCATCAGCTCCGGCGCCCACTGGTAGCTCCCGCCGCCGACGATGGTCACTTGGGTGCCCACGCCGCCACAGTACAGTGCCGCTCGTGCTCAGCCTCCGGCGTCGCGCCCCGCTGGCGCTGGCCGCCGTCTTCGTGGGCAGCGGCAGCGTGCACCTGGTCCGCCCGCAGTCCTTCGCGGCGATCATGCCGCGCGCCATCCCCGAGGAGCACCACACCAAGCTCATCTACGTGAGCGGGCTGGCCGAGCTGGCCTGCGCGGCCGGGCTGATCCGGCGCACCCGGTGGGCGCCGCCGCCAGCGTGGTCGTGCTGGCGGCGGTGTTCCCGGCCAACGTCCAGATGGCGCTCGAGCCGGCACGGGACGCAACCAGGGTCTGGCGACAGCCGCGCCGTGGCCTGGGGCCGGCTCCCCCTGCAGCTGGTGATGGCATGGGCCGCACTCCAGGCGCGTCCCGACCCGCGCTGACGCCGATGCAGATCCGGGTGCTCCGCCCCGGTGACGACGGACTCGTCGCGGCGGCCTCCCACCTGTTCGACGGCCCGGCCCGGCCCGAGGCGACGGCACGCTTCCTCGCCGAGGACGGCCATCACCTGCTGGTCGCCTACGAGGACGAGCGGGCGGTCGGCTTCGTCAGCGGGGTGGAGGTGACCCATCCCGACAAGGGCACCGAGATGTTCCTCTACGAGCTGGCGGTCGACGAGCCCGCCCGCCGGCGCGGCATCGGGCGGGCGCTGGTGGAGCGCTTGGCCACGCTGGCCCGCGCCGCAGGGCTGCTACGGCATGTGGGTCGTCACCGACGAGGCCAACGAGGCCGCCCGCGCCACCTACGAGGGGACGGGCGCCCTGCCCGAGACGGGCCAGGTGGTCGAGGTCTGGACGTTCTGAGCCCGTGCCGGGCGTGGGCCTCGGCCTCCCGCTCGTGCACCGCGGCTCAACCGAGCCGCTTCTCGCCCCAGAAGCAGGCGAACGGGTTGTCGTTGTACGGCGGCACCTCCTCGTACCCCGCCGCGCGGTACAGCCGCTGCGCGTGCACCTGCTTGGGCCCGGTGTCGAGGCGGGCCACTCCGTACCCCCGCGCCCGCGCCGCGTCCTCCAGGGCCGCGAGCAGCGCCGCCGCCACCCACGCGAGCGCGCCGGCGGGCGGACGTACATGCGCTTGATCTCCGCCACGCCCTCGGACAGGCGGCGCAGTCCTCCCCCGGCCACCGCCTCCGTGCCCTCGTAGCCGACGAGGTAGGCGCCGCCCGGCGCGCGCAGCTCGGCCGGCGAGAGCACGGGGTTGTCCAGCCGGCTGGGTGACTCGTAGGCGTCGTTGAGCTCGGCCCGCATGGCGGCCAGGAGCTCGGAGGCCGGGGGCTCCTCCGGGTCGCACTCGCTCGAAGCGGACTGGCGCTCACGCCACCCGGTCGGGATGCAGCGCCTTGGCCATGCGCAGCATCCCCTCGCGCCAGGGCACGGTCGTGTGGCCCGCGAGCTCGTGCATGCGCGTCGTGTCGATCTGGACGCTGTCGATCGTGTGCTCCGTCGGCTCGAACCGGGCGTCCACCCCGACCAGCCCGGCCAGGTAGGTGCACCACTCCTCGATGCTGACCGGCTCGCTCCCGCCCCAGTTCACCGTCACCGCCGGGACCGAGGCGGCGGCGAGGAGACGCGGCACCATGGCGACGATGTCGTCCGCGTGCAGCGGGTGGTAGACGCTGGGCGCGTCGACATGGACCGGCACGGCGTGGCCCGAGAGCATCATGTGCAGGTGGATGGCCGGCCATCCTCCGTTGTCGCCGTAAGGGACGGACAGCCGGGCGATGGTGGTGGGAAGCCCGAAGCGTTCGGCCCCCCAGCGCGCCGTCGCTTCCGCCGCGATCTTGCAGATGCTGTAGGTGCGCAGGAACGGCCAGACGCCGTGGTTGTCGCCCAGCGGTCCCTGCTCGTCGAAGACCCGGTGCCCTTCGGGCTTGTAGACGGCCGTGGACGAGCAGTGCAAGAAGGCGTGGGCGCGGCGGTGGTGCTCCATGAGGTAGGCGAGGCCCCCGCTGTTGGCCGCCAGGTCCTTTCCCAGTCGTTGGTCTTGGCCACCGCGAAGTTGAGCACGTAGTCGGCGTCTTCGGGGAGCTCGCCGACGTCACCGGACACCAGGTCGACCGGGACGCACTCGACGCCGGCGGCCTCGAGCTCGGCCCGGGCGGCCGCGTCGGAGAAGCGGGCCGCTCCCACGACGCGGTTGTCACGCGCCAGCGCGAGCGCCAGCGGGCGCGCCACCTGTCCGGTGACGCCGGTGACGACGATGGTGCTTCCGTGCAGTTCGTCCGAGTTCATGGGCCCCTTCGTACTCGCTACGCTGCCGCGCGTGCATCTCTTCGCAGCCTTCTTGGGGGGCGAGCTGACGCCTGGCCGCATGGGCGAGGACCACGAGGTCGTCTTCGTCGTGGCCGAGGACATGCCGTCCGCGCGAACGGCCGCCGAGGCCAAGTGGGGCGGGGACGGGCGGCCGCACGTCGACGCCCTCACCCGGCTCGACATGATCGACGGCTACGCCATCGGGCTGCAGCAGGCCGGGGCCGGCGACGCCACGGAGACCGAGGGCTACAACGCGTAGCCCTCAGACGGCCGGTGACAGCCCCCCATCGAGGTTGATCGCCGTCCCGGTGACATACGAGGCACGGGCCGACAGCAGGAAGGCTCCCAGGTCGGCGAACTCCTGCGGCCCGCCCGAACCGGCCGAGCGGGATGCCCGCGTCCTTGGCGAAGCGCTCGTAGAACTCCTCCGGCTCGACGCCCGAGGCGGCGGCCCCGCGGACCCACTGCCCGCTCTCGATGAGGCCGATGAGCACGGCGTTGACCCGCACGCCGTCGGGAGCCAACTCCTTGGAGAGCGCCTTCATGAGCGCCATGCCCGCCGCCCGGGTGACCGAGCTCGGCTCGCTGGCCGGCCCCGGCGCCTTGGCCGCCATGGCCAGCGTGAACAGCACGGAGCCCTTGGCGGCCCGCAACTGGGGCAGCACCAGGCGGGTCAACCGCACGGCCGCCATCAACTTGAGCTGGAAGTCGCCCTCCCAGGTGGTGTCGTCGATCGACTCGAGGGCGCCCGCCGAGGCGCGCCCGGCGTTGTGGACGACGCCGTCGATGCGTCCCCACCGCGCCACCGCGGCGTCGGCGAACGCCTCGATGTCCTCGGGCCTCGAGACGTCGGCCCGCTGCGCCAGCACGTCGCCCCCCCTGCCCGCAGCGTTTCTTCGGCCGAGCGCAGCCGCTCCTCGTCGCGGCCGCAGACCCCGACCGCAGCGCCCTCGAGGACGAGCTGCCGCGCCAGCGCTTGGCCCAGGCCGTCGGTTCCCCCGGTGATCAGCACGGCCTTGCCCGCCATGTCGAGATCCATCGTCACTCCTCCTTCACCGTCGTGGACGAGACCTCGGCCAAGAACGCGTCCGCCTCTCCTTGCGAGCGCAGCCGCACGAACCGCAGATGTCCCCAGCGCGGGTCGTGCTCGGCCTCCGCGTAGCGCCCGCGGTAGACGCGGTGCCGTGTGGCCGCCCAGGCGATGATCGACTTCTCGGGGTTGAGCGACCACAGGTTCGAGAACGGCTCCTTGTTGCCGTTCCACAGCTCCTCCCGGGTGATCACCCGCCGCACGGTGCGCCTGATGGTCCTCCCCAGCACGATCGCGTAGGGCAGGTCGAACCAGACGACGGTGTCGGCTCTTGCCCAGACGACGCTCACGCACCACCGAGTAATTGCCGTCGACGACCCAGCGTGTCGTCGCGGTGGCTGCCGCGACCCGGGCGCGAAAGTCGTCGTCACTCAGCGGCGCCCACCCGGGCTGGTGGTAGATGGCGTCGAGCTCGACGTGGGGGGCGCCCAGCGCCGCCGCCAGGGCGACGGCCAAGGTCGTCTTCCCCGAGCCTGAACATCCGACGACGGCGACCCGTTCGATCTCAACGCTCCTGCTCGGTCGGGCGGACCAGGATCTCGTTCACCGCGACCCGTCGCGGCTGTGTCACCGCGTAGCGGATGCTCTCGGCGATGTCCTCGGCCAGCATGATCTCGATCCCCCCGAAGGTCTGGGCCATGCCCTCGAGGATCTCGGGCCGGTTGTGGAAGGCCAGTTCGGTCGCCGTCGCCCCAGGCTCGACGAGCGTCACCCGGACATGGCGCGTCGTGACCTCCTGGCGCAGCGACTCGCTGAACGCGCCGACACCGTGCTTGGTGGCGTTGTAGACGCCGCTGTTGAGGCGCGCCACCCGGCCCGCGACCGAGCTGATGTTGACCAGGTCCGCTACCGAACGCGGCTCGCTGTCGGCGGCGGTCAGCAGGTGCGGCAGCGCGGCGTGCGTGCAGTAGAGGAGCCCGAGCAGGTTGAGGTTCACCATGCGCTGCCACTCCTCGATGGGCGCGCCGACGATGGGACCGAGCAGCATGACGCCCGCGTTGTTCACCAGCGTGTCGAGCCGTCCGAACTCGGCCACCGTCGTCTCGACCGCACGCTGCGCCTGGGCCGGGTCGGTGATGTCCGCCTCGATCACCAGGGCCCTGCCCGCCGCCTCGATGCGCTCGGCCAGGGCCTCGAGCCGGTCGCGGCGCCGGGCCACCAGGGCGAGGGTCGCCCCCTCCTCGGCGAGCGCGAGCGCCGTCGCCTCGCCGATGCCGCTGCTGGCGCCGGTCACCAGGGCGACCGTCCCTTCCAGTCTCTTGGTCATGGAACCTCCACCTCGGTCTCCTCGGCCGCGGCCCGGCCGTCACCACGGTCTAGCCCGAACGCGCCGGCGGCCCGCTCGGCCCCGGAGCCGCCACCAGGAAGGTATCGCGGGCGACCTGCGTGGGCGGTCGGGCGGGGAGGTCATCCGGTCTCGGTGGGCTCCTTGTCCGTCGTCTCCGTCCCCGCCCCGCCGGTCCCGTCCCCGTCGAAGGGCTCGATCCCGAACAGGCCGACCGGCACGCCGACGTCCGCCGGCACCCGGGTCGGGGTGTCGCGGTTGAGGATCTCACCCCGGAAGAAGGCCGGGCGGAAGGCCATCCAGACGTACATCAGCACGACGCCGATGATCACGGTGCCCACATCGAGGGCGAAGACGCCGCCGATGACCCGCTGCGTGCCGGGCAGGGTGAAGTGGCTGTAGCTGTTGACCGGGTTCCAGTAGTACCAGAAGGCCCAGAACATGGCGAACCACAGGATCAGGCCGCCGAGCAGGGGCAGGATGCCGCGCAGCCACAGGGTGCGGGTGCTCTCGCGCAGGGTCTTGCGGTAGTACCAGAAGGACGAGAACCCCGTCAGCCCGTAGTAGAAGGCGATCCACACCCCGAGGGCCGACACCGAGTCCTCGATCACGCTGTTGCCGTTGGACACGTAGTTCATGACCACGTAGAGCACGATGGAGACACCACCCATGGTCAGTGTCGACGTGGTCGGCGTGAGGTACCGCCGGTGGATCCTGCCGAAGGCGTCCGGGATGGCCTTGAACACGGCCATGGACAGCGTGGTGCGGGCGGTGGGCAGGATGGTGGTCTGGGTGGAGGCGGCGGCCGAGCTCAGCACCATGAGCAGGAGGAGGTGGGAGAGGAAGGTCCCGAACCCGCGAGGTCCCGAAGATCGAACTGCCCAGCACGGAGAGCACGTCGCCGACGTTGTTGGGGTTGGAGAGCCCGATGCCATGGGTGCCGACGCCGGCATAGGACTGGGCGGCGATGATCACGATGGCGTAGATGGCCAGGAGGATGAACGTCGAGGTGACGGCCGCCCGGCCCGGGATCTTGTCCCGCTCCTTGGTCTCCTCGTTGACCGACACCGCGGTGTCCCACCCCCAGTAGATGAAGAGCATCAGGGTGAGGCCGACCATGAAGCTCTCGGGGCCCGGCACGTCGAACGGGTTGAACCAGGACCAGCTGGGGGTGAGGTGCCCGAGCGGGGCCGTGCCCGCACCCACCTTGTAGAGCGCGACCACCGAAAGCACCGTGAGCATGGTCAGCTCGATGCCGAGCAGCGCCTTCTGGAAGTTGGCCGAGATCTCGATCCCGACGTAGCAGATGGCCGTCATGGCCACGATCCACAGGATCCCGACCAGCAGCACCCACCCGCTGTCGGCGTTGTGCCCGATGCCGTTCGCTCCGAAGAGCAGGAAGACGTACTGGCCGGCGATCTGGGCCAGGCTGGCCATCACCAGGATGTCGGCGGCGATGATCCCCCAGCCGCCCAACCAGCCCGTCTTGGGCCCGAAGGCCCGGGTGGCCCAGGTGAAGGTCGTGCCGCAGTCCGGGTCCGCGGCGTTGAGAGCCTTGTAGCCGTAGGAGATGAGCAGCATCGGGACGAAGGCCAGGATGGTGATGATCGGCGCCTGCAGGCCGGCGATGGCGATGACGACGAAGCCGAGCGTGGCGGCCAGGCTGTAGGCCGGCGCGGTCGAGGCCACGCCCACCACCACCGAGGACACGAACCCGAGGGCGCCGCCCTTCAGGCCCTTGTCGGCGCCCTCCTCGTGAGCCAGTTGAGCATCCAGATGCACCATGTCGCCCCCGTTCTCGTCCGGAAATGCCTGTCAAATCATGGCGTGCACCATACTCAACTCCCGCCAGAATTTCTCCTTTTTTGCGCCCTCCTTTGCCGATCTCGTCCGCGGGCCCGTGTTCTGGCACTGTTTCCGGGGGATTTCCCGCCCCGAGAGCCTGAAATCGTCTCCCTACCTGCGCTCGGCCTCCGTCTGCCCGATGCCCTCCCGCAGCTTCTGGAGACTCGAGGACAACAGCCGCGACACGTGCATCTGGCTGACGCCGACGGCGACCGCGATCTCGGACTGGGTGAGCCCGTCGACGAAGCGCATGCGGAGGATCGACTGCTCGCGGACCGGCAGCGTGGCCAGGGCCGGACCGAGAAGGGCACGGTCCTCCACCGAGTCGAAATTGCCGTCGTGCCTGCCGAGCCGCGCCGAGAGCGGGTCGTCCTCGCTCTCCGAGGCGTCGATGGACGCGGCACGGTAACCCTGGCCCGCCTCGATGGCCTCGATCACCGCTTCCTCGCTGGCCCCGGTCGCCTCGGCCAGCTCGGCCACGGTGGGGTTGCGGCCGAGCTGTTGGACGAGGGTGGCGGTGGCGTGCCCGAGCTCGAGGTAGAGCTCCTGCACTCGTCTGCTGGCGCGGACGGCCCATCCCTTGTCGCGGAAGTGACGCTTCAGCTCGCCGATGATGGTCCGCGTCGCGAAGGCCGCGAAGTCGACGCCGCGCGAGGGGTCGAAGCGGTCGACCGACTTGACGAGAGCCACCGATGCCACCTGCACCAGATCGTCCAGCGGCTCGCCACGATGGAGGAAGCGGCGAGCGAGCTGGTGGGCCAGACCCAGGTTCGAGGTGATCAGCTCCTCGCGTGCCGCCGCATCGAGAGGCGGCTGCCTCAGCTCCCGGACGCGTCGGACGGCGGCTCGGGATCGCTGACCCGACCCGCCGTCACTCCGCATGCCCCCCCCGGCGCTTCTGCAGCCACGCACGCACCGAGCCGTCCTGGCTCTCTCTCCCGTGCTCGTCCACCAGGGCGTCGAG
The DNA here is from genome assembly GCA_963774485.1 of uncultured Acidimicrobiaceae bacterium. Classification (GTDB taxonomy): domain Bacteria; phylum Actinomycetota; class Acidimicrobiia; order Acidimicrobiales; family RAAP-2; genus Bog-473. The sequence goes on from CAVZFG010000005.1 coordinate 335,894, forward strand.
AATCTGCTCGCTCAAGCGGGCGATCTCGGCCCCTTCCCCCACCGGGTCGCTGACCTGGGCCGCCGCAGCTCGTTCGAGGGTGCACACCACTTCGAGGGTGTCGCCCAGCACGGTGAGCTCCAGGCGGAGGTCGCCGGACCGGGCATCGCTGCCCTGCAGCGTCAGCAGGCACAGCTCCCCCACCGCCAGTCGGAGATCCTCCAGCTCCTCGATGTCGAAGCCGGCGCGGGCAGAAACCGCGCTCGGTCACGAGCCGGGCCAGGACGATCAGGTCGCCCCGCGCCGGAAACCTCAGCTCGACCCGGTCGCCTGCCTCGAGCAGGTCGGTTTGGTCGGTCACGCCGCGCCGCCGGCGGACTGCAGCGACTCGACGATGGTGAACACGTTGGTCAGCCCGGTGATCTCGAAGATCTTCACGATCCGGGGATCGGCGACGACGACCTGCAGCTCACCACCCAGCTCGCGGCACCGCTTGAGGGCGCCGACGAGCACGCCCAGAGCCGTGGAGTCGAGGAACGTGACGCCCAGGAGGTCCAGGACGACCGTCGCCTCGCCCTGGGCGATGACGTGATGCAAGCATTCTCGCAACTGTGGCGCCGTGGCGACGTCGATCTCCCCGCTGACCGCGATCACCGGTGGCGTGGAACCCGCCCGCTCCTCTATGTGAAACTCCTGATCCACTCCGTGCTCCTGCCTCCGTAGACGATCCCCGGCGCGGCCGGGACGTCATGCAATGGCGATTGGCCAGAGGGTTCTATAGCCCCCGGGCACAGAACCTAAACCTCCGGGCTGCTGCGGGGGTTTCTGGCTCCTCCACGCCGGGGTAGTGACCCGGGCACAACCCCGGTGAAAGGGTACGACGCCATCGCCGACCCGCAAGGCGAATAGCGTTTTGACGACGAGCCGGCGGCAGGCGACCGCGGGGAGACAACGTGCCCGACCAAGGAGACCAGGAGCTTCAGGCCACCCCCCGGAGCGCCCGCGCCGACCGTGCCGAGGCCGTGGCAACCCTCGTCGCGCTCCTGTGGGTCTCCACGGTGGCCATCGTGTTCGCCGTCTACGGGGGGAACATCTCGCTGGTCGGCTTCCTGGCCATCGCCCCCTTCATCGCCGCCGCGTTCGCCCGCCCCTCGCGGGTCGCGGTGGTGGGGCTCCTGGCCACCTTCTTCGCCCTCATCCTCAGCGCACCCCCGCACAGTTACGGTGAGCTGAACCACACGCTGCGCGTGTTGACCCAGCTGGCGGCCACTGCACTGGCGATGTGGATCTCCTACCTGCGCGGTCAGCGCAACGTCCAGCTGTGGACGGCGCGGTCCGAGACGCGGAACGAGCGCCGACGCCGCGTGGCGGCCGAGACGGCCCAGCGGATGCAGGCCATGGCCCGGGCCCTGACCACGGCCGCCGACCCGGCCCAGGTGGCCGACGCCGTGTTCGCCGCCCTGCGCGACGAGCTCCGAGTCGACGCGGCCACCTTCGCCCTGCTCGACGAGCGGGGCCAGCTGCGGACGCTCCGCCGCTTCGGCTACGACCCCCACGAGCCGATCGACGGCGTGCTGACCGCGCTCCGAACCCGACGGCCCCGTGCTGGGAGAGAACGTGGCCTTCTTCGCAGAATCGCTCGACGACCTGCGGCGCCAGCGGCCCGACATCTCTGCCTCGCTGTCGTCGGACCGGTTCCGGGCGCTCGCCATCGTCCCGCTCGTCGTGTCCGACCGCACCATCGGGGCCGTCGTCGTCCACTGGGACGACGACCGCGACATCACGGACCCCGATCGGAGCTTCCTCTTCACCATCACCGGCGCGGCGGCCCAAGCCGTCGAACGGGCGCGCCTGACGTTGACGGAGTTCGTCAACCTCGAACGGAGCCAGCATCTGCACCAGCTCAGCTCCGCCCTGGCCGCCGCCACCACGCCCGGCGACGTGGCCCATGCGGCCATCGCCGGCGGCCGGCGGGCGCTGGGTGCGCAGTCAGCGGTCGTGCGGGTGCCCGCCGCGGGTGAGCGAACGCTGGCCTGCCTGGCCAGCTCCGGGCACCCCGCTGTGCTTTCCCGCGGGATGGTGCCCGTGGACGGCAGCAACGCGGGGGCGTGCTTCGCACGCGGTCGGACCGTCGTCGTCACGATCGGCGAGGGCGAGGAGCCCGGGGACGACGTGGCCGCGGAGATCGTGCCGCGGGTGCTGTTCGAGCTGTCCCATCCGGTGACGATCGTCACCGAGCCGCTCATCGGGAGCGTCGGGCCGCTCGGAGTGCTCTGCCTCGCCTTCGTGGCCGAGCCCGACACGAGCGAGCCGGACCTGCGCTTCCTTTCCACCCTGGCCGGGCTCACGGCCCAGGCGCTCGAGCGCGCCGCAGCTGTTCGAACACGAGCGGGAGGCGCTGCGGGCGGCGGAGTCGGCCCGCGAACGACTCTCCCTCCTGTCCGAGGTCACCCGCCTCCTCAGCTCGAGCCTCGAGCCCACGACGGTCATCCGCCGTACCATGAGCCTCGTCGAAGGCAGGCTGGCCGACTCCTGCATCGTTCAGGTTCCGAGCGACAGCGGACTCGTCCGCCTCGACATGCACGAAGAACCAAGTCCGATGTCGCTGCGCCCACTCGCCAGCGACAACCCCAGGGAGAGCGTCCCCTTCGACTCCGACGCGCCGGAGGCGGCGGCGTACCGGACGGGGCGCACACAGCTGGCACGCCTCGACGCCCCCCGGGAGGGCACGCCCGCCGAAGCGCTGCTCCACCGCGCTCGCCGTCCCGCTCACGGCGAACGGTGAGGTGATCGGGGTGATGACGTTCGTCGACGGGCCGGGCCGGCTCTTCGAAGACGACGACGTGTCGCTGGCGACCGAGGTGGCGAGCCGGGCCGGCGTCGCCCTGTCGAACGCCACGCGGTTCCAGCGTGAGCACGTCGTCGCCGAGGTGTTACAGCGGGCCGTGCTCCCGGAGTCTCTCCCTGAGGTCGAAGGGCTTCTGCTCGACGCCGAGTACCGGGCCGGCGTGGCCGGCTCCTACGCCGGAGGCGACTGGTACGACGTGTTCGAGCTGAGTGACGACTCCGTCTTCTTCAGCGTCGGCGACGTCATGGGCAAGGGGGCTCCGGCGGCCGCATTGATGGGGCAGGTACGCAGCGCCATTCGCGCCTACGCAGTGTCCGGGCTGTCGCCGACCGAGGTGCTCACGTCGCTCGACGGCCTCTTCGACGCCCTCGTCGAGGACAGGGTCGTCACCGCGGTGGTGGGGACCGTCACACCCTCCACCGGCCGCGTGATCCTGAGCAACGCGGGCCATCCGCCGCCGCTGGTGGTCCGGGCCGACGGCAGCGCGACCTTCTGCCCCTTGCAGCGCTCGCTCCTCATCGCGGCCGGGCTGGGTGGGGCGCCCCGACCCCGTGACGAACTCGTGCTCGACCGCGGCGACTCGCTCATCATGTACTCGGACGGGCTCATCGAGCGGCGCGGCGAGCTGATCACCAACGGCATGGAGAGACTGGCCGACATGGCAACGGCAATTGCCAACGCGGGTTGGCCCGATCGTCCCGCGGTCACCTTGGCGTCGATGCTCGGCACCGAGGAGCGCACCGACGACGTCGTCGTGCTGTGCCTCAATTACATCGGTGTCGCTGCAGAGCGCATAACGACCCAGCCCGTGGGTACGTCACGTGAAGGCATGTCAACGTTGCATCTCGAACCTGTCGTAGAGAGCACGCCCGTTGCGCGACATTGGATCGCCGCGCACCTGCGGGACCTGCCCGCCGATGTCAGCGATTGCGCCGCCCTCCTCACCTCCGAGCTGGTCACCAATGCGGTGCTGCACGCCGCGACCCCCCTGTGCCTCACCCTCCACATCCTCCCGGACCGGATCCGCGTCGACGTGGCCGACGGCAACCCCACCTTCCCGTCCGTCAAGGATTACGGCAGGGACGCAGCCACCGGGCGGGGGCTGACCCTCTTCGACACCCTGGCGTCGGAGTGGGGGGTGCAGGCCGTGGACGGCGGCAAGATCGTGTGGTTCGAGCTCCCGGTCGACTTCCCCGTCCCGCCAGTCATCGTGTCCGACGGCACCTTCCGCTTCGATCTGACTGGCATCGCTCGTGGGGAACGTCATGGCGATCTCGACCAGTCCCCGGACGTGTCGGTCCGCCTCATCGGGATCCCGGTGAAGCTGCTCCAGAAGTCCAGCGAGCAATACGAGGCGCTGTTCCGCGAGCTGCGGCTCATGAAGGAGCGGGCCGACAGTTCGTCCGGAGCGACCGCGTTACCCGAGCGTCTCTCCATACTCGTGTCGGAGATTGGCACCCGCTTCGACAGGCTGGGGCCGGGGATGGAGGAGACGTGGCAGACGGCCGTCGACAACAAGATCACGTCCTTCGACTGGACCTTCGAGCTGCCTGAGTCCGCCGTGGTGGCCTGCGAGTTCTACAACGCCATGCTCGACGAGGCCGACGAGTTCGGTCTCTCGCAGCGTCTCCTGACGCTGCCGGCCTCGCCGAGCAGCGTGGCGGTGCGCCGCTGGTTCCTCTCCGAACTGATCGGCCAGCTGCACGGGAAGGCCCCCGTGGCGTGGACGGACAGCCGCTTCCACGCCGAGCTGCAGGCGGTGTCGGCCCGCTAGACCCAGCCGACCCCGCTCAGCGTGGTTTGGCCGTCGCCCTCTTGAGCACTTTGCCGTAGTGCTCGAGGCCCTCCCTCGAGAGCGCGGCCGCCGGCCCGCTCGCGATGGAGACCCGTTCGGGCACGATCCCCCACACGGGCACCTGCAGCTCGTTCCACCATTCGATGGTCGCCTCCAGGTCGTTGGTCCCCAGCCGTGCCGAGCAGATGACGACGCCGGCCGGGATGTTGCGGGGCGTCATCTCCAGCGTCGTGACGACACGGCTGGGCTCGACCCCGCCGGCCCGGGTGGGGATCACGACGGCGTCGGCCCGGGCCAGTGCCGCCTGCACGACGGTCCCCTCTCCCGGCGGGGTGTCGACCACGACGAGGCGGTCCTCCTGGTTCATCGCCTTGGTCACGGTGCGGACGCTGGGTCCCTCGACCAGCTCGACGCCCTCCAGCGGATCGGCGTCGTACCACTCGGCCGTCGATCCCTGGGGATCGGCGTCGACCAGCAGGATCGGACCGCGGCCCCGGTCCGCCGCCACGGCGGCCAGGTAGACGGCGGTGGTCGTCTTGCCCACCCCTCCCTTGACGTTGCTCACCACGATGTTCATGTGCCTGGGGTCCTGTTCTGTTCGGAAATCGGCCCTACGGTACCGGCCGTCCGAGGTGCCCCATCACGGCAGGAGGAGGGCACCGAGGCGGCGCTTGGTGATGATGACGCCGGCGGTCGCCATGACCGCCAGGTAGGCGATGTGGGCCAGGAGTGTCCAGCTCCAGATGCCCAGGTCGGCGGCGCGCACCAGCACCACCCCTTGGTAGAGGGGGGTGCAGCGCACGACGGCCTGGATCCAGCCCGGGTACACGGTGAGCGGGTAGAAGGTCGCCGAGAAGAGAAAGAGCGGGATGAAGGCCAGCGAGACCATGTCGAAGTCCTGCCAGGTCCGCATGTAGGTCGTGCCTGCCATGCCGGCCGCCGCGAAGGCCAGGCTGATCAGGACGGCGGCGGGCCAGCACAGCACCGCCCACGGCGAGACCGTGTAGCCGAGGATCGCCATGATCATGAGGAAGGCGGCCGAGTAGAGGGCCCCGCGGAGGACGCACCAACTGAGCTCGCCGAGCGCCACGTCGCCCACGCCGAGCGGCGTCGAGAGCATGGCGTCGTAGGTCTTTGCGATCTTGAGCTTGAAGAAGACCAGAAACGTCGAATCGATCATGGCCCCGTTCATGGCCGAGGAGGCGAGCAGGCCAGGTGCCACGAACGCGGTGTAGGGGACCAGCTGGCCGTCCACCGGTATGGGCCCGACCAGGTGGGAGAGGCCGATGCCGATGGACAAGAGGTAGAAGAGCGGCTCGAAGAAGCCCGAGAGGATAAAGATCCACGAGCGCCGGTACACCAGGAGGTTGCGCTCCAGGACCCGGGAGGCATGGCGACCGCCGAGCAGCGCGAGAGGCGTGATGCGTGCCGCGACGCCAGGAGGCCGCCGGGGGGCGATCGCGGTCGTGCCGGTCGTGCTCGTCGTCACCGGCTCAGACCACCAACCGCCGGGCGAACGTCCGCCGTCCCGCTGCGTAGCCGACCGCGGCGCACGCGCAGAGGTAGGCGACGTGACCCAGGTCCACCCAGCCCACCTGCCCCAGCGTGAGGTCGCGGCAGAGCGCGACCCCGTGGTACAGCGGGGTGACGTAGGCGACCGCCTCGAGCCACGCGGGCAGCTGTGAGATCGGGAAGAAGGTGCCCGAGAACAGGAAGAGCGGGATGATGGCGAACCGGTAGAGCGTCGAGATGGGGGCATCCGTGTCCAGGGTGGCGGCGAAGGCGCTGATGGGCGCAGCGAAAGCCATGCCCGTCAGGATCCCGGCGGGGAGGGCGAGGATGGCCCAGGGCGAGTAGATGACGCCGAAGGCGGCCATGATGGCCAGATAGATGGAGACGACGATGGCGAGCCGCGCGGCGATCCAGGCGAGGTGACCGAGCAGCACGTCGTAGACGTCGAGCGGCGCCGCCAGCTGGGCCAGGTAGGTCCGCATCCACTTGATCGCCCCCATGACGGGGTACGTGGCGTCGTTCGTGCCGATTTGCATGCAGGTGCCCGCCAGCAGGCCCGGGGCCAGGAAGGCCAGATAGCTGACGCCTCCCACGCCGTGCGAGTGCTTGTCGACGAGCGAGCCCAGCGCGACCCCCATGGCGGCCAGGTAGAGCACGGGAATGAGGAAGCTCGTGACGACGGAGCTGCGCCAGGTCCGCTTGTACTGGTAGCCCCAGTACCGGGCGGCGCGCAGCCACATGGGGGTCGCGATCCGACGGGACCGGACCGCCTCGCCGTGGCGGAAGAGCGCCGCCCCTCCCGGCGCGCCGGCGCCGCTCACCGCGGTCATCGGTTCAGTCGACCAGGCTGCGGCCGGTGAGGCGCAGGAACACGTCTTCCAGGGTGGAGCGGCGGACGAGCGTGCTCTGAGCCACGTGCCCCATGCGGGCCACTTCGGCCAGAGCCGCGTCCCCGTCATCGGTGTAGAGGAGGATCCGGTCCGGCAGCACCTCGAGGCGTTCGGCCAGCTCCACCAACGACGGCGCCACCTCCTCGTGCTGGCCGGGCGCGAAGCGCAGCTCCAACACCTCCCTCGTCGAGAAGGCCTCGATGAGCTGGCGGGGGGTGCCCTCCGCGGCAAACCGACCCTTGTCCATGACGACCAGACGGTCGCAGAGCTGTTCCGCCTCGTCCATGTAGTGCGTGGTGATCACGAGTGTCACGCCGTCCCGCTTCAGCCGGTACAGACGGTCCCAGAGCAGGTGACGGGCCTGCGGGTCCAGGCCGGTCGTCGGTTCGTCGAGGACGAGGAGATCCGGGTCCGAAATGAGTGCCCGCGCGATGGTCAGCCGGCGCTTCATACCGCCCGAAAGCGGGTCGACGCGGTCGTGGGCCCGCTCGGTCAGTTGGGCGAAGTCGAGCAGCTGGTCGGCGCGCTCCCGGATCACCTTCTTGGGCATGTCGAAGTAGCGCCCGTAGATCATGAGGTTGTCGAGCACCGTGAGCTCGAGGTCCAGCGAGTCCTCCTGGGGCACCAGGCCCATGCGGGCACGGATGCGCGCTCCGTCGGTGGCGGGGTCCATCCCGAGCACGCGCAGCGTCCCTCCGCTCAAGGGACTGATGCACGAGATCATCCGCATGGTCGACGTCTTTCCCGCCCCGTTCGGACCGAGGAACCCGAAGGACTCGCCCTTGGCGATGCTGAAGTCGACGTGGTCGACGGCGACGAAGTCCCCGAAGCGCTTCACGAGGCCGTGTGCCTCGACCATGGGGGTGGCGAGGGTTTCGGCCCGCGACTCGGCGGCCTGCTCATCCATACGCGTCCGGTCCGACTCAGGGACGTCAGTCATCGGCGAGAAATGTGACGCCATCGTCAGGGAACGATACCGTGCCGCCGGGGAACCAACACCAGCGGGAGGACGCGTCGATGGTTGGGACCGAGCGAGGACGGCCGTTTCCCGAAGGGTTCACCTGGGGCACGGCCACAGCGGCACACCAGATCGAGGGCGGCAACACCAACAACGACTGGTGGGCGTTCGAGCACGCGCCGGGCTCGGGATGCGTCGAATCGTCGGGTGACGCCTGCGATTCCTGGGAGCGCTGGGAGGAGGACGCCGACATCGTCGCCGGCCTGGCGCTCGACAACTACCGCTTCTCGGTGGAATGGAGCCGCATCGAGCCGGCGGAGGGGGAGATCTCCCGCGCCGCGCTCGCCCACTACCGCGGTCAGTGCATCGCGTTGCGGGAGCGGGGCGTGGACCCGGTGGTGACATTTCACCATTTCACGACGCCACTCTGGCTGACGGCGCAGGGAGGCTGGGAGAGCGACGGTGCGGTCGAGCGATTCAAGCGCTTCTGCACGGTGGTCGCCGAGGCCTTGGGCGACGTGATGACACGCGCCTGCACCATCAACGAGCCCAACATGGTCGCCACCATGGGGTGGCACGCCGGCATGTTCCCCCCGGGGAAGACGGACGTCGCACTTTCGCGGTCCGTGGCGGCGCGCCTGGTGACCGCACACCACGTGGCGGTCGAGGCCATCAGGGGGGCCGCGCCCGATGTCCCGGTTGGCCTCACACTGGCCATGACCGACTACCAGTTGGCCCCGGGCGGCGAGGAGAGGCTCGAGAGCATCCGGCACCACTCGGAGGACGTCTACCTCGATGCCACCGGGGACGACGACTTCCTCGGGGTACAGGTCTACACCCGCATGCTCGTCGGCCCCGACGGCTGGGCCGGTTACGAGGACGGGGTACCCGTCCTCGACATGGGCTACGAGTTCTACCCGGCCTCGCTCGGCAACTGCCTCCGGCGCGCGTGGGAGTACACCGGCGGTTCCCTCCCCCTGCTGGTGACCGAGAACGGCATCGGCACGACCGACGACGAGCAGCGCATCGACTACGTGCGCCAGGCGCTGTCGGGAGTGCTCGACGCCATCGACGCCGGGGTGGACGTCCGGGGCTACACGTACTGGTCGCTGCTCGACAATTTCGAGTGGGCGCTCGGCTACCGGCCCCGGTTCGGGATCGTCGAGGTGGACCGCGAGACGTTCGCCCGCCGGGCGAAGCCGAGCGCGGCCTGGCTCGCCTCGGTGGCGGCGGCCAACGTCGCTCGACGCCTGAGCAGCGATCAGACTTCGGCCAGCACGGTGTTGGCGACGATGGCGTCGGTGATGGTGCCCCACAGCGGCTCCGGCAGGTCGTGACCCATTCCTGGGATCGTGATGAGCTTCGAGCCGGGCACCGCCGCCGCCGTCGCCTGCCCGCCGCTGAGGGTGACCAGCGGGTCGGCCTCTCCGTGGATCACGAGAAAGGGCATGCGCACGCCGTGCAGCCCTTCGGTGCGGTCAGGCGAGGCGAGGATGGCGGCCAGCTGGCGCGCCGTGCCGTCGGGGCAGTAGGAGCGGTCGTAGGCGGCGGCGGCCCGCTGCCGCAGGAAGGCCTCGTCCGTCGGGTACTGCGGCGATCCGATGACCCGGCTGCCCTCCAGGCTGGCTTCGATCGCCTCGTCACGGCTGGTGGCCACCGGCCGCAGGAGCGCCGTGATGGCCTCCCCGGTGGGCGCTCCGACGGCTCGGTCGCCCGTGGTCGACATGATGGAGGAGGCGGAGAGGAAACGGTCGGGGTGGTTGATGGCCAGGGCCTGGGTGATCATCCCCCCCATGGACACGCCGACCACGTGGGCCCTGGCCACACCGAGCTCGGTCAGCAGCGCGGCTGCGTCGTCGGCCATGTCCTCGATCCGATAGGAGGCGCTGGGACGGGTCGCCGGCGAACAACGCCGTGATGTCGGGCAGCCCCTCGAACTTGGTCGACAGGCCGCAGTCGCGGTTGTCAAAGCGGATGATGCGGAAGCCGCGCTCGCACAGGCCGTCCACGAAGCCCTCCGGCCAGGCGATGAGCTGGCCACCGAGACCCATGACCAGCAGCATGGGAGGATCGGTCGGGTCACCCTCGATGACGTACTCAATGTCGATCCCGTTGGCGTGGGCGATGGGCACGGACGGCTCCCTTCTGTGGCGTGTGCGCACCTTCCTACCAGGTGGCCGACCCGCAAGTGGCGGTCCGACTGCGCCGGGGAGGTCGGCTCGGCCGGCGGGACCTCGCGGTGCCGGGCGCGCCGCCGGCGCGGGCCCGGCTCGAAGCCCACCAGGAACACCTCGATCGACGCCACGCAGACGATGAAGATGGGGAACGCCGCCTCCTCGAAGGTCCAATGGGTGATGGTGAGCAACAGGATGGCCATGCTGATGACCGCGCCCAGGTAGGAGTAGACGGTCTCCGTCTCGGGATGGGTCCAGCTCTTCATCAAGGTGGGGATCCCAGCCAGGAAGTCCGCTGCGATGGCGGCAGATATGGCCAGGATCCCATTGCGGGTCACCAGCCAGACGATCGTGCCGACGACCGACATGACGCCGCAGGCGTAATCGATACGCCGGATCTTCCACTCCGCGGCGCGAGTTGTGGAAGGACCCGATGAAGACCAGCAGCGGCATGAAGCCGATCATGAAGGTCGGCAGGGCGCGCAGCCCCACTCCGTCGTCGAGCTCGACGGCGGCGGCGAGCAGGGGTGCGAATGCCCACAGCAGCCACGTCACTCGGTTCGGCTTCGTCGTTCCCCGCAGGGTGTCCCGCAGGTATACGGCCGTGCCCAGCGCGCCGATTGCGCGTCCCGAGGAAGATCCAATTGACATTGATCACCGCCGAACAGTCTGCAGTGCGCCAGGCTCCTCGTCATTCCCCCAGGGCGACACCGCTGGCCCGCCTGCGGCCGCTAGCTTCGGCAGCGAGGGGTTGTCCCCGAAGGAGAGCGCCGGTGGAGCCTTAACATCCGCAACAGAGCGACCGCCGTGGCTGAGCTCCTGCTTCGTCGCGTTCCTGGGCGGACTGATCACGGGGCTTTCACCGTGCATCGTCCCGGTCATCCCCGTGATCATGGCGGGGGGCTCCACGGGCACGAGCAGGTCCCGCCCTTACGTGATCATTGCCGGCTTGGTGGTCAGCTTCAGCCTCTCGGTGCTCTTCGCCTCGTCGTTGCTCAGCTTCCTCCATCTCCCCCAGGACCTCCTGTTCTGGCTGGGCGTCGCCATGCTCGGCCTGCTGTCGGTCGGGCTCTTGGTCCCACAGGTGGGCGAGGTCATCGAGCGACCCTTCGCCCGCCTCGGTGCCTCTCGCTATGCCAACGAGGGAGGCGGCTTCGTCCTCGGTCTGAGCCTCGGCCTGGTGTTCGTGCCATGCGCCGGTCCGGTGCTGACGGCGATCTCGGTGGCGGCCGCCCACCACCGGGTGGGCGCGACCTCGCTCCTGGTCACGCTCTTTTATGCGCTGGGCGTGACGATACCGCTCTTGATCTTGGCCGTGGTGGCCCAGCGCGCCACCATCTCGTGGTCGTCGCTGCGCAACCACCTGCCCACCGTCCGTCGGGTGGCGGGGGTCGTCCTGGGCGTCACGACGTTGGCCATCGCCTTCAACTGGCTGGGCGCCCTGCAGCGGGACGTCCCCGGCTACACGACTGCGCTCGAGGATCACATCGAGTCGACCAATTCGGCGTGCACCCAGCTGCAGCACCTGAGCGGAGAGCACCAGAACCAATTCGCCGCGGCCAACGCACGGTTGGAGGGCAAGAAGGCGACGTGTGCGGCGACCGACACCGGCGACTCGCAGAGCGGGCACCTGGCCGCCGCAACGACCACGACCACGACCACGACCGCTCCCGAGACGACCGGAACCTCCGCGCAGAAGCCGGCGGTGTTCATGGCGAGCAAGACGAACCTGCCCAACCTCGGACGTGCCCCGAACTTCACGGGCATCACGGCGTGGTTCAACACCCCGGGTGACCAGCCACTGACGCTGAGCGAACTGCGCGGCAAGGTTGTCCTGATCGACTTCTGGACCTATTCGTGCATCAATTGCCAGCGGGCCCTGCCTCACGTGGAGGGTTGGTACAACGACTACAAGAAGGACGGCTTGGTGGTCGTGGGCGTGTCGGCACCCCGAATTCGCCTTCGAGCACGTGGTGTCGAACGTCGAGAGTGCGGCGAGCGGTCTCGGCATCGACTACCCGGTTGCCGTCGACGACAACCTGGCCACCTGGGACGCCTACAACAACGAGTACTGGCCGGCGGACTACCTGATCGACCCTACGGGCGTCGTGCGCGCCTACAACTTCGGTGAGGGTGGCTACGGCACCATGGAGAGCAACATCCGGATGTTGCTCTCCGCGAACGGCGTGACGAACCTGCCGCCCCGGACCGACGTCCCCGACAAGACACCGACCAGCGACGCCATCACCCCCGAGAGCTACGTCGGCTACGACCGACTGGACAACGAAGTCGGCACGCCGGTGGTGCCGGACAAGGCCATCGTGTACCACGCGCCGTCGACGATCCCGTCGAACAGCCTCGCCTTCGGTGGCACCTGGACCGTCCACGACGAGGAGGCGACGGCCGGGCCCGATGCCACGCTGGGCCTGCAGTTCACGGCCGACGACGTCTACCTCGTGATGAGCGGACAGGGTACCGTCGGCGTCTCCTACAACGGCCGTCACCTGACCACGGTGACGGTCGCCGGCATCCCCAAGCTCTACACACTGTTCTCGGGCAGCGCGCTGCAAACGGGTGTGTTGAAGTTGACCGTGTCGCCCGGCGTCGAGGCCTACGACTTCACCTTCGGCTGACCCTCGCCGCCCGGCGCGCCGACCTCCGATTGACCCTTGATCGTTCGGGTATGAAGCACCGGACGATCGAAGAGAGGAGGCAACTTCCATGTCACTCGAGGACAAGGCACGTAACGTCGCCGAGACGGCCCGGGGAAAGGCGAAGGACGTGGCCGGACGGGCCACGGACGACAAGGGCCTGGAGGCAGAGGGAAAGGCCGACCAGGTGACCGGACATCTCAAGCAGGCCGGCGAGAAGGTCAAGGACGCCGTGCACAGCGGCACTGCAGACCGGAAGTCGTAACGCCCGGGGAAACGAAGGACCGGTGCCGGGCGGCGAGGCTCCGGAACTGGTCCTTCGTCCTCGATGGCTCGCTCAGTTGATGGCTCGCTCCTGGCCGGCCCAGTAGGGCGCACGCAGCTCTCGTTTGAGGATCTTCCCCGAAGGGTTGCGCGGCAGGGCGTCGGTCGCCTCGACCGACGTCGGGCACTTGTAATGGGCCAGCTTGCTGCGGCAGTGCGCGATCACGGTCGCCTGGTCGAGCTGGGCGTCGGGAGCGAGGACGACGATGGCCTTCACGGTCTCGCCCCACTTCTCGTCGGGCACCCCGATGACGGCCGCGTCAACGATGGCCGGGTGCGACAGCAGCACGTTCTCCACTTCGGCCGGGTAGACGTTCTCGCCACCACTCACGATCATGTCCTTGATGCGGTCGTGGAGGTAGAGATAGCCGTCGGCGTCGAAGTACCCCGCGTCGCCCGTTCGTAGCCAGCCGTCGGCGTCGATGGTCGCCGCCGTCTCGGCTGGCTTTCCCCAGTAGCCCGCCATGTTGTAGGGCGATCGCGTCCAGATCTCCCCCACCGCGCCGACGTCGGCGTCGGTGCCGGTGTCAGGGTCGACGACCCGGAGCTCCACGGATTCGTGCGGCTTGCCGGCGGAGCGCAACAGGCCACGCCGGGGACCGTCGGGATCGTGATCCTCGAAGGGCAGCGCCGTGATGGCTCCCGTGGTCTCGGTCATCCCGTAGACCTGGCAGAAACCGCAGCCGAAGGCCGCCATGCACTTGACCAGGACATCTTCGGCGATGGGGGACGCACCGTAGAAGATGAGCCGGAGGCTCGAGAGGTCCGTGGTGGGCAGGGACGGCGACGCCAGGAGGAGCATCAGAACGGCCGGCACGACGAACATCTCGGTGATCCGCTCGGTGGCGATCAGCTCGAGCAGCAAGGCCGGGTCGACGTCGCGCAAGATGATCGACCTCCCGCCGCGCGACATGGCGCACAGCGCCCAACCCGAGCCGCCGATGTGGAACAGCGGCATGGCAACCAGGCTCACGGTGTCCGGCGAGATACTGAAGGTCTCCCCCGCCGCCCCGATGGCCGTGGACAAGTTGGCGTTGGTCAACATGACGCCCTTCGGCAGACCGGTCGTGCCGGAGGTATACAGCTGCATGCTCACCTCGTCGGGGGCGCCGATGTGGCCGGGGTCCTCGGCCGCGCACCCTTCGATCCACGCTCGGTAGGACCGAGCGCGAGGGTCGTGACAGGCCGGACCACCCGCATCCTTCGCCGATGACCACGATGCGCTCGACGTCGGGCAGTCCGCCCGGCATGGCCGACAGCGCCGGCAGGTAGTCCGTGTGGATGGCCAGAGCAGCCGCGCACCGGAGTCGTCGATGACCGCGGCCATCTCTGCGGGCGCCAGGCGCCAATTGACCGCCACGTTCACGGCGCCGATCAGCGAGCCCCCGAAGAGGAAATCGAAGTACGCCATTCCGTTCCGGTCGAGAAAGGCAACGCGGTCCCCGACGCCGATGCCGTCGCGCGTCGCCGCCTGGGCAACACGGCACGCGGCGTCGAACTCCTGTCCCCACGTGCGCCGTTCAACACCGAACACGAGCATCTCGTCGTCAGGGACGACCCGCGCCACGTGCCGGATCAGCCCAGCCACCGTGTATCTGTCCCGTTCGTCTGACCGTGACGCTCGATGGCACCCTCGACCTCCCGCTCGTCGCCGTTCCGGCACGGGACCCTAGGCAGCCCGCCGGTGCCCCGCACGAGTTCGCGGAGCCCGAAATGCCTTCTTACGCGATGAGCGTTGCTACTGGTCAGCGGCTTTTTCTTGAGAAATTGAACACACTCTTACGTTTCCCTATTGCCTCAAATGCACCGCACCGACCTGGGCGTTCTGTGATCTTCGTCACAAACTCTTCCCATAATGTCCCAGTTCAGAGGCTGATTCGGGGACGCCGGTTGCCATCCCTTAACACTCCTGCTACATTGAACGCCGCCAAGATCAGATCGGACTTTTGAGCTGCATGCCGTGCAGAGTTCCGGCTGCATAAAGAGAGCAACAAGCGCCGATCTGACGCACTGCAGACAGACCAAGGTCGCGAGCGCGCCTGCCCGCAGGCCCGCTGAGACCACGAAGACGAGGACGACACCGAGAACCCAATCCAGGGGCTGTACACAACCGGCCGCACACCCTGCGGCGATGAGCCAGAACGGACGACGCCTTCCCGCTCGCCGTTCGGGGCGCGAATGCAATGGCCGGAGCCCGCCCACACCGAGCAGAGCCTGGCGCGTGCACGCGCCCGACGAAGGGAGGTGCCGTGCGGATCCGCATTGCACTCACGACGGCGCTGGCCGTCATCGTTATTTCAGCATTACTTTTCACGTTATTGAGGAGTTCCCCCGCGCTTCGGCGCGGGCAACCCACCACGAAGCGGCCGGCCCACAAGGGCCGAGAAGATCGACCTCAAAATGACGTCGTACGCGGCAGGCCCAGCAGGCCACCAAACTGGCGACGTTCTACAGCGCCGTGATCGCCCACGAGGAGGCCACCTATCCTCAAGGAGGTGCAGTTCCTCAAGGAGGTGCAGTACCTCAAGGAGGTGCAGTACCTCAAGGAGGTGCAGTACCTCAAGGACGTTGCGTTCTTCAAGGCGGTTGCGGCGCAGCAGCAACAGCAACCGCTGCGCAAGCCGCGGCCGCTCCCGCCCAGGCGCAAGCGATACGCGCGCGGCGCCAGCGACAGCCGGGCACCGGCACCCGCGACCGGCCCCCGCCCGGCCCCGGCACCAGCCCCGGCACCGGCAACAACGGTGGGTCGTCGGATGCCACCACCACGAACACGCCAGATTGGGCCTGCATCCGTGAGCACGAGTCCGGCGACAACTACACCGAGGGTAACGGCGGTGCATACCAATTCGAGCTCGGGACCTGGCAGTCGCTGACCGGGTTGCCCTCGCCCGCCGAGGACTACCCGCCCGCGGTCCAGGACGCGGCGGCGCTCCGGCTGTTCGCGCAGCGTGGCTGGGAGCCCTGGACCACTCGCTACGTCTGCGGGCTGTGAGGACCGAGCGTACAGCCCCGGCGTGCCGGGACACCGAAGCTGAGGACGACACCGAGCAACAACTCCAGAGGGCTGTACACAACCGGCCGCACGCCCTGCGCCGACCAGCCAGAACGCGCGACACCTTCCTGCTCGCCGTTCGGGGTGCGAATGCACCGGCCGGAGCCCGCCTACACCAATCAGAGCCCGGCGCGCGCAGAGCCGCGCCCACCGAAGGGAGGTGCCGAGCGGATCCGCATTGCGCTCGTGACGGCGGTGGCCGTCATTGTCGTTGCCGTTCCCGTTGGACTCATGTCGCTGTTCAGCAGCGATCCCGCCTGGGCACAGGCGATCCGGCACCAGGAGAGCTCGCAACAGGCTCCCGACATGCATCATGCAGTGCGCATCAACGACACGTTGATGTCGTACTCCCAGGCGCGCGAGGTCGCCAGGATGGTGACCTACTCCAACGCAGTCCAAGCGGCCCAGCAGGCCGCTGCCTTCTTCAAGGCCCTGGCATTCTTCCAGGCGGTCGCTGCCCAAGAGCACACCATCCCGGCCGCATGGTTGGCGACGGCCATCTGCGAGGAAGCGGGTCGCAACGACCCCTACGCTGGGTATTTCGGGATCCTCGAGTGGCGCGACTTCGACGGCTATCCAACCGCAGGCAGCGCGCCGCTGTCGGTGCAGCTGGCCTGGGAGGCGCGGTACGTCGGAGGGCCGCCCGACACGCCGGGGCACTGCAACAGCTACTGAACAGCGAGATGAGCAGCCTGCCCCTGAGCAGACTCTGACCACCACCCGCTATCCCGCTTCGAACATGGCGGTCACCTGCGCCATGTCGAAGTAGTCCCGCCATGCGGTGATCTTCCCGTCAACGACGTGGAAGGCACCCATGACGGGCAGGGGGGCGGTCTTGCCCTTGATGGTGAATCTGTCGGTCCGCTCGGTCAGCACGGTTTCGCCGTCGCTGGCCAAGTGGTGGATCTCGAACTCCAGCCCCTCGCACATGTTGACGAACATGTCGATCACCGCCATCGTGGCCTCGATGCCCTCGGCGGGCTCCATCGGGATGTTGTGGTAGACGACGTCGTCCGCGAAGAAGCCGCGCAGCACCTGGGGATCCCGCGTGCTCGCCGCGGCGCAGAAGTCTCGGACGACCTGTTCGGCGCTGGGCATGGGACTCCTCTCGGCGGGGACGGGCGGCCCACGCTAGCGAACGATGGGCCATGATGAGGGGGTGACGACCCCGGCCAAGCGGGTAATCGTGCTCGCCCCGATGCAGCCCGAGCTCAAGGCGATCATCACGTCCTTCGGGTTGCGCCCGACGGACGAAGACCCCGTCTTCACCCATAGAGGTGCCGTCGGGAAGTGGTCGGTCGGGGCACTCGTCACCGGCATGGGTCCCGCCCTGGCCCGCGAGGCCACGGGCCGGGCACTCGCGACCGGACCCTGCGAGCACGTCATGGTCGTCGGGATCGCCGGCGGGCTCGATCCAGAGTTGCCGGTGGGCTCCCTGATGGTGCCGAGCCGTGTGCAGCTCTACCCCGACGGACCCGAGTACCACACGCACCCCTTGCCGCCCCGGGAGGCCGCCGGTGGCCTCATGACGACCGACGGCCTCTTCGACGACGACGAGATCTGGCGCCCCATCCTCGAACGTGGCTTCGGGGCGGTCGACATGGAGGCCGCGGGGGTGGCCGAGGTGTGCGAGGACGCAGGCGTTGCCTGGTCGGTGTACCGCGGCATCAGCGACCGGCCCGACGAGCGCATCGTGGACCAGGCCGTCTTCGCGTTGAGCAAGCCCGACGGCTCGGCCGACCCTGTCGCCCTGGCCAAGTACCTGGCGCGCGACCCCCGGCGCGGCCAAGGCGCTGGCCCACCTCAACCGGTGCATGCAGACGGCGGCCCGCCTCGCCGCCGAGGCGGCGTTCACCGACCTGTCGGGAGGCTAACCGGCCTCGTCCTCCGGCGGCTGTCCGTTCAGTTCCCCCCGGCGGGCGATCACATGGAGATCGATGTCGTTCTCCGACGCCATGCGGAGGATCTGCTGTATCACCGAGCCACGGGTCATGGACTGCCAGCGGGTGAGACGCGACGTGCCCACGACGATCTGGGTGATCTGCTGGTCGATGGCGGCGGCGAAGATCGTCTTGGCCACGTCGTCCCCCTGCACCGTCTGCCACGTGCCGCCGACCGCCTTGACGAGCTCCTCGAGCTCGGCCGTGCTGCCACTCGACTCTTCGGCATCGCCCGTCACGACGTGGATGGCGACAAGGGGGGCCTTGACGCGAGCAGCGATGCGCGCCGCCCGCCTGATCACCGAGGCGTTGCCGGGCGCCCCGGTCACGGCCACCATGATCCGTTCGGTCGTCTCCCACAGCTCGCCGGCGGCACCACGCGAGCGGAGGAACTCCAGGAGCTCCTCCTCGGTCTCGTCGGCCACGAAGCGTAAGGAGAGCTCTCGCAGGGCCACGAGGTTCTCGGCGCGGAAGAACCCGTTCAACGCCGAGGGCACCTTGTGCTCCGGGTAGATGTTGCCGTGGAGCATGCGCCGCCGCAGCTGGTCCGCCGAGGAGTCGATCAGCTCGATCTGGTCCGCCCGTCGCACCACCCAATCGGGCACCCGTTCTCGCACCCCAACGCCCGTGATCCGCTCCACCGCGTCGGCCAGGGACTCGATGTGCTGAATGTTGACGGTGGTGATGACGGCGATCCCCGCGTCGAGGATCTCGAGCACGTCCTCCCAGCGCTTCTGGTGGCGGCCCGAGTCCGGCACGTTGGTGTGGGCCAGCTCGTCGATGAGCACGACCTCGGGCTTGCGGGCGATGACGGCGTCAACGTCCATCTCCTCCCACGCCGAGTTCCGGTACTCCACCTGCTTGCGAGGCAGGACCGGAAGATCGCGGATCTGCTCCATGGTGTAGGGCCGTTTGTGGGTCTCGACGAAGCCGACCACGACGTCGGCTCCGCGCTGGAAGCGGCGCCACCCCTCGTCGAGCATGGCACACGTCTTGCCAACGCCCGCCGCCGCGCCGAAATAGACCCGGAACCTGCCGGTCGGGCGTACTCCCTCGTCCTCACCTTTGGTGCTGCTCATCTCCACCTCGCTTGGCCAGGGACCCGTTGGAGCGTCGGTACACTCGGATGACCCTCCGAGGGACGGACCGTGGTGACGCAAGCAAGACGAAACGGACTGGCTCCCAGGGCAACGTACCAGCGCAGGGTCCTGGGGATCGCCGTCACGCTGGCCGGGCTCGTTGTGCTCGTGGCCCTGTTGCTGCCCTTCCGGGCCCACCTGAGCATCACCATCCCGGCGCTGTCTTCGTGCTGCCGGCGCTGGTGGGGGTCGTGGTCGGCGGCATCGTCCCTGGTGTCATCGGCGTGATCGGGCGGCTTCTTGGTCTATGACTGGTTCTTCCTCCCGCCGTACAACACCCTGAGCGTCCGCTCGCCCCAGAACTGGGTCGCGCTCGCCGTCTACGCAGTCGTCGTGCTGATCGTCGCTCAGGTGGTGGCGAAGCTGCGGAGCGCACGGGAGGATGCACTGCGGCGGACCGAGGAATCGTCACGCCTCTTCGAACTGTCGCAGGCTCTCATCGGCGACCTGACCCTGTCGCAGCTGCTGACCCACATCGTTGCCACCGTGCAAAGCGTCTTCGCGCCGCGTTGGACCGCACTCGTTCTCCCCGCAGACACCCGGGAGGCGGGATCCACCGAGGAGCTGCAGGTTGCGGCCACGGCCGGCCAGCCTCTGGCGGAGGGGGACGTGGTCTCCCTGACTTCGGGGGGCGGTCAGACCCGATCCCTGGGACTTGTGGACGACGCCGGACCGCGCCGGGTGTCGGTGGCCCTGGTGGTGAGCCACCGGCCTGTGGGCATGCTGGTACTGCAGGACGTGCAGCTGGGTGAGCGAGAACGGAGCCTCCTCGGCACGTTCGCCAACCAGGCGGCGCTTGCCGTCGACCGGGCCCAGCTGCGCGAGCAGGCGCTGCGCGACGCGCCTGCTCGAGGAGATCGACCGCTGGCGCAGCGCGCTGATGGGCGCCGCCTCGCACGACCTGCGGACGCCGCTGGCCTCCATCAAGACGGCCGTGTCGAGCCTGCGCCAGGTCGGCGTCCACTTGGGCCCCGAGGATCGGGCCGAGCTTCTCGAGCTCATCGAGCTGCAGTCGGACCGCCTGGCCAGGCTCGTGACCAACCTGCTCGACATGACCCGGATCGAGGCCGGGGCGCTCGAGATCCGCCCGACCGCGATCGGCTTCGACGAGCTGGTCGACGAGGCACTGGCCTCGCTGGGCGGCATCCTGACGCCGGGCCGCGTCGCGATCGATGGCTCCGGTCGACCTGCCGCTGCTGCATCTCGACCACGTCCTGATGAGCCAGGTGCTGGCCAACGTGCTCGAGAACGCCGAGCGACTGTCCCCCGCCGGCAGCGTCATCAGCGTGGCGGCGCGGGTCGCACCGGGGAGCGGGGCGACGCGGGTCGAGATCGGGGTGAGCGACGACGGTCCCGGGAATCGCACGCGAGGAGCGGGAACGCGTCTTCGAGATGTTCAGCCAGAACGGTGGCGGAGGCAGGGCGGGGCTCGGCCTGGCCATCGCCAAGGCCTTCGTCGAGGCCCACGGCGGGCTCATCTGGATCGACCCCGACATCGCTCGCGGGGCCCGCGTCGTCTTCACCGTGTCGTGCGAGGCGCTCATCCCGGCGCCGGTCTGAGCGGCTGCCATGACCAAGGTACTGGTGGTCGACGACGATCCGTCGCTGCTCAAGGCCCTGAGGATCGGCCTGACCGCCCGCGGCGACGAGGTGATCACCGCGCACTCGGGCACGGAGGCCGTCAATCTGGTCGCGCTGGCGGAGACCGGACCTCGTCATCCTCGATCTGGGCCTGCCCGACGTCGATGGCCTCGAGGTGTGCCGCCGCATCCGCGAGTTCTCGGACGTGCCCATCGTGGTGCTGTCCGCCTACGGCGACGAGCGACGCAAGGTGGAGGCTCTCGACAGCGGGGCAGACGACTTCGTCACGAAGCCCTTCGGCATGGCCGAGCTCGAAGCCCGACTCAGAGTGGCGCTGCGCCACGCCGTCGCCCGGCGGGGGGCCGGGCCAGAGCATCCTGGCACGCTGGAGGTGGGGGACCTCGACATCGATCTCGTTCACCACATGGCGACGCTGTCGGGCTCGCCGCTGCAGCTGACGGCCAAGGAGTTCGAGCTGCTGGCCTACCTGGCCCGGCACGCCGGCAAGGTCTGCACGCACCACATGATCCTGAAGGACGTCTGGGGGCCCGGCTACGGCGCGGAGTCCAACTACATCCGGGTCTACACCCATCGCCTACGCAAGAAGCTCGGGGATGAGGACGGCCGCATCCTGCGGACGGTCCCGGGCATCGGCTACCAGCTGATGTCCGACGTCTCACCCCGCGCCTTCGAACGAGTAGGCCGGATTGAGCATCACGAGCTTGCAGCCCACCAGGCCGGGCGTCCCCTCGACGACCAGACGGCGTCCCGGCTCGATGCCCGGCACCGAGATGCGGCCGAGAAAGCGCAGCACGAGGGTCCCGGTGCCGTCGCCCAGGACTGGCGTCGGTGCGCGCCCAGGGCACACCGACGCTGACCACGGAGACGACCTCCCCCGCAAGGTCGTCCGCCGTCGTGGGACCGACGGCCGCGATGCTCGGGGTCACGCCGCCTTGAGCTTGGCGAGCGCCTCGTTCAGTTGCAGGACGTTCACGAAGGGAGAGCCCAGGAAGCCGAGCGGCCTTCCCTGCGTGTTCTGGTCGATCAGGCTCCGCAGCCGCGACGGGGAGATCCCGGTCGCCCGGGAGACCATGGGGATCTCGGCGTAGGCGTCCTGCGGTGTGATGTCGGGGTCCAGACCGCTCCCCGATGTGGTCACCAGGTCGGGCGTCGGGTTGACGCCCCGCGCCTTCCAGTAGGCGATCAGCTTCTGCGTGTTCTGCAGCAGGGTCTCGGAGCGCGGCCCGAGGTTCGTCGTCCCGAGACTCGCCGGAGTTCAAGACCCCTGGCTTGCCGGGGATGTTGTTGGCCTCGAGCGGGTTGTCCCCCCCGGCGGCGACCGGGCTCGACGACCCGGCGTACGGGCCCAGGTTGTCGGGACGCCCCTGGAACACGCAGCTGCCCAGGGGATGACCGGGGCAACGGCGTCTGCGACCAGTCCTGGCCGATGAGCCTCGAACCGTTCGCCGTGATGGAGCCGTCTGCCTGGCCTCTGAAGAAGGCCTGGGCGACCCCGGTGCCGGCGAAGGCGTAGAGGAAGCCGAAGAAGGCGGTGAATATGACGACGACGATGATGGAGCGACGGATGTTCGTGATCATGGGATCTCGCGAATCAGTAGGCGTGTAGGGCGACCAAGATGAGGTCGATGAGCTTGATGAAGATGAAGGGGACGATGATTCCGTCCGACGCCGTAGATGAAGACGTTTCGGCGGAGGATCGCCTCTGCGGACGCCGGCCTGAACTTCACTCCGCGCAGCGCGAGAGGGATGAGCGCCACGATCACGAGGGCGTTGAAGATCACTGCCGAGAGCACCGCACTCTCCGGGCTGTGCAGCTTCATGATGTTGAGCGCGTTGAGCTGCGGGTACGTGGCGACGAAGAGCGCCGGGATGATCGCGAAGTACTTGGCCACGTCGTTGGCGATGGAGAACGTCGTGAGCGATCCCCGGGTGATCAGCAGCTGCTTGCCGATCTCGACGACGTCGATCAGCTTGGTCGGGTTGGAGTCGAGGTCGACCATGTTCCCGGCCTCCTTGGCCGCGGTCGTCCCCGTGTTCATCGCCACACCCACGTCGGCCTGGGCCAATGCCGGCGCGTCGTTGGTGCCGTCGCCGGTCATGGCCACGAGCTTCCCGCCCTCCTGTTCCTGGCGGATCAGGTCGAGCTTGGCCTCCGGTGTCGCCTCGGCCAAGAAGTCGTCGACGCCTGCCTCTTGGGCAATGGCGGCAGCGGTCAGCGGGTTGTCGCCGGTGATCATGACCGTTTTGATCCCCATCTGGCGCATCTCGGCGAACTTCTCCTGGATCCCGGTCTTCACCACGTCCTTGAGCTCGATCACCCCGAGGATGACCGAGCCGTCCGCCACGACCAGCGGGGTGGACCCGTCCCGGGCGATCCGATCGACGATCTCTTGGAGGCCGTCGGGCGGCGTGCCCCCCTGCTCGACCACCCAGGTCCGCACCGAGTCCGCCGCACCCTTGCGGATCTGGCGGCCATCGACGTCGAGTCCCGACATCCGGGTGGTCGCCGAGAATGGGATGAACTCGTGCGAACCGACGGGCAGCTCCCGCTCGCGGATGTTGAAGCGCTCCTTGGCCAGGACGACGATGGACCTGCCCTCGGGAGTCTCGTCGGCCAGCGACGCCAGTTGGGCGGCGGAGGCCACCTCCTCTTCGGTGTGCCCTTGCGCCGGGAAGAAGTTTGACGCCATGCGGTTGCCGAGCGTGATCGTCCCGGTCTTGTCGAGCAACAGCGTCTGCACGTCGCCCGCCGCTTCGACGGCACGTCCGCTCATGGCCAGGACGTTCCGCTGCACGAGCCGGTCCATCCCGGCGATGCCAATGGCTGAGAGGAGCGCGCCGATGGTGGTCGGGATGAGGCACACGAGAAGGGACACCAGGATGACGACCGACACCGTTGCGCCCGAGTACTTCCCGAAAGCCTGCAGGGTCACCACGACGGGGATGAAGACGATGGTCAGCACGGCCAGGAGGATGGTGAGGGCGATCTCGTTCGGGGTCCTCTGCCGGTTGGCCCCCTCGACTAGGGTGATCATGCGGTCGAGGAAGGTCTGGCCGCGCTCGGCGGTGATCCGCACGACGATGCGGTCGGAGAGCACCCGTGGTGCCCCCCGTGACGGCCGAGCGGTCGCCTCCGGACTCGCGGATGACGGGTGCCGACTCCCCGGTGATGGCCGACTCGTCCACCGAGGCGATGCCCTCGACGATCTCGCCGTCCGAGGGGATGAGGTCGCCCGCCTCGCATACCACGAGGTCCCCCTTGGCCAGATCCGCGGCATGCACCCGCTCCTCAGAGCCGTCCGGTGTGAGGCGGCGCGCCTCGGTCTCCGAGCGCATCCGGCGCAGGGTGTCGGCCTGAGCCTTCCCTCGCCCTTCCGCCATCGCCTCGGCGAAGTTGGCGAACATCACCGTGAGGAAGAGCCAGACGGTGATGGACCAGTCGAAGACCCCGGGGTGGGCGATGGACTCGATGAGGGTGACGACCGTGCCGACGAGCACGACGAACATGACCGGGTTCTTGATCTGCACCCGAGGGTCGAGCTTCTTGAAGGCATCGACGAGGGCCTGGCCCATGATCTGGCGGTCGAAGAGACTCCGGGACCCCGCGACGCCGTGTGGCAGGTCGCCTGGCTGGGATTGCGGTTGTGTGGTCACTGTGGTCATCAGAAGAACTTTCCGTGGCTGAGCTGCTCGACGATCGGCCCGAGCGAGACGGCAGGGAAGAAGGTGAGGCCACCGATGATGATGATGACGCCGATGGTCAGCCCGACGAACATGCCGTTGTCGGTGCGGAAGGTCCCGAGCGACGCCGGCACCACGTTCTTAGCGGCCAGGACGCCTCCGAGCGCGAGGGCCGGGATCATGATCCCGAAGCGGCCGATCAGCATGTCGATGGCGCCGATGGTGTTGTAGAAGGCGGTGTTGCCGGTCAGGCCTGCGAAGGCCGACCCGTTGTTGTTCCCCTGCGAGGTGAGGGCGTAGAGGATCTCGGTGAACCCGTGGGGACCGGCGTTCAGCGGGCCGGCCCGCCCGGCATGGAGCGACACCGCGATGGCCGTCAACGACCAGCACGATGACCGGCATCACGAGGGCGGCCAGACCGGCGAGCTTGACCTCCCGGGCCTGGATCTTCTTGCCCAGGTACTCGGGTGTTCGCCCGATCATGAGGCCGCCGATGAAGACCGCGATGACGGCGTAGATGAGGATGGTGTACAGGCCGCTGCCGGTCCCGCCCGGGGTCACCTCCCCAGCATCATGCCGGTCATCGGCCCGAAGCCGCCCATCGGGTTGTACGAGTCGGTGGCGCTGTCCACGGCGCCGTCGGAGGTCTGGGTCATCGACACGTTGAACAGCGCGCTCGTCGTGTCGCCGAACTCGGAGTTCTTGCCCTCGGTGTTGCCCACCGTCGAGTGCACGCCGGCCGCCGCCACGGCCGGGTTGTTCTGGTGCTCCGCAGTAGGCGGTGAAGCCGACCCAGGTGCCGAAGATCAGCACCATGGCCGACCAGCAGGGCGGCGCCGTGGCGGATGCTGCCGACCATCTTGCCGAAGGTGTACGTCAGCGCGAACGGGATGGACAGCGTCAGCCAGATGTAGACGAAGTTGGTGAGCGCCGTGGGGTTCTCGAAGGGGTGGCCGAGGTCGACGTTGAAGAACCCGCCGCCGTTGGTGCCCAACTGCATGATCGGCCCCATGAAGCCGGCCGGACCCCGCGGCGATGGTCTGGGTGACGCCGTTCAGGGAGTTGTGGATCGACACGGGGCCGGCGAGGGTCTGCACCGCACCCGAGGCGACCATCACGATGCCGGCGAGGAAGGCGATGGGGAGGAGGATGTAGAGACTGCAGCGGGTCATGTCGACCCAGAAGTTGCCGATGGTGGGCGAGTTGCGCCGGGAGAAGCCTCGGGTCACGGCGATCGCCACGGCGATCCCCACGGCGGCGCTGACGAACTGCTGCACGGTCAGCACGCCGATCTGCGAGAAGTACGACATGGTCGTCTCGCCGCCGTAGTTCTGCCAGTTCGTGTTCGTCATGAACGACACGATCGTGTTGAAGGTCGAGCGCCTGCGGCGACCGCCCCGAAGTGCTGGGGGTTGAGCGGCAGCGACCCCTGGATCCGCATCAGGACATAGCCGACGACGAGGAACACGCCGGAGAAGATCACCGTCGAGCCGGCGTAGCGCTGCCAGGACTGCTCCCTGTCGGGGCTGGTCCCGAGGAGCCGGTAGAAGGGTCGCTCCAGCCCAGGCCAGGTAGTGGACGCGGCCGTCGAAGACGGCGGCCATGTACGAGCCCAGGTACCGCCAGGCGAGGCCCAAGCGTGACGATCAGGGCGACGATGGTCCAGAAGAAACCCATGTCAGGTCAGAACCACTCGGGCTTGAACATGGCGATGCCCAGGTAGATGAACATCACGATGGAGATGCCGAGCAGGAGGCCCTGGACCCAGGTCATACCCGCTCCAGGCACCAGATGAGGCCCATGAACACCGCGACGAACGCCACGAAGCCCACGATTGCGAGGAAGTCAGCCATGGGCCCCATGCTGGCCGTGCCGTTGTGAATCCGACGTGAACGCGGGCGGTGCGCTGCGTCAACAGAATCGTCAATACCCGCTCGGGTGCCGGCTGTGCCTAAGGTGAGCACGAGTCACGGACATGAAAGTGGGGTGAGGACGATGGCCTTGGACCTGCAAGGGTTGCCGCACGCTGGTGACCGGGGCCTCCTCGGGCATCGGCGCCGGGCTGGCCGAGGCGCTGGCCGAGCGGGGCGCCGTCGTGGGCATCTGCGCCCGCCGGGCCGACCGGCTCTCCGAGGTGGTGGAGCGCTGCATGGAGCACTCCCCCGACAGCCGCATGTGGGTGGTCAACCTGGCCGACCCCGACGCCGTGGACAAGCTGGCCCTCGACGTGCTGGAGGCCTTCGGCGGGATCGACCTCCTGGTCAACAACGCGGGGATCCCCAAGCGCCGCCACGTCACCGCCCTCGACATCGACACCATCACCGCCGTCATGCACGTCAACTACCTCTCGCCCATGCGCCTCACCTTGGACCTCCTGCCGCAGATGCTGGCGCGGGGCTCGGGCACCATCGTGAACATCTCGTCGGTCGCCGCCACCCTGAGCGCACCGGGCGAGGCCGCCTACGACGCCTCCAAGGCGGCGCTCACCGCCTTCTCCGAGGCGATGGCGGTCGACCTGTGGGACGCCGGCATCAAGGTCATGGTGGTGTACCCCGGCGTGATCGACACCGAGCTGTTCACCCTGCCCGACAACGACGTGCCCGACCTGCCGGTGGCGGCCGAACCGGTCTCGGTCGCCGTCGACGCCATCCTGGCCGGGCTGGAGGCGGGCGCGGCCCAGGTCTACGTGCCCGAGTGGTTCCACGGCGTGGCGGCGTCCAAGGCGCAGGACGTGGGCAAGTTCCTCGAGGGCACCGCGGCCTACCTGCGCGAACAGAAGCAGAAGAAGGCGCAGGCCGAGACGGCCTGAGCCAGGAAGGAAGGTCAACATGAAGATCGAGCCCGACGCGGCGGGCATGAGCGAAGCCCGCCTGGAGCGCATCACCGAGCACTTCGGCCCCCACTACGTCGAAACCGGGAAGATCGCCGGGTGCCAGATCACGGTGGTGCGCGGCGGGCACGTCGCCTACCACCGCTCGCTCGGGCTGATGGACCGCGAGCACGGCGTCCCGATGGCCGACGACGCCATCTTCCGCATCTACTCCATGACCAAGCCCATCGCGTCGGTCGCCCTCATGCAGCTCTACGAGCGCGGCATGTTCCAGCTCCTCGACCCGGTCGGCCGCTACATCCCCGAATGGAGCACCCAGAAGGTCGGCGTCGTGCAGGAGGACGGCTCGGTGACCCTCGTCAAGCCCGAGCGGCCCATGAACGTGCGCGACGTGCTGATGCACACGACCGGCCTGCCCGGAGCTCTCTTCCCGGGCAACCCGATCGACGACGCCTTCGCCAAGGACCGCGCCGCGCCTGGGTGCCGGGCAGACGCTCGAGAGCGTGACCGCGCTCCTGGCCGAGCACCCGCTCAAGTTCCACCCCGGGACGCACTGGAACTACGGCCTCTCGACCGACATCGTGGGCCGGCTGGTCGAGATCCTCTCGGGGCTGCGCTTCGACGAGTACCTGGCGCGCGAGATCTTCGAGCCGCTGGGCATGGTCGACACCGGGTTCTCCGTCCCCGAGTCCGAGCACCCCCGCCTGGCGGCGTGCTACGAGTACCGCCCCGCCAACACCCCGCGCCTCATGGAGGGCCCCTTCGCCAACGGGATCCTGCAACCCCGTTCCTACCTCTCGGGCGCCGGCGGGCTGGTCTCGACGACGCACGACTACGTCGCCTTCTGCCAGATGCTGGCCAACGGCGGCCAACTCGACGGGCGCCGGGTCCTGGGCCGCAAGACCCTGGAGCTCATGACGGTGAACCACCTGCCCGGCGGGGCCACCCTGCAGGACATGGCGGTCGGCGGGTTCGGCGAGGCCGGCTTCGAAGGCGTGGGCTTCGGCCTGGGCTTCGCCGTCGGGCTCGGGCCCGCCGCGACGGGCATGGCGGGATCGGGCGGCGAGTTCTACTGGGGCGGCGCGGCCAGCACGGCCTTTTGGGTCGACCCGGTCGAGGACCTCTTCGTCGTCTTCATGACCCAGCTCTTCCCCTCCATCGCCTACCCGTTCCGGGCCCAGCTGCGCGCGCTCGTCTACCAGGCCATCGACGACTGATGGCCGGGGCCGAGGAGCCCGTCGGTCCCGCCGACGCCACCGCGGTCCCGCGCTTCGCCGGGATCTCCACCTTCGCCCGGCTGCCCAGGGCGGACCAGGTGGCCCGCTGGGACATCGCCGTGGTCGGCGTCCCCTTCGACGGCGGGACGAGCTACCGGCCCGGCGCGCGCTTCGGGCCGGCCGCCGTGCGCGAGGGCTCCCGGCTGCTGCGGCCCTACAACCCCGCCCTCGGCTCGCTGCCCTTCGCGCTGGCCCAGGTGGTCGACGCGGGCGACATCGCCTGCACGCCGTTCAGCGCGGAGGAGGCGGTGACGCAGATCGAGGCGGGGGCCGGACGCGCTCCTGGGCGGCGGCGGCCGGCTGGTGGCGATCGGGGGCGACCACACCATCGCACTGCCGCTGCTCCGGGCGACGGCACGGCGCCACGGGCCGCTCGCCCTGGTCCACTTCGACGCGCACCTCGACACCTGGGACACCTACTTCGGGCAGCGCTTCACCCATGGCACGCCGTTCCGCCGCGCCTGGGAGGAGGGCCTGCTGCGGACCGACCGCAGCGTCCACGTCGGGCTGCGCGGCCCGCTCTACTCCGACACCGATCTCTCCGACGACGCCGGCATGGGCTTCGCGCAGATCACGACCGACGACGTCGCCACACGCGGTGTGGCCGAGGTCGTGGGGCAGGTGCTGGCGCGGGTGGGCGACGCCCCGCTCTACGTCTCGGTGGACATCGACGTCCTCGACCCCGCTCACGCACCGGGCACCGGCACGCCCGAGGCGGGCGGCCTCACCAGCCGCGAGCTGCTGGCGCTGGTGCGCGGCCTGGAGCCGGCGTCCATCGTGGGCGCCGACGTGGTGGAGGTGTCGCCCGCCTACGACCACGCCGAGATCACCGCCGTGGCCGCCGCGCACGTGCTCTATGAGCTGGTCACCCTGATGGCGCGACGCCCGGCCTGAACGCCGACCCCGCACAGCTTGTAACAGTCCATTCACAGCCGGGAAACGATCCCCGAACGTTGCCGCCGTAGCGTGCCCGGGCACGGCCGTGACGAGTGAGAGTCGGTGAACCTGGTGAGGACGTGAAGCGGGACCTTCTGGTCGGGGTGGCCCAGTGGCTGTCCGCTCCGGGGGAACCGAGACAGAACCTCTCGATCGCTCTGGGCATGATCGAGGGGGCGGCGGCACGGGGTGTCGAGCTGCTCGTCCTGCCCGAGCTGTGGTCGTGCGGCTACGACCCCGAGACGCTCGCCGAGGATGCCCGGCGTGATGCCGAACCTCGGGAGGGGCCGCGCTCCCAACGCTTGGCGGACGCGGCGCGCCGGCACAACCTGTTTCTCGCCGCAGGAAGCGTGCCCGAGCTGGGCGACGACGGGCAGATCCACGACACCGCCCTCGTCTTCGACCCCCACGGGAGGCTGCGGGCCTGGCACCGAAAGGCGCATCTGTACCGGCCCACCCTCGAGCACACCGTGTTCGTCCCCGGCGACCGGCTGACGACGTTCGAGGACCCGGTGCTCGGGAAAGTGGGCCTCGTCGTCGGGTTCGACGGCGACTTCCCCGAGGTGGCACGCGCCCTCGCCCTCCGCGGTGCCCGGCTGGTTCTGGCGCCGTCGGCCTACGAGGTCGAGGGGGCGACGGCGTGGGACCTCCTGCAGCCGGCGCTGGCGTTGACCAACAGCCAGTGGTGGATCCAGGCGAACCAAGCCGGCTCCCACTCCTCGTCCACGCTGCTCGGGGCGAGCAGGATCATCGCGCCGACCGGCACCGTGGTGGTCCAGGCCAGCGGCGCCGTGCCTGGTCGGGTCAGCCCGGCCGAGCTCCTGGTGCATCGGATCGACCTGCATCTCGCCTACCGGCGGGAGGGGGTCTGCGCGCTCCTCGAGGACGAGCGCCGACCCGACCTGTACGCGGAGCTGGTCGACCGGATCCCGGCTCCGGGGTAGTCGGGGGTCGATCAGGGCGAAGGAGGGTGGTGCGCTCGCCCGTTGGTAGGGTCGCCGCCATGGCAGCCCGGCCGGTGCCCGACGGCGACGCCGGTGTCTCCCTCTACGAAGGTCTGATCTCGACCCGGGCCATCCGGCGCTACACCGACGAGCCGGTCCCCGACGAGGCGCTGCGCGACATCCTCTTCGCCGCCACGAGGGCCCCGAGCGGGTCGAACCGCCAGCCCTTCCGGTTCATAGTCCTCACCGAGGGGCCCATGGCCCGAGAGGCGAAGCGGCTCATCGGCAACGGGGCGCGCCGTTTCTGGGCGGCCAAGCGGGAGGCCGACGGCTACGACCGGGGATCGGGTTCCGACACCGACTCGCCCAAGACCCGCATGGCGCGCACCATGCAGCACTACGTCGACACGTACGAGTCCGTTCCCGTGGTGATCCTGGCCTGTCTCGTGCGCTACCGCGCCGCCGGCGCCACCGACGGGGCATCGGTCTACCCCGCCTGCCAGAACCTGCTGCTGGCCGCCCGCGCGCTCGGTTTCGGCGGCGTCTTGACCAACTGGCAGTTCGCGGCGGACGCCGAGCTCCGCGCCCTGCTGCACATCCCGGACGGCGTCGAGATCATGGCGACCATCACCCTGGGCCGCCCACAGGGACATCACGGCCCCGTGCGCCGGCGCCCGCTGCCCGAGCTGGTCTACGGGGAGCGCTGGGGGGAGCCACCGGCCTGGGCGGTGGACCCGGCGGGTGTCGCGCACACGGCGGCGGGGCCGCCGGCGCAGAACCAATAGAGTCTGGGGTGTTGCGCACGCCGCTCGCGGAAGGCTGACCATGCCCAATTTGGACTCGCCCGTCTTCGATGCCGACAACCACTATTACGAGGCGCTCGATGCCTTCACCCGCCACCTCGACCCGGCGCTCGGGCCACGGGTGATCGAGTGGGTCGAGATCGGGGGCCGGCGCCACCACGCCCTGGGCGGCCGCATCAGCCGGGCCGTGACCAACCCGACGTTCAACCCGATCGCACCGGCCGGCGCGCTGGCCGACTACTTCCGGGGGAACCCCGACGGCCGCCCGATGCACGAGCTCATGGGGACGCCCGAGCCGATCCGGCCCGAGTACCGCGACCGCGACGCCCGCCTCGCCACCATGGACGCGCAAGGGCTCGCCAAGGTCTGGCTGTTCCCCACCCTCGGCATGCTCTACGAGGAGGCGCTGAAGCACGACCCCGGCGCCGTCGTCCTGCTCTTCCGGGCCTTCAACCGCTGGCTCGCCGAGGACTGGGGAATGGCGTACCAGGACCGCATCTTCGCCGCTCCCTACATCTCACTGGCCGACGTGGACGAGGCGGTGCGCGAGCTCGAATGGGCGCTCGACCAGGACGCCCGGGCCGTCGTGATGCGGGCGGCCGCCCCGACGACGGCAGGCGGACCGCTGTCCCCCGCCGCCGACGCGTTCGACCCCTTCTGGGCCCGCGTCAACGAGGCCGGCATCACGGTCGTCGTGCACGCCGGCGACGCCGGCCTGTCCTCGAACGGCTACGCCGTCGACGGGTTCTCGGCCTCCTTCCGGGGCGGCCCGATGCGCCTCAGCATCAAGCTGTTCAACATCGAGCGGGCGGCCCACGACTTCCTGGCCACGCTCATCCTCGAGAAGCTGTTCGACCGTTTCCCCAACGTTCGCATCGCCTCGGTCGAGAACGGCTCGGACTTCCTGGCTCCCCTCTTCCGCAAGCTGCACACGACGAACCGGCGCATGCCCGGCTACTTCACCGAGGACCCGGCGCTCTCCTTCCGCCGCCACGTGTGGATCAACCCGTTCTGGGAGGACGACGTCGACGAGATCGTGGACCTGATGGGGGACGACCGGGTGATCTTCGGCTCCGACTGGCCGCACGTGGAGGGGCTGCCGGAGCCGACCGACTGGGTGACCGAGCTGCAGAAGCTCCCGTCCGAGTCGGTGGCCAAGATCATGGGCGCCAACGTCTCCGAGCTCAACGAGCGGCGGCCGGCATGACCGAGGTCGTCGACCGCGGGGAGACGGTGGCCGCGCCGGCGCCCGCCTCCCAGATCGAGCCCCACGTCATCGTCATCTTCGGGGCGACGGGCGACCTCGCGGCGCGCAAGCTGCTCCCGGGCCTGCTCCATCTCTCCATGACCGGGATGATGCCCGAGTACCGGGTCGTGGGGAGCTCGACCAGCGACCTCAGCGACGAGGACTTCCGCCACCTCGCCCGGCACGCCTGCGACCAGTACGCCACGGGCAAGATCTCGCTGCTCCAGTGGGCCAACTTCGAGAAGCGGTTGACCTTCACCTCCACCAGTGCCGGTCCGGAGGCCCTGGCCGAGGCCGTGCACAAGGCCGAGGACGCCATCGGCGGGGAGCCGCGCCGGCTGCACTACCTCAGCATCCCGCCTTCGGCGGACCGCTCCGTGATCCAGCTGCTGGCCGACGCCAAGCTGGTCGAGCGATCCCGGGTGATCATGGAAAAGCCCTTCGGCACGGACCTGGACAGCGCCCGGGCGCTCAACGACATGTTGCACCAGTACTTCGACGAGGAGCAGATCTTCCGCATCGACCACTTCCTCGGCAAGGAGGCGGCACAGAACATCCTGGCCTTCCGCTTCGCCAACGGCCTCTTCGAGCCGATCTGGAACCGCGACCACATCGACCACGTGCAGATCGACGTCCCCGAGACGCTCGGGGTCGACGACCGGGTCGGCTTCTACGAGGCGACCGGCGCCTTCAAGGACATGGTCGTCACCCACCTGTTCCAGATCCTCGGCTTCATGGCCATGGAGCCGCCGACGGAGCTTTCCGCCGGTCCCATCAACGAGGAGAAGAACAAGGTCTTCCGCTCCATGCGCCCTCTCGATCCGTCCCAGGTCGTGCGCGGCCAGTACGAGGGTTACCGCGACATCCCCGGCGTGGCGCCCGATTCGGACACCGAGACGTTCGTCGCGTTGCGTTGTGACATCGACAATTGGCGCTGGGCCGGCGTGCCCTTCTTCCTGCGCACCGGCAAGCAGCTCGGCGGCGGCGAGCGCATCATCTCCATCGCCTTCCGCGAGCCCCCGAAGTCGATGTTCCCCGACGACTCGGGCATGGGCACCCAGGGCCCCGACCACCTCACCTTCGACCTGGCCGACTCCTCGAAGCTGTCGCTCTCCTTCTACGGGAAGCGGCCCGGGCCGGGCATGAAGCTCGAGAAGCTCAGCCTGCAGTTCGCACTGCACGAGATCGGGCAGGACGCCGACGTGCTCGAGGCCTACGAACGCTTGATCCACGACGCCATGGTCGGCGACCACACGCTGTTCAACACGGCCGAGGGCATCGAGCGACTGTGGGAGATCTCGGAGCCGCTGCTCCAGAACCCGCCCCCGGTGCAGTCTTACCCCAAGGGGAGCTGGGGGCCGCCCGCGATCAACGACCTCATCGCGCCGCGCACGTGGCGCCTGCCCTTCGAGCGCCGCTGGCGCTCGGCGCCGCCCGCCTGACGCAAGCCGGGCTCAGGGGATCAGCAGCACCCGGCCGAACGCCTGACGGCTCTCGATGTAGGCGTGGGCCCCCGCCGCGTCCGAGAGCGGGAAGACGCGGTCGATGACCACCTTCAGGTCGCCGCGGGCGATGGCGTCGAGATGGCCGGCGATCATGGCGTGGGCCCGCGGAGAGAGCAGCAGCTCGGCGCCGAGGAAGTAGCCCGACAGCGTCTGGTTGTTGGGGCGCATGCCCGAGATGTCGAGCTGCTCGGCCGGCGCTCTCCCCGGCGTCGCCCACCGAGACGCAGCGGCCCCGGTAGGCCAGGACGTCGAGGCTCCCCTGCAGGGTCACGCCGCCCACCGAGTCGACCACGACGTCGACGCCGCGGCCGTCGGTCAGCCGGCGCGCCTCGGCCACGAAGTCGTGCGTGGCGTAGTTGATGCCCTCGTCGAGCCCGAGTTCCCGCAGCCGCTCGAGGCGCGCGTCGCTCGAGGCGGTGGCGAAGACCCGGGCGCCGGCCCGCTTGGCCATCTGGATGGCCGCGATGCCGACCCCGCCCGCCCCGGCATGGATCAGCGCGGTCTCCCCGGCTTGCAGGTGGCCGAACTCGAAGAGGCAGTCGTCGGCCGTGCCGAAGGGGACCGGGACGCAGGCCGCCTCGTCGGTCGAGACGCCCGTCGGGGATCTTCCAGGCGAACGCCTCGGGCACCGCCCGGCGCTCCGCGTGCGACCCGTCGAGGCCCACCGTCACGGCGCGGTCGCCCACCGCGAAGCCGCGGACGTCGGCACCCACCTCGGCCACGGTGCCGGCACACTGGTAGCCCACGACGTGGGGCACCCGGGCCAGGTCGCCGCCGAGCCGGTTGAGCGTGTCGCCCCCTTCGATGCTGACCGCCTCGACGTCGACCAGGATGTCGCCGGGTCCCGGCACGGGGTCGGGCACGTCCTCGTAACGGAACACGTCGGGCGCGCCCGTCTCGTAGTACACCGCTGCCTTCATGAGCGGACATACTCTCCCATGCGGAAGCGCCCTGTCCGCCGGGAACGCTCCGGCCCAGCGGGGGCGAAGGGAGTGAGGCGCATGAGCGACGAGTCCGGACCGCTCGCACTGGTCGTCGGGGGCGGCTCGGGGATCGGCGCCGCCCTGGCCGCGGCGTATCGGGCGCAAGGCACGCGCCTGGTGACGTGGGACATCGCCGGGTCCCGCGACGTCACCTGCGACGTGACCGAGCCCGACGCCATCGACGACGCCGTGGGGGTGACGCGCCGGCGCTGGGGCGTGCCGACCTGTGTCACGGTGACGGCCGGCGTCGGGCACTCCGGGCTGTTGGCCGACGCCGCGCCGGACGAATTCGACCGGGTCATGCGGGTCAACGCCCGCGGTCCCTGGCTGTGCATGCGGGCCTGGGCCGGCGCCATGCGGGAGGAGGGAGTGGCGGGCTCGTTCGTCGCCGTGTCGAGCATCAGCGCGCGGTTGGTCGATCGCAACATGGGCCTCTACTGCGCGTCGAAGGCGGCCCTGTCGATGCTGGTGAAGGTGGCAGCCGCCGAGTGGGGGGCCTCCGGCCTGCGCGTCAACGCGGTGGCGCCGGGTGTGACGCGCACGCCCATGCTCGGACGGGGTCCCTCGGCGACGGTGGCGGGCTCACCCTGGCTCGCCGGCGTGGCCGAACGCACGGCGCTGGGCCGGTTGGGCGAGGCCGACGACATCGCCCAGGTCATCGTCGGTCTGCACGCCCTGGGTTGGGTCACCGGCCAGGTGATCGAGTGCGACGGTGGGCTGTCGCTGCACAGCCCGGTCGACTCCTACGGCGAGATGCTGCGCCTACGGGGCGCGGGGGTACCGCCGGGTAGGCCCCCGGCCTGGTCAGCCCTGACGCTGCGGCCGCAGCCCGTCACACACGACGGCCCACATGTCGCACGAGGGCGGGGCGCCCATGTGCGCGGCCGCCTGGCAGGTCGCCCCCACCAGGGAGACGACGACCGGCGCCGTGACGTCGGACCGGACGGCCCCCGCCTCCTGGGCCCGGCGGAGCAGGACGCCGACCGCCTCCAAGAGGTCCTCCTTCACCGGCGCGGCGGCCAGTTCGAATTCGGCGTCCGCCCCCGTGACGGCGATCGACGAGATCGCGCTTGGCCGCGCCCTCCCGCACCACGTGCTCGAGGAAGCCGAAGAACGCGGCCGCCGGGTCCTCGGCTTCGGCCAGGGCCCGGGCGTCCGCCGTGATGCCGGCGAGGCGCTGCAGCAGGATCGCCGCGCAGAGGCGCTCCTTGGTCGGGAAGTGCCGGTAGAGGGTCCCCACCCCGACGCCCGCCTTCTCGGCGACCACGTCGATGGGGACGTCCACGCCCTCGGCGGCGAAGACGACCTCGGCCGCCTCGAGGATCCGGTCCCGGTTGCGCCGGGCGTCGGCGCGCAGCGGGCGCGTGCGTGCACGGGCTGCGTCCGCACACCCTGGCGCCCCCGTCGCTCCGGATACTCACCGAAACTTCTCCCTCCCCGTTGACAAACGGAACTCTCATTCCGTATAGTCTAACTGGAACCGATATTCCGATTCCGATTCTAGGCCACCGGGGAGCCCAAAGCCAGACCCCACCGGCTCGGCGGACGGAACCGGGATCGAGCGGAGACGGACCTTCCCAGGAGACGGAGACACCAATGACCTCGACGATCGACCGCAGCCACCCGACGCCCGAGCCGGCACGACCCGAGCCCGGTGCCGACCCGAGGCGCTTCCGGGCCCTGGCCGTGATCGCGGTGGCCCAGCTCATGGTGGTGCTCGACGCCTCGGTGGTCATCATCGCCCTGCCCTCGGCCCAGCGGGCGCTGCACATCTCGACGGCCAACCGCCAGTGGATGCTGACCGCCTACACCCTGTCCTTCGCCGGCCTGCTGCTGCTCGGCGGCCGGATCGCCGACTACTTCGGGCGCAAGCGCATGTTCGTGATCAGCCTCCTCGGCTTCGCCGCCGCCTCGGCGCTGGGTGGACTGGCCCAGGACTCCGTCATGCTCTTCAGCGCCCGTGCCCTGCAGGGCGCGTTCGCCGCCGTGATGGCCCCCTCGGCACTGTCGCTGCTCACCGTCGCCTTCACCGAGCCGAAGGAGCGGGCGCGGGCGTTCGGTGTCTACGGCGGGATCGCCGGCGGCGGCGCGGCCATCGGCCTCATCCTCGGCGGCGTCCTGACCGAGTTCGCCTCCTGGCGCTGGACGCTGCTCATCAACGTCCCCATCGCCATCCTCGCCGCCGTGGGCGCGACCCGCGTCGTGTCCGAGAGCCGGGCCTCGGCCAACCACGGCTACGACCTGCCCGGCGCGGCCACGGTCACCGGCGGCCTGCTGGCGCTCGTCTACGGGTTCACCAAGGCGGGCACCGACGGCTGGAGTGCCTCGACGACGTTGGAGCTGTTCGCCGCTGCCGCCGTTCTCCTGGTGGCCTTCGTCGTGATCGAGTACCGGGCGGCGCACCCGTTGCTGCCCCTGCGCATCGTGGTGGACCGCAACCGCGGCGGGTCCTTCCTGGCCTCGTTGCTGGCCGGCACCGCCCTCCTCGGCACGTTCCTCTCGCTGACCTACTACTTCCAGGGCACGCTGCACTACTCCGCCCTCAAGAGCGGGTTCGCCTTCGTGCCCTTCTCCTTGGGCATCATCACCGGCGCCACGCTCGGCAGTCGGCTCCTGCCCCGCTTCGGCCCGCGGGCGCTCATGGCCACCGGGCTCCTGATGGCCGCCGCCGGGCTGGTGCTCTTCAGCACGATCGACGTGCACTCGACCTACGTCACGGTGGTGCTCCCCGCCGAGATCATCGTCAGCCTCGGGATGGGCATGTCCTTCGTGCCGATGAGCAGCACCGCACTGCTCGGGGTGGGCGACCAGGACGCCGGGGTGGCCAGCGCGCTGGTCAACGCCACGCAGCAGACGGGCGGTTCCATGGGCGCGGCGCTCATCAACACCATCGCCACCACCGCCACCGTCTCCTACGTCGCCGCCCACGGCACGTCGCCCGCCGCGCTCGAGGCCGGGGCCATCCACGGGTACACGAACGCCTTCACCTTCAGCGCCGTCATGCTGGGCCTGGCGGCCACGACCGCCTTCGCGCTCATCCGGAGGCGACCGCGTCCTGCGGAAGCGCTCGCCGCGGGTCAGGTCGAGCCGGACGGCGAGGGCGTCGTCCTCGCCGTCGTGTGACGCGGCGGTCGCAGCCCGGCCTTTCGGGGCGTGCCGGGCCGTGCCGGTCGGGCCGTGCCGGTCCGCTAATCGCCGATGATCTCGATGGCGTACTCGGGGCAGTTGGCCACGGCGAGCCGGGCCTTCTGCTCGAGCTCGGGCGGCACCTCGTCGACGATGACCGAGGCCTGCCCGTAGTCATCGACGTCGAAGATCTCGGGCGCCAGGCCGTAGCAGCGGGCGTGACCCTGGCACTTGTCCGGATCGACGCGGATCTTCATCAGAACACCACCGGGAGCTTGCGCGGGCCGCGCACCTGTCCACCGGCCCACGTGATCTCCTCGCCCTCGGCCAGCGAGAAATCCGGGATCCGCGCGAGCCACTCCACGAGCGCCACCTGCAGCTCCATACGGGCCAGGTTGGACCCGGCGCAGCGGTGGATCCCCGAGCCGAAGGCGACGTGCCGGTTGTGCGCCCGGTCGAGCTGGACGGTCTCGGCGTGCTCGAAGACCTCGGGGTCGCGATTGGCCGCGGGGAAGTTCATCAGCACCTTGTCCCCCGCCTTCATGGGGCAGCCGGCGTAGACGAAGTCCTCGGTGACCTCGCGCGCCATGGTCACCGGCGCGTAGGCCCGCAGCAGCTCCTCGAGCGCCATCGGCCAGAGCTCGGGCTCGGCCACCAGGCGCTTGGTGTCGTCGGGGTGCGTGGCCAGGTGCCACAGCGAGGACCCGATGGCGCTCCATGTCGTGTCAACCCCGGCGATGAGGACGAGTGCCGCCATGCCGAGCACGATGCCGTCGTCGACCGGGTGCCCGTCCACCTCGGTGGTCAGGAGCTCGCTCAGCAGGTCGTCACCCGGATTGCGACGACGGTCCTCGAGCTGCGCGATGAAGTAGTTGAGGAGCCCCTCGGCGCCGCGCTGGCGCCGTTCCGGGTCGTCAGCGAACTCAAGTACGTCGCGCACCCACCCCGTGAAGGTGTCGGACAGGTCGGGTGAGACGCCCAGGATGTGCGCGATGACACGCACCGGGATCTGCTGGGCGTAGTCGGCGGCGGCGTCGGCACGTCCGCTCCCGGCGAAGCCGTCGAGTAGCCGCCGGCACAGGTCCCGGGTGAGCGGGATATAGCTCTCGACCCGCTTGTGCGAGAACCAGGGCAGCAGGAGCCGACGAGTCCAGGTGTGCAGCGGCGGGTCCGAGGAGATGGGGGGCAACCCGTACTCCAGGTTGGGCCCCTCGAAGTTGGCCGGGTCCTCGTCCTCGTCGCCCGGGATGACCGCCACCTTCAGCGAGCTGAAGTGGTCGATGTCATGCGCGATGGCGGTCACGTCCTCGTAGCGAAGGGGCATCCAGCTGCTCTTGCGCCGGTTGGTGTGCGGGATGGGACAGGTCCCGCGCAGCTCGTCCCAGATACTGAAGGGGTCCGCGAGATAGCGCGGGTCCATCACGTCGAAGTCGTTCGCCCAGTTCGTCACTGCTTCGATCTGTGTCATGAGAACCCCTTTGGTCCGGTCTCGGCCGCTCGGCGTCAACCCTACTGCGGGTCGACGAGGGCACCGGACCGCGGCGACGCAGCTGTGCGCTGGGTCCGGGCAGCCGTGCTAGCGCGTGACCCGCTCGCCCCGGCGCAGCACCTCGTACTGGCGGAACTCGTCGTCTGCGGCGACCCGTGTCGGCCGGCCACCCGGCTCGGTACGGATCACCGCGGCGCCGCTCGGCGCGAACTGCACGATGTAGGCCTTGCGCACCTCCTCGGTGCGATTGGGGCCGGTCGAGTGCGGCGTCAGTGACGAAAAGACGACAATGCTCCCGGCCGACGCCGGCACCGCCTCCGCGTCCGCGGGGTCGCGCAGGCAGACGAAGCCGATGTCGGAGTACTCGTGGGCCAGCGTGCCGAGGCGGTGCAATCCCGGCACCACCCAAGGACACCCGTTCTCTTCGGTCGCGTCGGTGAGCGCCACCCAGCAGGTCAGGTACTGCTGCGGTTCGACAAAGGCGTAGCCGTTGTCCTGGTGCCACGGAAACGGCGACTCGGTCCCGGGCTTCTTGTAGACGGCCTGGTCCCAGTACAACCGGACGTCGGGTCCGACGAGGTCGGCACAGACGTCGGCGAAGAGCGCGGAGGTGGTGAAGCGTCGCAGCAGCGGCGAGCGCAACACCAGATGCGTGGTGAAGGTGATCTCGTCGGCACGGGCGATGAAGAAGCGGCCGCCCTCCATGGTGCGCAGCGCCTCCTCCTGACGCGCCTCGAAGGGGTCGATGGCTTCGAGCAACGCCTCCACCTCGCCGGGGCTCAGCGCGTCCTCCAGCACGAAGTAGCCCCGCTCGTCGTACTGGCGCGCCTGCTCCGGCGTGAGAGCGCGGAAGGGCGCGCCGTGGTCGGCCCAGGAGAACGACGTGTTGAGCTCGTGGATTGACGGCCCGGACGGGGCGGCGGTCATGACCCGGTGAAGCGGGGGTCGCGGCGCTCGGCAGAGGCGCGCACTCCCTCACCGAAGTCGGCCGTGTGGCGCAATGCGAGCTGCTCGGCGCACTCGTGCTCCATGGCCAGCCGGGCTTCCTCCACCAGGCCCCGGCGAAGCGTGGCCCGGATGGAGCGGACGGCCAGCGGGCCCGAGGCGGCGAGCTCGTCCGCGTAGCGAAGGGCCTGCGCCAGGTGGTCGCCGTCGCCGGCCAGGCGGTCGCAGAGGCCGAGGGACAGCGCCTCCTCCCCGCCGACGCGCCGCCCGGTGAGCAGGAGGTCGGCCGCGGCCTGGCGGCCGACCGCCGCGGGCAGCGTCACCGTCAGCGCGAAGCCGTGGTGGAAGCCCAGACGGGCGAAGTTGGCGCTGAAGCGGGTCTGCGGAGTGGCCACCCGGAAGTCCGCCGACAGGGCGAGCCCGCAGCCGCCACCGATGGCCGCACCCTGCACCGCGGCCACCACGGGGAGCGGCGCGGCGAAGAGGCGCAGGGCGGCGCGGTAGCAGCGCG
Organism: uncultured Acidimicrobiaceae bacterium; assembly: GCA_963774485.1. Classification (GTDB taxonomy): domain Bacteria; phylum Actinomycetota; class Acidimicrobiia; order Acidimicrobiales; family RAAP-2; genus Bog-473. The sequence continues at coordinate 377,034 of CAVZFG010000005.1, forward strand.
GCGATGTCCTGGCCGGCGTTGCCCGCGAAGTCAAGGCCCGCGCAGAAGTGCCGACCCTCCGAGGCGAGGACGACGGAGCGACACCACCCGGAGGCGTCCAGTTCCTCGTAGGCCGCGGCCACCGCCTCGACAAGGGCGGTGTCGAAGTAGTTGTTCGGCGGCCGGTGCAGGCACACGACGCCCACGTGCGCGCCGTGCTGCTCCACGGTGACGTCGCCGACGCTCCTCGGTGCTTCACGGTGCTCACGTCTCGACGTCCTCCAGGCTGCGCCAGTAGATCACCGCGTCCTCGCCCTCGACGGCGCCGGGGATCCGTCCGATCTCCTCGAATCCCAGTCGGCGGTACATGGAGCGGGCGGAGTTGGACTCGAAGACCAGATTGAACATCATGGCGTCGAACCCGAGGCGCCGCGCCTCGCTGCAGCGAGTGCTCCACCAGCGCCCGTCCCACGCCCGTATTCCGGTACGGGGCGAGCACGAAGTAGCCGGCGTTGGCGATGTGCGCCGCCCGCCCGACGAAATTGGGCTTGAGGTAGTAGGCGCCGATGAGTGAGCCCTCGAACCGGGCGACGAGCACGGCCGACGAGTGCGCGATCCAGTAGTCGTGGAAGTCCTCCCGCGTGAGCGGGGCCGACTTGCGGGAAGCCCTCCCGAGCCCCGACGATCCGGCTGAATCCCCGGAACAGGTCGTCGTGGTCGTCGACTGTGGCCGCTCGGATGTCCACTGGCACGCCCCCAAGGTACCGGCGGCCAGGCACAGCCCGAGTGACCGCCCGACGGGATGCAGCTCACTCGCGACCCGCTACGTGCTGAGGCCGAAGCCGCTCGTGCCCGTCCCGGGACGCACCGCCTCGATCGGGTCGCGCAGATCGTCGATGTACCCGAGCGCGTACGCACCACGGTCATAACCCATCAGGCGGAGAAGCTCCGTCGGCAGCGTCTCCGCCACCTCGCGTGGCACGGAGAGGTACTGGTTCTCCTCCTGGCGCAGCCAGGCCACGTTGTAGGTGATGTTGATCCCAATCCGGGTTGCAGCGGAGCGGTTGGCGCCGCCGCCGTGGTAGACGCTGCCCGAGTAGAAGAGCACCGAACCGCGGACCATCTCGGCCGGCTCGGCGTCGTCCTGGCTGAATGTCAGCTTGTCCTCACGCCGGTTGCTCCCGACCACGACCCGGGTGGCGCCGTTCTGCTCGGTGAAGTCGCTCAGCGCCCAGATGGTGTTGCACTGCACCTCGTACCCCTGTGGGAAAGGGAAGAAGTCGAACGCCCACTGGTCCCGGTGGATGGGTTGCGCCGTCTCCCCCGCGCCGATGGCGATGGCCTGGGTCAGGTGCAGCTGGATGTTCGTGGCGTGCCCGAGGAAGGTGCGCGCCGTGCCGAGCGCGAGCGGGTGCATGACGAGTTCGCGGCACGAGGGCGAACGGCCGATCAGCGAGCCGGTCCTCCGGGTGCGGTTGCCGCTGAAGTCGTCGGGCCCGGTGGGCGTCGCGTCGAGGTAGGGCCGCAACTCGGACTCGATCCGGCCGAGCAGCCCCGGCGGCGCCACGTCGTCGACGATGACGGCGCCGTCGTGCCCGATCGCCGCCGCCACCTCGTCGGGGTTGGTGTCGCTGGACAGGTGAACGATGGCCACCCCCCATCCTCCACAACGACCGTCGGGAGTGCCAACTCTCCTCCCCCCGGTCCGCCGGGTGCGGGGACTGCAATGACGTCCCTCCAGGCAGATCGCCTTCTGCTCTCGGGGCAGGTCGCCTTCTGCTCTCGGGCAGGTCGCCTTCTGCCTCGAGGCAGATTGCCTTCCGACCGTATATGAAAGCTTCCGTAATTGGGTCATTATCGAAGGATCTGCTGTTGTCCTTCTGTAATCTGTCTCGTTAAGGAAGGCTACGTATACAGCGAGACGCGAACCACCCCCGGGTCGAAGCGGCTCAGCCCACATGCCCGGCGCCCTCCCGGCGCGCGGCGCTAGGGCCCCGGGAAGACCTGGCGCAGGGTGTCGAGCAGCGCGGCGTCACCGCTGACTGGCGGCGTGTGGTCCGGATCGAGGCGGCCGTAGACGAGCCGGCAGAACGCTTCGGCCGCGAGGGCCAGGTCGTCGGGCTCCGACCCGCCCTCGGAAGCAGCGGTGAACCCGACGTTGTCGGGCGCGAGGTGAAGGGTGAAACGTCGGACCGGATCGGTCGTGCCCACGCGCGACGGTGCGCTCCTCGCCGGTCGGCCGAGCCGTGAAACGCGCGATCAGGTCGAGGTTGTCGACCACGACGGCGGCGGCGTCGGCGGGCAGCCGGGCGTCGTCGTCGAAGACGACCTCGATGTCCCACGTATGGAGCGCGTGCTCGTTGAGGCGCATGGCGACGACGTGGTCGAAGTCGAGGGTCAACGGCCCCATCGGAAAGCCGAGCCGGGCGCGATCGACACCGGGCAACGCCTCGAACGCCTCGAGGAGACCCTCGTCCTCGACGAGGGCGTCGTCGGCTTGGGCCCTCGGTGACTTGGCGTTCCACCCGTCCCACACCGAGGGAGCGAAGTCGTCCGGCGTGCTCCGCCCAGCCAAAGCGTCCTCGAGCCGGCGCCGCATGATGACCGCACTCGAGCCGAGGTGCGACAGCACGCCTGCGATCGACCACTCGCTGCAAAAGGACCGCGCCTCGAGCTGGGCCTCGTCGAGTCCGCGGCACAGTTCGTGCAGGCGGCCGACCGAGGCACGCAACGCGGGGAGCGGGTTGTCCATAGTTCTTCTCCTTCGTCAGTTCTTCCTTGTCGTCGGCACACGGCGGCGCGCCGGCCGGACGGGACCGGTCTACCCGCCGGCGGCCCGTGCCGTCGCGAGCGCCTGCATCCACCAGGCCAGGTCCTCGGCCAGCAAGGCGAGCCTCGGTTCGAGCGGTGCGAACAGCGCGGGGTCGGATGGGTCCTCGGCTTGGAGCACCGAGCGGAGCACGTCGGGCAGCACGTGGACCGCGTAGCGCAGCGGAGCCATCTCGAGCTCGACCACGACCTCCCTGAGCTGTTCCACCGCTCGGGCGCCTCCGGCGTTGCCCCAGCCGACGAAGGCCACCGGCTTGCGCCGCCACTCGACGAAGGTCGAGTCGAGCGCGTTCTTCAGCACGGCGGGGTAGCCGTGGTTGTACTCGGCGGTGAGGATCACATACCCGTCGGCCCGGTCGACGACGCGCCCGAAACGGACGACCGCGTCGTCGGCGTAGTCACGGCCGATGCGGGCCGGAGGGTCGCCGTCGAAGAAGGGCAGGGGGTGGTCGCGCAGGTCGACCAGCTCGACCTCGAAGGCCCCGTGCTCGGCCAGCCGGCCCACCACCCAGGCCGCCACCCGCTCGCTGAACCGACCCTCACGGGTGGTGCCTGTGATGACCTGAACCAGCACGACCGCCGCCTTTCCTCGGGGGCAGGGCGTGGTTCCCGCCGGGACGAAGGGTAGCAGAACCCGGGCGGTATTTAACTTGACAGCTAACTAACTCTGCAGTTAAATAACTGACCGTGCCGACCACGACCGACGACCGGCTCGATGCGGCCTTCGCCGCGCTGGCGGACCCGACCCGACGTGCCATCCTGAGCCGTCTGGCGCAGGGCGACGCGACGGTCGGCGAGTTGGCCGCCCCCTTCGACATGTCGCTGCCCGGCATCTCCAAGCACCTCAAGGTGCTCGAGCGCAGCGGCCTGATCTCGCGGCGACGCGACGCCCAGTTCCGGCCCTGCCACCTCGAGCCCGAGGCGCTCGACGGTGCGCTGGACTGGATTGCCACCCACAGGCGCCTCTGGGGCGAGCGTTTCGACAAGCTCGACGCGCTGCTGGCTGACTTACGGCGCGCGCCCGAGCGCAAGGGGCCAGCGGAGCAGAGGGGACGGGAGGGGAAGGGCCCCGGGGGCGGTGGAGAAGGCAGTGGAGAAGGTAGGGGAAGGGCACGCCGGCATGGGTGAGGACGACGCCGCGGACAGCACCCCCAACCAGCTGCGCTTCAGCCGGGTCTTCGAGGCGCCGCGAGAGCTGGTCTTCCGCTGCATGATCGACGCGGACCATCTCACCCATTTCTGGGGCCCCGCCGGCGTGTCCGCCCCGCGGGAGCGCATCACGGTGGACGCGCGGGCCGGCGGCGTGTTCGAGACGGTGATGGTCAACGACGCCGACGGCAGCGAGTACCCGACGTACGCGGTGTACGACGAGGTGCGCGAGCCGGAGCTGCTGGCCTGGACCGAGACCCAATCGGGCATGCGCGTCCGCACCGAGTTCGTGGCGCTCGGGCCGGAACGCACCGAAGTGCGGATCCACCAGACCTACGTGCCCGAGGCCTTCTTGGCCCCCGAGGCCCAGGCCGGATTCGTGACCTCGCTCGATCGCTTCGGCGCGTATCTCGGCCGGGTGACTCGACCCGGGTCCGAAGACACCCATTCTCGATAGCCCACGAGCCCGACAGCCCGACAGCCCGGATAGGAGGAAACACCATGACGCTCGACGCCTCTGTTGCACCGGCACTCGGCACCGATGCCGACCTGGCCGCCGCCATCGCCGACGAGTACCGCGCACTGGCCGACTTGCTCGAAGCCGCGGAGATCGCCGTGTGGGACGCGCCCTCGCTGTGCGAACACTGGCGCACACGCGAGGTGGTGGCGCACACGACGATGCCGGCGCGCTACTCCGGTCCCGAGTTCATGGCGGAGCTGGAGGCTGCCAGTGGCGACTTCAGCCTCCTGTCCGGCACCGTCGCGGCGCGCGACGGCGCCCTGCCCGTCGAGACCCTGCTCTCCGGCCTCCGTTCCGACGTGCTGCACGGCTGGCAGCCGCCCGGGGGTGGGCTGGAGGGCGCATTGACGCATTGCGTGATCCACGGGCTCGACATCATCGAGGCGGTGCCGCTGGAGCGACGGGTGCCCGACGCTCGCCTCGCCCGGGTCCTCGGCCTCGTTGCCCACCCCGGCTCGCCCCCCAACCTCTTCGGCGTCGACCTCTCCGGCGTGGAGCTACGGGCCGACGACCTGGACTGGTCCTTCGGGTCCGGGGCGTTGGTCTCGGGCCGGGCGCAGGCCCTGGCCCTCGTGGCGTGCGGTCGCCGGCTGCCGCCCGGCCGGCTGACCGGCGAGGCCGCCGGGCGTTTCACCCGGGCCTGAGCCGAGGGAGCATCGCGGCCGTCGCCGTCCCGGGGCCGCCTGAACCCGTTGACAGGAATTGCACGGCGTATAAGAATACCTAACAGTGTCAATAACGGCAGAGCAGGGCAGTCCGTGGCGAGATGCCCGCCGCCAATCGGCCCGCGATGCGATCGTGGCGGCCGCGTGGACCCTGGCCCGCGAGGCCGGTCTCGCCGGATGGTCGATCCGGGACCTGGCCCGGCGATCGGGGATCACGACGCCCACCGTGTACGCGTACTTCGCATCGAAGAACGCCATCTACGACGCCATGTTCGGGCAAGGCGCCGCGGAGTTCGCAGACCGGATGGCCGAGCCCTACGACGACGCCGACCCTCGAGGGCGACTGCGCAGCTCGGTCCACCGGTTCTTCGAGTTCTGCATGAGCGACGCTGCCCGCTACCAACTGCTCTTCCAGCGCACGCTGCCCGGCTTCGAGCCTTCGCCGGAGTCATATGCGCCGGCGGTGCGGGCGTTGGGCCGCGCCGCGAGATGCTGGCGTCCTGCGGCGTGGGCGAGGCGCGTCACCTGGACCTGTGGACGGCGCTGTGCATGGGCCTGGTCGACCAGCAACTGGCCAACGATCCGGGCGGCGACCGCTGGGAGCGCCTCGTCGACGAGTCCGTGGACATGTTCCTCGTCCATTGCGCTCCCCCAGCGTCCGGCCGAACCCAACGAGGCAGGAGGACCCGAGCATGACCACGACCATCGTCGACGTCACCGCCGTGGCGCCCGTGACGCACCACGAAGCGATGCAGCTGCAGGCCGAGGAACTGGACCTGGCCGCGTCGGTTCTCCGGACGCTGGGTGACCACGAGTGGGAAGCGGCGACCGACTGTCCCGCCTGGGACGTGCGGGCCATGTACCAGCACGTGCTCGGGGCGTGCGAGGCCGGGGCGTCGTTGCGTGAGAACGTGCACCAGTTGCGACGAGCACGGGCCTGGCGAAGACGGCACGGAGGGCCGCTCGAGGCTGCGCTCACGTTGGTCCAGGTCTCCGAGCGATCGGACCTGAGCGGGCCACAGGTCGCGACGCGCCTGTCCGAGGTCGCTCCGAAGACGGTGCGCGGGCGCTCCCGCCTGCCAGCGATCGTCCGCCGCCGGGCCCGTCTCAAGGTCGACGGGCCGGTGTTCGAGACGTGGACCCTGGGGTATCTCGTCGACGTCATCTACCTGCGGGACCTGTGGATGCACCGCGTCGACCTGCACCAGGCGCTGGGACGCCCGTTCGTCGCCACCGCCGAGCACGACGGCCGCATCGTCGCCGATGTCGTGGCCGAGTGGGCGCGCCGCCACGGGGAGCCCTTCGTCCTCGAGCTCACCGGGGCCGCCGGCGCTGCCTACACCGGTGGCACGCGCGGCCCCGACGCCGAGCGCCTGACGATGGACGCCGTGGCGTTTTGTCGCACCCTGGCCGGGCGCGTGCCGGCCACGGGCCTGCTGGCGACGACGGTGCCGTTCTAGGGGGCGTACCGGGTCCAAGCTGACCCTCAAGGGTTCGTGCCGAAGGACGCCCCGCGCTTCGCGGGTGATTTCATGCTGACCAGCCAGGGCGACCAGGTCCAGGTCTTCGTCGACTCCTGGAATCACCACCTCTCGGAGCTCTCGCTGAAGCAGTCCGTCGACGACACGGCGTGGCCGCTCGACGAGCACGGAACGCTGTACGCCACGGACTCGAGCAACGACGCGGTGGACGCCATCAGAGGGGACTTCCCCGACGTGGTCGTCGCCGCCACGCCCTGCGGCGCCAACGACGCTCCAGCCACCTGCCCCGAGCCGCCCGCCTTCCCGGACAACTACCTGGCGTCGCTCGACCCCTGGACCGGTCAGGTGGCGGCCCTGAACGTGGGGGGCGTGCCGTTCGTGCCCCAGGGTGGTCTCCTGTACGTCGCTGATCGCGACGGCCAGGACCAGCAGGGTTACAACGAGCAGTGAGCTGATTCCGCCGGCCTCGGCCGCGGATCGATCCATCGGGCATCCCTGGAGGACCGCGCGCTCTTCGGTTCCTGTTTTGCGATTACCCGGCGCTCTCGTGTCGGACGTTGTAACGTCGCTGCCGATGCCGGGGGGCTTTTGGCAAAGACTGCACCAGGGACGCGCCGGGGGTCGGATCGGGCCTCCTCAGGACCCGATCGGGTAGGGGGGGGCCGGTGGGGGTGGGCCCTATCGTCCAGGCCTCGCCGCAACCGGCTGAGGGGGGTGCCGCGACCGGCGGTGACGACATGGGCGCGGTCTTGGTGGTGGACCAGGTCAGCGTCGGGTTCGGTGGGCTGCTGGCGCTGAGCGAGGTGTCGATGTCGGTGGGCACCCACGAGGTCGTCGGCGTCATCGGTCCGAACGGAGCCGGCAAGACGACCCTCTTCAACGTGATCTGTGGGTTCGTACATCCGAGCTCGGGCACCCTGACCTACCGCGGCACGGTCCTCCGCCGGCACCATCCGCACGACCTGGCCAAGCTTGGGATCGCCCGCACCCTGCAGGGCGTCGGGTTGTGCGCCGGATTGAGCGTGCTGGAGAACGTGATGCTGGGCGCCCAGCCCATGCTCCGCAGTGACATGGTGTCCTCCTTCCTCGGCCTGTGGCGCTCGAGCCGAGAGGAGCGCCGCGTGGCGGCCCGCGCCCTGGAGGTGTTGGACGAGCTCGGTGTGGCAGCCCACGCCCGCCGGCTCCCGGGCGCGCTCCCCTACGGCGTGCAGAAGAGGGTTGCGCTCGCCCGCGCCCTCATGGCCGAGCCGCGCCTGCTGATGCTCGACGAGCCGGCGAGCGGTCTGTCCGAGAGCGACATGGACGAACTCGGCACGAGGATCCGCGGCCTGACCCAACGCATGGCCGTGCTGCTGGTGGAGCACCACATGGACCTGGTCATGTCGGTGTGCGACCGCCTCGTCGTTCTCAACTTCGGGCAGGTCATCGCCCAGGGCACCCCCGAGGCCATCCGGGCCAACCCCGAGGTGGCCACGGCGTACCTCGGGGACGCAGTCGAAGACAGCGCGCCCTCCGATCGCTCGGGAGCCGATGGTGCTTGAGGTCAGGGACCTCAGCGTCTCCTACGGGGCGGTGCAGGCCCTGCGCTCTGTCTCCTTCGATGCCGCGCCGGGTGCGATCACCGCAGTCCTCGGGGCCAACGGTGCGGGCAAGACCACGCTGTTGCGCACGATCTCGGGACTCGTGAAACCCCTGGGCGGGTCGGTGCGCTTCGACGGGGACGGAATGTTGGGCCGCAAGGTCGAGAACATCGCCCGCATGGGGGTGGCGCACGTGCCCGAGGGCCGTGGCGTGATCGAGGAGCTGACGGTGGAGGAGAACCTGCGCCTGGCCACGCTCTGGTGCCTGCGCAAGCAGGAGCGCCAGGCCGCTATCGCCGAGATCCTCGAATTGTTCCCACGCCTGCAGACGTTCCGGCGCAGGCAGGCCACGACCCTCTCGGGTGGGGAGCGCCAGATGTTGGTCTTGGGCCGGGCCCTCATCTCGCGGCCGCGCCTCCTCTTGCTGGACGAACCGAGCTTGGGTTTGGCTCCCCTGGTGACGCGCCAGTTGATGGCGCTCCTGCGCGAGCAAACCGAAGGCAAGGACATCACGGTGGTGCTGGTGGAGCAGAACGCTCGCAGCGCGTTGTCGGTCTCCCACCGTGCCGTGATCTTGAACCTCGGCCAGGTCGTCGTGTCCGACGCTGCGGTGACGGTGGCCGCCGACGACGCCCTCCGCCGCCACTACCTGGGCTTCTAGCACGATGACCCTGTTCCTCGACTACACCCTCGACGGCATCGCCAACGGGATGATCTACGCCTTGCTGGCACTGGCCTTGGTGCTCATCTACCGGGCGACCAAGATCATCAACTTCGCGCAGGGCGCGGCGGGCATGTTGACCACCTTCATTGCCTTCAGCCTGCTGTCGCGCGGCCTCGGGTACTGGTGGGCCTTCGTCCTGGTGCTCGTCGTCGGCTTCGCCATCGGCGCCGCGAGCGAGCGCATCCTGATCCGGCCCCTCCACGGCCGGTCGGAGCTGAACCCCGTCATCGTCACCATCGGGCTGCTCGTCGTCTTCGAGGGACTGGCCGGAGCGATCTACGGCAACGCCAGCCGCGGCTTCCCTGCCGCCTTCTCGCAGGCCGGCCTCAGGATCGGGCGCTCGACGATCGCGTTCTCACACTTCGACGTCTTCATCCTCATCACCGTGCTCGCCGTGATGGCCGGCACCCTGGTGCTGTTCCGTTACACCGCGCTCGGGCTCCAGATGCGCGCCACCGCCTTCTCGCGAGAGATCGCCCGCCTCCTCGGGGTCCGCGTGGGCGTCTTCCTCACCCTCGGATGGGGACTGGCGGGGATCGCCGGGTCACTCGCAGGGCTGTTGGTTGCGCCGACCAGCTCCTTCGGGCCGTACTACATGGACTTGATCCTCGTCTACGGCTTCACCGCCGCCGTGATCGGCGGGCTCGAGAGCCCGGTGGGGGCGCTGGTCGGCGGGCTGATCACGGGCCTGTGCATCTCGTACGTGGGCGGGTACCTCGGTTCGGGTCTCGAGCCCTTGGGTGCGCTCGCCCTGCTGATGGTTGCCCTGATGGCGCGGCCCGAGGGCATCTTCGCGCGGCCGCCGGCACGGAGGGTGTGAGGTGGACCGGACCGCGATCACGCGGGTGATGCACGTGCCTCGCCAGCCGCTGGTGCGCCACCTGCTCTTCGCGGTGGTCGCCGGCGCAGTCCTCTACGTCGTCACGTCCAGGCTGAGCTCTTACAACGACTACCAAGTGGGTGAGATCGCCGCCTACGTGGTGGCGCTGGTCGGGCTGAGCCTGCTGACGGGGTTGAACGGGCAGATCTCACTCGGACACGGGGCGTTCATGGCCGTCGGCGCCTACACGATGGCGCTGCTGATGAACCACACCGGTTCCAATTTCATCCTCGAACTGGCCGCCGCCGCCGGTGTGGCGGCCGCGGCCGGACTCGTCATCGGCCTACCGGCAACCCGGCTCAAGGGCCCGTACCTGGCAGGGATGACGCTGCTCTTCGCCCTCGCAGTGCCCTCGATCGCCGACAAGTGGCCCGCCACGTTCGGCGGGGACCAGGGGTTGACAACGACTGTGCCAACGGCACCGGGATCGCTGGGCGCCGAGGAGTGGCTGGCCGACATCCAGATCATCGCCGCTTTGGTCGTGATGGTGCTGCTGGCCAACCTGCTGTCGAGCCGGTTTGGCCGCGCGTTCCGGGCCGTCCGTGACGACGAGATCGCTGCGTCGCTGACGGGCATCCACGTCGCTCGCACCAAGGTGACGGCCTTCACCATCAGCGCCGGCTGTGCCGGCCTCGGTGGCGCGCTGCTCGTACTCTCCACCGGTGTGGTCAACACCGGGGAGTTCCCGCTCACACTGTCGATCCAGCTGCTGGCGGCGATGGTGCTCGGTGGCACCGGGACGCTGATCGGCATGGTCTGGGGTGGCATCCTCCTGGTGTACCTCCCGCAGTGGTCGACCTCGCTGTCGTCGCATTTCAACCTGGGAAGTGGGGCAAACGCCTACCTGTCCACCATCATCTTCGGCGTCGTGTTGATCGTGGCCATGATCGCAGCGCCGACGGGGATTCAGGGAGGGCTGCGCTGGGTCTGGGGGCACCGGCCCCACCTCGGGAAGGGCAGACCCGGCGCGGCGGCCCCGGTTCCCGCTTCGGCGGGCGACTAGGGCGATGCGAGATCGAAGCGAACCATTGATCCAAGAAACCCAAACAGAAGGAGGAGTGATGCCACAACGACCAAGGAGACGGTTCGGCTGGTCCGGACGGGGCCGGGCCCTCGTTGCCGGTTCCATCGGGATCATGCTCGGCGTGATGCTGCTACCCGCCATCGCAGGCGCGGAGAGCACCCCGGGGGTCACGTCGACGTCGATCACCATCGGTGCAACGGTTCCCCTCACGGGCCCGGCTGCGCCGGGCTACGACGAGATCGCCCCGGCCATGGACGCGGTCTTCGCCTACGTCAACGCCCACGGTGGTGTCGACGGTCGCAAGATCAACTACACCTACCTCGACGACGGGTACAACCCCGCCAACACGGCGACGCTGACGCGTAAGCTTGTCCTGCAGGACAACATCTTCGCCGACGTGGGGTCCCTGGGCACGCCGACGCAGTCGGCGGTGCAGGCGTTCTTGAACGCACAGAAGGTGCCCCAGCTCTTCATCGAGTCCGGATGTAACTGCTGGAGCAATTCCAAGTACCCCTACAGCCTCGGATGGCAACCTCCCTACACGGTCGACGGGAAGATCCTCGGTTCCTACATCAAGGCCAACTTCGCCGGTAAGAAGATCGGCTACCTCTACCAGGACGACGAGTTCGGACAGGACGTGGTCAAGGGGCTCGACATGGAGATTCCGTCATCCTCGGTCGTCTCGCGCCAGACCTACGACGCAGCGACCTTGGCCGGTCCTCTGTCCAATCAGATGGCGGCGCTGAAGGCTGCCGGGGCCCAGGTCGTGGTGCTGGCGACCATCCCGGCCGCCACGGCGTTGGCGATGCTCCCCGCCGCGGTCCTGAGCTACTTCCCGCAGTACGTCGTGGACAGCGTGGGAGCCGACGCGCCCACGGTCGGCCCGTTGCTCTCATCGTTCGCCCAGAAGGGAGGCGCGTCGGCAGCGCAGGTGTCGGCGGCCGCCGGCCTGTTGAACGGCGTCATCACCACGGCGTACTTCGCGCCCGAGTCGGACACGACCAACCCGTGGGTGCAGGTCGAGAAGAAGATTCTCGAGCAGTACGCGCCGTCTCTCTACGCCAAGTCCGGACTGGACGGGAACACGCAGTACGGCGTGGCACTGGCCTACACGTTCGTGCAGGCGCTCGAGAAAGCAGGGAAGAACCTCACCCGGCAGAGCCTGATGAACGCCATCAACAGTGACGGCAAGAGCTTCGTCACCCCCGGCTTCGTGCCTCTCTCCTACTCGAGCTCGGTGCACTTCGGGTTCGAGGGAGAGGAGGTCGTGAAGCTGGAGAGCTCCGCCCCGCCGGCGGTGACGCCCACGGGCAGCTGGATCGGTGGGGTCGCGGTGAGCCCCGTCTACGTCACGAGCCCCGGCTCGGGACCGATCAAGAAGTACACCGGGCCGACCTCGGTCCCGCCCGCCAAGCTGCAATCGACTTCCTGAGCCGGACGGCACCGGCGGCGGAGGGTTCCCTCCGCCGCCGGTGCGGCCGCTGCCGCGGCTGGTGGAAGATGGGCGGGTGCAATTCGGGCTCCACGCCCTGGGTATCGGGTCCGGGGCGGATCCGGCCGTGATAAAAGCCGTCGGGCGCGCGGCCGAACGGTGCGGTTTCGCCACGCTGTGGGCAGGCGAGCACGTCGTCATGGTGGACCGACCCGATTCGGTCTATCCCTATTCCGACGACGGACGCATCGCCGTGCCGAGCGATACGGACTGGCTCGACCCTCTGGCGGTCCTGGCCTTTCTGGCCGCCACGACCACTCGGATCCGGCTGGCTACGGGAGTCTTGCTGCTCCCCGAGCACAACCCGCTCATCGTGGCCAAGCAGGCGGCGACCCTCGACGTGCTCTCAAAGGGGCGGTTCGTCCTGGGGGTCGGCATCGGCTGGTCCGCCGGGGAGTTCGCCGCTCTCGGCGTGCCGTTCGCAGGCCGAGGTGAAAGGACCCGGGAATACCTCGAGGCGATGCGGTCGCTCTGGCGGGACGATCCATCGTCCTACGCCGGTGAGCACGTGCGCTTCGAGCGGGTGCGCTGCTTCCCCAAGCCCGTCCGGCGCTCGGTCCCGGTCGTGCTCGGCGGCAACGGCGAGCGGGCGCTCGAGCGGGTGGCGCGCTGTGGCGACGGCTGGTACGGCTTCAACTTGACCCTCGACGAGGTCCCGGCCCGGTTGGAGGTCCTCCGCGCTGCGGCCGAGCGCCACGGTCGGATGGCGGAGCCGTTGCGTGCTGCCGTCTCCTTGACGGATGCGACGGCCTCGGACCTGCCGCGGCTGGCGCTGCTCGGCGTGGACGAGGTGGTGCTGGTCGGCTCCCCTCCGGCGGTGCCGGGCGACGCGGCCGCCTGGGTGGAGGAACTCGCCCGGCGGTGGGGTGTCGCCAGGTAGCCGGCGAGGGCACCGGGATGGTGCTGGCGCGCCGTATATGAATCCTTCCGAAAGACACCCTGTTTACAGAGGGCTACAGCACTAGTCTTCTGTAACCGCCTCTATTGCGGAAGGCTTCATATACACCCAGAAGGCTCGACCCACACGGCGCGCTGACCGACCCAGACGGCGCGCTGATCGGTCTCCCAGGGCTCGGGGGCCTCGGAACCTCACCCCTTCGAGTAATCAGACGACCTTGAGGTCGACCTCGATGTTGCCCCTGGTCGCATTGCTGTAGGGGCACACCTCGTGGGCGGCGTGGACCACCTTCTCGGCCTCCTCCGGTTCGACACCGGGAAGGGAGACGTCGAGCTCGACGGCGAGTCCGAAGGCGCCCCCTTCGATGGTGCCCAAAGACACCCGCGCCGTCACCGTCGACGCGCTCGTATCGACCCCCATCCGGCGGCCGACGACGCCCATGGCGCTCTGGAAACATGCCCCGTAACCGAGCCGCGAACAGCTGTTCGGGATTGGTGCCGACACTCGTCCCACCGAGTTCAGCCGGCGGCCGGATATCGAGGTCCAGGACACCGTCAGAGGAGCGGCCGTGACCGTCACGGCCCCCTTGGACACTGGCTTCTGCGGTGTAGAGCTTCTTCAGCAGTGGAGTGGTCATATCCATATCAGCTGCTGTTGGACGCGAATATTCCGCGCCGGCGGCTCGGTGGAGCCGGCGTCCAGTGGTCAGCGGTAGCTCGGGGGTTGCTTGTCGCGCGGAGTCGGAGGGTTCCGCGGGTAGTTCCCGATGTGGGTGTACAGAATCCCGCTGTTGAGCGCCGGCGTCCGGGCCATGTCGAGCGACTCCCAGATGGCACGGACGGTGCCCTGGATGGCCTTCGGGTTGCGCAGCGCGATGGACACGGCGATCTCACGGGCTCGAGGCCGCAGGTCTCGCGGGGCACCACCTCGGTCACCAAACCCAGACGGAGGGCGGTCTCGGCCGTGATCCGCTCCTCGTTCCCCATCAGGGCCCAGCGCAAGACGTCGCCCAGAGGGACTCCCCGGTGGAGCATGCCGATCGGTTCGAGCGCCGAGACGATGCCCACGTTGGCATGGGGGTCGAAGAACTCGGCGTCGTCCGAGCAGACGATGATGTCGGCTTCGTTCAAGAAGTACTGGCCTCCGCCGGCGCACATCCCGTGCACCGCCACCACCACCGGCTTCCACACCTTGTGGTGCAGCTTGGGCGAGAGGGTGACACCAGGATCGAAGTAATTCCACCAGTTCTCCCGCGTGAACCAGGTACCGCCCCCCTTGACGTCGACCCCGGTGGAGAAGGCGCGATCGCCGTTGGCCTGCAACACGACCGAATGGATGTCGTCCTCTTCGCGGACCGTCTCCCAGGCCCAGGTCATGTCGGCCGCCATGACGTCGTCGAACGAGTTGAGGGCGTCGGGACGGTCGAGCGTGATGGTGGCCACGCGCTCTGCGACCTCAAACGTGATGGCTTCGAGCCCCATACATCCTCCTCGCAGGCCCGGTGGCCTTCGGACCGAGAATAGTGCACTCTTTTCTTCGAGAGGGCGCGCTCAGCAGCGTGGCAATGAGGCGGCGAAGCTCAACTTCCCTCTTTGGCGCGGCCGAACTGCTCGGGGACCCAGCTCGGTGCCCGCTTCTCCATGAACGCCAGCATGCCCTCGCGGGGCTCCTCCGACTCCTCGAGCGCCCAGAACATCGTCTGGTAGTCGATGAGCCCGTAGCGCTCGTTGAGCATGCGCTTGACGTGCGTCCGCGCCAACGGCGCGGTCTGGAGGATCTCGCCCACCGCCTGCAGGGCGGCCTCCCGCAGCTGGTCGTGGGGCACCACCCGGGAGATCACGCCCAGTCGAGCGCCTCGGCCGCGTCGAAGCGGCGAGCGGACAGCAGCAGGTCGCGGGCCACGGCGATGCCGACGTGGGCGGGGAGCACCGCCGCGTAGGTCGCATCGGGGATGCCCCGCATCAGCTCGGGCACGCGGAAGGTGGCCCGGTCGCTGGCCACGGCGATGTCGGCCATCATGGCGATCAGCAGGCCGCCCGCCTGGCAGATCCCGTTGACCGCGGCCACGACCGGCGCCCGGCTGTCACGGATGGCAGGAACGGCAAGATGTCGTGGCCGATGTTCGGCGGGACCGGTAGTCGCCCGGCTCCGAGCGGCCGCCGAGGTCGCCTCCGGGAGCGAACACGTCACCCGTGCCGGTGATGATCATCGCCGCAAGGTCCGGGTCCTGGTTGACCAGGCGCACGGCCTGCTTGATGCCGAAATACATGGCCGGGGTGAAGCGCGTTCCTGGCCTCCGGCCGGTCGATGAAGCACCAACCCACCACGCCGTCACGCTCGAACCGCAACCCGGCCGCGCCGAGATCCTCCGACACGCTGCACTCCCTCTCTCGTCCAAGTGGGGACGGACACTACCGGGCTGCTCTTGGTGTCCCATTGGAGCGCTTTTTTTGGGACTCGACCAGGGGCGGCGGTGTTCCAGGCTCGGTGGCCCGCCTCCGGGGACCCAGGTAACCTGACATCGACGTCGAGATCACGACGGGAGATCCACATGGCGCAGCGCAGCGTCGCCGAGGACTTGTTCGAAGGGCCAACGGACGAACCGCGCCTGCGTGCGGCGCGTTGCGAGGGCTGCGCCTTCATCACATTCCCCCCACAGGACACGTGCCCGAGCTGCGGCGGGGAAGAGGTCACACGGACCACGTTGTCCCGGACTGGAACACTGTGGACCTGGACCCGCCAGAGGTTCCAGCCGAAGAACCCTCCCTACATCGGGCGAGAGCCCACGAAGGAGTTCGTGCCGTACGGCGTCGGCTACATCGAGCTTCCCGAGGGGCGCGTCGAGGCCCGCATCGCCGGCGACGTCGACCAGGAGCTGCGGATCGGCATGCCGATGGAGCTGACGGTAGTGCCCTTCGCCACCGACGAGGACGGGACCGAGGTGCTCACCTTCGCCTTCCGCCCCGTCGAAGGGAGCTGACGATCAGATGGACGACGTCGCCATCGTCGGTGTGGGACTGCACCCCTTCGGCCGCTTCCCCGGAACCTCAGCCATAGAGATGGGAGCGAAGGCCACCCGGCTCGCCCTGGCCGATGCCGGCATCACGTGGAGGGACGTGCAGTTCGCGTTCGGCGGCAGCTACGAGGTCGACAACCCCGACGCCGTCGTGAACTTCCTCGGCCTCACCGGTCTGCCGTTCACCGACGTCTACAACGGGTGCGCGACCGCGGCCAGTGCGCTCACCCAGGCGGCGAACACTATCCGGCTCGGCGAGTACGACGTCGGCGTGGCGATCGGGATGGACAAGCACTTGCCGGGCGCCTTCGCGGCCGATCCTGTGCAGTACGGCGTGCCCCGCTGGTACGGCGAGACTGGTCTCTTCCTCACCCCCAAGTTCTTCGCCATGAAGATCCAGCGCTACATGCACGACTTTGGGATCAGCCCGCACACGCTCGCCCGGGTGGCCGCGAAGAACTACCGGAATGGCGCTCTCAATCCCAATGCGTTCCGGCGCCAGCCGCTGAGCGAGGAGGACATCCTCGAGTCACCGATGGTCAACGATCCGCTCACGCAGTACATGTTCTGCTCGCCCGACGAGGGTGCGGCCGCAGTCGTCCTGTGCCGGGCGGAGATCGCCACTTGCTTCACGGACCGGCCGATCTACCTACGGGCGTCGGTCGTGCGCACCCGACGCCTCGGGGCGTTCGAGGTACACAGCCCGTGGCTCCCGCTCGAGCGGGCCGACTCGCCAACGGTCGACGCCTCGCGGGCGGCCTACGAGATCGCCGGGCTCGGCCCCGAGGACGTCGACGTGGTGCAGTTGCAGGACACCGATGCCGGCGCCGAGGTGATCCACATGGCGGAGAACGGATTCTGCAAGGACGGCGAGCAGGAGGCGCTGCTGGCCGAAGGGGCGACCGAGATCGGCGGGGGCCTCCCCGTGAACACGGACGGAGGGCTGATCGCCAACGGCGAGCCGATCGGTGCCTCCGGCCTGCGGCAGATCCACGAGCTGGTCCTGCAACTCCGGGGGGCCGCAGGCGAGCGGCAGGTCCCCGGATCACCCCGGGTTGGCTACGGCCAGCTCTACGGTGCGCCGGGCACGGCCGGCGTGGCCATCGTGTCGACCTGAGCTTCCCGCCCGCGGCCGCCCCGCCTCGCCGCCGGGCTCAGTGACGGGGATGGGCCGCCAGGAACGACCACACCGCCGCGCTCGAGTCGAAGCCCATGTAGGGCTCCCCCGCCAGCAGCACGGATCCGGGGGTCCCACGATGGCCCATCCAGGCGTGGTCGGCGCCCGCCACCTTCACCCACTCGACGCTCGTCGAACGGGCGCACGAACCCCAGGTCTCGATGGTCACGGCAAGGTTCGACCCATCGCCCGCGATGACCGGGGAACCGCATCCGTCGGCCGCGGCCAGCGTCTCGAGCGCAACGACGGGCGGGGGGAACGTGACGCCCGAGACACCGCGCGTCCCCTTTCCCCCGTTGATCGGGATGTTCTGGTCGTCGGTACCGTGGATCTCCATGACGGAGACCGGAGCTGCGGGATGGCAACTCTGTTCCATCAGCGCGCCGGCCTGGACTGCGATCGCATCGACCATGGTGGACACCTGGCAGGCCAGTGCGAACGCGAGGAGCGCACCGTTGGAGTGTCCCGTGACGAAGACGCGGTGAGGGTCGATGCGGTAGGTCGACTCGAGGTGTCCGATGAGGGCGCGGATGAAGGCCACGTCGTCCACGTTGTTCTGGCCGGCCTCCGCCCGCCCACAGCACCCCCCGGCGTTCCAGACCAGCCGGTCGGGTCCGTACCCCGTCGGAGTCCCGTCCGGATACACCACGATGAAGCCGTTCGCTTCCGCGAGGCCGTCGAAGTCGGTGTTCTGCTCGAACTGAGTGCCCGAGCCCAGGCCGCCATGGAGCGCGACCAGGAGAGGCACGGCGTGGTGGGGCACGGAACGCGGGACGTAGAGGTGGTAGGTGCGCGTGGAGCCGTCCACGTGGATTCGGGCATCGATCCGCTGGCCCCGCGGCGTGACCGCGGCACGGGTAGGTGCGCCGCCCGGGACGTACGGCCCGAGGGCGGTGCTCCCGCGCGGGCCGCGGGACGCGCCCGTGGAGGTGCCCGTGGCGAGTGCGGCCACGAGGGCGAGGGTGAGCGCCGCGGCCATCACGGTCGCCCCCCAGGGACGCCTCGATCGGCCAAAGCGCGAGAGAGCCATCCCTGCATTGTGGAACCGCCGTGTGAGGAAACTGTCGCGCCAGGTGTCAGAGAAGTGTGAGGGGGATCCGACCGATTCGAAGTTCCCGACCTAGCCCACCGTCGTCTTGAGGGTGAGGTTGTTCGCCGCTGGGTTCCACTGATAGACGAACACCGGACCGTCGCCGTCGAAGTGGCCCCCGGCGAAATCGAACGTCCCGCCGCCGCCAGGCAGAGTGACGTGGGTGAGGGATTCGCCGCCATGAAGAAACGTCTCGTTGTTCAAGGTCTTGCCGGCGGCCTTGACGATGTCCTCGAAGAGGGCGACCTGCACACACGCCGTCTGGGGCGCGGTCCAGGTGACAGGCGTGGCAGACGTGGCTGTGATGGGGTTGTTGATGGTCGCCTGCGGCTCTGCCGCTTGGATGGTGGCGACACAACGCTTCATCGCCGGGTCGTTCCAGAACACGCTGGCCGGTGCGATGCCGCCTGCGGTGAGAGCGTCCTTGAGAATCGCATTCGAGTGTCCGGCCTTGTTGGACGTGTAGGCGTCCAGATCGGTGTAGTCGGTTGCGATCAACCGCGGCACGTACGTGCTCTGGGTGCTCTGGAGCGCAGAGGGCCACCCGTTACCGGCGTTGCCCACGGCCACGACGACGTTCGCCCCGGATGACTGGAACTTCTGAGCGATGACGTTGTACTCAGAGATCTGCGCGGTCGTGTCGGTGTCCGGCACGCTGTTGATGGCGGTCTGCACGACGTCCACATTCAGCTTGTGCAGAGCAGACTCGACCAGATTGACCTCCGCCTGGTCGAGTGACGTGCCCACCACGGCGACCTTCTTCCCGGTGAAGGCACCTTCCTGCTTGAAGATGGACATCTCCTTCGGGACGAGATCGCTGTCCGAGATGAGATTGTTGAACCAGGAGGCCTTCGCCTGCGCCGTCTGCGCGGCGGTCAGAGACGCACCGACGATGGGCACGTCGTGGGTGTCCACGTAGCATGCGGTGTCCACCGCCTGGAAGAACCCAAGGACGGCGAACACCTTGTCGTCCTCCGTGAGCTGAGTGCAGGCGGTCGCGGCACCTGCCGTCCCGAGCGGGTCAACCGGCGCGAACACCGGAACGATCTTGCGGCCATTGATCCCCCCGTGGGAATTGATCTGGTCTATGAGCGTCGTGTACGCCACCTGATAGTTCCCAGGGTCGACGTTGATGAGGTTCCGGATGGCTGCGACGTCAGGGTAGGTAATGCCGACGGTGATGCTCGAGGAGGTGACCCCTTGGCTCTGAGCCGAGGTGCCGGCTGCGGCGCTGAGCGAAACCAGCTGGATCAGCCCCGTAATCGAGATGAGAAGAGCGGCGAAACCCGCTAGAGCTCTCTGCATGGTGTCCTTTCCGCACGAAGCGTGCCGGTGGTTTGGGTCATCCCGCCTTCGTGTGAATGAACTCTTTCCTGTCCCGGCGCCCTCTTCCGGTGCCAGCACCCGCCCCGTGGCGCAGGGGCTCGAACGAGAGCGGTCGAAGCCCGGCCGGTTTGGAAGTGCGAAGAATACGCACACCCGAAGCGTTTGTGGTCGCGGCCCGGTGCCCGTCGGTCGCCGGTGGGGTTCATCGGCATGAGCTCAGGCACGCTTCTCGCTGCCCCGTGACGGGCGCTCGCCTCCGCGACGCCCCGGGCTCGGGGGGCGCCGCGTGCGTGCGCCGGCCGCCTTCGAGAGCCCCCCGCCGACGCCCGTGTCAGGTGCTGCCAATCGCAGCGTGAAGCCCCTCGATCAAGGAGCGCACGACCAACTCGAACTCCTCGCTCCCGTCGCGCTCTGCAGCGAAGGCAAGCCGTGCGTAGGGGAAGGATGACAGCACGCTGTCCTCCGGAGGCACCGTCTCACCGAGAATCAGTTCCTCTTCGACGAACCCAATGACCGCCGTGCTGCTGATCAACGCGGCTCGCACGGCCGCTTCGAATTCCAGGCCACTCTGTTGCCAGATGCTGAGCCAGCGCTCGGTCATCGGGAAGATGACGGGGTCCACACGTGGTAGGCGCCGCCGGACCGGCTCACCGCCGGGTGGGCGAGCGTGCTCTCCCTCATCCAACGCGCCGATCGCCCAGAGGTCCTCCCGCCAGGATCCCGTCGGAGCCGGCAGCGGCCGTTCGGCGATGACTGCGTCGACCAGGAGCGCGACGAGTGCCGCCTTGTCCTCGACGTAGTGGTACAGCGCCATCGGCGTCACGCCGAGCTTCTCGGCCACCGCACGCATGGTGAAACCTCTTGCCCCGTGCTCATCCGCCACCTCGAGCGCGGCCTCGGCGATCTGATCCCTCGTGAACTCTGCCACGGTGCCGGACCCTACGACGCGTGACGGTCGTGACGGCCGGACGGCGCCGCGACGTGCCGCCGGCGCGTCTCAGCTCGACGTCGGCGTTACCGGACGACAACGCGTACCCGTCCGAGGTTCTGGACCCGCGCGAAACGGCGTGCGCGGCGTCACCCTGCCGCTGCGAGGTCGCCCGGAACGCGGGAAAGTAGGTGCCCGGCTCCGAGAACGCGTAGGTCGCCCCCACCGTCGTCCGTGCGAACGCCGAGTCGGTGTCGTCGAACTGCTGGACGACCGGGTAGTCCCCGGAGCCCTCGAAGTCCCATTCGACGCGCGACCACCGTGCCGGCACCCGGGGGAACCTCGATCACACCGGAGAACTCGACGCTCTCCCCGACCACCACGTCGGCCCTGGCCCCCGTTGGCGCGCACCTGCACGAGCGGCTGGATCCCTCTGCGGGCTTTCGCCGTCGGCGGGACGTGCGACCTGCGCGTCCCGGACCTCGTAGGTCGTGCTGCCCGGAGGGGCGAGGCCCTTCTCGACCCAGGCACTGAGATCTCGCAGTGCCTGCTGGAGCACCCCGGAGTAACTGACGGCCCGAGTCGTCCGAGCCGGGCGGGGCCCGCCGGGTTCGTCCACCGGCGCCGTGTGCATGGCGTTCTCCACGAACCACAGCCGGTACGAGTCGTCGAGCCGGGAGCCCAGGGCGGCTTGACCAGGCCGCGGTACCAGTCCGCCTGCCAGGGGGCACAGGTCTCGTCCATCAACGACTCGACGACGATCATCTTCCCCGCAAATCGGCCGGACTGGATCGAGCCCGATCCCTGCCGGGCGAACCGCGGACCCATGATCTCGGCACGCTGAGGGTAGATCGGCTTGCCGTCGGCCTTGAACTGGTCCCACGCGTAGAAGTCGGGCGGTGGTACCTGGTGGCGGTGGTACGTCTGGGCAGCCAGGTACACGCTGTTGTCGATGCAGACGTCGTCACCCGACCTGATGCCACGGAGTGCTTCGAAATGTGCCTCGCCGAACCCCGTCGTCAACAGGTCGCCGATCACTCCGGCGATGTAGAGGACGTGACCAGCCGCCTCACCGCTCTTGATGATGAGGCTGGCCCCCTGCAGGTTGCCCTCGGGCAGGCTGGCGACCTGCAGCGCAGCAGGCAACTCGGACTCGCTGTCCCCGAAGAGGGCGGACATCGAGATGGGCAGCCCCAGCTCCCCCGCCTCGGCCGACATCACCACCTTGCTGATGCTCGTCTCGTGCCGCACTCGGCTGCGCCGCAGCGACTCCGTGGGGTTCGCGCCGAGGTAGCCGGGCACCGTCCAGAAGTCGTCGAAGTAGGTCGGATCCCACTTGACGACGTTGTCGACGAGGCTGGAGAACACCCCCGTGTAACCCATGGCCACACGCTCAACGTCGAACCAGGCCATGGGCGGGAACCCCATCCTCGTGACCTCGGCGAGCGCTTCCCGCTCCTCGTTGTTGAGTCCTTCGTACATGTCCCCGCTGCCGCCCGGATCGAGTGCGTCGACGATGGCCGGGAACTTGTCACGCAGGATCCTGATGGCGTGTGCCTGCACCGTGAACAGGTTGGGCAGGCTGACGGGCGACCCGTGCACGAAGGGAACCGCACCGTCCCAGACGTCGATGCAGTTCTCGAAGCAGCTGATCGTCTTGTAGGCACCGCCGCTCCCCCCGTACACATAGCCGTAGGGACGGTGTTCGCCGTACATGTCGGCAGCGAGGATCCTCGAGTACCTCGCGGTGGCGGCGCTGGCACGGTAGCCGGCGATCGTGGAGTCCTGGCCGGGGAACATCACGGTCCGGCCCTGGTTCGACTCGACCAGATACGCCCCGCTGGCGTGGGCGAACTCGATGGTGCGCCCGATCATCCCGGCCAGGAGAGACGGGGCGGCGTGTTCGGTACCCGATATCGGCATCAGGGGATGGAAGAACCGTCCCTCGTAGCGTTCTGCCGGCGGAAAGTAGAGCGAGAACCGAGCATCGGTCCCTTCGAAGCCGCCATGAACGTAGCGGTAGCGGACGGGTTCGTCCCGCCACTCGTCGACGTCCACGTACGCGACTTCGTACATGGGATCTCTCGAGCCGCCCAGGGTCACGACCTCGCCTCCGCTGCAACCACGAAGGGCCGTGCCCCCACCCGCTTTGATGGCGCCGTCCGCGACGGCGCGATCCGAGGCATGGGCGCGACGAGGGGTGACCCGTTGTGCAACCGCAACTGTTTCCCCCGCATCAGCACCCTCCCCGGTGAGCAGGACCACCCGGCCACTTGCATGTATAGCGATTGTTCTACAACCTATAGCAACGATCCGTCAAGCGCCGCTCACGTCACGTCGACGGCGTGACCGGAGGGTTCGCTCTCGACACCATTCGGAGCCATCGATCCGCCTGATGGCGGCGTGGACACAGGTGAGCTCGACGCGGCCGACCGTGCCTCGCCGCTCCGGGCGATGGCTCGCTCATCGGTGCCGAGGTAGCTGGCGATCACCCGAGGGTCGTTGCGGATGTCGGTCGGGTTACCCTCGGCGATGACGTGCCGGCCTCGAGGCAATACACGCGCTCGGAGATGCCCATGATGAGGGGCATGTCGTGCTCGATCAGGAGCACCGAGGCTGCGAGCTCCTTTTGATGGTGGTGATCAGGGGCCCGAAGGCCTCGGTCTCGCGTTGGGCCAGTCCCGCTGTCGGCTCGTCGAGGCAGAGCACCTTGGCCTCGAGCGCAAGCGAGGCCGGCCAGCTCGACAATCCGGCGTGGTCCCCGTGGAAAGGTCGCTGACGTAGGGGTCGCGGTAGCGGCCGAGGCCCAGGAAGTCGACCAGCTCGCCCACCTCGGCCAGTGCGGCGCGGCTGTGGCGCCGCGCCCGCGGGAGTCCGAGACGCGGTGGAGACCATGCTGGTGCGCGCCTTGGCCTCGAGCGCGACCAGCAGGGTCTCGTTGACCGTCAGCTCGGGGAACAAGGTGGCCGACTGGAAGGTCCGGCCCAGTCCGAGCGAGGCCCGGTAGCCCGGCGACTTGCCGGCGACCTCTTCTCCGAGGAGCGGACCGAGCCCGTCGCTGGGACGAAACCCCCGATGGCGTTCATGAGCGTCGACTTGCCCGCCCCGTTGGCGCCGATGAGGCCCACGATCTCGCCGCTCTGTACCGCCAGCGCCGCCCCGTCCACCGCCACGATGCCACCGAAATGGACGCCCAGATCGGTGACGGCGAGAACCGGGCCCCATGTTCGGGGCGGGCTCCTCGGCCCGGTCGCCGTGTCACCGCGGCGGATACGGTGGGACGCACGGTCGCCGTCTGCTCGCCGAGGCGCCGGTCCGCCCAGGCCAAGATGGCGTCGCGCGCCGCGTAGCTGATCTGGTTGAGCCCCGGGGGAAGTAGAGCAGGACGATGAGCAGCCCGAGGCTCGACGTCAGCAGGCCCAGCACGGCGTTGTTGGGGGCGAGCGCGGGGATACCGATCACGAAAGATGGCGCCGATGACCGCACCGGTGACCGAGCCCATGCCCCCGATGACGACCATGGCGACGAGGTTGAGCGAGTCGTTGACCAAGAAGAAGCTCTGTCGTGAAGGCGATGTTGGCGAAGGCGCCGGCGAGGAGGGCGCCGCCCAGGCCCGCCAGCCCGCCGGCAAGCGCGAAGGCCTGGAGCTTCACTCGGGCCGGGCGCACCGTGTAGGCGGCGGCGGTGATCTCGTTGTCGCGCACGGCCTTGATGGTGCGCCCTACCCCGCTGTCCCTGAACCGGCTGAGCACCAGAAGGACGACGGCCAGGACGGCGAGAACGACGTAGTAGTACGTCCGCTGTCCGCCGAAGGTCAAGAACCACAGGTGGCCGGGGACGAAGGGCACGTTGGCCCCGTCGGGCGAGTCCCCCGTGAAGAAGGGCAGGAAGTAGAGGTATTGCTGCGCGGTGAGTGCGAAGACGAAGGTGACGACGGCGAGGTAGAGGCCCCGGACGCGCAGGGAACCGATGCCGATGCCAAGGGCCAACAACGCGGAGAACACGGTGGTGATGCCGATCGCCACCCAGAACGGGACACCTTCGTTGACCAGGCGCGCCGCGAACAGGGCGGCCGAGACCGGCGAAGGCCATCTGGCCGAGCGAAAGCTGGCCCAGCCAGCCGGTGAGCACGGTCAGTGAGGAGGCGCAGATGGCGAACGCCGAGCACCGCGGTGTAGAGCTGCTGGCCGAGAGGGCTCGGTGACCACGATGGGCAGGATCACGGCGATGACCCCCAAGAGCAGGAGGCCACCCTTGTCGATGTTGCGGGCCCACCAGATGGAGCGCAGGCGCTCGGGGATCGGGTCGCGCCCGGGGACTGAAGGCGAAGACCTGACTTTCATCGTCACCCTCGCGCTTGGCGAAGATGACAGCGACCAGCACGGCCACGAACAACAAGAGGTCGGTGATGCCCGGAACGGCGAGAAAGTTGTAGGTGAGGACGCTCTGGACGACGCCGATGGCGACCGCGGCGACAACCGCGACGACGGAACGAACGCATGCCGGCGATCACGGCGGCGGCCAGGGCCTCGGAGAGCGTCTGGGGCCCCAGCGTCGCCAGACCGGCCGCGGTGGAGGTCTCCCCGGCAATCAAGATCACCGAGAGCGTCGAGAGCGCGGCGGCGAGCGCCCACACCATCGTCGAGACCAGCTTGGGGGAGATGGACGACAATCGGGCGAGTGACGGATTGGCCGCGCAGGCCTTGACCGTCTTGCCGATCATGGTGTGGTCCAGGAACCAGATGAGCGCGATGACGGCGACGGGGACCAGGATCAACACGCCGAGGTCGGCGCCCCTGACATTGACACCGGCCAGCGTCCAGGACCCGCTGAACGCACTCGGGTAATGCGCGCTGGCGTCGGAGGGCTCGGGGATCTCGATGGCGATCGCCTGAGCCAACCCGGCGATCCCGATGGTGGAGACGAGCACGACCACCCGGGGGGCTGACTTCAGGCGACGGATGACCGTCAACTCGACGATGGCCCCGAAGGCGAGCCCGATGAGCAGGGCAATGATGAGCGCCGGCCAGAACGGCACGCCGTATTGGATCGTGAGCAGCGAGAGCGTCACCGCGCCGACGACGCCGATCTCGCCCACTGCGAAGTTGATGATGCGCGTCGCTCGGTAGACGAGCACCACGCCGACCGCGATCACGGCGACGGCCAGGCCCTGGATGAGGCCGTCGAAGACGATCTGGGAGTTGACCCAGCTGACCGCGAGCATCAGACCGGTACCTCACCGCCGAGGAAGACAGCCCGGGCCAGGTCGTCGCGCTCGATCAGGTCTGCGATGGCGCCTTCGAAGCGCACCTGGCCCTTCTCCAAGAAGACGGCCCGGTCCGCGATGGCGGCAGCGACGTTGAGCGACTGCTCGACGATGATCATGGTGACACCCTCGGCCTTGAGCCGCTCGACGACCGTAATGAGCTCTTGGACGACGATCGGGGCCAGACCCAGCGAAAGCTCGTCGATCATGAGGACCTCGGGCTCATGCAAGAGCGCGATGCCGAGGGCGAGCATCTGCTGCTGTCCGCCCGAGAGCGTGCTGGCGCGACGCCCCTTGGCAACGCCGAGGACAGGGAACAGGTCGAACACCCGATCGATGCGCCGGCGCAGGTCGGCGCGGTCGCCCCGGTAGGCAAAGCCACCCATCTCGAGATTCTCCAGGACCGTCATGTCGCCGAAGACGCCGCGGCCGCCGGGCAAGAGGTGAATACCGAGGCGGGAGCGCTGCTCGGGTGTGGCGTAGGTGACCGTGCGACCGGTGAGGCGCACCACGCCGCGATCGGCGGTGACCAGTCCCGCCGCGACACGGAGCGCCGTCGACTTGCCCGCACCGTTGGTGCCCAGGAGCGCCAGGACCTCACCGCGGCGGACCTCGAAGTTCACTCCGAAGAGGACCTGGACGTGCCCGTAGCTGAAGTCGACGTTGGCGAGCTGGAGGACCGGAACCGAAGCCGGGTCCGCCGACTGGCGCCGGTGCTCTTCAAGCTCTTCTTGGAGCTCGACGACGACGAGGGACAGGTCGTTGCGGATGAAATGGCTCCCCCGCATGATCATGAGAGCGCCGATGATGGTGGTGGGGATCATGATGATGAGCACCGCGGCGCGGGGCCCGAAGGCGTTGTCGAGGCCGGCCGAGAGCACGGCCCCGCCCGTCGCGCCGATGAAGAAGAGGTAGACGGCTCCGACCGCGCCCACCATGCCGCGCAGGCGGTAGGGGGCGACGGAGGTGAGCACTGGGCCCACCATCGAGAAGCCGCACAGGGTGAGGACGGCAACGGGGACGCTGAAGACCGCCCAGAGCACGGCGTTCGGCATGAAGTACTGGATGGGCACCAAGAAGGCCACCGGCAGGATGATCTTGCCAATCAACGCCAGGGCCTGGGCCGGGTCGCGGTGGTAGAGGCGGTCGTAATAGCGACCGACGAACGGCAGGACGACGAGTACTCCGATGCTGCCGATGGTGCCGATGAGGCCTCGGCGGAAGGCGTTGAGGTGGTACTCCTGCTGGAGGAACAGGTTGCCGAGCACGGGAGCGGTGAAGAGCCCGAAACCCATGGCCGAGAAGCCGATGAGGCACATCTTGATGGTACGGATGCGCCAGATTCGGGCGAAGGCGGCCTCCAGCGAAGGGGGGACCGGTTGGGAGTCCTCGATCACCTCACCGAGCACGTCGAGCTTCTCGTGCTGCCCCCGCGGTGGCTCGCGCAACCCGAAGGCGATGGCCGCCACCACGATGATCGGGACGGCGAGGATGTAGAAGGCCCAGCGCCAGCCGTTCGGTCCGCCGACGACGGTGGCGATCGTCCCGACCAGCAAGGGACTGAGCGCGGCCGCGATGCCGGTCGCCATCCCCATGGCCGACCCGATCCGTCCGCGCAAGCTGATGGGATAGGTGTCGGCGAGCAACGAGCCATGCACGGTCTGGGTCGAGGCTTGGGAGACCCCGGCGCCGAAACGGGCCAAGAAGAACAGAAAGACGTTCGAGGCCAGGCCCGAGAGGAACACCATGAAGCCGAAGGCGAAGGTCGCCCAGCCGATGATCGGTGCCCGGCGGAACCGGTCGGCGAGCCATCCCATCGGCAGGATCCCCAGCACCAAGAAGCCCCCCGACACCCCGGCCACGAAGACGATCACCCCGGAGCTCACGTGGAAGGAGGAGCGGATGTTGGGCGCGAGAACGGCCAGGCCCGAACTCTGAAGGTTGTCGAGGAACACGATCACGGCGAGCACGAGGAAGGTGCGCAAGCCGGCCTTGCGCAGCCCGTCGCGCAACGAGGTGTGCTCCTCGCGTGTCCCGGGCAAAAGGTCCTCGGGGAACACGACCTCCTCGACCGCCGATGCAGCTCGATGGCGTTCCTGCGCCGTGTCCGAGACCAGCCGCGCCAGATCGGCGGGGGTCGCCGCATCGCCCGGACCGGAGGCGGGCGGGGTCACCACCGGTACATCGCTCACGAGTGCATGGACGTCACGGAGCCCGCTCCCGGCGACAGGTCGGCTGAGTGCCCCGACGAGGACCGTCGGGCGGCGACACCGCAACCAGGGGAGGTCCCCTCTGCCATCGCGAAACTCTCCCCCGGCACGAGCGGCACCCTCCCCGTCAGCAGACCGTCCCCGTCGGCCTGCTTGGTCCGTATAGTGGCTGTTCTACAAGCTATAACAAAATGGCGGGTCGGGACTGCGGACGCGCCGGTCTCCCGCGGATGCTAGGCCCGGTATCTCGCACCGTCACTCGCGGCCCCACGGGGGGCGAGATTCCCTCGGTCGGAACCCTCATTCTCCCGCATACGCGAGCCCGATCCGGGTGCGGATCGCGTCGAGGGTCGTGGCATGGGCAAAGGTCTCCCCCAACGGCAGCACCGGGCCTTCCGTAAATCCCTCGGAGGCAGCGGTACACATGTCCGATCTCGAACCGCAGTCGGACGGCAGTTTGAACCATCGCCGTGAGCGTCGTCGCAGTGATGGCATAGTCAGACCGCCGCCGCGCTCGGCCGACGACTCTCCCGGGAATGTCCACGGTGTGCGGACGAAAGGAGGACCATGACCGATCCCTTCACCCCGACGCCCGAGGACCACTTCACCTTCGGCCTCTGGACGGTCGGGAACCCTGGCCGCGACCCCTTCGGGGCCGACGTCCGGCCCCCGCTCGATCCCGTCGACACCGTGCATCGCCTGTCGGAACTGGGCGCCTACGGGGTCAGCCTGCACGACAACGACCTGGTCCCGTTCGGATCGTCAGTGACAGAGCGGCAGGACATCGTCAAGCGTTTTCGGCGAGCAGTCGACTCCACGGGAATGCACGTCCCGATGGTGACGACCAACTTGTTCTGGCGGCCGATCTTCAAAGAGGGGGCGTTCACCGCCAACGATCCCTCGATACGCCGCTTCGCCGTGCGAAAGGCATGCGAGGCTGCCGAACTGGGTTCCGAGCTGGGGGCCGAGGTGTTCGTGATGTGGGGGGGACGAGGGGGTCGAGGCCGAGGCGGCAAAGGACATCCGGCTGGCCCTGGACCGGTACAAAGAGGCGGTCGACTTGGTGTGTGAACACATCCGGAACCGTGCTCTCGGTCTGCGCATCGCACTCGAACCCAAGCCCAACGAACCCCGAGGAGACATCCTCCTGCCGACCGTCGGACACACGCTCGCCTTCGTCGGGGCCCTGGAACACCCCGACATGGTTGGGTTGAACCCCGAGTTCGCCCACGAGACCATGAGCGGGCTGTCGTTCACGCATGCCGTCGCGCAGACCTTGTGGCAGGGAAAGCTCTTCCACATCGATCTCAACGCACAGCGCATCGGGAAGTTCGACCAGGACTTCCGCTTCGGCTCCGAGGGCATCAAGGACGCCTTCTACGTCGTCAAGCTCCTCGAAGACGCCCATTGGGACGGCATGAGGCACTTCGATGCGCATCCGTACCGCACGGAGACGGGGGAAGGCGTCTGGGACTTTGCCCGCGGGTGCATGCGCACCTATCTGATCCTGGCCGACAAGGCCCGACGCTTCGACGAGGACCAAGAGATCGTTGAGGCCCTCCGCGCCGCCCGGAGAGCGGACTTGGCCATTCCCACGACTCCCGAAGGCGGCCTGGACCAGATCCTCGCCTCGGACTTCGACGAAGCCGCCCTCGCCGCTCAAGGCTACGGCCACGAGCGTCTCGACCAACTCGTCACGGAATTGCTCCTCGGAGCACGCTAGTGCCACTGGTGGTCGGGGTCGACTCGTCCACGTCGGCCTGCAAGGTGCAGGTACGCGACGCCGATTCGGGAATCGTCATCGCGTCGGGACGTGCGCCGCATCCGACGGCCACGCCGCCTCGGAGCGAGCAGCAACCCAGTGACTGGGAGGCCGCGTTGTGGAGCGCCTTCGCACAAACCGGGGTGCCCGACGTCCACCGACCCGCTGCTCTTGCTGTCGCGGCGCAGCAGCATGGTCTGATCGTTCTCGGTCGGGACGGAGAGGTCCTCAGACCGGCCAAGCTCTGGAACGACACGGAGTCCGCGCCCGACGCCGAGGCCCTCCTGGCCGCGATGCCCGGAGGTGCCGCCGCGTGGGCCGAGGCCTGCGGAAGCGTCCCCGTCCCCGCCTTCACGATCACGAAGCTGCACTGGCTCCGGCGCCGCGAGCCCGAGGTGCTCCGTCACACCGCGGCGGTGCTCTTGCCTCACGACTGGCTCACCCTGCGGCTGTCGGGCGGCCGGACCACCGACAGAGGCGACGCATCGGGGACGGGGTACTGGTCCCCGAGCGAGTCCAGCTACCGCTATGACCTCCTGGAGCTTGTCGACGAAGAGGTCGACTGGGGAGCAGTCCTTCCCGAGGTGCTCGGCCCCTCGGCCGTCGCCGGGGAGTGGCGAGCCGGGGGATGCCTGGTCGGCCCGGGGACGGGCGACAACATGGCGGCCGCCCTGGGGCTCGGGCTGCGGCCCGGCGACCTGGTCCTCAGCCTCGGTACGAGCGGAACTGCGTACACGGTCAGTGAAGAACCGAGCACCGACGCCACGGGAACCGTGGCGGGGTTCGCGGATGCGACGGGACGCTTTCTGCCCCTCGTGTGCACGATGAACGCGACCAGGGTGACGGACTCCGTCGCGCGCCTGTTGCGGGTGGACCACGAAGGTTTGGACCAACTGGCCCTGGAGGCGCCGGCGGGCGCGGGCGGACTCGTGCTGGTCCCTCACCTGGATGGTGAGCGGACGCCGAATCGGCCGGATGCGACCGGCGCACTCACCGGCCTGCGCAACGACGTCTCTCCTGCACATGTCGCCCGCGCCGCGGTGGAGGGAGTGGTCTGCAACCTTCTCGAAGCCGCGGACGCCCTGGCGGGCCCCGCGCTCGACGGACGGCTCTTCCTCGTCGGGGGTGCGGCCCGGAGCGCGGCCTACCGCCGCGTCGTTGCGGACCTCACCGGTCGTGTCGTCCAGGTGCCGTGCGACGAGGAGCTGGTCGCCGCCGGCGCGGCGGTGCAGGCTGCAGGAATCCACCTCGGACGCGACTTCGACGAGGTGGCCGACGAATGGGGTGTGAGCCGGGGGGATGTCGTCGAACCCGACGAGTCAGTCGATCGCGTGGCCATCCGTTCGCGCTACGCAACGGCGGTGGACAACTCGTACCAGTCGAGGTAGCGGTGACGGTGTTCCGCCTGGCCGGCTCCGGCGACCGCCGCTCGAGGGTGAGCGCGCCGAGCAGCGCCTCGACGTCAGCCACGCGCACTTCCTCCTTGCCCGTACTCGATGCTGTCCATCGGCGCCCCATCCTCCGACCTGTCGCGGCGAGCTTTGCGCAGCGCTCTACCAGACTGCCGGCGGCCAGGGCGATCTGACGGTGACGGCCTGTTACCCTGCCCGCGGTCTGCCGCATCGGTCGATGCGGCGGCACAGACGGGGAGGTTCCAGTGGCGACCTACGTGCTCGTCCATGGTGGCGGTCATGGCGGATGGTGCTATCAGCGGGTCGCCCGGTTCCTGCGATCGTCCGGGCACGAGGTCTACACGCCGACCATGACCGGCCTGGGTGAGCGGGCCCACCTGCTCGACGCCAGGGTCGACCTGCGGCGTCACATCGAAGACGTGGCGGCGGTGCTGCACTTCGAGGACTTGAGCGAGGTGATCCTGGTGGGCCACAGCTACGGGGGCATGGTGATCACCGGGGTAGCCGACCGAGTCGCCGAAAGGGTGGGGCGGCTCGTGTACCTCGACGCGGCCACGCCGGTCAACGGCCAGTCGCTGCACGATGTGGCCGGCCCAGTCATCGAGGCGGTCCGTCCCTTCGGCGAAGTGGTCGACGGGATGGAACTGGTGCTGCTCCCCTCACCCGACGCAGGCCTGCTCTACGGGGTGACCGACCCGGCCGACCTGGCCTGGATGGCCGAGCGCCTCACCCCCCATCCCTGGCAGTGCTTCACGCAGCCCCTCGAGCTCACCGACGAGGCGGCACTCCGGGCCATCCCGCAGTACCACATCGTGTGCACCTCGACCCTCGCCACCCGGGACCCCGAGCTGATGGCCCGGGCACGCGCCGAGGGCCGGCTGTGGGACATCGACACCGGCCACGACCTGATGATCACCGAGCCCGAGAAGGTGGCCGAGGCATTGCTCGAGGTCGGTGACGAGTGAACCCACACTGCGCCGACCGCCCCGCACCCGCTGCAGTGGCGAGGTCTTGAGGCGCCGAGCGATCGTGCGGAGCGAAAGTTCGCCGGGAGCTTTTCGGCCGGTCCATGCCCTCCCAACTGGGAAAACGGGTCTCGCCGCCGGGAACGAATCGGGGTCGGCCTCACCCTGACGGCGAATGGAGCGCCGCGTTCTGCATAATGTCGCACGACGAAAGCCAAGGGGGGCCCATGTCTCAAGTCTTCAGTCGGCACGCTGCGCGGTTCACATTGGCGGTTCTCCTGTTCGCCGGGGTCATCGACGCCGCTGGCACGCTGGGTGCGACCGGGGCGGGCGCAGCGGCGTCGGGCTCGCCCATCACCATCGCCATGATCACCTCCTTGACCGGCGAAGGGGCCTCGGAGTTCAGCCAGGCCCCGGCCGGGTTCAATGCACGCATCGCGCTGCAGAACGCGGAGGGCGGAGTGAACGGGCACAAGATCTCGGGCATCGTCCTCGATGATCAGACCAGCCCGACGGAGATCGCGACCGCGGTGCAGGACGCCCTCTCCAAGGGCGCCTTGGGCATCGTGTCGGACAGCCCGCTGTTCTTCCTCGCCGCCAAGTATCCCAACCAACAGGGCGTGCCCGTCACGGGAGGGTTCTTCGACGGCCCCGAGTGGGGCACCCAGCCCTACACCAACATGTTCGCCGCCGACGTGGGCAGCGTCGATCCGAAGTACCCGGTCAACACCGCGATCGGAGGCTTCATGAAGGCCCACGGCGGGACCGTCATCTGCTCGTACGGGTACGGCATCTCGCCTTCGTCGACCCGTTCGGCCATCGGCACGGTCGACTCCTTCGTGCACGCCGGAGGCAAGGAAGGCCAGCTCGACACCTCCATCCCCTTCGGCAGCGTCGACATGACCACGGAGGCGCTCGTGGCCAAGCAGAAGGGCTGCAACGCCTTCTACGCCGGAATGGACGACAACTCCAACTTCGCCCTTGCCACCGCGCTCAAGCAGGACGGGGTGAAGCCGAAGGTCGTCGTCTTCCCGACCGGGTTCGAACCGGGCGTCATCGGCTCCCCCGCCTGGAGCAACTTGCAGGGCGGCTACTTCGACACGACCTTCCGCCCCTTCCAGGTCCCTGACTCCGGCACCAAGCAGATGCAGGCGGCGCTCGAGAAGTACGAGCACTTCAAGTCCAGCCAGTTCCCGAACTTCAGCCAGTACGAGTCGTGGCTGGGCGCGGACCTCATGATCAAGGGTCTCGAGCTGGCGGGCAAGAACCCCACCCAGGCCGGCGTGATCACCGCGCTGCGCAACCTCAAGAGCTACAACGGGAACGGCCTCCTGCCGGAGACCATCGACTACTCGACCGACTTCGGCCACGACCTTGCGAAGACGTGCGGGTGGTACATGATCGCCGAGAAGAACGGTTTCGTCCCTTCTTCAAGCCAGCCAACGTGCGGGACGGACCTGGCGGGCACGACGACCGTCACGGGCTGACCACGGCCTGAGCAGCGCCCGGGTCAGTCCGCCATGGTGACGGCGGAGCCGGGCTCGTCAGCCCGGGTGGTCGACCGGTCTCCCTCGAGACGGCGTAGGAAGCGCTCGACGAATGCGACCGTCTCGGCGTGCCCGCTCGACATGCCGAGGGCCTCTTCTTCGATGCCGAGAAACCGGGAGATGCTCGACACCAGCACGGTGCAGACGATGGGTGGAAAGGCCGCGGGGTCGACATCGTGCTGCTCGAACAGCTTCCGGAACCCGTTCAGTTGCTCGGACCGGAACCGCTCGGCCGAGGCGGCGATCTCGGCCCGGATGGCCTTGCGGTGGTTCGCCAGGGCGATGAACTCCATGGTGAGGGCCGTGCCCCGGGGATCGCGGCTGTAGTCCCACAACGCCCACAGCGGCTGGTCGGACGCGAGCGCTCGAGACTGTCGTTCGAGTCCCTCCTCGACTCGTCTGCGATGGATCGCGAGAAACAGGTCGTCCATCGTGCGGAAGTAATAATGGACGAGCTGCGGCTTCAGCTGGGCCTTCGCAGCGACGCGCCTCGAGGTCACCGCGGCGTAGCCCTCCTCGAGCATGAGCTGTTCTGCCGCGTCGACCAGGACGGCTCGAGTCTTCGAGGTCTCGGTGCCGATCCGGCGGGGCGAGCTCACCTTAGATGTACATGCCTCCGTTGACCCCGATCAACTGGCCGGTGATGTAGCCCGCCTCCTCGGTGCACAAGAAGGAGCAGGCAGCAGCGATGTCCTCGGAGGTCCCGGCCCGTCCGAGGGGCACCATCTTCCCCAACTGCTCGATGCTCGGCACGTTCCCGAGGCCCTCGGCGTGCCGTGCCATCGGGGTGTCCACGATCGTGGGCGGGATGGTGTTCACGGTGATGCCGTTGCGGGCGAACTCACGCGCAAAGGCCTTCGTGAGCCCGATCACGCCCCCCTTCGACGCCACGTAGTGCGCCATGTTGGGTGCGCCCGATTGCGCACTCGAGGACGAGATCGTCACGATCCGGCCCCACCCCGCCTCGATCATGTCCGGAAGTGCCAGCTGCATGCAGGTGAAAGTGCCGGTGAGGTTGACGGCCAGGAGCCGGTCCCACTTCTCGGGCGTGATGTCGAGCGCCGGGTCGAAGGCCTCGATGCCGGCGCTGGTGACGAGGATGGTGACCGGCCCCAGCCCGGCCCGTGCGGCCGTGAACACTTGCTCCAGTGTGTTCCGGTCGGCGACGTCGACCTCGAACGGCGCCACCGTGTGCCCGCGCACGGAGAGCTCCGCGGCAGCCGCACGCACGCCCTCGCCGTTGAGGTCGAGCAACGCCACGGCGTTGCCGTCTTGGGCGAGTTGCCGGGCGATGCCGAGGCCCATGCCCGAGGCCGCGCCGGTCACGACCGCGACCCGGCCGCTCACCGTGCCGCCCCGGCCGGGGTGAACTCGATGTGCAGGTCGTGCAGCCCGCGCAGGACCCAGGTCGGCTCGTACCTGAAATGCCGGTCGCCGGGCGGGCCGTGATGCTCCTCGGAGAGCCGGATGTCCCGCATCCGCTCGAGGATGCGCTCGATGCTGACGCGGCCCTCCACGCGGGCCAACGGCCCTCCGGGACAGGAGTGGGCCCCACGGCCGAAGGCCATGTGCTCCTTGGCGTTGGGCCGGTCCAGGCGGAACTCGGCGGGACACTCGAACCTCCGGGCGTCGCGGTTGGCCGCGCCGTTGAGGATCATCACCGGCGTCCCCGGTGCGATCTCCACGCCGCCGACCGACGTGGCGCGCCGGGCCAGACGGAAGTCGGCCTTGACGGGGCTCTCGATGCGCAGCGCCTCCTCGATGAAGTCCGGGATGCGCTCGCGGTGGGCCCGCAGCTCGTCCTGGAGCTCGGGATACTCGCAGAGGTACTTCAGTCCGACGGCGAGCAGGCGGGCGGTCGTCTCCTGACCGGCCGCGAAGAGAAACGTCGCCGTCCGCACGACGTTCGTCACCTCGGGCGTGGAGCCGTCCGGATAGGTGCCGAGCGCCAAGTGGGTCAACACGTCCTCCCGCGGCTCCCGCCGGCGGTCCTCGATGTAGTCGGTGAACCAGTCGTCGAGCCATCCCAGCGCGTTGCCCTGGACCTGCTCGCCGTCGAGGCCGCCCGGGTTGCCACTGAGCCCGAAGCCCTGGCGGAACCGCTCGTGATCGGCCTCGGGCACGCCGAGGACGTCGGCCACGGTGAGCATGGCGAAGGGCTGTGCGTACGCGCCGATGAACTCGCAGCGGCCGGCGCCGACGAACTCGTCGAGCTGCGCGTCGGCGAGGCGCCACATGAAGGCCTCGTTGTCCTTGAGCCGCTTCGGCGTCAAGAGGCGCATGATGAGCGCCCGCTCCCGGGTGTGGGCCGGGGGGTCCATCGTGACCATGTGCTCGCTCATCGGGAGCTGATCGCGGTAGCGGTCGATGATGCCGCCGACGTCGTCGCCCTCGAGCGGCACGGGGAAGGTCGCAAACGGGCCGATCACCGAGTTGCACGAGGAGAACGTCTCGACGTCTCGATAGATGTCCGAGGCCTCGTCGTAGCCCGAGACGGCCACCACCCCGTAGTGCTCGGTCGGCAGGACCGGGCACTGCGCCCGCAGGTGGTCGAAGTACGGGTACGGGTCCTCGATCAGGGACTGGTCGGTGAAGAAATCAACGGAGTCATAGTTCGCCACGGCAGCTCCGATCCTGGTTCCTCGATGCTGAGCAGATGCTTAGCATCGGGCCAGGCCCAGGTCAACCGGGATCTTCTGGCACGACGGCCGCCTCTTCCCGCCCCAGATCGGATGGGCGGGCGGACCTCAGTCCTCGATGGAGATGGCGTGCTTGGGGCACGTCCGCACTGCGGCCTCGACCTTGTCACGCAGCTCCGCCGGAGGGTTCTCGTCGAGCACGTAGAGGAGGTCGTCGTCGCGCACCTCGAAGACCTCGGGGGCGGCCGCCATGCAGAGGGCGTTGCTCTCGCACAAGTCAAAGTCGACGACGACACGCATCAGTAGTTCCTCCGGGGTGGATCAGCGGTT
The DNA here is from genome assembly GCA_963774485.1 of uncultured Acidimicrobiaceae bacterium. Classification (GTDB taxonomy): domain Bacteria; phylum Actinomycetota; class Acidimicrobiia; order Acidimicrobiales; family RAAP-2; genus Bog-473. The sequence continues at coordinate 413,923 of CAVZFG010000005.1, forward strand.
GGAGCCCATGCTACGGGAAGCAGAAGACACCATCACTGCCCTTCGACGAAGGGGTAGATCCGCGTGAAGTCCGCGCCCGGCTCCGCCGCGGCGAAGCGCTCCCACACCGACGCGGTCACCCGGCCAAGGACCGACGGGGCGTCTTGCGCCTCCACCGCTCGGAGGTAGAGCTGGAGGTCCTTGGACATCAGCGAGTTGGCGAAGCCGGCGCCATAGCGGCCGGTGAGGACATGGTTGGGGAACTTGTCGCTCGTGGCGGCGCTCTGCCCGCTCGACGCGTTCAGGACATCGAGCATCGTCCCCATGTCCAACCCCGCCGACATGCCGAAGGCCACTGCCTCGCTCGTGGCGGCCAAGGCGGTGGCGGACAGGAAGTTGTTGGCGAGCTTGAGCGCCTGCGCCATGCCGGGTCGGTCGCCGACGCGGCGCCGGCGGTCGCTCAGTCCGGCCAAGACCGGTTCCACGGCCTCGCAGACGGGCTCCGGCCCCGCGTACATGACCGACAGCGTGCGGGCTCGTGCGCCGGCGACGCCGCCCGACACCGGGGCGTCGACATAGCCGATCCCGGCCGCCGAGAGCAGGGCGTCGATCGCCTGGGCGGCGGTCACGCCGATGGTGGACGTGTCCACGACATGATTCACCCGGCGCGCCGGGGTTAGGGCGATCTGGCGCGCCACCTGCTCGGACACCGCCCCGTCCGGGAGGCTCAGCACCATCACGTCACCGCGGCGGGCGACGTCGGGCACGTCGAGCGCGAATGTCGCGCCCTCGGGGCTCCGGCTGGGCCCGGCCACGTCGTGCGTCACGACCTCTTGGCCCGACGCCACGAGGTTCGACGCCAGGACACTACCCATGTTGCCCAGACCGACGAAGCCGACCGCGCTCACCCTCAACCCTCCGCCTGCTCAGCGCGCCTCAGACGCCTTTGTAGACGTGTCCGTCCTTCATCACGAAGCACACATCCTTGGTGACCTTGATGTCCTCGGACGGGTCCCCCGGCACCGCGATGACGTCGGCCAGGTAGCCCTCGGCGAGGCGGCCGAGGTCGTGCTTCCGCTCGACGAGATCGGCGCTGGTGACCGTCGCCGCCTGCAACGCCTGCATCGGTGTCATGCCGCGGTCGACCATGGCGATCAGCTCGTCGGCCTGGGTCCCGTGCGGGATCGCCGGCGCATCGGAGCCGCAGGCGATCTTGACCCCGGCCGCGAGTGCCTTGGCGAACATCTGTCGGGCCTGGGGGAAGATCTCCGCCGCCTTCTTCTGCAGGATGGGGTGGATCCGGTCGATGGCCATGTGGTCGGCCAGGGCCGTGGTGCCGACGAGGAAGGTCCCCGTTTCGGCCATCAACTTGACCGTGTCGTCACTGGCGAGCGACCCGTGCTCGATGCAGTCGACTCCCGCCCGGATGCAGGCCCGGATGCCGGCATCGCCGTGGGCATGGGCCGCCACCCGCAGGCCGTTGCGGTGGGCCTCGTCGACGATGGCAGCCAGCTCCTCGTCGGAGTACTGCTGCGCCCCGGCCGCGCTGCTGAACGACATGACGCCACCCGACGCGGAGATCTTGATGAGCTTGGCGCCGTACTTCATCTGGTAGCGCACCGCCTTGCGGACCTCGGCGACCCCGTTGGCGATGCCCTGCTCCACGCTCTGGGGCATGATGCCGGGCGCCAGCCCCTGGAACATCGTGGGGTCGAGGTGGCCACCGGTCGGCGTGATGGCATGTCCGGCCGGGAAGATCCGGGGACCGGGGAACCAACCCTGGTCCACGGCGCGGGCGAGGTCGACATCGAGCAGGAATCCGGCGGTGTAGACCATGAGGCCCAGATTGCGGACGGTGGTGAAGCCGGCCATCAGCGTCGTGCGGCAGTTCACCGAGCCCCGCAGCGTCCGGTAGACAGGCGAGTCCCTCACGCCGTGCAGGGGGTCCGGAAGTCCATCCGGTCCGCCCGGTCCGCCGATGAGCATGTTGAGCTCCATGTCCATGAGGCCGGGCAGCAGCGTGACGTCACCGAGGTCGATCTCGGTCGCCGTGGCGGGGAGCTCCGACGGGTTCACCCCCACGATCTGGTTCCCGTCGACCACCACCACGCCCGGGGACCGCACCTCGCCGGCCTCGACGTCGACCCACCGGTCGGCACGCAGGATGGTCACATCGCTCATTCGAAGGTCTCCTCTCGGATCGCGCTAACGGATCGGCTCGTCGCCGCTCATGGTCGTGCGGTGCATCTCGCGGGCGGAGGACGGGTCGTAGGGGCAGGCGCGGTGCATGACGCCGGTGTTGTCCCAGATCACCACGTCGCCCACGGCCCACTCGTGCCGGTAGACCCGGTCGGGCGTCGTCGCCCGCTCCAAGAGGTCGGCGAGCAGGGCCTTGCCTTCGTCGGCGTCCATGCCGACGACGTGCGACGCCGTGACGCCGATGACCAGAGAGCGCCGCCCGGAGCGGTGGCGCCAGACGAGGGGGTGCTCCTTGTCGGGCTTTTCACGCCAGCGGGCGAGCTCCTCGGGCGAGGGGTCCGGGTTCACCAGGCGCTGCGAGGCCTCGAATGAGTGGAGGACCCGGAGGCCCTCGAAGTCCTTCTTCTCGACGTCGGTGAGGTCGTCGTAGGCCGCGTAGGTGCTGGCGAATTCCGTCTCGCCCCCGACCGCGGAGATCACCCGTGCGCTGAGTACCGTGGCCTTGGTCGGGACGTCGTCCTGCGCGCCGTCGATGTGCCAATGGAACGTCCCGCGCGTGTACGCCGCAGTGGCACTCTTGGTGGGGTCGAGCGACACGATGTAGATGCGAGGCGGCTCGGCCGGTTCGTCCTTCCCCACGTCGTCGAGCTTCTTGGTGAAGGCGATCTGGGTGTCGTCGTCGATGTGCAACTCGCGAAGAACCAGGACGCCGTGCTCTTCGAGCGACTGCAGGCAGGCCGCCGGGAGGGTGTCGTCCCTGAGCAGCTGTTCCCGGTCGACCCCGACAACCTCCGCGCCGACGCTTCCGAGCTTCTTGCTGGTGCTGGCGGTCATGTTGTCTCCCTACGACCTCGGGGTCGGAGCGTCCGGCGCGCCTGCCCGCGTCGCCCCAGCGGCTCACAAGTACCAGCCGCCGTTGACGTTGATCTGCTGGCCGGTGATGTACCCGCCCGCCTCCGAGCACAAGAAGGCGCAGGCGACGGCGATGTCGTCGGGCGTGCCGAGGCGCCCGAGCGGTGCCCGCGCCAATACCTGCTCCAGGTCCATCGTCCCTGCATCGATGGGTCTGCGCATCATGGGCGTGTCGATGGCCCCGGGGGGGATGGTGTTCACGGTGATGCCATTGGGTGCCAGGTCGAGCGCCAGCGCCTTGGTGAGCGCGATGACGCCCCCCTTCGACGCGACGTAGTGCGACATCCTCCTCGTCCCGGATTGCGCGGACGACGACGAGATGGTCACGATGCGTCCCCATCCGGCCTCGATCATGTCGGGCACGACGGCCTGCAGACAGTGGAACGTGCCGGTGAGGTTGACCGCCATCATGCGATCCCACGCCCCAGGGGTGATGTCGAGGAAGGACTCGAAGCCCTCGATGCCCGCGCTGGTGACCATGATCCCGACGGGGCCTAGAGCGCTGCGGACCTCGTCCATCGTTGCGAAGACGGCGGTGCGGTCGCTGACGTCGGTGCCGGCGGCCAGGGTGGCGACGCCGTCGGCCTCGAGATCCTTCGCCACCTCTCGAGCCGTGTCCTCGTTGATGTCGAGCACCGCGACCTTGTGTCCCTGTGCAGCCAGGTGCCGGCAGATCGCAGCGCCCATACCCGACCCGCCGCCGGTGACGACTGCGACCCGGCTCACGTCCCTACCCCCCACGTGCACCCCTCCCTCTCGACGGTTCCTTCTCGCTTTCGGCAACCCGGCGAGGCCCCCCGAGTGGCGGAACTCGCAGCCCGACGGCGCGGAAACATGCTGACAAGGTGGCGAAATGCTATTGATGGTGCACCGAGCCGTCAAGTGGCCTAGCAGTTAGCGATAGCAGCATGTACTCTAATTGAGAAGGGCATTTCCCGCCTGGAAAGGAGCCCCGGGATGCGGATCGGTCTTCAGGTGAGTGCCGACAGAGGGCGCTACGCGACCAAGGTCGAGAAGCTCCGCGCCGACGCACGCTGGGCCGACGAGGCAGGCCTCGACTCGGTCTGGACACCGCAGATCCCCGACGAGTTCGACGCCATGACTGCGGCCACGGTCATCGGTGCGTCCACCTCGAGGGTCGAGATCGGAACGGCCATCGTGCCGATCCAGCCCCGGCACCCCGTTGCGCTGGCGCAGCAGGCCCTCTCGACCCAGGCCGTGTGTGAGGGGCGGTTCGTACTCGGACTTGGCGTCTCGCACCACTGGATCATCGGGGACATGCTCGGCCTGCCCTACGAGCGCCAGGCCCTGACCATGCGCAACTACCTCGACGTGTTGGACCAGGCACTGGCCGGCCCGGGGATGGTCGAGGTGGAGAACGAGCTGTTCCATATCCACAACCCCCTGGACGTGACCGACATCACTCCCACACCGGTGATGATCGCCGCACTCGGTCCGGTGATGCTCAAGCTCGCCGGAGAACGAGCGGCGGGGACCAGCTTGTGGCTGGCGGACGAGCGCACCATCGAGTCGCACGTCGTCCCGACCATCACGAAGGCCGCCGAGGCCGCAGGGCGCCCCGCCCCGCGCATCCTCGCCGGCGTGCCGGTGTGCCTGTGCCGCGACGACGAGATCGATGCCGCCGTCGAGCGCACGAACCGTGTCCTCAGCGAGGTCGTGGACTCGCCCAATTACGTGAGGCTCATGGAGCACGGCGATGCCAGGGCCATCGGTGACGTCCTCATCTGCGGCAGCGAGGCGACGATGGAGCAGCGGATGCGCCGTTTCGCCGACGCCGGCGTCACCGACCTCAACGCCCGCATCGTGCCGCTCGGCGAGGGTCGCGATGAGATCAGGGCCTCGGCCGAGCGCACCCGGGAGTTCCTCGCCTCCGTCGCGCCGTCTCTCCGGACGTGATCTGAACGCCGGCAGTCCGTGCCAGATGTTGGGCGATCAGGCGGCGGGGCCGGTCACGATGCCACCCGAGACGAACTCCCAGATCTTCTTGGCGTCTCCCTCGCCGTCGCGTGGCTCCCCGCTGCCGCTGATGGTCGATGCGTAGGCGGCGTTGAACATGATGGTCGACAGGATCACGCCCGCCACGTCCGCGTGCTGCAGCCCCGGACGGACCACCCCTGCATCGGCCGCCTCGTCGAGGACCTTCTCCAGCAGCGAGACGAGCGGCACGAAGGCCCTCGATGCCTCGGTCTGATGCGACGTGAGCAGCTGGTGGCAGAACTCGGCCATGACCGGGGTGGGGTTGTTCTTCGAAGGCCGCCCCTTGGGTGCGGGCAGGCACATGCGGTAGTACTCGACGACGAAGCGGTGCAGCCGGCCGAGGGCCGTGTCCTCGGGGGCGATCTGCTCCTCGAGTCGCTCCGCCGTGGCCCGGATCGCCTCGTCGAAGAGGGCCAGGAGCAGCTCGTGCTTGCCGGCGAAGTACTGGTAGAAGCTGCGCAGGGACTGACCCGAACGGTCGACGACCTCCTGGACGGTGAACTCCTTGCCGGACTCGGCTCGGGCCAGCAGTTCGAACCCGGCGTCGAGGAACCGTTGCACCCGACCCTCGCTCCGCAGCCGGGCCGAGTCGAGGGACCGGGCCACGGCGAGGTCGCGCCGCCGCAACGGTGCGTCGGCGGGCGCCGACGAGCCCGCCGCAGGGGTCTCAGCCGTCATCGAGCCAGCCTATATCGCATTGTCGATATCTGAGAGCATCCTTCTCCTCACGGCTGGACCCGGTGGGAAGAAATCTGCAATCACGCTTCCGGGAAAGCGATGAGAGACGCCGGTGGTGCCACGATGCGGAGACCGCCATGTTTCTTCGGAACGCTAAATGAGTCCGTTGATAGTTTTGGCACACGTCGCACCGGGATGCGCTTCGAAGGTCCCAGTGCGGCGCGATCAGTTCGAGAGACCCGAAGTGGTCGTGCACGACGAATCGCAGTTTTGGAGAAGGCTGTTACCGTGGCCGCCCCGGGACCGGCCGGCCAGCTGGCCTCCGAAGGGTCGGATGCACGTGCGCAGACAGGAGGGTTGACAATGGACGAGGCGCTGGTCGCCGACATCATCGAGCTCGAGCAGCTGCTCGCTCGCTACGCCATCGGGATGACCCGGGACGACATCGAGACCGTCCTGGACGTCTTCGCTCCCGACGGCACGTACAGCGCCTTCGGTGCGACCTACACCCTCGCCGACTTCCCGGCCCTGGTCGAGGCCGCACCGAAGGGCCTGTTCCTCACGGGCGCACCGGTGCTGGACCTGCACGGAGACTCGGGGACGGGACTCCAGACGCTGTGCTTCGTGGCGCAGCTCACCCACGAGATGCGCATCGGCTGGTACACGGATTCCTACCGCCGGACGGAGGGCGGGTGGAGGCTCCAGACCCGTGCCATGACCTTCCTCCGCAAGAGCGGTGCTCGAGACTCGGGTCGGCCGCACGACCCGACCCGCCCCGAGCCCTCGTCCGGCTCGCTCAACTAGCCAGAGGGGTCGGCGATGGAGCTCGAGGCCTTCAAGTCGGCGGTCGACGCCTGGCTCGACGAGAACGAGCCGGTGCTGGCCAGCGCGTACGAGGGCATCGGGACACTGGACGAGCAGATGGCGCAGCTCCGCAAGGTCTTGCGCATGACGTTCGACGCCGGCTTCATGCGCATGGGGTGGCCCGAGCGAGTGGGAGGACTCGGGGGTTCCAACCTGCTGCGCGCCTACCTCGGAGAGACCCTCACCTCCCGCGAGTTCGTCGAGCCGGGCATCTTCTCCATGCCCGAAGTGCTGGCCCCCACGATGATCGACTTTGCACCCGAGGCACTGGCGGCCGAGATGGTGCCGAAGCTCCTGCGCGGCGACGAGATCTGGTGCCAGGGCTTCTCGGAGCCGGGCACGGGAAGCAACCTCGGCTCCCTCATGTGCCGAGCCACACGGACCGATGGCGGCTGGAGGGTCAACGGCCAGAAGGTCTGGACGAGCCTCGCCCACTACGCGCAGCGTTGCGTGCTCCTGACCCGCACGGGAACACCCGAGTCCGCCCACCGGGGCATCACTGCGTTGTTCGTCGACATGGAGAGCCCCGGCATCACCGTGCGGCCGATCGAGACGATGCACGGTGTCGCGGAGTTCTGCGAGGTCTTCTTCGACGACGTGGTGGTCCCGCTCGACCGGCTCCTCGGTGAGGAGGACCGCGGCTGGTCGATCGCGATGGACCTCCTGCCGTACGAGCGGAGCACGGCGTTGTGGCATCGCGCCGCCTACCTCCAACGTCGACTGGAACAGCTGGTCTCGACCGTTCCGCAGGACGCTCTGAGCCCTTCCGCGGTCGGTGAGGTCACCGAGCTGTTGTGGGCCTTCCGGGCCCGGTCTCGATCGACCCAACGCCGGCTCGCAGCCGGCGACAAGCTGGGTCCGGAGACCTCCGTCGACAAGGTCCTCGTCGCGACGGCCGAGCAGGCCGTGTTCGACCTCGTCGCCGAGGGTCTCGGCACCGAGGTGACCACGGGAGACGACCCGATCGGCCGGCGGTGGCGCGCCGAGTTCCTCTACTCACGGGCGGCGACCATCTACGGCGGAAGCGCCGAGATCCAGCGCAACATCATCGCCCGCCGGCTCCTCCAGCTCGGCGAGGACCGCTGATGGAGGGAGCCGAGCTCGAGCTCTTCGACCGCGGCATCCGCCACGCCACCGACACGAGCAGCGGGGAGGCGCTCGACGCCGCGCTCGCCGACCTCGGCTGGCACGACGCCCTCACCGTGGACCGGCGTGCTGCGGTCTCGCTGCTCTTCGAGTGCCAGGGGGCGGCGAACGCCAGCTCCTCGGCGCTCCTCCAGCTCCTGGCCGCCGGGCTTGGCCTGGACGACGACCACCCCCCGCCGGCCGTGCTCCCCTCGCTGCGGACGCGCGGCGCCCCCGGGCGGCTGAAGGGCGACCGCTGTGCCATACGGGGTCTCGCCACGGCCCAGCTCGACGGCTCGGACAAAGTCCTCGTCGTGGCCGGGACCGCCGATCAACACACCGCATTCGCGGCGTCGACGCCGGCGCTGTCGCGGCGACCGATCAGCGGTATCGATCCCGCGGTCGGGATGCTCGAGGTGACGGGTGACATCGCCACGGGGAGCACCGAGCCGCTGGGGTCGGTCGACTGGACGGCAGCGGTGGCCCTGGGGCAGCTCGCATTGGGCCACGAGCTGGTCGGGACGGCACGGGCCATGCTGGACCTGGCCCGGACGCACGCTTTGGAACGCATCCAGTTCGGTCGGCCCATCTGCTCCTTCCAGGCGGTCCGCCATCGCCTGGCCGACAGCCTCGTGGCCATCGAGGCGGCGGCCGCCTTGTTGGCCGCCGCCTGGGACGATCCGTCACCGGTGAACGCATCGATGGCCAAGTCGTCCGCCGGCCGGGGAGCGCGGACCGTGGCCCGGCACTGCCAGCAGGTGCTGGCCGGCATCGGATTCACCACCGAGCACCCCTTCCACCGCTACTACCGGCGGGCGGTCGTGCTGGACCAGCTTCTCGGGGCCGGAAGCGTCCTCACGGCCGAACTCGGGGCCGAGGTGCTCCGGAGCCGCACGCTTCCGCCCCTCCTGCCGCTCTGAACGGGGTGGGCCCCCCGAAGCCCCCGGGCGGCCGGCAACGGCCTCGATTATGCTTTATAGCACTTTTTGATAATGAGATTTCCGTTGGTGAGAAACGTTCGGCGCGACGACAGGGAGAGGGTAGTGACGACAGGGTCTGACCACGAAGCGAGGATGCTCATCGACGGCCGGCTGGTCGAGTCCGATTCCGGTGCGACGTTCGACAACGTCAACCCGGCCACCGAGGAGGTGATCGGCCAGGTCACGGACGCGTCCAACGCCGAGATGCACCGGGCCATCGACGCCGGCCGGCGTGCCTTCGACGAGTCCGACTGGTCCACCAACCGCGCCCGGCGCAAAGAGTGCCTCACCCAGCTGCAGGAGGCACTCGAAGCCGAACAGGAGGCGCTGCGCGAGGAGCTGATCCTCGAGGTCGGCTGCCCGCGCCTGACCACCTACGCCAATCAGTTGGACATCCCGCTGGATGCCGCGCTCCGTTACCCGGTGAAGCTGATCGACGAATTCGAGTGGAGGTCCGACCTGCCCCAGGTCACCGACCGCCGGGGAACGCAGAACACGCGGCAGATCTGGAAGGAGCCGGTGGGCGTCGTCGGTGCGATCGTCCCGTGGAACTTTCCCGTGGAGGTGACGCTCAACAAGCTCGGGCAGGCCCTGGCCACCGGCAACACCGTGATCCTGAAGCCGGCGCCCGACACGCCATGGAACGCCACCCGCCTGGGCCGCCTCGTCGCCGAGCAGACCGAGTTCCCCCCGGGCGTCCTCAACGTCGTGACGTCGTCCGACCACCTCGTCGGCGAGGAACTGACCCTGTCGCCGAAGGTCGACCTCATCTCCTTCACTGGGTCGACCGCCGTCGGCAAGCGGATCATGGAGAAGGGCGCCGCGACCCTCAAGCGCGTCTTCCTCGAGCTCGGCGGTAAGTCGGCCACCATCGTGCTCGACGACGCCGATTTTGCCGCGTCGGTGCCGTCGGGGATCCAGGTGTGCTTCCACGGCGGCCAGGGCTGCGCCATCCAGACGCGCATGCTCCTCCCCCGGTCCCGCTACGAAGAGGGCGTTGAGATCCTCCGCGCCACCCTGTCGTCGGTGGTCTACGGGGACCCGCAGCGCCCCGACGTCCTCATGGGCCCGCTCGTCTCCGCCAGGCAGCGCGAGCCGGGTGCTCGGCTACATCGAGAAGGGCGTCAAGGAGGGAGCGACGCTGGCCCTGGGCGGCGGACGCCCGGCGGACCTGCCGAAGGGCTGGTACGTCGAGCCGACCCTCTTCACCGACGTGGACAACTCCATGACCATCGCCCAGGAGGAGATCTTCGGTCCGGTGCTCGTGGTCATCCCGTTCGACGACGACGATGACGCCGTGCGGATCGCCAACGACAGCGTCTACGGGCTGTCCGGCGGCGTGTTCTCCGGCTCCCTGGAGCGCTCGCTCGCGGTCGCCGAGCGCATCCGCACCGGGACCTTTGCCATCAACGGGGGCATGCCGATCGGGCAGGCGGACATCCCCTTCGGCGGCTACAAGCAGAGCGGCATCGGTCGACAGAACGGGCTCGCCGGGTTCGACCAGTACCTCGAGACGAAGTCGGTGGCCTGGCCGACGCCTGCCTAGGCTCCCGGCGGCACGGTGAGGGACCACGACCCCGTCCTGAGGGAACACGGCTATCACTTGCTCCGCGTCAAGGAGGTCGTTCCGGAGACGCACGACGCGAGCTCCTTCGTACTCGACGTCCCCGCCGCTCTGCGCGAGACCTTCCGCTACGAGCCCGGACAGTTCTGCACGTTCCGGGTGCATGTCGACGGCGAGGAACGGTTGCGCTCGTACTCCATGTCGAGCGCTACGGAGACGGACCGCGACCTGACCGTCACCGTCAAGCGGGTGGCCGGGGGGTTGGTCTCCAACTGGTTCCTCGACCACCTCTCGGAGGGCGACGTGGTGGAGGTCACCAAGCCAGCCGGCGTGTTCTGCCCGCAAGCGGACGAGCGCGCCATGTTGGGCATGTGCGGCGGCAGTGGCATCACGCCGGTCATGTCGATCACCAAACACCTGCTCTCGACGACGCGACGTCCGGTGAGGCTGCTCTATGCCAACCGCGATCGCCAGTCGGTGATCTTCGACGACGCGCTGACCGACCTGTGCGCCCGCCACCCCGACCGCCTCGAAGTCCGCCACCACTTCGACTCCGACGGAGGGTTCCTGACCGCCGAGTCCATCGTCGAATTCGTGGCGGGCCAGCTCGAGGCCGACCTCTACATCTGCGGACCGGGCCCGTTCATGGATCTCGTCGAGTCGGTGCTCCGGGACCTCGACGTGGACCAGGAGCGCGTCTTCATCGAGCGCTTCTTGGTGGAGCAGCAGGAGAAGGAGGCGGTGGCGACGGCGGCGGCGGGGCCGACCGATGCGGTGGCGGTTGTGCCGAACGAGGTCACCGTCATCCTCGGCGGCAAGACAGTCGTGGTCGGCTACCAGCCGGGTGACACCCTGCTCGAGACGGCCCGGCGAGGCGGCCTCCGGCCGCCCTTCTCGTGCGAATCCGGGAATTGCGCGACCTGCATGGCGTTCCTCAAGGAAGGATCAGCCGTCATGCGGGTCAACAATGCGCTGACGCCCGAGGAGGTCGAGGAGGGCTGGATCCTCACCTGCCAGGGGCTCCCCCGCGGGCAGGCGGTGACCGTCGAATACGAGGCGATGTGACCCCGAGCCGGAGTCAGGGGCCGGGCTCGACGAGGAGGTCGAGGTAGGCGGCGCCGGTGTCGGGCACATGGGCCTGCCCCCAGCACTCGACGGGGAACGAGACCATGACCATGGAGTAGAGGAGGTGGAGCAGGTTCCGGGCGTCCTCGGGCATGTCGTCGAGGGAGAACTTGTCGCAGTAGTCCATGGCTTCCTCGACCCGGGCCGTGATGGCGTCGTAGAAGGCCTGCATCTCGTCCATGCTGCTGGCCAACCGCTGGGCGAAGCGCTCGGGCTCGGTGGCCAGACACCACGTGGCGGCGAACGGCTCCAGGTCGGAGAACTCGGGTGGCAAGAGTGTCTCGGTCATCTGGGTCACACCTCCGCGTGCTCGAGTTTCTTGTACTCGTCCACCCACTCGGCGGCCACCTTGTGGAGGTGACGGCAGAGCACCTCCTGGTCGTTCAGCGGAAAGCGCTCGAGCACCCGCGATTCGAGCATCGTCTGCGTTGCCTCGAGCGTGTTGGCGTCCTGGAGGCCGTACTCCTTGAACGAGACGGCGGCGATCTCCTGCGCCACGCGTTCACGAGCGGTCTTGGGAGGGACGAAGTAGAGCGTGCCCTCGAAAACATGCGTGTTGTGCGAGGTCGGCCAGTAGTGGTACGTGAGGTACCAGCTCTGCCCCCAGACCAGAATCACGAAGTTGGGGAAGATCTGGAAGGAATCGAGGCCCCACGGGTCGCATCCGGCCGGATTGATGCCGGCCTCCTTCTGGTCGTAACCGAGATCGGGCGCGTCCCACGGTCCGAACAGCCCACTGCGAGTGATCAGCTCCATGGGCTTGAGCATGTTGTGCTCCAGGGTCCAGGGGTGGACGCCGGCGGTGCTCACGACGCGGTGCGGACCGTCGATCGTGTACGCGGGCGCCTCGAAACCGGCCTGCTGCATGCTCATGGACAAGTCGGGTGGCGTCTGCTTCGCATGCAGGACAGGTGCGTGATAGAACTCCTGGAAGGCGTCCATGTAGAGCTTCCAGTTGCTCTTCACGGTGGCGCGGTAGAACCGGCGCTCGCTCTGCTTCTCGAAGGGATAGTGCTCGAGCTTGGTGACCATCGGGCCGAGAAAGTCCACCAGGTTCTGCTCGGGCTCCTTGGCCAGGTTGACGAAGATGAACCCCGCCCACATGTCGCAGTGCACCGGGACGAGCCCGTAATCGTCCTTGTCGAGGTCGAAGAACTCCTGCTCCTGTTGGACGAAGTTCAGCGAGCCGTCGAGGTCGTAGCGCCACCCGTGGTACTTGCAGACAAACTGACGGCACACTCCGCTGGACTCCTCCTGGGGGTAGTCGGTCCAGACCAGCTTGTTCCCACGGTGGCGACAGATGTTGTGGAAGGCCCGCACCTCGCCATCCTTGCCCCGCACGACCACCACGGAGGTCTTCGCCACCGCCAGCTCCTTGGTGAAGTAGCTCCCGTTGCGCGGCAGCTGCTCCACCCGGCCGACGTTCAACCAGGCTCGCTTGAAGATGGCCTCACGCTCGAGCTCGTAGAACTCCGGCGAGATCGAGTCCTCGTAGGAGACGGGCTCGGTGCCGAGCTGGTAGTGCTCGGTCCAGCTCCCTTCGGGTGGCTTGGGCCAACGTGCCATGACCGTCCTCTCGTCCTCGGGTCTTCGACGCGTGCATGATATCACTACTCTCAAGAAATGAGAAGGGCGTTTCCGCTTCGGGCGGGCCCGCCCCGCGTCGCGGTCGGCTCACCCGATCGGCGTGAACTCCAGGTGGAGGCGCTGCAGGCCGCGCAGGATGTAGGTGGGGGCGTACTCGTAGTGCCGATCTCCCGCCGTGCCGTGCGCGGACTCGGAGATCTCGATGTCCCCCATGCGAGCCAGGAGACGCTCGATGCTGATGCGCGCCTCGGCGCGGGCCAGCGGACCCCCGGGGCAGGCGTGGGGCCCGCGTCCGAAGGCCAGGTGCTCCTTGGCGTTCTCCCGGTCCACGCGGAACTCGGCCGGGTCCTCGAAGCGCCGGGGGTCGCGGCCCGCGGCGCCGTTGACCACCATCACGGTGGTGCCGGCCGGGATCTCGACACCCCCGACGGTGGCCGCCCTGCGGCTGAGCCGGAAGTCGCCCTTGACCGGACCCTCCATCCGCAGGACCTCCTCGACGAAGCCCGGGATGCGGCCGCGGTCCTCACGAAGCAGTTGCTGCAGCTCGGGGCGCTCACCGATCAGTTGGAACGCGGCGGCGAGGAGGCGCACCGTCGTCTCCTGGCCGGCCGAGAACACGTTGGCCGCCACCCGAACCACGTCGATCACCTCTGGCGTGGACCCGTCGGGGAAGGTGGCGGTGGCCAGCCCGGTCAGCACGTCGTTGCGGGGCTCGCGCCGACGGTCCTCGACGTAGGCCGTCATCCGCTCGTAGAGGAACTCGAGGGGTGAGTGGCCGAGAGAACCCGATCCCGTGCTCCCGAGGCCCTGGGTTTCGGGCCGGTGGCCACCTTGGAGCTCCTGACGGAACCACTCGTGGTCGGCCTCGGGCACGCCCAGAAGATCGGCGATCACGTACAGCGTGAAGGGGCCGGCGTAGTCCCTGATGAACTCGCACTCCCCTCGGGCGACGAACTCGTCGATCTGGCGGTCCGCGTGCCGCCACATGAAGTCCTCGTTTTCCTTGAGCCGCTTGGGCGTGATGAGGCGCATCAGCATGCCCCGGTGGGCCTTGTGCTTGGGCGGGTCCATCGTCAGGATCTGGTCGCTGAAGGGCAGCTCCTCACGGTGTTGCTCGATGAGCTCGCTGACGTCGTCACCCTCGAGCGGCACGGGGAAGCCGGGGAACGGACCGGTGACCGCGTTGCACGACGAGAACGTGGCGGGGTCCGTGTACACCGAGACCGCCTCGTCGTAACCGGTGACCATCATCACCCCGTGGTGCGGTTCTCGCTGCACGGGGCACTGCGCGCGGAGATACTCGTAATAGGGATAGGGGTCGGCGACCAGCTCGTTGCCCCGGAAGAAGTCGATGCCGTCGAATTCGCTCATGGGTTCTCCTCCCCGCGTTCGCGATCCCCAGACCCTCGAGCGAGGTGGAGAACTACATTCTCGCTTCGGAGAATACTCGACTCGACCCTCGGCCTCAACGAGGCTGCGAGACCCCCCCCGCTTGAGGCTCCTCCGCCAGCGACGCCTTGTGCAGCGTGTCGGCCAGCGTGCCGAACCCGAACGGTCACTCGCGGGGCCGCCTCGGCCGTACCCACTGACATGGCGTCGGCGCTCAGACACCCGGTGGGGAAGCAGGGCGCTCAAGGCCCAGATGCTCGCGCAACGTCGAGCCGGTGTAGCGGTCCCGGAACACGCCCCGGCGCTGGAGCTCGGGCACGACCAGGCGGACGACGTCCTCGTAGGCGCCCGGCGAGTGGGTGGCCGCGACGACGAAGCCGTCGCACGCACCGCTGTCGAACCAGGCCTCCATCTGGTCGGCGATGTCCGGCCCCGTCCCGACGAAGCGCGGGCCTTGCAACAGGGTGGCCCGGTGCCCGGCCAGGTCGGCCAGCTTCACCGTGTCGCCGCCGATGTGGGTCCGGATGTTCTGGACGAGTCCCCGGATGCCGGACACCGACTCGATGAGCTCGTCGGTGATCGGGGCGTCCAGCGCCATTCCCGAGAAGTCGTAATTCATGAGCTCGGACAGCAGCGTGAGCGAGGCCATGGGGTCGACGAGGTCGTTGAGGAAGAGCTGCTCGCGCTCTTGCGCATGCGCCGGCGACTCCCCCACGACCGTATAGGCCATGGGCAGCATCTTGACCCCGTCCGGATCGCGGCCGCGCTCGGCGATGCGCTCCTTCTGGTCCTTGTAGTGCGATCGGGCGATGTCGATGTCCGGGTCTCCGGTGAAGATCAGCTCGGCCCAGCGGGATGCGAAGTCCCGGCCGCGGCCCGACGAGCCGGCCTGGAGCAGAACGGGCCGGCCCTGTGGGCAGCGCGGCACCGTCAACGGGCCCCGGACGCTGAACCAGTCGCCGTCGTAGTCGAGCTCGTGCACCTTGGCGGGATCGGCGAAGAGCGGCGTGGCGCGGTCGAACACCAGCGCGTCGTCGTCCCAGCTGTCCCACAGTCCCGTCGTCGCCTCGAGGAACTCGTCGGCCCGGTCGTAGCGCCTGTCGTGGGCGAGGACCTCCTTCATGCCGTTGTTCTGCGCCTCGCTGTCGTTCACCGACGTCACCACGTTCCACGCCGCCCGGCCGCCCGAGAGGTGGTCGAGCGTCGCGAAGGTCCGGGCCACGTGGTACGGCGAGTAATAGGTCGTCGAGTAGGTGGCGCCGAGCCCGATGTGCTCCGTCACGGCGGCCAGGATCCCGAGCACGATGCTCAGGTCGAGCTTCACGGGTCGTGCACCGGTGCGGACGGCCTCCGCCACCGACCCGCCGTAGATGCCGGGCATGGCGAGGCGGTCGTCGAAGAACATGAGGTCGAAGCAGCCCTGCTCGAGCGTCCGCCCCAACTTCTCGTAGTAGGCCGCCGTCAGGAACCCGTGCTCGGTGGCCGGGTGCCGCCACGAGCCGGCGTACACGGTCGCGTTCCCCGCCTGCATGAAACCCACCAGGGCCATCCGCCGTTTTGTCGTCTGGGCCATCGCTCCCCCTTCCGGCGCAGTGCGACTCTAATATGTAATATGTCAGATATCAAACTGATCAGCACCACCGTCAGGGCCCAGGCGGCCAGCGAGCTGCGCGACCGGATCCTGACCGGCCGCCTGCAGCCCGGCGACCGCCTCGATCTCGACCAGCTCACGGCCGAGTTCGAGATCAGCCGCACCCCGATCCGCGAAGCCCTCCTCCAGCTCTCGTACGAGGGGCTGGTGGACATCACCCCGCGCAGCGGCATGACGGTGGTGGGGATCACCCCTGAGGACGTCGTGGACAACTTCGCCATCCTGGCGGCGCTGGCGGGCAAGGCGGCCGAGATGGCGACCACGCGCATCCCGCCGGCCAGGCTCGCTCGAGCTGCGGGAGCTCGAGGACGCCATCGACGAGTCCGACGACGTGGTGGATGCCAACCGGCGCTTCCACCGGGCCCTGAACTACTCGGCGCCGCTCACCGCGCCTGCTGACCTATCTGCGTCAGGCGGTCAGGGTCGTGCCGGGCAACTACTTCGAGCTCTTTCCCGAACAGGAGCAGCGCAGTCGCCGCGAGCACGCAGCCCTGCTCGAGGCGATGGAGGCGGGCGACGGTCGTGCCGCTCGGGCCCTCGCGGAGGACCACGTGCTCAGTGCCGGCGAGGCGCTCGGGCGGGTGGCTGGCGGCGAGGAAGGGGGAAGCGCGGGCAAGACCTGCGTCTCCCTGACGCACGAGCCCGGAGCCGGCGTCACCCTTCCTTGATCCGGTCGGTCTTGAGCAGCTTGTCCAGGTTGGCCCGGAGCTCTGGCGTCGTGAAGGACCGGTCCTCCGCGCTGAGCGCGAAGTCGAGCGACGCGAGGACGGCGCGCTCGAGCTGGATGTTGATCACCCGCTTGGTGTCCTCGACCGCGCCCTTGGGCAGCCGGGCGATGCGATGGGCGCAGGCCATGGCCTGGTCGAGCACCTCGTCGTCGGCGCAGACGTGGTTGACCAGGCCGATCTCGGCCGCCCGCTCGGGCCGGGATGCGGTCCCCCGTGAGCGCGTACTCCTTGGCCAGCTGCAGGCTGGTCAGCAGCGGCCACACGACCGGGCCGCCGTCGGCGGCGACGAGCCCGACGAGCACGTGCGGGTCGGCCAGGTGCGCGCTCTCGGCCATGAAGACGATGTCGGAGAGCGCGACGAGGCTGCAGCCGAGTCCGACCGCCGGACCGTTCACGGCGGCGACGATCGGCACCGGCACCGCACCATGCCGGTCACGATCTGCCGGCCATGGGTGAGCGTCGTGTGCCGCAGCGCGGCATCCTTGGCCAGCTCGTCGATGTAGCCGAAGTCGCCGCCGGCGGAGAAGGCGCGCCCGGCGCCGGTGATGACGGCGACCCGGGCCTCGTCGTCGGCGTCGAGCTGCGGGAACAGCGCCGCCAGGCCCGCGTGGAGGACGTGGTTGGTGGCGTTGAGGTGCTCGGGCCGGTTGAGCGTGATCACCCGGACCGGTCCGTCGGACTCGGACCTGCAGCTCGTCGGGAAGCTCGTAGGTGCTCATGATGGTGGGCAGCTCCAGGATTCGGCTTGCGATGAGGTTGCGCTGTATCTGCGACGTGCCCGCCCATGACGCTCTGGGCGCGACTGTAGAGGTACACCTTGAGCCAGGTGTCGTCCCCGTCCGGTGCCGGCGCCGCCGATGGAGAGGGCGGCATGGCCGACCGCCTGCTCGGTCGAGGTCATGAGGAGCTTGTCGACGGAGCCCTCGGGCCCGTGCGAGATGCCGTCGAGCCGGTCCGAGAGCCGGCGGCTCACGTGGCAGCGCAGCATCTCGGCCTCCACGAGCGCCCAGGCCAGGTCGCGCCGCTGCTCGGGCCCGAACGCCGCCGGGCTCGCTCCTCGACGAGGCCGACCAGCTCGTTGACGAGCTTGCCGTAGCGCGCCACGTAGCCGAGCTCGCCGGGCTCGCGCTCGTGGCTGACGACGGTCATGGCGAGGCGCCAGCCCTCGCCCGGCTCGCCGATCATGTTCGCCGCGTCGACGCGGGCCCCGTCGAAGAGGACCTCGCCGAACTCCCGCGTGATCCCGTTGATCATCCGCAGCGGCCGCTGCTCGATGCCGGGCTGGCGCATGGGGACGACGAAGGCCGAGAGTCCGCGGTGCTTGGCCACGTCGGGATCGGTGCGGGCCAGCACGAGGCACCAGTCGGCCGCGTCGGAGTAGCTCGTCCACACCTTGTGGCCGCGTGATCACGTACTCGCTCCCGTCGCGCACGGCGCTGCGTACGCAGCGAGGCCAGGTCCGAACCGGCGTCGGGCTCGCTGAACCCCTGGCACCAGCGCTCCCGGCCGCTCACCAGGCCGGGCAGGAAACGGCGCCGCACGTCCTCGTTCCCATGGCGCAGGAGCCCCTGCACGAGGTAGCCCACGCTCGGCCGCGGTGGTGCGCCGGCCGCGATGAGCTCCTCGTCGAGGATCACCTCGTAGACGCTCGGCAGGCCGTGCCCGCCGATCTCCTCCGGCCACGAGAGGCCGAAGAAGCCGGCGTCGTAGAGGGTCTGGTGCCAGGCGGCCTGCCCGGCCCAGTACTCGTCGGCCGTCGACGACGGCGGCAGGCCCGGATTGTTGTCGGCGGAGCCACTCGCGCAGCCGCAGGCGGAACTCGCGCTCCTCGGCGGAGTCAGCGAAGTCCATCGTCGACCCCCGATGCCGCGGGCGGCGAGCACCCGGGCCAGGCTGGCGCCGACGCCCCCGAGCACGTCGCTCGAGAGCAGCGCCCGCCGCAAGATAGACGTGGGCGAGGCAGTCCCAGGTGTTGCCGATGCCGCCGTGCACCTGGATGGCCGTCTCGCAGACCGAGCGGGCCGCCCGGGCGCAGTAGGCCTTGGCGGCCGACGCGGCGGCCAGTGCGTCGGCACCGGGCAGGGCGTCCACGGCCCATGCCGCGTGCAGGGCGATGCTCCGGGAACCCTCCATGGCGACGAAGGCGTCGGCCAGCAGGTGCTGCACCGCCTGGAAGGACCCGATGGCCGCGCCGTACTGCTTGCGGGACCGGGCGTAGTCGGACGTCAGCGCGAGCGCGCCGCGCATCACCCCGACGAGGTCGGCGCTGGTCAACGGCCAGGCCGAGGCTCTGCGCCACGGGCCACGTCGCGTCGTCGAGGCGGCGGCTCTGCCCCTCGACGGGGCTCGCCACGGCCCCCGGCGGTGAGCCGGCCCGACCGGCCGGGTCAGGTCGACGCCGCCGGCGGCCGTCTGCAAGCGGTACCTCGCCGATCGCGTACCCGTCCGGGCCGGCCCACGAGCACCAACGCCGACGCTCGCGCTCGCGCGCGTCGATCGCCACGGCGCCGGACCCGACGACGCCCTCCAGCCCGATCGCCGGCGCGACAGGTCGGCGCGTCAATGCGACGGTCTCGGGCCCGACGGCGGCGGGGCGCCGGCACAGACGGCGCAGCTCCGCCGCCAGGGTCGGGCCGAGGAAGGCGGCGTCGGCCAGGCCCCGGCCGAGCTCCTCGGCGACCAGGGCGACCTCGACCGCCGAGGCCCACGGGCCCCCGTCGTCGGTCGCCGTCCGCAACTCCCGCCAGCCGGAGGCGTCCACCGCCGCGTCGAGCTTGCCGGCGCGCTCGCGCGTCGTCGAGCTCGCGACACCGTGTGCACGCCCAGGCGGTCGACCACCTGCGCCGCCGCGTCGCGCAGCGCGACCTGCTCGGGTGAGAGGCGGACGTCCATCACGGCTCGGCAGCCGCTCGCGGCGAAGCTCGGGGCCCACTCGTCGCGGAGCGTGCGGCGAAGCACCTTGCCCGACGGCGTCCTCGGGATGGCGTCCACGATCACCACGTGGTGCAGGCGCTTGTAGGTGGCGAGCGCCTCGGCGACGAGGTGCTGCAGATCCCCGGCGGTGACGGCGGAGCCCGGCTCGAGCTGGACCGCGGCGACGGGGACCTCGCCGGCCCGCTCGTCGGGACGCCGAACACCGCGCAGTCGACCACAGCCGGGTGGCCGTGCAGGACCGCCTCGATCTCGGCCGGGGCGACCTGGAAGCCGCTCACCTTGATCATCTCCTTGCAGCGGTCGGTGAGGTGGACCCAGCCCTCGGGCTCCAGCCATCCGACGTCACCCGTGCGGTACCACCCGTCGTCGAAGGCGTCGGCCGTGGCCTCCGTCGGGCAGGTACCCGGCCATGGCGGAGGGGCTCTGGACCTGGATCTCGCCGACGCCACCCGGTGCCAGCACCGCCCCGGTGTCGAGGTCGACGACGCGCAGCGCGACGCCGCCGGCGGCAGCCCGGCCGAGTCGAGCCGCCAGGCTGCCCGGGTCGTCGACCGGGTTGGCGGCGATCACCGGGCACCTCACTGGTCCCGTAGGCGGGGAGCCAACGGACGCCGGTACGTGCCGTCACCGTCTCGGCCACGCTGGCGGTGACCGGGGTCGCTCCCCACATGATGTAGCGCAGCGACGAGAGGTCGTAGGACTCGAGGTCGGGGTGATTGGCCATGGCCAGCGCGATCGGGGCGACCGCCATCTCGAGCGTCATCCGCTCCGTCTTGGATGCGACGCAGCTCCTCGTCGAGATCGAAGCGGCGGTGCAGGCGGACGGTCGCCCCGGCCGCGGCTGCGGCGAGCAGGTTCAGCAGCCCCAGGATGTGCGACGGCGGCGTCGCCACCTGGAACCGGTCCTCGGGCCCAGGCCCAGCGCGGCGACCCAGTGCGCCGTGCCCAGGCAGATGGAGCGGTGCGTGTGGCGCACCGCCTTCGGCCGGTCGGTCGTCCCGGAGCTGAAGACCAGGACGGCGTCGTCGGCCTCGCGCACCACCGCGGCGGGCGGAGGGCGGTGACTGCGTGCGGTCCATCGACTGCGGCTGCCGTGGTGTCGTCGAGATCGAGCACGCGGTCCGCGCCCAGTTGCTCGGCCAGGAGGTCGCCGCCGGCCCGTCCGCCACGCCGTACCTAGGAACGGTGAGTCCGAGCGGCGTGCCGACCTCGAGGGCCTTCCAGGCCGGAGTTGAGCAGGACCGGCGGCCGCACCGAGCTTGCTCACGGCGTGGACGGCCACGACGAACTCCGGACGGTTGGACGTCATCACTGCCACGCGGTCGCCCGGCTCCGACGCCCTGGTCGGCGAGGTGCTGCGCAAGCGCGTTGCCGGCCCGGTCGAGGTCGCCGAATGTCCAGCGTGTCGTCCCCCGCCAGCACTGCCGGCGTGTCGGGGAAGCAGCGCCGCGGCCGACTCGAGCCCGCGATGCATGGGGCCCGTCGCCATGGGGAAACATTCTTCTCTGAATTGAGATTCAGCGTCAACAACAGCGAAGTGTATGGTTATCGCCGTGAGGAAGCCCTCCCGGCCCGCCGTGTCCACATCCGAGCGGCGTGCCACCTGCGGCGGGACGCGGGTGACGGCTCCCCTCGCAGTGGACGAGACGGTCCGGTCCGAGATCATCGAGACGGTCCGCAAGTTCGTCGAGCGGGAGGTCATGCCCGGTCGCCTCGGAACTCGAACGGACCGACACCTTCCCCACGGAGATCGTCGAGCAGATGCGCGACCTCGGCCTCTTCGGCGTCACCATCCCCGAGGCGTACGGCGGCCTCGGCCTCGACCTGCTTGACCTACATCGGCGTGATCGAGGAGCTGGCCTACGGCTGGATGAGCCTGACCGGCATCGTCAACACCCACACCATGGCCGCGACGCTCATCTTGACCCACGGCGACGAGGAGCAGAAGCAGCGGTGGCTGCCCGCGATGGCCACCGGTGGAACGTCGGGGTGCGCTGTCGCTCTCCGAGCCCGATGCCGGGAGCGACACCCGCAACATCTCCTGCCGCGCCCAGCGCGACGGGGACGAGTACGTCGTCAACGGCACCAAGGCATGGGTCACCAACGGCGAGCGGGCTTCGCATCGTCGCCCTGGCCGCCCGGGCCGAGGAGGGCATCTCTGCCTTCATCGTCGAGAAGGAGCCCGGCCCGCGCTTCGAAGGGATCTCGGTCAGCAAGCACGTGGGCAAGCTGGGCTACAATGGCGTCGAGACCGTCGAGATGGCGTACGCCGACCACCGCATACCCGCCGCCAATCTCATCGGGGAGCCCGGGCGCGGCCTTCCCCAGATCCTCGGCGTGCTCGAGGTCGGCCGGATCAACATCGCCGCCCGCGCCGTCGGCGTCGCCCGGGCCGCGTTCGACGCCGCGCTGGCGTACGCCCAGCAGCGCGAGACCATGGGCAAGATCATCGGCGAGCACCAGGCAATCCAGCTGAAGCTGGCCGACATGGCGACGCACCTCGAGGCGGCGCGGCTTCTCACCCGGAACGCGGCGGAGCGGAGGCAGCAGGGGTTGCGCTGCGACGTCGAGGCAGGGATGGCCAAGCTGTTCGCCAGCGAGACGGCGCTCGAGCTCAGTACCGAAGCGATGCGCATCCACGGCGGGGTGGGCTTCACCACCGAACTCCCCGTCGAGCGTTACTACCGTGACGCTCCGCTCATGGTGATCGGTGAGGGGACCAACGAGATCCAACGGCTCGTCATCGCCCGCGGCCTGCTGGCCCGCGCCCGGGCTCAGGCCTGACCGTCCCGCCCGGCGCGTCGTTCGGCGAGCTCCGAGAGCACCTCGTCGGTGTGCTGCCCGAGCTGGGGCGCCGGCGGCGCCGGCCGCCGTGGCAGGTCGGAGAAGCTGACGGGGCCGTTGACCGACCGCTGTGTTTCGCCGGTGGCCTCGTTCCGCGCCACGAGGAAGCCATCGTTCGCGGCCAGCTGCGGATCTTCGAGGACCTGCGCCGGTCCCTGCGCCGGCGCCCACCACACGCCCTGGCGATCGAAGCGCTCGGCCCAGGTCTGGAGGGTCTCCTCGGCGATGATCTCGTCGAGCAGGGCGATCACCTCGTTGCGGTTGCGGCGGATGGCGGTCGCATCGGCAAACCGGGGGTCGGAGAGCAGGTCGGGGCGGCCGAGCGCACGGCACACGGCGTCGATGTGCCGGTCCGCCTCCAAGCCGGTGAAGAAGAACCAGCGCCCGTCGGCGGTCCGGTAGGAGTTCATCAGCGGTGTCTGGTTCGAGTGCCGCGCCTCGGCCCGGGCGACCTTGCCGACGGTGGCCTGCAGGCTGAGGTCCCAACCGAGGACATAGGTGCCCGTCCGCAGCAGCGACACCTCGACCACCCGCCCGCGGCCCGTGCGGCGCTGCTCGAGCACGGCGGCCAGCAGCCCGGCCAGGGCGGCGAGCCCGCTGATGTGGTCCCCGATGCCGCCCCGTGCGTTGAGCGGGACACCCTCGCTGTTGGCCAGTTGGACCGACAGACCGGATCGCGCCCAGAAGGCACCGATGTCGTAGGCCGGCCGGTTCCGGTCCGGGCCCCGCAGCCCGTACCCGCTGACGCTGCAGTAGACGAGACGGGGATGCCGGGCCACCGTGCTCGCCGGCTCCAGGTCGAGGGCGTCGAGCGCGTCCGGGCGCAGGTTGCTGACGAAGACGTCGGCGGTGGCGAGCAGCTCCTCGAACCTGTGCCGGTCCTCGGGATCTCGCAGGTCGAGGACGACACTCCGCTTCCCCCGGTTGTCCTGCGCGAAGGCGGGGTTCGGGAAGTCCTTGCCGATGCCCAGCGAGCCGAAGGCATTGCGCATGGGGTCGCCCGTCGGCGGCTCGACCTTGATCACGTCCGCACCCCAGTCCGCCAGGAGGGCCGACGCCGCCGGGGCCGCGACCCACACGCCGAGCTCCACGACGCGCAGGTCTGCCAGTGCGCCGAGACCCGCCGGTCCGGGCCCCGTCACGGGGGCGTCCCGCCGGTCTGACGGGCTGCCCGCTCCCGGAGCGTCTCCTTCATCACCTTCCCGGTCGCGTTGACGGGAAGCTCGTCGACGATCGCCACGGCCCGTGGCACCTTGTAGTTCGCCATCTGCCCGCGACTCCACTCGATGATCTCGGCCTCGGTGACGGGCTCGGGACCCACGACGACGAAGGCCATGCCGACCTCCCCGAGCCGCTCGTCGGGGATGCCGATCACCGCCACCTGCTCGACGGCGGGATGACGGAGCAGCGCATTCTCGATCTCGGCCGGATAGGCGTTGAAGCCGCCGACGATGAACATGTCCTTGACCCGTCCAACGATCCGCAGGCGACCGGCGTCGTCGATGACGCCGAGGTCACCGGTGCGCAGCCACCCCTCGGCAGAGAGGACCTTGGCGGTCTCGTCGGGGTCGTCCAGGTAGCCCACCATGACGCTGTTGCCCCGGACGAGGACCTCACCGGCCTGCCCGGGACCGACCTCGGCGCCGGCACCGTCGACGAGGCGCACCTCGAACCCAGGACGGGGACGACCGACCGTGGTCGCGATGGACTCGGCATCGTCCTCCTCGGACGTCGCACAGGCCGTGCCGCCCTCGGTGAGGCCGTACCCGGTGACGATCCTCGAGAACGGCAGCTCGTCGTGGATGCGACGGATCAGTTCGACCGGGATGTCGGCCGCTCCGGTCACCGCGACCCGCAGGCTCGAGAGATCGTGGCGGTCACGGCTCGGGTGGTCGAGGATGGCCTGGTAGAGCGTCGGGGGGCCCGGAAGGACGGTCACGTGCTCGGCCGCGACGCGGAGAGCACGCGGTCCACGTCGAACACCGGCTCGGGCAGCATGGTGGCGCCGCTGGCGACACAGGCCAGGATCCCGGCCTTGAGGCCGAACATGTGGAAGTAGGGATTGACCATCAGGTAGACGTCCCCGACCCTGAGCCCGGTCATCGCGACCCAGTCCGTCGCGACGCGCAGGGTGCGGCCGTGCGTCATCATCACGCCCTTCGGGACTCCGGTCGTCCCCGAGGTGAAGAGGATGTCGGAGGGATCGTCCGGCCCGAGCGCCGAGCTGCGCCGGTCGACTTCGGCCGACCCCTCGGGCGTCGCCCGGTCGAGAAAGCCGTGCCAATCCGTGGCGGGCCCGTCGCGGGCCCCCGGGCCACGACCACGGTACCCAGCTCAGGAAGGTCCACCCCGGTGGCCTCGAGCATGGCGACGTAGTCGTTGCCCAAGAAATCCGTCGCCGTGACGAGCGCACGGGCCCGGCTCCGCACCAGCAGATCGGCCGCTTCGGCACCCTTGAACCGAGTGTTCACCGGGATCAGCACCCCCCCGACCGAGAAGATCCCCAGCGCGGCGACCACCCATTCGACGCTGTTGGGCGACCAGATCGCCACCCGGTCGCCCGGCAGCAGACCAGAGGCCGCCAGTGCTGCGGCGAACTCCCGGCTGGCGTCGAAGAGCTCCCTGTAGGTCAGGCTCGTCGCACCATCGCGCACGGCCACTCGGTCACCGTGTCGACCGGCCGTGGCGGCAATGGTCGCCGGGATCGTCGACGGCGCGGCGTCCATCTCGCTCACGGGCAACCGGCCGCCGGCACACGTCTCCCTGAGAACGCTCCTCTTGTCATACAATAATGTTACTTTCAGGAAGCCACGGGCACGAGAGCGGACGGGTGCGGGCATGCCCCGCAGCGCGTCCGACGTGACGCTCAGCGGCGGAGCGGCCTCAGGGACGATTGGCCCCGAGCGGCCCGCACACGGGGTCCGGCCTCGACCAGCCACCTCCCGATCACGTCTTCCAGCTCGACCAACTGCGCTTCGGTGACGTAGAGGCCCCGGGTCGGCAGGGTGGCGCCGATCTCCACCAGGACGGGGCGCAAATGGACCTCGACGGCGAGCGCATGGTGCGGACCGGCGCCGACCATGACCGGGATGACGGTCACGCCCTGGAGCCCGGTGGTGCCGTACCAGTCCAGGAACGACTTCAGCAGGCCCGTGTAGCTCGCCTTGTACGTCGGAGAGGCGACGATCACCAACGGGCAGGCGGCAATGCCGTCCACCGCCTCCTTGACTCGAGCCGAGGACCAGTCGAAAAGCAGCGGCCCGACGTCGGCGAGATCGACGACGAGCCGTTCTGCGTCATCCAGGCCGGTGGCACCAGCGGCGGCGGCGGCCACTGCTTCGGCGACTTCGAGCGTCCGTGAGCGAGCCTTCGGATTGCCGACAACGATCCCGATCGTGCTCATGCGACATGCCGTCCGATGCGTCCAGAGCCCGCCGTCAGCCGAGCCGCGCCACGATCGGGGGCAGGTCCACGATCGTGCGGATGCCGGGCTCGGCCGCGCAGACGGAGGGGATGGCGTTCACCGGACGGTGCGCCGTGACTCCGGGTGACGTCGCGGCCCACTCGTCGGGGGGCACCGGGAAGCGGATGTGGACGTCGAGAGGAACGTCGCCCTCGACCAGGAGGTGCCAGCCGGTCTCCCGGAGGTCCCAGTTCGGCTCGACATCGGTCGTCAGGTACCAGTTGGCGCTGAAGCGCAAGAGGGCGCGCCCTTGTCGCATCCCTGTCACGTTCATCCTCTCCGCGCCGATCGTGCCTGCCTCGATCCGGCCGGCGGCGATCTCCACCGCGTGACGGGCAACCGCAACCTCTCCCGACGCAACCACCTCGTCCAATGGCAAGCCCAGGGCATCGGCGACGACCCCGAGCGATCCACCGAACGCTGCGGCCCCGTGCAGTTCGACCCCCCGGGGGTCGAACGTCGAGGGGTCGCGCCCGAAGCCCATGAGGTCGAAGATCATTTCCGGGGAGTTCCGCGAGGACATGTCCGCGAATTCCTCGATCGTGAGACGGTCCAGTCGGCGCTGGACCGATGTCAGCACCAGGGGAACCGCCTCCGTGATGAACCCCGGGCTCGACCCGGTGCTGTGGAGGGAGACGCCACCCTTCCGGCATGCCGCTTCGATCCGCGCCCGGACCTCAGGGTCAAGGCTGGCCGGTCGGTGGAACTCGCTCCGGGTCGTCACGACGTTCGCCCCCGACTCCAGCAGCCGGCTGATCGCGTCGATGTCGGCCCGGTCCGCCATGTAGAGGACGCAATCGGGCTGCAGCGCGAGGATGGACTCGAGGTCCCGGGTGGCGACCACGCCCGTCGGTGCCACACCGCACAGGTCGCCGGCATCCCGTCCCGCCTTGGCATCCGAGTAGACGTACACCCCGACCAGTTCGAGGTCGGGATGCTCGATGACGGCCCGCATCGCGTGGAGCCCGATATTGCCCGTGGCCCACTGGACCACCCGGAAGGGATCCGATCGTGGTGCTTGCGCAGCCATGCCGCATCTTGCCCGACATTTGCGTATCCTCGCCAGCGGTACCCAGCGAACCAGAGACCGTCATATGCGTCCATCCCTCGCCATTCGTCCAACCGTCAACGAGAAATGACTCCCCCGCCCGAGCAGCGGCTGGAGCCGCTGCCGTTCGCCCAATGGGACGACGATCCGCGATCGGTGTTGCTGCCGCACCTGCGGCGACCCGAGCTCTATCTTTCGGACGCACCCGACGCTCCTCCGATGCCGGTGGTGCTCGAGCTGTTCGCCCACCATCTCCCCTTGAGCGGCGCTTGGCTCCCCTTCACCGACATGCTCGCCGGTGACCAGGCGACGCTGACTCCGGAACACCGCGAGCTGTTGATCCTTCGGGTGGCCTGGCGGACGGGCTCTGGCTACGAGTGGGGACAGCACGACCGAATGGGCCGCCAGGCGGGCCTCACGGCCACACAGGTCGCCGCCGTCCGTCAAGGACCCAATGCCGAGGTGTGGACGCCCACCGAACGCGCCCTGCTGACAGCCGTCGACGAGATGATCGACCAGTCTTCCGTGGGGGACGAGACCTGGCGCAGTCTGGCCGCCTCCTTCGACAGTGCTCAGATCCTCGAACTCCTCTTCGTCATCGGGGGCTATGTGTGCCTTGCCTACGTGCTGAACAGCATCGGCTTGCGGGGCGAGCTGCCGCCCGAAGCGGATTCGGACGTTAGTGAGGAGGAACGGACATGAAGGCAGTACGAAGTGTGGAAGGCGGGGTCGCCGTCGTCGACGTGGACGAGCCGCCGGGGATGGGCGAGCTCCTCTCCATGAAGGCGACGAGCATCTGCGGTTCGGACCTGAGCTACATCCGCTTCGGCAGTCGGGCGATCCTCGGGCACGAGCTGGCCGGCACCCGGGCGGACGGAACGCCGGTCGTGGTGGAGGCGATCTACGGGTGCATGGAGTGCGATCAGTGTGCCGCGGCGCGTACAACCTGTGCCCCACCCACGGGCAGCGTGCGCTCGGCATCAGCGCCGACGGTGGGATGGCAGAGGAGTTCCGGGTGCCGACGACCCGGCTGGTCCCCCTCCCAATCGGCCTGGCCCTGGCCGATGCCTCCATCGTCGAGCCGGCCTCCGTGTCCTGGCATGCCCTGGGCCTGGCGGGCACCAAGCCAGGTGACCGGGTCGCCGTCGTCGGAGCGGGCGCCTTGGGACTGCTCGCGTTGGCTGGGGCGTGGCGGCGTGGCTGCGAGAGCGTAGCGCTCGAGGCGCGACACCCACACCAAAAGGAAGCCGGAGATCGGCTCGGTGCCGACATCGGCGCGCAAGGTGTGTACGACGTCGTGGTCGAGGCTGCTGGAACGGCAGAGAGCCTGGCCCGGTGCGGTGAGCTCGTAGCACCCGGAGGGACGATCGTCGTGCTGGGGGTGCACTTCGGCCCGGTGCAACTCGATTGGATGCCGCTCTTCCACCGCGAAGCCCGCGTCATCCCCTCCCTCGGGTACTGCGCACACGACGATGTCCGTGAAATGGATGAGGCGGCGGCCATGCTGGCCGAGGACCCTGAGATCGCCCGTACCGTCATCACCCACCGGTTTCCCATCGAAGATGCCGTCGAGGCCTTCCGCGTGGCTTCGGACAAGACCTCCAACGCGATCCGCGTCGTGATCGAGCCCTCGTGAACACCCGGGTGGCGCCTCGCGTCAGCCGGGTGCTCCCCTGCCCGCGGCGGCGCGGACGGTGTCGACGACCTCCTCGTTCGAGGCGCCGGGGCCGAGCACGGCGGCCACGCCGTCTGCGAGCAACACCTCGACGTCGGCCGGCGGGACGATGCCGCCGATAACGACCGGGGTGGCGAGGCCCGCGGCGCGCAGCGCCGAAACGACCGCGGGAGCCAGGGTCAGGTGCGCCCCGTTGTGCATCGAGACGCCGACCACGTCGACGTCCTCCTGGACCGTCATGGCGGTGATGGTCTCGGGTGACTGGCGCAGCCCGGCGTAGACGACCTCGCAGCCTGCATCGCGCAAGATGCGGGCTACGACTCTGAGGCCCCGGTCGTGGCCGTCGAGGCCCACCTTGGCCATCAGCACGCGCAGCGGGCGCTCGTCGGCTCCCGGTGGGGCCATCTCAGGCGACGTGGCGCTCGTAGTAGAGCCCGAAGACGGACTCCATGGCGCCCATCGCCTCGCCCACCGTCACGTGGTTGTGGGCCGCCGCGATGAGGGCCGGCATGAGGTTGACTGTCGGGTCCGCGGCGTCGGCGGCGACACGGCCCAGGGAGCGCCGGACCGCTTCGTCATCGCGGGCCTGTTTCACTGCGGCCAGACGATCGAGTTGAGCGGTTTCGACCGCAGGGTCGATGGAGAGCGTGGACGGCGCCACCCCGTCGTCTTCGACGTAGCCGTTCACTCCCACCTGGATCCACTCGCCCCGGGCGATCTTGGACTGGAAGGCGAAGGCCGAGTCCGCGATCTCGCTGACGAACCACCCGTCGTCGATGCAGGAGAGCACTCCCTCGAGAATGGACCCCGAGCCGGCGTCTTCGAGATGGGCGAAGACCTCCTCGGCCTGGCGCTCCAACTCGTCGGTGAGCTCCTCGATGAACCACGATCCCCCGAGGGGGTCGGCCACGTGCACCACGCCGGACTCCTCGGCGATGACCTGCTGGGTACGCAAGGCGAGGCGGGCGGCATGCTCGGTGGGCAGGGCGAGCGCCTCGTCGAAGGCGTCGGTGTGCAGGCTCTGGGTACCACCGAGCACCCCGGCAAGGGCCTCGATGGCCACGCGGACCAAGTTGACCTCGGGCTGCTGGGCGGTGAGGGAAACCCCGGCCGTCTGTGTGTGGAAGCGCAGCTGGGTCGAGCGGGACTCTTGCGCTCCGTAACGCTCGTGCATCCAGCGCGCCCAGATGCGCCGGGCGGCCCGGTACTTCGCGATCTCCTCGAAAAAGTCGCTGTGTGCGTTGAAGAAGAAGCTGAGCCGGGGAGCGAACTCGTCGACGCCGAGCCCGCTCGCCGTGGCCGCCTCGACGTAGGCGAACCCGTTGGCCAGGGTGAAGGCGAGCTCTTGGGACGCCGTGGATCCCGCCTCGCGGATGTGGTAACCCGAGACGGAGACCGGGTGCCAGCGCGGCAGTTCGGCCGTACAGAAGCGCATCACGTCGGTGACCAGGCGCACCGAGGGGCGCGGTGGGAAGACGTACTCCTTTTGGGCCTGGTACTCCTTCAAGATGTCGTTCTGCAGCGTGCCCGAGAGCGCAGAACGCTCGACGCCGGTCTTGTCGGCCACGCCCACGTACATGGCCAAGATGGGCGCGGCGGGCGAATTGATCGTCATGGAGGTCGAGACCTTCGCGAGGTCGATGCCCGAGAAGAGCGTCTCCATGTCGGCCAAAGTGTCGACGGCGACCCCCGCCCGGCCGACCTCGCCCTTGGCCAGCGGGTCGTCGGAATCACGCCCGAGCAGCGTGGGCATGTCGAAGGCCGTGGAGAGGCCGTCGCCGCCGGCCCGGAGCAGCTCCTTGAAGCGCCCGTTGGTGTCCTCGGCCGTGCCGAAGCCGGCGAACTGGCGCATCGTCCAGAGTCTCGAGCGGTACATCGACGCGTAGGGGCCCCGCGTGTAGGGGTAGCAACCGGGCAGCTCGGCCCCCTCCGGCCCGTACACAGGCTCGAGCGGCACCCCCGACATGGTCTCGAATCGGGCCGGCCGCATCGGTGAGCGTTCGAACGACTCCTGCCAGGTTTGCCGGTCGGACACCGGCGTCATATTACTTTGATGTCAAAGTAATCCGCAAGCGCTACGAGAAATCCCCGGCAGCCTGCCGAAGCTCCGCCAACAGGGCAAACAGCCGGCGCAACTTCTGCTCCGGCACGCCGATGTCGGTGAAGACCTGCTCGTTGATCGCCTGGGTCGCCTCCATCGCGACGCGCGATTCCCGCGGGGGTCAAAGCGGCCAGGGTCACCCGGCCGTCGTCGGGATTCGACCGCCGGGTGACCAGGCCGTCCGCCTCGAGCCGGTCGACGGCGTTGGTGACGCTGGCCGCGTTGACCTGCAGGCGTTCACCGATCTTGCCGAGCGGGAGCGCATCTCGTCTGGAGAAGGAAAGCAACATCAGGACCTCGTAGCGGGCGAACGTGAGCCCGAGCGGCCGCAGGACGGCATCGGCCCTGGCCAGGAAGACCTGCTGGAGCCGCATGATGGACGTGACCACCGCCATCGCACCCGCCTCGTCCGACCACCCATGGGCCTCCCATTGCCGTTCGGCCTCGGCGATGGGATCGAAGCTCAGCCGTCGGGGTTCGGCCACAGCGGCACGCTAGACCGTCGAGACCGGCAGGTGACGCGCGCAGACCTGATCTGGATGCTTCTCGACGACTTCGAATAGACGTCAGGGTTGACCGGGCGATGTTGCGCCGCGCAACGAACTCGGCCGACACGCAGAGGCGCCCGTACCGTGGCCCGCGTCAGCGTGCCGGCACGACGGACACCTCCACGTCGAAGCCGATCCGCTCGATCTCCGGCTGCAGCCGGTCCAGGTCGAAGCCGTAGACGCGTGCTGCGTTCTCACAGAGGATCTTGCGTGCCACCTCTCCGGAGATGCTGGGGTGAGCCACCAGCTCGCCTACCCGGTCGGGCGTCTGTGGAAAGATCGATTCGAAGTGCGGATAGTCGACGCCGAACATGGCGTTGTCGCTCCCGATGCAGAAGTCTTCGGACTCCTCGGTACTGCGAGCCAGTTCTTCTGCGGGAACCTGATCGATGGTGAACGGCGAGATGCCTGCGAAGCAGTTCGAGGCCCAGTAGTCGGCGGCGAGACGAGTAAAGGCTCGATCCCGTTGAAGGATCTTCGCCCAACCGGTCCAGTCGTCATCCCAGTTCAAGCGGCGATCGAGCTTGCGGAGTACCGGAGCGATCCAGTCCGCTTCTGTCTCGACGAACGCGACCCGCAGGTCGGGGAAACGATCGAACACGCCCCCGAGGATCATCTGCCACAGCGACCGTCCGGAGTAGAAGGAGTGCTCCAGAGCCAAGGTCATGATGGCGGCGAACCCAGAGGGTCCGTACACGGGTGCCCCGGTGCCTCCGTGCTGGCTGATCGGCAGGTCGACCTCGACACAGGCCGCCCAGACGGGGTCGAGGGCGGGGTCGAAGAAGAAGATTCCGCCGGGATGGAGAGCCGGCATCATGATCCCGCCGAGACCGTGCTCGCGGGCCCAGTGGACGTCCTCGACGGCGCGATCGATGTCGTCGAAGGAAATGAGCGCCTGGCCGGCCCGCTGGCCCGGAGCCTGTGCGCAGAAGTCGGCGAGCCATCGGTTGTAGGCCAGACGAGATTGCCGGTCCACCTCCGGATCGGGGGTTGGTCCCGCATCACTCGTGGGGCTCGGCTGGAAGGGCAAGCCGCCATTCGGAAAGAGGACCTCTGCGACGACGCCCTGGCTCTCAAGGTCCTTGAGGCGAAGGTCTGAGTCCCACTGCGAGGCGGTGGTCAACCCCGGGCTCAACCCACCCGATTCGGGGGCGCCCGCCTCTTCCTGCGCCTTGACCCAGC
Source organism: uncultured Acidimicrobiaceae bacterium (assembly GCA_963774485.1). GTDB lineage: Bacteria > Actinomycetota > Acidimicrobiia > Acidimicrobiales > RAAP-2 > Bog-473. The sequence goes on from CAVZFG010000005.1 coordinate 446,497, forward strand.
CGTCGAACGGTTCGAGGTACCGGCTCTCGACGTACTCGCGGTAGCCGCGACGCGAGGCCCTGACATGTCCGTCCACGGAGATGATCGCGGTAGGTGCCATTGTCCCCCCATCACTGATCGGATGCCGCGACCATGGTAACCGTGTGCCACCTCGCCCGACAGGGCCTGCGTCGCGAGGGACGGCTTGCCATGAGGCGTCTAACATGAGCGACGGCACGTCGTGGGAGGATCTTCGTTGAGGACCGTGGTGGTTGGCGCTTCGAGTGGGCTCGGGCGCTGTATCGGGGTAGGACTCGCGCGGCGTGGTGCCCAGACCGCGCTGCTGGCGCGACGGCAGGAGCGACTCGAGGCCGCCGCCGCGGAAGCCGGCGGCGACGCGGTGGCAATTCGCTGCGACGTGACGAGTACCGACTCCTGTCGTTCGGCCATCGCCGAGGCGGTCGAGAAGCTCGGCGGACTCGATGCGCTCGTCTACACGCCGGCGATCGGCCCCTTGGCCGGCCTGATCGACACCGATGCCGAAACCTGGAGGCGGGTGTTCGACACCAACGTGATCGGCGCTGCGCTGGTGACGGCGGCCGCCGTGCCACATCTCACTGAGTCCTCGGGAACGGCCGTCTATCTCTCGTCCGTGAGCGCCTCGCACACGCCACCTTGGCCCGGGCTCGGCGCCTATGCGGTCAGCAAGGCGGCGTTGGACAAGCTCGTCGAGGCGTGGAGGGTCGAGCATCCCACGGTCGGATTCACGCGGCTCGTCGTCGGGGAGTGCGTCGGTGGTGAGGGGGACTCGATGACGGGATTCTCCGATGAGTGGGACCCCGAGCGTGCGGCGGAGTTCGCACCTCGGTGGTTGACACACATGAGCGGTGCCTTCGTCGACGTCGAAGACCTCGTGACCATCGTTGACTCACTGTTACGCCAAGGCGGGGGCGTCTCGATGCACTCGGTCACGGTTGCACCTCGCCCGGTCAGCTCTCTTTGACGGGCGCATCGGGTGTAGTGGGAACCGCTCAGACGTGAGGATCTCTCGTTATCCCTATCGTGCGCACGCGTGGTGGGGGCCGGCGATGGTTGCCCAGTCCGACTCGTGTCTGTACGTCGAGGAGGAGGGTGAACCGGCCACGCTGTACTTCCCGCAGGACGACATCCGAGTCGAGCTGTTCCGCCAAGAGGTACGTCACATCTCGTGCCCCGTGAAGGGCGAGGTCGAGCTCTTGAGCATTGACTCCCCTTCCGGTCCCGTCGCGCCGCTCGTGAGTCCGTCGACAGCATCGTGGGACGGATCCGATGCGATCGGCTCGGACGGACGCGAGATCTTGGGGAGGATCATCCGGCCGTCGGAGCGGTTTCAGCGGCTTTCCGGATACGGTGCCTTCGACCCGGTCCGGATGCGCATCGAGGTCATCGATGGTCGCCCGGAAGATCGGGACCGTGACGTCACCGTCAAGCGGTTTCCGACGTGGGGAGACGCCGCCCACTTGATCGAACTCCTCGACGTGCAACGAGACGGCGATCTCTCCTTTGTCGGGGTCGCTCGCAGTGATGGCCGGCGACCCGTCGTCGAGGGCAGCCAGATGCTCGGGCAGGCTATCGTCGCTGCCGGACGTCACACGCCGGGGCGTCGCGTCGTCTCAGCCAGCATGATCTTTCTGCGGCCGGCGGATGCACGGCACCCGCTCCGTTTCGAGCTCGGCGAACTGAGCGCCGGAAGGACCTTCTCGACCTTGACGGTGCATGTCTTCCAGGACGGCCGGTGCTGCGCAGCCGGCACGCTGCTCCTCGACGTCACGTCGCCCGATGCCATCCGCCACGCCGTTGACCCACCGCCTGTGCCGGGTCCTTACGATTCTCCGGCCTACGACATGGGGGTCACCGGCCGCGACGTCAGGATCGTCGAGGGCACCTACACCAACGACCCTGACGCACCGGTCGGACCGCCCGTCGTGGACGCCTGGGTTCGTTTCCGTGAAGTCCCAGAGGACCCCCTGCTCCATGCGGGACTCCTGGCACAGTTCACCGGCCATCTGTCCATTGCCGCCGCGCTCCGGCCCCACGAGGGCGTCGGACAGGACCAGGCACATCGGAGCCTCTCCACGGCGATCAACGCAATCAGCCTCTCGATGCACCGCGACGTCCGTGCCGACCGTTGGATGCTGTACCACCATCTGTCGACCTTTGCCGGAGACGGCATGACGCACTCGGAGTGCCGCGTTCACGCTGAAGGCGGCGAGCTCATCGCATCCTTCACCGTGGAGGCCATGGTGCGGCCGTTTGCCAGCCGTGCCGCTACCCTCGACGAACGGACAGCACTATGAGTTTGACCACCGGCAAAGGACCCCTGAGCGCGCACCCTGCGGGACGGTTCACCGTCCCCATGCCGGATCACGTCACGTACATCGAACCGTTCAGGCGCCGGGTCAGGGCCACCCGGGACGGCTTCAGCGTGATCGACAGCGAGCGGGTCCTCCTTGTCCACCGCCCGGGTCGACCGCCGACGTACGCCTTTCCCGCCGCAGACGTCCAGGGGCTTCAGACCGAGCCGGAGGCTGACGCACCCGGCTACGTGAGAGTGGAGTGGGGCGGCGTCGACTCGTGGTTCGAGGAGGACGAACAGGTGTTCGGGCATCCGCGGAATCCGTACCACAGGGTCGACTGCCTCCGTTCACAACGCCGGCTGCGGGTCGAGGCGGCAGGCCTCACTCTGGTTGACACGGCGCAGACCGTGGCCGTCTACGAGACCGCACTCGAGCCCCGCCTCTACGTCGACCCGGCGCATGTCCGCACCGATGCGCTGGCGCCCAGTGCGACCCAGACCTACTGCCCCTACAAGGGCACCGCGACCTATTGGTCCGCCCGCGTTGGCGACGCTGTCCTAGAGGACATCGCGTGGAGCTACGAGGATCCGCTTCCCGAGTCTGGCCCCCTGAAGCATCTCCTGAGCTTCGACGAGGACCGCGTCGTCGTCCACCACAACCTGCCTCCCGCCCGGTAGCGACCGGCAAGGCCAACTGGCCCTAACGCTATTGTGAGCCGCGAGGCGGGCCCGAGCTTCCCACCCGGCGAAAAGGGGGCATCATCGAGTGGACTCTTTCGAGACACTTCTCTACGAGGAGGACGACGGCGTCGCCATCGTCACCTTGAACCGTCCGGAGGTGCACAACGCGTTCAACCAGAAGATGCAGTCCGAACTCCGCGAGCTGTGGAGGTCGCTGCGGATGCACGACGACGTACGGGTCGTCGTCTTGACCGGCGCCGGCGAGAAGGCCTTCTGCACCGGCATCGACCGGGAGGAGTCGATTGAGCAGGGCTACCTCGGCGACAAGGAAAAGCGGGAGAAGATGCACAATGCCACGGGACCCGTCTCGACTCCGTTCATGTACAACGACCCAGGCGTGAACATCAACCCGAAACAGAACGACATGTGGAAGCCGGTCGTGGCCGCGGTGAACGGCATGGCGTGCGGAGGCGCGCTCTACATGCTCGGTGAAGCTGACATCATCATTGCGGCCGAACATGCGACCTTCTTCGACCCGCACGTCACCTACGGCATGGTGGCGGGTTTCGAATCCATGCATCTCCTGCAGAAGCTCCCACTTGGCGAGACCCTCCGCGTTGCGTTGCTCGGGGCCTACGAGCGCATGTCGGCTGCGCGGGCCCATCAGGTCGGGTTGGTCTCAGAGGTAGTGCCCGCCGACGAGCTGATGGAACATGCCATGTGGGTGGCACGGGCCATCGCCTCGGCGCCGGTGTACGCCATCCAGGGCACGGTGAGGGCGGTCTGGATGGCCCACGAGCTCTCTCGACGAGAGGCGATCGCGCAGGTGTCCTCGTTCGTCTCCCTCGGAACCCAGTTCGACAACATCGCCGGTGGCCAGGAGACGTTTCAGATGTCCCGCCCGAAGTGGCGGCTCCGTTGACGCCCGACTGGCGTGATTCGGCCCCAGGAAGGCGCTGACCAGCGACGGCTAGGACGACGACGCGGTTGACGTTCCGGGAATGTCGGTCCCGCAGGTCGGCTTGGACGAGACCGCGATGAAGCCGGTCTTCTCGGCCTGCATGACCCACGCGCACGTCTGCGCCGGGTCGTGCCCGAAGATGGTCGAGTAGTCGATGGGGTTGGGCAGCAGGCCGTTGGCGTTGTAGGACTTCAGGCCCCGGAGGTCCTTGATGACGCCGGCCTGGGTCGGGTTGGGCCCGGCCATCTGCAGGCCCTTGATCATGAGGTCGGCTCCGGCCCACGCCTCGTACTGGCCGAAGGTCGGGAACTGGGTCTTGGTGAAGTGCGCGTACTTCTCCATCGCCGCCTGCATCTGCTCGCGTCCCGGCGTTGGGCAGGGGCCACGGGCGGAACAGCGAGAAGAAGTAGTCGCCCTGCAGGGTGTTCCAGGCCGGCGAGTTGATCACGTCGGGCTCGTAGCCGGTGGCGAACAGCGTGGCCTTGAGCTTGACTCCCGCCTGCTTGAGCGCCGTCGCCAGTGCGTAGTTCGAGTTGGCGTCCATGGCCGGCACCATGGCGTTGATGCCGTTCTGCTTGGCGACCAGCGCGTCGGCGGTGAAGTCCACGCTGCCGAAGGGGACGGTGGTGTCGAGGACCCCGACCTTGCCCCCGGCGTGCTGGAACGACTGCGCCGTGCCGATGGCGGCCCGGCTGGAGGACGGCGAGATGCCGTAGCCGTACGCGCCGAGCACCGTCCCGCCGTGCTGCTTGAGGAAGTCCCCGATCTGGGTGTTGACCGGGTACTTCGGGTCGACGCTGCCGTCGTCGGAGGCGAACATGTTCGTGTACGGCTGGGTGCCCCACTCGGGCCCGTCGTCATACGAGCCGGTCACGGGCACCCCGGCCTGGTTGGGGTACTTGGCGGCCAGGAAGAACAGGGGGCTCTGCGAGACGATGCCGAAGGCCTTGGAGTCGGCCTCTTGCACCGCGGTGGCGATCTCCGAGGGGCTGGTCTGGTCGTCGATGACGAGCGGGACGAGCTTGTGCCCGTTGACGCCGCCCTCGGCGTTCTGCAGGTCGCAATCGGGCCTCGAAGCCGGCCGGGGAGGTGGCGTTCTCGGACGCGCCCTCGCCGGTGAGGTCGGTGATGTAGGCAATGGTGATCGGCGCCGGGCGAGGCCGCCGCAGTCGTCGCCGTGGCGCCGACCATGACGGCGGGCACGATCGGCAACCGCGGCCAGCAACGCCTTGCTCATGGTCCGGTGTACGCGCATTGTTCCTCCACGGTGAATCGACTGGATCGGATGACCGATCGCGTCGGCGACCGGTATTGCGAAGTGCTGCACAGTAGACGTGCCCTCCCCCAGGTCCCGCGGCAGGCCTTCCTGACCGGGCTCTGTAGCTGACCGTTCGGTACTGTACCCCAGCGACCGCCGGATTGGGCGTCGCGTGCTCCGCCTCGCCCAGGTACCGGTCGATGACCTCCTGGCCTGCCTCGGAGGCGGGCCCGGACCAGCCGACCCGGCCGCTGCGTCAAGATCACGCAGCTGTCCGCCATCGACAGCGCCCGGTGCACGAACTGCTCGATCAGCACGATGGTGATCCCGGAGCGACGAGCCTCTTCGAGGCCCTTCGAACACCGATTCGGCCACGAGCGGTGCAAGGCCGAGCGACATCTCGTCGGCGATGACCAGCTTGGGGGACACGGCGAGGGCCCGGGCCAGCGCCAGCATCTGCTGCTCGCCGCCGGACAGGCTGCCGGCCCGCTGCGAGCTGCGCTTGCCGAGCACCGGAAAGCGCTCGATGGCTCGCTCGATGGCGGCGGCGCGGTCGGAGCGACGCTCCTGGGCCACCGCCATGCGCAGGTTGTCGATCACGGAAAGACCCGGGAAAGATCCCACGCCCCTCCGGGATGTAGGTGAGGCCCAGCCGGCGGATGCGGTGGGCGGGCAGGCCGGTGATGTCCTTCCCGTCGAAGGTGACGCGACCCGCGGTCGGCGCCACGAGACCCGAGATGGCGCGGGCGAGGGTGCTCTTGCCGGCCCCGTTGACGCCGAGCACGGCCAGGACTGTGCCCGGAGCGACGTCGATCGAGACGCCGAACAGCGCCTGCGACGGCCCGTAGCGAACGTCGAGGTCGTGCACCCCGAGCAGCGGCTCGGTCATCTGTCCGGGCTCCCCGCCGATTCCGGCGTGCCCGGCCCGGCGGGGCTCGGGGCGGCCGCACGTCGTGGTGGCTCGCTGTCACCCAGGTAGGCCGCACGGACTGCCGGATCGTTGCGGATCTGCTCTGGGCTCCCAGCGGCGATCCGCTCCCCGAAGTCGAGGACGAAAACGGTGTGCGACAGGGCCAGGACTGCGGCAACGTCGTGCTCGACGATGATGAGCGAGAAGCCGTGATCGCTCTGCTCGACGATGCTGCCTGAAGACAGAGAGCAGGTTCTCCGATGCCTTCATGTCGAGTCCGGAGAGCGGCTCGTCCAGGAGGAGGACGTGCGGATCGCTGGCCAGGGCGCGGCCCACTTCGACCAGGCGGACGATCCCCAGCGGCAGCGCGGCCACGGGGGCCTTGGCCACCTTGGTCAGCCGCAAGGCCTCGAGCAGTCCGTCCACCCGTTCGTTCTTCAGCCGGCGATGGCGGAAAGAGGCAACGGGGATCGAGCATGTCGCGCCACAGTCGACCGGGTGTCGCGTCGGGCGCGGTAGGCCAGGACCAGGTGCTCGCGCACGGTCAGACCCAGGAACAGCTCGGGCTGCTGGAACGTCCGGGCCAGACCCCGTGTGGCCCGGGCGCGGGCGGAGGCGCTCGTGACGTCCTCGCCGCGCAGCCGACACCTGCCCTGCGTTGGGCCGCAGGAGCCCGGACAGCACGGCGAGCAGCGTCGACTTCCCGGCGCCGTTCGGCCCGACCAGGCCGGCGATGCTTCCGGGCGCGACCTCGAGGGACACGTCGGAGAGCGCCGTCAGTCCCCCGAAGCGGACGGTGATGCCCTTTGCCACCAGAGCGGGAACCCGTGCGCCGTTCGCGCCTGTCTGCGATCGGCAGCTTCGATCGAGGCGGGCGTCACGAGACGTGCTCCGCGACCCTCGGGGCCGCATCGGCGGGACGGCCTCGGTCGCCTGCGCGCCGAGGCCGTCCGCGAATTGCGCGTCAGCACGGCGTCCCGGCGTCACGTGGAGCAGCAACCGCCGCAAGCTGCCGGCTCTGCTCGGCCAGCACGCCGTCGGGGTACTTGGCGGCAGAGATGGCACCGAGGCCGAAGAGCACCGGGCAGCACGTTCGCCGTCCAAGTCGGCAGGTAGGCCTGGGACAGCGCCGGCAGCATCACGAAGGACAGCCCGGCGATCAGCGCCGCTGCGTTCGAGCGCACGCCGATGGTGACCAGCACCGCCAGCCACACGACCCCGGCGAACGTGGCGAATTCGCTGGGTTGGAACGTCGTCTGCGCCAGGGCGAGCAGGCCTCCGCCGATGCCGGCGATGAGGGCGGCCAGGGCCCCGGCGATCACCTTCATCTGCACCACGCTGATGCCCGACGTCCTGGCGCCGGCCTCGCTCCAACGAGCTGCGTTGAGGGCAAGCCCGGTGGTCGAGCGCCGGAAGTTCACGATGAACAGCGCGATGATGACGAAGGCCGCCAGGCACAGGTAGGCGTACGAGAGGTCGGAGTCGTGGCGAAGCTGGGCCGATTGAGGTTCAGCCCGAGACCCTGGTTCACGAAGCTCGGCAGCGTGAAGACGAGGTTCTCCATGAGGAGCCCGAAGGTCAGCGTCACCAGGGCGACGTAGAGGTCACCGAGGCGGATGCTCAGGAACCCGACGATCACTCCCAGGATCAAGGCGACCACACCACCGGCGACCACCGCGGCCAGGACGGGCCACCCATGGTTGTTGGCCAACTGGGCCGTCGTCAGTGCCCCCACCCCGGCGAAGGTGATCTGGCACAACCAGAGCATGCCGCCTTCCCCGGTGACGATCGTCCACGAGAGGAAGATCACGCCGTAGGCGAAGGCTTCGGCCATCAGACCCACCCAGTAGCCCTGCACGATCAGGGGCAGCGCGGCGACGACGGCGATCAGGAGCACGGGGCCCGCGTACTTCCCGAAGAAGTTCAGCGAGGCTGTCCTCGACCACGCTGCTCGGTCGAGCCGCCCAGCCGGCTCTCACCCTGCGGTGTGATGGCCCGGTCCAACGCGCCGCCCCACCCCTCGCTCTCTCCCACCCGCCCCCGTCGGATGAGGTTGTAGATGAGCACCAACGCGATCACGATGAAGGGCACGGCATCGATGATCTCGGTGGTCCACTGGCTCGCCGGCGGCAGGTAACGCTGGAAGAGCGACGTGGCGACGCCCATGAGCAGCCCGACGCCGACTGCGATGGGCAGGCTCCGGAGCCTCGCGGCGACGACCGCGGCGAACGACGCTGCGATGAGCAGGGTGAAGTTGTCGGGGTCGAGCCCGATGATGGGGGCGGCGAGCACGCCGGCACAGACCGGCGAAGAAGGTGCTGACCGCCCAGACGCCGAGCGAGATGGTCGTCGGGTTGGTGCCCGAGAGATCGGTCATGGCCGGTGAGTCGACCATGGCTCTGCACCTTGAGGCCGACCTCGGTGTACCGCAGGACGACGCGCCCCGACCACCACCGTGACGACGACGCAGATGTACACGATGATCTGGTCCAGGGTCACCGGGACGCCGAGGAACTGGTAGACGTGCGACCGGCTCGGGTGCCAGACCCGGTGCCTGCTGGATCGCCTGGTTGCCGAAGATCAGCGTGGCGAGTGACGGGAGGGCGACGAGCAGGCCGATGGTGGCCACCACCTTGATCAGGGGCGAGGACAGGCGCAGGTGGCGGAAGAGAACGGCGTAGAGGAACACCCCGAGCGCGGGCGCGGCGATCCCGATCGAGACGACGGCGGCCGGGACGATGCCCCAGCTCTCCTGGGTGTGCAGGTAGTAGTAGAAGCGGGCGATGAAGAACGCCATCGCTCCGAAGGCGAAGTTGAGGATGCCCGACGACGTGTACGTGATGACCAGGCCGGCGGAGGCGATCGCGTAGATCCCGCCCAGCACAAGCCCGGCGATCACGAATTGCAGCATCCTGCGGACCCACCCCTTCTCGCCGGCTTCAGCCGGAAGTTTCTGACATCGACGTCGATACTGATACTAACCAGGCAAGTGAAGCCCTGCAGGGCGGCCAAACAAGGCGCTGACCTGGTGTGGACGCGGGAGCCAGGCCCGCGCTACTCCGCCGCGGACCTTGTCCTTGAGGGCCGGCGCGATGGGCGGCGCGTCCTTCCAGTTGGGAATGCCCGAGTCCTCCTTGGCGATCGGGTATCCGTCGTCGTTGACCTGAGCCCAGTGCGAGTGGTTCAGCTCGTGAAGCGTGAAGCATGCATTGAGGGAGTTGTAGAAACCCATGTTGTCGACCGTCTGGTTGACCGACTCCTTGATGAGCAGGGCCGACATCGTCGGCAGCTGTGCGATCCGCTCGCGCGAATTCCAGCGTTCGATCCGCCAACTCGTCCGGGGGGAACACCTTGCTCACCATGCCGAGCCGATAGGCCTCCTCGCCGTCGATGGAGTCACCGGTCAGCAGGAGCTCCTTCGCCTTGCGCGGCCCGAATTCCCACGGATGAGCGAAGTACTCGACACCGCACATCCCCAACCGGGTCCCGACGACGTCGGCGAAGCGGGTGCCCTCGGCGCAGACGATGAGGTCGCAGGCCCACAGGAGCATGAGGCCCGCTGCGTAGACGTCACCATGGGCCTGGCCGATGGTGATCTTGCGCAGATTGCGCCAGCGGCGAGTGTTCTCGAAGAAGTAGTGCCACTCCTGCAGCATGAGGCTTTCGGCACCCTTGCGCGTGGCGCCGTTGATCGACCGCGTCGGGTGCTGACCCGGACCGGGCATCATCTCTTCCCGGGAGGCCTTGGAACCCATGTCGTGGCCCGACGAGAACATCGGTCCCGTGCCGCCGAGGATGACGACACGCACCTCGTCGTCCGCCTCCGCTCGCAGGAAGGCATCGTTCAGTTCAACGAGTAGTCCCCTGTTCTGGGCGTTCCGCGCGTCGGGTCGATTGAGCATGATGCGGGCGACCTTGCCCGAGTCGAGCGTCTCGTACTGCACGTACTTGTAGTCAGGCATCTCCGGCTCCCTCTGGGCTGGCACAACTCATGGTGCGGTGACACTACGTTAGAAAACGAGTGGCGGCGGCGTTGACCGGCCTCGCACGAAGTCCGCGAGCCGACGTACCCGTCGTGCCGAGGACGGAGGAGGGCGATCGCCGAGGCCCCTACGTGGCAGCGCCCACCGGCACGTCGACCCTCATGATCCGGGCCAGGTTCCCACCCATGATCTTCTGCACTTCCTCCTCCGCCAGACCCGGCGGCAGGTGGTCCACATAGCTGCATGGCTCCGCCAGTCCTTCGGGGTGGGGATAGTCGGATCCGAAGAGCACGTGGTCGGCGCCGATCGTCTCGATGAGCGTGGCGAGGTTGTCCTCGTGGAAGGGGCTGACGTACACGTGGGTCTTGAACTGCTCCACCGGGTCGCCGTCGAAGGCGTGCGGCATCTTCCGGTGGACGTCGGCCAGGTGCGCCACGAAGCCGGCCACCCAGTCACCGCCGCTCTCAATCGAGGCGACGCGGAGATCGGGGAACCGGGCGAAGACGCCGTGGCAGCAGAAGGCCGTCATGGTGTCCTCCATCGGCCGTTTGCCGACGCTCATCATCCGGAAGGGGTCCAAGCGGAACGGCAACATCTCGCTCGGCCCGGTCCATTCGTTCTGGTAGCGCGTGTAGCCGCTATCGGAGGAGTGCATGGACACGAGGATGTCAGCGTCCTGCACGGCCTTCCAGAAGGGATCGAACTCGGGGAACCCGAACGAACGCGAGCCACGGTATCCGGGCACGGGCGCCGGCCGGATGAGAACGGTCTTCGCGCCCCGCTCGAGCACCCATTCGAGCTCCTCGAGCGCCTTCTCGACGATCGGCAGCGTGATGACCGGCGTCGCGAAGATGCGGTTCTCGTAATTGAAGCTCCACTCCTCGTACATCCACTCGTTCAGTGCGTGAATGGCCGCGTGCGTCAGTTCGGGGTCGTCCCGCATGCGCTCCTCCAGCAGGCTGGCCAGCGTAGGGAACATCAGGGCGCGGTCGACCCCGAGCTCGTCCATCAGCTCGAGGCGGGGGGCGGGCTCCCGGAAGGCCGGGATGCTGCGCATCGGTTCGCCGATGAGCTCGCGGTACGACTTGCCCTCGGGATTCCCGTTGCGGAAGTACTCCTCCTGGGCGCCCGGTCGCGCCACGACATCGAAGGTCGGGTTGGGGATGTACTCGCTGACCGTGCCCCTGATCATGATCTTGGTCCGCCCGTGCAGGTCCACGTAGTCGATGGCGGCCTTGTAGCGGTCCGGCAGGTGGCGAGTGAAGGCGTCCTTCGTCTCGTAGAAGTGGTTGTCCGCGTCGAAGACAGGGAAATCGCAGGTTTTCGGCATAGGACCTCACACTACCCATTTTTGACTGCGACGTCAATATCAGAGAATGGGCCGGGCCGGAACGAGTGGTGGTGAGCCCCCTCACCGGGGGATGCTCGGCCCCCTCAGCGGTTCGTCGGGAAGTGCAGCTCGACCGCGCCCGGCCCGGGGTCGGGCCACCGCGAGGTCACGACCTTGGGCCGGGTGTAGAAGCGGACCCCGTCGGGACCGTAGATGGACGAATCCCCGAAGATGGACGCCTTCCAGCCGCCGAACGAGTGTGACGCCACCGGCACGGGGATCGGCACGTTGATCCCGACCATCCCGACTTGGACTTCACGTTCGAACCGGCGCGCCGCCCCGCCGTCGCGGGTGAAGAGCGCCGTCCCGTTGCCGTAGGGGTTGTCGTTCACCAGGGCCAGTGCATCGTCGAGCGTCGGCACACGCACCACGCTCAAGACCGGGCCGAAGATCTCGTCGTCGTAGACGCGCATTCCCGGCTTGACGTCGTCGAGCAGGGAGCATCCCACGAAGAATCCGGGTCCCCGCAGGGTGCCGGACCCGTCCACCACGACCGTCGCGCCCTCGCCGGCGGCTTGCTCGACGTAGGACCGTACCCGGTCGCGATGCTCCGGGGTGATGAGGGGCCCCATCATGGAGGCGGGGTCACCACCGGCACCGATGACGACGTCGGGGATCCGCGCCGCGATGGCCTCGACGAGCTGGTCGGCGACGGATCCGACCGCGACGACGACAGAGATCGCCATGCACCGCTCACCGGCCGACCCATAAGCCGCCGACACCGCCGCGTCGGCCGCGGCGTCGAGGTCGGCATCGGGAAGGACCACCATGTGGTTCTTTGCGCCGCCGAGGGCCTGCACCCGCTTGCCCTGACCCGTCCCGGTCTCGTAGACGTGACGCGCCACCGGGGTGCTGCCCACGAAGGAGATCGCGGCGACCTCGCGATGGTTCAACAACGCGTCCACCGCCTCGCGGTCACCCTGCACCACGTTGAAGACCCCGTCGGGAAAGCCGGCCCGGCGCACAAAGTCGGCCAGGAGGAGCGATGCGGACGGGTCCTTCTCCGACGGCTTCAGCACGAAGCAGTTGCCACAGGCAATGGCGTTGGCCATCATCCACAGGGGAACCATGACCGGGAAGTTGAACGGCGTGATGCCGGCCACCACCCCGACGGGCTCGAGCACGGTGCGGATGTCGACGCCCGTGGAGATCTCCGAATTGGAAGAACCCCTCAGGTGGCTCGGGATGCCACAGGCGAACTCGACGTTCTCGATGCCACGGGCGACCTCACCCCGTGCGTCCTCGAGCACCTTTCCGTGCTCGCGGGTCACGGCCGTCGCGAGCTCGTCCCGGTTGGCGTCGAGCAACTCGCGCAGCCGGAACAGAAATCCGGTGCGCCGGGTGAGGGAGGAGGCGCCCCACTCCTGCGACGCCTCGACCGCCGCCCTCACGGCGGTGTCGACCTCCGCGGCCGAGGCCAGGGCAACCTCGGCGGTCTGGATGCCGAGGGCGGGGTCGTACACGGAAGCGGTCCGACCGGACGACCCGGGGACCGCCGCCCCCGCGATCCAGTGCCCGATCCGCGTCACCGGCACCGCTGCCGTCTCAGAGTCTGTAGAGCTGGCGCGCATTCTCGCCGAAGATCTTACGGCGAGCCTCCGGTGCGAGCGTCTGCATCTTCGCCTCCACGGTCTCCAGCGGGCTCGGGTAGAGGCAGGTCGGGTGCGGAAAGTCTGTCTCGAACAAAATGCTGTCTTCGCCGACCGCTTCGACCAGGTCAGGGAGCTTGTTCCGATTGTTCTCGAACCAGAAGGTTGCGTACAGATTGCTCTTGAAGTACTCGGAGGGCAGCTTGCCCATCTGGGAGAGCTCCTGCGGGGCGTTCTCCGACATCTCGTAGTCGAGCGCCTCGAGGATGAAGGGGATCCAGCCGACACCGCTCTCGACCGAGACCATCTTCAGGTCGGGGTAGCGGTCGAACATCCCCGACAGGATGAGGTTCGTGACGACGCGCGCGTTGCCGATGAACAGCAGCGTGCCGCCGATGGCCAGCTTCGTGTTGTCGGGGTGGGACTCCCACGGGTACTTGCCGTAGAAGGTCATGCCCGTCACGCTGGCCCCGATGTGGAAGTGCACCGGGAGCTCCAACTCGGAGCACACCTCCCAGAACGGATCCCAGGCCCGGTTGGCCAGGTCAGGCGCACCGAGGTCCTGCGGGTCCGACGTCATGTTGACGCCGCGTGCGCCCAGGCCGCCGACCCGCTTCGCCTCCCGCACGCACTCCTCCACGTCCCACGCCGGCATGAGCGGAAGGGGCAGGAGGCGGTTGCCCGACTCGGCCTGGATCTCGGCCATCCCGTCGTTGTAGATCTCGACGGCGAGGCGGCGCAGGGCGGGGTCGTCGGCCGCCCCGAGGTCCTGGCCCCCGAGGCCGATCGTGCTCGGGAAGATGATCTGCGCGTCGATTCCGCATTCGTCGAGCACGCCGAGGCGGACCTCGGGATCGTACGCACCGACATGGATCTCGTCGTGGGTCCATTCAAACAGCGCGCGGTGTGCGCTCTCCTTGGCCCCGTCCCGCCCGATGACGCCGCCGGCGCTGTAACGGCCGACCGGGTGACCGTCGAAGACCCACATCGGCTGCCCGTCGATCTCCTCGACTCGCGGCACCCGGTCTTTGAAGGCGGCCGGGGCCCGCTTGGTGAAGAGGTCGGGCGCCTCGCACCAGTGCGAGTCTGCGTCGATGACGAGCATATCGTTCAACATTGACGTCGATGTTAGAATGAGTGGTTCCGTGAGTGCAACGGGGTGAGTGCAGCCATCTTCAGGAAGGCTGCATCCACGAGTGGGCTGCATCCACCGCTTACGGGGACGGGAGGACAGGGACCCTCACGCGAAAGACCACATCCGCAGATCCGGGCTCAGCCGGCCCAAGCGCCTAACATGTCCGCAGTGTTCGATAGCGACGTCGAAGTCAATACTCAGCCCGGCTCCTGCGGGACGCCCCGCGCCGACGTCGTCCCCACGCTCGACGTCATGTGGGGGCCGGGATGAGACCGCTCCCCGAGCTCACCCCGGCGAACGAGTGGTTCTGGACCTCGGGCGAAGACGGCGTCCTGCGCATCCAGGAATGTGCCGACTGCGGCGAGCTCGTGCATCCACCCGTGCCGATCTGCCCGTATTGCCGCAGCCGGTCCGCCGAAGCCGGCGCCGGTGTCGGGCCGGGGCACGGTCGTGGGCTTCACCGTGAACTCCCACCGCTGGCTGCCCGACTTCGACCCACCGTACGTCGTCGCCAACGTCGCACTGGCCGAGGACTCCCGGGTGCACCTCACGACGAACATCGTCGGGTGCGACCCTTCGGACGTCCGCATCGGCCAGGAGGTCGCCGTCCGCTTCGAGCAGCACGAAGACGTGTGGCTGCCGCTGTTCGAGCCGACCGGATCCCTCGACCCGGTCGACCGGGTCGCGCCACCCGAGCGACCGCTCCCCCGTTCACCGCTGGGAGTCGAGCGCTTCGAGCATCGCGCCGTTCTCAGTGGCATCGGACGGTCGAAGATCGGTCGCCGGCTCATGGTCGATCCCCTGTCGCTGGCCGTCGACGCCTGCCTCGAGGCGGTCGCTGACGCCGGGCTCACGCTGGAGGACATCGACGGGCTGTCGACCTATCCCGGTGCCGGCGGCATGGGGATGAGCGAGGGTGGCCCCACCGCCATCGAGGAGGCACTGCGGATCCACCCGACCTGGATCAACGGCGGCGGCGATCTCCCCGGACCCGGAGGCGCCATCATCGCGGCCGCCATGGCGGTGGCCGCGGGCCTCTGCCGCCACGTGCTGTGTTTCCGCACGGTGTGGGAGTCCACGTATGCGACCCTCGCCGCACGCGGCGCGGGAGGCGGGAGCGGCAGCCAGCGGGTCTCCGGGCCCCTCCGCGAATGGCGCGCGCCCTTCGGCGCCATGTCGGCGGCGAACTGGATCGCCATGAATGCCAACCAGTACATGCACCGCTACGGCGCTCCCCGCGAGATGCTCGGGTTGATCGCCGTCAACGCCCGGACGAACGCAGGGAAGAACCCGGCGGCCATCTATCGGGAGCCCATGACGATGGACGACTACCTGTCGGCGCGTCCCATCACGTCGCCGTTCGGTCTCTACGACTGCGACGTGCCCTGCGACGGTTCCATCGCCGTGATCGTGTCCGATGCGTCGGTCGCCGCCGACCTCCCCCGGCCGGCCGTGCGGATCGAAGCGGTGGGTACGCAGATCCTCGAGCGGGTCTCGTGGGACCAGGGCACCCTGACCCACGAACCTCAGGTCCTGGGTCAGGCCGCGCACCTGTGGACGCGCACCGACGTGCGCCAGTCCGACGTCGATCTGGCATTGGTCTACGACGGCTTCACGTTCAACGCCATCTCGTGGATCGAGGGTCTGGGTTTCTGCGGGTTCGGCGAGGCGTGGGACTGGCTCGACGGCGGACGGCGGATCGCCCTCGACGGCGACCTGCCGGTCAACCCGCATGGTGGGCAACTCTCCGAAGGACGGACACACGGTTTCGGGTTCGTCTACGAAGCCGTGCTCCAGCTGCGCCACGATGCCGGCGACCGGCAGATCGACGAGGCGACGACGGCCGTGGTGACCTCGGGAGGCGGCACCCCTTCGGGCGTGCTGCTGCTCCAACGAGCCGGGGCATGATCCCGATGGCCGTGGAGTGCAACGTCCGCTACCTCCCAATACGACCACGGGTACATTGGTGACGCCACCCAACCCGCAAACCGCACGGAAAGAGAATGACGTGTCGACAACCACGCCGCTCACGAGCGAGAAACCGAGCGGGCCGCGGTCACGCAAGGGAGTCGAGACCCGGTCGCGCCTCGTGAGCGCGGCAAAGGAGGTCTTCGAGAGGGACGGATTCCTGGACGCCCGTATCTCCGACATCGCAGAGCGGGCCGGCCTCTCCCACGGTTCCTTCTACCACTACTTCGAGTCCAAGGAAGAGGTGTTCCGCGAGGTCGCAGCGGAGGTCGACGAGCGGTTGAGCGCCCCTCTCAACAGCGTCATTCTCGACCCTTCGTCGTCCGCCACTCCGTACGAGAGGATCCACGAGGCCATCCGCCTTCACCTGGAGAGCTATCGCGACGAAGCTCGCATCATGGGTGTCATCGAGCAGGTGTGGCGCTTCGACGCGCAGTTCAACGCCGTACGCGCCGAACGGCACCGTCGCTACAACGCCCAGATCGCCGATTCCATTCGTCGCCTGCAGCGCCACGGGCTGGCCGACCAGCGTCTCAATCCGGCGATCGCCGCCGACGGACTCGGCGCCATGACCTACCGGTTCCCCGAGATGTGGTTCGTGCAGGGTTTCCTCGATTGCGATTTCGACGAAGGGGTCGATCAGCTGACGAGGTTGTTCGTCAATGCGCTGGGGATCCCGGACCTCCCCGACGCAGCGACGCCTAGCCAGCGACTGCTCAGGCGAGCTCTTCGGCCTGCCACTCCAGCAACGCCGGCGCCAGCAGCGGCCAGCGGGCGAACAGCCCTTCCTCCCGGGCTCCCTGGCGTTCGAGCCACTCGCGGTCGCCCCACGGCGGCTCCGCCAGCCGGGCGTTGGGCAGGATCGCGGGCGAGCGCCTCGGAGGTGGCGCGGGTGTGGTGGACGTCGCTGACGCCGCTGCGGAAGACGAGGGCCGGGATGTCCAGCGCACGAGCGTCGGCGTCGGGCAGGCCGGGCACGGGCTCGTCGTCACGGGGGCAGTAGGCCAGCATCCAGCGCTCCATCGTGGCGATGAACTCGCCGCGGTCCTGATCCAGGAACCGCTGGCGGTTCGAGGGGTTCCGCTCCAGGGCCTCGGCCCACTCGGGCAGCGCCGCCACGGCCTCCATGCCCTCGGTCCAGGCCGCGGCGAGTGAACCCCCGCAGTAGTGGGTGGCCAGCGACAGGAGCCCGAACACGCCGCCGCTGATCCACCAGATGGCCAGGCCGGCGGCGTCCGCTCGGTGACGTGAGGCGGTGAGCAGCGAGACGCGAGCGCCACCAGAGCCTCCGGCGATGACGGCGGGCGCCATGTCGAGGTGCTCGAGCAGCGCGGCGAGCGCATCGGCCTGCATGGCCGACTCCGACGGCCCCTCGAAGCAGACGTCGGACTCGCCGCAATTGGGACGGTCCCAGATGAGCACCCGATTGCCCTGGGCCGCCAGAGCGACGGCGAGCTCACGCACCCCGGGCGACTCCTTGGTGAAGCGCCCCCCGGGCGTGATGACCCACGGACGGCCCTCGCCCACGGTCTCGTAGCCGAGCGACAGCCCGTTGACCTTTGCTCTCGCCATGTTCGGGCACCTCACTCCTGTCGCTGCCGCCGTGACCACGGCCGCAGACTACGTACCGGCGGAACGGCTGCGGGGAACCTCACGGAACGGGACGTCGCGGTCCAGCGTGCGCTCGCGGGGCATGGCGAGCACCCGCTCGCTGATCACGTTGCGCGCCATCTCCACCGTCCCGCCTCCGATGCTCCCCGCCTGCCGCATGAGGAAGTTGACCGCGCTCAGGGACGCCGCGCTGCCGTCCGTCCACGCCGCCCCCTCCGCGCCCGCGACCTCGAAGGCGAGCGTGGCGATCCTGGCCTGCATCGTGCCCTTGAAGAGGCGGCCAACTGCGGCCACCTGGTCGGACATGCGGCCCGACCGGATGGTCTCGCTCACCCGCTTCATCAGCTCCTGGCCGACGAGCTCGAGCATGCGCGCCTCGCCCACCAGGTCGCGCACCGCGGGATCGTCCATGTCGCCATGCTCCCGCGCGATGGCGATGACGGCGGCCGTGTCACTCCTGCCGTGGGTCGACCCCACCGGCTCGGTGACGTAGGGCGAGGTGTACAACATGCGCTCGTGGAACATCCACCGGGTCCCCACGGTCCAGCCGTCGTCCACTTCGCCGACTCGGTCGGAGTCGGGAACGATCACGTCGGTCATGAACTCCTGGCAGAACTCCCGCGACCCGTTGAGCATCTCGATCCGGTGCACCTCGACGCCGGGCTGGTGGATCGGCAACATGAACACCGTCAGGCCGCGGTGCTTCGGGACGTCCCAGTTGGTGCGCGCCAGGCACAGTCCCCAGTCCGACCACCAGGCGCCCGAGGTCCACACCTTCGAGCCGTTGAGCACCCATTGGTCCCCGTCCCGCACCGCCGTGGTCAGGGCGCCGGCCACGTCCGAACCGCCGCTCGGCTCGGACAGGAACTGCATCCAGAGCTCCTCGCCGCGCAGGATGGCGGGGAGATGGCGGAGCTTCTGCTCCTCGGTGCCGAAGTCGAGCAGGACCGCCGCGCACGGTGAGAGCGTCGGCACCTGGAGCTTGGCGGGGTACTCGTGGCCCACCAGCTCCTCGTTCAGCACCCTCTGGTGCGCCGGCGTCAGGCCCTGCCCTCCGTAGGGGCGCGGGAAGCAGATGCCGGCCAGGCCGGCGTCGAAGAGCATGCGCTGGATCACGCGCTCCCGTGCGATGCCCGCGAGCTCGGCCTCTTCGTTCCCACTGGTCCATGCCCAGCGCTGCTCCTCGGGCGTGACCCGCCGAAGGTTGTCCCGGACGAAGCCCCGTGCCCGCTGCCGGAAGCTCTCGAGGTCCTCGACCTCGTCCGTGCCCTCCATCGCCGCGGCCGGTAGGGCGCTCATGCCGCATCCTCTCCCCGCGCCCGCACCAGCGCGGCGATCCGTTGGCGATGGTCGGCCGGTGTCCCGGCCAGCGCCCGGTCGACCGTGAAGCGCCGCAGGTAGAGGTGGAGATCGTGCTCGAAGGTGACGCCGATGCCCCCGTGCATCTGCACGCAGTCCTGCAGGAGCTCGGTGCCGTACTGGCCGATGTACGCCTTGGCCGCGCTCACCAGCTCGGCGGCATCCTCCGCGCCGTCCGCCGTGGCAAGACAGGCGGCATCGCTGATCGCGTGGCTCGCCTCGAGCCACATCATCATGTCGGCGAACCGGTGCTTCAGCGCCTGGTACGACGCCAGCGGCCGCCCGAAGGTGTAGCGGTCGAAGGCCCACTCGACCGTCATGTCGAATCCGGTCTGCATGGTCCCCACCGACTCCGCGTTGAGCATGACCAGGGACAGTTGGAACTGGCGGTCGACGTCCGCTGCCGCCTCCCCGACGCCGCCGACGACGGCATCGAGCGGGAGGGTGGCATCGTCGAATCTGACGATGCCGAAGCGACGGGTCAGGTCGGCCGTCCGCATGGCGGCACGGGTGACGCCCGGCGTGGCCGCCGGAGCGAGCACCTGGGTGACGCCGGCCTCGTCGCGACAGGTGACGAGGAAGTAGTCGGCCTGTTGCGCCGACTCCACCAGGCGGCCCTCGCCGCGCACCACGACGTCCGATCCCACTCGGCGGGCCTCCAGCGTCGGCTGCCATCCGTCGGGACCCGAGACGGGGGCGCACCACGACGCGATCACCTCGCCGGACAACAGGCCGGCCAACACGTCGGGGGCGGCGCCCGAGGCGCTGAGGGTGGCGGCGACCACGTTGGTCGCCACCAACGGCCCCGGCGCGGCGTGGCGACCGAACTCGTAGGCAACGAGGCTGAGGTCGACCAGCCCGACGCCACTGATCGTCCCGCCGCCTTGCTCCTCGCCCACCAGCAGCGAGGTCCAACCGAGCTCCGCACCGCGCCGCCAGTACAGCCGGGTCGAACCCGGCCGGGTCGTCGCGCAGCGAGCGGAGCGCGTCGGGCGGCACCTGCTCCGCCAGGAAGCGCTCGGTCGTCTCGCGGAAGAACGCCTGGTCTTCGGTCAGGCCGAGCAACATCGGGTCCTCACCAGACCTGTGGTCTCCTCTGTCGTGCGTCGCATGGCGACGAGTGTGTCGTGCATCGGTCGATCTGGCAATTTCGGGTCAGACGGGTGCGACGACGCCGATGCCGGCGGCCTCGTTCCGCTTGCGCCACTCCGTCACGTGACATGCGCGTCACGTCGACGTCCCGTGCCACGCCCGCAGGGCGCCGACCGTCGCCTGCTCCTTGGGCGTGTGCGCGAAGGGGTCCCAGCCGTAGAACCGGCAGGCGTTCTCCCAGGTGATCTTGTGGATCTCCTCGTCGCGGCACCCGGCGTCCTGGAACTCCTTCCAGGCGAACTCGGGCGACTCGGGCCAGGTCGTGTCGGTGTGCGGGTAGTCGCACTCCCAGGCGATGATGTCGAGGCCGATCCGGTCGCGCAGCAGGAGGCCGGAGGGGTCGGTGATGTAGCAGGCCAGGATGTGGTCGCGGAAGACCTCCGAGGGCAGCTTCCCGCCGAAGTCGCTGTGCAGCCACTCCTGGTTCTGAAGTGGCGGTCGATCCGGTCGAAGTAGAAGGGGATCCAGCCGATCCCGCCCTCGGACAGCGCGACCTTCAGGTCCGGGAAGCGCCGCAGCGTCGGTCCGAACAGCAGGTCCTGCGCGGTGATGGCGCTGATCTGGCAGGCCAGGACCATGAGGTGGTCGACCGGCGCCTCCTCCGCCCGCTTGATGACGGCGAAGCCCGCCCCGATGTGGAGGGACAGCACCATGTTCTCCTCGCTCAGCGCGGCCAGCATCGGGTCCCAGTAGCCCGAGAGGAAGCTCGGGAACCCCTGCACGTGCGGCGTCTCGAGGAAGCTGATCGACCGGCAGCCCTTCTTGGCGATGCGGCGGACCTCCTTGGCGGCGGCCTCGACGTCCCACATCGGGACGATGCCGAGCGGGATGAAGCGACCCGGATAGGCGCCGCACCACTCGTCGATGGCCCAGTCGTTGTACGCCTGGAGCATGACGAGGGCGATCTCCTTGTCGCGTGACTCGGCGAACGTCCGTGCGTTCCACCCGGCCATGGTGGG
The DNA here is from genome assembly GCA_963774485.1 of uncultured Acidimicrobiaceae bacterium. Taxonomy (GTDB): domain Bacteria; phylum Actinomycetota; class Acidimicrobiia; order Acidimicrobiales; family RAAP-2; genus Bog-473. The sequence goes on from CAVZFG010000005.1 coordinate 467,767, forward strand.
GAAGCACATGGAGCCGAGCACGCCGTTGGCGTTCATGTCGCGCACCCGCTCGTGGACGTCGAAGCACCCGGGACGGAGCTCCGTGTAGGTGCCCGGGTTGAAGCCCCACTCCTCGGAGGGCCAGCCGACCGTGGCCGCCATCCCGAACGACGTGCTGGTCTTCTCGCCCTGGAAGACCCACTGGTCGATGCCCTCCTCGTGCACGACCTTGGGCGCGTCGTCGATCCACTTCTGCGGCACGTGGTTCTCGAACATGTCCGGGGGCTCGATCATGTGGTCGTCGATGCTGACCAGGATCATGTCGTCGAGGTTCATGGCGTGCTCCTCTCCTCGATGGCTGCGAGTGGACCGGATCACGACGTGCGCACCGGCAGCGTCTCCCAGCCCCGCACGGTCGAGGCGTGGGCGCGCTGGGCCTTGTCGTAGTCGACCTCCCAATCGGGGAAGCGACGCAGCACCTCGTCGAGCGCGATGCGGCCCTCCAGCCGGGCCAGCGCGGCGCCCAGGCAGAGGTGGATGCCGTAGCCGAAGGAGAGGTGCCGACCGACGTCGCGGTGGATGTCGAAGCTGTCCCCGTCGGGGTAGTGGCGCTCGTCCCGGTTGGCCGAGCCGTTGAGGACGACCATGATGCTGCCCTCGGGCACCTTCTGGCCGTGGAGCTCGACGTCGTGCTGGACGTAGCGGGCCTGCACGGGCGACGGCGCCTCGTAGCGCAGGAGCTCCTCGATGGCGTTGGGGATGAGCGAGGGTCCGCCGCCAGCTCGCGGCGCTGGTCGGGATGGCGGCCGAGGACCTTCCCGGTGAAGCCGATGAGCCGGGTCGTCGTCTCGTTGCCCGCCCCGGCCAACAGTCCGACGTAGGTGAGCATCTCGTCGTGCGTCAAGCGTGCGCGTCGTCCCCGTCTCGTCCTCGAACTCGGCGTTGAGCAGCTCGGTCATCAGGTCGTCGGAGGGGTGCTCGGCGCGCCACGTGATGTAGTCGGAGAACACCTGCGCCGACTCGACGGCGTCGTAGTCGGACTCGGGCTCGGTGCCCTCCTCGAGCCGCAGGCTCTCGTCGATCCGCTCGCGGATCGCCACCTGGTCCTGCTCGGGGATGCCGAGCAGCATGCCGATGACGCGCATGGGCATGAACTTGCCCAGGTCCGCGATGAAGTCGAAACCGCCGGCGCCGCACGCGAGCGGGTCGAGCACCTCGGCGCAGAAGGCGCGCACCTGGGGCTCGAGCGCGAGCATCTTCTTGGGCGTGAAGACCCGCGAGAGCAGCGAGCGGTGGCCGGTGTGCGCCGGCGGGTCCTCCATGAGGATCACGCCCGAGGGGATCTCGACGTTGGCCCGGATCATCTCGAGGATGGAGCCGCGGCCGGAGCGGTAGGTGTCCCAGTCGAGCATCGCCGCCTCGACGTCGTCCCAGCGGCTCAGCGCGAAGAACTCGTACTTCTCGTTCCAGTACAGCGGTGCCTCGTCGCGCATCCGCTTCCATACCGGATACGGGTCGGCGTCGATCTCGAAGTCGTAGGGGTCGTAGTAGAGGTCCTGCGGGCTGGTGACCGTCACCTCGGGCTCCTTCGCGCTCAGGCCTTGGGCCAGGCCACGGACTTGATCTCCAGGTACTGCTCGAACCCGGCGACGCCGTTCTGGCGTCCGATGCCGCTGTGCTTGTACCCGCCGAAGGGAAGGTCGGCACCGTAGGGAGCGCCGCCGTTGATGCTGAGACCACCGGTCCTGATCCGCCGGGCCACCGCGAGCGAGTGCTCGACCGAACCCGAGAACACGCCGCCGCTCAGGCCGTACTTGGAGTCGTTGGCGATGCGGACGGCGTCGTCTTCGTCTTCGTAGGGGATCACGACGAGGACCGGACCGAAGATCTCCTCCTGGGCGATGGTCATGGAGTTGTCCACGTCGGTGAACAGCGTCGGCTCGACCCACCAGCCCTTGGCGAACTCGTCGCCGGAGGGACGGCCGCCGCCGACGGCCAGCGTGGCGCCCTCGGCCTTGCCCTTCTCGATGAGGCCGAGCACCCGCTCGCGCTGCTTGGACGAGATGAGCGGCCCCATGATCACGTCGGGACGCTGCGGGTCCCCGTAGGGCACCGCGGCGAAGAGACCCTTCAGCATCTCCACACCCTCCTCGTAGCGCGAGCGCGGCAGCAGCATGCGGGTCTGGATGGCGCACCCCTGTCCCGCGTGGAAGCACGCGCCCATGCCCATGAGCGTCGCCGTGCCGAGATCGGCGTCCTCGAGCACGACGCTCGCCGACTTCCCGCCCAGCTCGAGAAAGACGCGCTTCATGGTCGCGGCGCCCTTCTCCATGATGCGCTGCCCGACCGCGGTCGACCCGGTGAAGGAGATCATGTCGACCTTCGGCGAGAGCGTGAGCTCCTCGCCGACCAGGTGGTCCGACGACGTGACGACGTTGACCACGCCGGCGGGGATGTCGGTCCGCTCGGCGACCAGGCGACCGAGGAAGGTGGCGTTCCACGGGGTGTCGGGCGCCGGCTTCAGGACGACCGTGTTGCCGGTGGCCAGCGCCTGTCCCAGCTTGTGCAGCGTCACCTCCACCGGGAAGTTCCACGGCACGATGGCGCCGACCACGCCGACGGGCTCACGCCAGATCCGCCGGGAGTCGAGTGTGCCCGTGATGCTCGTGGCGTCGGGCAGCACCGTCTCCCACTCGAACTCCTCGATGAGCTTGGCCGGGTAGGCCAGTGCCTCGGAGAGCGGCGCGTCGAGCTGGGGACCGTTCGTCGTCATGCGCGGGCAGCCGACCTCGAGGATCAGCTGCTCGCGCAGCTCCTCCTGCTCGACCTGGAGGGCCTCGTGCAGTTGCTCGAGACAGCGCTTGCGGAAGGCGTGGTTCGTCGACCAATCGGTCTCGTCGAAGGCGCGTCGGGCGGCGTCGATGGCCCGATGCATCTCGGCCGTGGACGCATCGGCAACCTGTCCGATGACCTCTTCGGTCGCCGGGTTCACGTTGTCGAAGGTCCGTCCCGAATCGGCGTCGACCAGCCTTCCGTCGACGAGCATCCTCGATTCCGGGTTGACCTTCACTGCCTCGGCCACAGCACTCTTCCTCTCGTCGCTCGAATCATTCAGATGGCGACAGCCTGACGCGCCGGTCGCAACACGGAACGCGTCAGGCACACGCGCCGGGAGACCCCAGGTCGGGAGGCTATCTGACTTTGACGTCGTCGTCAAAAATCCCGGTATGATCCTCCGGCGTCCGGGAATGCGGCGCCGTGTCGGCCACGATCCCGCGACGAGTGGGGCCGCCCGCCCGTGGACGGAAGGGGAGGAAGCCAGACCGATGTTCACCATTGACGCGTTCCTCGAGGCCCTGTCGCTCGAACCGGTCGGCCACCGACCGCTACCGGGCCGGCAACCTCCGTTCCGACCACAACGTGGTCTTCGGCGGCCAGCTGCTGGCGCAGTCGGTGATGGCGGGGCTGGCCGGCCAGGAGGGAAAGTCGGTCAAGACCATTCACACCGTCTTCGCGCGGGGCGCGTCGCCCGAAGCCCCCCTCGACGTCGCGGTCGACCGCATGCACAGCGGGCGGTCGGTGGCGAGCAGCACGGTGACCATCAGCCAGGGCGACCGGCTCTGCACCCGTTCACTGGTGCTGCTCAGCGCCGCCGAAGACGACGTGATCCGGCACGCCGACCGGCCCAGCCTGCCCTCGAGACCGGAGGACGACGACGGCGCCGTCCGTCGGGCGGGAGCCTGGGAGATCTGCGTGGTCGGTGGGGTCGACCTGAACGACCCCGAGCAGGTGGGACCGCCCGAGCTCGACGTCTGGGTCCGCTTCGCGGGAGCCCCCGAGGAAGCCGGCACCGACCAGGCCCTCGTCGCCTACTCCACCGACGGCTTCCTGATCGGGACGGCCATGCGCCCACACGCGGCGTGGGCCAGGCGCAGGCCCACAGGACCCTCTCGACGGGCGTGCTCAGCCACACCCTCACGTTCCACGAACCGTTCCCGGCATCCGAGTGGCACCTCCTCTCCCACCGGAGCCCCTATGCCGGGCACGGCCGCAGCTACGGGCAGGGCGACATCTTCCGGACCGACGGCCAGCTGGCGGCGTCCTTCGTCCAGGACGCGATGATCCGGGCCCGATCGGGCGGGGCCGGCGCACTCTGACCGGTCGGCCCGCCGCCGAGGGCGGGTCAGACGATGCGACGACCGGCGAGCTGACGGGCCAACCAGTCGTCCCTGCAGCGTGCCGCCTGCTGCACCGCCGCGGCGCCCGGCACGAGCAGGTACGCGTGGGGCAGGCCGGCGATGACGTGGAGCTCACAGGGCACGCCGGCTTGGTTCAAGCGCTGGGCGTAGTCGATGTCCTCGTCGCGGAAGCCGTCGATGGAGCCCACGATCACACAGGCCGGTGGCAGTCCCCCGAGCTCCGTGGCGCGGGCCGGCGCCGCGTAGACCGGGACGTCGTCGGACTCGTAGAGCTCGCCGAGGTAGGAGCGCCAGCCGAACTCGTTGGACCCCGAGCTCCACACGTACAAGCCGGGCGCCCGGATGGAGGGGGTCCTCTGGCGGTCGTCGAGCATGGGGCAGTCGAGGAGCTGGAAGGCGAGCGGGATCTCGCCCCGGTCCCGCGCCCGCAGTGCGAGTGCGGCGGCAAGCCCGCCTCCCGCGCTGAGCCCGGAGACGCCGATGCACCCGGGGTCGATCCCGAGCTCGTCCGCGTGGTCGGAGGTCCAGCGCAACGCCGCGTAGCAATCGTCGAGCGGCCCCGGGTACGGGGTCTCCGGGGCGAGGCGGTAGTCCACGGAGACGCCGACGATCCCGAGCGCCGGGCACCACTGGTCGAGCACGGTGTCGTCCATGTCGTAGGAGCCGATGACATACCCGCCGCCGTGGATGGTGACGACGGCGGGGAGCCGACCTTCGAGGCCGACCGGTCGGTGCACCCGCACGCGGACCGGAGGGTCGCCCGGCACCACGTGGTCGGTGCGCGCCACCGCGTCGGAGAGCTCCGGCGCCGTGAACGAGGCACGGCGCATGGCCGCGATCCCGTCGTGGTCGAGGGGCGGGAGCTCGAAGGCGTCGAGCACCGGCCGCAGCTCGGGATCGAGCAGGTCCCTCACGTCGGCGACATCGCTCATGCGATGGAGGCTCCACCGGTGCGGAACGCGGCGACCACGCCCCCGTCGACGGGAAGGTCGATCCCGGTGACGAAACCGGCCTCGTCGGAGAGGAGGAAGGCCGCCCCGGCCGCCACCTCCTCGGGACGGCCCCTGCGACCGAACGGCGACAGCTGGACGAGCAGGTCGTCGGTGGTCGGACGGGCCTCGGCCTCCTGTTGACCCATGAGCGTGTCGATCATGCCGGGCGTCACCGAGCAGATGCGGGCGCCGACGCGCCCGAAGCGCACCGACTCGCGCCGGGCCAGCCGGTGCACGCCCCGTTTCGCCCATGTGTAGGCCATGCCGGCGTCCTCGATCTCGGGGCCCACCGCCTCTCGGATGCGGTCGAGGAACGCAACGTCGAGCGGATCGTCGAGCACCACGTCCGCCGCGACATCGGCGTCACCCATCGCCAGCAGCGGCGCGATCGACGCGAAGCACACGACGGCCGTGCCCGCCGACGCCAGCGGGAAGAGGGCGTCGACGAGCAACGCCGTCCCGACGAGGTCGACCGCGACGATCTCGCGCCAGTCGGCCATGGTCGGGGACACGCCGGCCGCATGGGCGACGGCGCGCAGCGTGCCCAGCTCCGATGCCCGCGTCGCCAGGCGGGCGACACCTTCGGGGTCCTTGACGTCGAGCCCGAAGGGCTCGACCTTCGCCGGCGCGCGGCCCGACGCGAGGCTCTCCGCCGCTTCGGCGAGGATGAGCTCGTCGCGGTCGACCAGCAGGAGGACGTCGACCATGTGCGCAACTCGTTCGGCACAGGCCCGCCCCATCCCCCGGGCCGCCCCCGTCACGATGCCCACCTTCATACGCCCCTCCTCGCCGCCACGTGGGCTTCTCGGTGTGCCGATCTGCGCAGTGGCCTCGCTCGGCCGTGAGCGTTGTGCTAGCACCCCTTCGGGTGTGCGGTCAAAGAGCCGGGGCCGGCCGCCGGACCCGGTCCGGATCACCGGTGCGGCGGGCCGTCAGGCTCGGCGCGAGGCGGCCGCGAGGCAGAAGTCGGCGACGTGTGCGACCTCGGAGCGTGTCGGTTCGACGCCCTGCCACAGGCAGTCCGAGAGCTTGCCGAGCGTGGCGTGCGCCGCCAGGGCGGCGTCGAACTCGGGGGCCTCGCTCCCGAGCGCGGCGAACGGCTCGTGCAGGAGCGAGGCCAAGGGTGCACTGGCGAAGTGCCGCCCGGCCGCCAATCCCCCGCCCACGCTGCCCCCGTTCCACAGCACGGCCAAGGTGGTGGCGGCGATGTCCCCGTGGGCCTGGGCGAGCACGCCCTCCACCCAACGCCGGACCTGGCCCTCGGGCGTCGCCTCCTTCGCCAACTGGTGGGCGAGATAGCTGCGCAGGCGCTCGCCGCCGTCCTCGAGGAGGGCGGTGACCAGGGCATCCTTGGACTGGAAGTGCCGGTAGAAGGCCTCGTTGGAGAGTCCCGCCGCGGCCACGATGTCGGCCACACGGGGGCGCGACGAGGTGCCGCAGCGGCCCATGACCTCGAGGGCGGCATCGAGCAGGCGGCGGACCTCGCTCGCGTAGTCGTTCTCCCGTTTCGCCAGGGTGCGGCGGACGATCCGTCCGGCGACGTCGGCCTCGGGTTCCGGTATTGCGTTCTGAATAGTCAGAATCATATTCTGCGAAAGACATATTCTGCCTCGCCGACCGAGGGAGGGCGCAACCATGGCGTGGGACTTCGAGACCGATCCCGAGTACCAGGAGAAGCTGGACTGGGTCGACGAGTTCGTCCGGGAGGAGGTCGAGCCGCTCGACCTGGTGTTCCCCCACCAGCAGTTCGTCCCGCTGGAGGGAAAGCGACGCCAGGCGATCGACCCGCTGAAGGAAGAGGTGCGGCGCCAGGGCCTGTGGGCCACCCACCTCGGACCCGAGCTGGGTGGCCAGGGCTACGGCCAGCTGAAGCTGGCGCTGCTGAACGAGATCCTCGGCCGCTCGCAGTGGGCGCCGGTCGTGTTCGGCTGCCAGGCTCCCGACACCGGCAACGCGGAGATCATCGCCCACTACGGCACCGACGAGCAGAAGGAGCGCTACCTCCAGCCGCTGCTCGACGGCGAGTGCTTCTCGAGCTACTCGATGACCGAGCCCCATGCCGGCGCCGACCCGACGCTGTTCACGACGCGGGCGGTCAAGGACGGTGAGGAGTGGGTGATCAACGGCTGGAAGTTCTTCTCGTCCAACGCCAAGACGGCCTCGTTCCTCATCGTCATGGCGGTGACCAACCCCGACGTGAGCCCGTACAAGGGCATGTCGATGTTCCTGGTGCCGACGGACACCCCCGGGCGTGCACATCGTGCGCAACGTCGGCCTGTACGGCGAGCAGATGAACGAGGGCTCCCACGCGCTCATCCACTACGAGGACGTGCGGGTCCCCGCCGAGTCGCTGCTCGGCGGGGAGGGACAGGCCTTCGTCATCGCCCAGACCCGGCTCGGCGGCGGCCGGATCCACCACGCCATGCGGACCATCGGCATGGCCCAGAAGGCGATCGACATGATGTGCGAGCGGGCGCTCAGCCGCGAGACCGCCGGCAGCCTCCTGGCCGACAAGCAGTTCGTGCAGGGCTACATCGCCGACTCCTACGCCCAGCTGGTCGCAGTTCCGGCTCTTCGTGCTCTACACGGCGTGGGAGATCGACAAGTACAACGACTACAAGCGGGTGCGCAAGGACATCGCGACGGCCAAGGTCGTCATGCCCACCGTGCTGCACGACATCGCCTGGCGCGCCATGCAGGTGCACGGCGCACTGGGGACCACCAACGAGATGCCGTTCTTCGGCATGATCCACGGGGCCGGCGTCATGGGGCTGGCCGACGGCCCGACGGAGGTGCACAAGGTCACGGTCGCCCGCCAGGTGTTGCGGGACTACGGCCCGAGCGACGACGTCTGGCCCACGCAGTGGCTGCCCAAGCGGCAGGAGGCCGCCCGGGCGAAGTTCGCCGAGTACCTCGAGCTCGAGGTGGGGAACCTGTGAGCGACACGGCCGAGACGACGACACCGACGATCGCCGACGTCGAGGGGCTGACGGCCTGGCTGGACGCCCAGGGCCTCGGCGTCGGGGCGCCGCTGGAGCACGGCTACATCTCGGGCGGCAGCCAGAACGAGATCTACGAGCTCCGGCGGGGCGACCTCCACTGCGCCATGCGCATCCCGCCGCCCGGCGCGCCGGCCAGCCGGGACGAGGGCATCGTGCGGGAGTGGCGGATCATCGAGGCGCTCGAACGGCACCGACGTGCCGCACACCGAGGCGATCGCCGTGTGCACGGACCCCGCGGTGCTCGGCCGCACCTTCTACCTCATGGGGTTCGTCGACGGCTGGTCGCCGATGTCCACCCGGCGCGAGTGGCCCGCGCCGTTCGACACCGACCTGGAGGAGCGGCGCGGTCTCGCCTTCCAGCTGGCCGAGGGCATCGCCCTGCTGTCCAGGGTCGACTGGCGGGCCAAGGGCCTCGACGACCTGGGCCGGCCCGACGGCTTCCACGAGCGCCAGGTGGACCGGTGGACGGCGTTCCTCGAGCGCATCAAGGGCCGCGAGCTCCCCGGCTTCGAGGAGGCGGCGGCGTGGCTGCGCGCCCACCGGCCGATCGACTACATCCCCGGGCTCATGCACGGCGACTACCAGTTCGCCAACGTCATGTTCAAGCACGGGGCGCCGGCCCGCCTCGCCGCCATCGTCGACTGGGAGATGGGCACCGTCGGCGACCCCAAGCTCGACCTGGGCTGGGTGATGCAGTCCTGGCCGGACGACACGAGCGGCGACGAGGATCGCGCCGGCGGCTACGTCGACATGACGGGCATGCCCTCGCGGGCCGAGATGCTCGACCACTACGCCGAGACGTCCGGCCGCCAGGTCGACGACATCGACTACTACTGCGTGCTGGCCAAGTGGAAGCTGGCCGTCGTCCTGGAGCAGGGCTACCAGCGGGCCGGCGACGACGAGAAGCTCCTCGCGTTCGGGCCCATCGTGCTCGAGCTCATGCAGGCGGCGGCGGACCTGGCCGAGTCGACGGACTACGCCGTGCTGGCGACGCCGGGCGCGGACTGAGCCGGCGGGCGTGCGCCGGGCGACGGACCGCCCCGGTCGGGGAGTGAGCTGACGTGCGGGCCGCAGTGTGCCGCACCTACGGCGGGCCCGAGGTGGTTGAGGTGGCCGACGTGCCGTCACCGGCGCTGGGCGCGGGACAGGCCCGGGTCGCGGTGCACGTGGGCGCGCTCAACTTCCCCGACGTGCTGGTCGTCGCCAACACGTACCAGGTGTCGGTGCCGACGCCCTTCATCTTGGGCAGCGAGTTCGCCGGGCACGTGGTCGACGTCGGCGAAGGTGTCGACGGGGTCGGCGTCGGCGACCGCGTGTTCGGCTCGGCCATCGTCGGCGCCTTGGCCGAGGAGATCGTCGTGCCGGCGGCGTCGCTGATGCCGGTCCCCGACCGGGGTGGACGACCACACGGCGGCCGCCTTCGGCGTGGCCTATCGCACCGCGTACCACGTGCTGCGCTCGGTGGCGGCGCTCGAGCCGGGCGAAGAGCTCGTCGTGCTCGGGGCGGGCGGCGGCGTCGGCTCGGCCGCGGTCCAGCTGGGCGCCGTCCTGGGGGCGGCCGTGACCGCGGTGGCCTCGAGCCCCGAGAAGCTCGAGGCGGCGCGCGCCTGCGGCGCGCAGCGGCTGATCGACCACCGCGCCGGCGACCTGCGGCAGGCCCTGCGGGAGGCGCTGCCCGACGGCGCCGACGTCGTGGTCGACCCGGTCGGCGGCGACCTGGCCGAGCCGGCCCTGCGCTCGCTGCACTGGGGCGGGCGCTTCGTCACCGTGGGCTACGCGTCGGGGTCCATCCCGCGTATCCCGCTGAACCTGGTCCTGCTGAAGGGGATCCACATCCTCGGCTTCCAGTTCGGCGAGTTCGCGCGGCACCAGCCCGAGGAGATGGTGCGCAACGACCGCGAGCTCCTGGACCTCCTGGTCGAGGGGCGTGCGGCGCCGCTCATCGGCGCCACGTTCGACCTGGCCGACGCGGCGGCCGCCCTGCGCCACCTGGCCGAGGGTCGGGCCGTGGGCAAGGTGGTGGTCGAGGTGGCCCGTCCGGCCCCGGGGTAACATCGACGTCGATGTCAGAGTCAGATCCGGGGGCCATGACCGTTCCCGTGGCCCTGACGCCGAGAATCTCTTCGAACCCGAGACTTGGAGGATGCAGGTGACGGCAGTGATGGAGGGTGTCCGCGTCCTGGAGGTGGCCGAGCACACGTTCGTGCCGGCGGCCTCGGCGCTCCTGGCCGACTGGGGCGCCGAGGTGATCAAGATCGAGCCCGCCGAGCGGGGCGACGCCATGCGGGGCCTGGCCTCCACCGGAGTCGTGTCGATCACCGGCGACGTCCACGCGCTCCTGGAGCACTCGAACCGGGGCAAGCGGAGCTTGGCGCTCGACCTGACGACGCCCGAAGGGCTCGAGATCCTCTACAAGCTCGCCGGCACGGCCGACGTGTTCCTCACCAACAAGCTGCCGGGGGTGCGCAAGAAGCTCAAGATCGAGCTCGACGACATCCGGGCGCACAACCCGCAGATCATCTACGTCGCGGGCACGGGCCAGGGCGAGCGGGGCCCGGACGCGGACAAGGGCTCGTACGACTCGCTCGCCTTCTGGCAACGGGCCGGCGTGGCGATCGGCGGCATGCCGGCCGACTCGGACCGCCTTCCCAACCCACCGGCACCCGGCTTCGGCGACTCCATCGGCGCCATGACCATCGCCGGGGGGATCATGGGCGCGCTCTTCCACCGCGAGCGGACGGGCGAGGCGACGACGGTCGACGTGTCGCTGCTGGGCACCGGGATGTGGGCCATGGGCCAGGCCTTCGCGCTGTCGCTCGTCACCAACATCCCCTGGCAGGGCCCTCCGACCAACATGATGCGGCAGAACCCCTTGGTGAACACCTATCTGACCAAGGACGAGCGCTACGTGTCCTTCTGCTGCCTCCAGGCCGGGAAGTACTGGCCGCCGCTCTGCGAGATCATCGGGCGACCCGAGCTGGCGCACGACCCTCGCTTCGCCGACCACGCCTCGCTGCTCGAGAACACCACAGAGGTGCAGGCCGATCCTGCGCACGCGTGTTGGCCGAGCACACGGTGGCCGAGTGGCGCGAGAAGCTGGCCGACTTCACCGGCCAGTGGTGCGTCGTGCAGGACACCCTCGAGGCCGCCGTCGATCCCCAGACGCTGGCCAACGGCTACGTGCAGGACTGCGAGACGGCGACGGGGGCCCCCTTCCAGCTCGTGGCGGCACCCGTGCAGTTCGGCGGCGAGCCGGCGCCGGCCGGGCGGGCGCCCGAGTTCAACGAGCACGGCGACGCCGTCCTCGAGGAGCTCGGGATCGACTGGGATACCATCGTGGACCTCAAGGTCCGCTCCGTCGTCGGTTAGGACACATTCACACGCTGCTGCATCAGGAGGCATACACATGGGACTGTTCGATGCATTTCGCTACGACGGCAAGCGGGTCCTCGTCGTCGGCGGTGCCACCGGCATGGGTGCCGCCGCTGCCGCGCTGGTGCAGGACGCCGGCGCCGAAGTCGTGGTGATGGACTACGCCGAGGTGACGCTCCCGGGCGCCAAGGCCATCCACGTGAACCTGGCCGACAAGGCGTCCATCGAGGCCGCGGTGGACGAGTGCGGGGGCCCGGTGCACGCGCTGTTCTCCTGCGCCGGGGTCGCCGACGGCACGCCGGGGATCGAGAAGATCAACTTCGTCGGGCACCGCCACCTCATCAACCGGATGCTGGACGGCGGCATGCTCCCCCGCGGTTCGGCCATCGGCTTCATCTCCTCCGCCGCCGGGCTCGGCTGGGAGTCCAATCTGGAGACGTTGAAGGAGTACCTGGACACGGCCGACTTCGACGCGGCATCGGCCTGGGCGGTCGAGCACGGCTTCGCCGACTACTTCCACTCCAAGCAGGCCGTCTGCGCCTACGTGGCCCGCGAGGCGTTCCCCCTGCTCAAGCGGGGGATCCGCATCAACGCCATCTGCCCCGGGCCGACCGACACCCCGCTGGCCCAGGCCAACAAGGAGATGTGGCTGGGCTTCGGCGCCGACTACCGCGGCGAGGTCGGGGATCGAGGCCTCCACCCCGCTCGAGCAGGCCTACCCGCTCGTGTTCCTCTGCAGCGACGCGGCGGTGGCGATCACCGGCATCACCATGATCAGCGACGTCGGCTACGTCAGCTCCGGGATCACCGGCTCGTTCCCGCCGGCCACCGACGTCGCCGGCTTCCTCCTCGGGCGGCTGGGGTAGGCCTTCGCGGGTCATCCGGCTCGGTGGCCCGAGGCGCGAATCCGCATGCGGCAGATCCGACTGCGTGAGCTCCTGGCGATCGAGATCGACGTGCGTGCCCCCGTCGACCTCGGCGGTGGACGCCGCTTCATCGCGTTCGAGGGCGGAACCTTCGTAGGCCGGGACGACCTCAGGGGCATGGTTCTCGAGGGTGGGGTCGACTGGCAGACGGTCCGGCCGGACGGCGTGATCGAGATCGATGCGCACTACACGCTCAGGACCGGATCCGGCGAGACGGTCGAGGTGCGCTCCCGAGGCGTCCGCAAGGCGACGGAGTCGGTTTTCGCGCGCCTGGAGCGCGGGGAGGAGGTGGATCCCGACGAGTACTACTTCCGGACCCACGTGCGATTGACCACGTCGGCCCCGCGGCTGAGCTTTCTCAACGATCTGATCGCGATCTCGACCGGTCGGCGCGATCGGGCCGTCGTGCGCATCGACGTGCACGAGGTCCTGTGACGGGGGCCCTCGACGGGCTCGAGTGCGTCGTCGTCGGGGCCGGGATCGGCGGTCTGGCGACGGCGCTCAGCCTCCACGAGATCGGTGCGAAGGTGGAGGTCTTCGAGGCGACCCGCGAACTGCGCCCGCTCGGGGTCGGGATCAACCTCCTGCCGCACGCCGCCCTGGAGCTCGAAGCCCTCGGCCTGCTCGAGGAGCTCCGGGCACGATCGGTCGCCCCATCGCTGCTCGTCTACTGCACCAAACGGGGCCAGGAGATCTGGCGGGAGCCCCGGGGCGTCGCCGCCGGCTATCCCTGGCCCCAGCTCTCCATCCACCGTGGCGTGCTGCAGGAGGTGATGCTGGAGGCACTGGTCGAGCGCGCCGGGCCGGGCGTGCTGCACCTCGGGCGGGGGCTGGTCCGGATCGATGACGGCGGAGGGCACCCGGCGCGCCGTCTTCGAGGGCGGGCGGGTCGAGGCGGACGTCGTGGTGGCGGCGGACGGGATCCACAGCGTCGCGCGTGCGGAACGCTTCCCCGCCGAGGGGCCGCCGCGCTGGAACGGCTCGCTGCTGTGGCGCGGCGTGGCGGAGACCGACGCCGTGCTGGACGGTCGCACCATGGTCTGGGCCGGCCATCCCGAGCAGAAGTTCGTCGGCTACCCCATTGCCGACCTGCCCGGAGGCAAGCAGGCGTTCAACTTCGTGGCCGAGCTGCGACGACCGGAGTCCGACCTGGCGGCGACGGAGGACTGGAACAAGAAGGGATCCCTCGGCGACTTCCTCCCGCAGTTCGAAGCGTGGGACTTCGGATGGCTCGACGTGCCTTCCGTCGTCCGGGCGGCGCCGGCGACGTACCTCTTCCCGATGGTCGATCGAGACCCGCTCCCCCGCTGGACCTTCGGACGCAGCACGCTTCTGGGCGATGCCGCGCACCCCATGTACCCGATCGGCTCGAACGGCGCCTCCCAGGCCATCCTCGATGCGCGGGTGCTGGCCGGGTGCGTCCGGCGACACCCCGGCAACCTCGACGAGGCCCTGGACCACTACGAGAAGGCCCGCCGCCCCGCCACGGCCGCCATCGTGCGCGCCAACCGCGGGCACGGCCCCGAGCTCCCCATGGTGCTGGTGGAGGAGCGGGCCCCGGAGGGGTTCACCGACATCGCCGACGTGATCACGCGCGGAGGAGATCGCGCGGGTCACCGAGGAGTACCGGAGGACGGCCGGTTTCTCCCTCGCCTCCCTCCGGCGGGGGACGTCGCTGCTCGACCAGCCGTATGGTCCGTGAGAACTATGGTCCGCGAGGAGCTGCCGGCGCTGCGTCTCCGGATCGCGCCCGACCGCTCAGAGCGGAACGTCCGCCGTTCCCTCTCGCACTACGGCCGCAACGTCGCGAGGGAGGATCACCGAGGAGGCCGCCGCAGCCCTGGCGGCCTCCTCATAGCGCTCGACATAGGCGGATCGAGTGCCATAGAGGGCGCGCACCTTCTCGGGCGGGAAGGGTTCGTGGTACCCGACCAGCCGGCTGAACACGTCGGGCGATTGTTGGAGCGCGCTGTTGTGGGCGATCGGGACCTCGACCACGGGAAGCCGGATGCCCCCCCGGGCGATCCCGTTGCCGTCCCGCACGATCTCGGGCGGGTCACCCGAGAACTCGATGCGGGGCTGGACCGGGGCGCGGCACCTCCCTGCGCCCAGATGTTCACGTGGTGCAGGGCCGCGTCCACCACCGGTGCGACCGAGACCTGGTTGACGCTCTTCACGGCGTCGTCGATCGGGATCGAGAAGCCGAAGTCGCGCTCCATCCGCGGTGCCGACGACACCAACCCCTGGAGGGACACGTGAGAGGCTCCGGCCACCTCCCAGTAGCGGTAGTGATCCGTGTCGGGTTGCCGGACGGGATAGCACGCCTTTGCCTCACACTCCGTGTTCACGACCATCACAGGCACACCCAGGTCGTCACGCAACAGGTGGAGTCCCTCCGGAATGCGAGGCCCGCCACTGCCGGCGGCCTGCACCGTCATGACGGCGTCGCCGACCTCGAGCGGCGCTCCGCCACCGAAGTACATGGTGAGCAGGAAGGCGTCGAATCTACCCGTCGTCGGCTGGATGGCATTGAGATACGTCGCGAGGCGGGCTGCGGACTGTGACGCTCCCTCGGCGATGAGCCGGCGCACATCGAGCCCGCCCATCGGGTCGACGCCGTCGTCCGCACGGTCGGGTCCGACCACGCTCGCGGCCTGGGTGAAGATGTCGAAGGAGTAGTCGTCGCTCGGGATCGAGAGCGACCCGTAGCGTTCGGGGTCCCAGGCGAGCAGGCCCTGCGGGTCGACGGGAGCACCGTGCACGCCCACGCGCTGCGCCGTGACCGCAGCGCAGGCGTAGCCACCTTCGTAGAGCTCGGGGCTGTCCCCACCCCCGAAGTTCTCGTACCCGGCGGAGACGTTGTTCCACAGCACCACCACCGTGCCGTTGAACCGCGCCGGGTCCTCGGGCCGGACCACGACGATGCGTGTCTTGTACGGCGCCGTTCCGCGCGGCTCGACCTGCCAGCGCCCGTCCCAAGACTGCTCGCAGCCGGGAGACGGCCCATACCGAGTCGCGGTTCCCTCGAGAAAGAACTCGTCGTGTCGATAGCCCAGTGCGGCAAGGTCCGCGACCGGGGCCGCGAAGGCCCACCCGTGCGAACCACCGGTCACCGGTCCTGTCAGCTGCATCTGCTTCCCCTCCCGGGGCTGCGATCCGGGCGCGGCCGCTCAGGCGGCAAACGGTAGCTTCATCACCTCCGCGAGGTTGCCCCCCATCACCCGGGCGATGTCCTCGTGCGGGAGGCCGGCGAGCTCGTCGACGTAGGTGAGCGGCTCCGCCATACCCTCGATGTGCGGGTAGTCGGACCCGAAGACCACCCGGTCGACGCCGATCAGGTCGATGAGGCCACGCGGATCGTCCTCGTGGAACGGGTGGACCCAGATGTTCCGCTTGAGCACCATGATGGGATCCTCGGCGTAGAGCTTGGGGTTGTGGCCGTAGGAGATCTCGAGCGCGTTGATCATCGGGCGGACCCAGGCGGACCCGTTCTCCACCGGCAGGACCCGCAGCTTCGGGAAGCGCGAGAGCAACCCGTGCCCGATCAGCGACGCCACCGTGTCGAAGATGCCCCGGCTCTGAGTGTGTGCGATGTCCGTGAACGCCGAGGGCCCGGCAAAGGGCAGGTGCTCGCGCTGCGTGCCCTCCCATTGGTTGTAATAGCGGGTCAACCCGTCGTCGGAGGCGTGCAGGCCGACCGTGATGTCGGCCTCGACGACCTTCTCCCAGAAGGGATCGAACTCGGGCAAGGCGAAGGAACGGTACCCCTCGTAGCCGGGAACCGGTGCAGGGCGGATGAGGATGATCTTCGCGCCCCGCTCGACCACCCACTCGAGCTCCTTGATGGCCTCCGCCACGATCGGCAGCGTGATGACGGGCGTCGGGAAGATGCGGCCCTCGTAGTTGAAGGTCCAGTGCTCGTGCATCCACTGGTTCAGCGCGTGGATGACGGCGTGCGTGCCCCTGGGGTCGTCGGGCATCCGCTCCTCGAGGACGCTGGCCAGCGTGGGCCACATGATGGCCCGGTCGAGGCCGAGCTCGTCCATCAGCTTGAGCCGGGGCTCGGGTGAGAAGAAGGACTCCGGCGAGCGGATGGGATCGCCCATGAGCTCGCGGCGGGTCTTCCCCTCCGGGTTGCCGTGCTTGAAGTACTCGGCCTGTGCTCCCGGGCGGCCGACCACTGAGAACGTCGGATTGGGGATGTAGTCGGAGATGACGTTGCGGATCGCGATCTTGGTGCGCCCGTTGACCTCCACGTACTTGACCAGGCCGTCGTACTCCTTCGGGAGGAACTTCGTGAAGGCGTCCGTCGTCTCGTACATGTGATTGTCGGCGTCAAAGACCGGGAAGTCGACGACAGTCTTGGGCATGGGTACCTCCACATCTCATCGATCCGCGACAGCCGTGGGCGCACGCCCCCCGGGCGTGCCGCGCCGTCGGGGACGTGGTCAGGATAGCCCATTATCGACTTCGACGTCAATATTATGATCCAGAGCGGGAAGTCAGGCCCGGTTCCGCAGGTCGTCGTCGAGCTCGACGTCGAAGGTGCGGAGCGCCATGGCGAGGAGGTCGTAGGCGCCGACGGTGAAGACGATGTCCATGAGCTGTCGGGTTTCGAGCTCGGTGGTGAGGGCCGTCCAGGTCGAGTCGGCCATGCGCGCGCCCTGCACGAGCTCGTCGGCGGCCCGCACCAGGGCGGCTTCGACGGGTGACCAGCCGTCGGCGTCGGGCCCCGACCGCACCCGCTCGACCTCGGAGCCGTCGATGCCGGCGTCTCCCGCCGACTCGGCGTGCTGCTCCCACAGATAGGTGGACCCGCGGAGCACGGCCACGCGAAGGACGAGCAGCTCGCGCTGGCGGGCCGTGATGGTCGAACCATAGAGCAGATGGCCGATGAGCTGGTTGTAGGCACCGGTGAGCGGCGGGTGATGGGCCTGGAGGCCGAGCAGGTTCAGACCCTTCGGCCGCGACGGGTCCCGGGGGCTCGGGGGCTGCAGGGGGGCGAGCGCGTCGCGCATCTCCCGCGGCCACTCGCGGGGCGGGATGGGATCGACTCGGCCCACGTCAGGTGTTGCGCCCGCCGTTGACGCCGAACACCTGACCGGTGACGTACGACGCCTCCTCGCTCACGAGGAACGCGGTGGCGGCCGCGACGTCCTCGGGACGCCCGATCCGACGGACCGGGGTGCGCTCGGCGTGCTCGTCGACCCCGCCACCGAGGAGTCCCTTCGCCTCTTGGGCGCGCAGCATCGGGGTGTCGATGAACCCGGGCGGGATCGTGTTGACGGTGATGCCCTTGGGACCGAACTCGAGGGCGAGGGCCTTCGTGAGCCCGATGACGCCGGCCTTCGACGACACGTAGGCCGCCATGAACGCCTGGCCGCTCTGCGCACTGGACGAGGAGATGTTGACGATACGACCCCAGCGGGCCTCGAGCATGTGCGGGAGCACGACCTGGCAGCAGTGGTAGGTGCCCATGAGGTTGATGTCGAACACCCGCTGCCAGGTCCCGGGGTCGATCTTCAGGAAGGCGCCGAAGACATGGAGCCCGGCGTTGTTGACCAGGATCGTGGGAGCACCAAGACGGTCAGCCACCTCGGCGATCGCGACCTCGACGCGGGCGCGGTCGGTGACGTCGGCCTCGACGCCGATGGCCGTTCCGCCGCCGGCGGTGATCTTCGCCGCCGCCTGCTCCGCCGAGGCGGCGTCGCGGTCGAGAACGGCCACGGCCGCGCCGTCGGCGGACAGCCGCTCGCTGATGGCCAACCCGATGCCCGAACCGCCGCCGGTGACCACGGCGACCTTGTCGCTCTGGCGGCGCGCTGTCATCGGGTCGCTCACCTGCTCACTCGGTCACGAAAGCCGCAGTCCGACGGTGGAAGCGCCACGCACCGTCGGCCTGGTGGAGGACGTCGTGATAGCGCCCCACGAGCTCGATCGACCAGCCGTCCTCGCCCTTGAGGATGAAGATCACGTCGCTGCTCGCGGTGCTTCGTTCTCGCTCCAGTCGGTGACGTGGGTGTTCACCACGAGGTGGCGTTGGGGCCGCCTCGGCTTCCACTTGGTGAACGCCTCGCGGAGGGCGGCGTGACCCTCGTGGGTGCCCATCCCCGGGATCTCGATGCCACCGTCGGGGCAAAAGGTGTCGACGACGTCGTCGCTCCGGCCGTCGTCGAGGGCCTGGGCGTAGGCGGCCATCGTGGCGCGGATGCCCTCGACGGTGTCGGCGTAGCTCACGTGCGGAGTCGACTCTGGCATCAAGGCGACCTCAGGAACCGAGGTCGACGACCGGCCGCTCGGGCGGGTGCAGATCGATGGCACGGAGGGCCCTCCGGGACCTCCGTCGCACGGGCACCGGCAGTGCCGACCACTTTTGATCCACAATCGCCATGTGGCCCGTTCACCCTTCCGTGCGCTGACGTATACTAACCGGTCGGTACAATATCGAGACGGCCCACCCGGCGAGGCTGAGCCGCGCATGGCACGGTAATCCAACAGCTCGCGGCCCCATGACGAAACCTCCCGAACCCGCACCTGACGAGAGTCCGCGCCGGCTCACGAGCGACGTGCTGGTCGTCGGCGCAGGCGTCACCGGCATCTACCAGTTGTACCGTGCGCGCGCGGCGGGCTTCTCCGTCCAGCTGCTCGAGGCGGGGGACGGCGTCGGGGGCACGTGGTACTGGAATCGCTACCCGGGCGCACGGTTCGACTCCGAGAGCTACACCTACGCCTACCTGTTCTCGAAGGAGCTCTTCGAGGAATGGGAGTGGCAGGAGCTCTTCGCGGAGCAACCGGAAACTGAGCGCTACCTCAACCATGTCGTCGACCGGTTCGATCTCCGGCGGCACATGCGATTCGGCACCAGGGTCACCTCGGCCACCTACGACGAGCCGTCAGGGACATGGACCGTGGTGACCGACGACGGGTCCGAGCTCCGGGCGCGGTTTCTCGTTGCGGCGACCGGCGTTCTCTCGGTCCCGTACTTCCCCGACGTGCCGGGGCGTGAGGACTTCCGGGGCGAGTCGTACCACACGGGAATGTGGCCGGCGACACCAGTCGACTTCGCAGGCAAGCGCGTCGCTGTCATCGGCACCGGATCGAGCGGCGTGCAGATCGTCCCGGTGATCGCCGACGAGGTTGCCTCCCTGACGGTGTACCAACGCAGCGCCAACTGGTGCACGCCGCTGAACAACGCACCGATCACGCCCGCGGAGCAGGCCCAGCTCCGGGCCGGGTTCGAGGAGATGCGCGAGGTGCTGAACACGTCCGTCGCCGGGTTCCTCCATCCGGCGCACGATCGCGCCACCTTCGACGACACCGACGACGAGCGTCGGGCCTTCTTCGAGAAGATGTGGAACAGCCCCGGCTTCTCGAAGCTCAGCAGCAACTACACCGACCTCCTGTTCGATGGCGCCGCCAACGCGGAGTGGTGCGACTTCATCGCCCAGAAGGTTCGGAGCATCGTCGAGGATCGCCAGGTGGCGGAGAGACTCATCCCAAAGGACCACCGCTTCGGCGAGAAGCGGCCCCCTTTCGTGACGGGCTACTACGAGGCGTTCAACCAGCCCAACGTCTCGCTCGTCGATCTCAGGCAGACGCCGATCGTCCGCGTGACGGAAAGCGGGATCGAGACGGTCGACGGCGAACGGCCGTTCGACATCGTGGTCTGGGCGACGGGCTTTGACTTCGGCACCGGCGCGCTCTCGCGCATGGGGATCCGCGGCCGCCACGGCCTGGCGCTGGAGGACTACTGGGCCGACGGCCCGCGGACGTTTCTCGGCGTCCAGACCACCGGCTTCCCCAACCTCTTCTTCCCTGGCGGCCCGCACGCCGCGGCCGGCAACAACCCGCGGTACAACGGCGACCAGGTCGATTTCATCACCGACGCCATCACCTACGCGCGCGACCACGGTTACGACGTGATCGAAGTGGACGCCGCGGCCGAGGACAAGTGGACGGCCATGGTCGACCGGGGCGCCGCGGACGCGCCCTTCGGGGAGAAGAGCTACTTCTTCGGCACCAACATCCCCGGGAAGCCTCGCAAGTACCTCCTCAACTCGGGCGGTCGGCCGAAGCTGTTCAAGGAGATCGACAAGGTGGTCCGGAGCGACTACAAGTCGTTCCGTCTGTCGCGCACGTCAGACGGTGGCGACCGGTGTCAGGGGTGAGCCCACGACCCCGGGGAGCCGGAGGGGCGGCGCAGTCAGCAGGAACCGGTTGCGTTCGTGGTCGCGCAGCCACGTCGCCAACTCGTGCAGGTACCACAGCTCTCCGAGCGGCACGCCGAGCTTGAAGAGGCAGAGGTGGTGGATCGGCAGGAGCGAATGCCGGCTCTCGTCGCGGTCCCTCCCGACGAGCCCTTCGACCGCGTAGTTGTCCGCTACCAGCGCGGCGATCTGCGACTCGGTGATCCACTGCAGCAGCGACTCGTCGCGGGCGTCGAGGTACGTGCACGTCGTGAAGAGCTGCTTGGGATCGGGGTTGTGGCCCCATTCGAGGATCTTGGTGGCGAAGCCGGTGTGGAGCAGGACCATGTCGCCGGGCTCGATGACGACGTCGTCGGCTGCCATGACCTCCTCGAGCGTCTTCCGATCGACGCCGCGCCAATCATGGCCCAGGTGGTGGACCAGGTCGATGAGGACACCGCGGCCCTGCACGCCGTGGAAGGCCATGTGCTCCAAGCCGAGATGGTGCGCGAAGCAGAGGTGCTCACCGCCGTCCCCGGCCGCGTCCACCTTTGGTCCGACCAGGTCGACCCCGGCGCGGTACCCGTTGTAATAGACGGGCTCCTCGATCCCGTCGCCGTCGGCGTCGAACTCGGCGCCGACGTGGGCCAAAGAGTCCCACTGTGTCGAATACTGGAGGAAGAGCGTCACCTTGTCGTCGTTCCACACGTCGATGTACTTGGGGTGCCCCCACTCCTTCATCTGGCTCTGATGGACGTTGTAGAAGGTGTCTCGGTTGCCTTCCATGTCCTCGGTCGGCGCCAGGACCGGAGGGAAGCGCCGCTGGTTCAGGGCCGTGCCACCGGGATAGTCAAGCGGCAGGCTGAGACAGAAGGTGATGCCGGCCTCCACCTCCCGCACCCCCTGGAGGACCTTCTCGGGGGTGAGCAGATTGATCCGGCCGAGCTCGTCGTCGTCGCCCCAATCGCCCCAGGTCGAGCCGGGCGGGCGTTGCGTCCACAGCTTTGTCACGGCTTCTGCTCCTTTGGCGGTCGCTCCTTGATGAGCTCCGGGTAGCACTGCGCGACGAGCATACGGCAGCCCTCGCGCCAGGAGATCTCGCATTCTCCGAGCACCTCGTGCCTGAAGGTGGTATCGGCCACCAGTGAGCACCATGCCGCGTTCGTGTACTCGAAGCTCGGCTCCTTGCCGATCAGCTCGCCCATGTACGTGCAGGACGCCTCGACCGTGACGATGTCGTCTCCGCACCAATTCACCACCAGAGGAGGCACACGGCCGGCTTCGAGCGCGGCCACGCCCAGCCGAGCGCAATCCGGTTCGAAGATCGGCCGCGTATACGTGGGCGCGTCAGGATGGAGTCGGATCGACTTCCCCTGGACGATGCGGTCGAGGCGGTCCCGCATCGGGCCGCCGTCCACGCCTGACGCACCACCGACGCGGATGATCGTCGTTGGAATGTCGAGGCTGCGCGAGAGATAGCTGACGACCGCTTCGTTGGCCGCCTTGGTGAACGAGTAAGCACTCGTGGTGTGGATCCCGAACGGATGGGATTCGGGGACCGGCGTGTCGCCGCCAGGCGGGTCGTACAGAGAGATGGTTGAGGCGAAGAGGAAGCCCTCTGCTGACCGGCAGTGCGCCATCAACCGTCCGGTTGCGTCGGCGTACGCGTCGAACGAGTTCGGCCATCGATCCCTCGACGGGACGTCGATCCGGCCCGTCGCATTCCGGGTCAAGGGCAGTGCGCTGTGGAACACGTAGTCGAAGTCGTCGGGCAGATCGTCGAAGGACTCGAACAGGTCGTGCCGGATGCACGTGACGCCGCTCGACTCCAGCTTTTGCCTCGCCCCGGGCTTGGAGAAGCGAGCCATGGTGAACACGTCGTTGTCGGGCGTGAGCAACCGCAGCGCGGGCGCGCTCACCGGCCCTTGCCCGCCGACGAACAACACCTTCTGCCCCTGCACGGCCAGCGCCTTCGCGCTCAGAAGCCGAGGTCGAGCACCGGCTTGTCGAACGGCGCCACGTTGACCACATGCAAGGCCGGGAGCAGCCGCTCGTAGGGTAGGCCGGCGAGGAAGCCGTCGACGGTCCGCTCAAGGTTGGAGATATGGCCCTCGAGCCGCTCGTTCAGGCGCATGTACTCGAAGCCCTTCGCGTGGAGGCCCTTCTGCTGTCTCGGGATGTTCGAGAAGTCCTGCGCCGGGATCGGCGGCCATCGAAGGTCGTCACAATCCCAGACTTCGGGCGGCGCAGGTGTCGTCGGCTCCTCGCCCTCGGGGAAGCGCGCCAGCGACCAGATCTCCATCAGGGTCTCCTCCGGCCCCAACGGTCGGAACCGGTACGAGGAGGCGCTGCTGTACATCGGCAACACGAAGTAGTGCGGGAAGCATTGATAGAACGTGTCGTTGAACCCGTGCTCGTCGAGTTCGTTGATGTCGGGGATGTCTGCGCGCCGCTCCCGGTGCCAGCGCATCACAGCGTCGTTCAGGGCGCGGTTCCACGTCGAGACCGCGAGCTCCGGGTCGGCGGGCAGCTCCATGCCGCGCAGGCCCTCCGCCACGCGAACGTCGTTCGCGTGGACCATCCCGTCCATGCCATCGCTCATCGCTCGGAGGTATTCGATCTCCGCATCGATGAAGGCACGCGGCTCGAACGGCGAACCCGGGCGCAGCGAGTACCGCATGCCGGGGATGTCGAGCTGGGGGTGCGTCACCACCACGTGGTACATCTCGACGAACGCCTCGATCGCAAGCTTCCAATTCACCGGAAGTCGGGCTGCGTACCACTTCTCGGCCCGCAGCGACTCGACCTTCCACGCGTCGAGGATGGTGGCGGCGGGCTCCATGCACTCCCGTACGGGCGGTGCGTCGTTGTCGAAGTTGATCCACGCGCACCCACCCCACACCTCACACCGCACCGGAACGAGGTCGACGTCGCTCCGCTCGACGTTGTGCGGGGCGAACGACTTGCGCCGCGGGATGCCGGTGTTCGCGCCGTCGAGGCCATAGCACCATCCGTGGAACGGGCAGGTGAACCCGCTCTCGCACCTCCCTCGACCCTGGACGAACCTGACGCCCCGGTGGCGGCAGGCGTTCTCGAACGCCCGCACCCCCATGTCGTCGGTTCTGAGCACGACGACGGACTGGTCGAGGATCTCGTACTCGACAAAGTCGCGAGGTCGCGGGATCTCCTCGAGCCGGCAGGCCATCTGCCAGACCCTCGGCCACAGCCGATCGACCTCCAGCCTGTAGAAGTCGGGGTCGAAGTAGCGCTCCTTGGGAACCCGGTCCGGGAGCGTCGGATCCATCGCGTAAGGCACCGGCAGTGCCGACCGCTTCTGGTCCACGATCGCCACCGCGGCCCCCTCCTTCCCTGTCGGAGTGCGTCCTTGCGCGGGAAGCGTATACTAACCGGTCGGTACAAATCCGCCTGGCGTCGAGGGAGGGCGCACCATGATCAAAGAGGACTTCGTCGTCTCGGGCGACGGGCACCTCCTCGAGCCCACCGACCTCTTCCGTACCCGCCTCCCGAAGCACTTGCGCGATCGGGCCGTGTGGGAAGAGGACTTCGAGGTCGAGCCGCTTGTCGCGGGTGGCGCCAGGGTCTTCCGTCGGCTGCACACGCCCGGGTTCGAGGGCTGGACGATCTCCCGGTACCGCCAGACCCGTGGGCGGATGCCGGAGGGTGATCCGGACATGATCCTCGAGGACATGGACCTCGACGGGGTCGACGCCCAGGTGTTGCACCCGAACCTGTCGCTGTTCGGGCTGTACTCCGACGACCACGAGCTCTCGATGGCCCACGCCCGGGTCTACACCGACTACGTCATCGAGCGGTTCGCGCCGTACTTCTCGCGTCTGGCTCCGACGGCTCCCATTCCGATCACCGACGTCGACGACGCCGTGGTCCAGATCGAGCGCGTCGCCGCGACCGGGTTCCGCGCCATCCTCCTGCCGGCGACGCCGCCGAAGCCCTACTACTCACGGGACTTCGACCCGATCTGGGCAGCGGCCCAGTCCAACGGCGTGCAGGTGTTTTTCCACACGCAGACCGGGGGTGTCAAGGTCAACGACCCGGCCTCCACGACGCTCAAGGTGGTCATGGAGTCGGCGGCGCAGGTGAACAAGCCGATGACCGAGGCGTCGGCGTCGAAGCGCATGGTCACCCAGGCGGTGTACGCCGGGCTCGTCCCCGGGAAGCTCATCTGCGAGCTGATCGGCGGCGGCGTCGCCGAGCGCTACCCCGACCTCCACTTCTCGCTGATCGAGTTCAACGCCCACTGGCTGGCGTCGTTGGTCGGCGGCATGGACAAGTGCTGGGTCACCGGCATCGGCCAGGATCCCGACTGGTGGATCGGGACGTGGGACGACACTCGCCCGCCCGATGACCAGGCCAACATGGCTCAGCTGTTCCGCCTGAACGAGAAGTGGCCGTACCCGCTGATGCCAAGCGAGTATGTGAAGCGGCAGTTCCACGTCCAGTTCCAGGACGATCCGGTGGCCCTCGCCTGCCGGCACATCACAGGGGTGTCGACCATCGTGTGGGGCAACGACTATCCGCACGCCGAAGGGACGTTCCGCGGCAGCCGGGAGCTCATCGCGACGCAGTTCGCCGGCGTTCCGGCAGAGGAACGGGCCGCCATACTCGGCGGAACATTGGGTGGGCTCCTGGGTTTCGAGGCCCCCGTCGCCGCCTGACCGCACCAGCGCCCGAAGCAACCCTTCGCCGCGGTCAGGAGCCCTCGCTCACCCGAGACCAACCGTCTCCGGGTGCGTCGACGTGGATGATCTCGGGGACGGCGGCGAGAAGGTGGGGTAGCCGCTCCGTTGCGGCCTTGAAGTGGGCCGACTGAACATGGGCCTCTCCTGCTTCGGCGTCACGGAAAACCTCCACCAGTACCCACACATTTGGGTCTTCAGGACTGCGGTACCACTCGAAGGAGATATTGCCCGGTTCTGCTCGTGTCGACGTCGTGAACTCCTCGACCAACGACGGCCACTCATCCGCGTATTTGGACCGCACGTGGTGTTTGACAACGACGAGAATCATCTGAACCTCCGTGCGTGTACCGACCGGTTAGTCTAGAGAACCTTGGTTCCGGCCGTCTTCACATTTGAGGCACGTTCTTCAGGCGGCCAGCCTGAGGCGTGGGTGCTCGAGGCCTCGGTGGCCGCCTGAGCGAGCTCAGTTTCGAGGGGCGCGTCGCGATCATCACCGGCGCGGGGCGCGGCATCGGCCGCGCCTATGCGCTGCTGCTCGCCGAACGGGGCGCCCGGGTCGTGGTCAACGACCTCGGCGGGACGATGGACGGCGTCGGCGCAGACGCCGAACCGGCCGCGACGGTCGCCGGCGAGATCGTCAGCGCGGGCGGTGCCGCCGTCGCCGACACCAACGACGTGGCCGCGGTCGGCGGCGCACAGGCGCTGGTCGACGGGGCGGTCGAGCAGTTCGGGCGCCTCGACATCGTCATCAACAACGCCGGCATCATCCGGTGGGCCGGCTTCCCGGAGGCCGACGCGGACAACCTGGCGCGGCACCTGGCGGTGCACGTGGGCGGTTCGTTCAACACCACCCGCGCCGCGTGGCCGCACATGGTCGAACGAGGCTACGGCCGCATCGTGATGACGACGTCCACGGGCATGCTGGGGCTGCCGACCAACACCTCGTACGCCACCGCCAAGGCCGCCGTGATCGGGCTGACACGCAGCGCGACGCTCGCCGGCGCCGCCCACGGCATCAAGGTCAACCTCATCGCACCGGCGGCGATGACCCGCATGGCCGGCCAGGGGTCCGGGACCCCGGAGATGTCGCCGGCGCTCGTCGCGCCCATGGCCGCCTTCCTGGCCCACGAGTCCTGCCCCGTCAGCGGGGAGATCTACGCAGCCGGCTTCGGCCGCTTCGCCCGCATGTTCATCGCTTCGACCCCGGGGTACGTCCATTCGGGACCGGAACCGACGATGGAGGACGTCGCCCGCAACTGGGCGACGATCAACGACGAGACCGGCTACTTCGTCCCCGCCGACCTCACCGACTGGTCGGCCGCCTTCATGGCCCACCTACGCCAAGGACGGCGCAGACCCCCGCGACCTGACGGCGGAAGGGCGGGGCTACTCGTCGAGCAGGTCGGGCTGCACGGCGACGATCCAGTCGTAGAGCGGCTGGAACTGCCGCCACCCGACGGAGTGCCCGCCGGTCTGGCCGGCGGTCTTCTGGGCCGCGTCAGGGTCGAT
The DNA here is from genome assembly GCA_963774485.1 of uncultured Acidimicrobiaceae bacterium. GTDB lineage: Bacteria > Actinomycetota > Acidimicrobiia > Acidimicrobiales > RAAP-2 > Bog-473. The sequence goes on from CAVZFG010000005.1 coordinate 494,650, forward strand.
GAGCACCGGCGTGCCCGCCGCCTCGGCGAGCAGCTGCGCTTGGCACGTGCGCTCCATCGTGATGAACCACCACGCCGCCTCGTCGACCGAGTGCCCGACGGTGAGAAGACCGTGGTTCGACAGGATGGCGGCTTTGCAGCCGCCGAGGGCGTGGGCGATGCGCTTGCCCTCCTCGAGATCGAGCACGGCGCCGGTGTAGTCGTCGAACACCACGTGGTCGTCGTAGAAGGCGCACGCGTCCTGTGTGAGCGGGTCGAGCGGGCGGCGCAGCGACGACCACGCCTTGCCGTGCACCGAGTGGGCGTGGGCGGCCGACACGACGTCGGCGCGGGCCGCGTGGATCTGCGAGTGGATCACGAACGCCGCGGTGTTCAACGGCCAGTTGCCCTCGACGACCTGGCCCCGGTCGTTCACCAGCAGGAGGTCCTTCACCCGGATCTGCTTGAAGTTCATCCCGAGCGGGTTGACCCAGAAGTGGTCGCGCCGCTCGGGGTCGTGTGCGGTGATGTGCCCGGCCGAACCCTCGTCGAAGCCGAACTGCCCGAACAAGCGGAAGGCGGCGGCGAGCCGTTGCTTGCGGTGCCTGCGCTCCTCTTCGACGCTGTCGAACGTGGGGATCACGTGGGGCGTGCGGTCGGACGGCACCGCGCCGATGCTACTGCCTCTTGTACCGCTCAGTCCATAAGATCGCAGGATGGACTTCTCGCTCAGCGAATCGGAACGCGAGCTGGTCGGGCTCTGCCGCGACTTCGCGCAGAAGGAGATCGCGCCACGCGCGCCCCTGGCGTGGGAGGAGGCCCGGTGCCCGACCGACCTGCTCCGGGAGATGGGCGAGCTCGGCCTCCTCGGCATGCTCGTCCCCGAGGAGTGGGGCGGGATCGGCATGTCGACGATCGGCTTCGTCGCGGCGATGGAGCAGATCGGCCTGGCGGACCAGTCGGTGGCCGCGGCCTGGCAGGCCCACGTGACGATCGGCTCGTTGCCGCTGTACCTGTTCGGCAACGACGCCCAGCGCGAGCGTTGGCTGCGGCCGCTGGCCGAGGGGCGCGCCCTCGGCGCGTTCGGGCTCACCGAACCCGATGCCGGTTCGGACGCACGTGGGATCCGCACCCGCGCCGAGCGCGCAGGACGGGGGCTGGCTGATCAACGGCCGCAAGACGTTCATCTCCAACGCCGGGACGGACATGTCCTTCGGGGTGACGCTGCTGGCCCGCACCGAGTCCGCAGAGGGACCGGCGCCGAGGTTCGCGAGCTTCGTCGTCGAGAAGGGCACGCGCCGGATTCACCATGGGCCCGAAGATGCGGGGCATCGGGTGGCGGGGCCTCGACACCCGTGAGCTGTACTTCGACGACGTCTGGGTCCCCGACGATCACCTCGTCGGCGATCCCGAACCTCGGGCTCAGCCAGTTCCTGCGCACGCTCGAGGTCGGGCGCATCTCCGATCGCCGCCCTGTCGCTCAGCCTGACCCAGGCCGTGCTCGACATGGCGACCGACTACGCCACGTCAGCGGGTGCAGTTCGGGCAGCCGATCTCGAAGTTCCAGGCCGTGCAGTTCAAGCTCGCCGACATCGCCACCGAGCTCGAGGCGGCGCGATGGCTCACCTACCGCGCCGCCTACCTGCGCGACGCCGGTCAGCCCTTCCAGAAGGAGGCGGCGATGGCCAAGCTGAAGGCCAGTCGCGTGGCGACGTGGGCGGCGTCGGAGGCCGTCCAGATCCACGGCGGCCTCGGGTACATGCTCGAGCACGCCGGTGGCCCGCTTCTACTGCGACTCGAAGGTGCTCGAGATCGGCGAGGGCACCAACGAGATCCAGCACCTGGTGATCGCCCGCGCGCTGGGCTGCTGAGCTCAGACGGCGGCCAGGCGGCGGATGGCCTCGGCGATGTCGTCGCGGTCGGGGAGCCAGGCCCGTTCGAGGTCGGGCGCGTAGGGAGGCGGGGTGGCCGCGGCGCCGACCCGCTCGATCGGCGCGTCGAGATCCCAGAACGCCTCGCGGGCCACGGTGGCCGCGATCTCGGCGCCGATGCCGAAGGGGACGACGGCCTCGTGGGCGATGAGGAGCCGGCTCGTCTTGTGGACCGAGTCGAGGATCGGGCGCCATGTCGAGGGGGGCCACCGTCCGCAGGTCGATCACCTCGACCGAGATGCCCTCCGCCGGCCAGGCGCTCGGCGGCGGCCACCGCCTCGTGGACCATCCGTGAGACCGACACGACGGTGACGTCGGTTCCGGGGCGGACGACCGCGGACGTGCCGATCGGGAGGATGTAGTCGGACGGCGGCTGCGGTCCCTTCATGCCGTAGAGCAGCCGGTTCTCGATGAAGACCACGGGGTTCGGGTCCTGGATCGCGGCGCGGAGCAGGCCGTAGGTGTCGGCCGGGGTCGACGGCATGACGACGCTCAGGCCGGGGATGTGGGCCAGCAGCGCCTCGAGGCTCTGCGAGTGCTGGCTTCCCGAGGAGCGCCCGGCGCCGAACTGGGTGCGCACGGTCAGCGCCATCTCGCGCGGCCCCGCCGGTCATGAAGGGCAGCTTGGCCGCCTGGTTGAGCAGCTGGTCGAAGCAGACGCCGAGGAAGTCGAGGTACATCAGCTCGACCACCGGGCGCATCCCGGCCATGGCCGCGCCCACGCCGAGGCCGATGATCGCCGTCTCGGAGATCGGGGTGTCGCGCACCCGGTCACCGAACTGATCGCGCAGGCCTCGGGTCAGCCCGAAGACGTTGCCGCCGGCGCCGACGTCGATGCCGGCGACGAAGACCCGGTCGTCGCCGGCGAGCTCGGCTTCGAGCGCCGTGCGGATGGCGTCCATGGTGCGGAACACCGGCGCGTCGTCGCCGGGCGGCGGCGGTTCGGCTCGCGCCGGCCTCGGCGCGCAGGACGAAGTCGGTCAGCGTGGCCGGCGTCGGGCTGGCCGAGCCGCCGGGCCGCCTCGACGGCCTCGTCGAGCTCGTCGGCCACCGACGACTCCGAGCGCCTTGATCTCGTCGTCGCCGACGCCGGCTGCTCGGAGCCGGCGCTCGTGCGACGAGCAGCGGGTCACGCGCCTCCCATGCCTGGACCTCCTCCGGCGATCGGTAGCGCTGCGGGTCGCCCTCGTAGTGGCCGTGCCAGCGGTAGGTGGTGGCCTCGACGACGGCGGGACCGCCACCGGCCCGGGCGGCGCGCGACGACGTCCTCCATCGATGGCGGCCGTCGCCACGACGTCGTTGCCGTCGACCGCGACGTAGTCGATGCCGTAGCCCGGCGGCCCGCCGCTCGAGCGGCGCCGCATGCTGGGTCGACGCCGGGGAGAACTCGGCGTAGCCGTTGTTCTCGCAGAAGAAGACCACCGGCAGCTGCCACACGGCGGCGAGGTTCATCGCCTCGTGGAACGCGCCCTGCGCCGACGCGCCGTCGCCGAAGAACGCCACGGCCACGCTCGCCGTCGCGCGCGGAGCTGCGCTGCGGTCGCCGCTCCCACGGCGATGGGCAGGCCGGCGGCCACGATCCCGTTGGCGCCGAAGATCCCGAGCTTCGGGTCGGCGATGTGCATCGAGCCCCCGCGGCCGCGGTTGGTGCCCTGGTCCTTGCCCATCAGCTCGGCGAACATCCCGAGCGGGTCCAGGCCCTTGGCCAGGCAGTGGCCGTGGCCGCGGTGGGTGGAGGTGATGACGTCCGCCGGGCGCAGCGGCCAGCACGCGCCCACCGCCGTCGCCTCCTGCCCGATCGAGAGGTGCACGAAGCCGGGGACCTCGCCGTCGCGATAGAGCGCGGCCACCCGCTGCTCGAACCCGCGGATCAGCAGCATCCGGCGGTGCATCTCGACGAGCTCGGCCGTCCGAGAACGGGGAGGAGAGGATCGGCCGGCGGCCACGAAACGTGTAGTGTACTGGTCGGTACAAAGATGGGAAGAGCGATGACCGATCAGATCGAGATCCCCGAGTCGTTCCCCGGCCCCGGCGCGGTCACGGGGAAGCGGGTGGTGATCACCGGCGCCAGCCGGGGCCTCGGCGCGTTGCTCGCCCACGCGTTCTCGCACGCCGGCGCATCGCGTGGCGCTGGTGGCGCGCACGGAGAGGGACCTGAAGGCGGTGGCCGAGGCGCTTCCCGGGCCGTCCCTGGTGCTCAGCGGCGACGTGACGGACGAGGACTTCAACGAGGCGGTGGCCGACGCCACGGTGGCCGAATGGGGCGGCGTCGACGTCTGGATCTGCAACGCCGGGATCTCGCCGATCGTGGCCGGCCCGCGCCAGACCGATGCCGGCGGTCTGGCGCCAGGTCCTCGAGGTGAACCTCACCGGGCGCGTTCCTCGGGGCCCGGGCCGCGGCCCGGGTCATGGGCGAGGGCGGGCGACTGATCTTCACCGGCTCGGTCCTGGGGGAGCGGCCGCGCGAGGGGCTGACCGCCTACAGCGCCTCGAAGGCCGGGCTGGTCGGCATGGCCAAGGGCCTGGCGCTCGATCTGGCCCCCGCCGGCATCACCGTGAACGTCGTCGCTCCGGGGTGGTTCGATTCGCCGCTGGCCGACGGGTGGAAGAGCAACCCCGAGCTCTCGGCCGCCATCACCGGGCACACGGCGCAACGGCGCTGGGGAGCACCGACCGACCTGGCCGGCGCCTACCAGTTCCTGGCCTCCGACGCCTCCGCGTTCGTCACCGGCACCGTGCTCAACGTCGACGGCGGATACCTGCTGGTATGACGCACGGCGCGACGGGTCGTCGCCATCACCGGGCGCGGGCGGCGCGCTCGGCGCGGCGGTGTCGCGCCAGCTCGCCGGCGAGCCCGCCACCGATCTCGTGCTGAGCGACGTCAGCGCACCCTCGCTCGAGGCGACGCGTCGCCGGCCTGCCCGACAGCGGACGGATCGGTCGAGACGGTGCTGGCGGACGTGAGCGACTTCGCCCAGGTCGAGTCCGTGGTCGCGCTGGCGGTCGAGCGCTTCGGCCGCCTCGACGTGCTGATCAGCAACGCCGGCGTGCTCTCGCCGAACGGCCGGATCCACAATCTGACGACCGAGGACTGGGAGCGCGCGTTCCGGATCAACCTCCTCGGTGCCGTCAACGGCATCCGGGCCGCGGTGGCCGTCATGCGCCCGCAGCGGTCGGGCTCCATCGTGCTGACGGCGTCGGTCTCCGGCCTGACGGCGTGGTCGCACGCCGCCCCGTACTGCGCCACGAAGGCCGCGGTGATCCAACTGGCCAAGGTCGCCGCCGTCGAGTACGCCCGCGACGGCATCCGCGTCAACTGCGTGTGCCCGGGGACGTTCCTCTCGGCGATCCATGACGACCTCCCGCCGGAGGCGCTCGACGCCATGGCCGCCCGGCATCCGCTCGGGCTCGGATCGGCCGCCGACCTGGTCGGGGCGTACTCCTACCTGGCGAGCGACGCGTCGCGCTGGACGACCGGATCGGCGATCGTCGTCGACGGCGGGTACTCGGCGCCGTGAGCGCGCTACTGGCGCGCCTCGGCGGTCGGGTTGGCGATCCCCCGCATGAAGATGTCGGCGAACGGCTTGGCCACGTCTCGGGCCGACAGCCGCCCGCCCGCCTTCAGCCACAGGTACGTGTAGTTGTGCATCCCGAGCCAGGCCATGGCGGTCAGCCTCGGCTCGCAGCGTCACGGAACTCGCCCGAGTCGACGCCGGCCTGGAGGACCGCCTCGACCCGTCGCTCGTACTCCCGGCGCCGCTCGCGGAACTGCTCGGCGCGCTCGCCGGTGAGCGCCGGGAACTCGTGCAGGAAGACCCAGACGTGGTCCGGGTAGCGGTGGATCACGTCGAGCAGCTCGTCACCGAGCATGGCCAGCTGCTGCGACGGCGAGCCGCCCGCCTCGGCGACGCGGTCGGCGCCGAGCATCACCTCGTCCATCACCCGGTCGTGGATGGCGGCGAGGAGCTCCTCCTTGGAGCCGATGTAGTGGTAGAGCGCGCCCTTGCCGAGATCGTTGGCGGCACAGAGCTCCGTGATGCCCGTGGCGTGGTAGCCGCGCCGGGCGAAGACGCCGCGCCGACGTGTCGATGATCGCCTGGCGACGCGCCTGCCAGTTCGCCCTGCGTCGAGAATCGCCGGTCGCTTCCGCCCGTGCCATTGGCTGCGAGGTTAGCGGGCCGTCCGCCGGCAGGCGCCGCTCTCGACCGATCGGAGCGAGGTGCTGTCGCACGACGTCGCCGGCACGCGTCCGCTCCGAGGCGTCGTGAGGTCGCCGTCATGACGCTCGCCGAGGCATGCAGGCGGACATGAACTGGTTCGCCGTGCTCGCCCACCACGCCGACCCGCACGCCCGACAAGGCGATCACGGTGTTCGAGGGCGAGACGACCACCTACGGGGAGATGGCCGACGCGGGCCGTCGCGCTGGCCGGCGGCCTGGCCGAACGCGGCGTCGGCCGGGGCGACGTGGTGGCGCATCCTCTCCTACAACTGCCCCGAGTTCCTGGAGACGGTCTTCGCCGCCAACTACCTCGGCGCCATCGCCATGCCGATCAACTGGCGGCTGGCCGCGCCCGAGGTGCGGTACATCCTCGAGCACTCCGGAGCCCGCGCGCTCGTCTGCGACGAGGCGCTCGTCGATCTGGCCGACGAGGCGACGAGGGGCATGGAGGCCGCGCTGGTGCGGGCCTGCGTCTCGCCGACGACCGCGACGGATGGACGACGCTCGCCGATCTGCGCGGCGACGCTCGAACCGGCTGGCCCGCGTCGCCGGCGGCGGCCGACGACGTCCACCGCCTGATGTACACGTCGGGCACCACGGGACGGCCCAAGGGCGTCATGATCACCCACGCCAACCTGGCGTGGAAGAACCTGGCGCACATCATCGAGTTCGGCTTCACGGGCTCCGACCTCGGGCTGGCCTGCGGGCCCCTGTACCACGTCGGCGCGCTCGACCTCACGACCACCTCGCTGATCGCCGCCGGGGCCACGATCGATCATCCATCGTTCGTTCGACGCCTCCGCCGTCGTCGACGAGCTCGAGCGATCGCGGGTGACCACGGTGTGGCTGGCGCCCGCCATGGTCAACGCCATCATGGCGCTGCCCGACATCGAGCAGCGCGACCTGTCGTCGGTGCGGTTGGTCATCAACGGCGGCGAGAAGATGCCGATCCCGCTCATCGAGCGGATCCAGCGCACGTTTCCCTCGGCGTGGTTCGCCGACGCGTACGGCCTGACCGAGACGGTCTCGGGTGACACGTTTCTCGACCGGGACAGCATCGTGACCAAGCTCGGCAGCGTCGGCCGCCCGTGCCTCTACCTCGAGCTCGACATCTGGGACGAGCGGGGGCGGTCCGTGCCGGCGGGAGAGCGGGGGGAGATCGTCATGCGCGGCCCCAAGGTCTTCAAGGGCTACTGGCGGGACCCCGAGGCGACCGCCGCCGCGTTCGCCGGGGGCTGGTTCCACACCGGGGACATCGGCGTCCGCGACGAGGACGGCTACCTCTACATCGTCGATCGACTCAAGGACATGATCGTGTCGGGCGGTGAGAACATCGCCAGCTCCGAGGTCGAGCGGGTGCTCTACGAGCACGAGTCGGTGCTCGAGGCGGCCGTGGTGGGCCGTCCCGATGACCGATGGGGCGAGGTCCCGGTGGCCTTCGTCGTCCTGCGTCCCGACGCGGCCGCCACGGCGGACGCGCTCCTCGAGCACTGCCGGGCCCGCCTGGCCCGCTTCAAGGTCCCCAAGGAGATCACGTTCCTCGACGCGCTGCCGCGCAACCCGTCCGGCAAGGTGCTCAAACGCGAGCTCCGAGGCGGATGAGGGGATCGCAATCGCATGGTGGCCGAGCTCCAAGAGAATCCAGAGGGGTGCGAGGTCCGTGCCCCTCGAGACCAGGGAGGACACCCGAATGATCTTCAACGTCGTCAAGCAGCCGGTACGCCCAAAGTACGCCGACGACTGGCCCGATTTGGTCCATGACTACACGATGGCGAGCAGGGCTGAGCCTGGGTGCATCTTCTTCGAGTGGTATCGAAGCGTCGAGGACCCCAACGTGTACGTGCTGGTCGAGGCGTTTCGAGACGCGGCTGCCGGAGAGGCACACGTCGGGTCGGAGCACTTCAAGACCGCGACCGGGCAGCTGCCGAAGTGGCTTGCCGCCGTCCCGGAGATCGTGCACGTCGAGGCGCCGGGTGATGGCTGGTCGGCGTTCACGTGAGAGCCCGTGCCCCGACACTCTCCGGGCGTCAGGCTGTCCGGTCAGGGGCTCGGAAGCTTCGGCCAGACGTCCTCGAGCAGACGGCCGGCCATCGTCGCCACGTCGCCGTGGATCGGGCACACGATGAGGTGGCGGGCTCCGGCTTCGACGAATTCGGCGATCCGCTCGCCGACGTCGTCGATCGACCCGGCCACCGTGATGCGGTCGATCATCGCACTGACGTCCTGCCCATAGGTGGTAGCCGAGGAAGGCCGCGGCGCCTCCTCTGGCCGCCGCGGCGTCGGGGTCCATGGCCACCATCACGTACGCGTACCATCCAAATCCTTCGAGGGATCGTCCGTTCTCACCTGCGATATCGGTCACTCGTCGCACGGAAGAGGCATAGCGTGACGGGGAATAGAGGTACGGCATCCATCCGTCACCCAGCAGCGCGGCCCGGCGGATCGCTGCCTCGCTCCGCCCGCTGACGACAATCGGTGGACCCCCGGGATTGGCCGGGGCGGGGTGGATCCGGACGCCGTCGAAGGAGAAGTGGCGTCCGTGGTGGACAACCGGCTCCCCGGTCCAGAAGCGGCGCAGCAAATCGATGCCCTCGTCGGCGCGGGAGCCACGTTGACGGCGCGGGACGCCGACGGCCGCGAAGTCCGACTCGTACTCTCCGCCGACACCGATCCCGAGAACCACGCGCCCACCCGAAGCGTTGTCGAGATCGGCGATCTGCTTGGCGAGGAGCGCGGGCGGATAGAGCGGGAGCACGAGGGTGGCGGTGCCAACCGTCGCGGAGCGGGTCTGCTCGACGAGCCGGGCCAGCCAGACCACCGGTTCCGGCGAGGGATTGACCGAGGCGATATGGCCGCCTACCCAAAAGGAGCTCACTCCCGCGTCCTCGAGGCGCCCGACCATCGCTCCATCGGTCGGGGCGACGAACCCCAGGACGGGTGGTGACACTAGAGCGCCGGCCGGCCGGCGGCGCGACCGCGGGAAAGGATCTGTCCTCGCAGGTCCGCCTTGACGACCTTCCCCATGGGATTGCGTTTGATCTGGTCGACGATCTCGAGCTGTTCGGGCGTCTTCTGGCGGGCGATGCCCTCGGCACTGCAGTGCCTGGCGATCGTGTCCAGGTCGACCACACACCCCGGGGCCGGTACGACCACAGCACAAACACGCTCGCCCGTCCGCGCATCGGGCAGCCCGAGCACGGTGACGTCCACGATGTCGGGGTGCCGGAGGAGAACGTCCTCGAGCTCGAGCGCGGAGATGTTCTCGCCCTTTCGGATGATCACGTCCTTGAGGCGACCGGTGACAATGACGTACCCCTCGGGATCCACCTCGCCCAGGTCACCCGTCCGAAGCCAACCCTCATCGTCGAACGCCTCGGCATCGAGGGACGCGTCCACGTAGCCCAGGAAGCATTGTGGGCCTTTCAGCCTCAGTTCCCCATCGACGACCCGGATCTCGACGTGGGGTGACGGCCGGCCCACGGTGAGGGCCAGCTTCTCGACGGGGTCCGCGGGCGACGGGCACGACGCGATGGGGAACTCGGTGAGACCCCACGAATTTATGACGACGTCGATCCCGAAGACCTCCCCGAGCTCCTTCACGATCTCCGGAGGAGTGGGTGCACCGCCGGCCGTAAAGGCACGCAGTGCCGGGTAGAGCGGCTCGCGTCCGTGACGCCGCTGCGCACTCAGGTAGGCCCGGAAGAACGGCACGCCCGTGCCCAGGATCGTCGGCTGCACCACGGCCATGGATTCAGCCGTCGTCGCCGGGTCGAATGTGTCGAAGAGCACGAGCTCTCCACCGGCGCGCAACACCGCCGAAGTCATGGTGATGCCACCGATGTGCGTGATCGGCCAGGCGATCGGATAGACATCACCTGTCCGGATACCGAGGCCGTCGGTGATGCCGAAGGACGAGGCAATCACGGAGGCATCGGTGTGGCACACCCCCTTTGGTGCCGCGGTGGAGCCGGAGGTGAAGTACACCCACCGGCACGCCTCGTCGGTCGTGGGCGCCGGGGGCAGCTCCGACGGATCGCCCGAAGGCAAACGCAGGTCGGACCCGCTGGCACCCTCGAGCGGAACCGTCAGGACGTCGAAGCCGAGTGCCTCTCCGATGCGACCGGCCATGTCGCCGTGAGAGAAGCCTCGCCATGTCTCGGGCACCACCAGCAGCCGCGTGCCGGTGGTGACAGTGATGTGACGCACCTCCCGTTCACGGAGAATGGGAATGATCGGGTTCTGAATGGTGCCGATCCGCGCCAGTGCGGCCAATAGGACGACCGATTCGAGGACGGTGGGCAGCTGCCACGAGACGACGTCACCGGGTCGCACGCTGAGGCTCGCGGCGACACGTTCGGCGGCGTTGCACAACTCGGCCGCAGTGAGCGACCGCCCACGCGGGTCCCGAAAGAGAACCCGCTCGGGATGGCTGTCCGAGGCGGCGGCGACGAGCCCCCACACGGTCGTCGGCTCAGAGGATGGCATCCCGTTCCTTGAGCTCCACGATCTCCTCCCACGAGCGGCCAAGCTCGAGGAGGATCTCCTCGGTGTGCTGACCGTGCTCCGGGGCGCGCACGATCTGTGGCGGCGCACCATCGAACTGGGCGGGGCTCGCCACCAGCGGGAAGGGGCCAGCCGGTCCTTGAACCCGGGTCACGAAGCCATTGGCGATAACCTGGGGATCGACGGCCGCTTCCGCCGCAGTCTTCACGACGGTCCAAGGGGTGGACAGGTGATGAAGGGCGTCGATCCAGTCGGAGAGGTCCCGCGAGGCGAAGATCTCGTCGATCACGGCGATGCATTCTCGCCGGTTGGCGTGTCGGGCCGCGGCAGTGGCAAAGCGCTGGTCGTCGAGGAGATCCTTGCGGTCGATGGCTTCGCAGAAGTTCTCGAAGTGACTCTCCGTCTGGATACCGGCGAAATAGATGAGGCGACCATCGCGGGTGGCATAGGCCGCAACCATGGCATTGGGGAGATCGGCGTGTCGCATGCGTGGAATTGCCTCCACCCCGTACAGCTGGCTGGCGACGACGGCGGGTGCCGCCACCCACATGCCCGGATGACAACAGAGAGACGTCGACGATCGCGCCACGACCGGTCGTCTCACGACGGTACAGCGCGGCGGCAATGGCGCCGGCCAGGAAGGCTCCCGCCGAGAGGTCACCCATGGCGGGTCCGGGTTGAGGGACGAATTCGTCGGCGACCATGCTCGCTGCGTGTCCGAGCCCGGTTCGCGCCCAGAAGTCCGTGTGGTCGAATCCTCCGATGTTGCTCTCCTCGCCCTCCGGACCATGAGCGGTGGCGCGCCCGTAGATCAGGGAGGCATTGACGGCGAGGAGGTCCTCCGGGTTCACCGCAAAGCGCTGGCGGGCCCCGGGGAGCAAGTTCGTGACGAACACGTCGGCGCCCGCGACGAGTTCGCGCAACAGCTGGCGCCCATCATCGGTCGAGACGTCGAGAGCGATACAACGCTTGCCCCGGTTCATGATCTCCCACATGAACGACACGCCCACGTCCTTCATCGGGAGACCGGCGACCGGAGTGCCCATCATGGGATCACTCACCTTGGGTGGCACGACTTTGATCACTTCCGCACCCCAGTCAGAAAGTACCGCTGCCGCTGAGGGCGCAAAGGCGTACATGGAAAGCTCGACCACGCGCACGCCCCGGAGCAGGTCGTAGCTCACGGCTGCCTCGCCTTTCGCAGGTGCAGCGCCGGACACCACCACGCGGCGCCGTCCGTCCCTTCGGTGTTCACGCGTCCACCTTGAGCAGTGTTCGAAGATTGGTCTCGCAGATCTTGAGGGCGTCCTCCTCGGGCACGTCGAGCAGAGACTTCTCCAGGTAGTCGCGGTTATGGGGCCAGAGCCCGTCGCCATGCGGGTAGTCACCCTCCCACAGCAGGTTGTCGACCGGGATGTCGCCGAGCGAGCGAAGCGCGAAGTGTTCGTCGACCAGGCAGACGTACATGTGGTCACGGAACAGCTGGCTGGGCGGAACCTCTCCCCCTTTTGACGTCTGCCCGATCGCGGCGTTGGGCCGAATGCGCTTGTCATGAAAGGCCTTGTCGGCGCGCTCGAGAATGTAGGGGATCCAACCCGCGCCGCCCTCGGACAGGATCACTTTGAGCTTCGGGAAACGCTCGAGGGTGCCGCTCATCAGCCAATCGACTCCGGCCATCATGGAATTCAGGCCGTTGAGCGATACCAGGACGGTCGGCGGGGCGTCGTCAGACGTGGTCACGAGGCGCGAGGAGCTCCCGATGTGCATGCACACGGGGATCTCCGCCTCGCTGACCACGGCCCAAAGGCGGTCCCAATGGCCGGTATGGACGGAGGGGAGACCCAACACCGTGGGGTTCTCGGAGAACGCAAGGGCCTTGGCGCCCTTGGCGAGGACCCGTTCCAACTCCGCCGACGGCGAGATCCAGGTCGTGGAGCGGGAGGATCACGGCGCCGAAGAGACGGGCGGGGTCGGTCGCGCACCACTCGTCGAGCAGGTAGTCGTTGTAGGCGCGCAGGCAGGCGAGCCCCAGCTCCTGGTCCTTGACGTTGAGGAAGAACCGATGCCCCGCGAACCGTGCGTAGTTGGGAAAGCAGAGTTGACCCCAGACGCCGTCGATATCCATGTCCTTGAGCCGCTCGACGGGGTCGTAGCAGCCGGGGCGGATCTCCTCGAAGTTGGCCGTTCCCGGCGCGGGGGGATAACCGGCCTCGTCGAACCCCGGCAGTGCGCGGCACGATCCCATGGGGATGTAGGTGAGCTCGTCTTCGTACAGCCACGCCTGTCGGCCATCGACCTCCGTGATGCGGGGGCAACGATCGCTGATAGGGCGCTGCCACGCGGTCCACCCACAGGTGCGGCGGCTCGATGACGTGGTCGTCGGCGGACATCAATCGGGCAGTGGCAGGCAACAACGTGGTCTCCTAACGGGTGACCAGAGGGCAGGACGTAAAGAAAACGGCGCCGCTCGTGACCGCTACCACCTCGGGGCAACCGAGTGCTTGGTGAGCCCCAGGGCCCCCTCGGAGCCGAAGGCACGCCCCGAGCAGGGCCCGGCAGCCCTGCAACTCCGGTGTCCATTGCCGGGTGACGGCCGCTCGCAAGCGTGGTATCCAGTGGTTAGTCATACGACTAAGATGGTAGGTGTTCTGGGTCGACGGGGCAAGACCATGGAGGACAATGCGTACACTCCGCAGGTGACGAAACCCCGACCGCGTGGGCGCCAAGAGGTGATGGAGGCGCTGTTGGCCTCCTCGCGGAGGCTGATCGCCGAGCGTGGACCTTCGATCGCACTGCGCGACATCGCCGACGACGCCGGTGTGAACTTCGGATTGATCTACCACTACCTGGGCACCAAGGATCAGCTCGTCGACGTCGTCTACAGCGCCGCCTCAGACTTGGCCGCGGAGCGCCTTGCCGATGCCGGGCACCTCGACGTGGCGTTGGAACGGCTGATGACACTCGGCGACGGGACCACGGCTCGACTGATCGGCTGGGCCGTCCTTGAAGGACGCGGCGCATCGCCCGCCTTCCGAGACTCCCCGACGCTCAGTGTGGTCGCAGACCTGATGCGCGCCGATGCTGCAGAGGCGGGCGTTCGCGCCGGGGACGAAGAGGCCCGCGTCTTCGCCGCTTTCGTCATGACGATCGCGCTCGGATGGCGACTCTTCGCCGAGACGGCGCTGCTGGCCGCAGGACTCGACGGGTCCAGCCCGGAGGTCTACAGCGATCGCATCCTCGGATACGTGCGCCACCTCGCCGATTCCGCCATCAGTCCCCCATAGTCTTCGGGTGCACGCTCAGGCGAGGTAGTAGCCACCGTCCACCAGGAGCTGCTGACCAGTGATGAATCCGGCCGCCGGGCTGGCCAGGAAGACGATGGCCAAGGCGGGATCGTCGGCGAACCCCATCCGACCGAGGGCGCGGCCCTCGGCCCGCGCCACGATCGTCGCCATACGCTCCCCCGAGAAGATGGGGTGCTGCGTCACCTGCCCGCGCCCCTCGGTGAGGATGCCGCCCGGCGCAACGCTGTTGACCCGGATGCCGCGTGGACCCCATTCGAGGGCCATGTCGCGAGTCAGGCTGTCGATGGCACCCTTGCTGGCGTGGTAGACGGACAGGCCGCTGAAAGGAGGGCGAATGCCCCCGAGCGACGACACATGAACGATGGCGCTTCCTGGCCGCATTACCTTGGCCGCCTCGGCGGACGTGTAGAGCAGGCCCTTCGTGTTGACGTCGAGGAGCTTGTCGACGACCTGAGGGTCAAGGGTGTCCAGCGGTGTGGGCTCGTAAAAGCCGGCGTTGTTCACCAGGACGTCCAAGGAGCCAAGCACGTCAACGGCCTGCTCGACGAGGGCTCTTATCTGCTCCAGCTCGGAGACGTCCGCCTGGAAGGCCTCGACCACCACCGTGTCGTCGGTAACGAGGTTCGCCACCGCCTCGTCGAGCGCGTCGCCGTCGATGTCGTTGAGCATCACCCGCGCCCCAGCTTCGATCATGCGGACCGCGGTCGCGTAGCCGATACCCCGGGCGGCGCCGGTGATGAGGACATTGCGCCCCCGTAAGCTGAACGGGTCCTTCGGTCGTTGGGGTGGTCCCGCCGCCACGGTCACGGCGCTTCCTTCGACCATCGACGTGTCCTCCCCGGCTTACGGTTGCCCCATGCAGCTCCCGTAGATAACATACTTATACAAATGACTAAGTATTGGGATGGCAGCCGGACGGACTCGGCGGCTGAGTCCTGGGTGGCGGCCCTCCCGGTTGTCATGCGATTCCCCCCGCCGACCCCGTTTCCTCCGAGCGTGGTCGTGTGAGACTTGACCATGACCGGTGATCATCCACTGCATGGCCGGATAGGGGTCGTCACCGGAGCCGCGTCGGGATTCGGCGGCGCTCTGGCCGAAGAGTGCGCAAGGGCCGGCATGACTGTGGCGCTCCTCGATATTGACGGCGACAGGGCGAGAGAATCGGCGGAGTCGATGGCGGAGACATACGACGTGGAGACCATGGCCTGCGAGGTTGACGTCGGGACCGCGCGGGACGTCGATGAGGCGGCAGCAGCGGTACGTCGTCGATTCGGCGGGTGCGATCTCCTCTTCGCCAACGTCGGAGTGCAACAGTTCGGGGCCGTCGAACGGCTGAGTGACGACGATTGGACCTGGGTCCTCAATGTCAACGTCATCGGCACGGCCCGGACCGTCCGGTCCTTCCTTCCGCTCCTGCGCAGTCGATCCGGCATGCGACACATCGCACTGACCGCCTCGTCGAGCGCTTTGGTCCCGGGCATGCGGCTCGGCGCCTACCAGGCATCCAAGTCCGCGGTCCTGGACTTGGGGACACCCTGCGCCTGGAGCTCGTCGGCGAGGGGATCGGCGTCACGGTGATCCTCCCCGCCGGCATGGCGACACGTCACCTCGAATCGAGCGCGCTCGCTCGTCCGGCCGATCTGGGGGAATCCCGGACTTTTCCGGACGACATCGAGACCATGGTGGGCAGCCTGTCGATGACCGACAAGGATTTGGCGACACCCGAACACGCCGCCCGTCATGTCCTCCGTGACATCGTCGCCAACGAGTCCTACGTGATCACCCACGGCGGATACCGAGAGTGCCTATCGCTCGCGTTGTCAGGACTTGGAGCGAGCATTCGATCGGATGGAACGCGCGTGACGATCGCTCCAACACGACCCTGAGCCCGAAGGAAGGTGGCAATGGAGGCAGAGTTGCAGCAGGTGCTGGACATCGAGGCGATCAAGAAGCTCAAGGCCCGGTACTTCCGCTCCATCGACACGAAGGATTGGGCGGGGTTTGCGCAGGTCTTCTCCGAGGACGCGCGCATGCTCGTCCCCGAGGCAGACGTCGACATCACGGGGCGAGACGCGATCGCCGAGTCCATCTCCACGCTGCTCGAGGGGGTGCAGACCGTGCATCATGGCCACATGCCCGAGATCGAGATCGATTCCGACGAGCGGGCGACGGGCGTCTGGGCGATGTTCGACTACGTCGAATGGCCCCCCACGGATGGGAAGCGGGTGGGGATCGTCGGCTACGGCCACTATTTCGAACGCTACGTTCGTGAGGGCGGCGAATGGCGGATCGCGGAGACGCGACTCGAGCGGTTGCGGCGTGATTCGCTCACCTGAGGGGGAACCGAGGACCCCGCCGACATTCATGAGCGTCGAACGCAAGGAAGGACGGTGCCACGTTGACGTCTCTCAAGGTTCTGGCGGACGGCTTCTACATGCCCGAATGCCCACGCTGGCATGACGAGCAGCTCTTCATGGTGGACATCTTCGGTCACCAGATACTTCGTATCGACCAGAAAGGCGTGAAGCACGTCGTCCACCAGTTCGTGCCCTATGAAGACGCCGGAGGGATCGGGTGGCTACCCGACGGGCGCCTCTTGGCGGTCGAACAGCTCAGCCGGACTGTCTACTCGATCACCGACAACGAGGCCTCGGTGTACGCAGATCTCTCCGGGTTTCAGCCTTACCCGCTCAACGACATGATCGTCGCAGCGACGGCACCGCTTATGTCAGCGGGTTCGGCTGGGACGTCTGGGGAGGCGGCACCTTTGCCGAGAGCGGTCTGCTGCGGATACTCCCAGACGGCTCCACCGACGTGGCGGTGAAGGACATGAAGGCGCCCAACGGGCTCCGCTGACAGAAGGCGGCGATGCCCTCTACGTGGCGGAACCCGGTAGGGGCGCGGCTCAGGCGGTTCACCATCGAGGCAGATGGGACCCTCGCCGGTGAGGAACTCGTCACGCCGCAGGGGGGCGGTGACGCCCCGGTGGTCATCCCCGACGGGATCTGCCTGGACGACCAGGGAGGTATCTGGCTGGCCGACCCCGTGCACGCACGGGTCTTGCGAGTTGGGCCCGACGGCAGCACTGACGTCGTCATCCCGTTCGCACAAGGTCATCCGCTGGCCTGCGTGCTCGGGGGCCCCGGTCGGCGCACGCTCTTCATCACGGTCAGCAACATCACCTCCAAGGCGGAACTGGCCCCACAACCGGGTGGGTGTCTGATGTCCGTCGAGGTGAACCATGCGGGAGCCGGTCGACCATGACGCTACGTACCACCGATGGGGGGAGATCGCGTGGGAGTACGCCATTCCCGCCGACCCCTCTGCAGGCAGGCATCGGGACCTCTACCCTCGAACACCGTCCGTCTGCACCGGAAGCTGCGTGCCGCCGGCGTCGACGTCGAGCGACACGTGTTCGAGGCCGTGCCGCACGGAGACTTCGGAGGGGCGCCGGACAGCCTCGAGGCCCGCATCGAGGTGTGCC
This sequence comes from uncultured Acidimicrobiaceae bacterium, assembly GCA_963774485.1. GTDB lineage: Bacteria > Actinomycetota > Acidimicrobiia > Acidimicrobiales > RAAP-2 > Bog-473. The sequence goes on from CAVZFG010000005.1 coordinate 512,071, forward strand.
CGCGACTCAAGAACCGTCAAGGAGGCTCTGACCTATGTTTTTCGCCGCCTGCGGCTCGTTCCGGGGGCAGAAGTACTCGGCCGAATAGATCTCCACCAGATAGGACTGGAACTTGGACAGGGAATGCTGCTGCAGGGTCCGCGTCACCTGCGAGGCACTCTGGCCTCGACCGAGGGCATGGCAGCTGAGCTCGGCGTCCGCCACGGCGCTGTCGTCGTTCACGTCGGGCCAGTGCCGCCCGACCTGGTGCAGCAGGGCCAGGTAGGCCTGCTGGGGCTGGGACGGCAGGTCGGCATTCTCGTAGAGAACCGCCTCGGCCAGCGCGGCGGCCGGAGCGCCGTGGGCGATCCGGGGGAGGCCTCCCGGGGGAAAGACGATCAGGTCGACGTAGAGCCGACGCTGCGCCAGGTTGCCGGTCTGCCCGGGTGCCAGGGCGTGGTGCACCATCCAGACCACCCCGCCGATCCGGAAGAACTCCTGCTCGCCCGGGCCCGGGGCGGCCTGGCCGCGGGTGGACGAGGAGAGCCACGCATGGTCGAGCGGCTTGGTGCAGGGTCCCGTCACCGAGGTGCAATGGGCGATGCCGATGCCGTAGTCGGGAGTGCCCCAGAGGTTGGCGGAATAGAAGAGCCAGAAGTCGTCGCCCGACTGGACCATGGAAGGGCCCTCGACGAGACTCCCCTCCCATGCTCTGCGACGCACCGATGAGTCGGTGCGCCGGCCCGGCCACCGAGAGCCCGTCCGCAGAGAGCTGCTGGGAATAGATGGTGGTGGGCAGACCGCAGCAGTCTCCGTCGCTCTTCCAGAGCAACCAGGGCACGCCGTCGGCGGCGACGAACACGCTCGGGTCGATGGCGCCGCCCTGGTCCGCGGGACAGATGAAGGCCGACGACGAGTCGTCGACGAACGGGCCCGACGGACTGGAGCTGGTCGCCCTCGAGATGCACATCGCCGAGGTCGACCGCTTGGCGGTGTGGATGCACCCGGCGGCGTGGGGGTCGTACACGCAAGCGAGGGGATGGGCGGCAGGAGTCGAGTAGTACATCACGAAGGTGCCGTCTGGCCTCGCCCACACCGAGGGCGCCCATTGGAAGCCCGGGACCGTCCAACTCGGGAGCACCGGCAAGGCATCGCCGAGGTAGCGGCCCTGGAAGCCGGACGCCTCGGGAAGCTCGATGACCGGAATGTGGGCGGCGGCAGCGTAGGGCGAGCTCGTCGTGTTGCTGGCGTAGACGTAAACGGAGTCCGTCGTGGCCAGGGCGTACGGGTCGGCGAAGTCGCCATTGAAGACGGGCGTGTCGTCGAGCAGAGACGTGACCACGCTGAGGTGCACTCCGTTGGCCATGGACGGGTTGTTCCCCAGGGGGCCGAGCGTCGGGCGGCGTCCCGCCGGAACCAAGGGTTGGCCGGCCCGAGCATTCGGCTCGATCGACGTCTTCAGGGGCCCGGTCGGCGGCCCGCTGCGGGCCGACGTGGACGCGCGGCGGCGAACAGAACCGCGACGAGGACCACGGAGGAAGCAGCCCTGGCACGTGAGCTCCGGACCCGCCTGATCCCCGCCCGCATTCCGCCAATTTCTGGCAACCCGAGTGCTCGGTACGCTCACTCCTCGATGAAGGTGGCGGCGGTCGGTGACTGACCCAACAGGCCCTTGACGACCTTGCCGGCTGCGTTGTGGGGAAGTTCGGCGAGGAACTCGACGTACGCGGGGACCTTGAAGCGGGCCAGAACCTCGCTGCACCACTCTCGCACGTCCCCCTCGGACAGCTCACCCGGGACCCTTGGGACGACGAAGGCCTTGACGGGTGCCCCAGCGTCGGGTGGTCCACGCCGACGACCACCGCCTCGGCGATGCCGGGGTGCTCGAAGAGCCGATTCTCGATCTCCACGGGTGAGATGTTCTCGCCACCGCGGATGATGAGGTCCTGCCGTCGACCCTCGAGGTAGAGGCACCCGCCCTCGATCTTGCCGTAGTCGCCGGTGTGGTACCAGCGGTCGTCGTCGAAGACAGCCGCCGTCGCTGCGGGGTTGTTCCAGTACTCGGTGAACGACGCCGCGCTGCGACAGCACGATATTCACCCACCTGACCGTCGGGCAGAGAGGCTCGGGTGGCCGGATCGCGCACGTCGACCTGCACGGTGGGGCCCGCCTGTCCGACCGACTCGGGGCGGGTGTACGTGAGCTCCGCGAAAGTGACGTGCCCAGACCGTTCGTCTCGGTCATGCCATAACCAAGGCCGAGGCCGGGCCGGGCCCAAGGTAACCGCTGCTCCAGACGCTTGAGCAAATCCGGGGGCCAGACAGCGCTCCCCCCTCCGACGGTACGGAGCGAGGACAAGTCGAAGTGCTCCAGGTCCGGCCAGTCGAGCAGCCGCCACAGCTGGGTCGGCACCAGTGACCACGCTGTGGCCCGGTGTTCTTCGGTCAGTCGGAGATGGACCTCCTCGGACCAACGACCGGGTGGCGGGTACACCATCGTCATCCCGGTTTGGGGGGCCAGGACGAGAGTGCAGTTCAGGCCGCCGACGTGGAACATCGGCGCTGCGCCGATCGCGCAGGGTGCGTACGGGTCCGGCATCGGGCTGCCGGAAGCCACCAGCCGGGCCATGGCTTCAGCGGCTCTGAGCTGGGTGGCCAGACCGAAGTGGATGGTGCTGCGATGTCAGATGACGGCACCCTTTGCCGGTCCGGTCGTGCCGCTGGTGAAGAGGATCACGTATGGGTCGTCCTCCCGGATCGGCACGCTGGGCAGCGTCGCACCCGCCCCGCAACCTTCAGCACGTCGAAGTCGCGGTCGAACGAGACGACGGGCAGGCGGGAGGGGATGAGATCGTGGACTCGATGCAAACGCTGGCCGTCACCCAGGAGGAGCTTGGGATCGGTCAGTTGGAGCATCCGCGCCATCTCCGAGCCCGTCCACCAGCCGTTCGATGCGACCGTCAGGCGCCCAAGGCAGTGGCCGCCCAGAAGGACAAGACGTATCCATGCGGTTGGCGGCCGCCACCGCGACCCGGTCCTTCTCCGATGCCGTATTCGTTCCGAAACGCATGCGCGATGGCGGCAACGGGAGCGATGATCGATTGGAAGGTGAGGGAGCGGTCCGGGAAGACGACGTAGGGGCGAGCGCCAGCCGCTCGGCCCCCGAAACGAGCGTCTCCACCAGCGTCTTGGGGCGGCCCCGGAACACCTCGTAGCGGGCCCCCCGGACGTACTCCTCCACGATTTCGAAGGGCGCGTCCGGGCCCGTGAGTGCGTTGCGCACACCGTCGGGGAGACTCGGATCAGGCCAGGTGAGCATCGACTCCCCCGATTCGGCCGACGGGGCCGGTCTCCCTGCGCCATGAGGCACCGGTGCTCATTGGAGGTCCGCCACGCCGACGTTCGACGCATGGGTCATCCGCTGACCCGGCCCGTCCAACGCGGCGGTCGGTTCTCCAAGAAGGCGAGCACACCCTCGCGGGAATCGGGCTCCCCCATGAGCCGGTGATGGTAGGCGGTTTCCAGCCGTTCGACGTCTTCGGCACTGTGCTGCCAGGTTTGCCAAAGAAGCGCTTTGGAGTACGCGACGGACAGCGGTGCGGTATTGATCGCGATGTCGCGAGCCAGGTCCAGGGCGGCGGGAAGCACCTCCGCATTGGGAAGGACCGTCCGGCACAGACCGAGTTCCTTGGTCCGCGCCGTCGAACAGCTTTCCGGTGAGGAGGATCTCCGCCGCCCCGGACATTCCGGTGATCCGGGGGAGCGTCCAATGCGAGAATCCGTCCCCCATGACGCCGCGTCGTACCTGCACGATGCCGTACTTGGCTTCGCCGGCGAAGATGCGGATGTCGCACTGCAGCGCAAGCGTCAAACCGACACCGATGGCATGCCCGTTGACTGCGGCAATGACGGGCTTGCGGACCTGCCAGGCGGTCATCGCCACGGCGGCCGCGCTGAAGGTCGACTCATCGCGCCGGCGGAAGGTGTCTCCACCCTCCGACAGGTCGGCTCCCGAGCAGAAGGCAGGCGGCGTACCGGTAAACACCACCGCCCTGACGTCGTCATCGGCGTCGCACCGGCGATAGGCGTCCGAGAGCGCCGCCGGCATGTCTCCACCGAACGCGTTTCGTGTCGGCGGCGAGTTCAGGGTGATGGTCGCAACGCCGTCGGTCACGGTGAACAACACGGGCGGCTGGCCGTTGCTCATGACGCCACCCTCAGTGCGGCGACGAACTCACGGATGAGATCGTCCGTGACGGCATAGTAGGGGAAATAGGCACAGATGCGGTCGCAATCTGGGAAACGACGCACGATCTCCGCCGCACATTGCGTCGGAGTCCCGTGGACGGCGAGGGTTCCGAGCATGTCGTCGTCGATCAGCTGCGACATCTCCGGCCATTCCCCGCGCTTCGACAGCGTGTTGAGCTCCGGTTGCAATTCTCCCCATCCCTCGACGTCGAGGACCGGCTTGTACGCCGGTGTGGATCCGTAGAAGGCAAGAAGGTTGCGCACTCCTTTGGCGGCCTCCAACTCCTGGTCGGTTCGACCCACCCCGACGATCACCTCGGCCGTCAACTCGATGTCATCCCGCCTTCGACCAGCCGCGACCAGTCCAGCCTCGATTGCCGGTCTCGTGCGCTCTCGCATGTGACGCTCGGAGTTGAACGGCATCACCAGAATCCCGTCCGCCACCTCAGCCGCCATCTGGTTCATTCTGGGGCCCAACGCACCCACCAAGATCTTGGGCACCCCGAACGGATTGGGTCCCGGGTTGAACGCAGGCGTCATCAGCGTGTGCGAGGTGTAGTCACCTCGGAAGTCGAGCCGCTGCCCTTCCTGCCAACTCCGGAGGACGGCCTTCGTCGCCAGTACCCACTCTCGCATCTGTGCGACGGGCCTGTGCCACGTCGCTCCGAACCGCTTCTCGATGTGGGCCCGGACCTGTGACCCCAAACCGAGCCGGAACCGGCCGCCGGAGAGCAATTGAAGGTCGTAGGCAGCGTGCGCGAGATGCACCGGGCTCCGGGGGAAGGCGATCGTCACGTTCGTCATCAGATCGAGTGAGCACACCGGTGCGGCCGCGACGAGCGGGAAGAACGTGTCGTGGGCATTTTCGAAGCTGAAGACCCCGTCGACACCCGTGCGCTCCAGCTCCGATGCACGCCGAGCCGCATCGACGACCGAATTCGCGAGCATGACGTCGACCTTCACTGCCACGGTCGCCGGCCCTTCCTGCCGATCGTGCGAGGAGCTTCCCCGGCGTCGAGGACCGGGGCCCGACCTGGGATCGATCGGGCCCCGTGCTCAGGCACCCGAGGAGTCGGATCCGACATTGCCAGGGCCTCCCGTTGGTCGCTTCCTTGCCGTCGGGGCCGAGTCGCCAGGTGACCAAGCTGGGGTACCCCGCCCCACGTACGCTCCGAGATGTGGGCGCTCTGTTGTATCACCCACGGGGAAAAGGTGCCGCCACGAACGGGCCCTCGTCCCACGTCGACCTGGGTCAGGATGTGATATGTCCAACACGGTGGATTGGGACGAGACACTCGAGGACCTGGCCGACCGGCGGACCCGCGCCCGTGCGATGGGCGGATCGGAGCGGCTGGCGAGACACCGGGCTGCGGGCAAGCTGGACGCGGTACCAGGGTGGACCATCTCGTCGACCCGGGCTCCTTTCGAGAGCTCGGGACGCTCGTGGGTGGAGAGGTTGCTGCGGACGGGATCGTCGCCGGTTCGGGCACGGTGGACGGGCGAACCGTCATGGTCGGCGCCGAGGACTTCACGACGCTCGCCGGCACGATCGGCCCCGGCAGCAACGCCAAGCGCTATCGGCTCGCCGAGCTGGCCCTCCGGACCAAGGTCCCGCTGGTCATGCTCCTCGAAGGTGCCGGCTACCGGCCCACGGGGCAGTCACACGGGCGTTCGCCGACGGACCTCCTGATGCAGGCCCAGTGCTCGGGTCGCGTCCCCTCGTCACCGGCGTGCTGGGCCCCTCCGCCGGCCACGGCGCCCTCGTGGCGCCCATCTCCGATTTCTGCGTCATGACCGAAGAGGCCGCCATCTTCACGGCGGGTCCTCCGGTGGTCAAGGAATCGACCGGCGAGGAAACGTCCAAGGAGGATCTCGGTGGGCCGAAGGTCGCGATTGGGAGCGGTGTCGTCCACAACGTGGCCGCTGACGATGCCGAGGCCCTCGCGCAGATACGTCGCTATCTCTCCTACTTTCCGCCGAGTGCCTGGTCGTATCCGCCCGCGATGGCAGCGGACGACCGCGCCACCCCGCGCCCGACCCCCGAACTCCTCGACATCGTCCCGCGGGACAACCGCAAGGTCTATGACATGCGCCGGGTGATCGACGTGATCGTCGATCGCCCCGACTGGTTCGAGATCCAGTCGGGCTTCGGTCAAGCCATCATCTGTGCCCTGGCCAGACTGGGAACGGAGGCCGTTGCCGTGGTCGCCAATCAGCCGCAGCATCTGGCGGGTTCCGTCGACGCGGACAGCGCGGACAAGGCAGCCCACTTCATTGCGGTGGCGGACGCCTTCCATCTGCCGCTCGTCTTCTTGGCCGACAACCCCGGAATGCTTCCTGGGCGCCGCTCCGAGCAGAGGGGCGTCTTGCGCAGCGGCGCTCGGATGTTCGCGGCGCAGACGCTGGCGACATCGCCGAAGATCCACCTCACGTTGCGCAAGGCATACGGATTCGGATCGATGGTCATGTCCTTGATCGGCTTCGACGGACAGGTGGCGACGTTCGCGTTTCCGGGTGCCACCCTCGGAGCGATGGGCGCCGGCGCATCGAGCAAGGCCATGAACGCAGACAAGGACGTCGCTGTCCTCGCTCCGGGAAGCCGAGCTCCATGCCTCCTACCGATCGGCCGAGGGACTCGGGTTCGACGAGCTCCTTGACCCTCGGGAGACACGTGATGCCCTGCTGGGTGCGCTCGGCCGCGCCCTGTCCGCCCGCCAGGTGGCGGCGGTACCCACGTCGCGGACCGCGATCACCCCCTGATCGGCGTGGAGACCCGACGGTGCAACGCCATGGGCATGTCACCAGCGGGACGGTTAGGTTGAGACGGCTGGGTACATGGGTGACTCGAGCTCGACTCTCGGCTCACCATTCTCCGAGGAGGCGCTCGTGGCAACCGTCGTGCCGGATGGATTCGATCTGACCGATCCGGAAATCCTCGCCGATCGCCTCCCGCTTGACGAGTACGCCTACCTCCGCGAGAACGCGCCGGTGTTCTGGAACGCCCAGAGACCCGAGCACTCGGGCCACGACGACGGAGGCTTCTGGGCGCTCACCCGCTACGACGACGTCAAGGCCGTCTCCACCGCCCGGAGCGGCTGGTCGGTCGAGCAGGATTCCGCCTTCGTGAGGCTCCTCGATCAATCCGAGGCGGCGCGGGACACGACCAAGGAGCTCCTGCTCTGCATGGATCCACCCCGCCACACCCGGGTACGTGCCGTTGCCACCCGGTGCTTCACTCCCCCCGCCGTGGCCAAACTCGAAGAGGACCTACGCGATCGGGCGGCCCGCATCGTCTGGTCGGCCTCACGCAAGGAAACAGGCGACTTCGTCGCCGACGTCGCCTGCCACCTCCCGCTGCAAGCGATCGCCGGCCTGATGGGCTTTCCAGATGAAGACCGGGAGCGCCTCATCCACTGGAGCGACCAGATGGCGGCCACCGAGGATCCCGAGTACGGCACCATGAGCCAGACGGCGACGTTCGAGCTCTTGGCGTACGCCTACGCGTCGGCGGAGGAACGCAAGTCCCGCGACCTCGGTGACGTCACGAGTCGGCTGGTTCGTCCGGACGCGTCGGGACAGACGCTCTCGAGCGAGGAGTACGGGTTCTTCTTCATCATTCTGGCCGTCGCAGGCAACGAGACGACCCGCCAAGCCATTGCCCACGGGATGCTGGCGTTCATGGAGCATCCCGACCAGTGGGAGCGCTGGAGGGCGGAGCGGCCCTCGACGGCCGTCGACGAGATCCTCCGGTACGCGTCGCCGGCGGTCGTGCTCCAGCGCACGGCGACCGAGGACACCGAGGTCGGTGGCCAGGCCATCCACCAGGGTGAGCGGGTGGGCATGTACTTCGCGTCGGCCAACTTCGACGAGGACGTCTACACGGATCCGCGGCAATTCGACATCGCGCGGAGCCCCAACCCGCACGTGACCTTCGGTGGAGGCGGTCCGCACTACTGCATCGGTGCCAATCTGACCAAGCTCGAGGTTCGGATCATGTTCGACGCGCTGGCCGACGCGCTTCCCGACATCGAGCTGCTCGGAAGACCCAGCCGGCTCCGATCCTCGTGGCTCAACGGCATCAAGGCGCTGCCGGTGGCCTACGGGGGCGGGACGAGCTCGTGACGCCGGAACCTGTCAGCGACCCCGCCCCCACGTCGGTGGGCGCCACGGCCTGGATGGCGACCGGCCTCGGTGCCGCCACCGAGGCGCTCGAAATTCGGACGATCGAGGTGGGTCCCCCGGGACCGAACCAGGTGCGCGTTGCCGTCGAGACCTTCAGCCTCGACTTCAACGACATCGACACGATCCACGGCCGATACGGTCTCTTGAAGTTCGAACCTCCCTTCGTCCCGGGCATGGTGGCTGCCGGCGTCGTCGACGCCACGGGGCCTGGTGCCGAGGTGCTCCTCGGACGGCGTGTGATCGGCGTCACCGTCGGGGTGCAGGGCGGCTACGCGTCGTCGGCGCTGCTCGACGCGGCAACGGTGCAGACCCTGCCGAGCTGGCTCAGCTTCGTCGACGCGACGGCGATGTACTTCCCCTACCTCCTTGGTTGGCTCGCGCTGCGCGTGCGTGGGCGGCTGCAGGCCGGTGAGACGATCCTCGTCCACGCCGCGGCGGGCGGTGTGGGTTCGGGAGTGGTCCAGCTCGCCAAGGCCTGCGGTGCCGTGGTCATCGCGACGGCGGGCACCGACGAGAAGGTCGAGTTCAGCCGGCAACTCGGGGCGGACCACGCCGTCAACTACCGTACCGAGGACTTCATCGGTTACGTGGACGACGTCACGAACGGGCGTGGCGTTGACCTGGCGTTCGACTCGGTCGGTGGGCAGGTCACGAAGGACACGTTCCGGACGATGGCGTTCAACGGACGACATCTCATCGTGGGGTTCGCGGCCGATATCGCCTTCGAAGAAAAGCCGGTGAGCCTGCAGCCGGGCATCTACGGCAACTTCGACCTCGTCGGCATCTGCTTTGCCTTCGTCGACGATCCACGCCTGACACACAGTCTGGGCATGAACTTCCTCTCGCGTGCCGATGGGATTCGGATGTGGGGGGAGATCCTCCAGATGACGATGGCCCAAGAGATCCGACCGGTGGTCGGGCGGGAGATCGACTTCGGGGAGGTCCCGCGCCTGCTCGAGATGATCGAGCGCCGCGAAACCGTGGGCAAGACTATCGTGGCCGCGCCACGCTAGTCCGACCGCTCGGGGCCGTTCCCTACCGCCGGACGACGGTCGCTGCGCGCGTCACGCCGAGGGGCCCCCCGCGGCCCCCCCGCTCGGCTCCCCCCAACGACCGTCGCCGAAGTCCCGTGCGGGCGCCTCGGCGAAGTACTGCTGTGCGATCCGGAGCACCTGCTCGTCATCGAGGTGATCGATGTCGACCCGCACGTCAGCGACCACCTTGGCTGCGACGTCCCGGTGGTGCTGTTCCACGTAGGCCACCCAGTGATGCGACGCGTTCGCCTTCCCCTTGCCATGGCCCAACAACAGAATGGCCCCGGCAGGAGACAGGGCGTCCGTGAGATCGCGCCAGTACGCCGAGCTGTCCTCCTCGTAGGCACCCTTCGGGGTCCCGGCATGATGGTGGAGTTTGTGAAAGTGCCCGTGGGGATCGGCGGCAACGAGGCGCTCCGGCCGCTGACCGGGCGAAGCGTCTGTCGGGTAGATGGTGGATTCGTGAAAGTCGATGACGGCGACGACGTTCTTGCCGCGGACCGGCTCCAAACCGTCGACCACGCTCAGATCTCTTTGCCGGTGTCTTCGAGCTCTGCGACGACCGAGGCGTAGCCGGCACCCGTCAACATCCGGCGCAGGTCGACGACTTGTTGGACGTCGATGTCCTTGCCCTTGGGACGAGTGATGACCTCGGTCTCTTCGCCGACCCGGACGAGGAACTTGCCGTCATGTCGCCGTTCCACCGATCCCACTCCCTCGAGCAACGACAACACATCGTGCCACTCGATGTTGTGCTTGGTCGGATGCTGAAAGATCTCGAGCAGGGTGTCCCGATGATGACCGCTGAGATGGGCCGGCTCGGAGGTTGACGACATCGAGATCCTCTCGTTTGTGACCGGGTTCACTGTAGCGGGAGCCGGCGGTCACCGCCCGAGCGACGCCAGGTGGCTGAGGCCTCCAGCTATTCTCCTCGGATGTCTGACCCCGGTGGGCGCGGTGGGCCCTCTGACCGCGGCGGAACCTCTGAGCCCGGTGGGATCGGATGGCGTCGGTTGGGCAGCGTGGTACTCCAGAGCGTGGGCTGGCTCATCGTCGCCGGCCTGGGGTCGGTCGTGGTGGTGCGCGCCGTGGCGTGGGACGAGGTGCGCTTGTTCGCTCAGGTGGATGCCGCCACCGAGGTCTTGTTTCTTCCGGCATGGCTGGTGCTCATGGGAGCCCTCATCGGCAGGAAGTGGTGGCTGGCGGGAGCGGCGGTGCTGCTCTGCGTCGCCCAGGTGATCTACGTCGCTCCCGAGATACTGGCGTATTCCTCCGTACCGGCGGCCGTTCGCACCGAGCCGACCATCCATCTGTTCGACGCAAACGTGCAATTCGACAATCCTTCGATGGCGGGGTACATCGAGCAACTGAGAAGCGACCGGCCCGATCTCGTCACCCTTGAAGAAACAGAACCGTGGGACTTGGAACAGTTCTTGTCGTCCGGGGTGTTCGATCACCTGCCCTATCGGTTCGTGGTGCCGTGCGATGACTGTGGTTCGCGGGGGTACATCATCGCCAGTCGCTATCCCCTGGGCCATCCGACGGTGCTCTCCGTTCACGGACTCGCCTACTTGATCCGTTGCAGTCTGACGTTTCAGCGACGAACAGTTCCCTTGTGGGTCGTGCACACCACCCCGCCGATCGAGCCCAACTGGAACGACTGGAACCTCGAGCTCAATGGCGTCTACTCGGAACTGCAGACGTATCACCCGCGGCCTCTGTTGATGGTCGGTGACTTCAATGCCTCCTGGGGAAACCGCGGCTTCCGCGCCATTCTGTCGACGGGTCTGACCGATGCGGCAGCCGCTCGTGGACAACCCTTCGACTTCACCTGGAACCAGCGTTTGCCTGTGCTGCCGCCGTTCATACGAATCGACCACGTGCTCACCGGCGGCAACCTCACGGTGACGACGATCAGCACGCACAGCGGTCCCGGAAGCGAGCACAGGGACATCACCGCGACGGTCGCCGTCGGAGGGTGACCCCACTCCCCCGCCGGCGGGAGGAGCGCGGACGTCAGGCCCCGCCGGGCCCGACCGCGCCGGCTGACTCCAGCTCGGCGATCCGAGACTCGTCGTAGCCGAGGCCTTCGAGCACCTCCCGGGTGTGCTCGCCCAGGCGTGGAGCCCTGAAGCGCGGCGTGGCCGGTTGCGCCTCGAAGTCGGCGGGGGTGGCGAGCATCGTGAGGGTCCCCTGCTCGTCTGGCACCTCCACCAGCCCTCCTGCCGCCAGGAATTGCGCATCGGAGAGCAGGTCCTCGACGGTCTGGACCGGCGACCAGAAGAAGTCCGGGTCTGCATCGAAGATCTCCGCCCATTCCGACAGCGGCCGGGTCGAGAAGATCTCGTCGAGGAGCCGGACCAGCTCGATTCCGTTCTGAAAACGGGCCGCCGGTGAGCCGAAGCGCGCATCGGTGAGCCACTCCGGGTGGCCGACGGCCCGGGCCAGGGGTGGCCAATGCCGCTCTCCCTCGAGTCCGACGATCCAGAAGCGCCTCCCGTCGCCGGCGGTGTAGTTGTTGACGGTCGGATTGGTCATGGTCGATCGGCTGCCGAGCCGGATCGGCGTACCCCACATCAGGGCGACGTTCACGTCGAATCCGATGGTGTAGGCACCTTGACGGAGGAGGGACGCCGAGACAAGGTCGCCCAGCCCCGTGTGCGCGCGAGCGACGAGTGCGGCGCACACCATGGCCGCTCCCGTCATCCCGACGGAGTGGTCGCCCATGCCACCGCGTTGAAAGGGTAGGTCGGCGCCCGGCGGCGTGAGGGAGGCGGCCAGACCGGATCGAGCCCAGAACGCCGCGATGTCGTAGGCCGGCCGGTCCGCTTCGGGACCGGTCAGGCCGTACCCGCTGATGATGGCGTAGACGAGTCCCGGGTTGCGATCACGGAGGCGAGCCGGGCCGAGACCGACTCGCTCCAGCGCCGACAGGCGGATGTTGGTGAGAAAGACGTCGGCCCCGTCGATCAGGTCGTTGGCGACCTGGCGGCCCTCCGCCGAGGAGAGATCGAGGACGATGCTCCGTTTGGAGCGATTGTCGAGCTCGAAGACGGGGTTGCTGTCGAGGTCTCCCCCGAGCATCTTCTGGAAGCCGCGCGCCGGGTCGCCGCTCGGGGGCTCGATCTTCACGACGTCGGCCCCCCAGTCGCTCAGAATGCCTCCGACGGCCGGGCCGGCGACCCACACGCCCAACTCGACCACCTTCACCCCCCGCAGTGGTCCGGTCGGTTCGGCTGTCGTGTCCACGTCTCCCCCGGCTGACCCGTACGTCGGATTCCTCGTTCCATTCCGGAACGTCGCGTCGATTGCTGACCCTAGCTGAAGGCGGTTGTGACCCACCCGTCCGGGGCGCGTGCGTCGTCGCGGTCCAGTGAGCAGTGCCTCAAGCTCGACGTTGACATCGACGCCGAGCGCCTCATAGCGTGCGGCGGGTTGCCCGTCGGGAGGACGACGTGCGATGGACGAGGTCCGTGGCAATCGAGAACGCGGGGGGTCGAACGACTCGATGACTGATCGGTGCGGCGTCGTCCTGGTGCACGGCGGCTCCATGACGTCGACGATGTGGGACGGCCTGCTTCCCCTGTTGGACGTGCCTGCCCTCGCCGTCGACCTGCCGGGTCGGCGCTACCGTCCCCAGGATCTCGCCACGATCACGACCCTCGACTTCGTCGAGAGCATCGTCCGCGACTGTGCGGCGTCGGGCTTCACGGAGATCGTCGTCGTCGGGCATTCATCGGCGGGATTCGTCCTGCCCTACCTGCCTTCGCGAGTGGGAACGATCCGACACCTGGTCTTCGTCTGCTGCACGGTCGCCGCCCCCGGGACTCGGCCGGTCGACCAGCTGAAGCCGGACCTCCGGCGCCGAGTGCTCGAAGGCCATGCGGCTCTCATGCGCGAGACTCGAGGCACGACCATCGGCGGCCTACGGCCCGGCGAGCCTCCGATCGACACGACGCTGCGCGTGGTGGAGAACGTGGGTGACAAACGCCTCTTCGATGCTCCCCGACCTGCATTGGAGACCGCAGCGTGGGAACCACCGCCGAGGAACGTGCAGCGCACCTTCGTGGTCGCCCGGGACGACCCGGTGATACCGGCAGACCGAGCGCGGCAGATGGCGTCCTACGTCGAGCCCGTCGAACTCGTGGAGGTCGAGGGCGGCCACGACCCGACGCCCTCTTTCGACCGCCTCGCCGACTTGCTCCACAACGCCGTGGGGCCCGGACGCGGCGGCTGAACCAGAACCCCCGGACACGTCGAACCGGCCGGTTGTATGTTGTATATCGTATGGATTCAGCGGAGAGGCGAGCCGGCCGGCCCCCGCTCACCGTGACGCACGAGGGTCGGCGCGACGACGTGGTGTCGGGTCACGGCGGGACCGAGGGCCGCAGCTCCGTCGTCGACGACCCGGCATGAAGGAGGAACCGGTGGGACAGCCATTCGGGGAGAAGTACGGACCTTGGGCCTTCGTGGCTGGAGCCTCCATGGGGATCGGAGCAGCGCTTTCGCACGAAGCCGCCCGACGCGGCCTGAACGTCCTGATGCTGGCGCGCGGCGCGGAGGCGCTCGGGGACACCGCCGCGGCCGTGCGTGCCGCGCACGGCGTGGAGACGCGCACCCTGGTCGCCGACCTGGCCGACCCCGACATCGGCGCAATCGTGTCGTCTGGCGTCGCCGATCTCGACGTCGGGCTCTTCGTCTACAACGCAGCCGTCGCGCCCGCCGGCCGCTTCCTCGATGTCGACCGCGACGTGCAGCTCCTGAGCGTCACGGTCAACTGCGCCACGCCGGTGACCCTGTGCCATCTCCTGGGCCGGCGCATGGTGGCCCGGGGGCGTGGCGGCATCGCCCTCGTGAGCTCCAACGCCGCCACCCAGGGAGCGGTGAACTTCGCCACCTACAACGCCGGCAAGGGCTTCCAGTGGATCCTGGCCGAGTCCTTGTGGGCCGAGCTGGCCGACACCGGGGTCGACGTCACCACCATCTTGGTCGGGGCCACCGCGTCGCCCAACTACAACTCGTTCATGGCGACCTTGGATCCCGAGCTGTGCGGCCATCCCGACACCGACGACCCGCTGGAACGGGCCAGGGCGCGCCTGGTCAAACCGAACCCTCCCGAACAGGTCGCCCGTGCGCTGTACGACCAGATCGGGTCGGGGCCCGTCTGCTACGCCGACGCCGACGACGAGTTCGTGTCGCGCTGCTCGCTCGCCATGCCCAGGGTCGACGCCATCGGCGTCTGGCGATCCGTCATGGAGACCTCCACCCGGACCCCGGATCGGCAGGCACTGTGAGCAGGAGGCTGCGGGTGGTCCAGTGGACGACCGGCAGGACCGGCTCCGCCGCGGCGCGGGGCATGATCGGTCACCCGGTCCTCGACTTGGTGGGCTGTTATGCCTACTCGAGCGAGAAGGTCGGACGCGACGTGGGCGAACTGTGCGGGGTCGATCCGATCGGCGTGACGGCCACCGACGACGTCGAGGCATTGCTGGCTCTCGAGCCCGACTGCGTGTCGTACATGCCCTACCGGCCGAACTTCGATCACCTCGTCCGCATCCTCGAGAGCGGCGCCAACGTCGTGACCACGATGTACATGCTCTCGGGGAATGGCTACGGAGAAGAGCCGACCGCCCGCATCCGGGCGGCGGCCCTGGCCGGCGGTACGTCCCTCTACAGCAGCGGCATCTACCCGGGCCACGCCCCGATGGTCGCCCTGGCGGCCAGCGCGATGTGCCGGAGGATCGACCGGATCTCCGTGCTCGAGTCCCTCGACATCAGCGGGTACGCCAACGAGCAGATGTTCCGGGCCCAGGGCTTCGACCTCGAACCCGACGACCCCGAGGCCCCGCAGCTCGTCGAGCGGTCCTGTGGATCCTTCAAGGACCAGATCGGCGTCCTGGCTCGCGCCCTCTCCGTCCGTCTCGACGACATCAGGTTCACCGCCGAGTTCGCCACCGCCGACGAGACGACGGACTTCGGGTTCATGACCGTCCGGCAAGGGAGGATCGCGGGGTTCAAGGGGGTCATCGCCGGAATGGCCGGCGGCCGTCCCGTCATCGAGTGCCGCTTCGTCTGGAAGCTCGGTGAGCGTATGAGCCCCAATTGGCCCGTCACCCGAGGCTACGAGCTCGAGATCGAAGGCGAGCCGAACGTCGTCGTGCATCTGGGGTCTCCGGATGGCCACTTCGACGGGGCGGTGACCACCGCCATGCCCTGCGTCAACGCCATCCCGGCGGTCTGCGCCGCGCCGCCGGGCATCGTGAACCAGATGGATCTTCCCTTCGTGCGGGGCGCACACCTCGTGTCCTCGGGGGAGCCTTGACCCATCAGTTATTGACGTCGTAGTCTGACACGAAATTTCCTTGGCGAGCGTCCAGGTGGAGGCAACCGTGAGCGACGTCTACTACGACCAGTACAGCGTCGAGATCAATGCCGATCCGTATCCCGTCTACCGGCGGCTGCGCGAAGAAGCGCCGATCTACTACAACGACCGATACGACTTCTTCGCCGTCAGCCGGTTCGAGGACGTGGAGAAGGGGCTCCTCGACGCCCAGACGTACATCTCGGGCAAGGGTGCCATCCTCGAGGTCATCAAGGCGGACATCGAGATCCCCCCCGGCGTCATCATCTTCGAGGACCCCCCGACCCACACCATTCACCGCCGCCTGTTGTCACGTGCCTTCACCCCTCGACGCGTCGCCGAGCTCGAGCCCAAGATCCGCGAGTTCTGCGCCCGCAGCCTCGATCCTCTCGTCGGCTCCGACCGTTTCGACTTCATTGCCGACCTGGGCTCGCAGATGCCGATGCGTGTCATCGGCATGCTCCTCGGGATCCCCGAGAGTGATCAAGAAGCGGTTCGTGACCATGTGGATGCCAGCCTTCGCACCAACGAGGGTGAACCGATGAAGGTCTCGGAGAACTTCGTGACGGGGGCAATGTTCGCGGAGTACGTCGACTGGCGGGCCGAGCATCCTTCGGACGACATCATGACGGAGCTGCTCAATATCGAGTTCGTCGACGAGACCGGGACGGTCCGGAACCTGACCCGGAACGAGCTGTTGACCTATCTCGAGGTCCTGGCCGGCGCCGGAAACGAGACGACGACTCGTCTCATCGGATGGACCGCAAAAGTGCTGGCGGACCATCCGGATCAGCGGGCTCAACTGGTTGAGGACCGTTCGCTGATTGCGAACGCCATTGAGGAGATCCTCCGTTTCGAGTCTCCGGCACCCCACGTCGGAAGGTGCGTCGCCCGGGAAGACCTCAGTATTCACGGAGTGACGGTCCCTGCGGGGAGCGTGATGCTCTTTCTCCTCGGCTCCGCCAACCGGGACGATCGCCGATTTCCCGACGGGGACACGTTCGATATTCATCGAACGGACGGTCGGCACTTGACGTTCGGCAACGGCATTCACCTCTGCATGGGATCCGCGCTCGCCCGCATGGAGGGATGCATCGCCCTCGATGAAGTGCTCTCACGGTTTCCGAAATGGGAAATAGACCTGGAGAACGCTCGGCTGTCACCGACATCGACCGTTCGGGGCTGGGAGACGCTTCCGGCGTTCGTCGGATAGTCGCATCCGTGACCACGGCGGTATCGAAAATGCCGACCCAGCGCCAATACGACAGCCCGCTGCGCCGCCAACGCGCGGTCGAGACTCGTGAGCGGATCGTCGCGGCGGGATGCCGGTTGCTTCACCATTCCTCCATCCGGGACTGGCGCGCGCTCACGATCCGCGGCGTCGCCGAGCAGGCGGGGGTGAACGAGCGAACGGTGTACCGCTACTTCGGGAACGAGCGTGGCCTCCGGGATGCGGTGATGCATCGACTGGAGCAAGAGGCCGGCATCGACCTCGAGGGAATGCGACTCGATGACATCGCGGATATCGCAGCCCGGATCTTCGCCCACGTGTCCTCCTACCCACTGCATTCGAAGCCGCCCCTGGATCCGACGCTCACCGACGCGAACCTCCGCCAGAAGGCCGCTCTCTTCGGTGCTCTCGACGACTGGACCGCAGATTGGTCTGAATCAGACCGCTCATTCCGCCGCTGCCTTGTTCGACGTGCTGTGGAATGTGGCGACCTACGAGCGATTCGTCTCAGAGTGGCAGATGGACCGTGATCAGGCGATCCGGACGGTCACCTGGGCGATCGGCTTGGTCCAAGAGGCGGTGTGCGCTGGGCGACGGCCGACGTAGCCGGCGCTAGATGCCGACGTTGGTCGGGATGATCCTCGCCGCCGGGGTTCTCCGCCACCTCGAGCTCGGCTTTTGCGCCCGTTGCCTCCGCGCTTGACGCGCCTGACGAGATCCGACTTCCTCGATCACCTCGTTCGAGCGCTCGACATCGAATTCGTTCCCGCTCGCTCGCAGTTCGGCCAGGAGGTCGATGAGCTGGCTCCGCTTCTGCTCGGACAGGCCAATGCGCTCGTACACGGTCGCGTTCAGGTCTCGCGTTGCGTCGGTGGCGACTCTCCGGCCCCGGGGGGTGATCACGGCGAGCGTGGTGCGGGCATCCGAAGGATGCGGCACACGTCGAACGAGCTTCTCGTCCTCGAGCCGGTCGATGATGTTCGTGACCGTGGCCGGCGGGATGCGAAGGGTCTTGCTGATCCAGCTGAGGGTGAGGGAGGATTCCGGGTCCGTCGCCAGCCAGGCGAGCACCTCGTAGCGGGCGAACGTGAGGTCGTGCGTCCTCATCACGTGGTTCACCTGGTCGTTGATGAGCTGGTAGGAGCGGAGGATCGCGGTGAACACGGCCATCCCCGAGGCAGCCTCCGCATCCCAGCGCTCCAGCCAGACGCGACGGGAAGCCTCGACGACGTCGAACGGAGCCGCCTCAAAGCCCATCCCGGAAGGATACGGCCCCGGCGGCCGGCTGTTAGGTGTCCTGGAGGAGCGAGCCACCGATGATCCCGTCCGCTTCGAGCGCGTCGATCTCCGACCAAGTGAGCCCGAGCTCGCCCAGGAGCTCCGCGTTGTGCTCGCCGAGCAGCGGTGCGTGCCGTTCGTGCAGCCGCTCCGGGCCGCGCGAGAACCTCATGGGAAGCGTGCTGTAGCGGGAGCGTCCGATCACCGGGTGGTCCACCTCCTCGAAGAAGTTGCGGGCCGCGAGCTGCGGGAGGTCGGGCTGGCGGTGGGGCTGCACGACCTTGCCGACGGGCACACCTTCGTCCCACAGGCGTTCGACGACCTCGTCGGCCGACCGGGCACCGGCACCACTCCTGCAGGAACGCGTCAATCCGGTCGTGCTCCCGCACCCGTCCCGCCGCGGTCGCCAGCGCGGGGTCGGCCGCCCACTCCGGTTCACCCAGCGCACGGCGGAGCGACACCCATTGCTCGTCGGTCGCGACGGCGATCGCGATCCAGCAGTCGTCGCGTCCGTACTCGTCGGGTCCGGCGACCTGATAGAGGTTCTGCGGCGCCGCACCGGGCCCGCGGTTGCCGCCGCGGGCCAGCAGCGCCCCGTAGGCGGAGAACTCGATCGCCTGCTCCGCGGCGACGTTGACCGCCGGCATCGACCATCGCGGCCTCGACCAGGCCGCCTTCGCCCGTCCGCTCACGGTGCTCGAGTGCGAGCATCAGGCCGAACAGCGCATGGAGCCCCGCGTTGGGGTCACCGACACAGTAGGGCTCGATCGGAAGGAGATCCTGATGTCCCGTAAGCCAGGTGAGTCCCGAGGCGTCCTCGATCACGAACGCGAACGCCGACAGTTCACGCCACGGCCCATCGAGCCCGAACCCCGGCATCCGGAGCATGAGGAGATCGGGTCGGACGGCCTTGAGCGTCTCGTAGTCGAGACCGAGCTGGTCCAGCACGCGCGGCGTGTAGTTCTCGACGACCACGTCGCACGTCGCGATGAACCGGCGCACGAGATCGATGCCGCGTGGATCGCCGATGTCGATCGTCATGCTCTTCTTGTTGGTGTTGAGCGCGGCGAAGATCGGCCCTCGCTCCCAGAACCGATCCTCGGTCTGCGGCACTCCGCCGACCAGACGCACGCCGTCGGGCCGGGACGGGGATTCGAGGTGGATCACCTCCGCTCCGAGGAGCGCGAGCACGTGGCCCGTGAACGGACCCGCCCAGTAGGACGTCATGTCCAGCACGCGCAGCCCCTGGAACGGAAGTCCGGGTGTCGCCGCGGCGCGTACGGGTGCCCGTGCGCTCGCGTCGGAGCACCGCGTCGATCGAGTGCTCGCCGAGCCGAGGAGCCGGTTCGGGCGTCCGTAGGCGCCCCGCACCGAGCCGGAAGGGTGGTCGCGGATTCACCGAGCCGTCCCGCGGGTTCGCCACGAACGACTCCCGGGCGCGGAAGTGCTCGATCGTGGTGACGTTGGAGCCGTTGGCGATCGGTGCGTTGGGGATCCGGAAGGCCGATGCCAGGTCGAGCACCTCCTCGACGGTGTGCTCCGCGATCCAGGCATCGATCGTCGGCGCCAGCGCCGTGCGGTCGAGGAAGAGCCTCTGATCCTCCATCCACTCGGGGTGTTCGACCATCACGCAGAAGTCGAGCCACTGTTGCCCGGTCCCGCACCCCAGCCCCACCAGCCCGTCGCGTGCAGCCCCGACGCCCGGGGTCGGGACGTATCGGCGTCGCCGCATCGGTCGTCCCAGCTGGTCGTGGAACGTCACCGGGTAGTACGTGAGGCACATCGCCAGCGCTTCGAGCATCGCCACGTCGACGAGCTCGCCGTCCGCGTCGCCGCGCCGCAGCTGACGCCAGGGTCCCGATCGCGCCGAAGACGCCGGAGAGCCACTCCCCGATCTGGCCACCGACGAACACCGGTGCACGGTCGGGTCTGCCGCGAGCCAGCCCGATGATCGCTCCCGACCACGCTTGCAGCGTGAACTCGGTGGCGGCCTTGTCGCGCCAGGGGCCTTCGAGACCGAACGGGGTGATCGAGGTGACGGTCAGGTGCGGATGCGAGCGGAGGATCTCGCCGGGCGCGAACGTCGCGGTGCTCCGCCACTGGAGAGCCGCGGGACCAGACGACCGCGTCTGCCGATGCAAGCAGCGCATGCAGCCGGGCGAGATCGTCCGCGCTCTCGGCCTCGACGACGACGCTCCGCTTCGATGCGCCGAGGAAGTTGAAGAGCGCGCCGTCGGCGTCGGGGGGGATCACCGCGCCGGAGGCCGACCATCGGCGCAGCGGATCGCCGTGGGGCGACTCGACCTTGATCACCTCCGCGCCGCCGTCGGCGAGCAGCTTCGTGCAGTACGCACCGGCGATCCAGGTCGAGAGATCGACCACGCGGAGCCCGTCCAGCGGTGGCGCCTCGGTCGGACCGTTCGGCGCGGCCGAATGGGGCTGGGCCACCGTCAGTCGGTTTCGGGGCGCCGACGGCCGGAGCGGCTCAACCGCCACTCAGGGGGGAACCCGCTGTCGTTGTCCTTCACCGCGAGGTTCAGACCGGCGTCCATCGTCTCCTTGCTGAGCGTTGCCCGCTTGCCGTCGTCGTCCTCTCGGAGCATTCCGCCCATCGATTCGAGCCACGCACTGAGAAGGCTGCCCATGTACTCGCCCTGGTGCTGCTTCATGACCTCGAAGAACACCTTCTGCATGAACACGGTGTCGGTCGGCCGAGTGCGCGCGCACGCGAGCGCGTACTTCTCCACCTCCGCTTCGAGCTGATCGCGCGGCACCACGCTGTTCACGAAGTTGCAGTCGTACATCTGCTCCGCGGTGAACGGCCGGCCCGTGAACACCATCTCCTGGAACTTGCGCAGCCCCATCATCATCGCCCACTGCCACATGCGCGGTGCGTAGCCGACGTAACGGAAGGCAGGATGCCCGAAGAGCGCATCGTCGGACGAGATCACGAGGTCGGCGTCGGCGGCCTGGTAGAAGTGCCAGCCGTAGCAGTAGCCCTTGACCTCGAGGATGCTGATCTTCTTGAAGTCCTGGAGGGTCCGGCAGCCGGACCTCGTGTTGCCGTACCAGTGGAGGAGCGACGCCCCGGCTCGATACGAGCGCGAGCTCGGCATGGTGACGTCGTCGTCCTCCTCGAGCCCGAACTCCTCCTGCAGGGCGACGCCGGCGGCCCGCTTCGCCATCAGCTCGTCGAGATCGGCACCCGTTCCCAGGTGGTCGCCGATGCCTCGCACGACGAGGACCTTGACGTCGTCGTCGATGCTCGCCTTGAACAGGAGGTCCGCATACCGCCGGCGAGCGGCGATCGTCGGGATGTTGAGCTGGTCGGGACGGTTGAGGGTGATCGTCGCGATGCGCGTGCTCGGATCCTTCTCGTAGAGGATGATCTCCTCCGGCGGTGGGACATCGATGTCGGTCACGACAGGGGGCTCCTTGCCTCGCGGAACGGGTTCGTCGAGAGCACCTCGGGTCCGGTCGCCGTGACGACGACCGGCTCCTGGCCGTACAGGGCGCCGACGCCCTCCTTCCAGACGTAGGCGGTCAGCGCCAGCACCATGCCCGCCTCGACGTGCTGCTCGCCGGCCGTCCGCGGCAGCGCGTGCGTCACCAGCGGAAGGTCGAACCCGAGCCCCAGCCCTCGCGCCACCGGCATGGGGGGCGGCGGGATCCCCGCCGCGTCGTAGGCGTCGAGGAGGTCCGTCAGCGGCGCACCGGCCCGGCAGGCGGCGAGGAGCCGGTCCCACAGCTCGTCCCAGCGCCGGAGCAGCTCGCGGTCGATGGCGGCGTCACCGTCCACCGCATGCGTCCGGCCGAGCTCTCCGACGTACCCGCCCAGGATCACCCCGGCCTCGAACGCCACCAGGTCACCCGGCTCGACCGGCGACGTCCCGGCTCGAGCGATGCCACGGGTGTTGGCGCGACGTGATCCACGCGACGTCCTGCGTCGAGGGGGTCGTGACGCCCGCCGAGGCCATGGCCTCCATGAACACGCCCGTGAGCTGGCGCTCCGTGACGCCGGGCGCGAGCGCACCCTCTGCCTCGCCCAGGGCGCGCTCGGCGACGCCGACCGAGGCGCGGATCGCGTCGACCTCCTCGGGCGTCTTGACGCGCCGGGCCCGGCGCAGCAGCGGCTCACCATCGACGAGCTCGGCCGACGGGAACGCCTTCGGCAGAATGTGCGCCGAGGATCCGCGTCATGGAGTCGGTGGCCACGGTCCGAGCCGTCGCGGCGCCCTCGATCCTCTGGAGCGCCTTCACGAAGTTCATCGCGTTGAACGAGATCCCGTAGAGGTTCTCGTGGGGGATGTCCTCCGGGATCCCCTCGTCCCACGTGCTCAGCAGATGGACGGACCCGGTGGCGCGCACGAGGACGCACCCAGGACCGAAGGCACGAGAGCCGGCGGTCCACAGTCGCGGCGCACCCGAGACGTAGCGAGCGTTGCCTTCGCGTCCGACGACGAGCACGTCGATGTCCGCCGCCTCCATCTCGGCGAGGACACGCGCCCGACGGGCGATGTCGCAGGGCCGCGTCATCGGGACGAACTTCGACGACCGTCACCAGATGCTCAGAAGGGATCGTAGGGGTAGTCGGTCATGGGCTCCCATCCGTCCTCGGTGATGAGCAGCACCTCCTCGGAGCGGTAGCCGGCGGCACCGTCCTCCCAGACGATCGGTTCGAGCACCAGGACCATCCCCGCGGCGAGGACGAGTGTTGCGTCGAACGCCTCACCGATGTCACTCCCGACGTAGGGCATCTCGGCGCTGTCGATCCCGAGGCCGTGACCGAGGTAGAAGTGGGGCATCCACGGCTTCACGCCACCGGCGGCGTCGATCGCGGCGGCCGTCAGGTCCGCTGCCGTCGCTCCGGCCCGGGTGACGTCGAGGACGGCGTCCATGATGGCCCGCCACCGCTCGAACTGCGCACGCTGCTGGGCGTCCGGCTCGCGTCCGACGATCCAGGTCCGTCCGAAGTCGGAGTGGAACCCCGCGTAGCTGATGCCGGTGTCGACCCACAGGACGTCCCCTTCGGCGAGCTCCCGTTCGGTCGAGAGGAGCGGGCAGGCGAGGTCGCCGGTCGTCGTCCATGGTCCGTCTGCCATCCGGGAGGGCATCACCTGCCAGATCGGGTCGAGAATGTTGGCGTCCGCACCCGCATCGAAAATCGTGCGGAGAAACGTCGCCGTGAGGTCGGTCTGACGGACGCCGGGCGCGACGCGCTCCTGCACGTCGGCGATGGCACGTTCGGTGATCCGCAGGCCCTCGCGCATGCAGGACAGCTCGTCCAGTGTCTTGATCGCCTTCGCCGCACTGATCACTCGTCCGCCATCGGCCGGCGCATCGGGCGCGAACAGGATCGACCGCTCACGGCGCAGGGCGTTGGTCCACTCGTCCATCGCGATCACGGGGTTGTCCGGCACGAGACCACCGAGTTGGGACGCGAAGAGCTGCACGCCCTCGTCGAAGTCGAGGTAGACCGGACCGTGGATGTGATCGGACGGCAGCTCCATGCGGAGGCGATCGTCCTCTCGCATCGGGGAGAAGAGGTGCGGCCACTCGTCGTCCGCGAGGACGACCGCGACGGGCTGCTCGAAGTTTGCTCGGCCCGAGTCGGCCAGTGGCCAGATCGCGCCCGTCGCGTAGGCGACGTTGGTGTTGCCGAGCAGCACCAGCGCGTCGAGCCCCTGTTCGCGCATGATGGCCCGAACTCGTTCCATTCGCTCACGGTGCATTCGGGCGAAATCAGCCCTCGGCGGGATCCACGTCGGTGGCGCGGATGCCATCAGCCCCGCCGGCATCAGTCGCCCAGCCCGAGATAGCGCTTGATATTGCCACTGACGATGGCCGTCGCCGCCTCGGCACCCACCGCGTCAACGACGGCCGCCAGCGACTCGTTGCTGTACCCGTACGTGCTCTCGTTGTGCGGGAAGTCGGTGGACCACATCACCCGGTCGACGCCGATGCGGTCGACGAGATCGAGCCCGAGGGGGTCGACCATGAAGGACGCGCACATGTGGTTGTCCCAGTAGTACCTCGGTTCGTGCTGCACGTTCAGGTTGGCGAGGTGCTCGAACGAGGCCGCGATGTGCTCCGCGTCCTGGATGGTCGATGGCACCCAGTTGATCCCGCCCTCGAACCACCCGATCCGGAGCCCGGGGTGACGGTCGAGGATGCCGCCGAAGACGTACTTGGCGAAGGTGTCGCGGAACGGCGCCACGGACTGGAGCATTCCGATCGCGACGGCGTTGAACTCGTTCGGGCGTCGCGGGCGGGTTCTCACCGATGTGGTGCGAGACCGGGACCTGCGCCTCCTCGATCGCCTCCCAGACGCCGTCCATCACGGTGCTGGCGTAGTCGATCGGGCGCTTCTCCAGGTCCTTGCCCGGCGAGAGCGGCATGAGGAACGTCTTCAACCCGAGCGCCTTCAGCTCGCTCACCGTCCGGCGAGTTCCCTCCGGATCCCACCAGTTGATCAGGCCGACGCCGAAGATGCGGTTGTTCGACCGCTCCTGGACCTCCGCGATGTGCTCGTTGTAGATCCGGAAGCAGAGCTCCCGGACCTCCCTGTCCGGCCACCCGAACAAGGCGAGAACGGAGTTCGGGAACGCGAGCTCCTTGGAGATGCCCTCCGACTCGAGCGCGGCGAGCCGCGCGTCGATGTCGCCCGTGTGGGACCCGGGGACGGGGTCGTACTGCGTGAGCACCTCGATGAACTCGCGCACGAGGATGGACTTCCCGTCCATGCCGATGACCCACCCGCCATCGACGTTCATGACTCGGGGCGCGCGGTCCTTCATGCTGTCGGGAAAGCGCTCGTAGAAGATGTCCTCCGCCAACGAGATGTGGTCGTCGGCCGAGAACACCTCGGTCCCTGCCGGGAGCCCCAGGTCGACGAATGGGCCCGGATGGCGATCCTTCGGCGCTCCCAGGCCCTCGGGCGGGTACGTCAGCGTCCTCGAGTTACCGGTCATCTCCCCCGCTTCACTGTTCAACGGATGACGACAGATTACTTCGGCGTCGTAGCAATCGTCAACGGACCCTGCTAGCTTGCTCCGACGAAGCTGATGCACGACGTCGGGGAGGTCAGAGAGGGCGTGACATGACGACGTGGGACTCCACCGTCGACCTGGCGATCGTCGGATCCGGCGGCGGTGGCATGGTTGCCGCGCTGACCGCGGCCGACGCAGGCGCGAGCGCGCTGGTGCTCGAGAAGCAGGAGCGGGTCGGAGGCTCGACCGCGATGTCCGGCGGCATCGCCTGGGTCCCGAACAACCCGGTCATGCGAGCAGACGGGGTTCGGGACTCCTACGAGGACGCCATGGCCCACTTCGAAGCCGTCGTGGGTGACGTCGGGCCGGCCTCCTCGTTCGAACGTCGACACGCCTTCCTGACGGCGGGGCCCGAGATGGTCTCGTTCCTCCAGGAGCGCGGCGTTCGCTTCGTCTACTGCCCCGGCTACAGCGACTACTACTCGAGCG
>CAVZFG010000006.1:0-46130 GCA_963774485.1 uncultured Acidimicrobiaceae bacterium
GCTTGGGGCCCCGCCCGCAGATCCTCAATGCCGCCGTGCTCGTGGCCGTGGCCGTGGCCGTGGCGGTGGCCGTGGCGGTGGCCGTGGTGCCGTCCGACACCACGAAGCGGGCGTCGTCGGGGCCAGCCAGCCCCTGGGCGTCCACGAGCTCGCCGAGCTCCTCCAACTGACGGTTCAGCGCCTGCTGGAATTCGATGTGGGCGCTGACCTCCTCGGGGCTCCATTCGTACATGGGTGCGCCGTCCGACTCGACACCCCCGTAGTGCTGCAGCAGCATGAATCGCATCTCTTCATCCTTCCCGTTCCGGCGCCCCATCGGCGCCGCTCACCGGGATGTCGGAGCCGGCGTCGGGTTCTCGACACGGGGACGAGGATTTCCGGGGAGATCGTCGGGCCGGGCGACGCGTCGCCACTCCGAAGGTGTGCCGGCGATCAGGTGACGACGAGGCCCCGGCCCGTGACCAGCGGGAGGTCGAGGGCCGTGACGAGACCGGGCTCGGCGGCGACCACCGCCGGGACGGCGTTGACGAGGCGCATGGCGGTCGCCTTGAGCCCCGCCGTGTTGTGGTCGCCGTCGGTCCCCATGAGCTGCAGGTCGAGGGTGTAGTTGGGCTCGCCGCTGATCTCGACCCGGTAGCAGCCGTGCCCGGCGGGCTGCGGCCACGCCGCGCCGAGGTCGTCGCGCAGCCGGGTGACGTGCTCGAGCACGATCACGGCGTTTGTCGCCGACCATGCCGCGGACCTCGAAGTGCAGGGCGGCCGCGGTACCGGCCTTGATGGTGCCGGCGTCGACCTCGAAGTCCTCGGGCGCCGCCTCGCGCTCGTACCACTCGGTGATGTCGGTCAGGGTGACCCCGAGACCGGCGGCGATCTGGCGCACCACGCTGCCCCAGGCCATGGTGAGCACCTCGGTGCCGAGCAGCAGGGGCACGTCGTCGCAGGTCGCGGCCGAAGCCCATGATGTCGAAGAGCACCATGGGCTGGTTGTAGGTGTTGTAGTTGAGCATCTCGGAGCAGCGCACCTCCTCGATGCGCTCGCTGATGCCCGGAGAGGACGAGCGGGAGCGCGTCGTTGGCGAACCCCGGGTCGACGCCGTTGACGAAGAGGGAGACGCCCGCCTTCGTCCGCTGCCGCGATGAGCGGGGCGGCCATCGGGTCGTCCGGCGCTCGGGTACTGCAGGAACACCGGGCTCGACGACACCACGTTGATGCCGGCGCGC
Source organism: uncultured Acidimicrobiaceae bacterium (assembly GCA_963774485.1). Taxonomy (GTDB): domain Bacteria; phylum Actinomycetota; class Acidimicrobiia; order Acidimicrobiales; family RAAP-2; genus Bog-473. The sequence continues at coordinate 1,222 of CAVZFG010000006.1, forward strand.
CAGGAAGCGCTCGAGGTCGGCGATGGCCTCGAAGATGCGGTCGTCGGCCATGGCGGTGTGCACGATGCAGTCGGGCTCGAGGGCGAGCAGGGCGTCGACGTCGTTCGTCGCGGCCACGCCGAGGGTGCCGGCCCAGCCCGGCGAGCTCGCCGGCGTCGCGGCCCACCTTGTCGGGGTTGGAGACGAAGAGCCCGACCAGCTCGAGCTCGGGGTGGGCGTCGATGCCGGCGATGGCATGGCGCCCGACGTTGCCGGTGCTCCACTGCACGACTCGGTACGCCATGGCGGGTGCCTCCTTAGAGGTCGGGGAGCGGCATCTCGAGGTTGGGCGACTGCAGGCCGCCGTCGACCTCGAGGATCTTGCCGGTGACGTAGGAGCCGGCGGGCGAGACCAGGTAGAGGATGGCTGCGGCGATGTCGTCGACGTGGCCGAGGCGCTTGAGCGGGGTGGCACTCCTCCATGGCGGTGCGCAGCTCGTCGCTCGACATGACGATGTCGAGGGCCGAGGTGGCGGTCGAGCCCGACGCCGATGGCGTTGACCCGGATCCGCGGCGCCAGGTCGCGCGAGGCCAGCCGGGTGTACTGCTCCAGCGCGCCCTTGACGGTGCCGTAGGCCAGGTAGCCGCGGCCGGCCACGTGCCCCATCACCGAGGAGATGCTGACGATGGCCCCGCCCGGGTGGTCGCCCTCGAGCATGCGCGGCACGGCCGCCCGGACCAGCGCGTGGCCGGCCGAGACGTTGAAGCGGAAGGCCTCCTCCAAGAAGCGCGGTGACGTGTCGAGCAGCGGCCGCGGCATGGTGCCGCCCATGTTGTTGACGACGATGTCGAGGCGGCCGAGCTCGCTGGAGCGCCGTCTCGGCCAGTGAGGCCATGAGCTCGAAGTCGGTCAGGTCGCCGGGCACGACGACGGCGCGGCGGCCGGCCGCCTCGACCTGCTTGGCCACGTCGCGCAGTTGGTCCTCGGTCCGGGCGGCCAGCACGACGTCGGCACCCGCCTGGGCCAGTGCCACCGCGGTGGCGGCGCCGATGCCGCGCCCGCTGGCGGTGACGACGGCGACCTGGTCGGTCGACGAGGAATCGATCGAGGATCATCCGGCGAATGTAATGGTCGGGGCCGGTCCGGGCCGGGGTGGCTCGTTCACGCAGCACCCGGAGCATCCCCCGCGGCCGCTTCAGTGCGAGTCGCAGGCCTCGCGGGGGCGGGCTCGTGCCCGACGCGCTCGAGCGTTTCGGGTCGGCGTCGAGGATCGGGAACGGCTTGGGCATGACCTTGGCCTTGACGTCGTCGGGCAGGCTCAGGTCGCCGCCGGTGTGCCCGACGCTGAAGACACGCTCCGGCCGGGCGTGCCCGACCATGGCCTGGAACCACCGGATCATCGTGCTGAAACGGTTGCCGAAGCCATTGAGGAAACCGATGTGGACGAAGAACCACACCACCCAGCCTGGGAACCCGCTCAGGTGCAGGCCGTGCACGCTCACGACGGCCTTGAAGCGGCCGATCGAGGCCGCGCTGCCGAGGTCGCGGTACTTGAACGGACGGGTGTCCTGGCCCTTGAGCCGCCGCTTGATCGTGTTGGCGGCGTGCAGGCCTCCCTGCATCGCCACCTCGCAGACCCCGGGCAGGTGGTTGATGGATGGCCATGTCGCCGAGGGCGAACACCTCGGGATGGCCGGGCAGGGTGAGGTCCGGCAACACCTCTATCCGCCCGGCGCGATCGGTGGTGGCCCCGGAGGCCTCGGCGAGCATGCCGGCCAGCGGGGACGCCTGGACGCCGGCGGCCCAGATGGTGGTGCCGCACTCGAAGCGCCCCTTCGTCCCGCCGCGGTCTCCGTGTCGACGCCGAGGGGGTCGACGCCGACGACGCGCCGCCCCATGCGCAGTTCGACGCCCATCTTCTCGAGCTCGGTGGAGGCACGCTCCGAGAGGCGGTCGCCGAAGTTGGCCAGCGGTTCCTTCCCACCATCGATCAGGATCACCCGCACGGCGGAGGGATCGATGTTGCGGAAGTCCTTCTTCAGGCTCCGCTGCGCCAGCTCGCGTATCTGCCCGGCCAGCTCGACCCCGGTCGGCCCGGCACCGACGACGGCGAAGGTCATGAAGAAGCGCTGCTGCGCCGGGTCGGTCATGGTCTCGGCGATCTCGAGGGCGCCGTAACGCGACGGCGGAGCTCCATGGCGTCGTCGATCGTCTTCATGCCCGGGGCGACCAGGGCGAACTCGTCATGACCGAAGTAGGACTGGCCGGCGCCTGCTGCCACGATGAGGCTGTCGTAGGGATAGTCGCGCTCCTCGCCGGGGATGCCCATGGTGTGCACGACGCGGCGTTCGAGGTCGAAGCCGGTGACCTTGGACAGCACCACCTCGACGTTCTTGTGGCGGCGCAACTTGTGCCGCAGGACCGGCGCGATCTCGCCCTGCGACATGATGCCGGTGGCCACCTGGTAGAGGAGGGGCTGGAACAGGTGGTGGTTCCGCTGGTCAATGAGCGTGATGTCGACGTCGGAGCGGGCGAGGAGTCGGGTGGCGGGGAGGCCGCCGAAGCCGCCACCGACGATGACGACCCGGTGGCGTGGGGTTGCGCTCACGATGGTTCCTTTCCTCGCGGTGGTGGGGCCGCGGCGGTCGAGTGGCCAGGATACGAGGTCGGCATCAGCCGGCGCTGGGCTGGGTCCGCAGCGCCGGACGGGGGTGGAGGTGCGACACCTGGTGGTGTCGCCGGGCCAAGAGGAACGACAGCGCGCCCAGGGCGAGCGCGAACACCGCCGTCACCCCGAAGATGGTCGAGAGGCTGACGCCGGCACTCTGCAGCGGCCCGGCACCGAAGGCGGCGATCCCGTAGCCCAGCTGATAGAAGGCGATGATGGCGCCGGCCACCACGGACGACAGGGCGACGAGCTGTTCCTGGCCGAAGCTGATCGTGAGCGGGAGGAGCGCCGAGCAGCCGAGGCCCGCGACGCCGAAGGCCACCACGCCCAGCGCCGTCGACCCCTTGGGGAGGAGGGCGACGAGCACGAAGGCGCCGGCCAGCACGAAGGGGAGAAGGTGGTACGTGCGTGGCGTCGGGAACGCCCTCTGCACGAGGGCGAAGAGGACGCGGCCGAGCGTGACCATCACCCAGAAGGTGGTGAGCGCCAGCGAGGCCGTCGTGGCCGAGGCACCCAGGTGCGACATGAGCGTCTCGGACCAGTTCCCGTTCATCGTCTCGCAGATGCCGTAGAGGACGGCGAAGGCCGCGAAGAGCCAGAAACGCCGCGGGAGATCGGAGCCGCTGGCCGCTTCACGGCCGCGGACGGTGCGAGCCCTCCGTGCCGGCGGGGTGGAGGGGCAGTCGCGCGCGCTCACCACGAAGAGAGCGGCGAGGAGGACAGCCGACATGACCGGCAGGCCCCACCACGCACCGACCCCGACGAAGAGGGCGACGAACACCGGCGCCAGGGCGGTGCCCAGGCCGAGCAGGGCGTTGAGGGTGAGGATCGCCTTGTCGACGCCGTCGGGATGGAAGGCGGCGGTGAACGTGTTGAGGGCCGGCACCACCAGGCCGAAGCCGACACCCAGGGCGGCCGTGGCGGCCAGGAGCAGGCCGTAGGCCAGCGCCTGCGTGCTCGTGAAGAACTGGCTCGCGACGAGCAGGCCCATCGACGCCAGATCGGCCAGCAGGCCGGCCAGGAAGACGCGCTTGAGGCCGAACCTCCGGGCCAGGCCGGCGCCGAGCAGCGAGGCCGTGATGGCCGTCACCACCTGGGGCAGGAACATGGAGCCGTACTGCGTGCTCGACAGCCCGTAGTGGGAGGGGCTGGTGAAGATGGTGCTGGCGGCCGGGAAGGTGACGAGGGCGATGCCCTGGACGAGCCCGGCCGCGTAGACGGTTGTGGTCTCGGCCCGCGACCCCACCGGGCTCCTGCCGGCGGTCGGGCTCAGGCCAACCGCTCGGTGAGGTGCTCGCCGACACGGATGGCATTGGCCATGGCGGTCAGTGCGGGGTTGACCGCACCGATGCTGGGGAAGAAGCTGGTGTCGACCACGTAGAGGTTGTCCACCTCGTGGGCCTTGCAGTTCGCATCGAGCACGGACGTCTCGCGGTCGTTGCCGAAGCGGCACGTGCCGGCCTGATGCGCCACACCGGCCACCGGGATGTCCATCGACATGTAGAAGTTCTTGTTGAGCACGTGGTGCGACGCCATGCCGACGTGGTTCAGGATCTTCTTCAGCTCGCCGTAGAGGCGGTCCGCCTCCTTGTCGTTGGTCGACGTGTAGGCCAGGCGTACGCTGCCGTCGCCGTCGAGCGTGACCCGGTTGTCGGGCCGGGGGAGGTCCTCGGTGGTCAGCCAGAAGTCCACGGCGTGGGCGGCCACGTCGGCCAGGCTCCAGTGGGGCGCCAGCATGGTGAGGTGGGGCTCCTCCCCCTTCATGGCCTCCGCGTTGGACTTGCCGACCATCTGGATGTTGCCCAACGGGAAGTCGAAGTCGGGGCCGCCGAAGTAGAAGTCGTTCAGCCCGAGCGTCTTCTGGAAGGCGGTCTCGTTGGGCTCCTTGCCCAGCGCCACGACGGCCTTGGAGTTGTGGAACATGTAGTTGCGCCCCACCTGGTCCGAGCCGTTGGCCAGCCCGTTGGGATGGGCGTCACTCCTCGAGGACAGCAGCAACCGGGCGCTGTTGGTGGCCCCGGCCGAGACCACCACGATGTCGGCGGTGAAGACCTCTTCGGCGCTCCCGTGCTGCGTGATCACGCCGGTGACCGTGTGGCCGCCGGCGTCGGTCTGCAGGCGGGTCACCTCGGTGTCCACCAGCAGGGTGACGTTCGGGTGCTGCAGTGCCGGGAGCACAGCGATGGTCTCGGCATCCGCCTTGGCGTGCACCAGGCAGGGGTAGCCGTCGCACCAGGTGCAGCGGATGCAGGCGCTGGTCGGGGGGTTGGCCTCGTCGAGGAGGATGCCGCAGGGCGCGTTGAAGGGGTGGTAGCCGGCCTTCTCCAGGTCGTCGTGGATCTGCTGGATCCGGGGCTCGTGGGTCACGGGCGGCCACGGGTACTGGCGGCTCCAGGCGCCCTCGGTCGGGTCGGCGCCGTGGTTGCCATGGACCTGGTAGAGCCACTCGGCCTTGGTGTACCACGGCTCGAAGTCCTCGTAGCTGAGCGGCCAAGCAGGGGAGACGCCGTCGGCGTGGGTGAGCTCGCCGAAATCACCCGGGCGCAGCCGGTAGAGCGCGGCGCCGTAGAGCTTGGTGGCGCCCCCGACGTAGTAGTGGACCCCCGGCTGGAAGGCCTTGCCGCCCTTGTCCTGCCACGAGTCGGGCGAGACGTAGCGGCCCTTGACGAAGACGGACTCGGGATCCCAGTTCTCCTTCTCGCGGGGCAGGAAGCCACCCCGCTCCAGCAGCAGGATCCGCTTGCCCGAGGGGGCCAGCGTGTGGGCCAGGGTGCCCCCGCCCGCTCCCGTCCCGATGATGATGACGTCGTAGTGCTCGGCCATGCAGGGACCTCCTCACGCCGGGGTGCCCACCGGCGTTTCGTTGCTCGATGGTCAGGGTGACCCGGTCGGGCCGCGAGCTAGACCGGCCCGGCGCCGCGCTCGGCCTCGATGAGCCGGCCGACCGCGTCGATCAGCGCCAGGTGGGTGAAGGCCTGGGGGAAATTGCCCAGGTGCTCGCCCGTGGCGGCGTCGATCTCCTCGGCGTAGAGCTGCAGCGGCCCGGCGAAGGCGAGCAGCTTCTGACACAGGGCCCGGGCGCGCGCCTCCTCGCCGATCATGGCCAGCGCGGTGACCAGCCAGAACGAGCAGATGGTGAAGGTCCCTTCCTTGCCCTCGAACCCGGTGTCGGTCGTGTCGACCTTGTAACGCAGCACCAGCCCGTCCTCGGTCAGCTCGTCGGCGATGGCGAGGACGGTGGCCCGCACGCGGTCGTCGTCGGGCGGCAGGAAGCCCAGGATCGGGGATCAAGAGGAGCGACGCGTCGAGCTCCTCGTTGCCGTAGGCCTGGCGGAAGCGGCCCCGCGAGTCGACACCCTTGTCGAGGATCTCGGCCTTCAACTCGTCCGCCGCCTTGCGCCACGCCTCGGCCCGGTCGGGTTCTTGGCGGACCCGGGCCATGTCGGCGCCGCGGTCCATGGCCACCCAGCACAGGACCTTGGAGGCCGTGAAGTGCTCGGGATCGCCCCGGATCTCCCAGATGCCCTGGTCCGGGTCCCCCGCGTGCGTGATGGCCGCCTCCACCATCTTGGCCAGGCCCTCCCACATCGGTTTGACGATCTGCGACGCGCCCTGGCGCAGGTGGATGTCCACCGCGTCGAGGAGCATGCCCCACACGTCGTTCTGGTGCTGGTCCCAGGCGCCGTTGCCCACCCGCACCGGCCGCGAGTTCCGCCAGCCCGACAGGTGGTCGAGGGTCTGCTCGGTCAGGTCCTTCCGACCGTCGATGCCGTACATGATCTGCAGCTCGAAGTCGCCGGCTCCCCCGGCCATCGCCTCGATGATGAAGGCGAAGTACTCGAGGGCCTCCCAGTCGAACCCGAGCCGGTAGAGCGAGCGCAGCATGAAGGACGAGTCGCGGATCCAGGTGAAGCGGTAGTCCCAGTTGCGCGCCCCGCCGGGCGTCTCGGGCAGCGAGGTCGTCGCGGCCGCCATCACGGCGCCGGTCGGCGCGTAGCTCAGCCCCTTGAGCGTCAGGGCGCTGCGCTCCAAGAAGCTGCGCCAGGGATGGTCGGGGAAGGTGCCGGTGGAGAGCCAGTCCCGCCAGTACGAGACGGTGGCGGCGAGTTCCTCCTGCGCCTCGTCGAGGTCGGCGGGCCGGTGGCCGGACCACGACAGGGCGACGAAGGCGGTCTCCCCCTTCGCCAGCGTGGAGCGGCCGTAGCAGCGGGCCCCGACGGCCCCGAGGCGGATGGTCGAGTTCACGGTGAGCACAGGGTCGCCGACCGGGGGGCGGACCGTCATGGTGTCGTAGCCGTCCCCCTCGTAGCCCCACATCCCGGTCTGGGCCCCGTACTCGAAGACGGGGACCACGTTGGCGACCACCTCGACGTGGCCCTCGATGCAGGTGGCCAGGCGCAAGAGGGTCCCGGTCCCGGCGGCGTCACCCGGGGCGCGGTGGTAGTCCGGTCGCCGTGACCCGTCCGTCACGGGCTGCACCACGAGCAGGTCCTGGACGACCAGCCACCCCGTCGGGGTGTGCCAGGTCGTCTCCAGCACCATGGTCCCGGGCACGTAGCGCCGATGGTGCGGCACCATGGTGCCCGTGGGACCGAAGCGGAAGTTGCCGGCCGTGCGGTCCAAGAGGGCGGCGAAGACGCTCGGGGAGTCGGGCCGCGGGAGGCACAACCACTCGACCGAGCCGTCCGGAGCCACGAGACAGTTGTTCTCGCAGTCCGAGAGGAACCCGTAGTCGGCGATCGGGGGAAAGATCTCTGCCTGACGGTCTGCCGCGGTGTCGTCGCTCACCCGCCCGATGCTAGGGAACAGGGGTGCCGGGCTCAAGGCCATTGGTGCCGCTCCGGGTGACGCAGGGGTGATCCCGTCACGGCAACGGTGACGAATCGGTGAACGGCGGGGGCGGGGAGTGCACCGGGGAAACCCGGCATTTCGACGGGGGCGGACGGTTCGCTATCGTCGCCGCATCGTCCCGCGCGGGGCGGAACGGAGGTAGGTGCGCCATGGCTGACGAACTGCAGGGCAAGGTCGCCATCGTGACCGGAGGCAACACCGGCATCGGTGCGGCGGTGGTGCTGGCCCTGGCCGAGCAAGGGGCGAAGGTGGTCATCGACTACGTCGTCAACGAGCAGGCGGAGGAGGAGCTCGAGCGCAAGATCGCCAGCCTGGGCGACACGGCGGTCGGGGTCGAAGCCGACGTCTCCAAGGTCGAGGACCTCCAGCACATGATCGACACCGCGGTCTCCACCTACGGCCGGCTCGACGTCATGGTCAACAACGCCGGCATCGAGACGCGCACCTCGGTGCTCGACACCACGGAGGGGCAGTTCGAGAAGGTCATCGCGGTGAACCTGAAGAGCGCGTTCTTCGGCACCCAGCTGGCGGCCAAGCAGATGATCGCCCAGGGCGGCGGGGGTCGCATCATCAACATGACGTCGGTCCACGAGGACTGGCCCATGCCCGGCAACACCCCCTACTGCCTCTCCAAGGGCGGCATGCGCATGCTGACCAGGACCGCCGGGGTCGAGTTGGCGCCGCACGACATCACCGTCGTCGGGGTTGGACCGGGAGCCGTGGCCACGCCCATCAACACCCAGACGCTGAACGACCCCGTCGCGCTGGCCAAGCTGAACAGCGCCATCCCGTTGGGGCGCATGGCTCAGCCCGAGGAAATCGCATCCGTCGTGGCTTTCTTGGCCTCCGACGGGGCGAGCTACATCACCGCGACCACGATCTTCGCCGACGGCGGGATCATGCAGAGCAGCCCGGGCCTCTGATCCACGCCGGGCGGGTGCACGCAGCCGGACTCCGAGTTCGGCCTAGGAGGTCTCGGCGGGCGTGCTCGTCCCGGCGGCCGGCGGCACCGCCGACTCGCTCTCGTGACCTCCGACCCTCGGCACCGAGAGGCGCTTGCGGAAGACGTGGTAGCCCCAGGCCTGGTAGATGAGCACGACGGGGAAGCAGATGACCGCCACCACCGTCATCACCTTCAGTGTGTACGGGGGGCTCGCCGTGTTGGCGATGGTGAGGTCGTAGGCGGCGTTGGTGCTCGAGATCATCACCCGGGGGTAGAGCTCGCTGAACAGCGCCCCCACCGTCCCGGCGATGCCGATGGCGGCCGCGGTGAAGGCCCACCCCTCCGCCTTGGCCTGGGCGGCCCAGGCGGCGCCGATGACGGCCATCAGCCCAAGGGCCTCGATCGGCTTGGGCACGAACCCCGTGCTGAGTCCGACGTGGATCCAGGTCATGAACCCGAACGTGACCACCACGGCCACCGCGCCGATGGCGACCGACGCCCTCTGGGCCCGGTCGTGCAGCTCGCCCGTCGTCTTCAAGGTGAGATAGGTGGCGCCCATGAGGAGCGAGAGCACCAGCATGGTGAGCCCCGACCACAGGCCGAACGGGGTGAGCAGGTCGAAGAAGTTGCCGGTGAACTCGTGGGAGCTGTTGATGGGCAGGCCGTGCAGCAGGTCGCCCAGGCCGACCCCGAGGAGCAGCGGGATGAGGGCGCTCCCGATCGTCAGGCCCCACCGCCACGCGGAGCGCCAGCGGGGATCGTCGAACTTGCGCTGGTACTCGAAGGAGACCCCGCGCACCATCAAGGCGGCCAACAGGACCACCAGGGCGAGGTACAGCGCCGAGAACATGGTGGCGTACCAGCCCGGGAAGGCGGCGAACAGTATCGCGCCCGCCACGATCAGCCACACCTCGTTGCCGTCCCAGACGGGCCCGATCGTGTTGACCAGCACGCGGCGCTCCAGGTCGTCGCGCCCGATGAACGAGTGCAACATGCCCACCCCGAAGTCGAACCCCTCCAGGACGAAGAAGCCGGCCCAGAAGATGGCGGCGATCACGAACCAGAGATCTCCGAGTGTGAATCCTCCCATGTCGACCTCCTAGTAGACGAGGGCCAGCTCGTCCTCGTCCTCGTGGGACGAGCCGAGCTCGGCGTCGGTGGATGTGGGGGTGCCGGTCCCGTCGGGGCCGCCCTCGCCCTCGGCGGTCAGCTTGGCGAGCGGGTCGTCCCCGATGGCGCGGCGGCCGAAGCGGATCATCAGCCAGGCGTCGGCCACGCCGAGGACCGCGTAGATCAGATAGAAGACGACGAGCGAGATCCAGATGTCCGTCGCCGACACCGAGGAGGACACGCCGTTCTTGGTCAGCATCAGCCCCTGGACGATCCAGGGTTGCCGACCGTTCTCGGTCAGCATCCAACCCGCCGTGTTGATGAGGAAGGGCAGGATCACCACCCAGGGCGCGATGCGCAGGAACCACTTGGCCTGTTCGAGCTTGTGGCGGTAGAGGATCCACGCTCCCCACAGGGCGAAGATGGCGACGAGCGTGGCCAGGTAGGCCATGACCCGCATCGACCAGTACTGGATGAACACGTTGGGCACGTAGTTGCCGGGCCCGTACTCCTTCTGGTACTCGGCGTTCAGGTTGTTGAGCCCCTGCACGGGGCCGTCGACGTGGTTGGTGGCCAGGATGGAGAGCAGGTCGGGGATGTTCCAGATCTGCGTGGGCGTCTGGTCGTTGTTGCCGCCGCCGATCTGGAAGGCCGAGAACGAGCAATGTCCGGGGCAGCTGTTCCACAGCGCCTCGGCGGCCGCGATCTTCATGGGCTGGTAGGTCTCCTCGATGACCCCCAGCTCGCTGCCCACGAAGAGGGCCAGGAGCACGGCCGGCAGCAGCACCACGAGCGAGATGGTCGCCGTGCGGTGGAAGGAGTCCACCTGCTGCTTCTTGCGCAGGTGCCAGGCCGAGACGCCGAGCATCAGCACGCTGCCGGTCACCAGCGAGGCCAGGAGGACGTGGGCGTAGCCCCACAGGAAGACGGGATTCGTGAACAGCGCCCAGATGTTGTTGAGCTGGGGCTGGTGGGCGCTGTTGTTCGTCGTGAAGCCAACCGGGTGCTGCATCCAGGAGTTGGCCGCCATGATGAAGGCCGCGGAGAGCATGGTCCCCGCCGCCACCAACCAGATGCAGGCCAGGTGCGCCTTCTTCGAGAGCTTGTTCCACCCGAAGATCCAGATGCCGAGGAACGTGGACTCCAAGAAGAAGGCGACCAGCCCCTCCATGGCCAGTGGTCCACCGAAGACGTTCCCGACGAGGCGCGAGTAGGCGGACCAGTTCATGCCGAACTCGAACTCTTGGATCAACCCCGTCACCACGCCGACCGCCACGTTGATCAGCAGCAGCGACCCGAAGAAACGAGCCAGCCGACGGTAGGTGTCGTCGCCGTTGCGGTACCAGGCGGTCTGCAGGAGGGCCACGAGGAAGGCCAGCCCGATGGTCACCGGGACGAAGAGGAAGTGGTAGATGCTGGTGCTGGCGAATTGCCAGCGTGCGAGGTCCAGACTCACGGGGTGTCGCTCCCTTCGTTGAGGACTGCTTCATCGAGGATGGGCCCGAGCGCCGGCGGGGACGGTCGCCGTTCGGGGACGGACCGGTCGTTCATCAGCTCGTCCCACCACAGGCCGGCGTAGCGGCCGCCGGCGGTGACGAGGTCGGCGTGGGTGCCGCGTTCGACCACTCGTCCCTCATCGAGGACGATGACCTCGTCGACCTGGTCCAAGCCCGACAGGCGGTGGGTGATGAAGAGGGTCGAGTGGCCCTCGGTCAGGGCCAGCAGGTCGGCGGTGAGCGAGTCGGCGGCCGCAGGGTCGAGGTGCTCGGCCGGCTCGTCGAGGATGAGGATGGAGAAGTCGGCCAGGAGGGCGCGCGCCACTGCCACGCGCTGGCGCTGCCCGCCCGAGAGGCGGGTACCCGCCGGCCCGACCCGGGTGGCCAGCCCGGCGGGCAGCCCGGCGAGCCAGTCGCCCAGGCCGACTCGGGCCAGCACGTCCACCAGCTCGTCGTCGCCGGCCGAGCGCCGGCCAACCCGTAGGTTCTCGGCCAGGGTCGTGGCGAAGAGGTGCGGGCTCTGCTCGACCAGCCCGACCACCCGGCGCACGTCGTCGGAGCAGAACCGGTCGAGCGGGACGTCGTCGAGGGTCGCCTGGCCGCCGTCGACGGGCAAGAAACGCACCAGGACGTCGGCCAGCGTCGACTTGCCGGCACCGCTCGGGCCGACCAAGGCCACCCGGCGTCCCGGGGCGAGGTCGAGGTCCACCCCGCGCAGGACCGCCCGGTCGGTGCCGGGGTAGCCGGCCCACACCGAGCGCAGGCGGAGCGTGTGCGGTCCGGGCACCGCGCCGGGCAGCGGCCGCGGGGTGTCCGGCTCGTCGACGGGTGCCGGGGCGTCCGTGGCGGCGAACACGCGGCCGGCTGCCGCGCGCGAGCGTTGCAGCGCCTGGGTGGCCGCCGGCAGTGGGGCCACCAGCTCGAAGGCGGCGAGCGGGACGAGTGCCAGCACGGCCAGCAGCGCGCCGTCGAGATGGCCGCCGTGGGTGGCTTGCACCCCCAGGGCCAGGGCGCCCCAGCTGGCCAGCCCGGCCAGGGCGGTGGTCAGCCCGAGCCCGATGCCCGTCGTGCCCGCGCCCTGGCGGGCCGTCGCCCGCAGCCGACGATCCGCCCGGGCGATCCGTTCCACCTGTTCCCCGCTGCCTCCCATGACCGTCAGCTCGGGCGCACCCTCGATGAGGTCGACCACCGCCGCGCCCAGCTCGCCCCGGGCCGACGCCTGCTTGGACTCCTCCCGCCCGGCCAGGCGACCCGTGAGCCAGGGCACCGCCGTGGCCGAGACCACGAGGGCCACCAGCAGCACGGCACCGGCGCCGGGGAGCAGCATCCACATGACGGCGACCGTGCCCGCCCCGACCAGGCAGGCCACGGCGAAGGGCTGAATGACGCGTAACACGACGTCCTGGAGGGAGTCGACGTCGTCGACCACCCGGGACACGAGGTCGCCCCGGCGAAAGAGGGGGAGGCCGGCCGGGGCGATCGCCTCGAGCCGACCGTAGACCCGGACGCGTAGGTCGGCCAGCACCCGCAGTGCGGCGTCGTGCCCGACCAACCGTTCGCCGTAGCGGAGGAAGCCGCGCGAGAGCCCGAAGACCTGCACGCCCACGATGGCCAGGGTCAGGGACGCCTCGGAGGGGTGCAGAGCGGCGCGCGAGATGAGCCAGGCCGAGGTGCCCATCAACGCGATCGACGCCCCGATGGCCCCGGCCCCGAGCAGGGAGGCCTGCGCCAGCCTGCCGGCCGCCGGGCGGGCGACGCCGAGCGTGCGCCCCACGGTGGCCGGCCGGTCTGCCCCCGGTTCGTAGACGGTCGCGCTCATGCCGCCATCGCCGGCAGTGGGAGGAGCACGACGCGGTCGGCCAGGGCGGCGAGTGCGGGGCGGTGCGCCACGACCAACGCGGTCCGCCCCTCGGTCAGCCGGCAGACGGCGTCGAGCACGTCGGCCTCGGTCTCGGCGTCCAGGCTGGCCGTCGGCTCGTCGAGGACGAGGAGCGCCGCGTCGCGCACGAAGGCGCGTGCCAAGGCCAGTCTCTGGCGCTCGCCCAGCGACAAGCCGGCGCCGCCGTCACCCAGCCGGGTGTCGACGCCGTGGGGGAGGCGCCGCACGACGGATGCCAGTCCGGCCGCCTCCAGCGCGGCCGCCACCTCGGCATCGCTGGCGCCCGGCCTTCCCACGCGGACGTTGTCGGCCACGGAGCGGGCGAAGAGGTGCGGCCGCTGGGGCACCCAGCCGATGCCGGCCCGCCAGCCGTCGAGGTCCAGGTCGCGCAGGTCCACCCCGCCGAGCAGGACCTGGCCCGAACCGGGGCGGCGCAGCCCGAGGACGACGTCGAGCAGGGTGGACTTGCCACAGCCGCTCGGGCCGGTGAGGGCCACGATCTCGCCCGGCTCGACCACGAGGTCGGCGCCGTGCAGGGCAGGGATGCGGCGGCCCGGGTAGTTGACCTCGAGCCCGGTGATGCGGATGCTCGTGTCCTTCGGCCGGACCGAGCCCCCCACCCCCACGCTGACCGGCGTCTCGAGCAGCTCGAAGACCTGCTCGGCCGCTTTCATCCCGTCCGCGCTGGCGTGGAAGTTGGCGCCGAGGGCGCGCAGGGGCAGATAGGCCTCGGGCGCCAGGACGAGCACGAAGAGGGCGGCGTGGAAGTTCATGTGCGCATCGAGCAGTCGCAGGCCGACGGCCACCGCGACCAGGGCCACCGAGACGGTGGCCAGCAGCTCGAGGACGAGCGACGAGAGGAAGGTCAGCCTGAGGGTGGCCAGCGTCGTGGTCCGGTAGCGGTCGGTGACCTCTGCGATGGCCCGGGCCTGGGCCTTGGCCCGGCCGAAGACCTTCAGGGTGGGCAGGCCGGCCACCACGTCGAGGAAGTGCCCGGCGAGTCGTTGCAGCGACCGCATGCGGGCCGCCGTGCGGTCCCGCGTCGTCAGGCCCACCAGGCCCATGAACACCGGGATCAGGGGCACGGTCACCGCGATGAGGGCGGCCGAGATCCAGTCGGCGCCGGCCACCACGGCGATGACGGTCACCGGGACGATGACGGCCAGGAAGAGCTGGGGCAGGTAGCGCGAGAAGTAGCCGTCGAGGGCGTCGATGCCGGTCGTGACGAGCACGGTGAGCCGTCCGCCGTCCTTCTGCTCGAGTCCGGCCGGGCCCAGGGCGGCGATGTGCTCGGCCGCCGAGTGCCGCAGCTCCGACTTGGCCGATGCGGAGGCCCGGTGGGCGGCCCGCTCGGTCGCCCAGGCCAGGACGGCGCGCCCGACGATGACCGCCAGGAGCAGGCCGAGCGGGTCGCGCAGGGAGGAGAGCGACCCGTGGTGGAAGAAGGCCTCGTTGACGACCGTGGCGATGAGCCAGGCCTGCGCGACGACCAGGAGCGCCGTGAGGCCGCCGACGGCGACGGCCTGGACCACGAAGCGCCGGGTGGTGCGCGCGTAGCGCAGGAGCCGGGGATCGAGGGCCCCGCCCCGCCGTCCCGAAGCCGGTGCCGGTGCCGGCTGTGCTGATGCTGTCGCCTCCGGTGCTGCCTGGGCCACCGCTCTCCTCAATCGTCCGTCGCCGGGCGGGGCGCGCGTACTCACCCGGCGGGGCTGCACCTTGACGCGGCCATTCTGGCCAGGAACCGTGCCGGCGCGCCAGGGACCAAGGACCCTAGACCGCCACGTCGGAGGACGCTCTGGCCCGCACCGCTCGTCGATGATGCGCCACTCCTTTGTGAACGTCGTGCCAGCCGTTGGCGATCGATTCGTCACCCCTCTTGGGTGATTGTCCGGGCGCGCGGGGTGGCGCGACGCCGCCTCTCTGCGGGTGCCGGCCGCGGCCCGATCAGGATCGAGACGTTGAGGACCAGCACCTAAGCTCTCGTCAGAGTCATGTCCACGTACACGACCACGGTCGGGAGCCAGACGGTGGAGCTCCCGCTCGTCCCGCTCTCCGACGAGCTGACCATCGCGCTGCTCATCTGCGTCGACTTGGGTGTGGCGTTCGCGGAGACGGCGGGGCGCGAGCTCGCCGAGCTGATGCGACCGGAACGGCCCGAGATCGTCGTGTCGGTTGCCACCATGGGGATCCCGCTGGCCATCGAGGTCAGCCGTGCTCTCGGCCTCGACGACTACGTCATCTTGCACAAGACGCCCAAGATCCATCTGGGCGAGACGTGGTCGGAGCCCGTGTACTCCATCACGACGGACAAACCGCAGCGACTACGCATGGACCCGGCCCGGGTGGGCGCCGTGCGCGGCAGACGGGTGGCCGTGGTCGACGACGTCATCTCCACCGGGGCCTCGCTGTCCTCGGCCCTGCGCCTGGTGCGCCGCATGGACGCCGAGCCCGTGGTCATCGGGACCCTGATGACCGAGGGCGGCGAGTGGAGGCGCGCGCTGGGCGAGGATGCCTCCCTGGTCCGCTCACTGGGTGCCATGCCGCTTTTCCACCCCGACGCAAGCGGGGGGCTGGTCGAGGACTGGGGCTGAGGGGTCGGCCCTCGACGACCGCCACCCGCAAGGGCGAGGGTCAGGCAGTCAGGAGCCCCTCTTCCCTCAGGAGCTCCTCCTGCGCGTCGGCCTCCTTGCGCACCCGGCGCGAGGCCAGCACGAGGTAGGCCAGCGCGGCCACCCCCATGCCGAGGAAGATGCTGAAGTCCCCCCCGTAGTGGGAGGCGTCCTGTGTGTGGTCGGTCACCTCGTTCATCCAGCGCGGGACCCGGAAGTAGTAGGTCGGGTTCACGTAGAGCGCCGAGATGGCGGCGTACATGCCGACCACCTGCGCGACGACGGCCGACCAGTTGATGCCCCCCTTGCGCCAGTACAGCGAGTCACGACCCGTCTTCTGCAGCTCGCTCGGCACGTAGCGGTAGCGCCGGAGCACCCAGTCGACCAAGAAGATGGCGCTCCAGGGGGCGATCCACACGATCACCAGGTCGACGAAATCGGACAGGTACTCGGTGAAGGACCCGCTGAAGATGGCCCACATGGTGACGCCGAGGGCGATGACGCAGTCGATGAGCACCGCCTGGTAGCGCTTCACCGGGGCCCCGACGGCCTGGAGCGTCACGCCCGACGAGTACATGTCGAGGCTGTTCACGCCGAAGATCTGCACCGTTGCGAAGACGAGGAACACCACCACGAACCAGGAGGGGATGGCGTGCTGATGGGCGAAGGGCAAGAACCCACCGGCCCCCGTCCCGATGTTCAGGACGAAGGTGCCGACCACCGCTCCGAGCGTCATGATCAGGATCTCGGGCACGGCCGTGCCGAGGAAGACCCAGCCGACGATGCCCTTCTTCGAGGTGTCCGACGGGCAGTACCGGGTGTAGTCGTTGCCGTTCTCGGTCCAGCCCAGGCCGCTCAGCGCGATGGTGAAGGCGAGCGCCTCGGTGAAGGACTGCCAGTCCCCGCTGCTCTTGACGAGGTGCAGGTTGGCGTGCGGGATGGCGAAGGCCAGCAGCACCGCGAAGAGGACCACGAAGGGGACCACGAGCAGGCGCAGGGTCTTGACGATGGCGGCGTGGCCGAGGAAGGGCAGGATGCCCTGGATGAGCACGGCGACGACGACGAGCACGACCTTGGCCGGGTTCCCGGGCAGGTACCCCGCCTTGATCATGAGGACGAGCCCGGCGCCGACGATGAGGATGAGCCCCTCGACCTCGAAGCCGATCTGGGTGAGCCAATTGAAGGCCGAGATCGGCCGGGAGCCGTTGGGCCCGAACGGGGCACGGTTGATGGCGAACACGGTCGTGCCCGCGTTGGGCCCCTGCAACGAGCAGAGCCCGAGCAGGAAGTAGGACAGGTTGCCCAGCACGATGACGATGACGACCTGGGCGAACGTCAGCCGCAAGGTCATCAGGATGGCGCCGTAGATGAAGTACTCGACCTGCACGCTGGCGCCCGCCCACATGGCGCCGATGTCCCTCGGGCTGGCCCAGCGCTCGCTCTCGGGGATGTAGTCGATCCCGTGTTGCTCGACGTGGAGCGCCTCTTCGACCTCCGGGTCGTGAATGATCGCGAGCTCCTCGGCGATCGCCACCGCGAGTACCTCCTCGTCGTCGCCTCCGCGGGGCACGGGCCCCCGGAGGGCGGTCCGGCGCCCCCGGCTCCTTCGTCCGTGCACCCACCTGTCCGGTCCGGTGCGCCTCCCTGCGAGCGACCGAGGTGTGTCGGCGCACACCTTGTGTGCTGGTGGGCCCCTCGGTCAAGTGGCTTCGGTGTGACGGCGGTGTAGACACGGTCCGTGCCCGGCGCGCTCATGGTCTGTGGAACCTCCTCCGACGCCGGGAAGTCCACCGTCGTCACCGGCCTCTGCCGCGTCTTGGCCCGCCGCGGCATCGCGGTCGCCCCCTTCAAGGGCCAGAACATGTCGCTCAACGCGATGGTGACCACCGACGGCGGCGAGATCGGTCGCGCCCAATGGGTGCAGGCGGTGGCCGCCGGCGCCCGACCCGAGGTCGCCATGAACCCGGTGTTGCTCAAGCCGACCGGGGAGCACGCCTCGCAGGTCGTGGTCATGGGGCGACCGATCGGGGTCCTCGATGCGGACCGGTATCAGGAGTCCAAGCGAACGCTCGTCGGCGTCGTCGATGCCGCACTGTCGTCGCTCCGCACCCGCTTCGACGTCGTCGTCTGCGAGGGCGCCGGCAGCCCGGCCGAGATCAACCTGCTGCGGCACGACCTGGTCAACCTCGGCCTGGCGCAGCGCGCCGGCATCCCGGCCCTGCTGGTCGGGGACATCGAGCGCGGCGGGGTCTTCGCACACCTGTTCGGCACGGTCGGGCTCCTGCCCGACGAGCTGTCCTCGCTCGTGCGGGGCTTCGTGATCAACCGGTTCCGCGGGGACCGTGCGCTCGTGGGCGGTGCGATGACCGAGCTGGAGGAGCGCTGCGGCGTCCCCACGCTCGGTGTCCTGCCGCACCTCGGGGCGTTGGAGTTCGATGCCGAGGACTCGTTGGCCCTGTCCCGGCCCTCCGGGCCGCCACCGCCCCGGCCCGCCGGACTCGACGTGGCGGCCATTCGCCTCCCCCGCCTCTCCAACTTCACCGATCTCGACCCGCTCGTCGCCGAGCCGGATGTCCACGTGCGCTGGGTCGGCCACGCGGGCGCGCTTGGCGAACCGGACCTCGTCGTCGTGGGAGGGACGCGGGCCACGGTGGACGATTTGCGCTGGCTGCGCGACAGCGGCCTCGCCGGCGCGTTGGGGAACCTGCGGAGCGCCCCCGCGCCCCCCGTGATCGTCGGCCTCTGCGGTGGGTTCCAGATGATGGGCGAGGTGCTCCATGACCCCGCGGGCGTCGAGAGCTCGGAGCCCGCGTCGGCCGGGCTGGGCTGGCTCCCCGTGCGCACGGCGTTCGAGGCCGACAAGATTGTTCGTCTCACGGTCGGGCAGGCCCACGACGGCGCGCCGGTGCGCGGGTACGAGATCCGGCACGGGCGCATCGAGCCCCGGCCCGGGTGCCTGCCCTGGCTCACCGGTGCGAACGCGAGCGACCTGCTGGGCGTGCGTGACGCGGTAGGCGGGGTCCTGGGCACGACGCTGCACGGTCTTTTCGAAGAGGACGCCTTCCGCTCCTCCTTTCTCGACTTCGTCGCGGCGCGACGTGGCCGCTCGTGGCGGCCGTCGGGAACGTCCTACGCCGCGGCACGCGAGCGCCAGATCGACCGCATCGCCGACGCCTGCGAGGAGTACCTCGACATCGAGCGCCTGTGGCGGCTGGTCGACGAAGGGATGCTCAGCGCTCCAGCTCGGCGCGCATGAACGCCACCGCGGCATCCTGCATGGCGCGTGCCTGGTGTTCGATGAAGCGCTCGACGACGGGACCGGCCCCGAAGATCTTCACGCGGGCCTCGAGTGTGAACGTCTCCGTCGTCTTGTTGCCGCCGGTGTCCAGCGCGATGGCGCCATCGATCTGCGTCTTGTCGGCCATGGTCCCGGGGGTCATCGTGAAGACTGCCCGCCCAGACGCCGGGTCGAACGTGGTCACCTCCGTCGTCGTGACCTCTTCGCCGAAGATTTTGCGCACCGGGCCGGGCATGGGCGGACGTTGGCCGTAGCGCAGGGTTCGCACCAGGCCGCTCGAGATCTCACCCTCCTGCGACACCACCTCGGCCGATGTCGAGCCGAGGGCCTCGAGGTGCATCCGGACCGCGAACTCGGGGTCGAAGTAGAGGGACCAGAAGGTTTCGGGCGCGCAACCCCACTCGTAGACGAGGGACAGTTTCATGGCGCGTCGAGGTCGAAGAGCATGTGGTGACCGAGGTCGCCGGTGAGGTCGATGATGATGTGCATGGTGGCGATGCGCCACTGGCCTTCCACCCGCTCGTAGGTGTGCCGGTACCGGCCGGCGATCACCGGCTGCAGCGCCAGCGCACCGGGCACGGCCTGCAGCACGGTGAAGTAGGAGCGGCTGGACGCCGTGGTGCCGTCGTCGGCCACGTCGACGATCACGTTCGTCATGACGTGCTTGCTGCGCGGCGTGCCGTCCTCGTAGCGCCGCGTGGTGCGCGTGTAGAGGCCTTCGATGGCCTGGCGCCCCGCCACCGCGTCGTCGAATCCCTCGAAGGTCATGGTGGCGTGCCCGAGGAGCTCGCCCACCCCGGCGAAGTCGCCGGCGTCGATTCGCTCGGCATAGGTGTAGATCAGCTTGGTGACCGCCTCGGCGTCCGTCTCTCGCACGCCGGAATCATGGCACCGATCACTGCCCGAGGAACCGCCCCACGGCCTCGGCCAGCCGGCTCGGCCGTCCGCGCCGGGCCTCGCTCCGGTCGGCCAGCCTCATCGTCCACAGCCCGGCGTTGACGCCGAGCCAGCGCAGGGGCTCGGGCTCCCAGGGCGGGGAGCGGTGCCCCACCCAGGGCAGCGCGGTCAGGGAGGACTCGGCCCCCGTGATGAGGTCGGCCAGCGTCCGACCGGCCAAGTTGGTCGTGGCCACCCCGTCGCCGACGTACCCTCCCGCCCAGGCCAGGCCCGGGCCACGGTCGAAGCCGACCGAGGAGTGCCAGTCGCGTGGGATGCCGAGCGGGCCACCCCAGGCATGGGTGAAGCGCGTGCCCTCCAGGTCGGGGAACAGCTCGCTCAGCGTGCGCCGCAGCAGCGCGTGGACTGCCGGCTCCCTGTCGTAGGCGGCCCGCAGCGTCGACCCGTAATGGTACGGCGCGCCGCGCCCTCCGAAGGCGATGCGACCGTCCGCCGTGCGCTGCCCGTAGATGATCATGTGACGGTGGTCGGCGAAGGTGGCGCGGCCCTCGAGGCCCGCAGAAGCCCAGAAGCTTTCGCTGAGGGGCTCGGTCGCCACCATGAGGGAGTACACCGGGACGATGTCGCGGTGGAGCCCCGGCAGGGTGGGCGTCCAGGCCTCGGTGGCCCGCACCACGACGTCCGCCCGCACGGTGCCGCCGCGAGTCTCGACCGACGGGCCGCCGGTCGGCGAACCCGCCCGGATGTCGAGCACCTCGGTGTGCTCGAAGACCTGCACCCCGCGTCGCTCGACCGCGTCCGCCAGCCCGCGCGCCAAGAGCGCGGGCTGGAGTGCGGCGCAGTGCGGCGTGAAGGTCGCGCCCAGGGTCCCGGCCGCCCCGATCAGCTCGCGCGTCTCTTCGGGCCCGAGCCAGCGCAGGTCGTCCTCGCCGAGGCCCAGCGCGCGCGCCCCGTCCATCTCGGCCATTGCCCGCACCCGTTGTGCCTCGCTGCGCACGAGGTTCACCGACCCACCCTTGACAAAGTGGCAGTCGATGCCCTCGTTCCGCGCACTGGCGCCGACGACGTCGACGGTCTCCTGCAGCGCCCGGCGCATCGCATGCATGGCCTCGGGTCCGTGCCGGCGGGTCAACGCGGCGTCGGACGCGGCGAACAGCGCCGAGCACCAGCCACCGTTGCGCCCCGACGCCCCGAAGCCCGCCACCTCGCGTTCGAGCACGGCCACGCGCAGGGTGGGGTCGGCCAGCGCCAGCGCGTGGGCCGTCCACAAGCCGGTGAAGCCGCCGCCGACGATGCACACGTCGACCTGCATGTCCTGGGTGAGGGCCGGACGCGGCGGCAGCGGGACCGGCACCGTCTCCCACCACAGCGAGAGCCGCTGGTAGCCCGAAACGGCCCCCGGCGCTACATCCGGCGCCACGCCTCGGCAAGCACCTCGCGCAGCGTGGAGGCGATGAAGTCGATCTCCTCCTGGCCGCAGATGAGCGGGGGGAGAGCTGCACCACGGGGTCCCCGCGGTCGTCGGCCCGGCAGATCAGCCCCGCGTCGAACAGAGCGCCCGACAGGTAGCCGCGCAACAGACGCTCGGATTCCTCGTCGTCGAAGGAGAGCCGGGTGTCCTTGTCCTTCACGAGCTCGATGCCGTAGAAGTAGCCGGCCCCGCGCACGTTGCCCACGATGGGGAGGTCGTAGAGGCCCTCGAGTGCGGCGCGGAACGCACCCTCGGTCGCCTGCACGTGCTGGAGGATCTGCTCTCCCTCGAAGACGTCGAGGTTGGCCAGGGCCACGGCACAGCTCACCGGGTGGCCGGCGAAGGTGAACCCGTGCAAGAAGGACGCGCCGGGACCGAGGAAGGGCTCCATCAGTCGGTCGGAGGCGATCATGGCACCGAGGGGCGCGTAGCCCGACGTGAGGCCCTTGGCCACCGTGATGATGTCGGGCTGGTACCCGTAACGTACGGCGCCGAACCAGTGGCCGAGGCGTCCGAAGGCGCAGATCACCTCGTCGGAGACGAGGAGCACGCCGTGGCGGTCGCAGATCTCGCGGACCCGCTCGAAGTAGCCGGGCGGCGGTGGGAAACAGCCGCCCGCGTTCTGCACCGGCTCGAGGAACACCGCCGCCACCGTGTCCGGGCCCTCCCGGACGATGGCGCGCTCGATCTCGTCGGCCGCCCAGCGGCCGAACGCCACCTCGTCGTCGGCGAACAGCTCGGCGCGGTAGAAGTTCGTGTTCGGCACCTTGATCGCCCCTGGGACGAGTGGTTCGAAAGGCGTGCGAAGGTCCGGGATCCCGGTGATGGAGAGCGCTCCCATGGACGTGCCGTGGTAGGCGATGTAGCGGCTGATGACCTTGGTCCGCAACGGCTCGCCTCGCAGCCGGAAGTACTGCCGGGCGAGTTTCCACGCCGACTCGACCGCCTCGGAGCCACCGGTCGTAAAGAAGACGCGGTTGAGGTCGCCCGGGGCGTAGGCCGCCACCCGGTCGGCCAGCTCGATGGCGCAGCGGGTGGGCGTAGGTCCAGAGCGGGAAGTAGGCGAGCGTCTCGGCCTGCTTGGCACCCGCCTCGGCGAGCTCGGTCCTGCCGTGACCGATCTGCGACGTGAACAGCCCGGCCAGGCCGTCGAGATAGCGCTTGCCGTGCTGGTCCCACACGTAGGCGCCCTCGCCCCGCACGATCACCGGCACCTCGTGGTCCTCGTAGGCTCCCATCCGGCTGAAGTGCATCCACAGATGGCGCCGCGCCTGATTGCTCAAGTGGGAGTTCTCGGGATTGGTGGCGCTCATCGTTCCTCCGCTCGGGGGTCGGGGCCGCTCACCGCGTGCCCCAGGTGTAGGTCTGCTTCGCCAGCTTCAGGTACAAGAAGGTCTCGGTGGCGCGCACGCCCGGAATTGAACGCACCGAGTCGTTGAGGACCTCCAACAGCCGCTCGTCGTCCTCGCAGACGATCTCCGCCAGGAGGTCGAACCGGCCGGCGCACATCACGACGTAGTCGACCTCGTGCATGGACGTGAGCTTCTCGGC
Organism: uncultured Acidimicrobiaceae bacterium; assembly: GCA_963774485.1. GTDB lineage: Bacteria > Actinomycetota > Acidimicrobiia > Acidimicrobiales > RAAP-2 > Bog-473. The sequence continues at coordinate 23,975 of CAVZFG010000006.1, forward strand.
CACCCGGCGCACGTCTCCTTCCACCGAGAGGCCGATCATCGCCTGGCGGGTGAATCCGAGCTGCAGCGGGTCCGTGACCGCAACGATCTGCATGATTCCCGACTCGCGCAGGCGTTGGACACGACGGCGCACGGCCGCCTCGGACAACCCGACCTGGTCGGCGATGGCCCCATACGGCTGGCGCCCGTCGCGCTGCAGCGCCTCGATGATGGCCCGGTTCGGCGCGTCGAGGAGGGCGCTCGAAGCCTGACCAACCTCGTTCTCGAGGCCCGTCTCCACCGGTTCGTCGGTGTCGGGCATCTCGCACCTCGCTTCGCTCGTCACCACCGGGGCCGAGCCCCAGGTGTGCAGAATTGTGTCATCTGTCCGGCCCCAGTCAAGCAGAATTCGTCATATTCTGGTGCCGATATTGCGGAAACGCTTGTTGGCCGCGGGATCATCTGTGATCCTGTAACCCGACGCGGTACGTGGTGAAGGGAGCGGTATGCGCAAGTTGCAGAACTTCGTCGGAGGGGCCTACCGAGACGCCGAGGACGGTCCGACGGCACCCCTGGTCGACCCCAGCACCGGCGAGCCGTTCGCCGAGGTGCCTGTCTCCGGTCCGGCCGACGTCGACGTCGCCCTGCGGGTCGCCTCGGACGCCTTCACCGCCTGGCGCCGCACCACGCCTTCGGAGCGCAGCCTCGCGCTGATCCGCATCGCCGACGCGCTGGAGGCCCACGCCGAGGACCTGGTCAAGGCCGAGTGCGAGAACACGGGGAAGCCATACCAGCTGACCATGGACGAGGAGATCCCGCCGATGGTCGACCAGATCCGCTTCTTCGCCGGCGCCGCCCGGCACCTCGAGGGCCTGGCCGCGGCGGAGTACATGGCGGGCCACACGTCGTTCATCCGCCGGGAGCCGCTGGGCGTGTGCGGTGCGGTGACGCCGTGGAACTACCCCATGATGATGGCGGTGTGGAAGTTCGCCCCGGCGCTGGCGGCGGGGAACACCATGGTGCTCAAACCTTCGGACACGACGCCGGTCACGACGCTGCTCATGGCCGAGATCATGGCCGAGCACCTCCCGCCGGGCGTGTTCAACGTGGTGTGCGGTGACCGCGACACCGGGCGGGCGCTGGTGGTGCACGACACGCCCGCCATGGTGTCGGTGACCGGCTCGGTCCGCGCCGGCATGGAGGTGGCGGCCGCAGCGGCACCCAGTCTCAAGCGGGTCCACCTGGAACTGGGGGGCAAGGCGCCGGTGATCGTCTTCGACGATGCCGACCCGGCCGCGGCCGCGGAGGGGATCGCGGGCGCGGGTTACTTCAACGCGGGCCAGGACTGCACGGCGGCCACACGGGTCTTGGCGGCGCCCCGGGTACACGAAGCGCTCTTGGCGGCCCTCATCGAACAGGCGGAGGGGACCACCGTCGGGGGCCCCGACAACGAGGAGGCCGACTACGGGCCGCTGAACAACGCGACACAGCTCGAGCGGGTGAGCGGCTTCCTCGAGCGCACCCCCGCGCATGCGTCGGTGGTGGCCGGCGGGGCCCGGGTGGGTGACCGGGGGTTCTGCTTCGCGCCCACGGTCGTCGCCGGCCTGCGCCAGGACGACGAGATGGTCCAGTCCGAGGTGTTCGGGCCGGTGATCACCGTCCAAGAGTTCGGCGACGAGGCGGAGGCGCTCGAGTGGGCCAACGGCGTGCGGTACGGACTGGCGTCCTCGGTGTGGACCCGTGATCACGGCCGCGCCATGCGCATGGCGCGTGACCTCGACTTCGGTTGCGTGTGGATCAACACGCACATCCCGCTGGTGGCCGAGATGCCCCACGGCGGGTTCAAGCGTTCCGGCTACGGCAAGGACCTGTCCCAGTACGGCTTCGAGGACTACACACGGGTGAAGCACGTGATGAGCAACATCGAGGCGTAGCCCATGATCATCGGTGTGCCGAGTGAGGTGAAGAAGGACGAGTACCGGGTGGCGTTAACACCGGCGGGCGTGCGCGAGCTCACCTCTGCCGGCCATGCGGTCTACGTCGAGAAGGGGGCCGGCGACGGCTCGTCCATGCCCGACGCCGATTTCGTCCGGACCGGGGCGAAGATCGTCGACTCCGCCCCGGAGGTGTGGGTGGCGGCCGACCTCGTGTGCAAGGTCAAGGAACCGCTTCCGGAGGAGTACGACCTGCTGAGCCTGCGCTCCGGCCAGACGCTCTTCACCTATCTGCATCTCGCCGCGTCACGGGAGTGCACGGAGGCACTGGTGGCCGCCGGCAACGTGGCCATCGCCTACGAGACGGTGCGCCAGGAGGACAACGCGCTCCCGCTGCTGGCGCCCATGAGCGAGGTGGCGGGGCGGATGGCCCCGCTCATGGGTGCGCACCACTTGATGCGGCCGGGCGGGGGCAGGGGCGTGCTCGTTTGCGGCGTCCCGGGGGTGCGCTCCGCCCGCGTGGTGATCCTCGGCGCCGGGGTGGCGGGGATGGCGGCGGCCACGATGGCCGTGGGCATGCACTCGGAGGTGTTCATCCTCGACCGCAACCTCGACAAGCTGCGCGAAGTGGACCACCACTTCCGGGGCGCGCTCGAGACGGTGGCCTCGTCCGAGCACGCCATCGAAGAGGTCTGCCTCGAGGCCGACATCGTGATCGGGGCCGTGCTCGTGGTGGGCGCCCGGGCGCCGCGTCTGGTGTCCGACGCGCTGGTCGAGCAGATGCGGCAGGGGTCGGTGCTCGTCGACATCTCGGTGGACCAGGGCGGCTGTTTCGAGTCGACCCGCCCGACGACGCACTCGAACCCGACGTTCGAGGTGCACGGGTCCATCTTCTACTGCGTGGCCAACATGCCCGGCGCCGTCCCGCACACCTCCACCCACACGCTGGCCAACGCCACCCTCCCGTACACGCTGGCGATCGCCAACTCGGGCTGGAAGCAGGCGGTCCAGGTCGACCGTGCCCTGGCCGAGGGGGTGAACGTGGCCGAGGGCCATGTCGTGTACCGACCGGTGGCCGAGGCCCACGGGACCGACTTCACGCCCCTCGAGGAGCTGTTGGGCTGATCCGCCCGGTACGGGCAGACTGGTCGAGATGGCGGACCGACCCGTTCCCGAGCAGCAGCCACGGCCCGGACGGCGCCCGGCGTCGGCCGAGCGCGTGGCGGACGCCGATCGCGACCGCACCATCACGCTGCTCCGGGAGAGCGTGGTCGAGGGCCGGTTGACGCTCGACGAGTTCTCCGAGCGCACGGGGCGAGCCCTCGAGGCCCAGACGCGCGGCGAACTCGACGCCGTCATGGCCGACCTGCCCGTCCCGCCGGTCGTGCCGTCCTCTCGCCAGACCCGTCGCTGGCACGTGGCCATCTTGAGCGGGCACAGCACCAAGGGGCGCTGGCGCCTCGGAAGGAAGACGAACGCGGTGGCCTTCATGGGCGGGTGCGACATGGACCTGCGCCGGGCCGAGATCGAGGGCCCTGAGGTCGAGATCACGGCCCTGGCCTTCATGGGGGGCATCGACATCATCGTCCCCGAGGGGTTCGAGGTCGATCTGCGCGGGTTCTCGTTCATGGGCGGGCGCAACCTCAAGCTGCCGCGACGTGCCCATCGTGCCGGGCTCGCCCCGCATCGTGGTCCGGGGCTTCGCCTTCATGGGGGGCATCGACGTCAAGAGCCGCCCGAACCGCTCGGGCCGGGAGATCGCACGGGCCGTCTCCGAGAGCGTCCTCGGTGTCGTGGACGCCTTCACCGACCGCGCCGCGCCCGCCGGACCCGCAGAGGTGGCGGCGTTGCAACCGGGCACTGCACGTGACGGCACCGTCACCGTCCTCTTCTGCGACATGGTCGACTACGCCGGCATGACCGAGCGGTTGGGAGACCAGGTCTCGCGCCGGATCCTGGGCGAGCATCACCGGATCGTGCGCGAGGCCGTGGCGCGCCACGCCGGGCGCGAGGTCAACGTCCAGGGCGACGGCTTCATGGTGGCCTTCGGCGGTGTGGCCCGTGCCCTTCGCTGCGCCGTCGATATCCAGCGGGCGTTCGAGACCTATGCCCCGACCGACGGCGGGGAGCCCATCGCCGTCCACATCGGCATCCACACCGGCGACGCGGTAGCCGAGGGTGACGACTTCCTGGGGCACACCGTCATCGTCGCCAGTCGGTTGGCCGACGCGGCCGCCCCCGGGGAGATCCTCGTGTCGTCCTTGTCGGAACAGCTCGTCCAGGGCTCGGGGGAGTTCACTTTCGAGGGGCACCGTGAGACGCCGCTCAAGGGAATGGAGCGCGCGCAGCAGTCGGCCACCCTGCGCTGGGCCGAATGAAATGGCGGACACGGAGCTCTGGGAGCAGGCGGGTCTGTACGACCCGCGCGATCCCGGCGCCGCGGAGCGCCTCGCCCTTCTGGAGTACCTGACCGAGCGCGGCGCCACCATCGAACAGATGGTTGACGCGCACCAACGTGGGACGCTGCCCGGCGTCGCGGGCGATCTCGTCACCCGGGGCACGATCCCGAACGCGACGGTGTCCGAGATCGCGGCCAGCGGCGGGCTCCCCGTGCCGCTCGTGCTGCGCATCCTCATGGCGGCCGGCATCCCGGCCGAGCCCGACACCGAGCTCCCGGCGGACCTCGACCGACTGCTGGCCGCGTTCGAGCAAGGGGCGGCGGTCATGGGCGAGGACGCGATCCTCGCCTTCACGCGGGTGCTCGGCGCGGCCGCCGCCAACGTCGCCGAGTCCGCCATCGCGCTCTTCTTCGCGGAGTTGGGGCCCGGGACCGTCCGCGAGGGCCCCGACGAGCTCGCGCGGGCCAGGCTGTCCGAGGCGGCCACGGCCGCGTTCACCGCCGTGCCCGACGTGTTGGGCCGCATGGTCATGGACGCCTTCGAGCGCGCGCAGCGCAGGGCCGAAGAGGCGCGCAGTTGGCTGGCGCCGTTCGGCGAGGGCGGGGTCGACGCGGAGGGGCCGACCGAGATCGTGGCCCTCGGCTTCGTGGACCTCGTCGGCTCGACGGCATGGGCCCAGAAGCTCAACTTCCGCGAGCAGAGCTTGGCCCTGACCCGCTTCGAGTCTGCCGCCTGGTCGAGTGCCGTGCGGGCCGGCGGCCGCCTGGTCAAGACGATCGGGGACGAGGTGTTCTTTGCCGCCCCCACGGCCGACGCCGCTTGTCGGATCGGGGTCGAGGTGTGCCGGGCGGCGGCCGAGGACGACGTGCTCCCGCCTGCTCGTGGGGCGGTGGGCGTCGGCCCGGCCATCCCACGAGAGGGCGACTACTTCGGCCCGCTGGTGAACCTCCTCGCCCGGCTCGTCAAGGTCGGCGCACCGGGTGAGCTCGTCGCGACCGAGGCGGCCGTGGCAGAGCTCTCGCCGGACGAGTGGTCGGTCCGTCCCCTCGAGCCAGTGGAGCTCCGCGGCTTCGAGAGTCCTGTGCAGGCGTTTCACGTGGAGCATACGTAATCGCCCGGCGCGGGACCATGCCGAGCACGGTGTTAACGCAGTCCCGTCACGCGGCGCCGGCATGTGTAAACACCGTGTGGGCTATGTGCTCCCCCGGGATGCCCGGGGCCACGGCGAGCCCGACTCGGCGTCGGCTCGCAAGCTCCTGCGAAGGGCGCAGCCGCCGCCGGCCCTCACGAGGGCGGAGGTGACGGAGAGGACGGCCCGTATGGCAGCACCGGGCAGCCCCGGCACCCGCGCGACCTCGGAGCAGGGCCAGGGCCTCGACTGCTCGGTGGTACCGGCGCTCGTCGGTACCACCTCTGAGTCAGGGATCGCCGCCGGGTGGGAGGCCACGTCCGCGCTCTCACCGGTGCGGGCGCGGTCGATGAACTCCTCGAAGAGGGCGCGGACGGTGACGCCTCGTCGACCGGCCTCGGCCTCGACCCAGGCGCGCCGGTCATGGTCGAGTCGCACCCCGACAACCGTGGACTTTGACGAGCTCAAGGCGTCAAGCCTATCTCCGCGTTAACGCTGCTCTGGGGCATCCGTTAACGCTCGCCTTGGCCCACGGCGAACGCCAGACGTTGTCGTGCTCTGGCTCTGGGGCCGACGTCGGGAGGCCCTGTCCTATGATGTCGGGCAGCATCTGACGGGTCGTCAGGTGCGAGCGCGCCCAGGGGTCTGGAGGCAGCAGTGGACTTCGATTTCTCGCCGGAGCAGTTGGCCTTTGTGAAGGAGGTCGAGAGCTTCCTCGATGCCAACGACGACCCCGAGGTGTTCGACGTGACGAGGGAGAACATGGCCCAGATCGTCGACACGCCGAAGCGGCGGGCCTTCATGGCCTCCCTCGGCGAGCGGGGCTGGCTCGGCATGACGTGGCCCAAGGAGTACGGCGGCTCCGAGGGCGAGGGAGTCTACGAGTACCTCCTCAACGAGCAGCTCGCCGGCCGGGGCGGCCCCCAGATCGGCAAGGGTGTCGGCATCATCGGCAAGACGCTCATCCGGCACGGCAACGAGACGCTCAAGGAAGAGTTCCTGCCCAAGATCCTCCGCAACGAGGTCGAGTTCGCCGTCGGCTACTCCGAGCCCAATGCCGGTTCCGACGCCGCCTCCATGCAGCTGAGAGCCACCAAGGTCAGCGGCGGCTGGATACTCAACGGCCAGAAGACCTGGACCACCTCCGCCCACTTCGCCGAGTGGTACTGGGTGGGCGCCCGCACCGACCCCGAAGCGCCCAAGCACGCCGGCATCACGCTGTTCCTCGTCCCCCTCGACCAGCCGGGCATCACGATCAACGCCATCTGGACCATGGGCGACGAGCGCACCAACGAGGTGTTCCTCAACGAGGTCTTCGTCCCCGACGAGTTCGCCGTCGGCGAGGTCAACCACGGCTTCCAGTACATCTCCGAGGCGCTCGACCTGGAACGCTTCACCATGTTCACCTTCTCACCCATCGAGCAGCGCTTCGAGCTGCTCGTCGAATACGTGCGCACCACCGTCCGCGACGGCGTCCCGCTCAAGGACGACCCCGTCATCCGACAGCGCCTCGCTCAACTGGCCACCCAACTCGAAGTCGCCCGCGTCATGGGCCTCAAGTTCGTCTTCGAGTCTTCCAAGGGCGGCGCGGCGCCGACCGCGGAGGCCTCCGAGTACAAGCTCTTCGCCACCGAGCTCTCCAAGCGCCTCGCCAACGCCTCGATGGACATCGCCGGACCCGGCAGCCAGCTGCGCGTCAAGACCGACGAGGCCCCCATGGCCGGCCGGGCCGAGTCGACCTACCGCTACACCGTGATCGACACGATCGGTGGGGGCGCCTCGGAGATCCAAAAGAACATCATCGCCCGCCGCAAGCTCGGCCTGCCCAAGAACTTCTGAGGTGGCCGCCGCCTCTTTCTCCCCGGGTCCCCTCGGCGGGGTCACCGTGCTCGACTTCTCGACGGTCGGGCCTGCGGCGCGCTGCACCCGCCTCCTCGCCGATTACGGCGCGCGCGTCATCAAGGTGGGTCCGGTGCCCTCGGCGGGCGCAACGCCGATCGAGCCCCCGTTCTTCGCCTACAGCGGGCAGCGGGGCATGCGTCGCGTCCTGTTCGACCTCAAGGACGCCGAGGGCAAGGACGCCTTTCTCGCCCTGGCCGACGCGGCGGACGTCATCGTCGAGAGCTTTCGCCCCGGCGTCGTCGAAAGGCTGGGCATCGGCTACCGCGCCCTCTCGGCGCGCAACCCCCGCCTGGTCTACTGCTCCACCTCCGGGTACGGCCAGGACGGGCCACACGCCCAGTGGGCCGGGCACGACGTCGACTACCTCGCGGTGGGCGGGTACTTGGCCATGAGCACGCCGGGGGCCGGCGGTGCGCCGCCCCTCCCCGGCGCCACCGTCGCCGACGCCGCCGCCGGCGGCATGCAGGCGGCGCTCGCCATCACGACCGCCTTGGCCGCCCGGGCCGCCTCGGGGCACGGCGCCTACCTCGACGTCTCCATCGCGGAGGGCGTCCTGTGGCTCATGTCCCTCGTCATCGACGAGCAGCTCGCGCGCGGCGGCGACATCGAGCCCGGCCACGACATCCTGTCGGGCCGCTACGCCTGCTACGGCACCTACGAGACGGCCGACAACAAGTGGGTCGCGGTCGGTGCGATCGAGGCCAAGTTCTTCGCCAACCTGTGCCGCGCACTCGGCTGTCCCGAGTTGGCGGGTGCCCAGCTCGACGACGAAGCGCAGCCGGCCATCCGGTCCGCCTTCGCGGCCGCCTTCGCCACCCGGACCCGCGACGAGTGGGTCGAGGCGTTCGCCGGCGCCGACACCTGTGTCGCCCCCGTCCTCGAGGTTTCGGAGGTACCGGGCCATCCGCAGTTCGCGGCCCGGCGTGCCGTGGCGGTGGCCACCCACCCAATCCATGGCGAGGTGCGCCAGCTCGGGCCGCTGCTGGCCGGCATGCCTCGATCGGAGACACCGGTGCAGCTGCCCGACATGACCCGGACCGACACCGAGCACCTGCTCAAGGAGGCCGGGGTCGACGGCGAGACGGTGGCCCGCTGGGTGGAGCGGGGGGTCGTGGCATGACGGGCGACGCCCGCGACGTCATCGGCAAGGAGCAGTACCACGAGGTGGGGGAGTTCCCCGTCGAGCGCGGCTACATCTGGACCTCGTGCGCCTCGGTGGAGAACGGCAACCCGCTCTTCTGGGACGACGAGGTGGCCGAGTCCCTGACGGGGGGACCCGTCGCCCCGCCGACCATGGTCTCGGTCTGGTTCCGCCCGCACCACTGGGCGCCGGGCCGCACCGAGCAGGCGCTGCCGCTGCAGGTGCACTTCGACCTCAAGGAGCGCTTCGGCCTGCCCGAAGCCGTGATGACGGACAACACGATCGAGTTCTTCGAGCCGGTGCGCCTGGGCGACGTGCTGCGCACGCATCAGGTGTTGCGCTCGGTCAGCGACGAGAAGACGACGAAGCTCGGCACCGGCCGGTTCTGGGTGATCGACGTCGTCTATACGAACCAGGACGCGCAGCTGGTGGCGGTGGAGTCCTACACGGGATTCGGGTACCGGCGAGAGGACGCGTCGTGAGCCTCGCCGTCGCCCCCCGACTCCTGTTCGGCGATGTCGCCGCCGGCGACGAGCTCCCGACGCTCGATTACGAGGTCACCGCCACGACGGTGGTCCTGGGCGCCCTGGCGACACGGGACTGGCGGCCCATGCACCACGACAAGGACTTCGCCGTCCATCGCAACGGGACCCAGGACATCTTCTTGAACACCCCGAACCAGGCCGCCTGGTTCGAGCGGTACCTCACCGACTGGACCGGCCCGCACGGCCGACTGGCCCGGGTCACCTTCCGCATGAAGGGCTCGGTCTTCCCGGGGGACACCATGTCCTTGCGCGGCGCGGTGGAGTCGACGGAGGTGGACGAGGTGGGCTGCGGGTTCGCGGTCGTGGCCGTGACGCTCTCGGTCGACGGCGACGTCAAGACGACCTGCGCCGCCCGGATCGCGCTGCCCCGAAACGCCGACGACAATCCGTGGGCCCGCCACGGCGATCAGTGGCGGCCCTCGCCGCGACTGTCGTGACACGAGAGGGGTTCTGAGTGCTCGACCTTGACTTCGACCAGGAACAAGAGCTGCTGCGCCAGACGGTGCGCGACGTCCTGGCGCGCCACTGCCCGCTCGACGTGGTGCGCCTGATGGAAGACGACCCGGTCGGCTACCCGCCACCCCTGTGGGCGCAGTTGGGGGAGCTCGACCTCATCGGGCTGCTCCTCCCGGAGGCCTACGGCGGCTCGTCCATGTCGCTGATCGAAGGCGTCGCGCTCTACGAGGAGCTCGGCCGGGCGTTGGCGCCCACACCGCACTTCGTGAGCGCCGTCATGAGCGGGGGGGTGCTGGCCGAGGCGGGGAGCGAGCCCCAGAAGGAGCGCTGGCTGCGTTCGGTGGCGTCCGGCGAGGCCATCCTCACCCCGGCCTGGCTGGAGCCGGAGAACGGGTTTTCGCCCCGCGGGGTGGCGGCGCGGGCCGAGGCCGACGCGGAGGGATTCCGAATTTCGGGGGTGAAGCGGCACGTCGCCTACGCCTCGGCCGCCGACCGGCTCGTCGTGCTCGCACGCACCGGTGAGGCGGCCGAGGCGGTCGACCTCTTCCTGGTCGACCCCGCCGCGCCGGGCGTGACCCTGCGCCAGCAGTTCAGCATCGCCTCGGACACCCAGTACGAAGTGACGCTGTGCGACGTCGTCGCGAACGAGAAGGACCGCATCGGCCCTGCCGGGAGCGGCTGGTCGACCTGGCACGAGGTGCTCGAGCCGGCCTTGGTCCTGCTCGGCGCGCAAGCGGTCGGCGGCGCCCGGTACGCGCTGGAGATCACCACCCAGTACGCCAAGGACCGCCATCAGTTCGACAAGCCCCTCGGTGCCTTCCAGGCGCTCGCCCACTATCTGGCCGACGCCGTCACCAACCTCGACGGGGCCGAGCAGCTCGTCCACGAGGCGGCCTGGGCCGGCGCGACCGGGCGGCCGCTCGGCTCGCTCGCGCCGATGGCAAAGCTCTTCGCCTGCTCCACCTTTCGCGACATCACCGCGATGGCCCAGCAGATCTTCGGTGGTATCGGGTTCACGCTCGACTTCGACATCCAGCTCTACTTCCGCCGGGCCAAGCAGCAGCAGCTCATGTGGTCGAACGACAGGTCGCTCGAGGACGCCGTGGCGTCGGCGCTGCTCGACTGACGGCACGCCGACCCGTTGAGCGGTCTGTACCCCCGCTTGCGGCTCTGGTGAGCCCACTGGCTCGGTCGGGACGTCTGAATCCCTGCTCCCACTTGATGCCTTGCCTCGTCCGTGACCCGTGACTCACTGAGCCTCGACGAGGCACGCCGAATCGCTCTCTTCGCGCAAGGCTTGCGCGGCCCCCGGCCGAGCGGCGGCGTGACCGGGATGCTGCGCCGCCTGGGCGCGGTGCAGCTCGACACGATCTCGGTGCTGGCACGATCGCACGAGCTGGTGGCGTACGCCCGCCTCGGTGCCGTGGGCCGCACCAGGGTCGAGCGCGCCTACTGGGGGGCCCGGAGCTCCACGTTCGAGTACTGGTCCCATGCGGCGTGCGTCATACCGCTCGAGGACTGGCCGGCCTACGCGCGTTCGCGGCGGGCCCGACGGGCCAAGGGGAAGCGCTGGCACATCCTCGAAGAACACGACAAGAGTTGCGCCGCCGTGGAGAACCGCCTGCGTGCCGAAGGTCCGCTCACCGCCAACGAGCTCGGGGGTGCCAAGAAGGGCGGGCAATGGTGGGACTGGTCCGAGACCAAGATCGCAGCCGAGTGGTTGCTCGACCTCGGCGTGTTGGTCTGCCGCGAGCGGCGGGGGTTCCACGCGTCTACGACCTGGCCGAGCGCGCCATCCCGCCCGAGCTCCGTGCGCAGGAGTGGACCGACGAGCGGTGCGCCACGCGACTGGTCGCCGCGGCCGGGCGTTCCCTCGGCGTGGCCACGGAGGCCGACCTGGCGGTGTATCACGGGCTCTCGCGGCAGCTGGTCCGCCGCGTGCTGCCGGACACGGCCCTGGCCCCGGTCGCCGTGGAGGGGTGGCGGCAGCCCGCCTTCGCCGACCCCGCCGCCCTCGAGTCGCTCGGCATGCGGTCACGCCACCGGAGCCTCCTCTTGTCCCCCTTCGACTCCCTGATCTGGTACCGCGACCGGGTGGAGCGGCTGTTCGGCCTGCGCCATCGGCTCGAGGCCTACACGCCGAAGGCAAAGCGGGCCTATGGCTACTTCGCCATGCCGGTGCTGGCGGGGACGAAGATCGTCGGGCTGGTGGACCCGGGCCGTCGTGACGACGCGCTCGTCGCCAAGCAGGTGACGCTGCTCGAACCCGCCGCGTGCGCATCCGTGGCGCGGGCACTGGAGGAGGCGGCCTCGTGGGTCGGCTGCACCGAGGTCGTCGTCGAGCGTGTCGACCCCGGGACGGCGTGTATCGAGCTGGAGCGCCACCTCAACGGGCCTCGGAGCCAGAGCTGATCCGCAGTACGCCACGTGGAGACCCGGGCGGTTTCACCGGCCAGCCGAGCGGGTAACTCCGACGGCACAACGATGTCGGCGCCAGGTCGGCGGCGTTGCCCCGAAGAAGGAGGATGAAAGTGGGAGTGATACTGCTCGTATTGCTTCTTGCGCTCGTGCTGGGAGGGCTCGGTTTCGCTGCGCATGTGCTCTGGATCGTCGCCGCGATTGTGTTCGTCTTCTGGCTGGTCGGCTTCGCGGTCGGGCGCGGTCAGACCGAAGGCGCCCGGGGGTGGTACCGGTGGTGATCGCTCGCGCCCGCACCGAGGATCGTCCCTCGTCCCGGAAATCGTCGAATGGCGGCGGGTCGCGTCGACGTCACGCCGGTCAGACACCGAGTGACGCCATTGCCTTCCTCAAGGCCGACCATCGGACCGTCGAACGGCTCTTCCGCGACTTCGAACGCTCGAGTGCGACCGCGGACAAGACGAGACGCAAGCTGGTCGACAAGATGGTCGCCGAGCTGTCGGTCCACGCCGCCATCGAGGAGCAGTTGTTCTATCCGACGGTCCACCGCGAGGCCCCGGATCTCGAGTCCGACGTCCTCGAGGCGGTCGAAGAGCACCATATCGCCAAGTGGCTGCTTTCGGAGCTGGAGCACACAGACCCCACCGGCGAGCGGTTCAACGCCAAGGTGACCGTGCTGATCGAGAACGTCCGTCACCACGTGCGTGAGGAGGAGCACGAGTTGTTCCCCGAGGTGCGGGCCGCCATGGGCCGCTCCCGGCTGCGCGAGCTCGGTGCCCAATTCGGCCGAGGGCAAGCGGCTCGCGCCCACTCACCCGCACCCCCGCTTGCCTGATACGCCCCCCGGCAACCTGATTGCAGGTGCCGTGTCGGGTGCTGTCGACCGGGCGCGGGACAAGGTGACGTCTCGGAGCCGGTAGGGACAGCCCTCGCCTTTCGCCGGTCCGTCAACCCGCTGCGTGCCGGGCGGCGATCTTCTCGAAGTCGGCGACGTCGCCGCCGTAGGGCCCCGTCTGGGCCGGATGGTGGAGCACGAACTGGTCGAAGCCCAGATCGTCGTAGGGCGCCACGAGCTCGTCGAACTGGTCGAGCGAGGTCGATCACCGGTTCGGGCGGGGTCCACAGCAGGATCTTGCCGACGCTCGACGGAGCCCGGTCGACCGACGCGGCAGGCCTCGTCGAGGAGCGGGAGCTGCCCTGACCGCGTCGAGCACCGTCGGGGCGAGCGAGGGCCCGCCCGGTCGGCCCGATGGTGACCCAGTTCCGGCCGTAGAGCGCGACGAGGCGCATTCCCTTGGCCCCGCCGGCCGCGATGCTGAGGGGGAGCGGGCGCTGCACGCGCCCGGCGTGCTGGGCGCTTCGCTCGGCCGAGTAGTGCGACGTCTGCCGTGACGTGCGGGCGTCGGGCTCGCCGTCCACGATCGGCTGGAGCACGTGCGAGGAACCACTCGAAGCGCGCGAGCCGTTCCGCCGGCGACCACGGGTCCTGCCCGAGCACGGTGGCGTCGGGGCCCTGCGCTGCCCGGGCCCAGCCCGAGGTCGAGGCGGCCGCCGCTCACGTCGTCGAGCGCCAGGGCCTCGCGGGCGAGCGTGACCGGGTGGCGGAAATTCGGCGTGGCGACGAGCGTGCCGATCCGCACGCGTGTCCGTCACGGCGGCCGCCGCGGCGAGCACGGGCACCGAGGCGTGCCACGGGCCTTCGGGCATGCCGCCCCAGCGGATGTGGTCGTAGGTCCACGCCGTTGCGAAACCGACCTCGTCGGCCCACTCCCACTGCCGGCGCGCTTCGGCCCAGCGGTCCGTGGGCAGGATCACGAGGCCGACACGCACAGGGCCGAACCTACCCTGGCCGGATTACGTTGTCGCCGTGGCCAACGAGAAGCGAGTCGAAAAGATGGAACGACGACCGCTGGGTGGCGGCGTGGCCCAAGCGGGAACGGCTGACCGATGCGGTGTCGCCCTACCTCCTCACGGCCGCAGACGGCGGCCCGGCCAGCGGGTGTGCGACATCGGGTGTGGCGGGGGCGCCCTGACCATCGCGCTCGGCCGCGCCGGCTGCGCCTGGGGGACGGGTCAGTCGGGCTCGATATCTCTGCGCCGCTCCTCGAGCTGGCCCGGGACCGGGCTGCAGCGGTCGGGGGTCGACGACGTCGACTTCGTGCCATGGACGTGCAGACGACGCCGCTGGACGGGGAACCCTTCGACCTCGCCGTGAGCCAGCTGGGCGTGATGTTCTTCGACGAGCCGACGGCGGCGTTCGGTGCCATCCGCCGCCTCCTCACCGCCGGCGGCCGCTTCGTGTTCGCCTGCTGGCAGGGCGTGGAGCACAACCCGTGGCACGTCGGCACGGTGCTGCGGCCGCTGCTGCCGCCGCCGCCCGTGCCCCCGCCCGGGAAGAGCCCCGTCGGCCCCTTCATCTCGGGGACGAGGAGTACGTGCGGGACATCCTCGGGGCGGCGGGCTTCGGGGCCGTCGAGAGCACGCCCACGAGATCACGGTGCGGGCGCCGGCCGACGCCGTGTTCGACAGCTCGCTGCTGGGGTTCATGGGCGTCGCCCCGAGCACGAAGGCGAGGCACGCAGCGTGGTCGAGCGTCATCTCGACCGGTTCGCCGTGGGACCGGAGGAGTACGAGTACCCGCTTGCGTTCCGGGTCTTCGAGGCCGTCAACCCGAGCGCCGCCCCTCCGGTGTGCTAACCCAGGTGATGGCCGGGTAAGCGGGACGCCGCTGCCCAAGAAGCTGGGGATCACGGAAGGGTCGACGGTGGCCCTCATCGGGGCGCCGCCCGGCGTGATCGGCGGCCTGCCGCCGGCGTGACCGTGTAAACGCCAGGCCCGGGGGTCGGCGGACGTCGTCGTCGCCTTTTTCACTCGAGCGGCGTGACTTCGAGCGCCGCATCGACGCTCTCGGCCCGGATGGTCTTCCCCGCCGGCGGCCTCTGGGTGGCGTGGCCCAAGCGGTCCTCCGGTGTCGAGACCACCATGCGCGAGGACGTGGTGCGCGCCGTCGCGTTGCCGCTCGGCCTGGTGGACAACAAGGTGTGTGCCATCGACGAGACGTGGTCTGGCTTGCGCGTCGTGTGGCGACGCGAGCGCCGGTCCGAGAGCCCGGGGCGCTAGAAGAAGGCCAACCGCGACAGCGGCCAGATCCGCAGGTCGACCTTGCCCACGATCGTGGACTCGTGGACGGGCCCCCAGTAGCGGCTGTCGCAGGACTCCGGCCGGTTGTCGCCCATGACGAACACGTCCCCGGCGGGATTCGGTAGGGCTGGTGCAGGGAGTAGGGCGCGGCCGACGGCCCCGGGTAGGTGGCGTCCTGCTCGTCGGGCGGCAGGAACGGCTCGGGGAGCACGTGCCCGTTGATGAGACGCTCCCGCCGGACAGCGAGATGGTCTCGTCCGGCAGGCCGATCACCCGCTTGACCAGGTCCGCCACGGGAGGCCCGGCACAATCCTCGTTCGGCGGGCGTGGAGAACACGACGATGTTGCCGCGGTCGACGCCGTGCAGGTGGTAGCTCAGCTTGTCCACCACGATCCGGTCCCCGATCTGGAGGGTCGGCTCCATGGAGCCCGACGGGATGGAGTAGGTGGCGACGACGAAGGTGCGCAACAGGACGGCGACGATGATGGCCACGAGGACGACCCCGAGCAGCTCCACGATCCAACGGCCCGATCGTTCCCGGTCGGCGGCGACCCCACCCGGTCCCCGGCCGGAGCCGGTGCCTCGGCCGGCTGGTGGTCGGCGTTCATGTCGAGAAGTATTGCCCGGCCGGGCATCCGGGCGGTGACGACCCCCGGGACAGTCATGGGACCGGGACCGTGGTCGACGCCGTCATCTTCGATTTCTTGGGGACCCTCGCCCGCCTGGCCGACAGCCGGTGCCTCCAACGACGAAGCGGTTTTCGCCGCTCACGGCTACAGGTTGGAGCGGCCGTCCTCGGCGAGTACATCTCCCGCTGCGACGGTGTCGACCAGGCCGAGCACTGGTCAGCGAGGAGGCCTACGAGGCCTATGTCAGGGCGCGCCTGCGTGATCTGTCGAATGCCTGCGGTGGCGGCCACGCGTGGGGTCCTGACCGCGGCCCTGGTCGCCTTCCTCGGCCTGCGTCTGCGGCCCCGACATCGGTGGAGCTGTCGCGCTCCCGGTGCCCGCCCGCCGAGCTGTAGCGCCGCCTCTCAGCCGACGGGTGGCCGTCCGTTCTCGGCCAACCCGGCCGCGAGCGTGGCCCGATCGTCGTCGCTCAGCGGCACGAACCGCAGGTCCGCGCCGTCGAGCGGGCGCCACCAGACCGGGTCCTCGCAGGCCCACGCCTCGGTCCGGAGATCCACCTTGGTCACCTTGCCGGTGGCCGTTTGGGGGAGCGTCGGCGAGACCCGAACGTAGCGGGGCAGCCACTTCGGTCCCAGGTCGGGCTGGGCCGCCAGCCATTCGGCGAAGGCGTCGGGGTCGAAGGCACGTCCGGGCACCGTCTCGATGGCCACCATGACCTGGTCGCCGGCGCCCGAGGCCGTGTCGGGCACCGGGTAGACCGCCGTCACCGCCAGGTCGGGATGGCGCGAGAGGATGGCCTCGACCGGGCCGGCCGCGAAGTTCTCCGAGTCGACGCGCAGCCAGTCCCCGTTTCGCCCGGCGAAGTAGAAGAACCCGTCGGCGTCCACGTAGCCCGAGGTCGCCGGTCCAGTACCACCCTCGGCGCAGGCGCTCCGCCTCGGCGTCCTTCGCGTCGGTAGTAGCCCTCGAAGCTGCCACGGCCGCTCCGGTTGACGATCTCCCCGATGGCCTCGCCCGCGTTGAGGAGGCGTCCCTCGTCGTCGAACTCGGCCGGCGTGCGCACTCCTCGCCCGACTCGGGACTGATGACCGCCAGGTCCACGCCTCCGACCGGCTTGCCCAGCGCGCCCTTGGGCATGCCGAGCACGGGGTTGACGGCGGCACCGCCCTCGCTCTGCCCGTAGCCCTCGATCAGGTAGCAGCCGAAGCGCTCCCGGAAGCGGTCCCGGTCGCGCACCGAGGCTTCCGTCCCGAAAGCGCTCTTGAGCGTGTTGTCGGCGTCGTCGGGCCGCTCGGGGGTGGCCAGGATGTAGGCGATGGCCTTGCCCACGTAGCTGAACTTGGTGGCGCCGAAGCGCCGCACATCGTCGAGGAAGGCCGAGGCGCTGAAGCGGGGCCGCACGGCGATGGCCGCCCCGACCATGACCGCTGGCCCCCACAGCGCCATGAGCGCGTTGCCGTGGAACAGGGGCATCGGGCAGTAGCAGACGTCGTCGGCCCCGTACCCGTAGCCCGGGGCGGCTACCTCGGCGATGCCGGCCAGCCGGCCCTGGGTGCAGCGGACCGCTTTGGGCACGCCCGTCGTGCCCGAGGTGAAGATCAGGAGGAACAGCGAGTCCTCCCCGACGTCGCCTGCCTGCGTCGACGAGCGCCTGGGCGGCTTCGGTGCCGGCGAAACGGCCGAGCAGCGCCTCGTAACGCTCGGTGCCGATGACCAGGACGTTGTCCTCGCCGAGGCCGAGGTCCAGTCCCTCGAGCAGGGCGGCGCCGTCGGCATCGGTGACGATGACGGCGCAGTCGGTGGCCCGGACGTCGGCGGCGAGGGCCTCGCCCCGCCGCGTCGGGTTGATCCCGACGATGGCCGCGCTGGCCAGTGCGGCGCCGTTCAGCCAGAACAGGTACTCGGGCCCGTTGGGGAGCAGCACCCCGATGTGGGGCTTGCCTGCGTCCGCGTCGAACAGCGACCGGGCCAGTGCACCCCGGGTCGGCGCCCTCCCGGACCGCCTCGCGCCACGTCCAGCGCCCGCTGGCATCCATGATGCCGGTCCGGTCGTCCTCGTGCTCGCGCCGCCAGCATGGCGGCGACCGTCGTCATGACAATGGTCCTCGAGCGACCAGCCCGGTGCCCGGCGTACCAGGCTGCGGTCGATGGCGTCGACCGTCGCCGCGCCGCACAGGGCCATGGTCCGCCGCAGCTCGGACTCGTACCAACGCAGCAGCGCCGCCACCCCGTCGGCCCCGCCGGTGGCCAGTGCCCACAGGGACGGGCCGCCCGACCAGGGTGGCCCGCGCCCCGAGCGCCAGCGCCTTGACCACGTCGGGCGCGCGGCGGATGCCGCCGTCGACGTAGACCTCGGCCCGCCCGGCGACCGCGTCGACGATCTCGGCCAAGATGTCGGCCGTCGCCGGGGCGTCGGCCAGCTGGCGCGCGCCGTGGTTGGACACCACGACGGCCGCCGCCCCGGCCTCGATGCAGCGCACGCGCGTCGTCGGCCCGCTGCACGCCCTTGACCACCACGGGGAGGTCGCTCAGCCCGGCCAGCCACCCGATGTCGTCGGGGGTGAGCGCCGGGTCGAACTCGTCGGGTCACCACCGCCATGAAGCCGCCCTCGCGCGCACTGTCGGTGCTGTCCCCGGCCAGGTTGGGCAGGGCCAGGTCGTCGGGCAGGTGCACGCCCGTCCGCCACTCGCGCAGGCGCAGCCCCGAGACCGGCGCGTCGACGGTCAGGACCAGGGCCCCGTAGCCGTGGGCCGCCGCCCGGCTCGACCAGCTCGGCCGTCCGGGCCCGCTCCCGCAGGATGTAGACCTGCATCCAACGCGCCGCGTCCGGTGCCGCCGCCGCCACCTCTTCGAGCGGGCAGGTGGCGAGGGAGGAGAGGATCATCAAGGCGCCCCGGCCGCGGCGGCGCCCCGGGCCGTGGCCGCCTCTCCCTCCGCGTGGGCCAGCCCCTGGATCGCCGTCGGCGCGATGGCCACCGGCGAGCGCGACCGGCGAGCCGAGCAGCGTGGTGGCGCAGGACACGTCGGTCAACGCCGGCCAGCACGCGCGGATGGAGCTGCCAGTGGGCCCAGGCCGCCACGTTCCCCTCCAGCAGGCGCTCGTCGTCGGCCCCGCCCGCGTAGTAGGCGTAGGCCATCTCCCCGATGACGTGCCGGGCGTCCCGCTCGAGGTCTCCAGGGAGAGGTCGGTGACCAGGGGCGCCGTCCCGCTCAGCCGCACGCCGGCGGACCGGGTTGTGTCCCGGTGCTCGGTGCTGGCAGGATGAGCGGGCACGGGCCGCATGGTAGGCGGCGCCGGTGCCCACGACCCATTCGTCTGACACCCGGAGGTGCCGTGCGATTCTCGTATGCCGAGTCGATGACCGATCCGTCGTATTACCTGCCCCTGGCCCGGGCGGCCGAGGAGGCGGGATACGACTCCATGGTCGTGCCCGACAGCATCTGCTACCCCGAGGTGTCCGACACCACGTACCCCTTCAACCCCGACGGCACCCGGGAGTTCCTCGAGGACAAGCCCTTCCTCGAGCCGTTCTCGCTCATCCCGGCCATGGGGGCGGTGACCGAGCGCCTGCGCTTCGTCACCTTCGTCATCAAGCTCCCCATCCGCCAGCCCGTGCTGGTCGCCAAGCAGGTCAGCTCCACGGCCGTGCTCACCGGCAACCGCCTCCTGCTCGGCGTGGGCACCAGCCCGTGGCCGGAGGACTACGCCATCTGCGGCGTGCCGTGGGAGCGCCGGGGCAAGCGCATGGACGAGGAGATCGCCATCGTCCGCGGCCTCATGGCCGGCGGGTTCTTCGAGTTCCACGGCGAGGTGTTCGACATCCCGTCCATAAAGATGTGTCCGACGCCGAGCGCGTCCAGTGCCGATCCTGATCGGCGGGCACCACGAGGCCGCCCTGCGCCGGGCCGCCGTCGACGGCGACGGCTGGCTGCACGGCGGTGGCGACCCGGCCGACCTCCCCGGCCTGCTCGAGCGCCTGGCCCAGCTCCGCCACGAGCACGGCACCGAGTCCAAGCCGTTCGAGATCCACGTGATCTCGCTCGACGCCTACACCGCCGACGGCGTCAAGCGGCTGGAGGAGCTCGGGGTCACCGACGCCATCGTCGGCTTCCGCTGGCCCTACGACACGGCGCCGGACACCGAGGCGCTGCAGACCAAGGTCGACAACCTGCGCCGCTTCGCCGATGACGTCATCGCCAAGGTCAGCTGAGCCAAGGGCAACCGCGAAGGAGGGAGCCAGATGGTCGACGAACAACTCACCGCCCGCGAGCTCGGCATCGGATCTCGGGCCGCCGTGCACGCCGGAGACCGTGAGGCCTGGCTCGATCTCTTCGCCGACGACGCCGTGGTACAGGACCCCGTCGGCCCCTCGCCGTTCGACCCGGAGGGCAGTGGGCCACCACGGGCGCGAGGCCATCGCCGCCTTCTACGACAACGTCATCGGGCCGAGCGAGGCGATCAACTTCGAGATCACCGAGTCCTACCTGTGCGGCGACGAGGTGGCCGACGTCGGCATCATCCGCACGACGCTCGCCGGCGGCACCCACGAGGCAGTCGTCCACGGCGTCTACACCTACCGCAGCAACGGCGCCGGCAAGCTGGCTGCGCTCCGCGCCTACTGGGAGTTCGACGCGCTGGAGCTCGTGGAGCTCCAGCGCTAAGACCGATGCGCGTCATGGTCCGTGAGGGACTCTTCACCGACGGTGACCCGCCGGCGCTGTTGGGCAGCCGGTGCGGCGCCTGCGGGTCCGTCCACTTCCCCCGCCCCGACACCTGCCCGTACTGCGCCGCCGAGGACCCCGATCCCGTCGAGCTCTCGCGCCGGGGCACGTTGTGGGCCTGGACGGCCGTCACCGCAGCGCCGCCGGGATACCGGGGCGAGGTCCCCTACGGCGTCGGCGTGGTCGAGCTCCCCGAGGGGATCCGCGTCATCACGCGGCTGACCGTGAGCGACCCCGCCGCGCTCGCCTCGGGCAGGCCATGGAACTGCGCGTCGTGCCGCTGCACACCGACGCCGACGGGAACGAGGTCGTGACCTACTCCTTCGCCCCGGCGTCGTCATGACCGGCGTCGTGGTCGCCGGGGTGGGGCTGCATCCCTTCGGACGCTTCGAGGGGGTCTCGACCACCGACATGGGCGTGGCCGCCGTGCGGGCCGCGCTGCGCGAGGCCGGGCTCGGCAAGGGCGGGTTCCAGGCCGCGTTCTGCGGGACCGCCTACGGCGGCGTGGCCACCGGGCACAAGGTGCTGAGCCGCCTCGGCCTGACGGGCATGCCCATCGTCGACGTCGAGGCCGGCTGCGCCAGCGGCGGCGCCGCGCTCATGCTGGCCGCCGGGGCTATCCGGGCCGGGCAGTACGACACCGTGCTCGTCTTCGGCGTGGAGAAGATGCCCAAGGGCATCATCCGCTCGTCGTTCTTCGAGCCCTGGCAGGAGGAGGCTGGCCTGGCCGCCACGCCGGCGTTCTTCGCCCTGCGGGCGCAGCGGCTCGTGCCTACCTCGGGGTCACCAAGGACCACCTGGCCCGGGTGGTGGTCAAGAACCGCCGGCACGGGGCGGCCAACCCCGACGCCATGTTCCAGAAGGAGGTCGGTCGAGGAGGTGCTCGCCTCACGGGTGGTGTGCGAGCCGCTGCACCTGTTCATGCTCTGTTCGCCCAACGAAGGGGCCGCCGCCGTGGTCCTACATCGCGTGGACGGCCGGCGCCGCCGGGTCGTCACCACCCGTGGCGGCTCGCCGCGGCGTGCTGCGCTCTCACCTGCCGGGACCGGTGCTGAGCGAGTCCACGCCGCTCGGCGGGCTGGTCGACGACGACGTCCCGGCGCCACCACCCTGGCCGCCGACGCCGCCTACGAGGAGGCTGGCCTGGGCCCGGACGATCTCGACATCGTCGAGTGCCAGGATACCGACGCCGCCCGGGAGCTCGGCTCGTACGAGGAGCTCGGGCTCTGCGAGCCGGGGGGCTCGGCCGCGCTGCTCGAGTCCGGTGCCACGTCGCTTGGCGGGCGCCTGCCGGTCAACCCCAGCGGTGGGCTGCTCTCAAAGGGGGAGCCCCTGGGGGCCTCCGCACTGGGCCAGGTGGTGGAGCTGGTCCGGCAACTGCGGGGGGAATCGGGACCCCGTCAGGTGACGGCGCCCGGGTGGCCCTCTCCCACACCGTGGGCCGAGGCGCAAACGCCGGTGTAGTCATTCTCAGCCGCTGAGCAGCATCGGTCAGCCGTCCGTCCCGAGCAGCTCCAGCGTGCCGGGCAGGTCGGCGAGCGTCGTGACCACCGCGTCGGGCTGTGCCTCCTCGTAGCCGGGGTGCGGTGTGAACGCACCCTGGCCGTCACGGTCGATCCACACGGCGCGCCAGCCGGCGCGCTTGGCCCCCGCCACGTCGTTGAGGGGGTGGTCGCCCACGAGCACGCACGCTTCGGGCCCGACCCCGAGCTGGCCCTCCACCACCTCGAAGATCCCCTTGTCGGGCTTGGCGACGCGGT
>CAVZFG010000007.1:0-66055 GCA_963774485.1 uncultured Acidimicrobiaceae bacterium
ATCGACTCGGGCCCGGGCATGGCTGAGGGCGTGATCTTCGCCCTCGGTGACTGGTTCGGCGGCTACGCCCTCTACGTCGTCGGCGAGCTTCCGCACTTCACCTTCGCCCACACGACGGACGCGGTCGAGCTCACCGCACCGTCGGCCCTGCCCCCCGGCCGGCACATGATCGGTGTCTTCTACGAGGTGGGCGAGGCCAGCGGCCCCGGTCGCATGGTCCTGCTCGTCGACGGGGCCGAGGTCGACGAGACATCGGTCGAGGGCACGCTTCCCATAGCGATGCAACACGGCGGGGCCGGGCTCCGACTCGGCCGCGACATGGGGTTCCCCGTGTCTCCGCGCTATACGCCGCCGGCACCGTTCACCGGCACGGTGCACGAGCTGCGGATCGACGCCCCGGGCACCCTGCAGGCCGAGGTGGCCGAGGTCGCCGCGGTGGCCGACGAGGTGCGCGCCGCCCTCCACGCCGACTGAGACTCCGAGGTGGCCGCTCGGTGCCCGCGCCGCCACTCACTTCGAGAGCGGTGCGAAGCGGACCCGCACATCCACGACGACCACGTCGTGCTGCCGGACGAACACCGGATTGAAGTCGAGCTCGGCGATCTCGGGGATGTCCTCGACCATCGCACCGACACGGTGCAGCAACTCTGCGAACGCCGCCACGTCGAGAGGAGGCGACCGGCGATATCCCGTGAGCAGCCGGTAGGAGCGGAGCGAGCGCAACATCTCGTCGACGTCGGTGGTGCTCAGAGGCGTGATCCGCATTGCCACGTCACCGAGCACCTCGACCAGCGTCCACCCAGACCCGCCATCACGAGCGGCCCAAAGGCCGGGTCGTGGCTGACGCCGACGATCATCTCGACGCCGTCGTGTATCGCCTCTTGCACCAGAAAGTCCTCGGCGTCCTCCCCGAGACCTTCCCTCGTCATCTCGGCTCGGATCGCCCTCAGAGCCTTCGCCGCCGCGTCCGGGCTGTCGATCCCCATGGCGACACCGCCGACGTCGCTCTTGTGAATGGCTGCCGCGATCTTGACGACGACCGGCACGCCGAGCTCGGCCTGGGCGGCCGCCGCCTCTTCGGGCGTGCGGACCCGACGGCAGCGGGCTGTGGTGATCCCGTAGGCATCGAGGAGCTCCTGCGAGGCCGCGGCATCGGCCCAACCGCCGTCCGGCTGGCCGTCGAGCACCTCCTCCACCACTGCCCTGCCCCGGCGCGCGTCGATTCCCGGCGGTGTCACAACGTGGCCTGCAGGCCGTGCCCGCCACTCCGACCAGGCCGCCACACGACCCAGTGCCTTCGCCGCCGGCTCGGGGTAGGTGAACACCGGGACCCGGGCCGCGGCCAGTGCCTCGATCGGAGGCTCGCGGATCATGAAGACACCGAGGATCGGCTTGGAGGAAGGGAGATCGCGCGCCGCTGCGGCCATCTCGCGGGACACATCCTCGGCACGGGTGAGAAAGGGTGGGATGAACACGACGATGACGGCGTCCACCTCGTCGGCGTCCCCCAGGAGCCGCAACGAAGCCCCGTACTGTTCGGCGCTCGCGCTGGCGACCATGTCGACCGGGTTCTTGACCGACGCCTCCGCCGGCAAGTTGGCGCGCAGGGCGGATTGGGTGACTTCGGAGAGCTCGGGCACGAGGAGTCCAGCCGCCTCGCAGGCGTCCGCCACCAAGATTCCCGGTCCCCCACCGTTGGTCAGGACCGCAACCCGTCGGCCCGAGTCCCGCGAACGACCCGACATGACGCGGGCGACGTCGAAGAGCTCCTCGAGCGTGTCCGCTCTGATGACCCCCGCCTGGCGGAACAGCGCCTCGACTGCGGGCTCACCGGCCGCCAGGGCGGCCGTGTGCGAGGAAGCAGCTCGTCGCCCCGAACCCGACCGGCCCGCCTTCACCACCACGACCGGCTTGTGCCGTGAGACCCGGCGGGTGATCCGGGCGAACCGGCGGGGATCGGGCACCGACTCGAGGTAAGCCAGGACCACATCGGTGTGCGGGTCGTCGTCCCAGTACAAGACCAGGTCGTTCGGCGCCAGGTCGATGGTGTTGCCGACGGAGACGAACCCGCTCACGCCGAGCGACGGCCCGCTCAAGAGGGCGAGCGCGGCCAGCCCGAGCCCGCCCGACTGGGTCACGAACGCGACGCGGCCCGGAGGCGGAACGGCCGGGCTGAAGGTCGCGTTGAACCGGGGCTCGGGCCCACCGTTGAGCAGCCCCATGCAGTTCGGGCCGATCAGGCGCACGCCAGCCTCCCGGGCTCTGCGCCCGAGGTCCTCTTGAAGCTTGCGCCCCTCCTTCCCCACCTCGGCGAATCCGGCCGATATCACGCACACGGCATGGATCCCGAGGTCACCGGCCTGGTCGACGATCTCGGGCACCGAAGGTGCCGGAACGGCCACGACGACCAGGTCCGGCGGCTCCGGACATGCGGACAGGTCCGGATGGGCCCCGAGACCCTGAACGACCTCGTGGCGAGGGTTCACCGGGTACAGCGCCCCGGTGAAGCCGCTTTCCCGCAGGTGGGCCAGCAAGAGCCCGCCGATGCGGGAGCGGTCGTCGCTGGCGCCCACCACGGCGATCGACCGGGGACGCAGGAACGGATCGAGTGCGACACGGGCGGCGACCCGCTCGTCCGCGAGAACGGCCTCGAGGTAGGCATCGGTCTCCTGGACGGTGAAGCTGGCGTGCACGCCAACCGCGGTCGCCGTCTGCTCGTACACGAGCCCGAGCTCGGCCAGGCGCTTCACCACGATGGCGTCACCAGGGGCGAGGTCGCTGGTCAGTCGGCGTATCCCGACGTGGTGCGCGTCTTCCGCCATCTGGCCGAGGAGCAGGGTGCCGAGACCCGCGCGGCGGTAGGTCGCGTCCACGACCACCAGGAATTCCGCCTCGTCTCCCGTCGTCCGCACGTAGCGGGCGACGCCCACCAGCCGCTCGGACTCACCCCCTTGGGCGATGGCGACCACCCCGGCCGCCTCCCCGGGGCGTGGCACGGCCAGTGACCCGGGGTCGGCGGACGGGACGTGGCCCAAGTCGAGGAACCGACGGCGTCCATCGGCGTCGAGCCTGCGCCACAGGCGGCCGATGCCTGCCGCGTCCCCGACCGACGAGGGGCCGGACGAGCACCATCCGGCCGTCCCGCAACGTCTCCGCGGAACCGGTGTTGCCCGTCATCGTCGCGGTGCCTCGCCGTTCACGGGACCTCGGAACCGAGCACGAGGCAATGGTCTGCCTTGTCCGGGATCGTCCCGGCCCGCTCACTCACCATGCGCCACGCCCGCCATCTCGCTGAGGTCCTCGATGCGCCACGAGCCCGGTGCCGCCCCCTCGGCGGCGGCGCGCACGGCGAGGCGCTCCAGCAGCCCGTTGACCGGGGCGGCCACCCCGTGCAGCCCCCCCACGAGCACGATCTCCCCGTTCAAGAACTCGGCCTCGATGGAGCCCGCACCGCGGGCGAGGCTCTGCCAGCTGGACCCTCCCTGCCACTCGCCCGAGGACGTGGGCAACACCTGGAGGTGATCGCCGCGGCGCTCACGGTCCTCCTCGGAGCTCGCCACGTCGATCCCCGCCGTGGCCAGCACCTCCTTGCCCTCCCGCTGCGACTCGCGGGCCAGCGCACTGAAGCGACCCTCGGGTCCGCACAGCGCCTCGACCGCATTGGCGAGGTTCATGAGGAGCTTGCGGTACTTCCAGCGCATGATGTCGGGGCGGCCCACCGACTGGAAGGTCGTCGTCGCGATGGCGTCCGCGATCGCCTGCCCGCGCTCGTCGAGGCCCGAGGGGTAGCGACCCAGGTCGAGCAGCCCGGAGACCGGGGACGAGTGCACCTGGACGACGCCGGGCCGCAGCTGGCGTGGCAGGGCACATCACGCACATGCCGTAGGTGGAGGGGAAGTGGCGCAGGACCCGGCGCTCGTTCTCGACCCCGTTCTGCATGCAGACGACGGGCACCGAGGGTGGCGCCACGCTCAGCTGGGTGAGGGCGTGGTCGGTGTGCTGGCCCTTCACGGCCACCAGCACGACGGGATCACCGTCCGCGTCGGCGGTCCACGACGCCTGCGCAGGCTCGGAGACGACAGGGATGGGCAGGGTGACGGTCTCGTCGGGGCTCTCGAGGACCAGGCCCCGACGCCAGGGCGCGGCCATGGTCGCCCCGGGCCACCAGCGTGACGTCATAGCCCTGTTGGAACAGCCGGGCCCCGACGGCGCCCCCGATGGCACCCGCCCCCACGACGACGAAGCGCATGGAGTGCACTCTGCCACGTGCCAAGCTCTCTTGGTGGCCCTCTTGAACCCGGTCGAGCGCGCGACCGCGCTGGGGGGCACCGTCGCCGGGGTCCCACTGCGCCTGGTCGGCGGCCTGGCGGCGCCGGCCCGGGGGGACATGGCGCGCACCGTGCGGCGCGCCGTCGGGATCAGGGAGGAGCCGGCGCCGATCGCCACCGACCCCGACGTGGCCTACCTGCCGCCGCACGGCATGGCGAGATTGGTCCATGCCGACCTGCCCACCATGCTCATCGGCGGTGTCAGCGCGCTGTTGTTGCAGTCGCTGCACCCGCTCGCCATGGCGGGCGTCGCCGCGCACTCGAGCTACCGAGAGGACCCCCTCGGGCGGTTACGGCGGACGGCCGGGTTCGTCGCCGCCACGACCTTCGGGACCACCGAGCAGGCGGAGGCCGCCATCGCCCAGGTGCAGCGGGTCCACCGCCGGGTCAGGGGGATCGCTCCCGACGGCCGGCCCTACTCGGCCGACGACCCCGACCTGGTGACCTTCATCCACGTGGCCGAGGTCTCGAGCTTCCTGGCCTCGTCGCAGCGCTACGGGCCCCGGCCGCTCACTCCCGAGCAGTGCGACCGCTACTACGAGGAGGTGGCCCCGGTGGCGCTGGCCCTCGGGGCCGCCTGGGCGCCGCGCTCGTCCGACGAGGTGCAGAGCTACCTGCTGCCGCGTGCGGCCCGAGCTCTACGCCGGGCCACAAGCGAAGGAGGCCCGAGACTGGCTCCTGCGCGGCGTGGCTCACCGGCCCAGCGAACGTGCGGTCTACTCCGTGGTGCTGGCGGCCGCCGTCGGCGTCCTGCCGGGCTGGGCCCGACGGGAACTGGGGCTGTCCCTCGCCGGCCCGCTCGACCTGTTCGTCGACACCGCGGCCGTGACCCCGCTCGCCCGCGGGCTCACGGCGGCCCTGCGCTGGATGGTGACCTCGCCGGGCTGACGAGGCTCAGGTGGCGATGGAGAGCCCGCCGTCGACGACCACGACCTGGCCCGTCACGTAGGCGGCGCGGGCGAGCGCCAGGATCACCTCCGCCACGTCCTCCGGCTGGCCCGAGCGTTTGAGCGGAGCCAGCTGGCGCACGGCGTCGCGCACGGTGCCCCAGTCCGCCGTCCAGGGCGTGTCGACGAGGCCCGGCGCAACGGCGTTGACCCGCACCTCGGGGCCCACCACCTTGGCCAGGAGCACCGTCAGGTGGTTGAGGGCCGCCTTGCTCGCCGCGTAGGGGACGGACGAGCCGGTCGGCCGCACGCCCGCCACCGAGGAGACGTTGACCACCGAGCCTCGCGCGTCGCGCAGGGCGGGGAGGGCCGCCACCGTCATGGCCCAGGTCCCGAACACGTTGACCTCGAAGATGCGCCGCCACACGTCGACGGACGCCGCCTGGACGTCGTGGTGTGGGATCACCGCGGTGGTCCCCGCGTTGTTCACGAGCGTGTCGAGGCGCCCCCAACGCTCGAGGGCGGCGGCCACCAGGCGCTCGGGGACCTCGGGCGCCGCGATGTCGCCCTGGACGTAGAGCGCGTCGGGCAGCGCGGTGGCGACCGCCTCCCCGTCGGCGACCGACCGCGCCGAGTTCACCAGGACGGACGCACCCGCCGCGGCGAAGGCGCGTGCCGTGGCGGCCCCGATCCCGCTGGACGAGCCGGTGACGGCGACGACCTGGCCCTCGAGAGGGGCGCGGCTCACGGCCTCTCTCCGCGGGACGGTCACCGGGGGACGATCCCCCACCGGGCCGACCACTCCTGACCGGGCGGGAGGTCGATGACGTCCTTGCCGGTGCGCAGGGCATTGGGCGGGCAGGTCATCGGCTCGATGGCGACGGCGCGCCGGCGCCGCTGCACCTCGGGCAGGGTGTCGCCCGTGTACACCATCAGATAGGGAAAACCGGGGTCCACCCACAGCGTGGCGCCGGTGGACCCGCCGGGCGCATCGAGGGTGGCCCGGGCGTTGCCGTCGGCGTCCCGCTCCAAGGTGGTGTAGGCGGTGTCGAGCACCGCGGGTCCCACGAAGCGCGAGGTGGTGAAGTCCCGCTCGGTGCCTTCGACCGGTGTCAGGGCACCCGTCGGGAGCCCCCGGTCGTCGAGGTCGAGCGTGTGGCGCGCCGGGAGGTGCAGGATCGCGCCGTCGATCGGCTCCCGACCCACGGTCAGGTAGGGGTGGAAACCGAGGCCGAAGGGGATCGGGCCCTGGTCGAGCGACTGGGCCCTCGTCGTGACGGTCAGGCCCTCCCGGCCCACGTGGTACTCGAGCTCGAGCAGGAGGGAGAACGGGTAGCCCGGTGAGGGGTGGAGCTGCAGCCGCAGGGACAGCTGGTTCTGGTGCCGGGTCTGGAGGGTCCAGGGCACCCAACGCACGAGACCGTGGATGGCGTTGCGCCGCTCCGGCTCGTCGAGGGCGGCCTGGGCCCGCACCCCGTTGAACTCGTAGCGTCCGTCGGCCAGCCGGTTGGGCCACGGGGCGAGCACCTGGCCCCGGCCCGAGTGGGACCACTCGTCGGCGCCGAAGCCGTCGACCACCGGGTTGTCGCCGACCGCGTAGGCCCGCAGGGTGGCGCCCACCTCGCAGACGACGACCTCTTGGCGGCCGTGGCCGATGCGCCACTGCTGCCCCGTGGGTGACGCGACCGAGATCCTGGGCGTGCGGGCCGACATTGCGAGTGAATTGAAGCAGACCAGGGCCTGCGCAGGGGCGAGGGCCTCACCGGTGCTGGGAAAGCCTCGGTGACCGGGGGCCGAACGTCGCGTGACGCCCCCAGCCGGACGGAGCGGTGGCCGGTAGGGTGGGCCGACGTGAGGATTCTCGTCACCAACGACGACGGGGTGGCGGCGCCGGGGCTGGCGGCGCTGACGAGGGCGCTCGTCGCCTGGGCGGACGCGGCGACGGCCGACGGCCCCCCACCGCCGCACGAGATCATCGTCGTGGCGCCCAGCTCCAATTACAGCGGGGCCAGCGCCGCGGTGGGCTCGGTCACCGACCGGACCACCATCACCTACCAACGGGCCTTCGTCGAGGGTGCCGAGGACGTGGAGGCCTACGGTCTCGACGCGTCCCCGGCGCTCTCGGTGATCGCGGGGGCGCTCGGGGCGGTCGGGCCCAAGCCCGACCTCGTGCTCTCGGGCATCAACCACGGGGTCAACGTCGGTCGTTCCGTGCTGCACTCGGGCACCGTCGGGGCGGCGCTGACCGCGAGCCAGCTCGGCATCAGCGCGCTGGCGGTCTCGCTGCGGGTCGGCGTCGAGCCCGACCCCTGGGAGTCGGCGGCCGACCTGGCGGTGGCCCTGATCCCGATGCTGGCCGCGGCCCCGGTGCGGACGGTGCTCAACCTGAACGTCCCGCACCTGCCGCTGGCCGACATCCGCGGCGTGCGCTGGGCCAGGGTCAGCGGGGCCGGGCTGATCAAGTCCGCCCGGGGCTCGGGTGCGGCGTCGTGGGAGGCACCGAACCGGGAGGAGATCGAGGGTCCGGCGGCCGCCGAGGCGGCCCGGTCGTCCATGGAGGGTGAGCCCGAGGAGAAGGGCGAGATCGTCCTCACCGTCGGCTCGCCCTTCCCCCACTCCGGCGACCTCGGCCTGGCCGACGCCGGGGCCGAGGACGCCACGCTCGTCGCCCAGGGCTATGCCGCCCTGACCGCCCTGCGCGGGCCGCGGGCCGAGGAGGATCCGGACCTATTGGCTCAGCTCGACGCGGAACTGCCACCCGTCCTCTTGCCGGTCGCCTTTCGGAACTGAGCAGCGCCCGGCGGGGTGCGACGAGGGGGCTCCGGGACGACGAGAGGGCTCCGGGACGACGAGAGGGCTCCGGGACGACGAGAGGGCTCCGGGACGACGAGAGGGCTCCGGGACGACGAGAGGGCTCCGGGACGACGAGAGGTCCCGGGACATTTTCTCAGGACCGTAAACTGAACTGTTTATAGTTCCAGAAGTAGCCCGCGGCGGTCCGGAACGACTCCGGGCCCGGCTCCCAGAACCTTGGTTCAGTCGTCCTCTCGGGGCGTCCGGCGCTGCCGCTTGGTCTCGGCGCGCCGCCGCTTGGACTCCACCCGCCGCGCCTGTGCGCTCTTCGTCGGCCGCGTCGGGGTCCGGACCCGCTGCACCCGCAGGCCGGCGTCGAGCTTGGCGGCCAGGCGCGCCAGCGCGAGCTCCCGGTTGCGCGCCTGCGAGCGCGACTCCGAGGCGCTCGCCCGCACGACCGGGCCCAGCCGCTCGAAGAGGCGCGCCCGCTGGCGCGGGCCGAGCGTCGGCGACGCCGCCACGTCGAATTGCACCTCGACCCGGCTGAGCGTGCGGTTGGCGTGCTGACCACCGGGGCCGCCGGACGTGGTGGCGCGCCAGGAGATCTCCGAGAGCGGCAGGTCCAGCCCACGGTGCACGTGCAGCGTCTCCTCGGCGGCCACACGACGAGCGTACGAGCACCCGGGTACGCTCCGGCCCATGGACTACCGACACCTGGGGCGCTCGGGCATGGTCGTCTCGGCCCTCTCCTACGGCAACTGGATCACCCACGGGAGCCAGATCGAGGACGACGCCGCCACGGCGTGCGTGAAGGCCGCCCTCGATGCGGGGATCACCACCTTCGACACGGCCGACGTCTACGCCATGGGGCGGGCAGAGTCGGTGCTGGGCCCGGCGCTCAAGGGCGTGCGGCGTGACTCCATCGAGATCTGCACCAAGGTCTACTGGCCCACCGGTCCCAACCCGAACAACCGCGGCCTGTCGCGCAAGCACATCATCGAATCGCTGCATGCCTCGCTCGAGCGGCTGCAGACCGATCACGTCGACCTCCTGCAAGCCCACCGGTTCGACTACGAGGCCCCGCTGGAGGAGACGCTGCGGGCCTTCGACGACCTCGTGCGCCAGGGCAAGGTCCACTACGTGGGCGTCTCGGAGTGGACCGCGGCGCAGATCGAGGACGCGCTCCGCCTGGCCGACGAGATGGGCTTCGACCGCATCGTCTCCAACCAGCCCCAGTACTCCTTGCTCTGGCGGGTGATCGAGGCCGAAGTCGTCCCCCTGTGCCAGGGGGAGGGGGTGGGCCAGATCGTCTGGTCGCCGCTGGCCCAGGGCATCCTCACCGGCAAGTACCTCCCCGGCGCCGCGCCGCCGGCGGGCTCGCGGGCGACCGGACCCGAGGGCGGGGAGATCGGCTGGCTCCTGCGTGACGAGGTGCTCGAGCCCGTGCAGGCCTACGCCGCCCTGTGCCGCGAGGCGGGCTACACGCCGGCGGCGGTGGCGCTGGCGTGGGTGCTGCAGAACCAGAACGTCAGCAGCGCCATCGTGGGGGCGAGCCGGCCCGAGCAGATCGCCGAGAACGTCAAGGCACTCGACGTCGTCCTCGAGCCCGACTTCGTCGAGGCGATCGAGAAGGCGCTCGAGCCCGCCACGCTGTTCGACCCGGCCTTCACTTTCAGCCCCGCCAGCCGCGCCGAGGCGTGACCCGGGTCGTCAGCCGGGCGCGCCAAAGCGCGAGGTGAACGAGCGCAGCTCGAGGGTGGTGTGGGTGCGCTGTTCCTCGAACACCCGGGTATAGCCCGTGTGTGCGATGCGCCACCCCTCCCCCGTCAGGCGGTACCGGTCCTCGTAGAAGGCGGTCCCGGAGATCTCGACGTCGCCGGCCGGGACGATGACCCGGTCCTGCAGGTACCAGATGCCGCCGGCCGTGGTCTCCGAGGTGAAGGTGATCTCGGGGTGATGGCCGTGGTGCTCGGTGACGATGCCCGGGTCGCCCAGGACCGCCGTGAGCCACGAGACGATGGCCGAGCGCCCCTCGAGCACGGTCTTGCCGTCCTCGTAGGAGGCGGTCGCATCCTCGGTCAACAGCGACCCGAGGACGTCGAACTGCTTGAGGTCCAGTGTGCGGAAGTAGGCGTACTTCACACCCCGAATGGTCTCCAGCTCGGCCGCCGTGTCCATGTGCGCACCCCTTTCGGTTCGGGCCGCGATGGCCCCGGCCAGGGTAGTTTCCCCCGGACTTGGCGGGGGGCCCGGGCCGGGACCACCATCTCGGGTGTGCCCGCCGAGAAGCAGCGCCAGCGCCTCGCCGCCTACGGCGTGTGCCGCGACGCCGAGGGACGCCTGCTCCTCGCCCGCGCCTCGCCGGCCCTCAACATGCGCGGGCGCTGGTTCCTGCCCGGAGGCGGCGTCCAGCACGGCGAGAGCCCGCCCGACTCGCTGCGCCGGGAGATCGAGGAGGAAACGGGGCTGACCGTCTCGCTCGGGCCCCTGCTCGACGTGCTCTCCGACGTGCGGACGATCCCCGACGGCACGAGCCTGCACACCGTCCGCCTGATCTACCGGGTGGACTCGTGGGAGGGGACCCTGCGGCCCGAAGTGGGCGGGACCACCGACGGGGTCGGGTGGTTCACCCCCGAGGAGGTGCGGGACATGCCCCTGGCCCTCTACGTCCAGACCGTGGTGGACCGCCGGCTGTGACCGTGGACGGCACGGCCGAGCGGCGGCATCACGTCGTGATCATCGGGTGCGGTTTCGGTGGCCTCTTCGCCGTGCGAGCGCTCAAGCGGGAGCCCGTGCGCGTCACGCTCATCGATCGCACCAACCACCATCTCTTCCAGCCTCTGCTCTACCAGGTGGCGACGGGCATCCTCTCCGAGGGCCAGATCGCCCCGGCCATCCGCGACGTGCTGCGCAAGTACCAGGACCTGCGCGTGATCCTGGCGGAGGTCGAGCACGTCGACGTGGACGCGCGCGTGGTGCACGCCGACGAGTTCGGCCGCCCGCTCACGATCCCCTACGACAGCCTGATCGTGGCCGGCGGCGCGACCACCTCCTATTTCGGGAAGGACGAGTTCCGCGCCGCGGCGTCGGGCATGAAGTCCCTCGACGACGCCCTGGCGCTGCGGGGCCAGATCTTCGGCGCCTTCGAGCTCGCCGAGGCCGAGACCGACGTGGAGGCCCGCCGGCGGCTCATGACGTTCGTGGTCGTCGGGGGTGGCCCGACCGGTGTCGAGATGGCGGGGCAGCTCAAGGAGCTCTCGCGGCGGGCGCTGCACAAGAACTACCGCGTGATCAACCCCCGCGACACCCGCGTCGTCCTGGTCGAGGGCACCGACCGGCTCGTCGCGTCCATGGGGCCGCGCCTGTCGCGCCTCGACCGCGCGCGACCTGACCCAGCATGGGTGTCGAGATCCACCTCGACGCCATGGTGACCGACCTGGACGAGCGCGGCGTCGAGATCACCAAGCGGGACGGCACGACGGAGCGGATCGCCGCCGCGACCAAGATCTGGGCCGCCGGGACGCGGGCGTCGGGATTGGGGGCCACGGTGGCCGATGCCGCCGGCGCGAAGCTGGACAAGGCGGGCCGGGTCCTGGTCGAACCCGACTGTTCCGTGCCGGGACATCCCGAGATCTTCGTCGTGGGCGACCTGATGGCGCTCGACGACCTGCCGGGCGTGGCCGAGGTGGCCATGCAGTCGGGGGCCCATGCCGCCCACACCATCGTGCGCCGCCTGGAGGGGAAGCCGGCCAAGCCGTTCCGCTATCGCGACCTCGGGACGCTGGCGGTGATCTCCCGCTTCCGAGCCGTGGCGGAGATCGGGCCGCTGCGGGTGGACGGCTTCGTCGGGTGGGTCCTCTGGCTCGTCGTCCACATCACGTTTCTCACCGGCTTCAAGAACCGCTTCGGTGCCCTGGCCCGCTGGGCGGTCAGCTTCGTCGGGCGCGGCCGCTACGAGCGGGCGCTGACCGGCCGCTGGGTGGCCCGGGCGGAGCAGACCGGCAAATCTGCCTAAGGTTCCGGCCGGAGCACACGAACCGATCGGGGAGACCAATGCCCATCAACGTGACGCCCATCGCCGGGCTCAGCGACGACATCAACGACATCCGTCTGCGCACCGCCCGCATCGTCAACGAGAAGATCCTGCCCAACGAGTCGTTGCTCTGGCACGCCCGGAGCAGCAACGTGACCGACGCCGAACGGGCGGAGGCCAAGGCGCTGCGCCACGAGATCCAGGAGAAGGTGAGGGCCGAAGGGCTGTGGGCCCCGCACCTCCCCCCCGAGTATGGCGGCATGGGCATCGACTTCATGGCGCACGCCTACATGAACGAGATCCTGGCCTACGCAGTGGGGGCGGCCTCGCTGTTCGGCGTCGTGGCGCCCAACTCGGGCAACCAGACCATCCTGGTCAAGTACGGGACGGAGGAGCAGAAGAAGAAGTGGCTTCTCCCGCTGGTCGAGGGGACGATGCAATCCGGCTTCTCCATGACAGAGCCGGAGAACGCCGGATCCGACCCGCGCTCCATTCAGACGACGGCCATCCGCGAGGGCGACGAGTGGGTCGATCAACGGGCACAAGTGGTTCACCTCCAACGGGCTGGCGGCGGACTTCTTCATCGTCATGTGCCGCGCCAAGGAGTCGAAGGACGACGACGGGCCGGGGCGCATGGCCCAGATCATCGTGCCGACCTCCAACCCGGGCGTCATCATCGAGCGCGGCATCGGGATCTGGGGCAGCCCGAAGTCGGACCACTGCGAGGTGCGCTACGACCACGTCCGCGTGCCCCTGGAGAACCTGCTGGGCCAGGTCGGCGACGGGCACCGGGCGGCCCAGGACCGGCTCGGCGCCGGGCGCATCTTCCACTGCATGAACTCGGTCGGCCAGATGTGGCGCGCCTTCGACCTGATGGTCGAACGCATGCTGACCCGCGAGGTGCACGGGGGCCTCCTCAAGGACAAGCAGTTCATGCAGGGTTTCGTGGCCGACAGCTACATGGACCTCCAGGCCGCCCGCCTCATGACCATCCACGCGGCGGAGAAGGTGGACACGGGCGACCCCCAGGCCCGCACCGAGATCAGTGCCATCAAGGTCTTCGTGCCCGCCGCCTACAGCCGCGTCGTCGACCGGGCCATTCAGGTCTGGGGCGCCGCCGGGGTCACCAACGACCTGCCCCTGGCCCAGATGTACCTCGCGGCCCGCACGCTGCGACTGGCCGACGGCCCGGACGAGGTGCACCGTATCCTCATCGCCAAGAACGTCCTGCACCACTACGAGAACGGCAGCAGCTGGGACTTCGCCGGGTGATCGGGCGGTGACCTGGGAGGCGGGACCGGGGGTCTCGGTCTTTGCCGACAGGCTGTTCGAGGGCAGGGTGGGGGTCGTCACGGGCGGCGGCACCGGGCTCGGGCGCGAGGTGGCCCACGGTCTCGCCCGCCTAGGCGGGCACGCCGTCATCGCGGGCCGGACGGCGAACCAGCTCGACGAGGTGGCGGCCTCCATCCGGTCCGGTGGGGGGAGCTGCCTGGCCGTGCCCACCAACATCCGGGAGCCCGACCAGGTGGAGGCGCTGCGGGACGCCGTCTACGGGCGCTTCGGCCGGGTCGACTTCCTGATCAACAACGCGGGTGGCCAGTTCCCGGCGCTGCCGAGCACGATCTCCGACAACGGCTGGCGCGCCGTGGTGGACCTGAACCTGAACGGCACCTGGAACATGACGAGCCGCTTCATGGGGCCAATGGCCGAGGCGGGCTTCGGCTCGATCGTCAACGTCGTGCACACCTTCTCCTTCGAGCGCGGGGCTCCGATGTTCGTCCACTCAGGCGCCGCCCGCGCCGGGGTGGTGAACATGGTCAAGACCCTGGCGCCCTACCTCATGCGACGCGGCGTCACCATCAACGCCTTCGCGCCGGGCATCTTCTCGACGCCGGGAATGGTCGAGGCCGAGCTGGCCACGGTCGGGCGCAGCGAGATCGGCTTCACCCGCGAGCTGGTGGCCGAGGGGACGACGATCCGCATGGGCACGGTCGACGAGATGGCCGCCATGGTCCTGTTCCTGTGCTCGCCCGCCGCCCGCTACGTGTGCGGCGCCACCATTATCGCCGACGGGGCGTCCATGCAGACCAACTGGGTCAATTTCTTCGAAGACGGGGAGATGTAGGGGCTCCGGGGGACGTTCAGGCCTCGGAGCGCCAGCGAGCGTTCGCCTCCTCGAAGAGGCGGCGCGTCCGCTCGAGGTCACGCGGCCGCTCCTGGTACGTGTCGAAGTCCCACTCCGAGCGTCCGACCGAGAAGAAGTCCCCGCCGTAGACGTGCAGGGCCACGGCGAACTCACGCCGGGAGTTCGCCACGGAGTGGACGGCGTCGTCCCCGAGGACCAGGACGTCACCCGCCGGAAGCTCTCGTCCGCCGGAGGGCTCGAGGCCCCCGGGCACCCGGCGATAGAACGCGTTGTCCTCTTGGCCCCCGTACATGCCGATCACGGCCCACATCCGGTGCTCGTGCGGGTTGAGCGCCATCCCCGGCGTCCAGGCCACGTGCAGGACGGTGAGCTCGGCGTCGTTGTGGAGGGTGGTGATGCCGCCGGCGTCGACCCGTCCGAACGCCTTCTCGAGCGCCCGGGGAGCGGCGACCAGCTCGTGCAGGACGTCGCGCACGGCCAGCACGGGCGTGTGCTCGGCCAGCGCATCCCGGCAACGGGCGACGATGTCCTCGGCGGCGAGCTCCACGGCGTGATACTACGAGTGTCCGGGTCGGCAGTGCGATCGTGAGAGGTTGGGCGGCATGACGGTGCAAGGGGCAGTGAGGGCGCTCGACCCCGACGCAGCGCTGCGATGAGGGCCCCAGGACCCCTCCTGGCCGCCGGTCGCGACGCCGACATCTTCGAATACGGACCTGGGTTGGTGCTGCGGCGCTCCCGGGAGGGCCACTCCATGACGGGCGAGGCGCGCATCATGGAGTACGTGCGGAAGCAGGGCTACCCGGTGCCCGCCATCGACGAGATCAGTGACGATGGCCTCGACATCGTCATGGAGCGGATCGACGGCCTCGACATGGTCGCCACGATGGCCAAGCGACCGTGGACGATCCCCCGCCAGGGCCGGGTGTTGGCCGAGCTGCACGTGCAGCTGCACGAGCTCCCGGCGCCGGACTGGCTGCGCCAGGCGCCCGTCGGCCGGGGGGACCGCCTCGTTCACCTCGATCTGCATCCGCTCAACGTGATCATCGGTCCACGCGGGCCCGTCGTGATCGACTGGGCGAATGCGTCCCGGGGTGACCCCGTCGCGGACGTGGCCCTGGCCTGGGTTCTCATGGCGGCGGGCTCGGTCCCGACCGGTCGGCTGATCGGCGCCGTCCTGGGGCGTGCCCGATCCGCCCTGGTGAAGAACTTTCTCCGCTCGTTCGACATCGACGTGCTCCGGCGCAGCCTGCGCGACGTCGTCGCGTGGAAGGTCGGGGACCCCCATATGTCGGCGGACGAGCAAGCCAGGATGTGGCGCCTCGTCCAGGAGGAAGAGCGAACCGACGCCTGAGAAAGCCGCCCGGCGGCCGCGGGCTTCAGGCGGTCAGCCGGCGCGGGCCGTGCACACCCACCCGAGGTCGTACGTGCGCACCTCGATGGAGCCGAAGCCGGCGGTTCCGAGACGGGACCCCAGCTCCTCGGGGTCGATCGGGTTGTACGTGTCGCCCTCGTGGAACCGCGCGCTGCCCTCGGAGTGGATCCCGTCCGCTGCCACCAGGGCCCCTCCGGGCACGAGGACGCGGGCCAGTTCGGCGAAGGCGCGGTCCTGCTCCGTCGAGGGCGCGACGTGGTGCAGCATGTGGAACGAGGCGGCCCCGGTGAAGCGATCTGATGGGTAGTCCAGCGCCGTGGCGTCGCCGACGACCACGTCCACGTTCCCCTCGCCGATCCGCTCGGCCAGGGACGCCGCCAGGCCCTCGTCGACCTCCACCGCCGTGAGGTGCGCCGTCATCGTCCTCAGCACATCGGTGGTGAAGCCCGGCCCCGGCCCGATCTCGATCACCTCGCCACCGAGCTCCACCCCGCGCAGCGCCACCGGGAGGATCGTCTCCCGCACCAGGGTGCGCCATTCGTCGCTGGCGCAGAACGCCATGTGCCCGTCGTTCATCGCAGCAGGGCTCAGCCGGGTGCTTGCACCCGGTACTCGTCCTTCCACCAGCGCGCCCTGCGCACCTCCTCGGGGTCGGTCCGGCGGGTGGGGTCCTGGCCCAGGTCCTCCGGCGTCGGGCCGATGCGATCGGCGATGGGCCGCAGGGCACCCAGGTCGAAGCCGTAGCAGCGCGCCGCCGTCTCGCCGAGCAGCTGGCACGCGTCTTCGACCGGGATGGCACCGAAATCACCCCGCAGGCGTTCCTGGGTGTGGGGCCACGTGCCCTCCGGGTGCGGGTAGTCGGTCCCCCACATCACCACGTCGCAACCCAAGACGTGGCGGCGCCGGATCTCCTCCTTGGACATGGTCGAGGCA
This sequence comes from uncultured Acidimicrobiaceae bacterium, assembly GCA_963774485.1. GTDB lineage: Bacteria > Actinomycetota > Acidimicrobiia > Acidimicrobiales > RAAP-2 > Bog-473. The sequence continues at coordinate 16,493 of CAVZFG010000007.1, forward strand.
CCGATGAAGATGTTCTCCCCGAAGTAGTCCGACGGGAGCTTGGAGATCTTCCCCTTCAGCAGCGCCGCCATCTTCTTGGTGGTGTGGCCTCCACCCATGTACTGGTCCCACTTCCACATCATGTCGGCGGCCCAGTAGGCGGCCGCCTCGGTCACGACGTACTTGAGGCGCGGGTACCGCTCGAAGACACCCGAGAACAGCAGGTGCCACATGGGTCGGGCAGCCCACCACACGACCTCGGCCAGGTAGATCCCGATGTTGTCGTTGTACTCCTCCTGGGGGGCTTCGCCCGAGTGCGTGTGGACCGGGAGCTCCGCCGCCTCGCAGGCGGCCCACACCGGGTCGTAGTCGGGATGGTTGTAGGGCACCAGGTCGTGCCACATGGTGGGCACCATGATCCCGCGGATGCCCGGCTGCTCGGCCAGCCACTCGATCTCCGCCACCGAGCGCTCGACGCCGTGCGTGATGGGCACCAGTGCGATGCCACCGTGGCGGGCGGGGCTGCGGGCGCACATCTCGGCCAGGAAGCGGTTGTGGGCGCGTGCTCCCGCGAAGGCCAGCTCCGGGTCGGCGATCGCCCCCGCCGAGAGGCCGGCCCCGAAGGGCGGCGAGGCCATGCCGGTGATGGCGTCGGCGTCGGCGAACATCACCTCGGCCGCCACGCCGTCCGCGTCGAGCTCCTTGTCGCGCTGCTCGATGTCCCAGGCGCCGCGCAAGCCCTCCTCGTTGTCGGTCTCCCACCCCATGATGTAGTCGTAGTTCATCTGCAACTGCTGGTCGCGGTTGGCCTGGCGCTCGGCCAGGTACTCGTCGAACTGGCGGTGGTAGGCCGCGTCGAGGTAGGGCCGGTACTCCTCGCAGGGCAGGCCTGCATGGGCGTCGGCCGAGATGATCGTGTAGCGCTCGCTCATCGCTTCGCCCCGAGCACGGAGAGGTCGTCGTAGCGCTGGTGGATGAAGGGCTCGAGGCCGGCCCGGGGCACCGGGCCGATGATGCGGCCCACCTGGGTGGAGGACCGCTCCGTCCAGTTGATGTCGACCATGCGGCGGACGAGCGAGGTCGGCCACCGGGTCGAGCGGGGCCTCCTTGAGGATGAGCTCGCCGTCGATTCCCTCGTGGACCCGGGTCCGCTCCGTCTTCTCCCCGTACACCAGCAGCGGGTCCTGGTCGAGCACGCCCGCCTCCTCGGGCGAGGGCGAGAGCTTGAACCAGAAGTCGGTCTTGGCCAGCTCGTAGTTGTCGCGGGGGCCCGTGACGTGGCCGCTGATCTCGCAGACGACGGAGCCCATCCGCGCGATGCGAGCCGACACGTCGTCGCCCTCGCGTGTGACATCGACCTCGGCCAGCTTCTTGGGCTCACCGTTGATCTCCCGGCCACCGATGAGCGACTGCTCGGTCGTCATCGGCATGAAGATGGGGTACTCCCCGAGCCGGTCCTCGTGCCGGGCCTGCACGCCGATCCATCCGGCGCCGAACACGGGGAGCCCGGGCATCTCGACCCTCGTGATCGTGACCCGTACGAGCGGCTCGGGCCCGGGCACGAGCGGCGGCGGCAGGACCGCGGCCACGATCTCGGGATCGGTCTCGTAGACGGCCGTTACCGCCTGGGACCAGATGTCGGCCCGCTTGGCCTCGATCTCCCGGTTGACCTGATTGGCGCGAGCGCCGTATCTCACCGTCTGCATGTTCCCTCCCTTGTCACCACGCCCGCAGGATCTGCGTGGGGTCGAACGCGTTGCACGTCGTCTCGGTCGGCCAGTCCTCGGGGGCCAGCGGCCGTCCCACCTCGGACACCAGCGGCCCGATCCGGGCGCCGATCGGCCGCAGCAGGCCGAGGTCGAAGCCGTAGAAGGAGGCCGCCGTCGACTCCACCATGGCGCGCACGTCGCGCTCGGGGAACGCGGCGAACGCCACTCGCAACGCCTCGGTCGTGTAGGGATAGCTGCCCTCCGAATGCGGGTAGTCGGCGCCCCACATGACGTGGTCGACGCCGAGGTCGCGGCACAGCGGTGCCTCACTCGGTCGGAGGAAGCTGGCGCCGATCCAGAAGTTGCGAGCGAAGTACTCCGACGGGGTCATGGTCATCTTGGCCGCGGCGGCGCCGAAGAAGTTCGCCTCGGCCGCGTTGGCCGTCGTCATGCGGCCGTAGAACCAGTCCAGCGTCTGCAACCCTCGGGGCAGCCAGGCCACCCCCTGCTCGGTCACGGCGAAGCGGAGCGTGGGGTAGCGCTCGAGCACGCCGGAGAAGATGAGGTGCCAGACGGAGCGGTGGCTGAACCAGGGGAGCTCGATGAGCATCATCGCCCGCGCCGACTCGTGCTCCCCGTAGTCGGGCAACGCGCTGCCCCCGTGGATGTTGACGGGCACGTCGAGCTCGGCGCACACCCGCCACAGCGGCTCGTAGTGCTCCTCCCACAGGGGAGGCAGGTGCGAGTTGGGCGGGATCGAGGGCAGCAGGATGCCGCCGAAGGGATCGAGGTTCTCGGCGGCCCAGCGGATCTCGGCAACGGCGTCGTCGATGTCGTTGGCGAAGACCTGGACGATGCCGGCCCGCCGGCCCGGCGTCCGGGCGCAGAAATCGGCTAGCCAGCGGTTGTGCGCCTGCACACCCGCCCAGCGTCGCTCGTAGTCCTCGGGCGTCGGCGGCAGGGCCACCAGGTTGCCCTCGGCGAAGAAGGGCGGGACCGTGTTGGGGAACAGGACCTCCGCCGCGATGCCGTCGGACTCCGTCTCGGCCAGCCGCCGGTCACTGTCCCAGCTGCGGTACGCGATGGGCGCCAGGAGGTCGGCGTAGGGGTTCACGTACTCGGCCGCCCAGGCGTCGAAGTCGTCGTGCCAGCGACGGGCGAGGTACGGCCGGTAGTCCTGGATGTCACCCCCGGCGTGGCCGTCGGCCGACACGACCGTGTAGCGGGCCGGGGCCGGCGCCGTCGTTGTCATCAGCTCAGCGCCGCCGGCGGGAGCTGCCCGGCTCCGATGGCGTCGGCCCGGCGGTGCAGCAGATCGGCGCTCTCCTCGAGACCGTGCCCGATGATGAAGTCGCCCCTCTTCACCCCCTGCACGCAGAACCGGCCGAGCTCGAGCAGGTCCATCACCTCGACCGTGCGCCCGGCCGCCTCGAGCTGCGCCTTGAACTCCTCGAAGGTGGTGCCGGGGGCGGGCGGCCGGGGCTTGGTCCGGGCCAGCGCGTCGGGACGATTGCGCTGGGCGGTCCACAGGCCGGTGTCGAGCAGGCCGCCCGACGGATAGAAGACGGCGGCCCGCACGGCGGTGCCGGCGGCGATGAGCTGGTGGGCCAGGGCCTCGCTGAAGCACGAGATGGCCGCCTTGCTCGAGGCGTAGACCGACGCGTAGGGGACCGGGGCGATGCCGCCGTCCATGCTCGAGGTGTTGACCACCACGCCGGGTTCGCCCGACTCGATCATGCGGGGCACGAACGACAGGACGCCGTTGGCGACGCCGAAGACGTTGACCGAGAAGCACCAGGCCCAGTCGTTGGCCTCCTGCTCCCACGGCCGCCCTCCTCCGCCGGAGGTCACCCCGGCGTTGTTGAAGAGCAGATGGCACGCGCCCTCGCGAGCGAAGACGTCGGCCGCCAGCGCCTCCACCGAGTCCGCCGACGAGACGTCGGTCACCACCCCGCGCACCGAGCCGGCGTCGGCCAACTCCTTCACCGCGACCTCGAGCACCGGCTCCTCGACGTCCGCGATGACGACACGCACCCCCTCCGCGAGCAGCGCCTCGGTGATGCCGCGGCCGATGCCGGCCGCTCCCCCGGTGACCACCGCAACCTTGCCGTTGAGATCGTCCAACCTGTTGCCCCCGGTTTCTGACGCCCCGTCAGCCACCCACCATAACCCCCGGCCGCACGGGGAGTTGACCCGGGAGACACCCCCGCCGACCAGGTCAAAGGGAACGGCCCCATGACCCGTTGCGCCGCAACGGGTGCTGTAACGTCGGCTGCGCATTGCGAGACCGGGAGGTGGCGACCGTGAGGCGCCGTTCGAAGTGGCAGGGGCTTTGCATCGGGGTGTTCGGTGTCGCGCTGACGCTGGCGCCCATGAGCGCGGCCGGAGCCCACACCAACCACAAGGGGAAGCACCATTCGTCGGAGTCGGTGAAGGGATCGAACCCCAGTGCGGCGATGTGCCAGGACGTCAAGAACGAGCAGTCGGGCTCGAACTCGGTCGGCCTGGCCATCGAGAAGGCGATCGCCTCGGGCAACTTCGCCGCAGCCAAGCAGGCAATGCTGAACGCCTACAACAGCGACCTGGGCAACGTGCAGAAGGCGCTCGGCGTGATCAAGACGGCCCCGGGCAACGTGCAGGCCGCATTCAAGAACCTTCTGACCTTCGTGCAGCAGGTCCGAAACGACATCCAGAACGCATCGAGCGAACAGGGGCTGATCACCTCCTTCGAGTCGCTGGGCCAGAACACCCAGCTGCAGACGGACGGCGTGACCATCGCCGACTGGTACGCCTCGGTGTGCGGCGGGCCCCTGGTGACGACCACCACGGCCAGCATCCCGTAGGCTCTCCCGGCGCCGTCGGTCCGTGCCCGAGACGCCACCGCGGCTGAGCGTCGCCCGCCCCGACGAGGCCACGCCTCTGGGCGAGATGGCGATGGCGCGGGGCTGGCTGCAGCACCTGCGCGACAGCGCCATCTTCAAGGTGCAGGGCCTCACCGGGGAGCAGCTGCGCTGGCGCCCCGCGCCGACGGCCAATTCGCTCGGGGTGATCGTGGTCCACCTCGGCTACGCGGAGCGCCTCTGGCTGCGCGCCATCTTCGCCGGCGAACCCATGGACATGGCCTGGCGCACCAGGATGTTCGAGCTCCCCGACGAGTGGGGCGTCGACGAGGTCGTTGCCTTCTACCGGGCCGAGACGGCGCTGGCCGACTCCGTCCTCGACGAGGCGGCGTCCTTCGACCTTCCCTCTGCCGGTGACCTGCGCCCGACGACGTTGCGCTGGGCGGTGTACCACCTCATTGAGGAGACGGCCCGCCATGTGGGCCACATGGACGTCACCCGGGAGCTGCTCGATGGCAGCGTCGGCCGCTGAGCAGCGGGACCATCCCTGATCGATCCCGGGCGGGCTCGAACGGCGGGCCCGGTGCGCTCCCCTCGGCCCCACCTGGGATGCTGGCCCCGGCCGCGGGGTTCGCCCGACCGGCCCGAAGCCAGCCCGGGTCGTGAGGCACCAATCGTGTGGGTCGACCCGCATGTTTGCGTTGTCAAGCTCGGGGCGTGGGAGGTCGAAGGTACCGGCCATGGACGTGCAAGCCGACGAAGCGGGGCTCAGGCCCGACCCGGCTGCCACGGCCATCTTCCCACGGCTCGGCACAGGCCGGGAACGGGCCGGAGCAGGGGGGCAACAGCAGTTGTTCGCGGACGCCTACCCCACGTACGCCGACACCGACAAGATCCCGGCGGTCGGAGGCGGCCGCCGCGGCGCCGACGGCCCGTCCCGGTCGGGCCGGTTGCTCCGGGTGGCCGTCGTCGTCGTCGCGCTGGCCGTCCTTGCCGGCGGGGCGGCGCTCGGGCTGGTGAAGGCCGGGGTCATCGGGAACGGGAACGGGACCGGGACCGAGAGCGGCGCCGCCGGCACGCCACGCACACCACCGTCACCGCGCCCAGCACGCCCCTCCTGACCCCCATCTCCACGGGAGCGGGCACCGCCAGCTACCAGATCGACATCGCCGCCTACGCGGTGACGGTGGCGACGTCGACCGGCCGCTCCTGGGTGAGCATCGGGATCATCGGCCAACACCCGATCTACGCGGGGATCGTGGCGCCCGGCGCCTCCCAGAAGGAGATCCTGCTCGGCCCCTCCCAGATTGACATCGGAGCCGGCGGGACGAAGCTGATCGTGACGTCGGGTCACCGCTCGGTCACGCTGACACCGCCCTCGGCGCCCTTCAGCTATCAGTTCATGACGACGTCCTGACGCTCACCCTTCGGTGGCGTGGAGGAGGGTTCGCCTCCGCTGCTCTCCACCAGGTCACGCGGCACGCCAGCGACCCGACCCGACCCGACACGGTCAACGGTCACGCCTCCCGGCGAGTCAGGGAAGCTGGGACAGCTCGGCCGTCGCACGTTGCTCGACCGTGAGGTACCCGTCGGTGGCTGCCGCAGCCCGTGCCTGCTCGAGGAACGACCGTCCCCGGCCTGCATCGCCCGGACCACCACGAGCGACGAGCATCCGCCCCCAGTCCAGTTGCGTACGGGCGGCGAAGTGCTTCAGGCCACCGCGCCCCGTGAGCTCCGTCGCCCTGGTCAAGTGTGCCTCCGCCTCGTCGTACCGGCCGAGCACCGAGGCCAGACCACCAACGACAAGGAGGCCGGGGAGAACCCGAGCGTGCCGATGAAGGGGACCTGATGCCCATAGGGAACGAGCAGGTCGTACAGGGTCTCGGCCGGGCCGCCTGCGCGTAGCTCGACCGCGACCTGCGCGTACGTGCTGATCGCCATCATCCAGGCGAAATCGAGTGGCACCCACGCGAACCCGTCGGCAGCCGCCCCGTCGAGCATGACGCGGGCGGTTGCATCGTTGCCCGCCTCGAGATGCGCCGACGCCAAGACCGGGCGAAAGGCCGGGATCCCGGGGTTCTCGGTCACCGCCTGGTCGATGAGCGACACCAGCTCACCGAGACGACCCTGCTGACTGCGGGCATACATCAACTGTGACCCGTAAATGGTGAAAGCGTCGGGCTGTCCGCTGTCACGACCGATCTGGAAGGCGCTGGAGGCGATCTGCTCGGCTCGTTGGGCATCACCTGCCATGAGCGCCGCTCCCGCCTCCTTGAAGGCCGTCATCCAGACCAGGGTGGGCCGTCGCAGGCGGGCGCTCAGCGCCCGCATGGTGTCGAGGCACGTGGTCGCCAATTCGAAGTCTCCGGCTTGCATCGCATTGACCTGGCTCGAGCTCGCTGTGAGGTAGAGGGCTTCGGGATCGCCGAGCTTCTCGGCCAGACCCCTGGCCTCGGCCGCATCGGCCAGGCGCTCATCGAGGGTGGAGGGGACCTGGAGCGGGTCGTCGATGTGAATGAGCACATGCAGGATGGTCTCCGCGTCTCCCAGCCGCCGGGCCATGGCGCGGCCTTCGTCAGCCAATGCGCGGCGACGCTCGAAGGGACTCCCGAAGCTGATCTCGGAGCACAATGTGGCGAGCAACAAGGCTCGCTCGGCGCTGTCCTCCCGAGGTATCGCCTCCAGCGTCGCTTCGAGGACGGCGACTTTGTCGGTGTCGATGACGCCGCTGGCACTGAAGAAGCCGCGGGTGTTGCCGAGCGCAGCCGCCACCAAGCGGTCGATGGCACCGATCGCACGAGCCCGGTTGGCGGCCTCGAGGTAGGTCTGCCTCGACGCCGCGATTCCCGCTTGCCGCTGCGCGGCGCCCAGACCCAGCAGCAGGTCCACGCCCAAGAGGGGCTCGGCGTCGCCCCGGAGGGCCACGAATTCCAAGGCTTGTGTGAAGTACCGCACCGCATCGTCTGGGGCGAGGGCCGCCAGGGCACCTTCGGCGGCCTGTCGGGCGTAGGTGATGACCTTGGCGGCGTCCACCGGCTGCGTTGCGTGCGACCACTGGTAGGCGAGCTCGCCGACTCGCCCCTCGAGGTCGTCCCCGCCGATCGCCTCAATGGCCTCGGCCACGCGGTGATGGGCGCGGGCTCGACGCGTCGCGCCAAGGTCCTGGTAGAGGGTGTGTTGAATCAAGGCGTGGGTGAAGGAGTAGCGCCCGGGCACGTCGGGCACCTCTCGCACCAGGCCCGCCACGGCGGCGACGTCGAGGACGCCGAGCATCTCGTCATCGGGGCGCTCGACCACCATGGTCAAGAGGTCCAGGTCGAATTCCCGGCCGATGACGGCGGCGAGCGGGAGCACCTTGACCGCGGCTTCGCCAAGTCGGGCAACCCGGGATCCGATCACTTGGCGCACGCTCTCGGGCAAGGCGATCGTCTCGAGGTCGCTCGCTGCGGTCCAGCGACCGCTGCTGTCTTGGTAGATGGCGCCGATCTCCGAAAGGTGGAGCAGCAACTCGCCGACGAAGAACGGGTTGCCGTCGGTCTCGCGGGAGACGGCACGGGCCAGTCCCGCTCCGTCGCGGCCAAGATCGTGACCGGCCGCGGCTTCCATGAAGGCGAACACGCCGGCGTCGTCGAGACCGCCCAGTTGGAGGTAGCTCACCCCCGCCTCGCGTCGAAGCGCAGCCAGCGTCTCGGTCAGGGGATCGGCGACGGAGAGGTCGGAATCCCGGTGGGTCCCCACGACGAGCAGCCGCATCGACTGCGCGCGACTCACCAGCTGGCGCAACAATTGGAGGCTGGGCTTGTCGGCCCACTGCAGGTCGTCGAGCACCAGCACCACGGGCCGGGCCGTCGACTCTGCCTCCAGCAGTCCCGTCACCGCCCGGTAGAGCAGATAGCGCTCGGTCTCGGGATCCGCGCTCTGTGCGGTGGGCAACTCGTCCAGGCGCCGCGCCAGGGCGGGGACGATCTTGGCGAGCTCTCCGCCGTACTCCTCGACGTGGGACCTGAGGAGCTCTTCTGGCGCATGGGCGACGTAGTGCCCCAGGGCTTCGACGAAGGGCCCGTACGGAACGCCGAGATCCTCGTCACAACGACCCAGAAGCACGCAGGCTCCGGCCTCAAACGCCGTGCGGGCCAGCTGGGAGGCCAGGACCGTCTTGCCGATACCTGCCTCCCCCGTGATCACGACGACCTCGAGTGCCGCGCTGGTGGCGACCCGGTTGTAGGCGTCGGACAGCACGGCGGTCTCGATCTGGCGTCCGACGACACCGAAGGACGGTGCCCTCTCGAGTCGTGACGGCATCGGGACCGTGTGGGACGCGGCGTCGACGCCACTCAGCGGGTGCCAGCCAATCTCGAGGGTCTCGATCGCCTCGGGCATGCCCTTGAGCTCGATTGCACCGAGCGGGAGCAGTTCGTAGGGGCTGCGTCGACCGGCCATGGCTCGCACCACATCCGCGGCGAGGATCTGGCCGCCCTTGGCGCGGGCACACAACCTGGCCGCGACGACGACCGGATCGCCGAAATAGTCGTCTCCCTCCCGGGTCGCCTCTCCGACACTGAGCCCGACCCGCAAGGCCAAGGATCGCCCGGTCCTTTGGTTGTCCAGTTCCACGGCCCGCTGCATGGCGACGGCGCACGACAGGGCGGCCGAGGTGCTGAGAAACACGACCATGATCCCGTCACCAAGGTTCTTGACCTCGCTCCCCCCGACGCCGCGACGGATTGGCGCAAGAGCGAGAAGTGGGCCCGTCGCATCTCGTCGGCGGCAGCCGGGGTCATGGCAGCGGCCAGCTCGGTCGAGCCCACCAAATCGGTGAAGAGCACGGTTACGTTCTCAATCGCAGTCACCGGCGACCTCCGACCCCTGCGTCGATGGATGAGGGAAGGGTAAGCGGGACACGGCCAAATCGTCCAGGACGTTCGGGGGCGTCCCGGCACACGCAGCGCGTGCTGCGCCGCGGCTCGAGGATTCGGCCCAACGTTACGCTGCACCGGTGGAGATGCCGGTGGGCCCGCTGAGCCACGTCCAGGTGGAGCGTTTCGTCGAGGACGGCTTCGTCAAGGTGGCGTCCGTCGTGCCGACCGAGCACCTCACCGCCGGGCGAGCGGCGCTCTGGGCCGACCTCGGGATGAACCCGAACGACCCCTCGACTTGGACGGAGCCGGTGGCACGGCTCATCCCCACCGTCGAATGGCCGTTCAAGGCGGCGTTCGACCAGCCGCTCCTGCACGCCGTGTTCGATCAACTGGTCGGACCTGGCCGTTGGGTCCCCCGCCCCCACCTCGGCATCTTCGTCGTTCGCTTCCCTCACGCCGCGCCGCCCGACGACACCGGTTGGCACATCGACGCGAGCTTCGCGCCCGACGACTTCTCGGGTCGCACCGGAGCCGACACCGATTTCAGCGACTGGCGCGTCAACGTGTTCTCGCGTGAACGGGCACTTCTGATGTTGTTCCTCTTCTCCGACGTGGGACCGGACGACGCTCCCACCCGCCTGAGGGCGGGCTCCCATCTCGATGTGCCCGCCCTCCTGCACGACGCCGGCGCGGCGGGCTTGCCCGGTGCCCGGGTCTCACCCCTGGCCGCCCAGGCATCGTCGGCCAGGCCGGAGGTCGTCGCCGGCGGCCGGGCCGGAGACGTCTATCTCTGCCATCCGTTCTTGGTCCACGCCGCCCAGGCGCCGAAGGGCTCGGCGCCACGGCTCATGGCGCAACCCGGTCTGGCCAACAAAGAGCCCTTCGCCATCGAGCGAGCCGGGGGTCCCTATGCCCCGGTCGAGGCAGCCATCCGGCGGGGGCTCGGGCTGGTCTCTTGAGTCCGGTCCCGGGACTTCATCGCCCCGGACGTGCCGGCGACAGTGCCGTCACGTCCGCTCCGGCCACCCAATGGGGCCCATCTTCTCGGCGACGTCCGCCATCGCCGCCTTCTCGCGCTGCCACACCGCGGCGATCCGCTCGGCGTAGCCCTCGCGCAGCAGTCGCTTGTTCGCCACCAACACGTCCAGGGGATTGCCCGCGAGCCGCTGGGCGACCGCAAGGGCCTTCTCGAGGGCTTTGCCGGCCGGGACACGGGCCAGTGCGAACCCGGTGGCGACCGCCTCGTCGGCGTTCATCGCGGCACCCGACAGCATCATCCAGGACGCGTGTTGTGGTCCGACCCGCAGCGGCAGGAGCCAACTGCTCGCGGCCTCGGCGCACGTGCCGAGATCCACGAAGGGCAGGCGGATCGTCGCCGTCTCGTCCACCACCACGAGGTCGCAATGGAGGAGGACGGTTGCCCCGAACCCCACCGCGGGGCCGTTGACCGCAGCCACGAGCGGCTTCGGGAACCACGCCCAGGCACTCGAGGAGCACCTCGAATTCGGCACCCAGCTCCGCGCCTCCGCCCGGGCGGCTCACCTCGTTGAGGTCGACGCCCGCCGAGAACGCCCGCCCCCTCCCCGTGAGCACGCACACCGACACGAGCCGGTCCTCAGCGCTCGAGGCGAGCTGCGCCGCCAGAGCGCGATAGCCCTCGGCCGTGAACGCGTTGAGCTTCTGCGGCCGGTCGAGCACGAGAACGCGCACCTGCTCGTGATCCTCGACCGCAACGGTGTACCCCGAAGTCGACCCGGACATTCGCTCCCCTTGGTGGGTTCGTCTGCACCCCATCCTGCCCGAGGGACGCGACGGGTGCTCGGCCGGATACATCATCTCGCTCGGCGCCTTCAGCTGCCGCCTCGCTCGACCACAAAGTGCCGAGGGAGTCGGCGATAGCGTACGGTCGCAGCCGCGCCGACCACAGAGGGAGCCGATGACTCCGGCACGAAGCAACGCGATGGACCACGTGGTGCTCGTGCTGTTCGAGAACAGGTCGTTCGACAATGTGCTCGGGCGGCTCTACGCGCCCGGGGAAGTCGAGGCCTTCGAGGGGGTGCTCGGGAAGGACCTCCACAATCCGGTGCCGCCCTGGGCCGAGCACGTGGCGGCAGGCGGGGTCGTGCCGTACGGGGTCGCCGGCGGCACGGATGTGCCGAACCCGGACCCCGGGGAGGAGTACCCCCACACCAACACCCAGCTGTTCAACGTGCTGGACGATGCCAACCGCTTCAGGGATGCCGTCGACATGGTGCCGCCCTACAACGCACCGCCGAAGGGCCAGCACCCGACGATGGACGGGTTCGTCGCCGACTACATCAGCTTCCTCACCGTCGAGCTCGGCCGGCAGCCCACGTACGAGGAGTACAGCCAGATCATGGCGGGCTTCACACCGGATCAGGTCCCGGTGCTCAGCGCGCTGGCCCGGGGCTTCGCGGTGTTCGACCACTGGTTCAGCGAGGTCCCGTCGCAGACCCTGCCCAACCGGTCGTTCTGGACAGCCGCCACGTCATCGGGCTTCGTCGTGAACCGGCCGGTCACCAATTTCATGCGCCACAACACGGCGGAGACCATCTTCGACCGTCTCGAGCGCTGTGGGAGGACCTGGAGGGTCTACGTGCTCGAGCCCGACCCCATCTCCTTCACCGGGTTCATCCACATGGCGCGCCTCCGGGATCGCTTCGCCACCCACTTCGTTCCCTTCGCCGAGTTCGAGCTCGATGCCGCCGCGGGCACCTTGCCCGACTTCTCCCTGATAGAGCCCAACCTCCTGGCGGGCCATGGTGACTACCACCCCGCCTTCGGGCGCGCCCTGATCCCGGGCGTCGAGGTGCAGATGGACGCACCCTCGTCCGTCCTCGCTGGGGAGGCCTTCTTGGGCCGGATCTACGACGCCGTGCGATCCGCCGCGTCGGCGAAAGGATCGAACGCCTTCAACACCATGCTCTTCGTCGGTTTCGACGAGCCGGGCGGCACCTACGACCACGTCCCCCCGGGGGCGGCTCCGCCCCCGGATCCCGAGGCGCCAGCCGGACAGCTCGGGTTCGCCTTCGATCGCTCGGGGTACCGGGTGCCGGCGGTGATCGTCTCCCCGTGGGTGCCGGCGGGCACCGTGTGCACGGACGAGTACCGCCACACCTCCATGTTGGCGACCCTGCGCGAGGCGTGGCACCTGGGCGCGCCGTTCACGGCACACGACGCGGCCGCGCCGAGCTTCGCACGGTTGCTCAGCCTCGGCACCCCCCGGGCCCCGGAGACGTGGCCCGACATCGAGCCGCTCCCCGTTCCCCTCTTCCAGGCGGAGCAGGTGGAGGCCCTGCGGGCGCTGGGCACCCTCGGTCGCCACCTGTGTCACGGGCTCTACGAGCATGCGCGCCACAGCCCGGACCTCCCCGACCCTCCGGACTCCGATCCCAAGGTCTCGCCGGCGCTGGCCATCGACTTCGCCGTCCACCTCGGTGCCCGGCTGTTCCCACGGCTCGCCGCACACGCCTCGGCCCGCTGAGCGACAAACACGGTGCTCGGAGGCACCGAACGCGAACTCTCGCTCCGAGGTGGGTCGCGGACCACTGGGGGCAAGCCAGCCTTAGTCTTCTGCCCCATGGCCAGTGGCGGCGGGTTCGACGGGCGCAAAAGCCCTGCTCATGCGGAACACCGCGGGCTGCCCCGCGCGAGTGAGGAGCGATTGGCCGAGCTCGGGCGTCACCTTCCGCCGCCGAGCGACGAGGAGCTCGAGGTCATGGCCGCCGATCGGTCCGCGCGCATCAGGCGCCGGTTGGTGACGGGCGCGGTGACGGTGCTGGTGCTCGCGCTCGCTGCGGCTGCCGGGGTCCAGTGGTTCCGGCCACTCCCCGAGCCCTCCGTCGAGGGACTGACGACACCGATCCGCATCGCCGGGAGCGCTCCCGTCCTGCCGTGGCCGGGCAGCGGCGAGGCAGCGGTGGCGGTGGACGGGGTCGGGAGCCTGGGGCAGGTTCGGGCCTCCCGTCCCGTCCCTGTCGCCGGCCTGGCGAGCGTGCTGACGGCCTACGTCGTCCTGCGGGACCACCCGCTGGCGTCCGGTGCCGCCGGGCCGTCCATCGCGGTGACACCGGCGACGGTCGCGGCCTATCAGGCGGGGACGGCGTTCGGGGAGTCCGAGGTCGCCGTCGCCGCCGGTGAAACCCTGACCGAGCTCCAGGCCCTCGAGGGACTGCTGGTGGACTCGGGCAACGACATGGCCACCCTCCTCGCCGATTGGGACGCCGGCGGCACCGGCGCGTTCGTGGCCAAGATGAACCGTACGGCCAGCGATCTTCGTCTTGGCTCCACCCACATCACCGACCCCAGCGGACAGGATGCGGCGACGACGAGCACCCCAGACGACCTGATCCGCCTGGGCGAGGCCGCGATGAGCGTGCCCGCGCTGCGCCAGATCGTGGACTTGGGTCAGGCGAACCTGCCGAAGGCCGGCCTCGTCTACAACCTCGACTTCGACCTCGGTCTTGACGGAATCGTCGGCATCGAGACCGGATCGAACACAACTGCCAATGGGTGCTACCTCTTCGCCGCGCAACGGAGCATCGGCGGCACCGACGCCACCGTGATCGGCGTGGTGCTCGGCCAGACGGGGCCGACCGGCCCGAACAACGCCGCGGTGGACGCGGGAGACGCGCTGGTGAAGGCATCGGAGTTCTCGCTCGGCGCGCACACCGTGGTTCCCGCCGGCCACGTCGTCGGGCAGCTCACCACGCCATGGGGCGCGTCGACACCCGTCACCGCAGCGGCGCCGGTGACGGTTCTGGGCTGGCCGGGACTCTCGGTGCCCGTCTCGGTGCACCTCGATGCGTTGGGGGCGCCGTTGAACGCCGGCACTGCGGTCGGAGTGCTGCGCGTCCGGCAGGACGGGCACGTCACGCACGTGGTGCTCCGGACGTCGAGCCCGCTTCGGGGTCCCTCGGCCTGGTGGCGCTTGACGCGCTGATCGCTCCTCGAGGGTGCTCGGCTCGTGGAGCGGCAGGCCGCAAACACGACGTAGCAGACGTCCCCGACCGAGCCGTCCTCACCCATCCGGCGGCGAAGAGGTGGCCTGGCCCGCTCACGGTGCCGAGGGACGCCGGTCGTACAATGGCGAGGTCATGGTAGGGATCGACCTGGTGTTCATCCCGGAATTTCGAAAGCGACTCGAGGTAAGTGCTGGCGCACTGGTGCAGAGCGCCTTTCGCTCTTCGGAGATAGCGGATCAGCAACCCGAACACCTGGCCGGACTGTGGGCAGCGAAAGAGGCCGTGGCCAAGGCCGCCGTTGAGCCACCCAGGAGGTGGACTGACATCGTCATCACTCAGGACGCTTCTGGCAAGCCTCACGCGCATATCGGAGCGCAAGAATTTGCGATCTCGATCTCGCATCACGGTGACTACGCCGTCGCGGTCGCTTACCGGATCGAGCAACGATGAGCAGCCGGCACTTCGGCTATTTCGTCGCCGGCTTCAGAGCTCATGACGAACGTACCGCACTCACCGTCCGACCTCTTCTCAAGATAGAGAGGCTGAAGTACGGCGAGCTGCGAACGCGGATTTACCAAACGGCCAACTATCTCGTGGCAAGCGGCATTCAGTCGGGGGACAGGATCATGGTCGTCGCCAACAACTCGCCCGAATGGGTCGAGCTGTTTCTCGGCGCCCAGCTGATCGGTGCCGTGCTGGTACCGATCGACGTAATCGGCAGCCCGGCTACGACGCTGAGGTTCATCGACCAGACACAGCCGAAGCTGATCCTTCGGAATTGTCATATGCATCCGGAACTGGACATGCGATCCGACGTCGACTCGCTCGACGAACTGGACGACCGCATTGCGGAATACCCCGAGACGGCACCGGACATCGAATTGAGCGGCGACTTCCCAGCCGTCATCGTCTTCACCTCAGGCACCACGGCCGATCCCAAAGGCGTGGTCTTGACCCAGGGGAATCTCTTGGCCAACGCCGAGGCCGCGCTTCGCGTGGTCGATGTGCACCCTGACTGGCGCTTCCTCTCGGTGCTCCCCCTTTCGCACATGTACGAGCTCACGGGCGGCCTGCTCGCTCCCCTCGCGAACGGCGCTGGCGTCTTCTACGTGCCGAGCGCCTCGCCGGTTGCCATCGCCCGCGGCCTACAGGACTATCGGATCACCACCATCCTGGCGGTACCGCAGCTGCTCAGCCTCTTGCTCGAGCGGGTCGAGCAAATGGCAGCGGCCGAGGGCAGGACCAAGACCCTGGCGAGGGCAACGACACTCGCCGCGGTGTTGCCGTTTCCCCTGCGGCGCCTGCTCTTCCGCGACGTCCATTCCCAGCTAGGGAAGAGGTTGAACCTCGTCATCACGGGAGGAGCACCCATTCCGATCGACGTCGGAACGGCGTGGGAGCGCATGGGGATAAGGCTCCTGCAGGGTTACGGTTTGACCGAAACGGGACCGATCCTCACGATGAACTCCTTACACCAGCGCCGGGCCGACTCGGCGGGCCGTGCGCTCGACAACGTGCGCCTGCGCATAGCGGGGGACGGCGAAATTCAGACCCAAGGTCCCAGCATCTTCCGCGAGTATTGGCACGATCCCACCGCAACTCGGGAAGCGTTCACCGAAGATGGCTGGTTCAGAACGGGCGATGCGGGCTCCTTGCGCGACGGCTGGCTCTACGTTCAGGGTCGGCTCAAGTTCGCCATCGTGCTCAGCAGTGGCCTGAAGGTCTTCCCCGAAGACATCGAGCTCGTCGCTGACAAGAATCCGATTTTCCGCGCGGTGTGTATCGTCGGGGTGAGGCGACCAGCCGGCGAGGAAGTCGTCGCCGTCATCATCTCTGACCACTCCGATCGCGAGATCACCGACGCGATCGATCAGATCAATGCGCAAGTGGAGTCCTTTCAGCACATCACCGAGTGGCGGCGATGGCCGGAGGCGAAGTTCCCGCTCACGAGATTGCGCAAAACCGATCGGAAGCAGGTTCAGGACTGGGCGAACGAACCCGTTCACGAGGCTGCGGCCGGCGAGCATGAAAGGCAGCCGAGCCAGGACGCCGTTGTGAACCTGATTCGTCAAAGCATGGACGATCCGAAGCGTGATGTCGATGACTCTGACCGGCTGGCCGACATCGGCCTTGACTCGTTGCGGCGGCTCACGCTCGCTGCCCTCATCGAGGAGCAGCTAGGCGTTTCAGTGGAGGAGGAGGGCATCAACCAGACCACGACTGTCGGAGACTTGAGAAAGCTCGTGGCCGCCGGCGGTCCGACAGAGGCCCCTATCCCTCGTCCGTCCTGGCCGTACAGACGCTGGGTGCGACTCCTCGGCGATGCAACACGTGAAGTGGTCATCCGCGCCATCGTGGGAATCTGGGTCAGGATGAAGGTCCAGGGCAGGGACAATCTGGCGGGTCTCGACCCGCCGGCCTTGTACATCTTCAACCACAGCGACGATTTCGACGGGCCCGTCGTGTATCAGGCGCTCCCGCGTCGTGTCCGCCGACGATTGGCCGTTGCGGCGGCGGACGATGTTATGCGGATGCACAAGGTGCTGGCCTTCATCATCCGATTTTGCTTTGCCGGCTTCAACCTTTCCCGCTCTGAGCCGTTCATGCCGAGTTTGGAATATGTGGGCACCTTGGTCGACCAAGGTTGGAATGTCGTTCTCTCGCCCGAAGGACGCCTGAGTACGAGTGGCGAGCTGCAACCGTTCAAATCGGGAGTCGGCCTGCTGGCCGTGAACCTCGGTGTGCCCGTCGTACCCGTCAAGACGATCGGCTTGTTCGGCACGGTGCCCCTGCATGCCAAGTGGCCGAAGCGCCATAGCGATGTCACGGTTCGCATAGGCGAGCCCATGAGATTCGACTGCCACACGGACTTTGATGATGTGACGCAGCAATTGCACCAGGTCATGGAAACGCTCTGAAAGACGCGCTGGAAATCGAACGACCGCGGAACTGCCGATGGGGACACTGCGTTCACCTACATGCGCATCCGATGCCCTTGCTGACCACAGATCCGAAAGGGACAGTCACGGATTACCCGGCCCTACGAGCACCCGCTCGTCGACCCGCAGCTCGCGCACACGTAGCACGACCCGGCCCGCTGCATGGTGTTGCCGCAGTTGTAACAGAGCGGGGCATCGAGCTGCTCCGCCCGGGCCATCGGCTGCGCACCGGTCGCTCCCGCCGGGCCGGCGCCGGCGCCCCGGCCGAGCCCGTCGTCGACCAGGCCCACCGACGGCGTCGCCATCTCCTCCACGCCCGGCAGCGTCGGCTGCGTCCGCTCCTGCGTCGAGAGGATGCCGAGCTCGCTGCGGTCCTCCACCGAGAGGTAGTCGAGCGCCAGGCGGCGTGCGATGTAGTCGATGAGGCTGGTGGCGATGCGCAGCTCGGAGTCGTCGGTGATGCCGGCCGGCTCGAACTTCATGTTGGCGAACTTGCGCACGAAGGTGGCCAGCGGCACGCCGTGCTGCAGCCCCATGGACACGGCGATGGAGAAGGCGTCCATGATCCCGGCCAGGGTCGACCCCTGCTTGGAGACCTTGATGAACACCTCACCCGGCCGGCCGTCCTCGTACTCGCCGACCGTCACGTAGCCCTCGCAGTCGGCCACCCGGAACGAGAACGTGCTCGACTTGCGCTTGCGCGGCAGGCGCTCGCGCACCGCACCCACGACGAGGGGCGAGGCCGCCCGCTGCCGCTCGTGCACCAGCGCCGCCTCGAGCTCGGCGATGCGGGCCGCCGCCTCCCGGGACTTGGCCTCCGCCTCCGAGCCGGCCGGCGCCTCGTCACCACCCTCGATGACCGCACCCTCCTTCTTCGTGGTCGACAGCGGCTGGGCCACCTTGCAGTTGTCGCGGTAGATGGCCACGGCCTTGAGCCCCAGGCGCCAGGCGTCGATGTGCAGCTGCTCGACGTCCTCGACCGACACGTCCTCGGGCATGTTGACCGTCTTGGAGATGGCGCCGCTGATGAAGGGCTGGACCGCCCCCATCATGCGGATGTGGCCCGAGTAATGGATGGTGTTGTCGCCCATGGAGCAGGCGAAGACCGCCAGGTGCTCGGGAGACAGGTGCGGCGCCCCCACGATCGACATGCGCTCGTTGACGTAGGCCACGATCTCGTCCACCTGCGACGGTCCGTAGCCCAACTTGGCCAGGGCGCGGGGCACCGTCTGGTTGACGATGGACATGGTGCCCCCGCCCACCAGCTTCTTGGTCTTGACCAGCCCGAGGTCGGGCTCGACCCCGGTGGTGTCACAGTCCATCAACAAACCTATGGTCCCAGTCGGGGCCAGCACCGAGGCCTGTGAGTTGCGCACGCCGAAGGCCTCGGCCAGGTCGACCGCCTGGTCCCAGGCCTCTTGGGCCGCCGAGAGCAGCTCGGGCGGCACGACGTCCTCGTCGATGCGGGCCGCCTCGGCCTGGTGCATCCGCAGCACGTTGAGCATCGGCTCGGTGTTCTCGTGGTAGCCGGCGAAGGGACCCATGCGCGCCGCGGTCCGCGCCGAGGTGGCGTAGGCGTGCCCCGTCAGTAGCGCCGTGATGGCCGCCGCCCAGGCCCGCCCGGCGTCGGAGTCGTAGGGCAGCCCCTGGGCCATGAGCAGTGCGCCCAGGTTGGCGTAGCCGATGCCGAGCTGGCGGAAGGCGCGCGTCGTCTCGCCGATCTTCTCGGTCGGGTAGTCCGCGTTGCCGACGATGATCTCCATGCCCGTGAAGACCACCGAGACCGCGGCCGTGAAACCCTCCACGTCGAAGACGTCGTTGCCGTCGAGGAACGTGAGCAAATTCATGGAGGCCAGATTGCACGCTGAGTTGTCGAGGTGAACATATTCTGAGCAGTTCCGTACAACCACCCCATTGACCACGTAGGAGTGGTTGCGCGACTCGGTCAGGTTGTAGGTCAGCTCCACGCCGTCGTTGGTCCGCTCGAGCAGGCGTGCCGTCCTCCGCGCCGTGTACGGTCCCTTGGGCACGTCGACCACGGCACTGCGCAAATGGGCCGCCTTGCGGCTGAGCGAGAACCCGACGTGCTGGGCGAAGCGCACGATCGAGTCCGAGGTGATGCGCAGGTCGTAGGCGGCCGAGTGGCCGTAGCGCTTCGTCTCGCCGGCCGTGTTGGTGTCGGTGAACGAACCTTGCTTCGACGCTTCCTCGGTCTGGTAGAGGTGGCTCATGATGCCGAAGGTGCTCAGCAGCATCTGTACCCCGCGCAGGAGCTCCGGCGAGCTCGAGCCCAAGCCGACGTAGCGATTCTGACCGCTGTCCACGACGCAACCGTCGGCGTCGAACAGCCCGCGCAGGAAGGCCGCCACGATCTCCGCCGGCGCCTGCTCGATCGACCACGGCACGCTCTTCTCCGGTCCCTTGACCGGCTTCACGCCGAGCGCCTCGATGAATCGCTTGAAGGCGCGCCGAGCCAGGCGCAGCTGTACCGTGCCGTTCGCCTGCTCGGAGAGTTTGATCGGCCGACCGCAGTTGACCGAGTCGAGCAGCTCGGCGTGCCGGGGCAGGACCTCGTCCCGGTCCTCCTCGCTGCCGTAGATCGTGGCCACCGTGGTGCCTGAGGTGGAACCGTCGCCGATCAGCCAGCCGAGGTAGTGCGCGAGCTCCTCGGACCACGTGTCGGGGAACTGCAGCGGGAGCGCGTGGTCGCCCTTGGCCCAATAGTCCGCCGGGTCCGAAGACACCGGCAAGCCCAGGTCGGCGTCCACGGCCGGCGCCTCGAGATCGAGCAGCTTGATCTCGTCTGTGAAGACAAGCTTCCGGGCCTCGACATAGCCCCGGTTGGTCGTGAAGATCTTGTGCGACGGTGTGCACCGCAGCTCGACCCCGTTGTCGAGGCGCAGGCGGACGATGTCGTTGTAGCCCGTGATCATGAACGCCTCGGGAGAAGTGATCACCATCTGTTGGGAAGGCTCGTCGGTGTTCGTGGCGTCGTGGGTGTAGATGCCGAACGACTCGCCCGCGTTTGCCCGTTCGAGGAGCTCGCGGAAGGCAATGAGGCCTTTGTCCGTGTGCACCTTGGCCGAACCCGGGAAGCACGGGTTGCTCCCGTTGATCCGCCCCGTGTTGGGTGCGGTGTGCCAGCGGTTGATGGTCGTGTCGTACTGCAGGCCCGGGATCGGCGCACTCCCAGGCCGAGTGGGCGATCTGGCGGAACAGGTCGCGGGCGGCCACCGTCCGGATGACCGAGCCGTCGGTGCGGGCGATCAGCTCCCAGTCGCGCCCGTCGATCACGGCCTCCATGAACTCGTCGGTCACCCGCACCGAGTTGTTGGCGTTCTGGTACTGGGTCGAGTGGCTGTCCGCGCCGTCGAGGTCCATGTCGAAGCCGGCGTCGCGCAGGACACGGGCCTTGCGCTCCTCGATCGCCTTGCACCAGATGAAGTCCTCGACGTCGGGGTGGTCGGCGTCGAGGATGACCATCTTGGCGGCGCGGCGCGTCTTGCCGCCCGACTTGATCGTGCCGGCCGACGCGTCGGCGCCACGCATGAAGCTGACCGGGCCCGACGCCGTGCCGCCGCCCTTGAGCAGCTCGTGTGACGAGCGGATGCGCGACAGGTTCACGCCCGCCCCCGAGCCGCCCTTGAAGATGACGCCCTCCTCGGTGTACCAGTTGAGGATCGAGTCCATGGTGTCCTCGACCGAGAGGATGAAGCACGCGCTGCCCTGTTGGGGCACACCCTGGACGCCGATGTTGAACCAGACCGGGGAGTTGAAGGCCGCCTTCTGGTGGATGATGAGGTACTTGAGCTCGTGGTTGAAGACGAGGGCCTCCTCGTCGTCCACGAAGTAGCCGTCCTTGATCCCCCAGGCCGTCAGCGTGTCGGCCACCCGGTCGGCCACCTGGCGCAGCGACCACTCCCGCTCTTCGGTGCCGAGCGTCCCCCGGAAGTACTTCTGGGCCAGGATGTTGGTGGCGTTGACGCTCCAGGACTCGGGGACCTCGACCTCCAGCTGCTCGAAGGCGACCGTGCCGTCCCGGAAGTTCGTGATGCGGGCGTCGCGCCGCTCCCAGCGCACCTCGTCGTAGGGGTGCACGCCTTCGGTGGTGAAGTGGCGGCGGATGCCGATCTCGGATCGCTGGGGGGCGATGGCCATGGTGCTGAGGTCCTCCTCGTTGGCTCGGTCCTGGGGGTTCCTGCTGTCCCTGCTCTGCTTGCTCGTCGGCGCCGTCAACCCACCCCCCATTCCACTCGAGCGGTGTCTCTCGGCGCGTCTCCGGATCCGGCGCCCGGGAGGGGCAAGAGTGGCCTCACCACAATATATAGTGGCTGGCCCTCCCCCGAGACACGAGATGCTGTGTCATTACAGCACTGTAGTTACGCCGTTGTCAACCAAATCCGCGCACCATCCGTGCAGGTCACAGGCTGCTCGCGATGGTTTGCGCGGCGAAGGTCCCACGTCCGTCCGGCTCCGGCGCCGAAGAGCCGCCAACGGTTAG
Organism: uncultured Acidimicrobiaceae bacterium; assembly: GCA_963774485.1. GTDB lineage: Bacteria > Actinomycetota > Acidimicrobiia > Acidimicrobiales > RAAP-2 > Bog-473. The sequence goes on from CAVZFG010000007.1 coordinate 38,305, forward strand.
CGTCAACTCCCCATGGCCAAGGTGGTCGCCATCGATGCGGGCACGACCGGCGTGCGCGCCCTGGTCGTCGACGAGCAGGCCCAGGTGGCCGACCTGGCCTACCGCGAGCTCACCCAGCACTTCCCGCGCCCAGGCTGGGTCGAGCACGATCCCGCCGAGATCTGGGGGGCCGTGCGGGCCACCCTGGCCGAGGTCGGCGCCCGCCTGGACGCCTCGGGCGACACGGTGGCGGCCATCGGCATCACCAACCAGCGCGAGACCTTGGTGGCCTTCGACCGCTCGACCGGGCATCCCCTGCACCGCGCCATCGTCTGGCAGGACCGCCGCACCGCGGCCATCTGCGCCGAGCTGGAGGAGGCCGGCCACCTGCCGCTGGTGCGCGCCACGACCGGCCTCGTCCTCGACCCCTACTTCAGCGCGACCAAGGCGGCCTGGCTGCTGCGCTCGGGCGATCTCGGGCTCGCCGCCGACGACCCGAGGCTCTCCTTCTGCACCGTCGACACCTGGGTCCTGTGGAACCTGACCGGTGGCATCGCCGGGGGCGTCTACGCCACCGACCCCTCCAACGCCAGCCGCACCCTGTTGCTCGATACGGCCACGCTCGCCTGGTCCGCCGAGCTCTGTGAGCTCTTCGGCGTGCCCCCGCACGCCGCTCCCGGAAGTGGGCCCCTCGGCCGGGCGCTTCGGCACCGCCGCGCTGGGCGACCTCGGCCCGGCGTCCGCGCGTGCTCGACGGCGTCCCCGTCTCGGGGGTGCTCGGCGACCAGCAGGCCGCGCTGTTCGGGCAGGCCTGCTTCGAGCCGGGCATGGTGAAGGTCACCTACGGCACGGGCAGCTTCGTGCTGGCCAACGCGGGACCCGAACGCCCGCCCGCGCCCGATGGCCTCACGGTCAGCTGCGCCTGGGACCTCGGGCGCGCACGGCCGACGGCACGCACGCCCGCCTGGCCTACGCGCTCGAGGGTTCGACCTTCGTGTCGGGCGCCGCCATCCAGTGGCTGCGCGACGGTCTCGGCATCATCTCCTCGGTCGAGGAGGTGGGACCCCTGGCCTCGTCGGTCCCCGACAGCGGCGGCGTCACCTTCGTGCCGGCCCTGACCGGCCTCGGCAGCCCGTGGTGGGATCCGCAGGCCCGGGGCCTCGTGACCGGCCTGACCCGCGGCGCCGGACGGGCGCAGCTGGCGCGCGCCTGCGTCGAGGCGATGGCGTTCCAGGTGCGCGACATGACCGATGCCATGGCCGCCGCGTCGGCCCACCCACTGTCCGCGCTGCGGGCCGACGGGGGTGCCGCCGCCATGAACCTCCTCCTCCAGCTGCAGGCCGAGCAGAGTCGCATGCCCGTCGCCCGGCCGTGCTCGCTCGAGTCGACCGCGCTCGGCGCGGCCACGGTGGCCGGGCTGGCCGAAGGCGTGTGGTCCTCGCTGGGCGAGCTGGCCGCACTGTGGGAGCCCGACAGCACCTTCGAGCCGGAACTGCCGGCCGAGCTGGTCGACGCGCTGCACGAGCGGCTGGCGCCGTGCCGTCGCGAAGTCCATGGGATGGGCGCCGACCGAGCCGGCCTATAGTCCCATTCGGTGTACCCGGGGTCCCATTCGGTGTACCCGGGCCAGGGCCCGTCGCGAGCCCCTCGTTGCCACTACCGAGCCCGGGCCCGAGCGGACAGAATGGGCAGGAACAAGCCCGGGGCGGACGCTGGCCGGCGCCCGCGCCGCCTCATGCTGGGAGAGCAACGTGGTCCCTCGCCGTCCTCGGTTGCACCTGGCGGCCCGCCGGTCCCGGCGCAAGCCGCTCCGGAGGATCGCCGCCGGCGTGGCCGGGCTGACGGTGGTGGCCGGAACCCTCACCACCTACGGTCTGACCGACATCGGCGTGGCCCCCGCCGCCGACTCGACGCTGGGTTGCACCGACCAGTGGACGGGTGGCGGCGGGACGAGCGACTGGGGCACCGCGCGCCAACTGGAGCACGGGGGTGCCGGACGGCACCGGCGTCGACGTCTGCATCGCCGCCGGCGCGACGGTCGTCGTCCGACGCGGCACCTTCTCCGTCGGCGAGCTCACCGTCTCGAGAGGCAGCGCCCTCACGGTCGGCGCCGCGGCGACGGCGGGCACCGCGGCGACGGCGGCACCGGGCGACGGCGACCGCGCCGACCGGCGCAAGCCTGGCGGTCGCCGCCGGCGCGGAGAACGACGGGACCCTCACCGCCGAGCCCTCCGGCACCGGCGCGGCGAGCCTGACCCTCGACGGACCCATCACCAACACGGGGGCCCTCGAGGCCGACGGCTCGGTCGTCATCGGGAACGCGGTGGCGTCGACGCTGACCAACTCGGGCACCGTCGGCGTCGCCGCCCGGCAGCGTGCTCGACCTCGCGAGCTCCTCGACCGCGACGAACACGTCCGCCGGCCTCCTCGCCTTCGGGATCGACGGGCCGCCCACCACCGCGTCCGACTACGGCAGCATCGCGAACGGGTCGCTCTCGCTCGGCGGGAGCGCGGACCCCGTGTTCGACGCCGGGTTCACCCCCTCCCCCGGGCTCCGAGTACGACGTGTACACCGGGTCCTACAGCGGGACCTTCGCCACGGTGGGCCACGACGCCAAGGCGGACTACTCCCGGCCGGGCGACGTCGGCCTCGTCGGGGGTGCGCCGGCGGCGGCCACGACGGTCGCCGTCACCGGCTCGGTTCCGCGTGCGGTCTTCGGGCAAGGAGGTGCAATTCACCGCCACCGTGACGCCGTCGTCGGGCTCCGACCCGACCGGTTCGGTCGACGTTCCGCGCCGGACCGCTGCTGCTCGGCAGTGCCACGTTGACGAGCACGGCGGAGGTCACGTCGGCGACGCTCGACTCGTCGAGCCTTCCGGTGGGATCCCAGTCCGTCACCGCCACCTACGGCGGCGACGTCGTCTTCGGCGCCAGCACCTCCCAGGCCCTCGTGCAGGTCGTCGACCCGGACACCTCCGACCTCACGGTCGCGGCCTCACCGAGCGGCGCCGTCCCGGGCCAGCCGGTCACCTACACGGCAGCCGTCTCGGCCGCCGCACCCGGTGCGGGCCTGCCCAGCGGCACCGTCTCCTTCACCGACGACGGGACCCCGGTCGCGGGCTGCCAATCGCTCGTGCTGGCACCCGCCTCGCCCCAGGCGACGTGCGGCGAGACCTACGCATCCGACGGCACCCACACCGTCGCGGCCTCCTACGGCGGTGACCCCGACTTCGCGTCGTCGACCGCCGCCCGCACCGAGACCGTGGCGCCGCTGTCGACCACGACGTCGGTGGCGACCTCGGCGCGCACGTCGACCTTCGGCCAGAGCGTGACGCTCACGGCCGTCGTGGCGCCGCCGGCGGGGACGGCGGGCCCCGCGGGCGACCCGGGCCCCTCCGGCGCCGTCACGTTCACCGACGACGGCACGACCCTGGGTGCGTCGACCCTGACGGCGACCGGAGCGCTGGCGACCACCAGCATGCTCGTCACGACCCTGCCGCTGGGCCCGAATGCCATCGCGGCGTCCTACGGCGGGGACGCCGACTTCGCAGCCAGCTCGTCGACGGCCGCGGCGTCGGTGACCGTGAGCCGGGCCCCGACCGACCTCGCCCTGGGGAGCTCGGTCGACCCGGCGGTCTCGGGGCAGTCCGTCACCTTCACGGCCAGCGTGTTCCCGGCCAGCGGCTCGGGGGAGACCGGCACCGTCACGTTCTTCTCCGCCGGCACCGCCCTCGGCAGCGCCGGCGTCTCCGACGGCGAGGCGACCCTCACCACCTCCGCCCTCCCGGTCGGGACCGACCCGGTCACCGCCAGCTACGGCGGGGACGGCTCCTTCGCCGGGAGCGCCACGGCGGGCCCCTGGTCCCAGGAGGTCGACCCCCTGGCCGGGTGAGCCCGGCGAAATAAAGTAAGGGAATCCTTGTTATATTTGCTCACAGGAGCGGACCCTCCGCTCGGAAGGGTGGGCAGCCATGGGCGTGGCCATCGTGACAGGGGTATCCCGGGGACTCGGGGAGGCGCTGGCGGGAGGGCTGGCCCGGGAGGGGTGGTGGCTCGTCGTGGACGGGCGCGACCGGACGACGCTCGACGCCGCGGCCGACCGGATCCGCTCCCAGGCCGCGCCGGACGTGCGGGTGGTCGCCCTGGCGGGCGACATCACCGACGTCGAGCACCGCCAGGACCTGGTCGCCGCCGCCTTCGACCTCGGTGGCCTCGACCTCGTGGTCAACAACGCAGGGACGCTCGGTGCCGCGCCGCTGCCTTCCCTGGCCGACTACCCGCTCGGCGATCTGCGCGTCGCCTTCGAAGTCAACGTCGTGGCACCACTGGGCCTCGTCCAAGAGGCGCTCCCCCTGCTGCTCGACGCGCCCCACCCCCGCGTACTGAACGTCACGTCGGACGCCGCCGTCGAGGCCTACGAGGGCTGGGGCGGGTACGGCGCGGGCAAGGCCGCGCTGGAGCATCTCGGCGCCGTGCTGGCGGTCGAGTTCCCCGCGCTGACCGTCTGGTCCGTCGACCCGGGCGACGTGCGGACCGCCATGCACCAGGCCGCGTTCCCCGGCGAGGACATCTCGGACCGGCCCGAGCCCGCCACCGTCGTGCCCGCCTTCCTCGAGCTGATCGGGAGCGACCGCCCGAGCGGGCGCTACCGCGCCGCGCGAGGTGCTCGCCGCCGGAGCGCTGACATGAGCGCCGCTGGCGGCGCCGGCCCGCGAGGACGCGTCCGGCGCCCGCGCCCGCCTGCCCGAGCTGCACCCGCTGTCCTTCTCGCTGCCCCCGGAGCTCGAGGCGCCGTCGCCGCCCGAGAGCCGGGGCCTGACCCGCGACTCGGTGCGCATGCTCGTGGCGGCCAAGTCGGACGGGTCGCTGGTGCACTCGCACTTCTCCGAGCTGCCCCGCTTCCTCGACGAAGGCGACCTGGTGGTCATCAACACCTCGGGGACCCTGGCCGCCGAGCTCGACGGCACGGCGCCCGACGGAACGGCCGTCCAGGTGCACCTCTCGACCACGCTGCCCGCCGGGCTGTCGACGGTGGAGGTGCGCCGCGACGGGCAGGCGCACCTGGGTGCGGCCGCCGGGCGACGTCATCGGGCTGGCGGACGGCGCCCAGGTCGCCCTGCTGGCCGCCTACTCCCCCGGTCCCGGAGGGATGGGCGTCCGGCTCTGGGTCTCGAGGATCGAGACGCCCGAACGCCTGCACAGCTATCCTGGCCCGCCACGGTCGGCCCATCCGCTACGGCTACGTGCGCGGCAGCTACCCGATCGCGGCCTACCAGAACGTGTACGCCACCGAGCCCGGGTCGGCCGAGATGCCGAGCGCCGGGCGCCCGTTCACGCCCGAGGTGCTGACGCGGCTGGTCGCCAAGGGAGTCGGCGTGGCACCGGTCCTCCTCCACACCGGGGTCGCCTCGCTCGAGGCCAGCGAACCGCCCTACGCCGAGTACTTCAGGGTCTCGCTGGCCACCGCGCATCGCGTCAACGACACCCGGCGCTCCGGCGGGCGCGTCATCGCCGTCGGCACGACGGTGGTGCGCGCGCTGGAGTCCGTCGTCGACGAACATGGGCACGTGCACCCGAGCGAGGGATGGACCGAGACGGTCGTGTCGCCCGAGCGGCCGGTCCGCTCCATCGACGGGTTCCTCACCGGCTGGCACGAGCCGGAGGCGTCGCACCTGGCCATGCTCGAGGCGATCGCGGGACGAGCGCTCCTCGAGGCCTCCTACGCGGCGGCGTTGGCGGAGGGCTACCTCTGGCACGAGTTCGGCGACGTCCACCTCATCCTGCCGTGAGCCCCGGGACCACGAGGCAGAGCGAGGACACCGGCGGCGGAGTCCCCCCTCCAACAGCTGCCGACGACACGGCGCGCCATCCTCAACGTGTTGAAGCGCCAGGGGCCGCTCGACGCGTCCGCCGTGGCCGGGGCGCTCTCGCTCACGCCCGCCGCCATCCGGCTGCAACTGAGCCGGCTGGAAGAGGACGGGCTCCTCGTGCACCGCGACGAAGTCGCCGCCGACGCCCGGCGTGGACGGCCACGGCACGTCTACGAGCTGACCTCGGCGGCCGAGGCCCTCTACCCGAAGCGCTACGGCGACCTCACGACCGAGCTCCTCGGCTACCTGGGCGGTCCGGGCGCGGCCCAGGTCGACGAGCTCTTCGAGGCGCGGCGCAAGCGGCGCGTCGCCGGCGCACTGCGACGGACCGCCCAGCTCCCCTTCGACGAGCAGGTCGCCGCGCTGACCGCCATCTTGGACGAGGACGGCTACCTGGCCGAGGCCGAGCGGCTGCCCGACGGCAGCTGGCGGATCACGGAGCACAACTGCGCCATCCTCACGGTCGCCCACGGGTTCTCACAGGCGTGCACGAGCGAGCTGGCCTTCATCCGCGACGCCCTGCCCGGGGCCACGGTGCGCCGGGTGGCGCACCTGATGGACGGGGCGCACGTGTGCGCCTACGTCGTCAGCCCGCCGGCGTCGTAGAGTCCGCCGCCCGGATCTCGAGGACGGACGCGCCGTCCACCTCGTGGATCTCGCTCTGCAACAGCTCGATCAGATGATGGCCGCCGATCTCGACGACGAACTCGTCGACGGCCTGGCCTCCGTCACGCTCGAGGATGTTGATGGCCACGATGTCGCCCCCGACGGCCCCGATCCGGCTGGCCACCAGGCCGAGGGCACCGGGCCGGTCAGGGAGTGCGATCCGCACGACGTAGCCAGCCATGGACCAAACGTTAGGCGGTCAATGTGAACTGGCTGTTTCAGAATGCTTACGAATCGTCTGTGCTGCGGATTTCGCTCAGGCCGCGGTCGCCCCCGTGCGTGAGGGCACGTACTCGTCGACGTACTCGCGGTCCGAGAGCCGGGCGATCTCGTGCATGAGCCGGTCGGTGAAGTCACGGCACTGCGTGTGGTCATGGTCCTCGAGCGGGTCATCGGGGATTGGCGGGCGGGTCCATCCGCATCGGTGCGCCGAAGCGGATGGTCACCGTCTTGAAGGGCCGCATGAACTTGGAGTTGACCGGCTGCACATCGACCGTCCCGATGACGCCGACGGGGATGACGGGCACCCCGCACTCGCGGGACAACCTCGTCACCCCGGTCCGCCCTTTGTGCACGTACTGGTCGAGGCTGCGGGTGCCCTCGGGGTACAGGCCGAGGAGGTGCCCCTTGCCCAAGACGTCGTTGCGCGCCGTCTCGAGCGCCCGCTCCGACGCGCTCCCGCCGGTCCGACGGATCGGGATCTGACCGGCGGCCCGGAAGAACCAGGCCGTCTTCCACGAGTCGAAGTACTCGGCCTTGGCGAGGAAGGTCACCTTGCGCCTCACCACCAGGGGGATGAAGAACGAGTCGCAGAAGGACTGGTGGTTCGCCGCCAGCACGGCCGGCCCGTGCTCGGGGATGTTCTCCCTCCCCTCCACCTTGACGCGGAACAGCACGAAGAAGATCGGGGTCAAGACCGCCTTGAGCACCCAGTACGTCACGGCCAAAAGGTAGCCCTCGACGGCCGGCTGCCGCACCGGGACCACGAGCTGTGCTGTACTGCTGGCCGATCACCCGGAAACCGGACACCGGAGGCGCACCGTGACGAGCGAGACCCTGACCGCCGAGCCGTTCCTGTCCGGCCTGTTCTTCGGGGAATGCCCGCGTTGGCACGACGGCCGGCTCTGGTACTCGGACTTCTTCGACCACGCCGTGTGCTCGGTGTCGCCCGAGGGCGAGCGCCGGGTCGAGGTGGACTTCGACGGCGAGCCCGCCGGGCTCGGCTGGCTGCCCGACGGCCGCCTCCTGATCAACTCCCGGCTCGACCGCGCCATCATGCGCCGCGAGCCGGACGGGACCATCGTGCGACACGGAGACCTCACGCCCTGGGCGAAGGGGAACGCCAACGACATGGTGGTGGCCTCCGACGGCCAGGCCTATGCCGGCAACTTCGGGTTCGACCTCGACGGCCTCTTCGACGGCACGCTGGAGCCGAGCGCCATCGCCCCGGCCTCGCTCGTGCGGGTGGACCCCGACGGCATCAGCGCCGAGGCGGCGGCGGACATCCAGTTTCCCAACGGCACCGTCATCACCGAGGACGGCAAGACGCTCATCATCGCCGAGACCTTCGGCGGCTGCCTCACCGCGTTCGACCGCGAGGCGGACGGAACCCTGACCAACCGGCGCCGGTGGGCCGCGCTGACGGGCGTCGCGCCCGACGGCATCTGCCTGTGCGCCGACGGCTCGGTGTGGGTGTCCAACGCCCGGGCGGCCGAGTGCCTGCGGGTGGGCGAGGGCGGCGAGATCCTCGAGCGCGTCGCCACGGCCCTGAACTGCTTCGCCTGCATGCTCGGCGACGAGGACCGGCGGACCCTCTACCTGATCACCGCGCCGGACAGCCACGCGCCCCGGGCCCGGGCGGCCCGCAACGGCGCCATCGAGAAGGTGCGGACCACCGTGCCGGGCGCCGGCCTCCCCTGAGGGCGCCTAGCCCAGCTTGGTCAGCGCGCTGCGCAGGTTGCGCACGGCCTGGCCAATGCGTTGCTCGTTCTCGATCAGGGCGAACCTGCACGTGCCCGTCGCCCCCGGGGCCGAACCCGACCCCGGGGGAGGTGGCGACGTCAGCCTCGTTGACCAGGTACTTGGAGAACTCCAGCGACCCCATCTCGCGGTAGGGCTCCGGGATGGGGGCCCACACGAACATCGTCCCCTTGGGCGGGTGCAGGCGCCAGCCGATGCGGTTGAGCCCGTCGCAGAGCGTGTCGCGCCGCGACTTGTAGATCTGGTTGATCTCCTCGGGGTAGTCCGGGGCCTCGTTCATGGCCACGATGGCGGCGATCTGAATGGGCTGGAACGTCCCGTAGTCGAGGTACGTCTTGAGCTTCGTGAGCGCCTGGACGATCTCGCGGTTGCCCACCACGAAGCCGACACGCCAGCCGGCCATGGAGAAGGACTTGGTCATGGTGTAGATCTCGACGGCGACCTCCGTCGCGCCGGGCACCTGGAGGATGGAGGGGGGTTCGTAGCCGTCGAAGCCGAGGTCCGCGTAGGCGAAGTCGTGCACCAGGACCACCCCGTGCTCCCGGGCGAAGGCCACCAGCCGCTCCATGAAGGAGAGGTCGACGCAGGCGGTCGTCGGGTTGTGCGGGAACGAGAGCACGATGACCCGGGGCTTGGGCCACGACTCCTCCCAGGCGTGCATGAGCCCGTCGAAGAACGCCTCGCCGGGGTCGGGCGCGTCGTCGGACGCCTCCGGGCCCTGCAGGGGCACCTGGCGCACGTCGGCACCGGCGAAGAGCGGACCCCAGATGTGGATCGGGTACGACGGTGACGGCACCAGGGCGGTGTCCCCCGGGGCCGACGAGCACCCACATGAGGTGGGAGAAGCCCTCCTTGGCCCCGATGGTCGTCACCACCTCGGTCTCGGGGTCGAGCTCGACGGCGAACTTGCGCCGGTAGAGGTCGGAGATCGCGCTGCGGAGCTTGGGGATGCCCCGCGAGGCGGAGTAGCGGTGGTTGCGCGGGTTGTGGGCGGCCTCCGCGAGCTTGCCCACCGCCACGTCGGGCGAGGGCAGGTCGGGGTTCCCGAAGCCGAGGTCGATCACGTCACGGCCGGCTCGCCGCGACGCCGCCTTCAGGTCGTTGATCGTGGCGAAGACGTAGGGCGGCAGCCCGTTGATCCGGCGGAACTCCATCGGTGGAGTCTACGACCCGGCCGGTGCCGCCACGGACCCCCGGCCGGCGCCGGCGGCACGCGCGGCGGCCACCAGCTGCTCGACGTCGATCGGCCATCCGAACACGGCCCAACTGGCGCCGGCGCCCTGCAGTGCCTCGATCGTCGCCTGCAGGCTCGGTAACGCGGTGGGCGGTGGGCCGGCCCACGTCACCTCGATCGGATCGGGTCCCGAGGTCCGCTGCGCCACCAATGCCGGGTCGGCGTCCCACACGGTCAGTGCCGCTCCGACGGACCGGGCCTCCTCGGTGCGCCCGGCCGTGCCGCCGGCGACCCAGACCACGAGTCCCGCCCCGACCAGCGCGCGGGCCAACTCCACCAGCTCCGCCCGCCGCTCGGCCGCGGAGGGAAAGGGGATCCCATACGCACGGTTCTCCGCCGCGCTCAGGCGGTCGCCGGTGCCGAGGCCGGCGATCACCCGCCCCGGTGCCAGCCGCTCGAGCGCCGTGTACTCCGCGGCCAACACGGCGTTGGGCACGAGGCCGACCCGGGCCACGAGCGTGCCGAGGAACGGGCCCTGCCCCCCGCCGCCGCGGGGGGCGAGCCGCGTCGCCAGCGCGCCGAGGACGGGAAAGGGCGCCAGAGCCGGCCGGTGGGGCTGGCCCATGGGCCAGATGTGGTCGTAGCAGAACACCCCGTCCACGCCGGCGGCCACCGCCTCCTCGGCCGCGGCGAAGGCCTCGTCGGGCGTCTCGCGGAAGGTCGGGAGCACGACGCCGGTCCGCATCACCACAAGCCGCCCTGGCGCGCCGCCAACGCCGCACCCACCGCCCCGGCCCGCTCCCCGAAGGTGGCGGGCACGATCACCGCCTGGGGGCGCCGGTCTCCTCCCTCCACCAGCTGCCCGAAGGTGGCACGGGCGGCGTCGATCAGGCGGTCGCCGGCCTGCACCACGCCCCCGCCCAGCACGAAGCACTCCGGATCGAGCACGGCAGCCAGGTTGGCCAGGCCGAAGCCGACCCACCACCCGACCTCCTCGATGACCCGCCGTGCGGCCGGGTCGCCGGCGGCGGCGGCGGCGGAGACGTCCTCGCCGCGCACGCTCTCGGGATCGCCCCCGGCCACCCTGACCACCTCGCCCAACCGCCCCGCCAGCGCCGCCTCCCGGGCCAGCACACCGAGTCCGGCGCCGGACGCGAAGCGCTCCCAGCAGCCCCGCCGGCCGCACGGGCACGGCGGCCCGGCCGGGTCCACCACCATGTGGCCGATCTCGCCGGCGAAGCCCGCCGAGCCGACCTGGACCCGCCCGTCGGTCACGATGCCACCCCCGATGCCCGTGCCGAGCGTGACCATGACGACGTCGCGGTAGCCGCGGGCGGCGCCCAGGCGGTGCTCGGAGAGCACCGCGAAGTTGGCGTCGTTCTCGATGACCACGGCATGCCCCGGCAGCCGCTCGCCGATCAGCTCGGTCCAGTCCACCCCCTGGGCCTGGGGCAGGTTCGGGGCGAAGCACAACCGGCCCGCCCGGTCCACCATGCCCGGGGCGCCGACGCCGACGGGCACGGCGGCGCTCGTGCCCAGCTCGTGATCGAGCTCGGCCACCACCTGTGCCACGGCCGCCGCGACATGGCTGCCCACGATCTCGCGGCGGCCGGTCGGCGTGGGGACCCGGGCCTCGGCGACGATGGCGTGCGCAGGGTCGAGGGCCACGCCCAGGACCTTGGTCCCGCCGATGTCGATGCCGTAGGTCACGTCGGCGGCCGGCGGGCCCCCGTCAGGCGTCACGAGCTGGACTCGACCCGCGCCTTCAGCTCTCGCATGGCCGTCGCCATGATGCGGCTGGTCGCCCGCATCTTGATGAAACCGGGGATGGGCACGCGCAGCTCCGCCTCGACGTGGTAGGTGACGTCGGTGCCGCCGTCGCCGTTGGGCTCGAAGATGTAGCTCCCGTCCCACTTGGTGGTGATGTCGCCCTGGGTCAGCGTCCACGAGAGGACGCGCGGCGCCTCGGAGTAGTCGTAGGCCAGTGTCATGCTCGTGCTGCGGCCGAAGGCGGCCGCCCGCAGGGTCACCAGCTGTGGGCGGCCCTGCTCGTCGCGCTCCTTGACCTCGACTTCCTTGATGTCGGCCGCCCATTCCGGGTACCGCTCGAGGTCGGCCACGACGGCGAAGCACCGCTCGGGCGGTGCCGCCACCGACATGTGCTCTGTGGCTTGATCGGCCACGGTGGGTGCATCCTTCCTGTTTCGGTCCTGCCCGCGCGGCAGGGAGTCAGCCTGCCACTCCGGCCAGCGCCTCGGCCAGCCTAGAAGCGAGAACGTCGTTGTCGAAGAATTCCTCCACCCGGGAGCGGGCGGCCCGGCCCATCCTGCGGCGCCGGGTCGGGTCGGCCAGCAGGCTGCGCAGCGCCTCGGCCACCGCTCCCGGATCGCCCGGGGACTCGACGACGAGGCCGGTGACCCCGTCGAGCACGGCCTCCGAGGCCCCCCCGCTGTCACCGGCGATCTGAGGGACCCCCGCCGCCGCCGCCTCGAGGAACACGATCCCGAAGCCCTCCTGCTCGAGTCCCAGCCAGCGGTTCCGGCAGGCCATGACGAAGACGTCGGCCGCACCGAGGAGGGCGGCGCGATCCTCGTCGCTGACGGCCCCGAGCAACCGGACCGTGACCGGGCTCCGGTCGGCGAGGCGGCGCAGGCGCTCCAGCTCCCGTCCGTGGCCGCCGATCGCCACCACCAGGTCCGGATAGGAAGACGCCAGGCGACCGGCGGCCTGGATCAGCACGTCCATGCCCTTGCGCGGCACCAGCCGGCTCACGCTGACGACGAGGGGCCCGCGAGAGGGCAGCCCCAGCCGGGCCCGTGCGGCCCGCTTCTCCGCCGCCTTGAGCGGGACGATCGCTCCGGTGTCCACCCCGGGTGGGATCACGACGATCGGGGCAATGCGGCCGGACGCGGCGCGCCGGCCCTCCGCCGCCGGGTAGTTGCCCGCTGACACGATCAGCTCTGCGCCACGCAGGACGCGGGCGAGCGCCGCTCGTGAGCCCGGGATCCGGCCGGGCACCGTGACCTCCGCGCCGTGGAGGATGACGCCGTAGGGGACGCCGAGGTGCGGGCCCAGGAGGCCGAGCGGGAGCACGGGGTCGAGCAGGACCATGTCGACCTCGTTCTCCAGGACGCAGTGGCGCACCGCCGCCAGGGCCGCCGGCGTCGGGAAGAAGAGGGTGCTCGCGGACACCCGTTCGATGTGGACGCCTCGCTCGGCCTGGTGGGCGTCGAACGCAGCGGCGCCTTCGTCCGACGATCCGGTCAACACGACGTAGGAGGCCGGATCGAGCCGCTTCCACAGCTCCCAGAGATAGTTCTGGATGCCGCCCACCTTGGGCGGAAAATCGTTGGTCACGAGAAGGTGGCGCTTCACCGCGGCCCTCCCGCACGTCCGCCGAGCCGGGACGAGGCCCGGCGGTGGTCAGCCCGCCCGCTGGTGGAAGCGCAGCGACGGCACCAGGCCGGCGCGCTCGAGCATCCGGATGGCGCGCGCCTCGTCGGCGTCGATGACCACGGCGTCTTCGGGCTCCCTCCCGAGAAGGAAGGAGACCACGCAGTCGTCGCAGGCCTCGGTCTCCCGGAGCGCGCAGCGGTCGCAGTCGATGGTGAGCCCGTCCTCGGGCTCGATGTCGGTGTCCCTGGATGTCGGCATGACGATGACCCTCTCTGTTCGGGCCAAGCATGACCACGGGGTGTGACACGGAGCGTCACTGGCGTCACTGGCGTCACTGGCGTCACTGCCATCGCCGCCGCGCTACCCGCGGCGCAAGGCGCCGAGCGCGGTGCGCAGGGTCTGCTCGAGGCCCCAGGCCACGCTCTCGCTCAGCACGGCGTCCGCGGTCACCACGGCGAGGAACGGCGGACCACCCACCCGGTAGTCCCGGAAGGCGGGTGAGCTCATCACGACCTCGATGCCCAACGGGGCGACGTCCGCCCCGGCCAGGGCGGCGATGGTGCCGGGATCCTCCTCGCCGGGGTCCTTGGTCACCACCCCCAGGCGCGCCGCGCCGGCCAGGTCTGCCCGGAGCGCGGTCAGGCCCTCCCACAGGTCGCGGCAGCCGAGGCACCCCGCCGAGAGGAACAGGAGCAGAACAGGCTCGGCGGCGTGCTCCACCTCGATCACACGCGCCAGACCGTCGGGACCCACGCCGACGACGTCGCGCGGGCTCGTCGTCGGGTGGTCGGCGTAGGTGGGGATGGGACGAAGCCGGCGCAGGATCTCTGCCGGCGGTTCGGTCACGGCACTTTGGACGGAGCGCCGGGCTCCTCGAACTTCTCGTCCGCGGCCCCGATCTCCACCACGCTGCGCCCGTGTCCGCACCAGCGGCACACCACCTCGTCCACGTGACGGGACAGGACGGCCTCGTCCTCGATGACGAGGTCACCCCCACGGTGAAATGGTGGAACGCTCTCGTCTGCTGCGAGACGATCACGTCGAAGCGGGTCAGGTTGCCACAGCCGTCGCACCGGTATCGAGGGAGGCTCACCCGCACCACGGTAGTCGTCCCGCCGATCGGGCCCCCTCTCGGCCTCGCTCAGGCCGAGGCGAGCACCTCGCCCACGCTGACGCTCGTCATTTCCACGCCCGGGGCGAAGCCGTCGGACGGCGGCTGGCGGCCTGGGCCTGCTCCTGGGTCTCGAAGACGACGAACGACGTCCCGTGGCGTCGTCGACGGCGGATCCAGTAGCCGGCCACGAAGCCGGGGGCCTGCTTGACCGTGGCCACGACGTCCTCGAGCCCCGTGCGGGCTTCCGTCGTCGTCTTGAATCTCGACTTCGACCACCAATGCGTGCATTGTCGTCCTCCTCTCGGCCGCGCCGCGGACGGGGCCTAGACGCGCGCCGGGCAAGTGTGCCAGCGCCCGACGGCGGCGTCCACGGGTCGCGCCCTGCTCGGGGATCCGAGCGACGATGCTCGCCTCACCGCGCCGCGACCCGCCGCGCACCGGACGCTAGATACGGTTCAGAAGCTCGTTCTTCTTGGCGGCGAACTCCTCCTCGGAGAGGATGCCGCGCCGGCGCAGGTCGTCGAGCTCGATGAGCCGGTCCCGGATCTCGAAGGGAGGCGGTGCCGGGGGCGGACGGGGCCGCGCCCGATCGGCGGCCGGCGTTGGCCGCGGGCGCCGGCCTCCCACCCGAAAGGGAGGGCGTGTCGTGCTCGTCATCACGGTCCTCGTGTGGGCGCGAGCGCGGCGCGGCGGACGTCGGCCGGCTGAGCATGTCGTAGGGAACGGGCTCACAGGCCCCGCCCACGATCTCGTTGATCTGCGAGTTGACGACGCGCTGGACGATCGCCGGCTTGCGCATGTACTCGAGCGTGAGCGAATCGTCCTCACCCTGCACGTCGATGACGAGGCTGCCCGTGCCGAGCAGGCGCTCGATCAGCCTCTGCCGCAGGTTGACCTCGGTGATGCGCTGCAGGCGCAGCTGCACCGTGTCGCGGCCCACGATGCCCTGGCGCACCAGGATCCGGGTCGACGTGATCGCCACGGTGTAGGACCGCCAGCGGACGTAGCGGCCCAGCAGCCACAGGCCGGGGATCACGGCGAGGATCACGATGGGGTAGTTCAGCCAGCTCGGCGGGTTGCTCCAGAGGACGACCAGCACGATGATCGCCGCCCACACCCCGATGGACGTGAAGAGCGGTCCGAACATGAAGATCCAGTGCGGGCGCAGCTCGGCGAGCAGCTCCTCGTCCTCGTTGAGGAATTTCCGAGGGAGGGCCATCGCGCAAGAGTACCGTCGCCTCCGGCTTCTGCTGCTGCTCCTGCCGCCTCCAGCAGTGACGCGGCCGGAACGGCGGCCGGCGCGCGCGGCGCGGCGGCGCGGTCAGCACGGCGTCGGGGCGGGGCGGGGCGGCGTCGCGGCGGAGCCACCTTCTGAAAACTATAAACAGCCTAGTGTATAGTTTTGGAAGAGACGGTCTCGAGGGTCACCGCACGTCGTCACCCCGAGCGGCCGTAGGGTGTGGCCATGCCCTACGCGAAGTGGAACCCGACGAGGTGCCCTAGCCGAAGTGGAACCCGACGAGGTCAAGGCACGCATCGCTCGTGGCGAGGACGTCTTCCTCCTCGACGTGCGCGAGCCGGACGAGGTCGAGGCCTGGGCCTACCCCGTCGGCGTGAACATCCCCCTCGGGCAGCTGGGCGATCGCCTGGGCGAGCTCCCGAGGGACGGCACCATCGTGGTGGCCTGCCATGTCGGGGGCCGGTCCGCCACGGCGGCCAAGGCGCTCAGCGACGCCGGCTGGACGGCCGAGAACCTGACCGGCGGCGCCGTCGCCTGGGCGGCCGGGGAGGACCAGGGGTAGCCGCTCGACTCGGAGAGCTCGGTCCGGTCGGGGCCGGGGGGCTGGGCAGGTCCGGTGGGGCTGGTGGGGATCGAACCCACGACCGAAGGATTATGAGTCCTCTGCTCTGACCACTGAGCTACAGCCCCAGGGATGCGGGGCGATGTTAGCGACGGGGCGTCCGGGCGATCGGGACCGGCGCACCCACCAGCACGGTTCGAGAGCTGCGGCCTCGGGCCGCATCCGGTTTGGCAACATACTGCGATGGGAGCGCCTGGACGAAGGACGCGCCGGGTGCACCCGTCGCCGGGCTCTCACCAGGTTCGGGAAAGGTCGTGACGTCCACCTCGAAGGTGGCTCCCGCCGCGGAGCTGACGGAGCTGCCCGGCGCGGCGTCGGCGTCGGCGTCGGCGTCGCCCTGGTCATGGGGCGCGCCCTGGATCGTCGTGACCCTCGCGGTCGTCTGGGGGCTGTGGGAACTGCGGCCGGAGTTGCGGGCGGTGCCCTACCTCGACGACAGCTCCCTGCACGAGCAGATGGTGCGGTTCGCCGCGACACGGATCCGCCAGGGCCACCTGCCGCTGACGAGCTGGTTTCCTTCGCTCGGGCTCGGCTCTCCCCAGTTCCTGCACTACCAGAGCCTGCCCTCGATGCTGACGGGAGCGATCGGCACGGTCGTGGACCCCGACACGGCGTTCCGATGGTCGTTGTACCTCCTGCTCGCGCTGTGGCCGCTCGCCGTGTACTGGAGCGGCCGGCTGTTCGGCCTCAGCCGCTGGACCGCCGCCAGCGCCGCGGCGGTGGCGCCGTTCCTCGCGTCGGCGGCGGGCATCGGCTACGAGACGAAGGCCTACGTCTGGGTCGGCTACGGCGTGTGGACCCAGCTGTGGGCGTCCTGGACCCTCCCGCTGGCGTGGGGCTTCACCTACCGGGCACTGTCGTCGCTGCGCGCCGCCCTGCCCGCCGTCCTCTTCATCATGCTGACGGTCGCGCTGCACTACGAGACCGGCTATCTGGCGTTCGTGCCGCTGGTCGTCTGGCCGTTCATCGTGCCCTCCGACCTGTGGCGCCGCCTGGGTCGCTCCCTCGCGCTCGGCGCCGCCGCGCTGGCCGCCTCGGCCTGGGTCATCGTCCCGCTGCTCGACCAGGCCCACTGGGCGGCGCGCAACGAGGTGCTCGAGGGCACGGGCCTCGAGAACGGCTACGGCGCCCGCCAGATCCTGTCCTGGCTCTTCTCGGGCCAGCTCTACGACGCCGGGCGCTGGCCCGTCGTCACCGTCCTGGTCGGCGTCGGCATCGTGGTCTGCATCCGGCGGTGGCGGACGAGCCTGGCGGGACGCGCCCTGGTGAGCATCTGGGTGGTCACCCTGCTCATGTCGTTCGGGAGGACCACGTTCGGGTCCCTCTACGACGTCGTGCCGGGCAGCAGCGACGTCTTCATCCGGCGCTTTCAGATGGGCGTGCAGCTCTCGGGCATCCTGCTCGCCGGCATCGGCATCGTGGCGGTGGGACGCTTCGTCCTCGACGCCGTCGCTGCGCCGCTTGCCCGAAGAACGCCGCGGCGTGGGCGTCGGAACCGGCGGGGCGCGGCATCGTCTCGGTGCTTGTGCGTCGTGGCGCTGGTGCTCGTGCTCGCGCCCGCCTGGAGCGAGCTGGACGCCTACGACACGCACAACGCGACCAACATCGGGCTGCAGGCGGACGCCGATGCGCAGCAGGAACCCCAGATCGACGAGCTGCTCGCCTACGTCCAGGCCCACCCCCGCGGCCGCGTCTACGCCGGCCAGCCGACCAACTGGGGACAGGACTTCCTCGTGGGCGCCGTACCGGTGTTCAAGTACCTCGAGAGCAAGGACGTCGACGAGGTCGGGTACACGCTCCGGACGGCGTCGCTCATGACCGATCCCGAGTACTACTTCGACGACACCAACCCGGGCGACTACCCGCTCTTCGGCATCGGCTACATCATCACCCCCGCTTCCATGGCGCCGCCGGTGCCGGCCGACAAGGTCCTGTGCTCGGACACCTCCTGCCTGTGGGCGCTGCCCGACCCGGGCTACATCCACGTGTACGACACCACCGGCGTGCTCACCGCCACGCGGGCCGACGTGGGCTCGCAGAGCATCGCCCTGTTGGACTCGCCGCTCCTCGGCCAGCAGCGTGACCTGACCGTCGCCTTCAACGGACAGGCCGGGTGCTGCCCCGACCGGGGGCACGGCCACGCTGCGGGGGCCGCCGGGCCACGTGATCGTCGAGGACGCCGACCTGGCGAACGGCTCCGCCCACGCCGTCGTGCGGACGAACCGGCGCGCCACGGTCGTCCTGAGCGCGTCCTACGACCCCGGGTGGAGCGCCAAGGTCGACGGCCACCCGGCACCGACCGTCATGGTCGCACCCGCCCTGGTGGGCGTCGTGGTCGGGCCCGGTGTGCACACGGTCGCCTTCAGCTACGGGGGCTACGGGTCCTACGATGCGCTCTTCGTGCTGGCTCTCGTGGTCCTGGCGGCGCTCGCCGTCGCACCGCTCGCGTGGCGGCGTCGGCGGAGATCGGCCGACGACGTCGCCTCGGCGAGAATGCACTGATGTCGATTCCGGCCGAGCCGACCCCCGCCCCCGCCGACGTGGTCGTCGCCTTCCTTCATTCCCTGGCCGCGTTCGACATCGACGGGGCACTCGCGCTCGTGCACGACGATCTCGTCTACATGAACGTGTCCCTGCCCACGATCCACGGGCGGGACCGTCTGGAGCGGCTGGCGCGTCCGGTGCTGCGGCCGGGCCGGATGGGCTTCGAGGTGCACCTCAACCACGTGGCGACCGAGGGAGACGTCGTGCTCACCGACCGGATCGACGAGCTCAACTTCCGGCGCTTCGCGTCACGCTTCTGGGTCTATGGGCGCTTCGTGGTCCGCGACGGCCGCATCGCCGTGTGGCGGGACTCGTTCGACTGGCTCGACGTCACGATCGGCAACCTGCGCGGGCTGGCCGGCGTGGTGGTGCCCTCGTGCAACCGGCGCATGCCGGCGGGCTGACAACCCGGCCCGGATGGCGCCTGCCTACTGCAGGTAGCCCTCGACCGTGTCGGGTCGAGCGCGGCTGGACGGCGTCGGGATCCTGGCCTGCGTGGCGCTTGGCGCGTCGCTGGCGCAGCGTGTCCCACAGTTGGTCCAGCGTGACCTCGAGCTGGCGCTTGCGCGCCAGCTCGTCGTCACTCAGACCCTCGCCGACGTGCGCCTCCTCGAGGCGCTGCTCCTCTTCGGCGAGCTGGCTGATCCGCTCCACGATCTCCTGGTCGTCCATGTCCGCTCCGATCGACGGGTCCCGTGCCAGTCTGCCCGGCCTCAGGCCGCAGCGCCCAACTCGGACCCGTCGCCGGCCGCCGGGGCCGACGCGCCCGCCCCGGACAATGCCGGCGCGAGCACGTCGTCGATCGTGGCGGCCAGGTGGAACGTCATGACGTCGCGGACCTCCTCGGGCACGTCCTCGAGGTCGGGCCCGTTGCGCTCGGGCAGGACCACCTCGGTCAGCCCGGCCCGGTGGGCGGCCAGCACCTTCTGCTTGACCCCGCCGATGGGCAGGACCCGACCCTGGAGGGTGACCTCGCCGGTCATGCCGACGACCGAGCGGACCGGCACGCCGCGCAGCAGGCTGACCAGGGCGGTGGTCATCGTCACGCCGGCCGACGGGCCGTCCTTGGGGACGGCGCCGGCGGGGACGTGCAGGTGGAACCGCTTGCCGGCGAAGGCCGTCGGGTCGATGCCGAGCTCGTCGGCGTGCGAGCGCACGTAGGAGAGCGCGATCTCGGCCGACTCCTTCATGACGTCGCCCAACTGCCCGGTGAGGGTCAACCCCTCGGGGCCGTCGGACACGCTCGCCTCGACGAAGAGGACGTCGCCGCCGGCGCCGGTCACGGCGAGGCCGGTGACCACGCCGGGGACGCTGGTGCGGTCGGCCGCCTCGAAGAAGAAGTGCGGCCGGCCGAGCCATGCGCGCACGTCGGTCGGCGTCGACCACGACCGGGGCCTCACGCTCACCGGAGGCCAGCTTGGTCGCCACCTTGCGCAGCAGCTTCCCGAGCTCGCGCTCGAGGTTCCGCACGCCGGCCTCCCGCGTGTAGTCGGCCACGATCGAGCGCAGCGCCTCGTCGCTGATCTGCACCTCGTCCTCGCGCAGCGCCGCCCGGGTGAGCTGGCGGCCCACCAGGTGGTGCTTGGCGATGGAGACCTTCTCCGACTCGGTGTAGCCGTCGATCCGGATGACCTCCATCCGGTCGAGCAGCGCCCCGGGGATGGTCTCGGTCACGTTGGCCGTGGCGATGAAGAGCACCCGCGACAGGTCGAGGTCGACCTCGAGGTAGTGGTCCCGGAACGTGTGGTTCTGCGCGGGGTCGAGCACCTCGAGCAGCGCCGAGGAGGGGTCACCCCGGTAGTCGGAACCGAGCTTGTCGACCTCGTCGAGGACGATGACGGGGTTCATGGTGCCCGCCTCGCGCAGGGCGCGGACCAGCCGGCCCGGCTGGGCCCCCACATAGGTACGGCGGTGGCCCCGGATCTCGGCCTCGTCGCGCACCCCGCCGAGCGAGACGCGGACGAACTTGCGCCCGAGCGCGTTGGCGACGGACTCACCGAGCGACGTCTTGCCGACGCCGGGGGGACCGACGAGGGCCAGGATGGCGCCCGACCCGCGCCCGTCCACCGGCGTCAGGCCGCGCTCGGCCTGCAGCTTGCGCACGGCGAGGTGCTCGAGGATGCGTTCCTTCACGTCCTCGAGCCCGTCGTGGTCCGCCTCGAGGATCCGCGAGGCCTCGGCGATGTCGAGGCGGTCCTCGGACTCGGTGCCCCAGGGCAACTCGAGGACGGTGTCGAGCCAGGTGCGGATCCAGCCCGTCTCGGGGCTCTGGTCACTGGTGCGCTCGAGCTTGTCGACCTCGCGCTCGACGGCCTTGCGCACGTGCTCGGGCAGGTCCCGCGCCTCGAGCTTGGCCCGGTAGTCGTCGGGGTCCTCGGCGTCGCCGTCCCCGCTGAGCTGGCCCAGCTCCTTGCGGATGGCGTCGAGCTGGCGGCGCAACAGGAACTCGCGCTGCGTCTTCTCCATGCCCTCCTCGACGTCGGTCTTGATCTTCTCGCGCAACGCCAGGTCGGCCAGGGTGTCGCGCGCCCAGCCGAGCACGAGGCGCAGGCGCGCCTCGACGTCGAGGGTCTCGAGGACCTCGACCTTCTGGGTCAGCGAGAGGTCGGGCGAGTAGCCCGACACGTCGGCCAGGCGGCTCGGCTCGGTGATGTCGCGCAGCTGGGCCGCGATGCGGCCGGCGCCGCGGCTGTGCAGGATGTTCTCGAGCACGGCCCGGTACTCGCGGGCCAGCTCGTTGGCGGCGGCCGTCGGCTCGGGGTCGCTCGAGCGGCTCGACCTCCACCCACAGGGCGTCGCCGGTGCCGGGCACGCCCGTGCCGATGACGGCGCGGCGGTCACCCCGGATGGCCACGGCGGGCAGCCCGCCGGGCAGGTCACCTTCCTCCATCACCTCGGCGATCACCCCGACGCTCGCGAAGCGCCCCTCGATGTGGGGCACGAGCAGCAGGCGCCCGCCGGCGGAGCGGGCCGAATCGACGGCGGCGCGGGCCTCGGCGGACTCCAGCGCCATGGTGAAGACCATCCCGGGCAGGACCACCCCCGAAGTCAGGGGGAGCAATGGGAGTGTCACGTTCTCGTTGGTCATCGGGCTTCTTTCTGTGTCTAAAAATCCTCTGACTGGTCAACAATATGGGCGGGGAGGTGATTCCCGTGCGGGCCGACCGCGGGACCGGGTACTCGAAAGGGCAGGTGAAGGAGGCCCCGGCGATGGGCCTACGCTGGGCCTCGTGGACGCTGCGACCCGGATCACCCGCCCCCGGGCAGGTCGGGGGGACGACGCTGGCGCCGGCGCGGCCCGGCGCCCGACCTCGACGACGGGGACCACGACCGGATGGCCCACATCGTCCTCGAGGGCTACACCCCCAAGGACGGCGACTTCGTCTCGACCGGGCCCAGCGTGGTCGAGGGCATGGTGAACCGGACACCCGTGCGGGCCCTCTGCGGCAAGGAGTGGGTCCCGGGGCGCGACCCTGCCCGCTACGGCCTGTGCCCGACCTGCAAGGAGATCGCAGAGTCGATGGGGTGGAAGATCCCGGCCCGCTGAGCGGACCCGGCCGTTTCGTGCCGGCGTGCCCGCGTCCCGCTACCGTGCGCCTCAGCGGATCGACGGTGGCGGGGGCCGCCCGAAGGGAGCACCTTGGCTGAGGTCAGCTTCGACGGAGTCACCAAACGCTTCGGTGACACCACCGCGGTCGACGAGCTCACGCTGAGGGTGCCCGACGGTGAGCTCCTCGTGCTCCTCGGGTCGTCCGGGTGCGGCAAGACGACGGCGCTGCGCCTCGTGGCCGGCCTGGAGGAGGTGAGCGAGGGAACCGTCTCCATCGGCGAGCGGAGTCGTGAACGACGTCGACCCCAAGGACCGCGACGTGGCCATGGTCTTCCAGAGCTACGCGCTCTACCCTCACCTCACGGTGGCCAAGAACATCGAGTTCCCGCTGCGCCAGCGCGGCGTCGACAAGGAGGAGCGGACGACCAAGGTCAAGCGGGCCGCGGAGACCCTGGGCCTCGGCACCCTGCTCGACCGCAAGCCGGCCCAGCTCTCGGGCGGCCAGCGCCAGCGGGTGGCGCTGGCCCGGGCGATCGTGCGCGAGCCCTTGGTGTTCCTGATGGACGAGCCGCTGTCCAACCTCGATGCTGCGTTGCGGGTGCAGACGCGGGCCGACATCGTCGAGCTCCAGGCGCGCCTGTCGACCACCACGATCTACGTCACCCACGACCAGGTGGAGGCAATGACGATGGGACACCGCATCGCCGTCATGAGCGAGGGGAGGCTCCAGCAGGTGGCCACGCCCGAAGACCTCTACGCGCGCCCGGCCAATGCGTTCGTCGCCCATTTCCTGGGAAGCCCGGGGATGAACCTGGTCGAGGGGATGCTCGTCGAGAGCGGTGCGCCCGACGCCGAGGGTGGTGGTTGCGGCGACGGAGGCGGCACCTTGTGCGTCGCGTTCCCCGGGGCCTCCGTGCCGCTGCCCGCCGCGGTGGCGGACGCCGTCCGGGGGGCGGGTCCCGACGTCGTGCTCGGCCTGCGCCCCGAGTCCCTGCACCTCAGCCCCGACGGCGCCATCGCGGCCTCCGTGATCATCGTCGAGCTGCTCGGAGCGGAGACGCACGTGATCTGCCACACCGAGACGGGCGCCCGCATCATCGTGCGCCAGGGCGCGTCGGCCGCCAAGCCGGGGCTGGGCGAGGCGGTGCGCATCGCCATCGACCCCGATCCGCGCGCCTACCACCTCTTCGACGCCGCAACGGGCGAACGCCTCGGGGGATCATCGTGACGTCGGTGACCGGGACCATCACCCCGGGACCAGGCGCCACGCCAGAGCAGGCGGTCAGGAGCGAGCGCGCCGACGGCGCGCCGCTGCGGGCCCGGCGGCGCAAGGAGGCCGGGCTGGCCTACCTGCTCCTCGTCCCGGCGCTGGTGCTCTTCGGAGTGTTCTCCTTCTATCCCTTCTTCCGCAACTTCAAGCTGATGCTCTACGAGACGCCACCGGTGCCGGGCCTCCCGGCGCACTACGTCGGGCTGCACCAGATCGTTCCCACCGTCACCTCGACCCAGTTCACCCAGAGCCTCGTGACGACGATCATCTTCGTCGTCCTCGTGGTGCCGATCAGCCTGATCCTCGGACTGGTGCTCGCGGTGGGAGCGCACCGCAAGCTCAAGGGCATGGCGGCCTACCGCATGATCTTCTCCTCCACGGTGGTCAGCTCGGTCGCCGTGGCCTCCGTCGTCTTCGGCACCCTGCTCAACCCGGTGGTCGGTCTCCTGCCCTGGCTCGGCATCAACCCGAACCCGCCGGCGCTCGAGAGCACGACCTGGGCGCTGCCCTCGGTGGCGCTGATCACCATCTGGCAGTTCTTGGGGTTGTCCTTCATCATCATGTCGGCGGGTCTCCAGTCCGTGCCCGACGAACTGCTCGAGGCGGCGCGCATCGACGGTGCGGGGGCCTGGACGAGGTTCTGGCGCATGACCGTGCCGCTCCTCTCCCCCACCATCTTCTTCGCCGTCGTGGTCAGCACGATCTACGCCTTCCAGGCCTTCGGCGCCGTGGACATCCTCATCGGGAACCAGAACGCGGTCCGACTGCACACGAACGTGCTGATCTACAACATCGTGAACACGCTGCAGATCGACAACAACCCCGGAGCGGCCGCCATCATGGCCACCGTCTTGTTCCTGATCATGCTGGGGCTCACCCTCGTGCAGATGCGGCTCCTCGAACGGCGGGTGACCTATGCCAGCTGAGCCACGGGAGACGGAGACCATGCCGGGGCGCCGAGAAGGTGGCGCCGCCGGCCAGGGCGGCGAGAGGGCCGCGCCGCGGGCTGCGGACACTTCGGCGCCTACGTCGCGTTGACGGCCGGAGCCATCGTGGTCCTGTTCCCGATCTACATCACGATCGTCAACTCGTTGCTGAGGCCCAGCCAGCTGGTGCAGCAGCCGCCGCCGCTCTTCCCGACCAGTCCCCAGTGGCACAACTACAGCGCCGCGTGGAACGGCGGTCAGATGTCCAAGTACGTGGCGACCTCGGCGATCATGACCGCCACCATCGTCGTCGGCCAGCTCGTCACGTCCATCCTCGCCGCCTACGCCTTCGCCTTCCTGCGCTTCCCCTTCAAGCGCACCCTGTTCGTGATCTGCCTGGCCACACTCATGATCCCGCTGGAGGTCACCTTCATCACGAACCTCGACACGATCACGTCGCTGCACTGGTTCAACTCCTACGAGGGGCTGTCCATCCCGTTCCTGGCCACCGGGTTCGGGATCTTCCTCTTGCGCCAGGCCTTCCTGCAGATCCCACGCGACCTGCGGGAGGCCGCCCAGCTCGACGGGTACGGGCACCTGCGCTTCATGACCCGGGTCGCGGTCCCCCTGGCCCGCCCGGCGCTGGCCGCACTGGCGGTCTTTTCCTTCCTCGCGGCATGGAACCAGTACCTGTGGCCGCTCGTCTCGACCGGGGGGACGACACCGCTCGACACCGTGCAGATCGGGCTGAAACAACTCCTCGGCACCCAGGTGACACAGATCCCCGTCTCACTCGCCGGGGCCGTCATCGCCTTCGTTCCTCTGGTGATCCTGTTGCTCGTCTTCCAGAAGCAGCTCGTGCGCAGCCTCACCGCGGGCGCAGTCAAGTAACGCCGGGGGCGGCTGCTCCTCCCGTCCCCCGGGTGCTAGGCAATTCGCATGCGCACCCCTCGCTTCCTCAGGCTCGCCGCGGCGGCCCTGGTCATGTCGTCGGCCACGGCGGCCACGGCCTCGGTCGTCGCGATCGGCACCGCCGCTCCGGCCGGGGCGGCCAGCCTGCCCAGCTGCAACCTCAAGGCGCTGGCCAACCACAAGGGCGTGGTCGACATCACCTTCTGGGAGTCGGCGTCGGAGGCCAACCTCACCACGCTGCAGTCGATCACCAACGCGTTCAATTCGTCCCAGTCCAAGGTCCACGTCACCCTCGTCACGCAGGCCGGCTACGACGACACCTGGCAGAAGTACCTGGCCGGCCTCACCAACGGGCAGCTGCCCGACGCCGTCCAGCTCGAGGACCAGCGCACCCAGGCCGCGATCGACACGGGCTCGTTCCTGCCCGTGCAGTCGTGCATGAACGCCGCCAAGTACTCGACGAGCGACTACCTGCCCCGTCCGCTGGCCTACTGGAAGGTGAACGGCGTGCAGTGGGCGCTCCCCTTCGCCGTGTCGGCGCCGATCGTCTACTACAACCAGAGCGCGTTCACCAAGGCGGGGCTGAACCCGGCCGACCCGCCGACGACGCTCCCCCAGATGGTGACCGACGCCCAGAAGCTCAAGGCGTCGGGCAGCGGCATGGGCCTCGTTTTGGACCCGTGGCACCTCGAGACCTGGCTGGCCTCGGCCAACCAGCTGTTCGTGAACAACAAGAACGGGCGCAGCGCCCGGGCCACCGCGGGCGTGTTCGACACCAAGACCGCCGTCTCCATCTTCAGCCAGCTCGACCAGCTCGTGAAGTCGGGCGACGCCACCACCAACCCCTCGACGGGTCCGGACGAGTACGACAACCTGCTCGGGATCGGGAGCGGCAAGTACGGCATGACCATCGAGACCTCGGCCGCGCTGGGCACGGTCACCCAGTTGCTCGCGGGCGGCCAGTACGCCAACGTCAAGCTCGGCATCGGCGCCTTCCCGATCTACAGCGCATCGGTGCAGGGCGGGATCGAACCGGGCGGCTCGGGCGTGTACATCTCGGACAAGGTGCCCGCCATCGACCAGGCGGCGTCGTGGCAGTACCTCTCCTACCTGTGCAACACGCAGAGCCAGGCCACGTGGGCCGCGGGCACCGGCTACATCCCGGTGCGCAAGTCGTCGGCGCAGACGGCGACGGTCCAGCACCTGTGGGCGACCGACCCCGGGTACAAGGTCGCCTACAACGAGATCAACAACGGTCTCGAACTCCCCCGCCACCTCGGGCTCGGTCATCGGGCCCTACGAAGACGTGCGCACCGACGTCCTCAACGCGGAGATCTCCATGTACACCGGTGGCGTGTCGCCCGCCAACGCCGTCAAGAGCGCCGAGTCGAACGTCAACAGCACCATCTCCAGCTACAACAGCCGGCTCGGGGCGTCGTAGGCGGTCCGCTCGCCGAGGGCCGAGGGGCCGTGCCGACGGGTCACAAAGGGATGGCAATGACCGCTCTGGCAGGGGGAAGCCTGGGTATCCTCGATCGACGGAAGGCCTTTCCGAAGTGCACGGCGAGCATGTTGGAGGAACAGGGATGGTCGTACAGGACTCCGATAGGGTAGGGCTCGCCGCCTACGAGGTCCTGTTCGCACACAATCCCGAGGGCGTGCTCGTCTCGACGCCCGACGGCCGGATCACCGCCGCCAACCCAGCCGCCTGCGCCCTCCTCGGTCTGAGCGCCGAAGAGATCTGCCACCTCGGTCGCGACGGCATCTTCGACCAGGAGGACCCGCGTTGGCGGCTCGCGACCGCCGAGAGAGACCGAACCGGGTCGTCCGTGGGTGTGGCGCGCGTGCGCCGCGGCGACGGGCGCTGTATCGAGATCGAGACGACGGCGCGGGTCTTTCACGGTGAGGACGGTGCCGTCCAGATCTTGAACCTCCTGCACGACATCAGCCGCCGAGTGGCCGTCGAGAACGAGATGGAGGAGCTCAGCGCCCGGCTGCTCGAGCTGTCCCATGGTGACGAGCTGACTGGCTTTCTCAACCGTCGCGGCCTGATCGCCTCGGGAACCCGACTGCTCCAGGTCGCCGACATCCAGGCGGCCGACGTCCACGCCCTGTTCGTCGACGTGGGCAACGTGAAGGAACTGAACGATCGACTGGGGCACCGGGCGGGCGATGCGGCGCTCCAGGCCGTCGCGCGCGCCCTGTCGGTCACGTTCCGCAAGCGCGACGTGCTGGCTCGCATCGGCGGCACGGAGTTCCTCGCGCTGGCGCTCGACTTGGCCAAGGCCGAGAGCACGACGATCACGAGCCTCGTCTGCCGTCACCTGGCCGCACCCGAGACGACGGCGTTCGTCGGCGCCGAGGTCGAGGTGGCCTTCGGCTGGACCACGCGCCGAGCAGGCGACCCCGTGTCGCTCGAGGACCTGGTGGTGCGGTCCGACTTGGCCATGCTCGAGGCGCGGCGAGCCCGGCGAGCGGCCAACCGACCGCTCGCCGCGATGGCGCCG
>CAVZFG010000008.1:0-263830 GCA_963774485.1 uncultured Acidimicrobiaceae bacterium
GGCTTCGTGCCCCATCGCGGTGAACCAAGTCCAGGGCTCGGTGGCCCTCACGGTCGCCTACGCCGGAAGCTCCATCTACGCCGCGTCCTCGGTCTCGTACAGCGAGAGCATCCAAGCCGCCAGTGGTGGTAGCGGTGGTGGTGGGAGTGGCGGTGGCGGATCGGAAGGTAGCGGTGGCGCCGGCGGCAGCCAGGGCGGCGGCAGCGAGCCTCCGAAGGGTGGCGGCTGCCCGGGCATGTAGACCTCGAGGGGCTGACCGGTCGGACCGCCCCTCGCGGGGCGGTCCGACCCCATCTCCCGCCCTGTCCGGACCCCGCCTGGGAACTCGAGGGCGATCGCGTCTCAGGGTTGCGCCACCATGACGACGATCCCCGCCAGCAGCAACAACAAGGTCACACCGCCGGCCCGGGCCATCGCCGTCGCGTCGGCGCCCACGGACGCCGCGTCGGACAACGTGTCCGTCGTGCCCCCGGCCGCGGCGAGAGCGGCCTGGAGCCGCCGCTCGGCTGGCCAGAGCACCCCCTCGGCCAGCAGGGCGGCGGCGGCGAAGATCGCCAGACCGGCCAGGACCCAGCTTTCACCCAGCGCGTACGCACCCTGGCTCATGGCGAGGAGTGCGAAGCCGAAGACGGGAATGCCGTAGACGACTCGCCCCGCCCAGTTGACCCCGGGGCGGAAGTAGCGCCGCAGTGTCTCGGGCAGCGGGGCCGACGACCGCAGGAGGCGGCGGAGCCGGCCGGCGGTGGTCGCCGCGGCCAGCGTGGTCACGAGCCCCACCACGACGCAGCCCACGTGGAGCAGCAGCACGACGTCGAAGGCTGCCCCGTCCGGCTGGTGCGGCATGCCGACATGTTCTCCCACGGGCGCGGAGCCCGGGTGACGCACCCGCGACCCTGGCGCTGATCCGGGTGGCGAAACCTGTACCGTAGGAGTGGAGGAAGACGATGAAGTCATTGACGATGTTGGCGGGCCGGCTGATGCCCGAGGGAACGCCCCGATGAACCAGTTGCGCCTCGATCCGTTGTCGGGTCGCTGGGTGGTCGTGAGCCCTGGCCGCTCCGAGCGGCCCTATTCGTTCGTGACCCGCTCCCCCTGGGTGCCCGATTCGCTCGGCCGCCCCTGCCCCTTCTGTCCCGGGAACGAGGAGGACACACCGCCCGCCCTCGAGACCTACGGCCCGACCGGCGGCTGGCTCGTCCGGGTCGTGCCCAACCTGTACCCCGCCTTCGAAGGCGACGAGCCCTTCGTCGTGGCCAACCGGGGCCCGGTCTTCACCCAGGCCTCCGCCGGCGGCATCCACGAGATCCTCATCTTCTCCCCCGAGCACGACGCCACCCTGGGGCAACTCAGCCAGGAGCAGGTCGAGCTCGTCATGGCGGCGTTGCGGGACCGCCTCGAGGAGCACGCCTCGCAGCCCAACCTCCGCTACACCCAGGCCATCGTGAACTCGGGGCGCGAGGCGGGAGCCTCCTTGGAGCACCCCCACGGGCAGCTGCTCGGCATGTCGTTCATCCCCCGCGAGCTCGCCGAGGAGCAGGCCCGCTTCGCGCGCTTCGTCGGGTCGTGCCTCTTGTGCACCACGATCGAGGCGGAGGAGGACTCGACCCAGCGGGTGATCTACGCCAACGATCGCGTCGTGGTGGTCTGCCCGTTCTGGAGCGCGGTGCCCTACGAGATGCTCGTGATGCCCCGGGAGCACAATCCCCACCTGCACCGGAGCCCCACCGAGGACCTCATCGCCGTCGGTGAGGCGATCCGCCGCACCCTCCAGCAACTCGCCGACGCCGTCGGCGACGTGGCCTACAACATCGTCTTCCACTCCGCGCCCTATCGGGTCGGCGAGCCGTACCACTGGCACGCCCACATCTGGCCCAAGGCCACGACGACGGCCGGCTTCGAGCTGGGCACCGGGGTCGCGATCAACGTGATCTCACCCGAGGAGGCCGCCGAGACCCTCAAGGTCTCGGCCCTCGCCGTCTGAGCCCTACGCCTCGCGCGCCGAACGAGCGAGCTCGAGGAACGGCACCAGCCGTCGCACGAGGTCGCGGTCGGGCCCGACCAGGCCCCCGATGCCGGGCGTGCCCAGGTAACCGGTCACGAAGGCGCGCCGGTTCCTCGTCTCCCAGGCCTGGCCGAGCGCCGAGAGCCCGAGCCGTCCTGCCGGGTCCCGCTCGGCGGCGGCCACCGTGCTGGCCTGGTGCATCGAGTAGAGCAGGTCGGCCACGTCGGCCAGGGGGGTGCGCCGGCCCGGCGACGACCCGCCGGCCAGGACGCCACCCGGTGCGCAGTCGGAGACGACCCAGCCCTGGTCGGTCCGCGCCGTCCGACCCAAATGAAAGTCGCCGTGGGTGCGGATCACCGGAAGCCTCGCATCGGACTCACGGATCCACTTGACGAGGTCGGCGACGCCGGGCGCCTCGAGCAGCGACGGATCGGCAGCCGCGATCGCCGCCTCCGCCGCGTCGATCCAGTCCACCACCGGTTCGTGGTGTCGCAGGAAGGCGCGGTCGAGAGCCAGGTGCATCCGGGCCGTCATCGTGCCCAAGGCGCGTGCCTCGGCCCCGAAGTCGCCGCCTGCCGCCTCGGGCGTGCCGCCCGCGGCGTAGAAGTCCCGCAGCGACGTCAGGGCCAGCGCCCACCCGCCGGAACGGTCGGCCAGGGGCTCCTGCACGACGCCGAGATCACGTCCCTCCCAGAGCCAACGCACCAGCGGCGCGGCGACATGGTTGAAGCCCGCCTCGTCCAGCCCGACCAGGAGGTCGACGTCGGGTCGCGACCTGTCTTGGAGCCACGGGAACACCATGAGGTCGCCCCGGTCGCCGCAGTCGATCACCGTGGCCTCGTCGTCGTCACGCAGGACGGCCACCTGTCCGGGTCCCGTCTCGACGCCGCGCACCGTCGCCAGCAAGAGGGGGGCCAGCTGCGCGTCGCGCAACGCGTCCGTGCAGACGGCGAGTCCGTCGTCGTCGTCGAGCAACCCGAGCGCGGCCTCTTCGCCGGGCCGCAGGAAGTGGGGCTCGTCGGCCACCCCGCGCAGTCCCACCACGACATGGGCCCGGCGGTCCCCCACCCTGGCGACGATGTCGATCAGGCCGGGCCGGCCCGCCAAGAGCACCTCGGCACGCTCGATGGCGAGATCCCCGGCCGGCGCGACCCGCCGCAGCCCCAGCCACGCCTCGACCAACGTGCGCAGAGCCTGGTCGCGCTCCGTGGTCATTCCTGGACCGGCCTCTCCTCGGGGACGAGGTCGAACCACAAGAATCCGTAGGGCGGCAAGGTGATCGTGGAGGGCTCTTCGGTGATGACCGGGAAGGGCACGCGCCCCAACACCTCGTACGGGATCAAGCCGGCCCACGGGGCCAACGCGAGCTCCGCCGGCTGGGCAAACCGGCTCAGGTTGTGCACGCACAGGACCGCTTGGTGGCGGTACACGACCTCATCGCCCTCGCTCTCGTTCCCGGCCGGAACCGTCCGGGCCAGCACCGTCGAGCGGCCCCAGTCCAATGCCGCGTCCACCGACGGGCTCACCGTGGGGCCGGTTGAGGTGGTGGCGCTCAGGATGTCGGCCACCTCGCCCGAGCGGACGTAGGCCAGGACTGACGGGTTGGCGCAGGGCAGCACCTCCATCTCCCCCACCCCCATCACCGGGAGCGCCCGCCGCTCGGTCAGCATCCGCCGCAACCAGTGCAGGAAAGATCCCTGGTTGCGCAACTGCGCCTCGACGTTGAGCGCGCTGAAGCCGTAGACGGGGTCCATGAGCGGCGGCAGGTAGAGCTGGGCGAAGTCCGCCTTCGAGAAGCCACCGTTGCGGTCGGGCGACCACTGCATGGGTGTACGTACCGAGTCCCGATCACCGAGGTAGATGTTGTCACCCATGAGCAGTTCATCGCCGTAGTAGATCACAGGGCTGCCCGGCAGGGACAGGATCAGGGCATAGAGCAACTCGGCCGTCCGCCGATCGTTGTCGAGGAGCGGGGCCAGCCGACGTCCGATGCCCATATGACGCTTCATCCTCGGGTCCTTGGCGTACTCGGCAATCAGGTAATCGCGCTCCTCCTCGCTCACCTGCTCGAGCGTCAGCTCATCGTGGTTGCGCAAGAAGATGGCCCACTGGCTCGCGTCGTTGATGACGGGGGTCTGGGCCAGGATCTCGGTGATCGGGTAGCGCTGCTCCCGGCGGACCGCCATGAAGAGGCGCGGCATGAGCGGGAAATGGAAGCACAGGTGGCACTCGTCGCCGTCGCCGAAGTAGTCCGCCACGTCGCTCGGCCAACCGTTCGCTTCGGCCAGCAGGATGCGACCCGGGTAGTCGGCCTCGATCTGCTTGCGGACGCGCTTGATGAAGGCATGCGTCTCGGGCAGGTGCTCCCCCGATGTCCCGTCACGCTGGTAGAGGTACGGCACCGCGTCGAGACGGAAGCCGTCGAAGCCGAGATCGAGCCAGAAGCGGACGAGGTCGATCATGGTGTCGGCGACCTCGGGGTTCTCGTAGTTGAGATCGGGTTGGTGGTGGTAGAAGCGGTGCCAGTAGTACTGCTGACGGGTGTCGTCCCAGGTCCAGTTGGAACGCTCCACGTCCGTGAACACGACCCGGGCATCCGGCCACTTCTGGTCGTCGTCGTTCCACACGTACCAGTCCGCCTTGGCGTTGTCCCTCGACGAGCGCGACTCCATGAACCACGGGTGCTCGTCGCTGGTGTGGTTCATCACGAGGTCGGCGACGACCCGGATGCCCCGCCGGTGGGCGTCCTCCAAGAACGCCACCAGGTCGCCGATGCTCCCGTAGTCGGGGTGGACGTTGAAGAAGTCGCTGATGTCGTAGCCGCCGTCGCGGAAGGGCGACGGATAGAACGGCAGCATCCAGATGCAGTCGATGCCCAGCCACTCGATGTAGTCCAACTTCTCGCGCAACCCGCGCAGGTCCCCGGTACCGTCGTTGTTGGCGTCGAAGTAGCCCCGGATGAGCACCTCGTAGAACACGGCGTGCTGGAACCAGCGCACCGAGGGGTCGAAGGCACCGTCGCCCGCACTGACCGGGATCGGAGGTGAGCTCAAGGTTTCACCGCCCGACGAGGGTCGCCTTCCCGGGTCCGAGCTCCACGATGTCCGCACAGCCGGATGAGCGCGACGTCGTCGGTCCGGCGCTCCGCGGTGACGTCGGTCTCAGCCACGGCCGAACCGTATCGGACCGGGCTGCCGACGGCTCATTCGGCCAGCAGGCGGTCGGCGGCCTGATAGGGGTCGAGCTCGCCGGCGGCCAGCGCCTTGACCGCCGTGGCGAACTCCTCCCCGCCCGCAAGGTCGCGGAGGCGGGCCTCCGAGCGGGCCATCAGCACCCGGCGCAGCTCTTGCGCCAGCCGATCCGACCGCCGGACCACCAGCTGGCCCGTGCTCACGAGGTGGTGACGATGGCGCGCCACGGCGCGCCACAGGTCGGCCACGCCCTCGCCGGCGGTCGCCGTCGTGTCCACGATCTCGGGCCGCCAGGCACCCGGCCGCGCCAGGTCGAGCATCTGCTCCAGGTCGCGACGGGCCTCCCGCCCGCCCGGCCGGTCCGACTTGTTGATGACGAACACGTCGGCCACCTCGAGCAGCCCCGCCTTGCTGGCCTGCATGGAATCACCCCACCCTGGGGTCACGACGACCACGGTCGTGTCGGCGGCGGACGCGATCTCGACCTCCATCTGCCCGACGCCGACGGTCTCGACGATCACCACCGGGACGCCGGCCGCACCGAGCAGACGAACCGCGTCGGGCACGGCCAAGGACAGGCCGCCGAGGTGACCCCGGGTGGCCATGGAGCGGATGAACACGGTCGGGTCGAGCGCATGCTGGCTCATGCGCACGCGATCGCCGAGGATGGCACCCCCGCTGAAGGGGGAGGTCGGGTCGACGGCGAGGACCCCGACCTGGGCCACCGGCTCGGAGCGGGGGCCGGGCCACCCGGCGCGTGCCTGTGCGATCAGCCCGTCGGTCAGGGTGGACTTGCCGGCCCCGGGGGCGCCGGTCAGGCCGACCGTGTAGGGGATGTCCGAGCGGTAGGCGAGGCGCGCCACCGCCGTCGCACTGTCGCCCCCGCGCTCGATGTACGAGAGCAGGCGCGCCAGGGCGACGCGGTCACCGTCCCGAGCGTGCTCGAGGAGCGCGGCCGGATCGGCTGGTGGTGGTGGGCTCACCGGACGCTCACCTTGGCCCCGAGCGAGCGCAGCGCGCCCGCCAGGTCCTGGTAGCCGCGACGAATGTGGTGCGCGCCGCTGACCACCGTCTCCCCCTCGGCCGCGAGGCCCGCCAGGACCAGGGCCACGCCGGCCCGGATGTCCGGGGCCCGCACCGGAGCGCCCGAGAGCCGCGGCACGCCGCGCACGACGGCGTGATGTCCCTCGGTCCGTATGTCCGCGCCCATCCTCCGCAGCTCCTCGACATAGCGGAACCGCCCGGAGAAGAGGTTCTCGGTGAGGATCCCCACCCCGTCGGACACGGTGAGCATCGCCACCAGCAGCGGGCTGTAGTCGGTGGCCACCCCTGGATACGGCAACGTGGCGATGTCGGCCGCCTTCAGCCGCTCGTGCGCGCTGGCGCGCAACCCTTGGGGTCCCATCTCCGTGGCCACCCCCATCTGTTTGACCTTGCGGAGGATCATCTCCATGTGCTCGGGGCGGGCGTCCGCGATCGTCACCTCGCCGCCGGCCATCCCGACCGCCGCCAGGTAGGTCGCGGCGACCACCCGGTCGGGCACCACCGTGTGACGGGTGGGTCGCAGCTCGTCAACCCCCTCGACCTCGATGCGCGAGGTACCCGCCCCGCGCACCACCGCGCCCATGTCGCACAGCATGGCGGCCAGGTCGGCCACCTCGGGCTCCTTGGCGGCGTTCTCGATGACGGTGGAGCCCTTGGCCAGGACGGCCGCCATCAACAGGTTGTCCGTCGCGGTGTGACTGGGGTACTCGAGGACGACCCGGGTCCCCACCAGCCGGCCGCCTGGCACCGTGCCGCGCACCTCGCCGTGGGAGGACTCGAACCGGGCTCCCATGGCACTGAGCCCGTTGATGTGGAAATCGATGGGCCTGTCTCCGAAGTCGTCCCCGCCGGGCAGGGGCATCCGTACCGCCCCGCAGCGGGCGAGGAGCAGACCCAGGACCACCACCGACGCCCGCATGCGCTCGAACAGCTCGTAGGGCCCCCCGGGCACCAGGTCGGCCACCGGAGGCGTGGTCACCGCCACCTCCCCGTTGTCGCGGCGCTCGACCCGGGCACCCATCGTGCGCAGCACCTTGGCCATGGAGTCCACGTCGTCGATGCGAGGGACGTTGGACAGCACCGTGCAACCCTCGGCGAGCAGGCATCCCACCATCAGCTTGAGAGCCGAATTCTTCGCTCCGCCTGCACTGACGGTGCCCTGGAGCGGTCCATTGGGCTCGACCACGATCTGGTCCACGGCCCCAAGTATCGCCGCTGGGGGCCCCGCCCACGGGCAGCCCGGGATCCGAGACCAACTATCGTCAAGCCCGTGGTGACGTCTCGCCAAGCCCCCGACCGGAACCTCGCCATGGACCTCGTCCGTACCACCGAGGCGGCGGCC
Organism: uncultured Acidimicrobiaceae bacterium; assembly: GCA_963774485.1. Lineage (GTDB taxonomy): Bacteria > Actinomycetota > Acidimicrobiia > Acidimicrobiales > RAAP-2 > Bog-473. The sequence continues at coordinate 7,580 of CAVZFG010000008.1, forward strand.
ATGGCCGCCAGCCGCTGGATGGGCCGGGGGGACAAGCTCGGCGCCGACGCGGCCGCCGTCGAGGCCATGCGGACCGTCCTCTCCACCGTCCCCATGGACGGGATCGTCGTCATCGGCGAGGGCGAGAAGGACAACGCGCCGATGCTGTTCAACGGCGAGAAGATCGGCGACGGGACGCCCCCGCTCACCGACATCGCCGTGGACCCCATCGACGGGACGACCCTGACCGCCCAGGGCCGCGGCGGCGCACTCGCCGTGATCGCGGTCGCCGAGCGGGGTGCCATGTTCGACCCCGGCCCCTGCGTCTACATGGAGAAGTTGGCCGTGGGACCCAGGGCGAAGGGCGCCTGCGACATCCGGCAGCACGCCGACCGAAAACCTCCATGCCCTCTCCGAGGCCCTGGCACGGCCGGTGCGCGACCTGACCGCAGTGATCCTGGACCGGCCGCGCCACGACGGTCTGATCGCCGAGGTGCGGGCGACGGGGGCGCAGGATCCGCCTGATCACCGACGGTGACGTCGCCGGAGCCATCGCCACCGGCTGGCCGGGCGCCGGTACCGACATCCTCTTCGGCATCGGGGGGACACCCGAGGGGGTGCTGGCCGCAGCGGCGCTCAAGTGCATGGGCGGGGAGATCCAGGGGCGTCTCCACCCTCGCAACGAGGAGGAACGGGCGGCCGCCGTCGCCGCTGGCTACGCGCTCGACGCGGTGCTCATGACCGACGACTTGGTGCAAGGCAACAACTGCTTCTTCGCGGCCACGGGCATCACCGACGGCGAGCTCCTGCAGGGCGTCCAGTACCACGAGTTCGGCGCCACCACGCAATCGCTCGTGATGCGCTCCAAGTCGGGGACGCTCCGCAAGATCGACGCCAGCCACGCGCTGGCCAAGTTGGCCGAGTTCAGCTCGATCTCGTTCGGCTGAGTCGTCGTCCGCCGACGGCGGGCCGCCGCCCCGGTTCCCGTTCAGGCGGTTCCGGCGGCCACGGCGAGCCGCAACTCGGCTCGGGCCAGTGCGCCCTGCATCTCGGCGAGCTCGACGTCCTCCTCGAGGTCCTCGGAGGCGGGCCCCGGCCGCCGCCCAGCTCGCTGATCCGCTGGGTCGCCGCCTCCCGGGCGAGCTCGGCGCGGGGCACGTCGATCTCCTCGGCCAGTTCGGCCACGCCGGCCAGGATCGTCACGCGGGTCGAGAGACCCGGCAGTGGCCCGTCCCCTTCGGCCAGGCCCGCCGCCGCGCCCGGGCTCGTGTCGACCTGGACGAACCCGCCGTGCACGGCGAGGCGAGTCAGCGTGCCCTCGTCGGACTGCTCGACCCTCACCTCGCCGGGCACGACGTCGCCCACGAGCGGTGTGTGGCCGTCGAGCACGGTGAGGTCGCCGTCGGAGGTGGCAAGGACCACCGCGGTGGCACCGCCGGCGAAGAGGGACTGCTCGGGCGTGACGATCTCCACGCCGAAGACGCCGTCGGCCACTAGCCCGCCTCGGCCTCGAGCGTCTTGGCCTTCTCCAGCACCGACTCGACCCCGCCGACGTTGAGGAAGGCCTGCTCGGGGATGTTGTCGAGGTCGCCGTTGACCAGGGCCTCGAAGGACTCGACCGTCTCGTCGATCGGCACGAAGATGCCCGGCACGCCGGTGAAGACCTCGGCCACGAAGAACGGCTGGGACAAGAAGCGCTGGATCTTGCGCGCCCGGGTCACCGTCACCCGGTCCTCCTCGGAGAGCTCGTCCATGCCGAGGATGGCGATGATGTCCTGCAGCTCCTTGTAGCGCTGCAGGACCTCCTGCACCCGGCGGGCCACCGCGTAGTGGCGCTCGCCCACGATCTCGGGAGCGAGGATGTTCGAGGTTGACGCCAGCGGGTCGACGGCCGGGTAGATGCCGAGCGCGGCGATCTGGCGGGAGAGCTCGGTGGTGGCGTCGAGGTGGGTGAACGTCGTGAAGGGCGCCGGGTCGGTGTAGTCGTCGGCCGGCACGTAGACCGCCTGCAGCGAGGTGATCGACTTCCCCTTGGTCGAAGTGATCCGCTCCTGCAACTCGCCCATCTCGTCGGCCAGGGTGGGCTGGTAGCCCACGGCGGACGGCATGCGGCCGAGCAGGGTGGACACCTCCGAGCCCGCCTGCACGAAGCGGAAGATGTTGTCGATGAAGAGCAGCACGTCCTGGTTCTGCACGTCGCGGAAGTACTCGGCCATGGTGAGCGCAGCCAGCCCGACGCGCAGGCGGACGCCGGGGGGCTCGTCCATCTGGCCGTAGACCAGCGCGGCCTTGTCGATGACGCCGGACTCCTGCATCTCGAGCCACATGTCGGTGCCCTCGCGGGTGCGCTCCCCCACGCCGGCGAAGACCGACACGCCGCCGTGCTGCTGGGCGACCCGGTGGATCATCTCCTGGATGATGACGGTCTTGCCCACGCCCGGCCCCACCGAAGAGGCCGATCTTGCCGCCCTGCACGTAGGGCTCCAGGAGGTCGATGACCTTGATGCCGGTCTCGAACATGAGCGACCTGGGCTCCAGCTGGTCGAAGGCGGGCGCGTTGCGGTGGATCTCCCAGTAGTCCTCGACACCCTCGATCGAGTCGGTGTCGAGGGGTTGCCCGAGCACGTTGAACACGTGGCCGAGCACGGCGTTGCCCACCGGGACCGTGATGCCGCGCCCGAGGTTGCGCACCGGCGCCCCACGGACGAGCCCGTCGGTCTGCTGCATGCAGATGCAGCGCACCCGGCCGTCACCGATCTGCTGGGCCACCTCGGCCGTGACCTGGTGGGCCGACCCGTCGAGCTCGATGGTGAACTCGACGGCGTGGTTGATCTCGGGCAGCGCATGGGGCGGGAACTCGACGTCGATGACGGGTCCGGCGATGGCGACCACCCGGCCGTCGGCCAGCGAGCCGGCCGGTGTGGTGTCTTGCATGGTGGTAGTGGTCATTGGGGTCAAACTCCCTTCGATTGGCGGAGCGCCTCGGCCCCGCCGACGATCTCCATGATCTCGGTGGTGATGGCGTCCTGGCGGGCCCGGTTCATGACGCGGGTCAGGGTGCGGACGAGCTCGTCGGCGTTGTCGGTGGCCGCAGCCATGGCCCGTTGCTGGGCCGTGTAGAACGACGCCGCGCCTTCCAACAGGGCGGCGAAGATCTCCGCCTCCAGCGCCCGGGGAGCCAGCTCGATGAGCAGCTTCGCCGGCTCGGGCTCGAACTCGGTGTAGCCCTCGAGCGTTCCCTCGTCCTGCTCCGGTGCCTCCTCGGCTCTCCTCGCGGCAGGGGGAGCGGCAGCAGCTGCACGCTGCTCGACCCGCTGGGTCCCGGCGGAGATGAACCGGGTGGAGACCATCTCGATGAGGTCGATCTCCCCGGACACGAACGGCGCCGCCACGACCGCCGCGATGTACCGGGCGTCGGCGAATTCGGGGCGGTCGGCGAAGCCCGCGAACGACCCCGCCGTGTCGATGCCGCGGTAGCGGAAGTAGGGAGGGGCCTTCTTGCCCACGGACCACACCGTCACCTCGGCGCCGTTGCTCATGTGCTGCGCCACCAGTCGCTCGGTGGCGCGGAGCACGCCGGAGTTGTAGGACCCGGCCAGGCCCCGGTCGCCGGCGATGGCGAGGATCCCGACGTGACGCGGCGACTCGGGCGTGCCCAGCAGCCTGGCGGCCGCCGTCGGATCGGCCGCCGCGGTCAGGCGCAGCACCCGCTCCATCCCCTCCCGGAAGGGCCGGTTGGCCAGCGATCCGCGTCTGGGCGCGCACGATCCGCGAGGCGGCGATCAACTCCATCGCCTTGGTGATCTTCCTCGTGGACTGCACGCTGCGGATGCGGCGGCGCAGGATCCGCTCTTGGCCTCCGGCCATGGGTCAGTCGACCTTCCCCGTGTCGAAGCCCTCGAGGAAGGAGGCGAGGCCCTTGTCGAGCTCGTCTCCGTCGGGCAGCGCACCCGTCGTGCGGATCGTCTCGAGCACGATCGGGTGGTTGCCCTTGAAGTACTCGATCAGCTCGGCCTCGAACCTCCGCACCTCGCTGACGGGGACCGAGTCCGCCCAGCCCTTGGTGCCGGCGTAGATCGCCAACACCTGCTCCTCGACCGGCACCGGACGGTTCTGCGGCTGCTTGAGCAGCTCCGTCAGCCGGTAGCCCCGGTCGAGCTGGGCCTGCGACACCTTGTCGAGCTCGGAGCCGAAGGTGGCGAACGCCTCGAGCTCGCGGAACTGCGCCAGGTCGAGCTTGAGTGTCCCCGAGACTTGCTTCATGGCCTTGACCTGGGCCGCGCTGCCCACCCGGCTCACCGAGTTGCCGACGTTGATGGCCGGGCGGATGCCCGAGTTGAACAGGTCGGTCTCGAGGAACACCTGGCCGTCGGTGATGGAGATCACGTTGGTCGGGATGTAGGCCGAGATGTCGCCCGCCTTCGTCTCGACGACCGGCAACGCGGTGAGCGATCCGCCACCGCGTGCGTCGGACAGCTTGGCCGCCCGCTCCAAGAGCCGGGAGTGCAGGTAGAAGACGTCGCCAGGGTAGGCCTCACGCCCCGGTGGGCGCCGCAGCAGCAGCGAGACGGCGCGGTAGGCCTCGGCCTGCTTGGAGAGGTCGTCGTAGATGATCAGCGCATGCTCGCCGTTCTCCATCCAGTGCTGGCCCATGGCGCAGCCGGCGTAGGGGGCGAGGTACTTGAAGGGGGCCGGGTCTCCCGCCGAGGCGACGACCACCACCGTGTACTCGAGTGCCTGGTGGTCCTCGAGCGTGGCCACCGTCTGGGCGACCGAGGAGTTCTTCTGCCCGATGGCGACGTAGATGCACTTCACGCCTTGGCCGGCCTGGTTGATGATGGTGTCGATCGCCACGGTCGTCTTGCCCGTCTTGCGGTCGCCGATGATCAGCTCGCGCTGCCCGCGGCCGATCGGGGTCATGGCGTCGATGGCCTTGATGCCCGTCTGCAGCGGCTCGCTCACCGGTTGGCGGCCGACGATGCCCGGGGCCTGCACCTCCATGCGGCGCGTCTCCGTCGCGTTGACGGGCCCCTTGCCGTCGAGGGGCTCGCCCAGCGCGTTGACCACGCGGCCCAGCAGGGCATTTCCGACCGGCACGGTCTGGATCCGCCCCGTCGCCTTGACGATCTGCTCCTCCTCGAGGTTGTCCACCTCGCCCAGGACGACGGCGCCGATCGTGTCCTCGTCGAGGTTCAGGGCCAGACCGAGCGTGCCGTCCTCGAACTCGAGCAGCTCGTTGACCGCGGCACCCGGAAGGCCCGACACCCGGGCGATGCCGTCGCCGACCTCGACGATGTGCCCGATCTGCTCGGTCCCGACCGCCGGGGTGTAGTCCTCGACGTAGCGCTCCAGCGCCTTGGTGATCTCACCGGCGTCGATCGTCAGCTCTGCCATCAGTCTGCTCCCTCTGTGTCTTCTGTCGTCGTGTGGCCGTGCCCGGCGCGGCCGAACCCGGTCTGCTGCCACCCGGCAGGGACGAGGTGCTCGCGCAGCGCGTCGATCCGTCCGCGTGCCGTCGCGTCCACCAGCAGGTCGCCGATCCGGATGCGTGCGCCGCTGAGCAGCGCCTCGTCGATGACCACCTGCAGCTCGACCGGCCCCCCGGCCACCCGGGACAGCGAGTCCGAGAGGGTCGCCTGCTGCGCCTCGTCGATGGGGGCCGCGGCGCGCACGTGGGCGATACGCCAGCCGCGGGCCGCCGCGGTCTGCTCGACCAGGAAGTCCAGGGTCCCCACGAAGTCCCGGGCCCGGCCGCCCGTCACGACGTAACGGACCAGCGCCAGCGTCGTCGCCGGCGCCTTGCCCGCCAGGAGCTGGGCCACGAGCCCCTGGCGGGCGGCGACGTCGAGATCCCGGTCGGTCAGCGCGGTGCGCAGGGGAGGCGTCGAGGCCACGATCCGCCCGAAGCGGAAGAGGTCGTCCTCCAGCGACTCGAGCTGGGCGGTGGACATGTCCTCGTGCAGCGCGGTGGCGTAGCCGCCCACGCGCTGGCGCGGCCTGGGTCAGGCTCAAGGGCGGCTCCTCGATCTCACGGCCCTCCGCGGCGTGCCAGGCCCGGGTGCTCAGCCAGCCCAGCGCGACCGGCACCTCGGGCGCCTTCACCACGAGGCAGGCGAACGCGGCCAGCCGGCTGGCCTCCCGGGAGACCTTGGCCTCGAGGAGGTCGAGCAGGAGGGCCTGTCGGGCCTTCCCGGGTACGGAGGTGTCGGTGAGCGCGGCGCGCAGCGGCGCGTTGCTCACGGCTTGGCGCTCGATCGCCGCCAGGTCGTCCGCGATGCCCCGGAGCGACGCGGGGTCGGCCGCCTCGAGCACGGCCGCGGCGTAGCCCTGCAGCGTGGGGTTCACTGGCGCCGCCCCGGCGTTGGCGGCGGTGCCGCCGCTCGTGTCGGCCTGCAGCGCGGCCACGGCCTCGTCGATCAGGTCGCGATGCGCCTCATAGCTCACCTCGCGCCCGATGACCCGCTCGACCACGTCCATGACGATCTCACCCATCCGCGCGGCGGCCTCGTCGATGGCACGCTGGCGGGCCAGGTCGATCTCGATCTCGGCGTTGCCGACGATGCGCTCGTAGTCGCTCTCGCCCCTGGCCTGGGCGTCCAGGCGCACCCGCTCGGCCGTGCGGTTGGCCTGCGCCACGATCTCGCGTGCCTGGTGGCGCGCCTCCTCGAGGACCGCTCGCCGCTCGTCGTCGGCCGCCTCGGCGTCCGCTGCGCGCCTTGTCGGCCGCGTCGAGCGAGTCCCGGATCTTCGCCTGCCGCTCCTCCATCGCCTTGTTGAGGGGCGGGAGCACCCACTTGTAGATGGCGAGGATGAGGATGATCGAGACGGCCAGCTCAATGAAGAACGTCCCGTTGGGCAGAAGGAAAATTCCTGCTGTGGTCATGATGCTCTCGGTCTCCGGGTTCTATCCGGCATGTTGTCGGTGGACTGCTCTGCGCTCTGCGACAAGCGGCTAGGAGATGCTCTTGGCGGCGAAGACGTAGACGAACACCACCATGAACAGGAGGTTGATGAAGTACATGGCCTCCACCAGCCCGACGGTCAGGAAGAAGTACTGACGGGCCTTGGCCTCGATCTCGGGCTGCCGAGCGATCGCCGCGATCGTCTGCGAACCGGCCAGGCCGTCACCGACCGCGGCGCCGATGGCGCCACCACCGAGCGCGAGGCCGCCGCCGACCAGCGCGCCGGCGACCCGTATCGCACCTTCGACTGTGCTTGCTGCCATGTTTCCTCTCCTTTGTCGAGATCTGTTTTCGAGATCGTCGTGGCGGTGCCGGTTGGTCCTGCGGGTCGCGCCGCTGGCCGCCGGCCTAGTGCGCGTCCCTCCGCATCCCCATGCCGAGGTACATGATGGTGAGCAGGGCGAAGATGAAGGCCTGGATCGCTCCGATGAACAATTCGTCGAAGGGCTTCCAGACCAGCAGCCCGATCCACGACGCGTAGGGAGGGATCAGGGTCACGATCACCGAGATCATGAGGACTCCGGCGAAGATGTTCCCGAAGAGCCGGAACGTCAGCGTGATCGGCTTGGTGATCTCCTCGATGATGTTGATCGGGGTGAGCGCGGCGTAGGGCTCGGCGTAGTGCTTGAAATACCCTCGCCAGCCGCGGGCCTTCACCGAGTTGTAGTGGACGACGAAGAAGACGGTGAGTGCCAGCGCCAGCGGCAGGTTGACGTCGCCGGTCGGGGGGGCCAGGAAGCCCGGGTCCCCGCTCGGTATGAAGGCCAGCCAGTTGCAGATCAGGATGAAGAAGAAGATCACCACGCCCAGGCCGACGAACGGCCTGCCCTCGGGGCCGATGGCGGATTCGGCCAGGTCCGACACCTGCTCGACCAGGGTCTCCCAGAACAGCTGCAGCTTGCCGGGTACCCCGGAGGTGACCTTCGCCCGCATGCGCAGGCCCAAGCCGAGCACGATGGCGGCGGCGATGAGCGTGGTCCACACGACGTCCATGTAGATGGTGAGCCCCGCCACGTGCACCACGCCGCGGTGGTCACCGATCGTGATGGTGGCCATGACGAAGCTGGAGCTCATTGGATTCCCTGCGACATGACGACCCGGCCCACGTTGACCACGAAGAGCAGCTGGAAGATGACCAGTCCGGCCACGGCCCCGATGCCCAGCGCACCGTTGAGGAGCATCAGGCCGATGCAGATGACCGTGATCACGCCGAGGCGCGTGACGCTCTTGGTGCCCATGGCGCGCCGGAGCACCTTGTTGTTGGTCTCGCCGCCGGTGTTGAGCTTGGCCACGCCGGCATCGAGGAAGCGGAGGTTCACGACGGCCAGGCCCAGCCCGATGGCGAGCCCGAGCGCCGCCCAGGGCGCCGAGAGCAGGAGCGCGATCACGATGGCTGACGGCCCCCACCACGATGGCGGACACCACGGTGCGCCGGAGCACCTTGCCGAGCGCGTTGCCCTCGAGGTCCGAGAGCCCGTCGAGCATGTTCACGCGCCGCCCCCTAGAGATACGTGCGGATCTGCTTGATGACACTGGCGGCGGCCGCGGCCACCCCGAGCGCCAGGCCCACCAGCAGGAAGGCCGGCGCGGTGTGCAGGGCGCTGTCCATCCAGAGCCCGAGTCCGACACCGATGCCCACGCAGACGGCCACGGAGAGCCCCATGCCCAGGAAGGCGACTGCGCCAGGAAGCGGCTTGGGCTCCTCTGGCTGGGAGGATTCGCCTCTGTCGGTCACCCGGACGGGCGCGCACGACGAGGCTCACTTGACCACGCATACGACTTCTGCCCCCTTACGCGGTGCGTGGCGCGCCGGAGTCCGTCGTCCGCGCAGCCGCGACGGCGGCATCGAACGAGGCGAGGTGGACGGGGTACACAGCGCTTATCATCGCATCCCGGCCCAGATGGCGTCCAAACGGTCACGAGGGGAACCTGACCACCTCGCTCACCCGCCGGACCTCCCCCTCGGGCGGGGAAACTCCCTGGTCGCGACCCTCGTCCTCGTCGTCTCCGTTGCCCCGACGAAGGCCGGGGTGGAAGAAGGTGTAGAGGCCCACACCGAGGGCAGCCGCCCCGATGGGGATGAACGCGTTGACCTGGTGCACGAAGAGCGGGAACAGGAGGAAGCTGGAGAGAATCGCCGTCCAGGCCCACAGGATGATCACGCTCCGGCGGGGCCCGTGGCCGAGACGCAGCAGGCGGTGGTGGATGTGCTCCTTGTCCGGGGTGTCGAAGCCCCTGCCTCGCGCCGTCCGTCGGACGAAGGCGAAGGCCATGTCGACCAGCGGAACCCCGAGGATCAGGATGGGGATGAACAGGGGTGCGAAGAAGAAGTAGGTGACACCGCTGATGGGCACGGCGGTGGGCACGCGGCCGCCGATGACCATGGTGGACGCGGCCATGAGGAGCCCGAGGAAGTGGGCACCGGCATCACCCATGAAGATGCGGGCCGGGTTGAAGTTGAAGGGGAGGAAGCCCAGGCAGATCCCGCACGCGATGACGGCCACCAGCGGTCCGATGTTGTCGCCCGGGAGGAGACCCAGACCCATGAGGCGGATCCCGTAGACCGCGAGGGCGCCGCCGCCGATCGCCACCACGCCGGCGGCGAGGCCGTCGAGCCCGTCGATCAGGTTGACCGCGTTGGTCAGCGCGATGACCCAGACGGCCGTGATCAGCGGGATGATGCCGGGGGTCAGGACGAAGAAGCCGGCCAGCGGGATCTTCAGCTCGTACATGGTCGCACCGCTGAAGTACAGGATGCTGGCGGCGAGGACCTGTCCGGCGATCTTGGCCGGCGCCGACATGTCCCGGACGTCGTCGATCAACCCGACCGCGAACATCGCACCGGCGGCGAGCACCACCCCGGTCATCTCCGGGGAGTCCTGGAAGATGGGCCGCAGCTGCGGCACGGCGGACGCTCCCAGCACGGCGACCAGGAATCCCATGAACATGGCGGCACCGCCGCCGTAGGGGATCGGCTTGGTGTGCACGGTGCGCTCGCCCGGATGAGCGACGTAGCCCACCCGGACCGCGATGCGCCGGGCTGGGATCGTCAGTGCGGCCGTGGCGCCCGCGGCAATCACCAGGACCAGGCCGTACCAGCCGATGTCGGGCACGCGCTAGCCCACGAGGTCGGGATACGGCGGGAAGGCGCGCGCACAGCGTGGCGACCTCGGAGCGCACGGCGGCGATCTCGTCCTCGTCGGTGCGTGCCTTGAGCGTGCGCACGATGAGATCGGCGACGATCTGCATCTCGGCGGTCCCCATGCCCGCCGTCGTCTCGGCGGCCGTCCCGAGGCGCAGGCCCGAGGTGAGGAAGGCCGAGCGCGGGTCGTCCGGGATGGTGTTGCGGTTGCAGGTGATGCCGGCCCGGTCCAGGACCTCCTGTGCCTCCTTGCCGGTGAGCTCTGCGTCGAACGGCCGCAGGTCGACGAGGAGCATGTGGTTGTCGGTGCCGCCCGAGACCAGGCGGAACCCATGCCCGGACAGCGCATCGGCCAGTGCCGCCGCATTGGCGACAACCTGCGCGGCATAGCTCCGGAACTCCGGCCTGGCCGCCTCCGCGAAGGCGACCGCCTTGGCCGCGATGACGTGCTCGAGCGGTCCGCCCTGCAGGCCCGGGAACACCGCGCTGTCGATCCGCTTGGCCAGGTCGTGGCCGCACAGGATCGCCCCGCCGCGCGGGCCGCGCAAGGTCTTGTGGGTGGTGAGGGTGACGACGTCGGCCACACCCACCGGACTCGGGTGCACCCCGCCGGCGATGAGGCCGGCCGGATGGGCGGCGTCGAACATGAAGAGCGCCCCCACCGAGTCCGCGATCTCCCGGAAGGGCCGGGGGTCGATGACGCGGGCGTACGCCGTCGAGCCGGCGACGATGAGCGCGGGCTTCGCAGTCTTGGCCAGGTGGGCGACCTGGTCGAAGTCGATGACCTCGCCGGGATTCGACTCGTCGTGCGACTCCGGTGTGACGCCGTAGGAGACGAAGCGCCAGAACTTCGAGACGATGGAGGCGGGCGACCCGTGCGTGAGGTGGCCGCCGTGGTCGAGCCGCATGGCCAGGATCGTGGCCCCCGGTTCGACGAGCGCCTGGTAGGCGGCGAGATTGGCGTTGGCCCCGGCGTGCGGCTGCACGTTGGCGTGCTCGGCGCCGAAGAGAGCCGTGGCGCGGGAGCGAGCCAGGTCCTCGACCTCGTCGATGATGCGGTTGCCGCCGTAGTAGCGCCGACCCGGGTAGCCCTCGCTGTACTTGTTCGTCAGCACCGAGCCCGAGGCGGCCAGACACGGCGGGGGAGGTGAAGTTCTCCGAGGCGATGAGCTGCAGGGTCGTCTGCTGGCGTTCGAGCTCCTGGCCGATGAGGTCGGCCACCTCGGGGTCGGCGGCCAGCGCGGTCTCGTAGCTGCTCATGGAGTCCCTTCGACTGGAATGGGGTGGACGAGCTCCCGGTCGAGGCCCGCCAGCTTCTCGAGACGCAGGTCGTGGCGTCCGTGCTCCTCGGACGCGCCGAGGAAGGCGGCGAGCGCGTCGACGGCGACGGTGGCGCCGGTCGTACGCGCACCGACGCAGACCACGTTGGCGTGGTTGTGGCGCCGGGCCAGCGTGGCCGTGGTGACGTCGTGGACCACGGCCGCCCGGACCCCGGCGATCTTGTTCGCCGCCATGGCGATGCCGTTGCCGGTCCCGCAGACGCAGACGCCGAGATCGGCCGCGCCTCCCGGCCACCGCCCGTCCCACCAGGGCCCCGAAGTCGGGGTAGTCGACGGCCATTCGCGGGCACGTCGGGTTCCGTGATCCTCGACCTCATGGCCGAGCGCGGCCAGCTCGGCCTTCAAGATCTCCTTGAGGTCGAACCCGGCGTGATCCGAGCCGACGGCGACGCGCATGAGACGTCGAGTCTACCGGCGGGCCACGGAAGCCCCGGGGCGTGAACCGGTACGCTGCCCGGTCCATGGCCCTCGACCCGCGCACCCCCGTCGTCGTGGGCGTCGGCCAGGTCATGACGCCGCCCGACGCCGGCCTGGCTCCCACCGAACGGCCCGAACCGCTCGAGCTCATGACGGCGGCGCTGCGGGCCGCAGCCGAGGACTGCGACGGCGTGCCGGCCGGCGCCAGCGCCCCCGCCGGGCACGCCCTGATCCGGCGTGCGGACAGCGTCCGGGTCGTCGCGCCACTGGGGTGGCATACGGTCAATCCGGCCCTGCTCGTGGCCGAGCGCCTCGGCTTCGGCGAGGGCGACGGGCCGGCACAGCTGATGGTCTCGGCCATCGGGGGCAATGCCCCCCAGGCCCTCATGCACGATGCGTGCCGGGCCATCAGCCGGGGCGACCTCGACGTCGTCCTCATCACGGGTGCCGAGGCCATGTACGCCCGCGCCCTGGCCCGCCGCGACCCGGCGCGGCCCTGGCTCACGTGGGCGAGCCAGCCCGAGGGGACGCCCCCCCCGGCCCTCTTCGGCGTGGAGAGGCCGGGTGCCTCCGACCTCGAGATGAACCGGGGCGTGCTCCTCCCGGTCCATGCCTACCCGTTGTTCGAGAACGCCCTGCGCGCCGCCAACGGGTGGACCCTCGATGAGCACGCCGCTCGCTTCGGGGCGCTGTGGTCCCGCTTCAGCCACGTGGCGGCCGGCAATCCCGACGCCTGGATCCGCACGGCGCGCACCGCAGGACGAGATCGTCCGCTCCGGCCCGGGCAACCGCATGGTCTCGTTCCCCTATCCGAAGCTGTGCACGGCCAACATGCAGGTCGACCAGGGAGCCGGGTCCATCGTGTGCTCGGTGGAGGCGGCCCGCCGCGCAGGGGTGCCCGAGGAGCGCTGGGTCTTCCCCCTCGCCGGCGCGGATGCCCACGATCACTGGTTCCTTTCCCAGCGTCCCGAACTGCACCGCTCCCCCGCCATCCGGCTCGCCGGCACCGCCGCCCTCGAGCAGGCCGGGCTCGGCACCGACGACGTGGCGTGGATCGACCTCTACTCGTGCTTCCCCGTCGTGGTGCAGATGGCCGCAGCGGAGCTCGGGCTGGCCGTCGATGATCCGGACCGGCCGCTGACGTTGACGGGCGGGCTCACGTTCGGCGGCGGGCCGGGGAACAACTACACCTCCCACGGCATCGCGCGGCGGTCGGCGCCCTGCGCGCCGCGCCAGGGACGGCGGCGCTCGTCACCGGGCTCGGCTGGTACGCCACCAAGCATTCACTCGGGGTCTACGCCTCGCGACCGCCGGCACACGAGGGCTCCGAGCCGTTCGCCTGGCGCGACTCCAGCCCGAGGTCGACGCCCTGCCCCGGTGCGCGGTCGACCCCGGCGCCACCGGGCCGGTGCGCGTCGAGACCTACACGGTCACCTTTGACCGCGAGGGTGAGCCCGAGCGCGGGATCCTCGCCTGTCGGACGCCCGACGGCGCCCGGGCCTGGGGCAACGTCACCGATCGCGACACGCTGGCGCTGTTGTGCGCGGAGGAGGGCATCGGCCGCCCGGGCGTGCTCGGGACCGACGGCACCCTGGTGCTCGACGGCTGACGCGAGCGCGGGCACGCCCTGGCGACCCGAGGTGAACGAAACCGCCACCTGGCCCGGTGCGCCCAGATATGGTTAGATTGGTCTAACTATCTCCCCGCCTCCGGGGAGGGCGAGGGGCAGGGACGGCATGGCACACGACCTTGTGATCAGGGGTGGCCAGGTGGCCGACGGCCGGGGCGGCGAGCCGGTGCCGGCCGACATCGCCGTCGACGGCGAGACCATCGCCGCCGTGGGCACGGTGGCCGAGCCGGGGTCACGAGGAGATCGACGCCCGCGGCATGCTGGTCACGCCCGGCTTCGTCGACATCCACACGCACTACGACGGGCAGGCCACGTGGGACTCACGTCTCGCACCGTCGAGCTGGCACGGGGTGACGACCGCGGTCATGGGCAACTGCGGCGTCGGCTTCGCGCCGGTGCGGCCCGACGCGCACGACCGCCTCATCTCCCTCATGGAGGGGGTCGAGGACATCCCCGGAGCAGTGCTCGACGAGGGCATCGACTGGCAGTGGGAGAGCTTCGGCGAGTATCTCGACGCCGTCGAACGGCGGCCCCACGACATCGATCTCTGCGCCCAACTCCCTCACGGCGCGCTGCGCCTCTACGTCATGGGTGAGCGGGCCGCCCGCCTGGAGGAGGCCTCGGAGGAGGACGCGGCGGCCATGCGCGCGGTTGGCCACCGAGGCGATGCGGGCCGGCGCAGTCGGCTTCTCGACCTCGCGGACGCTGAACCACCGGACTGCGACCGGCGACCCGACGCCGTCATTGCGGGCCGGGGCCGACGAGCTCGAGGCGATCGCGTTCGGCGTGGCCGACGCCGGGCACGGGGTGGTGGAACTGATCTCGGACTTCTGGCCCGATCCCGGCGCCGAGTTCGCCATGATCCGGCGCCTCGTCGAGCTGACCGGGTGCCCGCTGTCGGTCTCGCTGGCCCAGAGCCACCAGCGGCCCGAGGCGTGGCGCGACCTCCTGGCCCAGATCGAGCAGGCGGCGGCCGACGGCCTGCCGATCCGGGGCCAGGTGGCGCCCCGGCCCATCGGGCTGCTGCTCGGTCTGCAGTCCTCCTTCCATCCCTTCTCCGGCCACCCCGCCTTCCGCGAGGTCGCCGGGCAGCCGCTCGAGGCTCAGGTGCGCGCGCTGCGGGATCCGGCGTTCCGGGCCCGCCTGCTGGCGGACGAGCGCCCGGACGGCCCCGGGCGCCGCCTCGCCGACTACCGCCGCATGTTCCCGCTGGGCGACGTGCCCGACTACGAGCCCGCTCCCGAGAGAGCGTGCAGCGGTTGGCCGAGGCGCGCGGCGTCGACCCCGGCGAGCTGACCCTCGACCTGCTGACCGAGAACGGCGGCCGCAACTTCCTCCTGGTCCCCTTCTCCAACTACGCCGACGGCGACCTGAACGCGTGCGGCGAGATGCTCGCCCACCCCGACACCCTCTTCGGGCTGGGCGACGGCGGTGCCCACGTGGGCATCATCTCCGACGCGAGCTTCCCCACCTACGCGCTGTCCCACTGGGCCCGCGACCGCTCGCACGGCAGGATGGAGGTGGGCTGGGTGGTGGGCCAGCTCACGCAGCTCGAACGCCCGTGCCGTCGGGCTGACGGACCGCGGTGTCGTCGCCGAGGGGATGCGGGCGGACCTCAACGTCATCGACTTCGACCACCTGCGCTGCGAGGCGCCCGTCATGGCCTACGACCTGCCGGCCGGGGGCAAACGGCTGCTGCAGGGCGCCCGCGGCTACCGCGCCACCATCGTGGCCGGGGAGGTCACCTACCGCGACGGCGAGCCGACCGGCGCGCTGCCCGGTCGCCTGGTCCGCGGCGGCCGGCACGCCGGCTCGCAGCGGGGACCGGTTGAGGCGAGAGGGAGCCGACATGGACACGCACCTGGAGACGGGCATCATCGAGCTCCACGAGCTCGAACCGGCGGCGGAGTGGCGGTCGGCCGACGTGGCCGAACCCGAGGCGTGGACGCTGCGGCTGAGCGCACGGGACCACACGGAGCTCGACGCGGCGCTGGCGACGGCCAAGGCAAAGAGCAGCGACCCTCTGGAGCTCGAGCGGGACGACTTCCCGCTGGACGGGCTGGCGGCCAAGCTCGACGGCGTCGTCGACGTCCTCCTCAACGGCCGCGGCTTCGCTCGCATCGCCGCCCTCGACACCGAGCGCTACGGCGACGACGACCTCACCCTGCTCTACTGGGGCATCGGGCTGCACCTCGGCGAGCCCTGGGCGCAGAACAAGTACGGCCACGTCCTGGGCGATGTCACCGACCAGGGCAAGACGATCGACGATCCCACCGTGCGCGGCAACGAGCTCGGCGGCATCGCGCTCGACTACCACACCGACGGTTCCGACCTGGTGGGCCTGCTCTGCCTGCGCACGGCACGGGCCGGCGGCCTGTCGTGCGTCGCCAACGCGGTGGCGATCCACAACCAGCTCGTGCGGGAGTCCCCCGACCTGGCCGCCGCGCTCTACGAACCACTGCCCTACGACAGCCGCGGCGAGCAGGCCGACGGCGCACCGGCGTTCTACAGCGTGCCGGGCTTCACCGAGCACGGCGGCCGGCTCTTCGTCCGCTTCATCCCCCAGTACATCCTGGCCTCGCAGCGCCACCCCGAGGCGCCGCGGCTGAGCCCCACCGCCCGCGAGGCCATCGCCAGGGTCTCCGCGCTGGCCAACGACCCCGACTTCAACGTCTACATGGACCTACAACCCGGCGAGATGCAGTTCATCAACAACTTCCACGTGCTCCACGGTCGCACCGCCTACGAGGACGACGTCGCCCACGGCTACAAGCGGCACCTCAAGCGTCTGTGGCTGGCCACCCATGCGTTGACCGACCGCCCGGCCCATTTCGCGGCCCTCGGCCGCAGCCACTGGGAGGCGCGTCGCTCCGTGAGCTCCCTGCGGCCGGTCGAGCGCTAGAGGAGGCGGCCGGCGCGGGCTGGCGCCCGGCCTCAGCTCCAACACCCGCCGTGTGCTTGGCTTGGCTTTCCAGAACTCTCAACAAACATGTTTACAGTTTTGGAAAAGGCATCCCGGCGCCCTTCTCCGTGGTCGGACCGTCGCGCCGTACACGGCCCCAAGAAGGCATGCCGGTGCTCAGCCCGACGGCGTGGGCCGCTGCCGCGAGAACAGGCGCCGGCGTGTGCTCATGAGCATCGTCCCCTCGATGAAGGAGGCCGGCAACGCCCCCTCGCGCAGGACCCGGATCGGCGACACGGTCGCGTCCACCAGCGTCGGAGGCGGCCCGTCGCGGCGTCCCCCGTCGACCACCAGCGCCACGTCCGCGGCAGCGAAGGCCCGGGCGACCTCGGCGGCCTCGGTGAAGCGCAGCGGCACCGTCCGCCACGGGCCGTGCTCGCGGCACAGCCGGCGCAACGGGCGGCCATCGGGCATGCCCACGACGGCCGCCCACACACCCGTCCCGGCGCCGGTGCCGTCAGGACCCATCGCCGCGGCGCCGGCCGCCGACAGGAACACTTCGACCGGCCCGGGCCAGCAGCGCTCGAGCAGCCGGCCCAGCTCGTCGGTCCAACCCGAGGTCAGTGCACGCACGGCGTCAGCGTGGCCGACCGCGAAGTGGGGCCCGTCGGGGTCGGCCGCCAATTCCATCAGTCGCCTCTCGGCCTCGGGTGAGCCAGCGCGCACGGCGAGGCTGTAGCCGCCCACCGCCGGCACGGCGATGATCGAACCCCCCTCCAGCGCGTCGACCACCTCGCCCGCTCCGGCGCCCACTCGCGGAGGGTGGGCCACCACTCCCGCCTCGCCCCCGGCCCCAGGGCCGCCCTCGCCCCCGGCCTCGTCCCCCATCAGCCGCCGGCCCGTACGACCAGGGCGCGTGGCCGCCCCACGAGGTCCGGCTCGACCCGGACCTCGTCGTAGCCGAGACGGCGGGCCAGCCGCGCTGCGGGCTCGGCCTGGTGGGGGGCCAGCTCCACACGGCGCTGCCCGGCCGCCCCAGCCAGACCCGGCACTCCTCCAGCAGCGCCTCCACGTCGGCCAGCCCGGGCGTGCCGTCGCTCCCCGGCCCGGCGACCAGGGCCCGGCGCGGCTCCGCGCCGGACCTCGGCCGCCAGCCCGGCCCATTCGCCCGCGGACACATAAGGCGGGTTGGCGACGACGAGGTCGACGGCGCCCCGCGCACACGCCGGCAACGCCTCGAGCCAGCTCCCCTCGGCGAGCTCGACACGGGGAAGGCGCAGACCGCCGCACGACGCCCGCCGCGCCGCCACGTTGGCCGCCGCCACCTCGAGCGCGTCGGCACTGACGTCGGTGGCCCAGACCTCGCGGAGAAGGCCGCGGACCCAGCTCGCTCGCCAGGGCCAGCGCGATGGCCCCGCTGCCCGTCCCGGCGTCGACGACGACGAGGCCGCCACGGCTGTCTCGGCCCGGGTCGGAGTCGGCCAGCCGGTGCAGGCGCCGGCCCTCGGCCAGGGCCACCTCGACGACCTGCTCGGTCTCGGGGCGCGGGATCAGCACGCGGCGGTCGACGAGGAGGTCGAGGTGGCGGAACGGCCAGTGCCCGAAGACGTACTGCAGCGGCTCTCCCGCCGCCCGGCGCGCCGCCATGGCGCGCGCCGCCCGCAACGCGCCGGCGGGAACCTCGTCCGGGCCGGGGCTCACGCCCGGGAATGCAGTGGATCCGAGCACCTCGTCGACGATGAAGCGGGCCTCGTGACGGGCCCCGCCCAACCCGGCGGTCAGCTCGTCGGTCAGCTCCCGCCGCGTCACCCGGCGCCGTCCTCCTCGCCGGCCAGCTGACGGGCCCGCTGGTCGGCCATCAGTGCGTCGGTCAGCTCGGTGAGGTCACCCGCCAGGACCTGGTCCAGCTTGTAGAGGGTCAGGTTGATCCGGTGGTCGGTGACCCGGTTCTCCTTGTAGTTGTAGGTGCGGATCTTGTCGGTGCGGCTGCCCGCTCCGACCTGGCCCCGCCGCTGGGCCGACATCTCGGCGGCCTGGCGGTCCTGCTCGGCCTTGAGCAGGCGGGACCGCAGCACCACCATCGCCTTGGCCCGGTTCTGAATCTGGCTCTTCTCGTCCTGCATGGCGACGACGGTCCCGGTCGGGAGGTGCGTGATGCGCACGGCCGAGTCGGTCGTGTTCACCGACTGGCCGCCCGGACCGGTCGACCGGTAGACGTCGATCTTGAGGTCGTTGGGGTCGATGTCGATCTCGACCTCGTCCGCCTCGGGGAGCACGGTGACGGTGGCGGTGGAGGTGTGGATCCTGCCCTTGGCCTCGGTCACCGGCACCCGCTGCACCCGGTGGGTGCCGCCCTCGTGCTCGAGGCGGATGTAGGCGTCGGGGCCCTTCACGAGGAAGACGGCCTCGTTGATGCCGTCCTTGTCCGACGCGTCCTCGGAGAGGATCTCGACCTTCCACTTCTGCATGCGCCGCGTAACGCAGGTACATGTCGTAGAGCACCCGGGCAAAGAGGTTCGCCTCGTCGCCCCCGACGGCGCCACGGATCTCCATGATGACGTTGCGTCCCTCGTTCGGATCCTTGGGCAAGAGCAGCGTCTGGATGCGCTCCTCGAGCGCCTTGACCCGCGCCTCCGCGTCGTCGACCTCCTGGCGCATCAGCTCGCGCTCGTCGCCCGACGTCTCGGTCAGCATCTCGCGGGCGGTGCTGACGTCCTCGCGGGCCGACGTCAGGTCGTGCCAGGCGCGGACGATCTCGCCGAGCTCCTTGTGGCGGCGCGACAGGTCGCGCAGGCGGTCTGCATCGCTGAGGGTGGCCGGGTCGGCCAGCTCGGCCTCGACGGCGTCGTACTCCGCCTCGAGCGCGGCCATCCGGTCATCGAACATGGCTCTCTGCCGCGGTGCTCGCTCGGGCGAGGGTGGGCGGCGCCGGCGGCGCCGACCACCGGCCCAGCCGGGTCAGTCCTGCGCCGCCGGGGCGGCCTTGGCCTTGGCCTTGCCCTTGCGCTCGCCGTAGCGCCGCTGGAAGCGCTCCACGCCGTCCACCGGAGTCGACCAGCTTCTGCTTGCCGGTGAAAAACGGGTGGCACTCGTTGCACAGCTCGACGTGGAGATCGGCCTTGGTCGAGTGCGTGGTGAACGTGTTGCCGCACGAGCACTTGACCGTCGCCTCTACGTAGTCGGGATGGATGTCGGGCTTCATGGTGTCTCCAATGTCGATCTGTCGGACCAGTGTAGGGGGGCGCCGGCGGAATGCTTCTCCGCAACGACACCGTGCCGATCAGGTGCCGGGGCCCTTGGCGATCTCCGCCAGGAACTCGTCGTTGCTCGACGTGGTGCGGATCTTGTCCATGAGCAGCTCCAGGCCGGCGGCGTCCTTGCCGTCGCTGGCCAGCGCGTTGAGCACCCGGCGCAGCTTCCAGACCTGCTGGAGCTGGCCTCGCTCGAAGAGCAGCTCCTCGTGGCGGGTCGAGCTGGCGTTGACGTCGATGGCCGGGTACAGGCGGCGCTCCGACAGCCGGCGGTCGAGGCGGAGCTCCATGTTGCCGGTGCCCTTGAACTCCTCGAAGATGACCTCGTCCATCTTGGAGCCGGTCTCCACCAGCGCCGAGGCCAGGATCGTCAGCGAGCCGCCCTCCTCCACGTTGCGCGCCGCGCCGAAGAACTTCTTGGGCGGGTAGAGCGCACCGGAGTCGACGCCACCGGACATGATCCGGCCCGTTGCCGGGGCGGCCAGGTTGTAGGCGCGGGCCAGACGGGTGATGCCGTCGAGGACGATGACGACGTCCCGGCCCATCTCGACGAGCCGCTTGGCCCGCTCGATGGCCAGCTCGGCCACCTGTGTGTGCTCGTCGGCCGGGCGGTCGAAGGTCGAGGCGATGACCTCGCCCTTCACCGAGCGGCGCATGTCGGTCACCTCTTCGGGACGCTCGTCGACGAGGAGGACCATCAGGTGCACCTCGGGGTTGTTGGCCTCGATGGAGTGGGCGATCTGCTTCATCACCGTGGTCTTGCCGGCCTTGGGGGGCGACACGATCATGCCGCGCTGTCCCTTGCCGATCGGCGAGAGCAGGTCCACGATCCGCGCCGTCAGGTTGTCCTTGTCACCGGGCATCTCGAGGTTGAGCCGCGAGTCGGGGAACAAGGGGGTGAGGTCCTCGAAGCGGGGCCGGTTACGGGCTGCCTCCGGGTCGAGGCCCGAGACGGAGTCGATGCGCAGCAGCGCCGGGTACTTCTCGTTGTTCGACGCCGGACGGCACGCGCCCTCGACGTAGTCGCCACGGCGCAGCGCGAAGCGGCGGGCCTGGCTGATCGAGACGTAGACGTCCTTGGGCGAGGGCAGGTACCCCTCGCAGCGCAGGAACCCGTAGCCCTCGTCGCGCAGGTCCAGCATGCCCTTCACCTCGACCAGCTCGCCCGAGTAGGGCTGCTCCTGGCCGCCGCCTTGGAGCTCGCCGCCCTGGCCGCGGTCGCGACCGCGGCGCCGGCGGCTGCGCCGGTTGCCCACGTCGCCGTCGGCCTGGCTGCGGTTCTGGTTGTTCTGGTTCTGGCGGTTCCGGTTGCCCTGCTGGTTCGGGCTCTGGTTCTGCCCGTTCTGGCGGGGCGTGTGGTCGGCGCCGTCGGCCAGCTCGGGCGGCTCCACGAAGACGGCCGGTCCCGAGCCGCCGGGGCCGGCCGCCTCGGTCGAGGTGGTGGCCGCCGGGGCGGCGGCCTCGGCCTGGGCCGCGGTCGTCGTGGTGCCGCTGTCGGCCTCCCCGTCGCCGGAGCGGCCTCCGGAGGCGTCGGCGTCGCCGGTGGCCTCGCCGTCGGCGGTGGCGGACCGCGAGCGCCGGGACGGCTTGGTGCCGTTGGCCTCGGCATGGTCCGCATCCCCGTTGCTCGATCCGGCCGCAGCGGACCCGGAGGTCACTCCGGTTGCGTCGAGGATCCGGTCAATGATGTCGGCCTTCTTCGTCCGGCTCGTCGTCTTGAGCGACATGGCCTGGGCGATGGCACTGAGCTCGTCGCGCTCCTTGCCTTCGAGAACCGATCGTTCGAGCTGCTGTTCCGCAGTCATCGGGCTCCTCTTCTGGGAGGGTTATCGCCGGCCCGGATTCGTCCGCGCGCGGCAAGGGAATTTCAAAGGAGGAGAAGGGATTGCGTGTGAATTCCCTCCCCCGGATCACCTCTGCGTGATGCTCTCCCGGGACCGCTTGTACCCGCGGAGAGCGCTTCGAAGCGCAGTGGGGATGTACACACTCTAGCGGGAAGGTGGGGGGCATGCCAACACACCCCCCGTTCCCGCAGGTCAGTCTGCTGCTCGACTGGCCGCGGCCGTGCTCAGAGCGAGATCTCAGCCAGGACCGAATCGAGCTCGAGATCGATCACCGAGGGCACCGAGATGGCCTTGATGGCCAGGTCGGGGTCCTTCAGCCCGTGCCCGGTCAACACACACACAACGGTCGACCCCTCGGGCACGCCCTGCTTGATCAGCCCGGCCACCGATGCCGAGGAGGCCGCCTCGCAGAAGACGGACTCCTGCTGGGCGAGGAACGTGTAGGCGTCCATGATCTCGTCGTCGGTGACCGCCGTGATGGATCCGCCGGACTCCGAGGCGGCGGCCGTGGCCGAGTACCAGCTGGCCGGGTTCCCGATCCGGATCGCCGTGGCGATCGTCTCGGGGTTCTCCACGGGGTGGCCGAGCACGATCGGCGCCGCGCCGGCGGCCTGGAAGCCCATCATGCGGGGCAGCTTGGTGGACCGGCCCGCCTCCTTGTACTGGAGATAACCCCGCCAGTAGGCCGAGATATTCCCGGCGTTGCCCACCGGGATGCAGTGCACGTCGGGGGCGTCGCCCAGGACGTCGACGATCTCGAAGGCGCCCGTCTTCTGCCCCTCGATCCGGTGCGGGTTGACCGAGTTGACGACCGTGATGGGCGCGTGGTTCGGCAGGTCCCGCACGATCGTGAGCAGCTGGTCGAAGTTCCCCCGCACCTGCAGCACCCGTGCGCCGTGCATGAGGGCCTGCGCCAGCTTGCCCAGCGCGATGTGGCCGTCGGGGATGAGGACCACGCAGGCGAGGCCCGCCTTCGAGGCGTAGGCGGCCGCGGAGGCCGACGTGTTGCCCGTCGACGCGCACACCACCGCCTTGGCGCCCTCGTCCACCGCCATGGAGATGGCCATGGTCATGCCGCGGTCCTTGAAGCTCCCGGTCGGGTTCGCCCCCTCGACCTTGAGCCAGACCCGCGCGCCGACCCGCTCGGAGAGGCGGGGGGCCGGCACCAGCGGCGTGCCGCCCTCGAGCAGCGTGACGACGGGCGTCGTGTCGGTGAGCGGGAGGAATCGCCGGTACTCCTCCATGACGCCGCGCCAGCCGGTGGTCACGGCTTGCCGGCCTCCTGCTCGCCGATGACGCGGAGCACGCCGCTCACCCGGTCCACCGCCTGGTGCCGGCGCAGCTCGTCGATGGTGGCCAGCAGGTCGCCCTCCCGGGCGACGTGGGTGAGGAAGATCAGGCGGGCCTCCTCGGCCAGGCCGACCTGCTCCATGGCGCGGATGGAGACGTTGTGGTCCCCGAAGATCTTGGCCACCGCGGCCAGCACGCCGGGCCGGTCCGCCACGTCCATGCTCAGGTAGAACGCGGAGCGCATGTCGTTCTGCGAGCGCACCGTCGTGCTCGTGCGCTTCGGCGCCGGGGCCGGCGCGCCGGCGAGGAGGTTGCGCGAGGCGTCGACCAGGTCGCCCAGCATGGCGCTGGCGGTCGGGCCGCCCCCGGCACCGCGGCCGTAGAGCATGAGCTCGCCGCTGACGGCGCCCTCGACGAACACGGCGTTGAAGGCGCCCCGCACCGAGGCCAGCGGGTGCGTCTTGGGCACCATGGCCGGGTGCACGCGGACCGAGACCTCCGGGCCCACCGTCGATCAGCTCGGCGATGGCGAGGAGCTTGACCGAGTACCCGAGCCGGCTGGCGTAGGCGACGTCGGCCGCACTGACGCCGCTGATGCCCTCGCGGTGCACGT
The DNA here is from genome assembly GCA_963774485.1 of uncultured Acidimicrobiaceae bacterium. GTDB lineage: Bacteria > Actinomycetota > Acidimicrobiia > Acidimicrobiales > RAAP-2 > Bog-473. The sequence continues at coordinate 30,950 of CAVZFG010000008.1, forward strand.
CGGCATCGACCACGTCGCTGCCGAAGGCGAGCGCGGCCAGGATGGCCGCCTTGGCGGCGGCGTCGTGGCCCTCCACGTCCGCCGTGGGGTCGCGCTCGGCCAGGCCGAGCTCCTGCGCCTCGCGCAGCACGTCGTCGTAGCTGTCGCCCTCCTCCTCCATGCGGGTGAGGATGTAGTTGGTCGTGCCGTTGACGATCCCCATGACCCGGACGATCTGCTCGCCGGCCAGCGACTCGCGCAGCGGCCGGATGACCGGGATGGCCCCGGCCACCGCCGCCTCGTAGAGCAGGTCCACGCCCGCGGCGGCGGCCACCTCGGCCAGCTCGGCGCCGGAGGTGGCCAGGAGCGCCTTGTTCGCGGTGACCACCGGCTTGCCGTTGCGCAGGGCCGTCTCGACCAGTTCGTGCGCCGGGTGGAGCCCGCCGATGACCTCGACCACGACGTCGACGTCGTCCCGTGCCACCAGGGCGGCGGCATCGGTCCCGATCAGGTCGGCCCGGATGGACGGCGCACGCGGGCGCTCCGGGTTGGCCACGGCGATGCCGACGAGCTCCAGGCGGATGCCGGTGCGGGCGGCGACGTCGTCGTTGCGGGTGAGCAGGATCTCGGCCAGCGCGCCGCCGACGTTGCCGCACCCGAGCAGGGCGACACGGACGGTCGGGGCCGGGTGCGCGTGCGGGTGGGCGCGGCCGCCCGCCGCTGCGCTGGCCTGCTCGGCGGTCACCTCCAAACGGTACAGGCTGCCCGTGCGCCGCCCCGCCCTTTCCGCCGGCAGGCGCGCACCCGTGGTGGCGGCGTGGCGCAGCGTGGCGAGCGTGCCGCCGCGAGTGGTGCTACCACCATGGCGCGCCCGCAGGCTGGCTCCCTTGAGCAACCGCCGGCGCCCGGGTCACACTGGCGCCCGGGAGGTGCCGTGCCGTTTCTCCGACTGATGCTCCGGGCCGGCGCGCGGCATCGCTGGCGCTCGTGGCTGGCCCTGACGCTGCTGACCGCGGTGGTGGTCGGCCTCGTGCTGGCCGGGGCGGCCACCGCCCGCCGGACCGCCACGGCGTTCCCCCGCTTCGAGGCGGCCCACGGCTACGACGCCTTCTTCTACAGCGCCGACCCGGTCCCCCGGGTCGCGTCCCTGCCGGAGGTCGCGTCGGTGACCCGGCTCCTCGCGCCCGCCGTCGGCGCCCCGACCTGCGCCTGTCGCCCCATCAACGACAACGACTTCTCCATCGACGAGGTCCCACCCGCGCAGCTGACCCAGGTGGTCAAGCTGGTGAGCGGTCGCCTCCCCGACCAGTCCGACCCCGACCAGGTGCTGGCCTCGTACAACCTCGAGCCGTTCGGCGTGCACATCGGCAGCGTCCTGCACGTCCCGCTGGCGGCCTCGTCCCAGCGGGCGGCGGTGCTGAGCAACGCCAACCTCACCCCCACCGGTCCGACCGTCACCTTGCACGTGGTCGGCTTCTCGGTCTCCGAGTTCGAGTTCCCGACGACGTCGGGGCCGCCCTCCTACGACCTCTACGCCACGAGCAGCTTCGCCCGGGAGTACGACGCGCAGGCCGTCGTGTTCGACGAGTACATGTTCCGCCTGCGCCACGGTGCCGCCAGCCTTCCCCGCTTCGAGACCCAGGTGCGCGCCCTGGGCGGCCTCTCGGGCACCGACCTCGACGCTGAGGCCAACTCCATCGCCACCTCCATCGACCCCCAGGCGGTCGGGTGGTGGATCCTCACCGGCCTGGCCGCCCTGGTCGGCATCATCGTCTTGGCCCAGGCGCTGGCTCGCCAGGCCGCACTGGAGGCAGACGACTACCCGGTCCTGGGCGCGCTCGGCGCCACCCGCCGCCAGCTGTTCACCTCACCATGGCCCGCACGCTGGCGGTCGCCCTCGCCGGAGCCGCCGGAGGGGTGCTGCTGGCGGCGTTGCTCTCCTTCTTCGTCCCCGTGGGCGAGGCGAGGCTCGCCGACCCGACGCCGGGGTTCGACTTCGACGCGCTGCTCTTGATCGGGGGCGCGGCGGTGGCGGTCGTGGCCGTGCTCGCGCTGGGCGTTTGGCCCGCCGTCCGCGCCTCTCGACTGGTCTCGCGGCGCGACGACGACCCGGTCGTGCGGTCGTCGCGGGTCGTCGCCTTCCTGAGCGCGTCGGGCGCACCGCCGAGCGCCCTCATCGGGATCCGCAACGCCCTCGAGCGGGGACGCGGCCGCACCGCCGTGCCGGTCAGCTCGGCCCTCGTCGGCGCGGTCCTGGCGGTGGCGGTCCTCTGCGGCACCGCCGTGTTCGGGGCGAGCCTGACCCACCTGACCAGCACACCGGCGCAGTACGGCCAGGCGTTCGACGCGTCGTTCTCGGTCAACGGCACGGGTTCGGTCGCGCAGAACGATCGGCTGCTCGACGACCTGGAGCGGCCCGGCATTGCGACCATCACGGCGGGTGTCGGGGGCGACGTGAGCATCAACGGCCACGTGGTCGACGCCGTGGCGGGGCAGAGCCTGCGGGGCCCGCTCCTGATCACGATCGTCGACGGCCGGCTGCCGGGCGGCCAGCGACGAGGTCGTGCTGGGCGCGAAGACGATGCGCCAGGTGGGTGCCCGGGTCGGCTCGACGGTGCGCGTCGCACTGTCGGGATCGTCGTCGGCCGGTGGGACGACGAGGGTCCGCAGCTTCCGGGTCGTGGGGACCACCGTGCTCCCGCCCGACTTCAACGGCGCAGCGCTGGGGACGGGCGCTGTCTTCACCCTCGACGGCCTGCTGGGACCGGTCTGTCCGGGCGGCGCCCGCAACCACGCCTGCGTCTCCGCGTTGCTCGTCGCCGACTCCGGCGCCTTCCTCGTGCGCACGACGCCGGGGCCGCAGGGTTCGGCGGCCCTGGCCGCCCTCAGCCGGGACTACCCGTCCCAGGTGAACTTCCCCCGGCCGCCCACCGACCTGGTCAACTTCGGGGAGGCGGTCAACTTCCCGCTGATCTTCGGGCTGATCGTCGTGCTCTTCGGCGTGGCGACGCTGCTCCACATGCTGCTCTCGAGCCTGAACCGGCGGCGCCGGAGATGGGGCTGTTGAAGTCGCTGGGCTTCGTCCGCCGCCAGATCGCCCTGTCCGTCTCCTGGCAGACCACCACCGTCGCCGCCATCGGGATCGTGCTGGGCGTCCCGCTGGGCATCGCCGCCGGCCGGCTGGTCTGGAACGCCTTCGCGTCGAACCTGGGGGTGGTGGCCGACCCCGTCGTGACGGCATGGGTCGTCGCGGCCATCGCCGCGGGGACACTGGTGGTGGCGAACCTCCTGGCGGTCGGGCCGGCATGGGTGGCGTCGCGCACCAGGGCGGCGTCCTTGCTCAAGGCCGAATGACGGTGCGGCTCAGGCGTCGAGGTACGTGAGGTCCTCGAAGGTCTCCCGGCGCACGGCGACACGGGCGGTGGCGTCGGAGACGAAGACGACCGCGGGGCGGGGCACCTTGTTGTAGTTGGAGGCCATGGCGTAGCCGTAGGCACCTGTCACCGGCGTGGCCAGGACGTCGCCCACCTCGAGGTCGTCGGGCACGAAGGCGTCGGGCACGACGAGATCGCCGCTCTCGCAGTGCTTGCCCACGACGCGCACCGGCCGCGGGCGGGCCGCCGCGGCCGCCCGCGGGAGGAAGGCCTCGTAGCCGCTGCCGTAGAGGACCGGGCGCGGGTTGTCGCTCATGCCGCCGTCGACGCTCACGTAGGTGCGGATGCCGGGGAGGTGCTTGACGGTGCCGACCGTGTAGAGGGTGATGCCGGCGGTGGCGACGATGGAGCGCCCGGGCTCGGCCGAGATCCGGGTGGCGGGGTCGACGCCGGCCTCGGCGCAGGCGGCGAGGGTGGCCTCGGCCCACTCGGCCTGGGTCGGTGCGGACTCGCCGTTGACGTAGGGGACGCCGAGGCCCCCGCCGACGACGAGCTCGGGCAGCCCGAGGGGTGCGAAGAAGGCGCCCAGCACCTCGGCCGCCCGTTCGAACGAGGAGGCCTCGAACACCTGGCTGCCGATGTGCGCGTGGACCCCCACCAGCTCCACCGCGGGCAGGAGCTCGAGCGCGGCGACCGCCTGGGCCGCGGCGCCCGAAGAGACGGAGAAGCCGAACTTGGAGTCCTCCTGCCCCGTGCGGACGAACTCGTGCGTGTGCGCCTCGACGCCGGGCGTGACCCGGACGAGGACCTTGGGCCGGACCGGTCCCGGAGGGGACGAGTCGAGCAGGCCTCCGAGGCGGGCGATCTCGTCGAAGGAATCGACGACGATGCGGCCGACGCCCTGATCGAGCGCCAGGGCCAGTTCGTCCGTCGACTTGTTGTTGCCGTGCAGGACGAGTCGGCCGGCCGGTACGCCGGCCGAGAGCGCGACGTGGAGCTCACCACCGGAGGCGACATCGAGGTGCATGCCCTCCTCGTGGGCCAGGCGCGCCATGGTCCGGCACAAGAAGGCCTTGGCGGCGTATGCGACACCGTCCCCCCAGGCCGCGACGGCCTCCCGGCAGGCGTGGCGCAAGTGGTCCTCGTCGTAGACGAACAGCGGTGTGCCGAATTCCTCGGCCAGCTCGAGGAGGTCGATGCCACCGACGTGGAGGTGACCCTTCTCGTCCACCGACGCGGTCCGCGGCAGGAGGCCGCGCTCCGGTGGTGCGGTGGCCACGTCGTGGTCCGTCGGCATGGAGATGCAGGATACGGCAGCGTGTGACGGCTCCCGAGAAGGGGGACGGCGGCGGGACGGGCGTCGGTGCGTGACGAGTAGCATCGTCCCCTGCTCTGGCAACGCCCGCCCCCGTAGCTCAGCGGATAGAGCACCGGCCTCCGGAGCCGGTGGCGCAGGTTCGAGTCCTGCCGGGGGCGCATGAAGATCGCAGTCGTCGGAACCGGCGCCATGGGCTCGGTGTACGCCAGCCACCTCGGGAAGGCCGGGCACGAGGTGTGGGCCATCGATACATGGCAGGAGCACATCGACGCCATCGCGACCTCCGGGCTGACCGTCTCGGGGGCCGGCGGCAGCTTCGTCGTCGACAACCTCCGCGTCGGCCGCTCCCCCCATGACGCCGGGTCCTGCGACGTGTGGATGATCGCGACGAAGGCTTCGGCCGTCGACGAGGTGGCGGCGGAGATCGCCCCCCTCCTCGGCCCCGACGACATCGTCATGGCGTTCCAGAACGGGCTCGGTGCCGGCGAGCGGGTGGCCCGCCACGTCCCAGCGGGGCACATCCTGATCGGGATCGCCGAAGGGTTCGGCTCGTCGATCCCCGAGCCGGGTCACGTCCACCACGAGGGCATGCGACTGATCCGGATCGGCGAGATGCACGGTGGCATGACGGAGCGGCTCCGACGAATCGAGCAGGTGTGGCGCGACGCCGGCTTCAACGTGCGGGCCTTCGCGGACGTGACCGTCATGATCTGGGAGAAGTTCCTCTGCAACGTCACCCTGAGCGCTCCGTGCGCGGTCTTCGACGTCACCGTGGGCGAGCTGATGTCGGATCCCGAGGCGTGGAGGATCGCTCTCGGCTGCGCCTCCGAGGCCCACCGGCTCGGCGTCGCCAAGGGGATCGAGTTCTCGTTCGACGACCCCCTGCGCTACGTGACGGACTTCGCCGCCACGATCCCGAACGCCAGCCCGTCGATGCGTCTCGACCATCTCGCGCGACGGCCATCGGAGATCGACGTCATCAACGGACAAGTCGTCGCACTGAGCCGCCAGATCGGGCTCGAGGCGCCCTACAACGAAACGCTCTGCGCCATCGTGCGCCGTCGCGAGTCGCTGTTCACCTGAGATCAGCGGAGGCACGCGACCGATTTGCGTGCGACGCTTGCGTGGTCCCCCTCGACGGATCCCCCAAAGGCTCCCTCGGGACGGTCGGGCGGCGTCGCGAGCGCCGCGTAACGTGGCGCGAGAGGCCGAGGAGAAGAGGTGGGTCCGTAGTCCATGTGGGTACGAAGACGCCGACAACCGCGGCCGATGGTTGCCGGGGGGGCCGTCTCCGGCCCTGGGCCGACCCGCGTAGCCCTCGCGACGGCGAAGCCTCTCCCCCGGCGGTACCTCTCCTGGACGGTGTTGGCGATGATGACGGTGGGATCCGTCGGGTATCTCGGGTCCACGCCGGCGACGTCGGTCTTCGGTCTCGCTTCGGTGTTCCTGTACGTCCTCCCGGCGTTCGTGTTCCTCGTGCCCGTTTCCTTGGTCGCCGCAGAGTTGGCGTCCGGCTGGCAGGGTGGCGTCTACAACTGGGTGCGAGAAGGCGTGTCTGCCCCGATGGGGCTCCTGGCGGTCTGGTGCGAGTTCGCCCAGACGATCTTCTATTACCCCGCCCTGCTGGCCTACGTCGCCGGCACGCTCGCCTATGTGATCGATCCGAGCCTGGCCGCCAATGGCGTCTACAACGCCGTCGTCATCATCGTCCTGTTCTGGGGTGGCGTCTTCATCTCCTCACGGGGCGTTGGACTCGTGGCCAGGCTCTCCTCGAGTGGGACCCTGATCGGGACCCTGATCCCGGGGGCAATCCTCGTCGCCCTCGGCGTCGCCTACCTGCTACAGGGAAACCACTCGGCCGCCCCGCTGAACACGCACCATCTCCTGCCGGCGTGGACGGGTATCGCCAGCGTCGTACTGGTGGTCAACAGCTTCTTCACCTATGCCGGCATTGAGGTGAACGCCGTGCATGTCGACGACCTCCGGAACCCCGGCCGCGAATTCCCGAGGTCCATCTTCCTCGCCATGGCACTCGTCCTCGCCATCTTCATCCTCCCCACGCTGGCCATCGCATGGGTGATCCCAGAGAAGAAGATCAGCTTCACGGCCGGTGTCATGCAAGCCTTCAACACTCTCCTCGCGCACTTCGGGATCAGTTTCGCCGTGCCGGTGGTCGCGATCGCTCTTGCGATCGGGGCACTGGCCGGAATGATGGCCTGGCTCGACGGTCCCTCCGAGGGGCTGCTCAGGATCGGGCGCGAGCAGGGCTTTCTCCCCCCCTTCTTTCAGAGGCTGAACCGCAAGGGCATCGAGATACGCATCCTGACGGGACAGGCGATCGTGATCACGGTCATCGCCCTGCTCTACGCGTTCATACCTGACGTCTCGCGTGACTACTGGTTGTTCGCCGTGATGGCCACGCAGGTCTATCTCATCATGTACGTGCTGATGTTCATCGCAGCGGTCCGATTGCGCCGGAAACAGCCGGATCACGCCCGCGGGTACCGTGCACCGGCTCTCGGCCTTCTCTGTCTCGTCGGCGCCGTGTCGTCGGTGGCCGCTCTGATGATCGGCTTCATCGCCCCGTCGCAGTTCGGCCACTCGAACCGGCTGCTCTACGCCCTCCTCGTCCTGGGAGGGATACTCGTGATCGGGATCGTTCCGCCGCTCCTCATGGATCGGCTTCGCAAGCCGGGGTGGAAGGTCGCCGGCAGCGCGCCGACCCCCGAGCTCTGACCATCGACTGCTCGACGCATCCCCCGCTTCAGGTCGGCACTCCCGCCTTCGTCGCTTCGGGGACCTCCACCAACCGTCCAGTGGCGACGTCGTAGATGAACCCGTAGATGACGATCCCGCCGGGCACCAGCGGGTGATTGCGGATCCGGGTGACATCGTCGACCACGCTCTGGGCATTGTCGGCGATCGTGAGCCAATCGATGTAGTTGGCCTCGGCGGAACCCGGGCCTCTTCCGACGTCGCGGAACCCGTCGGGACCGAGTTCGGCGGTCTCCAGGCTGCTCGCCAACAAGTCGCGGATGACTTCGTCGGTGAAGAACTCCATTCCGCAGTTCGAGTGGTGGATCACGAACCACTCGCTCGTACCGAGGAGCTTGTAGGAGATGACGAGGGAGCGAATTGCGTCATCACTCGCCCGTCCGCCGGCATTGCGGATGACGTGGGCATCACCCTCGCTGAAGCCCGGCGTACTTCGCCGGATCGAGCCTGGCATCCATGCAGGTCAGAATGGCGAAATGCCGAGCAGGCGGAAGGGCCAACTCGCCTTTCGACCCAAACGTGGACGCATACTCCTCATTGGCTGCCAGGACCTCGTCGTAGACGGACATGTGGTCATCGACCTCCTTCGTTCTCTGCCTGGTTCGCAGGGTGATCGTCTCCGCGGCCTGTCCTCTCGGGACGGCGGGTGCCGCGACGCCGTCCTCGAAGTGGCCACAACGGGCTCCTCGAAGACGGCCGGCCGTTTACTGGTCGTTATTCTTACAACTCCGACTGGAGTTGGTCAACTTTCGCCCTCGGGCGACCCGTAACCCGGCTCGGACCTGGGGTGATGGCTTGAACGGGCCTAAAGCTGACTATTTCAATCCTCTTTAGTGATATACTGGAGTGATGAGTGTCACCGCACCGTCGACGGCCCGGGTCACGACGCCCCGAGTCCTCTCCGCGGCCGCCCTGGCGGACATCGCCGAGAGGTGGGCCGGCGGTGTCACAGAGCTGCAGCGGCTGGGCGATGATCCGCTTCGGCGGAGCGGAACGAGGCTGGTCGCCTCGGACGGACTACGACGTGTGGGTGCTCCGGTGGCCGCAGGGCACCAGGGTGAATCCTCACGATCACGGCGGAATCGGCAGGTGCGTTCGTGGTGATCAGCGGGGAGCTCGTGGAGCTGCGTTGGCGAGGATTCGGTTCCTGTTTCACGCACCGTTGGCCCGGCGGGGACGGTCACTATCGAGCCGGCCGTCGTGCACGACGTCGTCGGCGATGGGCGGCCTTTCCTACAGCGTCCACGCCTACTCACCGCCCCTCAGGGAGATGTCGTATTACGACGAGGTCGGGACTGAGGTGACAGGGCGAACTGCTGTCGAGAGCGCCGACTCCGAGAACCAACGACTTCTGGCCTGGTGGTGAATGACCGAAGCCTCGGCAGTTGAACGGTCTCTGGCGGACGCTCGCACTCTCATTGCCCCGCGAGTGGTGCCGTCCGGCTTGGCGGAGGAGAGACATGCCGGTGCTCTGGTGGTCGACATCCGTCCGGTCCGGACTGCGCGTTCGCGACGGAGCGCTCGAAGGGGCCGAGATCGTCGAACGCAACGTCCTGGAGTGGCGTTTGGATCCCACCAGCGCCCACCGGTTGGAGGGGATGGACGCCCCCGACAGACGGGTGATCATCGTGTGCGACGAGGGTTACGCGTCGAGCCTGGCGGCCGCTGCTCTCGCCGAACTCGGATTGACGAATGTCACGGACCTCGAAGGCGGCTACCAGGCTTGGCGGAGCCAACACTGAGACCCCTCGCGCGAGGAGCGCGACGGTCTCGACCGGACCCGTCTCGACGGCGCCGAGGTCCGAGCTGCGTTCCGGCTGGACGTGGGTGGGTATGTTTGGCGCGATGGGCTCGGTGTCTCGGCTGAGGAAGGGGAGGTCATGACGACGCTCGAGGATCGACCGAACACCGCCCTCCTCGTCGTCGACCTGCAGAACGGCGTCGTCGAAGCGAACCACGAGCGCGACGCGGTGGTGTCCAAGATCGACGGCCTCGTCCAAAAGGCGCGTCAGGAACGGGTTCCCGTGATCTGGGTCCAGGACTCCGGCGGACCGCGGGCCAGAGGCAGCGACGCATGGAGGATCGTCCCCGAGCTGACTCCGATCGACGGCGAGCCGCTCGTTGACAAGCAGTATGGCGACTCTTTCGAGGACACCACCCTCGAGGTCGTGCTGTCGGGATTGGGGGTGGGGCGACTCTTCGTCGTGGGCGCACAGACGGACGCGTGTATCCGCTCGACACTCCACGGCGCTTTCGTCCGTGGGTACGACACGACCCTGGTCGGCGACGCCCACACGACAGAGGACCAGACGGCGTGGGGATCACCGCCTCCGGACCAGGTGATCGCGCACACGAACCTTTACTGGAGCGACCAGACGGCGCCGGGAAGGACGGCGGGGGTCGTGAAGGCCATGGACGTCGACTTCGCAGGGACATCTTGAAGTCCGGGCGTCTTTCCGATTGCTCGAGTGCTCGAGCCGATTTTCGTCAGGACCCGCTCAAATGGGACACCTGGTCGGGTGTGCGTCCCGGGACCTACTGCTCGGCCATGATGGCGCTGAACTCCGCCGCCGGATCTCTGTCCACGGCGCCCTCCACCGCGATCACCACGTCCTCGAGCCGGCCGGTGAACCGGAACGGCGCCACATAGCCGTCGCCGACGGCCGGCCCTTGCTCCCAACCGCAGGTCAGCCCTCCACCCGTGAGGTTGTAGCGGGCAAGAGGGACGCGAGCGATCTCGCCCGCACCGACGAGCTCGCCGTCGACGAACAGCTTCCCGCGGCCGGAGAAGTCGGCCTCGGTGTCGTACCAGAAGACGAGGGTGTGCGTCCCGTCCGGCACCGGGCGCGCGGAGGTGATCACATCCCGAGCGGCGCCGACGAAGTTGTTGACGTACCGCAACCTTCCGCCGAGCAGGTGAAAGCTCCACCCGCCCAGAACGGTCCCCATCGCCACCAAGACCCCTTCGGCGCCGCCCGGCGGCACCACCACCCGGGCGGTCAGCGAATGCCGCCGGTTGCGCACGCTCACGACACGGTTCTCGGGAATGGGCGCCCCGTGCGGCCACACCCGTTGCGCGAGGCGGTTCGGGTCCGGGCCGTGCCGGGGATCGAGGAGCGCTTCAAAGATGCGGTTGTCGAGGGGGAGCACCTGAAAGCGGTGTGCCTCGTTCCACCACAGATCGATCATCGACCGCAGCCGCTCGGGCTCGGCGCCGGCGAGGTCGTCAAGCTCGCTCGGGTCCTCGGCCACGTGATACAGCTCCCAGCGGTCCTCGTCGAAGGGGACATTGGGATCCAAGCCGTCGTCATAGAGGTGGGCGATGGGGTGGAACGTCACTGCCTTCCAGCCGCGGTGGTAGATGCCCCTGCTGCCGAGCATCTCAAAGTACTGGGTGGTGTGGGTCTCGGCCTCACCGGGGTCGGCCAGGACCGGGGCGAGGCTGACTCCCTCGATCGGGGACTGCACGACGCCGGCGAGCTCGGGGGGAGGCTCGATCCCGATGAGGTCGAGGACCGTGGGCACGATGTCGATGGCGTGGGCGAACTGCCGGCGCACCGACCCATCGCTCGGAAGGCCGGCCGGCCACGACACGATGCAGGGGTCGGCGATGCCGCCTTGGTGCACCTCTCGCTTCCAACGGCGGAACGGGGTATTGCCGGCCATGGTCCATCCCCACGGGTAGTTGTTGTGCGCGGTCGGGCCGCCGAGCTCGTCGACCCGCGCCCGAATCTCCTCGCGCCCGGCTGGCGTGGCGTTCCACAAGCGCACGTCGTTGATGGACCCGATCGGGCCTCCCTCTGCGCTGGCACCGTTATCGGAGACGGCGACGACCAGCGTGTTGTCCCATTCGCCGATGGTGCGGATGAACTCGAAGACCCGCCCGATCTGGGCGTCCGCGTGCGAGAGAAACCCGGCGAAGCACTCCATGAACCGGGCGCTGACCCTTTGGTCCTCGGGCTGGAGCGATTCCCAGGGCGGCACCCACGAGGGTCGGGGGGAGAGGCGGGTCTGCGCCGGAAGGAGGCCCATGTCGAGCTGGCGGCGGAGAGCCTCTTCTCGCCACGCATCCCATCCGCGGTCGAAGTGCCCGGCGTACCGATCGATCCACGGGGAGGGGGCGTGGTGCGGCGAGTGGCACGCGCCAGTGGCGAGATAGAGGAAGAACGGAGCGTCCGGCGCGGCCGACCGCACCTCGCCTAGGTACCGGATGGCGTGATCGGCGAGATCCTCGCTCAGGTGATAGCCCTCGTCGGGAGTGCCGGGCGGGACCACGGAATGGTTGTCCTGGAAGAGGGACGGCACGAACTGGTGTGTCTCCCCGCCGTGGAAGCCGTACCACCGCTGGAAGCCGCGCCCGCACGGCCAAGAGTCCCGCCTCGCCGCCTGGTGCGTTTCGTCCTCGGGGGTGAGGTGCCACTTTCCGACGGCGATCGGGACGTACCCGGCAGCGGCCAGGATCTCGGAGAGGAAGCCGTTGGCCCGGGGGATCAGGCCGTTGTACCCGGGAAAGCCGATGGACAGATCCGCCACACGACCCATGCCGTTCGAGTGGTGGTTGCGCCCGGTGAGCAGGCAGGCCCGGGTCGGTGAGCACAGCGCCGTGGTGTGGAAGTCGGCCAGGCGGACCCCGCCGGCGGCCAGGCTGTCGAGAGCGGGCGTGTCGATGTCGGACCCAAAGCAGCCGAGTTGCGCGAAACCGACGTCGTCGAGCACGACGACGACCACGTTCGGCGCCCCCTGCGGGGGAATCGGAGGCGGCGGCCACGACGGCGTCGATTCCCGCCACGTCCTGCCGATGTGCCCCTGAAACGCCGAAGCCGTCATGGCCAGAAGTATGGCGCGGCCGAGGGCCCAGAAGACCGGCCCGGGCCGCCCGCGCCCCCCGAGTGCTCGGAGAGCACTCGGGCCCTCAGACCGGCTTGTCCCCGCGGAGCGTCACCCGCTGGATGACGCGGTGTTGATCACCGAAGTCACCCACGACGGAGTGTTGCGTCGCACGGTTGTCCCAGAAGCCGATGTCACCCTCGGCCCAGTGGTATCGCACCGTGAACTCCGGTTGGACGGAGTGCTTGTAGAGGAAGGCGAGCAGTGCGTCGCTCTCGGCCCGGTTGAGCTCGACGATGTGTGACGTGAAACCGGGGTTGACGAACAGCCCCCTGATCCCCGTCTCCGGGTGCGTCCGCACCACCGGGTGGATCACCGGCTCGAGCTTCGGGACCTCCTTGCCCTCCCACTTTCCCGCCCCGAAGTGGTCGAAAGCCGCCTGGAACGACGCTCGGCCGTCATGGACGGCGTGCAGCGACGAGAGGTACTGCTGCAGCGACGGGCTCAGCGCGGCGAACGCTGCCTGCTGGTCCGAGAAGAGCGTGTCGCCGCCTGAAGGCGGGATCACAATGGCGCGCAGGATGCTGCCGACCGGCGGGCGCTCGACGAAGGTCACGTCGGTGTGCCAGTCGAGGCCCCGGCTGCGGGTGGCCACGTCGCCGTAGTTGCCGTAGAGCTGGCGAGCCTTCGAGTAGTCGATCTCGAAGACGTTGGGAAAACCCTCGATGCCGGGGATGACGGGATGACCCTCCGTCAGCTCACCGAACCTGGCGGCAAACTCCTGGTGCGCAGCCGCGTCGAGATGCTGCCCGGGGAAGAAGACGACCTTGCGCTCGAGCCAGGTCTTGCGGATCTCCGCGACGGTCTCCTCGTCCAGGTGGCGGACGTCGACGCCGTCGATGACGGCTCCGATGGTCCCCGAGAGCGGCGTCACGTCGCAGCGTGCGGCGGGTTTCGATCTGAGTCATTGCAATGCTGCTCCTTTGGGTGGTCGGTTTGTCGTGGGTGAATCGGGGTGGGCGTCAGGATGGAGGGCGGTCGTGCTCGCTGCCCTCGTGGAGGTCGTCGACACCGAGTGCGCCGAGGAGCACCTCGCGCAGTTCGTTGAACTCGCGTGGCTCCGCGTCGACGGGGCTGGCCGACGTCGACCCGCCGGTCGAGCGAGATCCGCCCGTCGGTGAGCACGAGACAGCGATCGGCCAGCAGAATGGCTTCATCGACGTCGTGGGTGACGAGCAGCACGGCTGGGTGGTGCCGTTGCCGTAACTTGACGACGAGCGCGTGCATCTTGATGCGAGTGAGCGCGTCCAGGGCACCGAACGGCTCATCGAGGAGCAACAGGTCGGGCTCGCGGAGCAGCGCTCGGGCGAGCGCGACCCGTTGGGCCTCGCCGCCCGAGAGCGTCTTGGGCCAGTCCCTCTCGTGGCCATCGAGACCGACCTCGCCGAGCGCCTCGACGCCTCGCTCGACTGCACCCGAGCCCGTCGTCCCGAGGATGACGTTGTCAGGACCCTCGCCCAGGGGAGGAGCCGTGGATCCTGGAACACGACCGAGCGCCGCTCGGGGACGTAGAGGTCACCGCGGGACGCCGTCGTCGAGACCGGCGAGGGCGCGCAGGATGGTGCTCTTCCCGGAGCCGCTCCGACCGAGCAGGGCGACGAACTCGCCCGGTGCGATGTCGAGGTCGACGCCCCGGAGCACCTCTCTGTCGCCGAAGGAGCGGCGGAGGTCGCGGACCACGACGGCGCGGTCGGCCGCCACGTCGCCCTTCGAGACCCCGAAGCGCGGTGGGGGTGGCGCTCATCGGCCCGGCTGCCACCGCAGCGTGACCCTCTCGATGGAGCGGACCAGGGTGTCGGTGAGCAGGCCCAAGACGGCGTAGCAGACCAGGCACAGCACGATCACGTTCGACTGGAAGAAGGTCTGCGCCTGCACGATCAGGTAGCCGAGCCCACTCGAGGCGTTGATCTGTTCCGCGAAGACGAGGAGCAGCCAGGCGACGGCCATCGCCATCCGCAGTCCGACCAGGAACCCGGGGAGTGCCCCCGGGAGCACGATCCGCCGAATCTTCGCCCACTGGCTGAGGCCCACGACGTCTGCCAGTTCGAGGTAGCGCGGGTCGAGCGAGCGGATCGCGGCGAAGGTGTTGATGTAGACCGGGAACATGACGCCCAGGGCGATCAGCGAGATTTTGGCCGTCTCGCCGACGCCGAGCCACAAGACGAAGAGGGACTCGAGTCCGATGATCGGCACGAACCGGAGCATCTGGACGTTTCCGTCGACGAGGTTCTCGCCCAGCCGGGACAGGCCCGATGCGAGGGCGAGGAGCGCCCCCAGCGGCACCCCGATGGCGAGCCCCCAGAACACCCGCTGGAGGGACGCCCACAGAGCGGTGCCCAGCGTGCCGTCTTTGATCATGTGTGCACCTGTGGTGATCACCGACGAGGGAGCCGCCAGGTCCTGGGGACTGATCCAGCCGGCCAGGGAGGCGATCTCCCACAAGACGAAGAACACGCCCACGCCGAGCAGCCGTTGCCAGCCGCGCCCGCTGGGGCGGGAGCGGGACCCGGCGCGCGGCTGCACACCGGTGGTGAGCTTGACGAGGACCGGTCCCACCTGGCGTCGGGCAGACGTGCCCCGTTGCCCGCCTTCGTCGTGCGCCGTCGGCTCCGTCACCTCGTGACCCGTGCCGACGACGGTCATGATCCCTGGTCCGCTGCAACGAGCCCGTTGAATCGGGAGTCGAATTCCTTCGCCACGTTGACCTTGCTCGGGATCTGTCCAGCCTTGAAGTAGAGGCTGGCCGCCAGCTGCTGGGTGCCGAGCACCGAGCCGGGCAACCTCAAGAAGGTGGTCGGACCGTAAAGCTTGGCGACCGCCGCGGCACGTGCCGGTGACAAGCCGTACTGGCCGATGTACACGCTCTCGATGACCTTTTGTGGATGTGCGTCGAGGTACTTGTACGCCTTCACCAACCGCCCGATGTAGTCGGCGATCGCCGCCGACTTGGCGGGGTTGGCGAGCGCCCCCGAGGCGGCGATGAGGAAGCCACTGCGGTCGACGACCTGGGTGCCGTAGGTGATCACGTGCGCCGCGGGGTTGGCGGCGAGGTACACGCTGAGCAGGGGTTCGACGGTGATGCCGGCGTCCGCAGAACCGCCCTGCAGGGCGGCTGCGATCTGGGTCGTCGGCAGGTTCACCGTCGTCATGTCGGAGAGCGACAGCCCGGCCGACTCGAGCCCTTCGAGCAGGACCGTCTCGCTGGCCGTGCCGACCTGGTAGGCGACCCTCTTCCCCTTGAGGTCGGCCCATTTCTTGATGGAGGTGTTGCCCGGTGCCGAGACGAGGGCGTAGCCACTGCCCGCGGTCGCCCACCCGGCCACCGCCGTGATGGTCTGGTTCGCCGCCTGGGCGAAGATCAGCGGGGTGCTGAACGTGTAGCCCACGTCGAGGGAACCGCCCTCGAAGGCTTGGAGCATCGGGGGCCCGCCGACGAACTCGGAGTACTCGACGGTGTACGGCAGGTTCTGGTTCTCACCCGTGATCGACAGGAGCGTCGAGAGGTTCTTGAGCTGCTCTCCCACCCGGAGAACCGTGCCCGCCGGGATCACCGAGGCGCTGACCCTCTTGCTCGATGCGGCCGCCGTCGTCGCTCCCGAGACCAACACCGCCACGAAGAGGGCGGCGGCGAGGGCGGCGGCGGCGAGGTCTCTGGATCGCTTCATTCACATAATTTAGATATACCCGAGCGTGTTAGTCAACATTTCTGCGGAATACCCTCGCTGCCAGGGACGACTGGTTCCGGCGCATCCCATCAGGGGCAGACCAGTGATCCCAGCACGCCTACCGGTGGGGACGAGCGGGCTCGGCCGCGTTGCGCCACTCCGGCGGTGTCATCGACATCCGCTCGGTTCACGGCAGTGGACCGGTTCGTGGCCCCCGTGGTGCTGGGCCCCCGCCAGCCCCTATGCCGGCGCGTCCCGGAGCGCACCGATCCCGAGCGACCCGTCGCCGGCGGCATCCCGGCCGCCCGGGGTGGGCTCATCCCGGCCGGTCGCCTCCCCGACCCCGGGGGCGGCCGCGCCGCTCTCGCCCGGTAACGGGGGAGGGTCGTCGAGGAAGTCCGCAGTCGGCACGAAGAACAAGGTGCCGGTCACCGCGGTGGAGAAGTCGAGGATCCGGTCGTAGTTGCCGGGCGGGTGTCCGAGGAACATGTGCTCGAGCATGAGCTCGGTGACCGAGGGGGTCGCGGCGTACCCGATGAAGTACGTGCCGAACTCCCCGGCGCCCAACGACCCGAAGGGCATGTTGTCCCGCAGGATCTGACGCTGGGTGCCGTCGGGCTCGATGATGGTGTTGAGCGCCACGTGCGAGTTGGCGGGCTTCACGTCGTCGTCCATCTCGACGTTGGAGAGCTTGGCCCGCCCGATCACCCGCTCCTGCTCCTCGACCGTCAGGGCATCCCAGGCGGCCATGTCGTGCAGGTACTTCTGCACGATGACGTAGCTGCCGCCGGCGAAGGGCGGATCCTCTGCCCCTATGGTCACCGCCGCCTCGGCTGCCGCACCGCTCGGGTTCTCGGTCCCGTCGACGAAGCCGAGCAGGTCCCTCTCGTCGAAGTACCTGAACCCGTGCACCTCGTCGACCACCGTCACGGCACCGGCCAGTCGGCCGACGACCAGGGAGGCCAGCTCCCAGCACAGATCCATCGTCGCGGCCCGGATGTGGAACAAGAGATCACCCGGGGTGGCCACAGCCTGGTGCCGACCGCCGTCCAGGGCCAGGAACGGGTGCAGCTCCGCCGGCCGGGGCCCGGTGAAAAGGCGATCCCACGCCGCCGATCCCACTCCCGCCACCACGGCCAGCCCTCCCTCAGGGGAACGGAAGCCGACCGTCCGGCCCAGTCCGGAGAGGTCGGAGAGCAGGTCGCGGACCACTGGCTCACCGCCATCGTCGATCGTCAGCACGAGGATGACGGCGCTCGCCGTGAGTGGCGTCAGCACGGGCTGGGCCACCGGCGGCCCGGCCACGGTCTCGCGGGCTCTGTGGGACTGTCGCCATCGACGTTCTCCCGTGTTTCCTCTCGCCTGTTCGGTGGTCCTCGAACCGACGGGAAGGTGGCGCCCCGGAATGGGCTCCGCACGAGCGTAGCGGTGGGACATGGCCCGATCCCGAACGACGTGGTGGCGTGGCTCCCGCCCGGGAGCGGCTCAGTCCCGACCGGCGAGAGCGACAGCAGTTCGCCGACATCTCAGCCGTCGCGTCGACGTCACGTGATGTCCGCCCGAGCAAGAGCCGGAGAACGAGAGGCAGGCGCGAACCGGGCCAGGTGTGGCCGGCCCCACGGGAGACCCAGAGGGTGACCGCACCAGGCTCGGCCTCGGTACCGAAGCTGATCCGGGTCAGCCTCGGTGTGACCTGCTCCCGCTGTGGCTCCGTCGAGTGGCCGTTCGCCTCGGCCCAGGCCGTGGCGGCGTCGAGCACGCTCTCGTGCCAACGGTCCGTGGCGCCCCCGTCGAAGGGATTGATCCGATCAGAGGTTCCGTGGAACGCCACGACACGAACGGGTCGTTCGAGCGAGGGGCGCGCCGGGGCGCGTAGCCCCGCCACGGGTCCCAAGAGCATGACGGTCTCGGGATTCCTCGCCGCGAGGCGACTCGACATCCGTGCCCCGCCTGACATGCCGGCCATGCAGATCCGATGGTGCGCCGCAGGGTACCGATCGAACAGGGCGGCGACCGTCGCTCGAAGGAACCTCTCGTCACCCTCGAGGTCCCATTCGTACCCAGATCCCGACCGCAGGCTGCCTTGCGGGAAGGCAACGACCGCACCTTCTTGCGAGAGCGCCTCCATGCGACTGAGTCGGGCCTGACGCTCGGGACCGGACCGACTTCCGTGCAAGCTGAGCACGACGACCGAAGGCGGTCCCGACGGCTCGGCGAGGAGGTACCGTCGGGCGATGCCGTCCACCTGAATGAGCTCAGAGAGGAGAGGGCCAACGCACTACGCACGCAGAGGGACGCCGGGACATCAAGCGGAAATCTTCCAGGCCTGCCTGGCCCAATTCTCTGCTCAGGCGAACGGTTCAAGGCTGCTGGCCACCACCCACATGCTGAAGTACTGGGCGGCCGCGCCGTAGGCCTGGGCGAGCGCCACCTTGGCGCCATCAACCTGGTGTTCGCCGGCCATGCCGCGTACCTGGAGGGCTGCCTCTGCGAAGCGAAGAAGCCCGGACGCTCCGATCGGATTGGACGAGAGGACACCGCCCGACATGTTCACCGGAAATGACCCGTCGAGGGAGGTGGCGCCGGTCTCGACCATTTTCCAGCCCTCGCCCGCGCTCGGCGATGTGATGCCCCTCGAGCCACATCGGTTCGTACCAGGAGAACGGCACGTAGAGCTCGGCACAATCGATTTGCTGTTGTGGTTGGGTGATGCGAGCTTGGCGGAACACGTCCGCGGCGCAGTCGGCGGCGCCTTGCGGGGCGACCGGATCGCGACCCGGGAACTGCGACGGCTCGGAACGGACGGCCGAGCCGAGGATCCACGCCGGCTGACGGCCCGCCTTCGCCGCTGCTTCGCCGCCTTTGCGATCGGTGAAGACCACTGCGCACGCCCCATCGGACGAAGGGCACGACTCCAGGTAGTGCACCGGATCCCACATCATCGGCGATGCCTTCACGGATTCGATGGTGATGTCGGCGAGCTTCAGGTGCGCGTAGGGGTTCTTCAAGGCGTTCAGGCGGTCCTTCACGGCGACCATCGGGCCAATGTCCATCGGCGCCCCACTGCGGTAGATGTAGGCGCGCATGTAGGGGGCGAACGCACCTCCGGCGCCGATCGACGCCCCGCGTCCGGACCCGAGGGCGAATTGGGCGTTGCCCTCTGATTGCTTTTGGTAGCCCACGGCCAGTACGCGTCGGTGTCGGCCGGTCTCGACGTGATGACTGGCGACGATTGCGGTCGTGCCGCCGACCGAGCCGGCGGTGTGGACACGAAACATCGGCTTGCCGGCGGCTCCCAGCGCGTCGGTGAGGTAGAGCTCCGGCTTCATGACCCCTTCGAAGAGGTCGGGCGCCTTGCCGAGGACCACGGCGTCGATGTCGGCCCAGTCCATGTCCGCGTCCTCCAGGGCGCGGGTGGCTGCCTCGCGAACGAGGCCGCCGAGGGACACGTCCCAACGGCGGCTCTTGTGTTGGGTCTGCCCGATGCCGACGATGGCGCAGGCTTCGTGAGCCATGCTAGCTCCCTTCCAGTACGCAGACGAGGTTCTGTTGCAGACACGGACCCGACGTTGCGTGCCCCAACGTCCGTCGCTTTCCTTCGTCGCGGATCTGGCCAGCGGCTTCAGCGATGCGCACCAGACCGGTGGCCATGATCGGATTGGCAGCAAGCGGACCGCCCGACGGGTTGACCTTCGTGTCAGGAAGGAGACCGAGCGCCTCAACCAGGAGTGGCTCTTCATGAGTGAACGCCGCCTGGATCTCGGCCACCTCGATCGGCGCCTCGGCGACGCCGGCGGCCCGTGCAGCGAGGACGGCGGAGGCCGAGGTACGCAGGTCACGCATACCCGGGTAGTGCAGTTCGCTGTAGTGCGCGAACCCCGTGATCCACACGGGACGCCGACAGAGCTCTTTCGCCTTGTCCGCCCTGGCGATGACCATCGCGCAGGCGCCGTCGGTGATGGGGGGCAGGTCGTGGCGCCGAAGCGGTGCCCGCACATACTCCTCGAGCAGCAGATCGTCGACCGCGAAGTCGCCGACGACCTGCGCCTGCTGGTTGCGTTTGGCATCCCGGCGGCACCGAGCTGCGATCTCGGCCATCTGCCGCTCGGTCACTTTGTCCGACGCCAACAGCGTTCGGGCTTGCAGCGCGGCAAAGCTCACCGCATCCGCTCCCAGCGGCGCCAGATAGAACGGGTCCATCTCCATGGGGTAGATCAGCGACGGATCGGCCGTTGAGGACCGACCGGAGCCCATGGCACAGGCGATGTCGATGTCGCCGAGCTGCAGGCGCAACCACGCTTCATACAGCGCCCAGGCGCCGTCCATCTCGACATGGCTGTCACGCTTTGGCGGCCACGCGCCGATGGCGTCGATGTTCTGGACGAACGAAAAGGCCTGGCCGGCGACGTAGTCGCAGGACCCAGCGCAGGTGAAATCGAGTTCGGCTCGAGTGACGCCGGCATCAATGACCGCGCCCGAGATCACCTCGAGGAGCATCTGGGCCTCGGTCTTTTCGGTGTTCCGGACCATCGGCGAGATGCTCCAACCGATGATGGCGATGTCGTCTGGTTCCTCTCCTCGCATCACGGCATCCAGTTCACGAGTCCGGGATCCTCGACGTCGGGTTCGCCGGTCGGCATCCAGCCAATGAGATTGCCCTCCGAGCGCTGATCACGCTCGACGAGCTCTCCCTCCGAAGCCCAGACGGCCGACACTCGCATGCCGATTCGCACCTGCTCATTGGGTACCTCGAGCAGCGCCTGGTAGCCCACGACCACATCGATGCCGTCGAGCTTCACGTGCACCCGGGGAAACGGCTCGGTCTGCGACTGGCCCGGGATACTGCACCGGCGTGATGATCGTGTAGTTGCTCACCGTGCCCCGCTGCGGCAGGTCGATCTCGTCGTCCTCGGTGAGCTCGATGGCGTCGACTGGACAGTATCCCTTGCCGCCGGTGTAGGCACGGCCGCAGACCGGGCACTTGAAGCCGAGGAACCGTCCTTCCTCGTTCGCGGCGTCGGCTCGCAACTGGTTGCGCGTCGTGGGGGTTCGATAGGTGACCGAGGCGTTGTAGTCCATCATCGTCACCGGGCCTTCGGGTCCAGAACCATCGACAGCACTCCTGAGTCTCGCCCGGTACAAACGCCTCGATGTCGGTGATGTGTCCCTTGCGCTCTGCACGCCAGCGGGGTGCCACGCGCAGTCCGATCTCCATCTTGTTCGATGGAGCCGGAGATCGACCACATGCATGATCGACGTATCGGCGTGGTCCAACCGGATCAACGCGAACGCAAACGGTTTGTCGAGGGGGTGCTGCGTGGTCGGGTTATCGACCCACGCCCACGACTCGACCGTGCCCACCGGACCAACGTCGACGAACTCATGGGCCAGTTCAACGCCCGTGTCAGGATCCCATTCCAGCGGTGGACAGACCACGCGGTCGCCGCTTCGGATCCCGATGATCCGTTGTCGGCAAGGGCAGTCATGAACGCGCCCAGGACAGGACCGAGAGAGCGCTTATAGGGAAACGCGATCGTGCTCTCAACGACTGCAGCCAATACCAACTCCCTTCCTTCCCACACTGGCCCCCCACGCCGAGGATGCCAGTTTGATTCCAAGAATACGGCGCCGAATTGGATCGAATCGGAGCCAACGGGGCTCTCTCCTTCCTGCGACTGCGACAGGCGCCTTGCCTACGTCCCTCCCGGCGCCGCGGAGACACTATCAGTGTGATTGCGTTGTCACCTGGCCCTCGACGGAGTGTCGTCGATCCTCGTGTTGTTCGTCTTGGCTCTCTTCCCCTCGTCCGGTCGTCTCTTCTCGGCCCGGATGTGGCGCCGTCGCCGACGTCGGGACTCGTGTCAGCAGCAGACCGTCACGCCGTCCCGGCGGAAGGGCACCCCAGCGATCGTGCTCACATCTTCCAACGGCGAAACCCACCTTCGGAATTTCAGAACTTGGCCGGTGATCCAGGCGGCGTCGTCGGAAACCAACCAGCACACCAGGCGAGAGACGTCATCGGGAGAACCCCAGCGACCCGCCGGAAGTGCGTATCTGACCGGTCGAACAGCTCCGGACTGGCCCATCCCGTATCGGTGGGTCCTGGATTCACCGCGTTCACGGTGATGCCGCGGTCCACGAGGGCGTCAGCGAGGGTGAGGGTCATCTGGTGGATGGCCCCCTTGCTGATCGCGTAGGGAACCTCTTGCGCCATCGGGGCAAGGTGTTGGCCAGACGTGAAGAGGACCACTCTGCCGCCACGTCGTCGATCGTCGTGCTGGGCCGCGAAGGCCTGAGTGAGCAGCACGCTGGCGCGGGCATTGACTGCCCAACTGAGGTCCAACTCCTCGACCGTGACATTGCTGAGCGTCTGCTTCCCGGAGCTTCTGGCGTGGTTGGCCACGATCACATCGACATGGCTGAAAAGCTGTACCGCTCTTTCGACAATCGCTGCGGGGGTTGCTCGGAAGGGCTAGGTCTGCTTCCATGTGCTCGAGGCGTTTCCCGTGTTGTCGGAGCGCCTCGAGCACTCCTGGCATGCCCACCGGGTCACGACCCCACGGTTGTTCGGCGTCATGCGTCGTCCACGACTGGATCAGCACGGCCATTCCCGATGCCAACAGGTCTCTGGCAATGGCGAACCCGATTCCTGCTCGCCGACTAACCCCGGTCACGATGGCAACTCGGGCAGCCATCGAGCTGGTCATCTTGCAATCTTCGAGACCCGGAGCGCTGCGACGTCTCGCGTCACCGATGGGCATTCGCTCCATCCCAGTGCGCCTCGGCGAAGCGCCGCAACTCCGCGAATCGCTCGGCATCCTCCGGGGCCATACCGAGGAATCCGCCGTGACCGGCCGCCTCCCACACGTGGAGCTCGGCCTCGACCCCAGCGGCCCGCAGAGCTCGGTGCATACGCACGTTGTCCGAGAGGAGCCTGTCGCGTGTACCGGTCAGGAGTATGACGGGCGGAAACCCCGTGAGATCACCGAACAGCGGTGAGATGTAGGGCTCCCGGCGGTCGTGGCTTCCTGCGTAGAGCTGGGTGCACGGCTCGACGGGTCCAGAGAGGACATTGTCGAGCCCGTCGTTGATCTGCCAGGAGTCGCCCGAACCAGTGAGATCGAATGCACCGGTGTTGAAGACCACCGCCGCGGGCAGTGGAAGCCCCTCGTCGCGGGCTCGCAGGACGAGCGCCGCCGCCAGGTTGCCTCCGGCAGACGTCCCGCCGACGATGATCTCTCTTGGCTGGCGCTCGTCCAAGAGCAGCCGGTACGCCGCGAGGCAGTCGTCGAGAGGCGTGGGGAACGGATGGTCGGGCGGCATCCGGTAGTCCACCGACCAGGAGCGAACTCCGATCGCGTTGGCCGAGGCGATCGTGGTCCTCTTGCACAGGTCACCACCCCCGAGAACCCAGGCGCCACCGTGGATGTCGAGGAACACCCGGGGATCATCGTCCGCGACGCCGTCCGGTGTGACGACGTAAAGGGGGCACGGCCCGATGTCTCGCTCCTCGATACTGCCGGCGAACCCGGCGGTCGCGTCACCCACCATGGAGCGCACGAAACCATCGGTCTCCGCCACATAGGACTTCCACCCTTCGGTGTCGTCAAGCGCCGGGAGCTCCCTCGGTGGCGGGCCGAGCCGGCCCATGGCCAGCATGCCTGCGCCTCTTGGCTGACGGAAGTGGGGACCGGTATGTCTCGGGCCGGGATGTGAACCATGAGGCAATCGTACAGATCGGGCCGTCCTACCACTCGGTCCGCAGAGCCCGGGCAGTGACCGTGCCGACCCAATCCTCCTTACCGGCTCGATAGGAGTCGCGCTCGATTCGGGTCCGATCCGCGTGCGATGGACAGGTGCGTCTTCAGTTCGCCGTACTCCCGAGCGACCGTGGGGTTCGCGCGGAAGTAGTCACGAAACGCGAGCCAACCACGCCACCCCGAGAACGACTCCTCCACGACGTGGAGGTGATGCGTGCGTCGTTGGCCCGAGGGTGTGCCGAAGGACACCCGACGTGCTCGGCGGCAGAACCAGGTACGGCTGCAGAACCGGGGCGAGCCGTGCCCGCTCGCGTTGGAAACTGGACGCCCAATCTGGATCATGAGGGCACATGCGAATCGGATCCCTCCGCACCGGCCCAGTCTCGCCGACCGGATCCTGATGCGTGCTCACACCCGGTGAACTGGGGTATCACCCTTCCTAGACGGGGGTGATGGTCAGGTCCGGCCGCCACTCGTAGCAAACGTCGGGGGCTTGCTCCTCGTTGGCGCCGTCCGGTCATGGCAATGGCGACGAACCCGTGTGCCTCATAGAAACGTCGGGCGTCGAGATTGCTCTGAAACGTCCAGAGCTTGAGCCCGGTCGGACGCTGCCTCATGGCATGGTCGAGCAATGCTCCCGCCGATGCCCCTCCGCGTCCAAGCCGGGTCGACATAGAGCTGGTCGATCCACGCATCGTCGAGCACCATCAGGGCAATCACTCGCCAGGGCTGTCAGCGACCCACACCTCACGGGTCGGGACAACGACCTCCTCGAACCACCGGTGTACTTCCTCATCGGTGTGGACGGTCGGGGGAATCGATGGAGCCGAAGCTGCACGCGAGCGGAGCCACAGCGCAGCAAGCGATCCCGCCTCGTTCGGGAGGGCCTCGGCGAATCTCCATGCGACATGTGTCTCCCAGCCGGAGCGAACCCGAGTACCTACGGGCTGGCGTCAAGGCCCATTTCGCGGCGGGCTTCTTCGGTGTGTTGCTGTGAGGAAACGGCTCGTCCGGGACGTCCAAGTGGAGCCTGGCGCAGATCGGTTCCCCACCCCTCCTCGGGGTGCCACTCAAGAAGACGATCCCTCGGCACAGCTGTTCGGACGAGATCGTTGTGAGCCAGGTAGCAGCCTTCGCCGAAGCCTCGTCCTGCCAGGCCGGGCTGAAGGACGTCATCATCCCCCGTCCCATCCTGGTCCATCCGTCGTCAGGCGCATCGTCGGCGAAGTAGGTCGCCAACGCAACGAAGATGGTGCTCGACGCGCTCCGCCACCACGCGTCGGCGTCCCGCACGGACAACAAGATGAGGGCATCTGGGAACGCCGCGCTGATCTCGGACCAGAACGGGGCCGCGGGCCAATCGACGGTTGCTCCGTATCCACCGAAGAACCTCTCCCATGAGGGTGGTCGTCCTTCGTAGGCATCGCCCCAGATGTCCGGATCCGCCGGCCGTTCCCGAACCTCCAACATGTGGTAACAAGGCTTGCCCAAGAGCTGCTCCAGAGCGACCTTCAGCGAGGTCGTGCCCGTCCTCCCCAGCCCGGCGCCGATGACTTGCAGACTCACTCCCCCGTCCCTTCTCGGAAGGCTCGGCTCCACTGTGTCATGCCTGCTCTTCCATATTCCTGGGCCATATTCCTGGGCCACGCCGCTCCTGCCGTATTCCTGGGCCACGTCGCTCCTGCCGTGGTTCTTCTCGCCGACCCCCGGCGGTTCATCGGGCCAGCTGTCGACCGAACCGGGACAAGCGCAACCGCCCCGACGAGGGCGGCCCCAGATGGCGCATGAGGAAGTCGGCGGGACCTCGTGAACTCCATTGACACAAGCGATGCAATCCGCGACCATCGCCATGGAATTTCTCTCGAGTGATGGGCCAGGCTCCGTGATCGATGTCACTCCACGAGGTGACGCGGGCGCCGAACGACCGGACTCTGGACCGAACGGCCGACGTCGCCAGGCGGAAGGCGATCTTCGGCGACTGGAGGGCGCACCAGTCCCGTATCCGCATCGTCTCCCCGGCTCCGCGGGTGACACGGATTGCGGTGCTCGGTGCGGGATTCGGCGGACTGGAGCTGACGACCAGGCTGTCCGACGAGTTCGGAACCGACGTCGATGTCGTGCTCATCGATAAGAGCGAGGACTTTGTCTTCGGGTTCTCGAAACTCGACGTGATGTTCGGGCGGGCGGGATCTGAACAGGTCCGCCACCCCTACCGCGACTTCATCAAGCCCGGAGTGCAGTTCGTGCAATCGACGATCCGCGTGATCGACCCGAGCGCGAAACGTGTCGAAACCGATGCCGGCACGTTCGATGCGGACGTGCTCGTGGTGGCGCTCGGAGCCGACCTGCAACCCGAGGCGACGCCGGGGCTCCTCGACGGTGGCTACGACTTCTACACCGAAGCAGGTGCCTTCGCGCTGCAAGACGTGCTCGCCGCCTTCGACGGAGGCCGGGTCGTCGTCGCCGTGACCTCGACGCCGTTCAAGTGCCCGCCGGCGCCGAGCGAGACCGCATTGTTGATGCACGACTTCCTCACCGGACGTGGGCTGCGCGACCGGTCCCAGATTGCGCTGGTCATGCCGCTCCCGGTCCCCATCCCGCCTTCACCCGACGCGTCCGAGGCGCTGCTGACGGCGTTCGCTCAGCGTGGCATCGATTGGCGTCCAAACACGATCGTCCGCGCACTGGACCCGCAACGCCGGCTGGCGATCCTCGGGGACGGCAGCGAGATGGGCTACGACCTCTTCCTCGGCGTGCCCGCCCATCGGGCACCCCGAGTCGTCGTCGAGTCGGGACTCACGGTCGACGGCTGGATCCCTGTCGACCCCGCGACCCTCGAGACGAGGTTCCCCGGGGTGTACGCCGTCGGCGACGTTACCAGTGTCGGGACCCCCAAGGCTGGGGTCTTCGCCGAGGGCCAAGCAGCAATCGTGGCAGACCGTATCGGCGCGCTCATCCGCGGTGTCGGGGAGCCGGCCGTCTACGACGGACGCGGCATCTGCTACCTGGAATTCGGCCACAACCAGGTCGCAAAGGTTGACGTCACTTTCCTCAGCGGCCAAGCACCACTCGGCGCGCTCGAAGGCCCATCGCCCGCTCTTGCGAGGGAAAAGACCCAATTCGGCTCGAGCCGGGTACAACGCTGGTTCGGTCGCACCTGGCCATAGAACGATCACTGTCGTGACGAATCGGAGATCGGCCGGCATCCGGGGAGACAAGGTGCGCGACTTCGCATGAAGCCGGACGAGCAGTTCGACATGGTGGTCGTGGGCTCGGGGCCGGCCGGGGAGAAAGCGGCGGCTCAGGCGGCGTACTTCGGCAAGCGCGTGGCCGTCGTCGAGCACGCACCCGTTCTGGGTGGAGAAATGGTGTCCGGTGCGATCACCACGAAGGCGATGCGCGAGGCCGCTTTGTACCTGACTGGCTTCACCCGCCACGAGGTCTACGGCGTGAGCCTCGACCTCGATCCACAGGCAGCGATTGACCGGCTACGCTCCCGTGCCGCTCGAGTCGCGGCGATGATGAGCGAAACGGTCCGTGAGAACCTGCGGCGCCACGACATTGACTTCATCACCGGAGTGGCGCGTCTGGGGCCAGGGCGCACGGTCATGGTCGATCCCGGCGACGGTGGGACGTCGCGCGTCCTCGGGGCAGACGCCATCCTGGTCGCCACCGGATCGTGCCCGTTCCATCCCCCCGGCGTTCCCTTCGCAGACCCCGACGTCTTGGACTCCGAAACTGCCCGCGCGTTGGACCGCCCGCTCGAGAGCCTGGTCGTGGTTGGTGGTGGGGCGGTGGCCTGTGAGTATGCCTCGATCTTTCTGGCCCTCGGCGCAGAAGTGACACTCGTGGACCGAGGGACCCGGCTCCTGCCCTTTCTCGACGCCGATGTTTCCGCGCCTGCTGACCGAGTCGTTCCGATCGTACGGGATGCGAATCCTCGGCGGGACCGGCGTGACCAAGGTGACCCGCGGGGGCAACGGGCTGTGCATCGAAACCTCGGATGGAGAGTCGATCCGACCGGCCAAGATCATCTTCGCCGCCGGCCGCGTGGGCAACACCGCGGACCTCGGATTGGGCGAGGTCGGAGTGGCGACGGACGAGCGAGGGCGAATCCTGGTCGACGACGAGTACCAAACGACCGTCTCAGGGATCTACGCCGCCGGGGACGTCATCGGACCGCCGGCGTTGGCGTCGGTGTCCATGGAGCAGGGCAGGGTGGCCGCCTGTCACGCCATGGGCATCCCCTTCAAGCGAACCGTCGATCCGTTGACGCCCTTCGGGGTCTACTCGATACCCGAATGCGCGATGGTGGGACTCACCGAGGAGCAAGCCCGAGAGCAGGGCCTCGACTGCGAGATTGGCACGGCGTGGTTCAAGGACAACAGCCGGGCGGCCATCGCCGGAGCCACCCAGGGGATGGTCAAGCTCGTCGCGAGGCGCCACGACCGTCAACTTGTCGGCGTCCATATCCTGGGCGAGGGCGCGACGGAACTGATCCACCAAGGCCAAGCCGTGCTGCACTTCGGGGGGACCATCGATTACTTCATCCATTCGACCTTCGACGTTCCAACGGTCAGCGATTCGTACAAGTACGCCGCGTACGACTGCCTCCAACGCCTGGCTGCGAAATCGCCCGGCATTCCGCCGGCGGGCCTCCGCTCGTGACCGGCCGCTCGACAACGACTGAGTCAGTCGACCTACCCGTCGTCGCCTCCACCTGAGGTGGTCGTCCTCTGGGCGACCGCGAGCACCGCCACGTACTGCTTCGTCACCACGCCGCCAAGGACCTCGTTAATCAGACGCCCGATGCCACACAGCAACTCTTCTCTCTGTGCCGGCTTCATCAGCGCATAGGAGGACTGCGTCGCCAACATCTCCAGGTAAGAGTCCTTGTCGTAGGTGACGAGCCAGGGATACGTCTTGACCACTGGCGACCCGAACATGCTCGACACCTCGGGAGAGTCCGAGAACTTGCGGTCCACCCTGCTCCATACTGCAGCGATATCGCCGCCTGCTTTGGCGTTGCGCTGGATCTCCTCCGCGGTGGAGAAGGTCCAATCCCCGACCTCTGGAGCGAGGCGACGGTGAAGGTCACGAACCGGCTGGGCGATCCGTTCATCCGTATGGCTCCCCCATGGGCATGGGCGTTCGTCATCAACGCGAGGAACCCGCCGGGCTCGAGCAGTGCGGCAACCTTGGCAAAGGAGATGCTTGGATCGATCCAATGGAACGCCGTCGCCGAGACGACGGCGTCGTAGCTCCTCGGGCTGACGTCGAGGTCTTCGAACGTGGTCGTCGTGATCTCGACGTTCGGGAAGCAGGCCAGGTTGGCACGCGCGATGTCGGCCAGGGCCGGGCCAGGCTCGACGCAGCGGATTGCCGCCCCGCTCGGTGCGAGATGCCGGGTGAGCTGCCCGGTGCCGCAACCGATCTCCAAGATCCGGCTGGAACCATCGACACCGCATACGTCCAACAGTTGGCCGACCGCCCGGGACGGGTAACTGGGACGTGCCCGGTCGTAGAGCGCGGCGATGCTGTCGAAGACCGCCCCCGCCGTTGACCGTGGTTCCGAGAGCCCGGCCGGCAATGGGATATGACCGGCTTGAGGTTCTGGTTCGAGCTGCCGCTTGGCCACGGGTCCACCGTAGCCCCGAGCCGAAATCATCGCCTCACTTCATCGGCGTTCCGATGATGCGGCCGGGTTCAAGGGACGACGACCATGACGGCAGCGTCCCTCGGAAACCGTGCGTGCCTCGTGATCAGCCGGTCACATCGATGTGCGCCACCACCACGTTGTTGGCGTAGTTCGGATCCGGGCTCGCCGAGAGCCCTGCGGCGACCACCGATTGATGGCCCGGCCTGGTGGCCCGGAAGACCACGGTGAAGGTGGCCGATGAGCCGGGATTCGAGGGAGCCCACGAACCACATGCCAGCGTTGCCGAACCACCAGCCACCGTGCGACGCGGAGACCCGCCAGAACCCGGCGCGGGAGCGCGATGTCAGCCGTGACGAAGTGGGCCGACGCCGGGCCCGCGTTGGCCACCTGCAACGAGCAACTGGCCACCGTCCACACCGGGACGGTAACGGGGCACGAGAGAGCGGCGGAGATGTCGGCGTCCCGTGAGTTCGTCACCGCAGGGTCAACCGTCACCGCAAACGGGCCGGCGGTGGGGTCCCCGACGCCGTTGGTGGCCGCCACCGAGTAAGTGAACGAGGTCGTCCCGGTGGGTGGCGTACCCGACAGGCGCGCCGGTCGTGGCATTGATCGTCAGCCATGTCGGGGCACCCGGCCCGAGCGCGTAGGTCGGCGCCGGGGCGCCGCTGGCGGCGAAGGTGTACGCGTAAGAGTGTCCCACCGTCGCCGTCGTGGGCGGCGAGTCAAGGGTGAAGGAGGGTTCCTGATCGACCGTGATCGTCGCCATGACGGTCGGTGCCGCCGCATAGCTGGCGTTGCCGTCCTGGTTGGCGTCGATCACGCAGGTGCCCGGCACGATGTAGTCAAGCGTCGTGCCGTCCGTCCCCGTCACGCTGCACACCCCGGACGCACTCGAGGGGTCCACCGAGAACACGACCGGGTTCACCCGATGCTCCACCGGTCGCCGACAGCGTGGCCGACTGGCCGGAGATCCCAGGATCGGCGGAGTGAAGGTGATCGCCTGCGGGACCAGGATCACCGAGTCCGAGTCGACGGCATTGGTGGAGACGTCCGTGTCGACCTGACCCGGCGAGCAACGATCCGCTGGCGATGTCGACGAATGCACTCCCCGCGGTGAGCGTCGACGACACCGTCCCCATGAGGGTGAACGTGGCCGTGGCGCCGCTGGCCAGGTCGATGCCCGTCCACTCGAACTGGTCGGGCCGCGAGCTCGACGAAGCTCGTGCCATTGACGGAGGTGACGGCGGACAAGGCAGTGAACCCGCCGTCGAGCGTGTCGGTCACGGTGGCGTTGACGGCGGGCGAGGGACCGTGGTTGGTGAGCGTGATCGTGTAGAGGTCGGAGGCTCCCGGGGCGATCGTATCGACACCATCGGTCACGGTGATGAGAGGTCGGCTGCCGGTATGACGACGACCGCCGCGGCGGCGGTCGTCGGGGTGGTGCTCTGATCGCTCGTCGCCGACGCCGACGTGGCATCGGATTCCATCGCCGATGGCGAGTCGGTGGTCTCGGTGTAGGCGAGCGTGGCCGATCCGCCTGCAGCGAGTGAGGGGATCGACCACGTGACGACCCCGTCGGTCGTGCTGGTGGTGCCGCCGGAGGTCGTCACGGTGGAGTCGAGCGTGAACTGCGGTGCCAAGGTGACCGGTACCGAGACGTTGGTCTGCGTGCTCGACGTGGTGTTCGAGATCGTGACCTGGTAGGTGACGTCGGTGCCGGCGAGTGCAGCCTCACTGGGTGTCGTGGTCACGCTGTCGCCGTTGAAGGAGGTGATGGCGAGGTCCAGCGGACCGGTGGACGAGGCGCCGGTCACCACGTCCGAGTCGATGGCGTTGTACACCGGGTTGGTGTCGAACTCCCCCGGGCTCAGCGAGACGGTGGCCACACTCACGAAAGCGCTGCCGGTCGTGAGGGGAGACGGCACGGTGCCCGTGAGGGAGAAGGTGGCGCTGTCTCCGCTCGGGAGGTCGATGCCGGTCCACTGGAATTGGCCATCCCCGAGGTCGGTCCACGTGGTTCCGTCGATGGACGCGGAATCGGAGAGCGCAGCGAAGGCGCCGTTGAACGTGTCCGTGACGGTGGCGTTGGGCGCCTCGGACGGGCCGCTGTTGGTGAGCGTGATCGTGTAGGTGTCGGTGGCCCCCGGGGCAACGGAGCCGGCGCCGTCGGTGATGCCGATGGTCAGATCGGCGACGGGGACCACCTCCACCGAGGCGGAGACGGATGCGGCGGCGTCGCTCTGGTCACTCGTCGCCGCGACCGAAGTGGCATCCGACTCGAGCGCAGGCGGCGCGTCGGTCGTCTCCGTGTAGGTCAGCGTGGCCGACGCCCCTCCGGCAATGGACGGGACGGACCAGGTGAGGACGTTGCCGGCCGTGCTGGTCGAGCCCGCCGACGCGGTCTCGGTCGAGGGGTCGAGCGTGAAGATTGAGGGCAGGTCGACCGGCACCGACACGTCGGTCTGTGCGGCAGCACCGGAGTTCGAGACCGTCACCTGGTAGGTCACGTCCGAGTCGGCCGGCGCGGACTCGGACGGCGTGGTGGTGACGGCGTCCCCGGCATAGGTGGCGATGGTGACCCCGAGGGGGCCACTGCTCGCAGTCGCGCCCGCCTGGAGCGGCGCGCCGATCACGAACCCCGCGCACAAGGCGACAAGGGTCGATCCGGCCATCGCCCCCACCCGCCGCCCGAGGCCGTGGCGGAGCGCACGCTGGGCCGAACCAAGAGGCGGTGCCCCCGTCCTCGCAACACGGCGGCGCTCGACGTTCGACATGGCGTTCCTCCTCGTGGCCTCGACGGCGCACGTCCCCAGACGCTCTGCGTTTCATTATCTGACGGGGCCAGGGTCATGTCTCTGGGACTTAAGTCCGGTTCTCAGTTGTGGAGAATGTGCGATAACTCGTCGCGCGTCCGTCGTGCCGAAGGGTTCGCGTGGCAGGGTCACGCTGCGCGTGTTCGTCGCGCGAAATGGCGCAACCGGCACGGGCCACCTGGAGCTAGGGCTCGAAGGTCTCCCCGCGCGGTGGGTGGACGGTCACTGCCGCCACGACGGCCCCGGCCAAGATGAGCAGACCGGACAGCACGAGCGCTTCGTGGAGTCCCGAGCCGAACGCGTCGTAGGCCGCGTTGACCACCTTGGTGGCGATGCGGGCGATCGCTTCGTTCTTCGAGTGCTCGGCACTGGAGGCTGCTCCGCCGCTGGACGCGCCACCGGTCTGGATGGCGTGCTCGACCAGGCTCTGGAAGTTCGGGGGGATCCCAATGGCTTTGAGCCGAGCCGCGAGGTCACCAGTGAGCTTGGCGTTGACGATGGCGCCCAAGATCGCCACACCGAACACCGCGCCCATTTCCCGGCTCGTGTTGGTCGCCGAGGCCGCCATGCCGGAGCGCTCCGGCGGGACGACCGTCAGGGGGACCGAGGTCACGGGCACCAGCAGCATGCCGATGCCGATGCCCGCGATGGGGAGCACCCAGCCGAGCGTGGCGAAGCCGACGTGGGGCCCGAGCACCGCGCTCGCGAGGAGGATGCCTCCGCCGGCCAACAGGCAACCGACCGTCATCGGTCCCCGGGGCTCCGACACGGGCCACGAGGGGGCCGGTCAGGGCGGACACGATGATCAGTCCGGCGGCCATGGGTAGGAAGTCGACCGCCGTCTGGTAGGCGGATGCACCGACGACGACCTGGAGGTACAGGGCCGTGAAGAAGAAGATGGAGAAGGTACCGAAATAGGCGACGAAGGCCACGAAGTTGGAGCCGGCGAAGGGCGGCCGGCGGAACATGGTGAGGTCGAGCATGGGGCTCTCGACCCTCCGTTCCGTGACGACGAAGGCGACACCGCACGCAGCGCACAGGACGAACAGCATCACGATCCACGGTGCGGTGTAGCCCGAGACCTCGCCCTGGATCACTCCGAACGACATGCAGGCCAGGAACGCCGCGCCGAAGACGAACCCGAGCACGTCGATGCGTCGACCCTGGCGGTCCGACGTCTCGGGGACGGCGACGGCGGCCAGGACGAACGCGACGACGCCGAAACCGAGATTGAACCAGAAGATCGCCCGCCAGCTCGAGAACCCGACGAGCGCACCTCCGATGACCGGCCCGAGGGCAAGGGCCAGGCCCGAGACGGCCGCCCACACGCCGAGCGCGTCCGCCCGGGTCTCCCGGTCGGGGTAGACGTGGCGGATGATGGAGAGCGTGCCTGGCTCGCTGGCGGCAGCCCCGACGCCCATGATCACCCGGCCGGCGATCAGCCAGTCGACGTTGCTCGCCAGTGCGGCCACCACGGATCCGGCGCAGAAGATGGCGACCCCCGCCAGCATGATGCGCTTGCGCCCGAGGATGTCACCCAACATCCCCGCCGCGAGCATGAAGCTGGCGAAGGTCGAGCGCGTAGCCGTTGACCACCCACTGCAACGACGTGACGCTCGGCGTGCAGGTCGCTCTGGACGTTGGCCAGGCCTACGCTGACGATCGTGTTGTCGAGGAAGGTGAGGAAGAGGACGGCGCACAGGGTCGCGAGCGCCAGGGCCTGGGCGGCCGAGCCCAGGCCCCCCTTCTTGATCTCCAGGCCGGGAGCGGCGCCATCGCCGGCGCCGGAGCGTTCGGCTCCCTGGGTCAGCAGGGTGGACCCGCCCGCCGCAAGAGGGCTCCGGGC
Organism: uncultured Acidimicrobiaceae bacterium; assembly: GCA_963774485.1. GTDB lineage: Bacteria > Actinomycetota > Acidimicrobiia > Acidimicrobiales > RAAP-2 > Bog-473. Next base: position 65,026 of record CAVZFG010000008.1, read on the forward strand.
TGCTCGGGTGCGCAGTTCATGCACCGAGTTTTGCGTACCCACGAAGGGGGTAGTGGAACCCCGATGGGGTGCTCCGCGAGTGCCCGCCCGGGCAACGGCCGCTTGTGGAGTGCGCCCCTCGGACTGCTGAGCGTGCTCGATTGAGGCTGGAGGGAGCCGGCGGCGGGTTTTGGGAGGGCGGAAGGGCCGCGCTGACCCGGTGAGCGACAGGCCGGTGGACGATCTCTCGGCCTTCTTCGACCTCGTCGACTACCCCTTCTACGTCGTCACCGTCCGGGCGCCCGATGCCGACATGAGCGGCTGCCTGGCCGGGTTCGTGACCCGGTGCAGCATCGACCCGCCGAACTTCCTCGTCTGCGTCTCCAAGCGCAACCACACGTTCCCCGTTGCCGAGCGCTCGTCGGGCATGGGGCTCCACCTGCTCGGTGACGACCAGGTCGACGTGGCCCGCCTCTTCGGCGAGGAGACCGGCGACCTCGTCGACAAATTCGCCTCGGTCGACTGGCGGCTGGGCTCGACCGGTGCACCCCTGCTGGTCGACTCGGCGGTGAGCGCGGAGGGCCAGATCCTCTGCCACTTCTCCGCCGGTGACCACGAGGCCTTCTTGATGCGGGCGGTGCGCGCGGTCGCCGGCGGCCACGGCGGGCTGCTCACCTTACCGGAGCACCCCCGGTTGCACCCGGGCCACCCGGCGTAGCGACCGGAGATGCCGAGGTTCTCCGCCGTCAGGATCGTCCGGTCTCGACCGACAGCGAGCCCAACAACTCCTCAGACGCTCGTTGGACTCGATCATCCCCTGCTCCATGCCGAGTTCGGAGGCGGACGATGGCCGGCTGGTCGCCGGGGTGGCTCGACGGAGTCGGCCCGTCGCCGCGAACGTGAACGGCTGCACCAGGCTCATCGTGTTGCCCGAGTCGTCTCTGAAACCCCGGGCCGAGCGATCGCGTCAGGACCCCTCGATCGCCCTCACCCAGCCCGGCAGCCGCGCCGGCCGACCGCGTCCGTCGACACACCCGTGCACCGTCACGGCGGTCGCCCGCGCCTCGCCGCCCACCGACACCAGGTAGGCGATCTGGAACGTCGTGCGCGTGACGGCGCCGATCACCAGCGCCACGTCCACCTCGTCGTCGAAGCGCAACGGCTTGCGGTACTGCACGGACACCTCGAGCACCGCGAAGTCCCGGCCGCCGGCGCCCTCGTCGCCACCCTCCCCCGCACGCACCGAGTCGTAGGGATGCCCGATCGCCCGGAGATACTCCACCCGCGCCTCCTCGAGGTACGGCAGGTACGCCGCATGGTGGACGATGCCCATGGCGTCGGTCTCGGCGAAACGGGTGCGCAGCCGGTGCACGAAGACGTAGTCGGCCGGGGTCCTGCGAGGGCTGCAGGGACTGGCGGGGCACGATGCGACCCGCTACTCCCCCGTCGGGACCACGTCGCCGCCTGCGGCGGCCGCCCCGCCTGCCTTCTCGCCTCGCTGGCCGGGTGCCTCCGCCGCACCGCCGGACGCCGAGCCGCGCGCACCAGCGAGCGGCTCGAGGCCATCCGGTTGACGCGCTCGCGGTTGTTGAAGATGGCGAACTCGCCTTCGGCCTCGACGGTCACGATCCCGTCCTGCACGATGCGGCCCTGGCTGAACACGCGCCGGTCCGTCACCCCGGTGACCCATCCCTCGAAGACAGCCTCCACGTCGGTCAGGGTCGGCCGGAGATAGCGCAGTCCCAGGCGCACCGTCGGCCCCGTCGCACCCTCGAGGGCGTTGGCCGCGGTCAGCACGATGTCGAAGGTGGCCGCCAGCACGGCGCCGTGCACGCAGCCGGGCGCGCCCTCGTAGGCGACGTCGAACACGGCCCGGCCCAGCGCCTTGGGCGGCTCGAAGTCCAAGACGACCGGCAGCGCCAACGGGTTGAAGGGGCCGACGACCACGTCGTAGGGCATGGCCCCCCCGATCGGCACCTCCCTCGGCGGGGCCTCCTGGTCGGGCGCGATGAAGCGCGGCAGTGGGTGCTCGGGCAGGTGCGCCTCGAGCTCGTCGGCCACGGCGGCCAGCTGTGCCGTCAGGCGGGCCGTCTCGGCGGCGGTCGGCGCCGTGCTGACCGAGAGGCGGATGAGGCGGCGCAGGACCTCGGCCAGCTCCTTCGCCTCGGGCAGTCGGCCTCGCAGCCCGGGGTGGAGCTCGAACGACTCCGGCAGGGCGTCGGGGGTCGGCACGGGCCGACAGTACCGCCGGGCTCTCGACCGACGACATTCGGGGTCCCGACAACGGTCGCCCCGACCGTTGCTCGACCGCGCACTCCTAACATGGACCCGGTGACCTCCGAGCACTCCGTCCAATTCACCTCCGGCAGCCCCGAGACCGTCCTCGACCCCATCACCCCGGGCCTGGCCGCCGCCCTCGACGCGGCCCGGTCCCTCCCGCCCGATCGCCGTCGGGACGCGGTGTCGGCCGTGGCGGCCCAGGACCCGCGCTGCCTGCAGGCCTGGGCGGAACTGGCCGAACTGGCCGAGCACCCCATCGAGCGCTACGCCTTCGCCCGGGTGGGCTACCACCGTGGGCTCGATGCGCTGCGTGCGGCCGGCTGGCGCGGCTCGGGCTACGTCCGCTGGCGCCACGAGTCCAACCGCGGCTTCCTGCGGTCCCTGCACTCGCTCAAGCTGGCGGCAGGCTCCATCGGGGAGAGCGACGAAGAGCAGCGCTGCGACCTGTTCCTGCGCCAGCTGGATCCGGAGTGGAGACCGCCAGCACATAGTTAGCCCTTCTAACTGTATGATGGTCGAAGTGTCTGTGACCTCTCCTGGACCCTCGACCGCCGCGCCCCGGCCGAAGGCAGGGGCGAAAGCCCCGGCCGGAGCGAAGGCGACCGCGGCGCCCCCCGTCCTGGGGACGTACGGCCGCGTCGCGGCCTGGCTCTCCAAGCGGGTCGAGGTGGCGCTGACCACGGTCGACCTCACGCTGCCGCAGTACCGGGTGCTCGGGATCCTCGCCGAGGGCTCGGCCGCCGCCTCCGGTCTGGCCGACCGGCTGGCGGTGCGGCGCCCGTCCATCACGGCCCTGATCGACGGCTTGGTCGCCCGGGGCCTGGTGGACCGCCGCCAGGAGGACACCGACCGGCGCCGGGTGGCGCTGCGCCTCACCGACGAGGGTGTCCGTACCCTGGCCGCGGCCGACCGCGCCGTCGACGACTACCTGGTGTCCATCGCGGGCCACCTGCCCGACAAGGAGGAGGCGATGGCCCTGCGCTCGCTCGAGCTGTGGGCCCGCGCCATGACCGAGTCCCGCCAGGGCCCCCGCCAGGCCGCCGACACCGCCGTCGGCACGGCGGCGCGGGGGAAGACCCGGTGAGCAAGACCGAGGACAGGTTCCAGGCGGCGGCCGACGCCGGTCGACGGCAACGGCAGCGTCGCCGTCGACCCGGTGGGCACCGGGGAAGAGGTCCGCCAGCTGCCGCTGGCGGCCTACGTGCCCATGGGCGTCACCAGCCGATACGTGGCGCCCAAGGCGACCGTGGACCCCGATCGGTCCAAGTCGTGGATCAAGCGGGCGGCGCCCATCGTCATGGCGCACAAGGTGCAGTGGTACAGCGCGCTCATCTTCTCGTTCCTCGGGCTGATCATCCAGGTGTGGATCCCCAAGATCCTCCAGAACGGCATCACCAACGCGCTGATCGCACGGACGCAGCCGCTGCACGACTATGTCGAGCTGATCGCCGTGCTGGGATTCTTCACCGGGCTCTTCGGCTACATCTCGCGCACGAACCTCTACAAGGTGGCCTACGCCATCGAGTTCGACCTGCGCAACATCCTCTACGAGCACTTCACCCGCATGTCGTTCCCCTTCTACGACCGCGTGCAGTCGGGCCAGCTGATCTCGCGGGCCAATTCCGACATCCGCTCGGTGCAGATGTACCTGACCTTCGCGCCGATGATCCTGGTGCAGTGCTCCATCGCGCTGGTCGCCTTCGCCTTCATGCTCTCCATCAGCGTGCCGCTGGCCTTCGTGGCCATGGCGTCCATGCCCTTCATCTACATCGTGGGCGTCAAGATGCGGAAGTCGCTGTTCCCGGTGTCGTGGCTGATCCAGTCCCGCCTGGCCGAGGTGGCGACGGTGGTCGACGAGAACGTCAACGGCGTGCGCGTCGTCCGCAGCTTCGCCGCCGAGCAGCAGCAGCTGCGCCAGCTGGCCACCGCGGCCGACCGGGTGCAGTGGGGCTACATCAAGGACGCCGACCTGCGGGCCCGCTTCGCGCCGCTGGTCCAGAACCTCTCCCAGGTCGGCCTCGTGCTGGTGCTGCTGGTCGGCGGGTGGATGGTCATCCACGAGCACCTGCCCGTCGCCTCCATCGTGTCGTTCAACCTCTACCTCGTGATGATGCAGGCCCCCTTCATGATGCTGGGCATGCTGATCATGATGGGCCAGCGCGCGTCGGCGTCGGCCGGGCGGATCTACGAGATCCTCGACGAGCAGGCGACCATCGTCGACCGGCCCGGCGCCGTCGACCTGGTCGACTGCCAGGGCGACGTCGAGTTCGACGACGTGACGCTTCGCCTACGCGGATGACAGCCTGCTCTCCAAGTCCGGCGAGGATGGCGACGGACCCCGTGAGATCCTTCGCGACCTGAACCTGCACCTGCACCCCGGAGAGACGATCGCCCTGGTCGGGCGCACCGGGAGCGGCAAGTCCACGGTTGCTCGCGTGCTGGCCCGCTTCTACGACGCCACCGGCGGCACCGTCCGCGTCGACGGGCACGACGTGCGCGACCTCACCCTCACCAGCCTGCGGGGCAACATCGGCGTCGTCCTCGACGAGCCCTTCCTCTTCTCGGTGTCGATCCGGGACAACATCGCCTACGGACGGCCGGACGCCCCCATGGAGGAGGTCGTGGCCGCGGCCGAGGCGGCCGGCGCCGCCGGCTTCATCAGGCGGCTGGCCGACGGGTACGACACGGTGGTCGGCGAGCGGGGCTACACGCTCTCGGGCGGGCAGCGCCAGCGCATCGCCATCGCCCGCGCCCTGCTGGTGAACCCGCCCATCCTGATCCTCGACGACGCCACCAGCGCCATCGACGTGAAGGTGGAGCAGCGCATCCACTCCGCGCTGCGCGTCCTCATGGAGGGGCGGACCACCCTCATCATCGCCCACCGCCTCTCGACCATCAGCCTGGCCGACCGGGTCGTGCTGCTCGACGGGGGACGCATCGTCGCCGACGGGACCCACGCCGAGCTGCTGGCTTCCACGCCGCTCTACTCCGAGGTGCTGGCCCAGGCGGCCAGCGAGGAGCAGCTGGCCGCGGAGGCGGCGGCGGGTGCCGAGGACCTGGGGTTGGACGACGATGTCCTCGAGCCGGAGGGGGGTGCGATCTGATGTTCGGCGGCGGAGGAGTCGGACCACCCATGGGCGGCGGCGGGGCCCCGGGCTCGGCCCAGGCCGGCCTGCCCTTCGGCGGCATCCCGCACGAGCTGCAAGCGGGCGTCGACCTGCTGCTTGGAGCAGGAGCCCGAACGGGGCGAGTCCGACGTCGTCTTCACCCAGCTGCCGACGGAGCAGGAGACGAAGCGGCTGACGCTGACCAGCCTGCTCATGGAGTACCCGGGCATGTGCGCGCTGGCCGCGTTCTTGGTGGGGATGATCGCGCTGTTCACCCAGCTCGGCCCGAGCCTGGTGTCCTACGCCATCAACCACGGCCTGACGCCGCCCCACTACGACTACGGCGTCGTGGTGCTCATGGCGGCGCTGTACCTGGTGTCGATCGTGGTGTCGGGCAGCGCGCAATGGGGGCAGGCGCGGGTGACCGGCCGCCTGGCCTCGTGGGTGATGAACGATCTGCGGATCAAGGTCTTCACGCACCTGCAGCGCCTCTCCCTCGACTTCTTCACCGAGGAGAAGGCGGGCGTCGTCATGAGCCGCATGACCAGCGACATCGAGAACCTGCAGCAGCTGCTGCAGGACGGCCTGGCCCAGTTCGCCATCCAGGGGCTGACCATGGTCGTCATCACGGTCTTCCTCTTCGCCACCAACGCGACGCTGGCCGCCATCACGGTCTTCGCCGTGCTGCCACCGCTCGTCATCATGTCGGTCTGGTTCAAGCGGGCGTCCGAGCGCGGCTACGACAAGGTCCGCGACGGCATCGCGCTCGTGCTCGCCGACCTCTCCGAGAGCCTGCAGGGCGTGCGCATCGTCACGGCGCACAACCGCCAGCGCTACAACGTCGAGACCCACCGCGACATCGTCGGCTCGTACCGCGACGCCAACAACTACACGGGCCGCATCAACGGCATCTACGGTCCCGGCTCGCAGGTCATCAGCGTCTTCGGCCAGGTCCTGATCCTGGGCATCGGCGGTGCCATGTACCTGCACCACCCCCAGGAGATCAACCTGGGCCAGCTGACCGCCTTCTTCCTCTACGTCAACCGGTTCTTCTCGCCCATCCAGCTGCTGGTGCAGCAGTACAACACCTTCCAGCAGGGCCGGGCGTCGGTGTTCAAGCTGCAGGGCCTGCTCGAGACCGAGCCCTCGGTGCTCGAAGCTCCCGACGCGGTGGAGCTGCCGCCGATCCGCGGCCAGATCCACTTCGACCACGTCTCCTTCGGCTACGACCCCGCGGTGCCCGTGCTGCACGACGTCGACCTGACGATCGAGCCCGGAGAGACGGTGGCCTTCGTCGGCGCCACCGGTGCGGGCAAGTCGACCATGGCCAAGCTCGTCACCCGCTTCTACGACCCGACCGCGGGCCGGGTGCTCATCGACGGCTACGACCTCAAGCGCGTGACCCTGTCCTCGCTGCGCTCGCAGCTCGGGGTGGTGCCCCAGGAGCCGTTCCTCTTCGCCGGGACCATCCGGGACAACATCTCCTTCGCCCGGCCCGGGGCGCCCGACGACGAGGTGTGGAACGCCGTCCACCAGGTCGGCCTGGGCGAGCTGGTGCACCGCCTCCCCTACGGCCTCGACACCCCGGTCCACGAGCGGGGGCAGTCGCTCTCCTCGGGCGAGCGCCAGCTCATCGCCCTCGGCCGCGCCTTCATGGCCGAGCCCCGGGTGCTCGTGCTCGACGAGGCCACCTCGAACCTCGACCTCAAGTCCGAGACCCTGGTCGAGGCGGCGCTCGACGTGCTGTTGTCCGGGCGCACGGCCGTGCTCATCGCCCACCGGCTCTCGACGGCCATGCGGGCCGACCGCATCGTCGTCGTCGGCGACGGCCGCCTGCTCGAGGTGGGCTCGCACGACGAGCTGGTCGCCCTCGGCGGGCACTACGCCGAGATGTACGAGACCTGGATGAACCAGTCCCACGCCGCCTAGCCTTTTCCCTGTTCAGGGCGGGCTAAAGACAGCCGAAATGGTCTGTGACCACAAGCCCTGTGCCTGTGACAGCACCCCGCCCGGGACGTGGCGCCGGTGAGTGACGACCTCCGCCTCGTTGCTAAACGCCAGCTCCGAGGAACGGCGCGTCGTACGAGAAGATGCCTCCGTCCGATCCCAGTAACCAGTAGCCGCCGGTCGCGAAGTCAGGCGCCATGCCGACGATCGGTGCGTTGAGCACAAGGGATCCCGTCGATCCATGGAATGGTGCATCCCCGTAGTTGAAAACGCCGCCGTCGGAGGCGACGAACCAGTAGCCGAGCCCGTCGTGAGTGGCAGCCATTCCATTGACCGGCTTGTTGAGGTGAATGCTCCCAGTCGAGCCATAGAAGGGGGCATCGAACGCGAATATGCCGCCATCGTGGGCGACGAGCCAGTAGCCACCCGTGGCATCGTCGGGCGCCATCCCGACGACCGGCTGGTTCAGGTGCAAGCTACCCGTTGACCCGTAGGAACACGGCATCGCCTAGGATCCCGCGTCAGCTTCGACGAGCCAGTACGCCACCACAGGTCGGAGCCATGTCGGTGCTTGAGATAATCGGTGATCACATCGCCGGTTCCGCCATGACAGCGGCCACGAGGTACGCCGGGGTCGAGACGATGTGATTAATCGGTGGGTGAGATTGCTGACTCCGCCGTAGTTCGCTGCGATTCCATGGGGTGAAACATATTTGAGTATGCGATCCAGTAGCCGCCTCCATTCGGTCGACGAATCCCAACGCTGCCGGCCCGGTCGGGCGGACGCTGGTGCGGAGGCCCGACGACGTTGATCGTGATTGACCAGTCATCCTTTTTTTTCGGTATGTGTCGTACCGCTTCCACTCGCTCCCAGCTCGTTGGGGCCGACGTCGAATGTCAGATCGCTTGAGGGCTGGGTGATATTGACGGTGAAGTTTCCGGAAGTCCCGAAGTTGGCGCAGTTGTACGCCCAGGACATGGTCCACGCTGACGCAACTGAGAACTGCTGGGTGTCACCGCTGTCACCGGTTTGGGAGCTGGAGTATGTAACGGGTGTCGAGTTTGGCCCAGATCCTGACGGTGCAACTGAAATAGTCCAGTCGCACTCGCTGATCACCGCAAGCTGGAACGAGCCCGAGTCGTAGTAGTAGTCGGTGCCTGTCGCCCCGGAGCCCTCCTCATTCGGACCGATGTCGATAGCCAGATCGCCTGAGGGCTGCTGGATGTCGACCGAAAAGTTGCCCGCAGATCCGAAGCTGGAACAGTCGTAGGACCAGGACATGAGCCATGGTCCCGATTGTGCGAAGAGGGGTGTATCCCCGCTTGTTCCGATACTCGAGCTAGAAAACGTGACAGTGTCCGCTGCAGCGGGGTTCTCAATCAGGATTCCGATCAAGCCACTGAGCGTCGTGGCCGCTACAGCGAGGACGATACAACGCCGAAGAAACATCCCCATCTGATTCGCCCTCTCTGCTCTGCCGGATCGCCGAGGCAGGGAAGGTATCTGATTACACCTACAGTCGCAACAGGCTCGGCATGGCCTGCAATGGTCGTCCAAACCTAGTGCGGGTCTGGTTGGGATCAGCCTTCTCGTCGTGGGCTTCTTTCGTCGGTGGGTACTGCAGCGGTGGGCGAAACTGATCTTCCCAGTGGGTTTGCGGACTGTGGCCGTCGTGGCCCCGTTCTGGTAGGCGAGGGCTGTCCTCGGGAACCATGAAGGCGATGATGATGCCGTTCTGGCCGGAGGAGCCCGGTGGAGAACGAGTGGCACGCCGCCCGAGAGCGTGCGAGCGGAAAGGGTCCACAGCGCGGCTGGACATGTCTTCTGAAACTCTCAACAGGCTCGTTTAGAGATTGGAGAGAAGGTGGTCGAAGGCGGTCGGCGGGCCTTCCTCTATGCGCCGCCGGATGGTGGTGGCGCACTCGGCCGGGGTCGCGACCGAGGTGTCGACCTCGACGTCGTAGACGCCCGGGGTGTGCACCGCCTCCTGCCAACGCAGGACGGGGTCGGGTATCGACCCATCGGGTGCCGTGCCGAGGTAGCCCCGCTGTCCCTCTGCCGTCGCGGCATCGCGTCGGGCCATGACCACCTCGAGAGGGCAGCGCACGCCAACAAGGTAGGCGAGCGTTCCCTCGAGTCGCGTCGCGACGCGCTCGAGGATGCCCAAGGGGCCGCGAGTAGGCCTCGTGCAGGCCGACATCGACGACGACATCGAGGCCCAGACGGCTCAGGGAGGCCACCGACTCGAACAGGCCCTCGTAGAGGCGCACGACGTCGGCCTCGAGGTCGGGGCGCTCGCCTCCGGGGCGCAGACCGATGCCGGGTCGGCTGCGAGCGGGGGTGACCGTGGAGAAGGCGTCGACACCGAGGTTCAGCCAGAGACCTCCGAAGGTGTCCTGGACGGCGGTGGCGATGCTCGACTTCCCCGACCGTGGCACTCCGTTGAGGACGACCACGTCCCCCGGTCGGCTCACCGGGTGATCACGGCAGCTTCGAGTCGTGGTGCTGGGCCGCCACCCTGCGCTCGTCCTCGGACAGCTCCGAGTCGGCCACCGGCACGACGATCCGCCACTTCTCGCACACGGGGCAGCGTTGGTACCGCTTGAAGCCGAGCCGGACGGACTTCAGTGATGCCCCCGGCACCCAGAGCGTCGTGAAGAGGTGGCCCTGGCTGCATCGCACGATCGTCTCGCCGCCCATGCCCGAGTAGCCGCGACTGCGCCCGGCCTTGGAGCCGACCACTGCCACAAGACGACGAGGACGACGCCGAGGGCGATCACGAGGGCGACGACGGCGCCGGTGCTCACATCAAAACGGTATCCGACCACATTCGTCCAACCTGGCAACTGGCGTCGCCGCCCCGTTCTCGAGCTGGGCGTCGGGAGCAGACCCTTCACGAGCCAGAGCCGGAGCCACCGCGTCGGTGTGGCAGAAGCCGGCAGCGCCGGCCGTGAACGAGGAACGTACGGCGATCTCGACGCCCACCACCGTGGCGCGCCGCCGGGCACCTCGCCCCAAAACCCCACCGGGGTTAGTAGACCGAGAACGGCGGCGTCGAAGAGCCCGTCGTGACGTACTCGTCGAGCGCGAACAGGATGCGTCCCCAGGTGTAGGTGCAAGCGGCCAGCTCGCCGTCGGCCGATGCCCAGCCGCGGTGTTCGAAGCGGACGCTCGTGCGGCCGTCGACGGGCGTGAGCGTCCACACGATCGAGGTTGGCTGCCACTCGGGCGGTCCGCCGACAAACGTCCACGTCAGCGAGCGCGGCGGGTCGATGGACGTCACATCGAAGCGGAACTGTGTCTCGGCATTGGGCCCGAAGGAGAAGACGGCGACCGATCCCTCCACGGGCTCGTACTCCGTCTGATCGGTCCAGAAGGACCGGTTGCCTTCCGCGCTGTTGATGGCGTCGAAGACGATCTCGGGCAGCGCGTCGATCGTGAGCGCCTGGCAGATGTCAGGCATCGCCTCACGTTAGCAATACCGGGCTCAGCCGACTCGGCTCCATTCGCGCAGGGTGGCGCGGTAGCGCGAATCCCAGTCGTCGTACGTGGCGCGCAGGAGCCTCCCGGGCCAGTCCCGGGGCAGGAGTTCGGCCGGCAGCAGCGGGTCCGCCTGCAGGTGGCGCAGCACGGCGGCGGAGAGCTCGAACCCGGGCGCCAGCGCCTCGGGTCTGTCGGGCTCGAGCGTGGCGAGGCCGCGCACCAGCTCGGCCGCACGATCGGACCACGCGGCGAGGTCCCACAGCCGGCCCGCCAGCACCGGCGGATCCTCCGGCTGTGCCCTCATGAGCTCGATGTCCGCGTCCAGGGAGTCGGGCAGCTCGACGGCGACGTTGCCGGGCCGCATCCACACCCCCTCGCGCAGCTCGGCCAGCCGGGCATAGGCCAGCGCACGCCGGCGGGCGCCGCGGACCTCGGCCGTGCTGCCGGCCGTCGTCACCACGGCGAGCCACCACCAGCCCTCGTAGGGTGAGGTCGTGCCCGAGCGGCTGGCCGACTGGCGTGACCGACGAGCCGCCAGGTGGCCGGCGAGGGCGTAGCGCCCGGATCCGTCCGTGGTGGCCTCACCCGCCGCCACCATCCGGCTCAACGCGACGCGCGCCCGGTTCTCGTTGATGCCGAACAGCCCCGTCAGGCGCACCAGCTGGGCCACGGGCAGTTCGGGCGGGTCCATGCCCAACAGCGCGCTGGCCAGCACGGAGCGGGCGGTGAGCGGCGCCGCCTGCCCGGAGGCCAGCGCGGGTATTACGTACTTGCATCACTTGATTGATTATCGTAATATAACCCCATGGCCAGCACCATGGTGCCCGACGCGGCCGACCGGCCCGAGGTCCTCCCCAGCGAGCGCCTCCTGCCCAACGGCATGGCCATCCCAGCGCTGCGCGCCGATCTGCGCCGAATCGACAACGCGCGCAATGCCATGTCGGTGGCGGCGGTTTGGTTCTGGGTGGCGCTCATCATCGGCGGCGCGGTGTGGATCGACCAGTGGTGGAGCTATCTGGTCGCCTTCGTGTTGATGGGCCCGATGTACGCGCGCTTCGCCATCCTCATGCACGAGGCGGCGCACAAGCTGCTCTTCACCAACAAGCGATGGAACGACTGGATCGGCAAGTGGGTCGTGGCCTACCCGGTCTTCACGCCCGTCCAGTTGTACCGCCGCGTGCACTTCGCCCACCACAAGGACGAGTTCGGGCCCGATGAGCCCGACGTCGCCTTCTACGCGCCCTACCCCTGCACGCGCCGTGCGCTGTTCCGGCGCCTGTTCCGCGATGCCGTCGGCATCAGCGGGTGGAAGAACTTCGTGCCGCTCGTCAAGAACACGGCGCGCAAGGGCCCCTTCCGCCCGATCGGCCTCTCCATCCTCGGCATCCAGGCTCTGTTGTGGGCGGCCATGTGGGCCGCCACCGGTCGCTGGTGGATCTACCCCCTCTTGTGGTGGCTGCCCTGGATGACCGAGTGGCGCGTGATCAACCGCCTGCGCTCCATCGCGGAGCACGGGGGCATGGAGCGCAGCCCGGACCGCCGGGCTACGACGCACAACGTGCGCCAGTCGCTGCTCGCACGCTTCTGGATCGTGCCCTACAACACCGGCTGGCATCTGGCCCACCACGTCGACATGGGCGTGCCCTGGCGCAACCTGCCCGCGTACCACGCCGAGCTGGAGCGGGCCGGCTACATCACCGACGCCATCACCTACAAGAGCTACCGGGCCTTGTGGAAGGCGCTCTCGAGCGCCGACGCGACGACACAGGTGCGGGCCGCCTTCGAGGCCTGAGCCGGAGGCGTCGCCCCCACCGGGCATCGATGCACGTCCGCCGATCACTAGGGTGCACTCCGTGAGCGACGCACCGCTGCCGGTCGTGTTCGTGGGCCACGGGAGCCCCATGAACGCGCTCGAGCACAACCGCTACACCCAGGCCTGGGCCGGCCTCGGCGCCGAGATCCCGCGGCCGCGCGCGGTGCTCTGCATCTCTGCGCACTGGTACACCAACGTCACCGCGGTGACGGCCATGGCCGAACCGCGCACCATCCATGACTTCTTCGGCTTCCCTGACCGGCTCTTCGCCGTCGAGTACCCCTGCCCGGGTTCCCCCGAGGTCGCCGCCGAGGTGGCCGAGGTGGCCGACCCGCGCTGGGTCGGCCTCGACCACGACAGCTGGGGCATCGATCACGGCACCTGGTCCGTGCTGACCCACGTCTACCCGGATGCCGAGGTCCCGGTGCTGCAGCTCGCCGTCAACGCGCTGCAACCGCTCGACTACCACCTCGACCTGGGCGCCCGGCTGGCGCCCCTACGCACCCGTGGGGTGTTGATCGTGGCCAGCGGGAACGTCGTCCACAACCTCGGTCGCCTCGACTGGGGCAACCCGGACGCGGCCTTCGACTGGGCGCTGCGCTTCAACGAGGCGGCCCGCGACCTCGTCGTCGACGCCCCGGGCGACGTGGCGAAGCTGGCCGAGCATCCCGACTACGCCCTCGCCGTCCCCACGCCGGACCACTTCATGCCCCTCGTCTACTTCGCCGGCCTGGCCGCGGCCGGGGCGGACGACGGGCTCCGGGCCGAGGTGCTCGTCGACGGCTACGCCTACGGGTCCCTGTCGATGACCTGCTTCACCGCGTGACCTCTGGTTCGTCGCTGGGCCCGACGTGTGCGTCGAGCCAGGCGAGCAGCGGAGCGGTCGCGTGGAAGAGGTCGACCACCCGCTTCTTCGCCCCGGCCGTCGAGAGCCACCCCGCGGCCGGCCAGGACTTCATGGCGACCAGACCCTTGTGACGCAGCAGCTCGATCCGCGGGTGGTCCTTCGGATAGCCCCGGGGTGCGCCCTTGAGCGTCTCCATCGCGCCGACCTCGATCCGCGCCCCCCGCAGCGTGTCGACGACGTCCTGAAGCTTGCCGCCCGTCCGGTCGGCGGCCACCGCGTCGCGGTAGCGTTCGAGCTGGTCGGGAGCCATGTGGTACGTGCCCGCGCCTGCCAGCAGGCCGTCGGCCGAGAACTGCACGTAACCCTGGCCGATCCGGGCCGCGATGGCCGTCTTGTAGGGCGACTTGTCGCGGCTGAACCGCGTGTCGCGGTAGGGGCGGAACAGCCGCGGCTCGCCGAACTCGGCACCCAGCTCGGCCAGTAGCGCCTCCATGGGCCGCTTCACGTCGCGTTCGTACACGTCCTTGTGGCCGAGCCAGTAGGCCTTGGAGTTGTCCGCCTCGAGCCCCTCGTAGAAGACGAGAGCACTCTCGGGCCAGCCCTTGAACGCCGTCATCGCCCCATCATGCCCCCGCCGCCCGGGACGGCCCTACCCCTGCATCGCGACGTGGTCCGTCCGGACCACGACGCGGATCCGCACCTCGTCCGCTCGGCGCATCGGGTAGGAGTCCACGCCGAGATACTTGTGAGCCAGCTGGTCGATGTGCGCGTCGGCGCCCTCGGTGGTGATCTCGACCACGGTGCCCCGGAACGCCACGACGTTGTATTGGTCGTCGGGGTCGACGACAGTGACGGCGACCCGCGGGTCCCGCTCGACGTTGCGCGCCTTGACCCGGCCCTTCGCGGTGTTGAACACGACGTTGTCACCGTCGAGATCGATCCACAGCGGGCTGATCTGGGGCGAGCCATCGGGGTACAACGTGACGAGCGAGGCCAGCACGGGGCGGGCGATGAGCTCGCGGGCCTTGGGGGACAGGACGTCGGCCATGGGGTCGGTCTCCTCGGGTTCTCAGGTTCTCGGGTTCTCGGGTTCTCGGGTTCTCGGGTTCTCGGGTTCTCGGGTTCTCGGGTTCTCGCCGCGAGGCTATGGGTGGTGCCGCTCGACCCGCGCCCTCCGAACGTGTCCGTCGTCAGGCGACACCGGCGTTTCTCAGGCCCTGACCCGGGGCACATTCGAACGGTGGACGGCATCGAGACGCGGGCGCTCCCTCCGTCCACCCGCCCGCTCGAGGCGGGCCTGGCCGCGCTCGGCGGCGCCTCCCTGCTGACTGCCTTCCTGGCGGGTCCGTCGGACACCCGCGCCGCCGCCGCCCAGGACTGGCCGGCCTTCGTCCTGGTGGCGGGCCTCCTGCTGGTCGGCCTGGTTGCCGAGGAGGACGGCCTCTTCGAGGCGGGCGGCCACGTGCTGGCCAGGATCTCCCCCAACGGGATGGCCCTCTATGCGGGCACGGTGCTCCTGGTCCTCACCGTCACCACGCTGCTCAACCTCGACACCTCGGTGACCTTCTTGACGCCGGTGCTCGTCTACGCCGCCCGCAACCGGGGCGAGGGGGAGGCCGCCCTCCTCTATGCCTGCCTGCTCCTGTCGAACGCGGGCTCGCTGATGCTGCCCGGTTCGAACCTGACGAACCTCATCGTGCTCGGCCACCTCCATCTGTCGGGAGGGGCGTACTTCGCCCACATGGTGCTGCCCGCCCTCGCCGGCGCCGCCGTCACAGCCCTGGTCGTGGGCGTCATACACCACCGCACGCTGGCAACGACGATCGCCGCCACCTCCGAGGCCGAACGCCCCGTATTCGGCGTGGGCCTCGTCGCCGTCGCCACCGTCACCGTGCTCGTGGTGGCACTGCGCGCACCGGCGCTCCCGGTGGCTGCGGTCGGGGTGGGCGCCGTGGTCCTCAGGTCCGTGCGGCGCGGCCACGCCGGCAACGCGCCGAGGGAGGCCCTCCGCGTTCTCGGCCTCCCGGTCCTGTTCGGACTGTTCGGCCTGGCCGTGGCGCTCGGAGCGCTGGGGCGGTCGTGGTCGGGCCCAGCGACCCTGCTCTCGCACCTCGATGCCTGGGGCACCGCCGCAGTGGGAGCCTTCACCAGCGTGATCGTGAACAACCTGCCCGCGGCGTCGCTCCTCGCCGCGCGCCAACCCCCGCATCCCTACTCCCTGCTGGTCGGGCTCAACGTCGGCCCGAACCTGTTCGTGACTGGCTCCTTGGCCTGGGTCCTGTGGCTACGGGCAGCCAGGAGCGCCGGCGGGGCACCCGACATATGGCGGGCGAGCCTGCTTGGTCTCGCCAGCGCCCCCCTGACGATCGCGGTCGCGGTGGCGGTGCTGGTGCTCGGGGGCGCAACGTGATGCCGGGTGGAGGAGCGTGCGCTCCTGCAGGAGCTCGGGGAGCCCTACCGCGCCCACGCGGCCTCCCACAAGAGGCCGGTGCCGTTCGTCCGGTGACGACGCACTGCCGGGTGACGGCGCACCTCCGGTTCAGCCGTCGTCGACCCCGAGCGCGCCCCGGAGCACGAGCGCCGCCTCGCGCTGGGCCCGCTTGGAGATCGCGGCCGTCGTCACCAGCGCCGAGCCGTGGAAGGTCCCGGGGAACGAGTGCAGCTCCACCGACACCCCGGCCTGGAGCAGACCGAGCGCGTAGATGATCCCCTCGTCGCGCAGCGGGTCGTTCTCGGCCGTCGAGATGTACGCCGGTGGCAGCCCCGAGAGGTCGGTCGCCCGGGCCGGCGCCGCCCAGGCCGGCACGTCGGCCGCTCCCCACAGGCCGCCCAGGTACGCCCTCCAGCTCTGCACCGCCAAGGGCCGGTTCCACACCGGTGACTCGACGAAGGCCCGCATGGACGGCGTCTCGAGGCGGTCGTCGAGCTCGGGGATGTGCAGCATCTGGAAACAGACCGGCGGTCCGCCGAGGTCCCGGGCCAGCAGCGCGGTGGCTGCCGCCAGCCCACCCCCGGCGCTCGCCCCGAGCAGGGCCACCCGCTCGGTGTCGATGCCCAGCGCATCGGCCTCGGCGTGGACGAACGACAGCGCGGCGTAGCAGTCGTGCAGGCCCGCCGGGTAGGGGTGCTCGGGGGCCAGGCGGTACTCGACCGAGACGACGACGGCGCCGGTGTCCATGGCGACGAGGGCCGCGCCGGCGTGCTCGGCCTCGACGCTCCCGATCACGAAGCCGCCACCGTGGATCATGACGATGCCGGGGGTCCGTGCCCCCGGCGTGACCGCCGCGGGCCGGTACACCCGCACCGGCACCTCGGGGTCGCCCTCCCAGCCGGGCACGGAGCGGTCGGTGATCTCGAGCGTGTCGACCCCGGGGATGTCGACCCTGATGGCGACGAGCAGCTCCTCGAAGGCCCGGCGCGCCGCCTCCGGATCCGAGAGGTCGATCACCGGCAGCGCGTCGACCAGCGCCGCCAGTTCAGGGTCCATCATCGCAATGCCTCCCCCGATCCTCGTGACCTACTTCGGTTGCATGCGGATGCCGGCGTCGATGCGGATCGACTCGGCGTTCATGTACGAGTTGGACAGCAGCTCCACGGCCAGTGTCGCGAACTCGCTGGCGTGGCCCAGCCGGTGCGGGAAGAGCACGTCCTGGGCGAGCTTGCTCTTGAAGGCCTCGGAGCCCTCCCCTGCGCCGTAGATCGGCGTGTCGATCAGCCCGGGCAGGATCGTGTTGACCCGGATGCCGACGACGGCCAGGTCGCGGGCCACCGGGAGGGTCAGGCCGACGACGCCGCCCTTCGACGACGAATAGGCGGCCTGCCCGATCTGGCCGTCCTCGGCCGCCACCGACGCCGTGTTGACGATGGCGCCCCGCGCTCCGTCCTCGTCCGGCTCGTTGAGGCTCATCTTGGTGGCGGCCAGGCGGATGCAATTGAACGTGCCGACGAGGTTGATCTCGATCACCCGGCGGTACAGGTCGAGGTCGTGCGCCGACGCGTAGTCGCCGTCCCTGCCGATGGTACGGGTGGCCCAGCCGATGCCGGCGCAGTTGACCAGTGACTTGAGCGGCGCCATCTCGATGGCGGCCTCGACCGCGGCGATGACCTGCTCGGTGTTGGTCACGTCGGTCTGGACGAACAGGCCGCCGATCTCCTTGGCCAGGGGCGCCCCACTGTCCTCTTGCAGGTCGGCGACCACGACGTGGACGCCGCGCTCGGCCAGCAGACGCGAGGTGGCCGCGCCGAGGCCCGGACGCCCCTCCCGTGACGATCGCCGACGTGCCGTTCAGATCCATGTTCCCTGGGTCTCCTTTTGGGGTTCGTGTGGTGCCCGGCAGAGGATAGGGGCCGTCGCGGCCCCGGTCACATCTGCTCGGGCGCCTCGATGCCGAGCAGCGACAGCCCTAGTTCGAGCACCCTGGCCGTGAGGTCGCACAGCCCGAGCCGCGACGTGCGCACCGCCTCGTCGGCGACCAGCACCCGGCAGGCCTCGTAGAAGCCGGTGAACGTGGTGGCCAGGTCGAAGAGGTAGGTGCACAGCTTCGACGGGCTGTAGGTCTCCGCCGTCGCCTCGACCGCCGCCGCGAAGCGCAGCAGCTGCAGGGCGAGCGCGCGCTCCTGGGGCTCGCCGAGGAGCGGGACCGCGCCCGGCGCCGGCGGCGCCACCTGGGCGCGGCGGAAGATGGAGCGGATGCGGGCGTGCGCGTACTGCAGGTACGGCCCCGTGTCGCCCTCGAAGGCCAGCATGCGGTCCCAGTCGAAGACGTAGTCCCGGATCCGCTCCGTGGAGAGGTCGGCGTACTTGACCGCGCCGACACCGAGCGCGTGCGCGACGGCGGCCTGGCGCTCGGGCGAGAGGTCGCTCGAGCGTTCCTTCATGGCCGCGGCGGCCCGGTCGATCCCTTCGTCCAGCAGGTCGACGAGCCGCTCCGAGCCGCCGCTGCGGCTGGCCAGCTTCTTGCCGTCGGGGCCGAGCACGAGGCCGAACGCGACGTGGACGGCGGCGTCGGCCTCGGGCAGGTAGCCGGCGAGGGCCGCCACGGCGAAGACGAGGCGCAGGTGGAGCGACTGCTCCGCCCCGACCACATAGATGAGCCGGGTGGCGCCGAGCCGGCCCGTGCGGTCGCGCACGGTGGCCAGGTCGGTGGCCGGGTAGCCGTACCCGCCGTCGGACTTGCGCACGATCAGCGGGAGCGGCTCGCCGTGGCGGTTCTCGAAGCCCTCGGGGAAGACGCAGAGCGCGCCGTCGTTCTCCACCAGCAGGCCCTTGGCGTCGAGCTCGGCGACCACCACCGGCAACAGCGGGTTGTAGAAGCTCTCCCCCACGGTGTCGTCGTCGGTCAGGAGGACGCCGAGCAGGTCGTAGACCTCGCGCGCGTGGCGCATCGACTCCGCCACGAAGATCCGCCAGAGGTGGAGCGTCTCGGGGTCGCCGCTCTGGAGCAGCACGACGCGCCGCCGGCAGCGTTCGGCGAAGGCGGGGTCGCTGTCGAACTGGCGACGGGCGGCCGCGTAGAACTCGTTGAGGTCCCGCACGCTGAAGGACTCCGCGTTCTCCGATCCGCCCACGTCGACCAGGTGCTCGATCAGCATGCCGAAGGGCGTGCCCCAGTCGCCGATGTGGTTCTCGCGCCGCACGTCGTGGCCGACGAACCCGAGCACGCGGGCCAGCGCGTCGCCGATGAGGGTGCTGCGGAGGTGCCCCACGTGCATCTCCTTGGCCATGTTGGGCGAGGAGTAGTCGATGACCACCGTCTCGGGGTGTGCCACCGGCGCCACCCCCAGCCTGGGGTCGGCCGACAGCGCCGCCACCTGCGCCGCGACGAAGTCGTCCGACAGGGTCAGGTTGATGAAGCCCGGGCCGCTGACCTCCACCTCCGCGCAGACGTCGTCCAGGGAGGCCGCCGCCACGACCTCCTCGGCGACCTGGCGCGGCGGCCGGCCCACCTCCTTGGCCAGGGCCAGGGCGCCGTTCGCCTGGAAGTCGGCGCGGTCCGAGGCGCGCAACACGGGATCCGCCCCGGGCACCACGGTGTCGAAGGCGGCCTGCAGGCGTTGCAGGAGGACGCTGGAGGCGTCGGGCATCCCTCATTCTCGCATGCCCGGAGCGCCGGCGCAGGTCGGGCGTCGCGGGGTCAGTCCGCCGGTGCCCCCATGGCGCCGTCGAGCAACCCGTAGCGCCGGTAGGGGCCGAAGAATCCGTGCTCGAGCAGGCCGTAGCCGACGTGGCCGCCGTAGGAGAACTCGGCCACGTTGTCGACGATGCCGTACTGGGCGATGCCCCGCACGTCGTCGACGGGGAGGACCAGGCCCTGGGTCACCGGCTCGGGCCCGTGGTACATGCCGTGGCGCCAGTCGGCGTCGATGCCGTAGCCGGTCCCGAGGGAGACGAAGTTGGCCAACAGCGGGCGTGCAGGTGATCTCGAGCCCGGCCTCGGGGAAGCGGAGCACGGAGCGGTCGATGACGCGTGTGCCCGGGACGAGGTGGTGCTCGTGCTCGGACCGGCCCAGTTCCTCGACGGGGCGCGCGGGGTCGACCCAGACCCGTTCTCCCTGTACGAGCGGGCGCTCCCCGTCGTCGCGCTCGTGGCAGATGTACATGATGGAGTGGTCCTCGAACTGCATCGGGAAGTAGTTCCACATGCCGGCCATCACGTTCTCGCCCTGGCGGATGCCGTCGGTCTCGGGCTCGCCGACGGGGCGCACGCCCCAGGAGCGGTCGCGCGTCCCCCAACAGCGCTCGGGGGTCACCGCCACGTCCGTCCCTCCCACCGAGAGCGTCCCCGACCAGCGACCGGTCTGGGCCAGCCGCTGGGTGTCGAAGACGACCCGGCCCTTGCTGCGCAGGTACTGGCGTGGCTCGGCCACGGCGGGGATGTGGCCCTCCCACGTCACGTCCATGGCGACGCTGTGCTCGGTGGGCTCGACCACCACCCGCAGCCGGCGCAGGGGTTGGTGCACCTCGATCCGGAAGGGTCCGACCGAGAGGTCGCCCCGGTCGCCGAGGGGCGCCGACGTGCGCACGATGTACTGGGAGTCGCCCCGGCGCACGTCGACGAAGGCGTCGACCACACCGAGGTTCGGGTACTGGCCGTAACCGAAGATGGCGAACCAGTCACCCGAGCTCGGGTGCATGTTGAAGTAGTAGCGGTCGTAGAAGTTGCGGTCGCTCGTCGCCGGGTGCGCGATGAACTCGGCCGCCTGGTGGACCGGATAGTCGTCGAAGGAGGAAACGGTCACCGCGGTGCGCTCAGCAACAGGCGCAGCCGCTGCCGCACCCTCCCGCGACCGGCGCGCCGCACATGCCCCCGCCCACCGGCTCGGCCGCCAGCCCCACGGTGGCGAAGACGGGGAGGAGCCGCCGGGCGCCCACGTGCCCGTCGGGGCAGGTGGCCGGCGCGTCGGCGTCGGCCATGGGCCGGCGCTCGTCGAAGACGGCGTGACAGGTCGAGCAGCGGAATTCGTAGACGGGCACGGTGGTGGACCTCCTTGGGCAGCCTACGCGACGGCGGTCCGGGCGGCCTGGCGGCGCCGCCGCCTACGGCTGTGCGAAGCCGTAGATGGGAACGCCGTTGTAGGAGTTGGAGTCGGCCGGGAGGAAAGGCCCGTCGAGCGCGACGGACAGGTAGCCGTCGCGGCCCGGCCCCGAGTCACCGCCCGACGGTCATGATGGAGCCGTCGGGCCAGACCTGCGTCACGATCCCGACGTGCACCGAGGTGGCCGTGCTCCAGGGCCCGGTCCCGTAGAGGACGGCGTCGCCGACCGCCGGGGTCGCCGTGGGCGGCAGGTCGGCGCCCCAGGTGGCGGCCCAGTCCCAGATGTCGCCGGTGAAGGCGTAGCGCGGAATGGGCACGCCCGCCTGCTCCCACGCCCAGGTGGCGAAGAGCGCACACCACTCCTCGCACGGGCCGTAGGGGTTGCACCAGGCTCCCTGCGAGGAGCTGGGGTCGGGCTCGATCTGGGACGCGACGGCGGCGGCGATGGCGGCCGACTGGGGGAACATCGGCTCGGGCGTCGGCGTCGTGAAGCTGTACTGCCAGGCCTGGGGGTCGAGCAGCCAGTACCCGGTCCCGTGGTTGTTGCCGATGATGGCCGAGATCTGCGTCGCCGTCGGGTCGAGCGAGAGACCCCCGAAGGCCTGGGCGTCGCCGTAGGGCAACACGACGCCGTTCTCCGTCGCCATCAGGTAGCCGCCGCCGTCGGGCGAGGCCACCATGCCGACCACCGGGTCGGGCAGGTTCGGCGCTGCCCGCCGAGCCGTAGAAGCCCGCGTCGCCGAAGGTGAAGATGCCGCCGTCGGCGGCCACGAGCCAGTACCCCTTGCCGTCGGGCGTCGCCGCCATGCCGACGATCGGCGCGTTGAGCACGATGCTGCCCGTGCTCCCGTAGAAGCCGGCGTCGCCGTAGGCGAAGATGCCGCCGTCGGCGGCCACCAGCCAGTACCCCTTGCCGTCGGGCGTCGCCGCCATGCCGACGATCGGCTGGTTGAGCCGGGTCGAGCCCATGGAGCCGTAGAACGGCGCGTCGCCGTAGGCGAAGACGCCGCCGTCGAGCGCGCCGAGCCAGTAGCCCTTGGCATCGGGCGTGGTCGCCATGGCGACGATCGGGCCGTTCAGCGGCAGGGCCCCGGCGGAGCCCTCGAAGGTGGCGTCGCCGAAGGCGAAGACGCCACCGTCCGCACTGGCCAAGAGGTACCCGTCGCCGTCGGGGGTGGCGACGCCGGAGAAGACGGGTGAGTTGAGCGGCTGGGGCAGCGCGGGGTCCAGGTTCACGCTCCCGAAGCCGATCATGCCCCCGTCGTCGTAGACGTGGGCCTGCGCCGCGGCGCCCGCCGGCCCGGCGTGCGTGACCCCCGACCCCGACCGCGAGGACCACCGGGACGAGCACCGTCGCCACGGCCATCGTCACCAGCGAGGGAACGAGCACCGGCCACGGCGGCGTCCGCCCGGCGCCGCGCCGCTCAGACCCCTCGCGCCTCCGCATCCGCGCACGACGTCGATTCTGCACACACGGTTCCGCGCCGAGTCAACCACGCGGTTACGAACTCGTTACGACTTTGGCCCACACACCGGTGTCAGGCCGCTCACCGGTGCAGCGGACCGCTTTCGAGCGCTTGCGAGCGCCCAGCGGGACGCCTCGCCGACCGGCCCGGCCGCCATTGGGCATCGCCGCAGCGGCAACGGCAGAATGGGTGCATGAGCCCGGACTCCCCGACCGCAGCGCACCCCGACACGTTCGGCGCCAGGACGACTCTCGCCGTCGGCGACCGGCACTACGAGATCTTCAACATCACGGCCCCGGCGCTCGCCGAGCCGTCACGACGTCGGCCGCTTGCCCTACTCCATCAAGGTGCTCCTCGAGAACCTCCTGCGCCACGAGGACGGCCCCCACGTCTCGGCCGACGACATCGTGGCCGTGGCCGCCTGGGGCGCCAACCCCGAGGGCCACGGTCAGGGCGCCGGCGACGCCGCCCACGAGATCGCGCTTCACCCCCGAGCGCGTGCTCATGCAGGACTTCACCGGGGTGCCCGGTGTCGTCGACCTCGCCGCCATGCGCGACGCGCTGGCCCGCCTGGGGGGCGACGCGTCGCAGGTCAACCCGCTCGTTCCGGTCGAGCTCGTGATCGACCACTCGGTCATCGTGGAGCGCTCGGGCGACCCGTCCGCCTACGACACCAACGTCTCCATCGAGTACGCGCGCAACATGGAGCGCTACCAGCTGCTGCGCTGGGCCCAGGGCGCGTTCCGCGGACTTCCGGCTCGTGCCGCCCGGCATGGGCATCTGCCACCAGGTCAACCTCGAGTACCTGTCCCGCCTCGTCTTCGCCACCGAGGACGGGCGTGCCTTCTGCGACACCCTCGTCGGCACCGACTCGCACACGACCATGGTCAACGGGCTCGGCGTGCTCGGGCTGGGGCGTCGGCGGCATCGAGGCCGAGGCGGCCATGCTGGGCCAGCCGCTCTCCATGCTGCTGCCCCCGGTCGTCGGGCTCCGCATCTCCGGCGAGCCCAAGCCCGGCATCACCGCGACCGACGTCGTGCTGACCGTGACCGAGCTGCTGCGCGACCACGGCGTGGTGGGCGCGTTCGTCGAGTGCTACGGGCCCGGCGTCGCCGCCCTGCCGCTCGAGACGCGGGCCACCATCGGCAACATGAGCCCCGAGTACGGCGCCACCTGCACCATGTTCCCCATCGACCAGGTGACCATCGACTACCTGCGCTTCACCGGGCGCGACGAGGAGCATCTCGCCCTGGTGGAGGCGTACGCCAAGGCGCAGGGCCTCTGGCACGACCCCGACGCACCCGAGCCGCTGTACTCCGAGCACGTCAGCCTCGACCTGGGCGACGTGGAGCCCTCGCTCGCCGGCCCCTCCCGACCGCAGGACCGGGTCGCGCTGTCAGCGTGGCCGGCGACGCCTTCCGGGTCGCGCTCGACCGCGGCCCCGCGCACGGCGCACACCGAGCCCGCGGCGGCGCCGCACCACCAGATGACCGACGGCGACGTCGTCATCGCGGCCATCACGAGCTGCACGAACACGTCGAACCCCCAGGTCATCGTCGGCGCCGGGCTGCTGGCCAAGAAGGCGGTGGAGCGGGGCCTGCGCTCCAAGCCCTGGGTCAAGACCTCGCTGGCGCCCGGGTCACGCGTCGTCGTCGACTACCTCGAGCGCGCCGGCCTCGATGGAGCCGCTCCAGCAGCTCGGCTTCTACCTCGTCGGCTACGGCTGCACGACCTGCATCGGCAACTCCGGTCCGCTGCTCGACGGGGTGACCGACGCCGTCAAGGAGGGCGACCTCTCCGTGGCGGCGGTGCTCTCGGGCAACCGGAACTTCGAGGGGCGCATCCACCCCGACGTGCGCATGAACTACCTGGCGTCGCCGCCCCTCGTCGTCGCCTACGCGCTGGCGGGCACGATCGACATCGACCTCACCACCGATCCGATCGGCCACGACGACCAGGGCAACCCCGTGCTCCTCTCCGAGCTGTGGCCCTCGATCGAAGAGGTGAGCGAGACCATCCGGGCGTCGCTCACCTCCGACATGTTCCGCGCCCGCTACAGCGCCGTCTTCGACGGCGACGAGTACTGGCAGCAGGTCCGGACCGAGTCGGGCCAGACCTACGCCTGGCAGGACGACTCCACCTACGTCAAGAACCCTCCGTTCTTCGAGACCATGACCATGACACCCGCGCCGGTGACCGACATCGTCGACGCGCGGGTGCTGGTCATGGTGGGCGACAGCGTCACCACCGACCACATCTCCCCGGCTGGATCCATCGGTCCCACGACGCCGGCCGGGCGCTACCTGACCGAGCACGGGGTGCCGCGCGAGGACTTCAACTCCTACGGCGCGCGGCGCGGGAACCACGAGGTGATGATGCGGGGCACCTTCGCCAACGTGCGCCTGCGCAACCTGCTGGCGCCCGGGACCGAGGGTGGGGTGACCCTGCACCTGCCCGAGGGCACGGAGACCTCGATCTTCGACGCGGCCATGCAGTACGCGGCGGACGGCGTGCCGCTGATCGTGCTGGCGGGCCGCGAGTACGGGACCGGCAGCAGCCGTGACTGGGCGGCCAAGGGGACGGCGCTCCTCGGCGTGCGCGCCGTCATCGCGCAGAGCTTCGAGCGCATCCACCGCTCCAACCTCATCGGCATGGGCGTCGTCCCCCTGCAGTTCTACAAGGGCGACTCGGCGGAGAGCCTGGGCCTGAGCGGGCACGAGCGCTTCTCCGTCGCCGGCCTCGACGTGCTGAACAAGGGCGAGCTGCCCAAGGAGCTGACGGTGACGGCCACCGCGGACGACGACTCGGTCACCGAGTTCCGGGTGGTCGTGCGCATCGACACGCCGATGGAGGCCGAGTACTACCGCCACGGCGGGATCCTGCAGTACGTGCTGCGCCAGATGGCGGGCTGAGGCTCAGCGGTCGAGGCGCAGGGCCGGCCGCCGGACGGTGGCCGCTCGCACGCCCATCAGCCCGAGAGCTGCGATCCGGCCAGCGCGACGAAGCGCCGCACGATGCCGTCGCCGGCCCGGCTCACATGGGCCACGTCCGAGGACCGGACGAACACTCCAGGTGGGAGGTGCGGTCCCCAGTGGGCCACGAGGCTGGCCGTGACCTCGACGTGGAACTGCAGGCCGTAGGCCCGCTCCCCCACACGGAACGCCTGGTTCTCGTAGGCGTCGTTGCGCGCCAGCCGCACCGCCCCCTCGGGGAGGGAGAACGTGTCGCGGTGCCAGTGCACGCACGGCAGCGGGGTCGGGGCGGGCCCGAACACGGAGTCCTGCAACGCGGCCGTGGTCAGGTGGACCTCGCCGACGCCACACTCGGGCGCCGGGCCCCGGGTCACCTCCGCGCCCAGTGCCGCGGCCAGCTGTTGTGCCCCGAGGCAGACGCCGAGCACGGGCAGGCCGGCCTCGACGGCGGCGCGCAGCAGCTTCCGCTCCTCCTCGAGCCAGGCGAGGTCGTCGTGCACGCCCATCGGTCCCCCCATGACGACGAGTCCCGCCATCTCCGCCAGCGCGTCGGGGGCAGGGAGGGCCTCGTCCAGGTCGGTGCGCACGACGCGTCAGGTCGTGGCCCGACGTCGCGGACGGCGGGTGCGAGCGAGCCGGGACCTTCGAACGCGACGTGCTGGATCACCACCCAGGGGTCGGAGGCAGCCCACCGCGCGTCAGGGGATGAGAGTGACCCGGAAGAGCTCGGCCGCGGAGCCCTCGGGGAGCCCGGCCCGCTCTCCTGCGCCCGCGCCCAGTCGCGGATCCGCTGCGTGACCGCCTCGGGGTCGCCGATCTGGCTCTTGTGGGACATGAGGGCGGCCACCTTGCGCTGCAGCGTGGCGCTCGTCTCCACGGCGGTGGTGGCGCCCCGCCGCCCGGGGCCATGATCCACAGCTCGGGCACGCTCCAGGGCTCGAGCCCTTCCTCCTCGAGGAGCTCGGGGTGGGCGAAGGGGTTGCGGGCGTCGGGGTAGACGGCGCAGACGGCCGCCTCTCCCGTGGCCAGGTGGTCGGGATGGCTGGCGTAGATGGCGTCCCAGTTGCGCTCGGGCGACTGGGTGATGACCCGTTGGGGCCGGACCTGGCGGATCACCCGGCTCACGTCGCGGCGCAGCTCGAGGGTCGCCTCCACCATGCCGTCGGGGTGCCCGAGGAAGCGCACGTCGCTGACGCCCACCACGGCGGCGGCGGCGCGTTGCTCGTCCTGGCGGAGCGCCGCCATCTCGGCTCGCGACATGGCGCGGTCCGATCCGCCGGCATCGCCGTTGGTGACGATGCAGTAGGTGACCTCCACGCCGGCCGACGTGAAGGCGGCGACCGTTCCGGCTGCCCCGAAGTCGACGTCGTCGGGGTGAGCGGTCACGACCAGGACGCGCCGGACCCCGTCCTCGGGTGACCAGAGGGCGATCGGTGCGTCCTCGCTCAGAGGACGCTCTCCTCGGCTCGGGGCTCCCACGCCGCCAGGTCGGCCAGACGCGGGTCGTTGGAGAACATCTCGACGATCGGGATCCGCAGGCCCAGACGTCGCTGGATCACCTCCATCTCGACCAACTGGTTCCACAGCGCGAGGCTCACCACGACGCCGGCCCTGCCGGCGCGTGCGGTGCGTCCGGAGCGGTGCAGGTAGGCCTTGTGGTCCTCGGGCGGGTCGAAGTGGATGACCCCGTCGACGCCATCGATGTGGAGGCCGCGGGCCGCCACGTCGGTGGCGACGAGGACGGAGAGCTTGCCGTTCGAGAAGTCGGCCAGTGCCCGCTCGCGGTTGGCCTGGCGCAGGTCGCCGTGGATGGCAGCCGCCTTGACCCCCTCCTTGCCCAGGTTCTCCACGAGCCGGTCGGCCCCCCGCTTGGTGCGCACGAAGAGCAGCGACTTCTCCTGGCTCCGGCAGATGGCCGCCGCGACCTTGACCTTGTCCATCTGGTGCACCTGGAGGAAGCGGTGCTCCATGAGCGTGACGGTCTGGGTGGCGGAGGCGACCTCGTGGAAGACGGGATCGGTGAGGTACCGCGTCACGAGCCGATCGACGGCACCGTCGAGGGTGGCGGAGAACAGCAGCGTCTGGTGGGGCTGGTCGAGGCGGCGCAGCACCCACTCGACCTGGGGCATGAACCCCATGTCGGCCATGCGGTCGGCCTCGTCGAGCACGAGCGTCTCGAGCTCGTCAACGGCGATCTCGCCGCGGTCGCCGAGGTCGATGAGCCGGCCCGGCGTGGCGATCACCAGGTCGACCCCCTTGCGGAGCTTGGCGACCTGGCGGTCGATGTCGGCGCCGCCGTAGACGGCCACGGCGCGCAGTCCCAGCTGCTTCGCCAGCGGGGCCAGCACGTCGTAGACCTGGACCGCGAGCTCGCGGGTCGGGAGCAGGACGAGGGCAAGGGGTCGGGCGGGGCGTGGCCGCGACGGCCGGGCCCTGCGCATCGCGCGTCGCCTTGGCCCGCTGCAGGAGCGGCAAGCCGAAGGCGAGGGTCTTCCCCGAGCCGGTCTTGGCCTTGCCGCACACGTCACGGCCGGCCAGGGCATCGGCGACGGTCAGGGCCTGAATTGGAAAAGCGCTGACGATGCCTTCATCGGCCAGCGCTTTGGTGAGTTCCGGTGAGACGCCAAGTGACTCGAAGGTCCTGGCTGTCTCGTACGTATCGTCGCCGGAGACACCGTCTCCGTTCGCGAGCGAACCGGCATGCGCGCCGGTCAGGGCATCAACGGTCATTGGTCCCGCTCTCTCTGTTGTTCGGCGGGGTCGTGCGCCATCCAGAGGAGTGAGGATCGACCCCGACTCACCGGCCCCTGCCGGTGGTCGCACACGCCATTGTACCAGCCCAGGAACGCTCTCACGCGGAGGCTCTGTGCCAAAGTGAGCCGTTCGAGACCACCGATCAAAGGAGAGTCGACGATGGCCAAACTCGAGGCGGGCGCGACCGCCCCCGCGTTCACCCTGCCTGACCAGGACGGCAAGCCGGTCAAGCTTTCGGACTTCAAGGGTCAGCGGGTGATCGTCTACTTCTATCCGGCCGACGACACGCCGGGCTGCACCAAGGAGGCGTGCCAGTTCAACGACAACCTCCGGGCCTTCGACAAGGCGGGCGTCGCGGTGCTCGGGATCTCGCCCGACAAGGCGGAGAAGCACGTCAAGTTCCGCACCAAGTACAAGTTGAAGTTCCCGCTCCTCACCGACGCCGACAAGAAGGTCATGGAGAAGTACGGCGCTTGGGGCGAGAAGACCATGTACGGCAAGAAGACGGTGGGCACCATCCGCTCGACCTTCCTCGTCGGACCCAACGGCAAGGTGCAGCGAGCCTGGTACAACGTGCGGGCCGACGGCCACGCGGCCAAGGTCCTCGAGGAGATCGCGCAGGACGGAGTCTGAGCGCGCAGCGCGAGCGGCGTCCTCGTCACGAGGTGCGGCACGACACATGACGTGACGGCCCGACCGTCCGGGGAAGGAGTGGCCGTCATGGGGCAGGGCATCTTCCCGGTCTTCGGCGTCGACCTCATTGCCAAGGGCTCCCTCCGCTGACCAGCTGAGCCCCTTCCAGACCGACGAGACGCTCATCTTCCTGGCGGGCGCCGTCGCGATCGGCGCCTTCACGCTCTGGTGGGTGCGCCACCGCATCGGCTGAGCCAGGGGGCCACCCGGGCAGCACGGCGCCGGGCTCAGTGCTGGTGCCGGGGCACCAGTAGGTGGTCCGTCCGCCCACGACGTCACGCTGCAGTTCGGCACCGTCGAGCGGACAGCGCCCGCCCGCGTGGCGCTCCTCCATGAGGTCGCCCGTGTGCGAGCCGCCGTGCCGCGCCAGCTGGCGCAGGGTGGCGCGCATCGCCTTGTGCAAGCCCGCGCAGCTCGTCGTCGGTCAACGGTGTCCGCCGCCCCGGAGCGAGGCCGGCCCGCCACAGGATCTCGTCGGCCAGGAGGTTGCCCACGCCGGCCAGGCGCTCCTGGTCCATCAGCCGGGCCTTGAGCGGCGCCGCGGCAACGCTGCGCCGCGGACCGCTGGCCAGGGCGGCGTCCAGCTCGGACCGGGTGACGCGTCAGCGCATCGGGCCCGAGGCGGCTCTCGTCCGGCGCCAGCTCCAGGGAGCCGAAGCGGCGGGGGTCGTGGAGCAGCAGGTCTCCGCCGTCGCCGAAGGTGACACGGGCGCGCACCCACTTCTCGTCGAAGACGCCGGGCCCGTAGCGCAGGCGGTCGAGCGCCTGCTGCCCGTCGACCACCAGGCCCCCGGTCATTCCGAAGCGCAGCCCCAGTGTGGGGCCGTCGTCCGGTGTCGAGGAGCAGGAGCTTGCCCCGCCGGCGTGCCGCGGTGAAGGAGTGGCCGACCAGCGCCGCTCGCAGCCGCGCCGGCGTCGTCCCGCCCCGGCCGTAGCGTGAGTCCACCATCCAGACCCTGGCGATGGGGCGCCCGAGGGCCTGCTCGGCGAAGGCCCGGTAGCGCTCGACTTCGAGGATCTCGGGCACCGGCGCACGGTATCCGACCCGTGCGGTCCGGCCGAATATGGTGGGCCAATGCCACCCGAGAAGCCGCAATGGGCCGAGTTGTTCACCGAGGTCGTCACCTCCGGACTCTGCACCGGGTGCTCCGCGTGCGTCATCTCCTGCCCCTACGACGTCCTGGGGTATGACGACGCCGAGGGCGTCTACAAGCCGTTCCACGTGGATGCCGACGGCGGACCCGACAACTGCACCCACGGCCTGAAGGGCTGCACCCTGTGCACCCGGGCCTGCCCCGCTTTCGGACCTGGGAACCCGACATCGAGACCTATCTCTTCGGCCGTCCCCGGACGGACGAGGAGGTGGCGGGCATCGCCCGCCGGACGGTGCTCGCCCGGGCGGCGGACGCCGAGGTGCAGGGCATCGGCCAGGACGGGGGCCTCGTCTCGGCCCTCCTGATCTGGGCCCTCGAGCACGACGTGATCGACGCCGCGCTGGTCTCGGGTCTCGAGGGCGACGGCTCGACGTGGAAGGCGGTGCCCACGGTGGCCCGCAACCGCCGAGACGTGCTCGCCACGGCGGGATCCCGCTACACCTACTCGGCCAACCCGATGGCCTACCCCGAGGCGATCGCCGGCGGGGCGGAGCGCATCGCCCTGGTGGGCATGGGCTGTCAGGCCTCGGCACCGCCCGTCATGGCGGCGCGCAAGGCGGGCAAGATCGCCCGCCGCTTCACCCTCTCGATCGGGCTGCTGTGCTCCAAGACGTTCGACGACGCCATCTTCCCCGAGCTCTTCGAGGCCAAGTACGGCCTGGCCCGGGCCGACATCGTCAAGATGAACATCAAGGGCGTCTTCCAGGTGTGGATGAAGGACGGCAGCTACCACGAGGTGCCGCTCAAGGAGGCGCACGCCTGGACCCGGGAGGGCTGCACGAGCTGCCCCGACTTCGCGGCCGAGCACGCCGACATCTCGACGGGCGGCATCGGCGCCTTCGGGGACTGGACCCTGACCCTGGTGCGCACCGAGAAGGGTGAGGAGCTCCTCGACGCCATGGAGGCGGCGGGCGTGATCGAGACCCGGCCCATCGAGGACGACCCGGGGGCGGTCACCCTCCTCAACAAGCTGAGCCGGATCAGCCGGAAGCGCTGGCCGGCGACGGCCGTGCCCATGCCGGGACGCCTGCCTGCACCGACGCCCTCCACCTGAGGTGCGCCGATGAGCGGGCCGCGGACCGACGAGTTCGCCACCCTCCTCGGGATCGCGGTGGAACGCCGCGGTGGCGGCCACACGGTGGCCGTCCTCACCACCGACGGGCGCCACGCCAACCCGCACGGCACGGTGCACGGCGCCGTCTTCTACGCGGTCGCCGGGGCGGCGGTCGCCGCGGCGGCCAACGACGCGGAGCACTCCGGCATCATCTCCTCGGTCCTCGTCGAGTACCTCCAGCCGGCCGCCATCGGCGACGAGCTCTACGCCGAGGTGACCCGGGAGGTCTCGACCGACCGCGAGGACATCTTCACCGGGACCGTTCGGCGCGGGGCGGCCGGCGATCTCCTGGCCTGGGTGCGCGCCCGCGGCACGCGGCGGGCCCGCCCGGGCTGACCTGATCGCTGCCCCGACGGTGGACCGCGCCGGCGTCGTGCCGTGGCCGTGACGTGGCCGAATCTGTGGGAATCATGTCATTGACGCCATCGGCGCCGGGCCTCAGAGTGGGGTCCATGAGGGAGCGCCACGTGGTCATCGTCGCCTTCGACGGCCTGCAGCCGCTCGATGCGGTGGGCCCGCACGAGGTCTTCGCCGGGGCGGGGCGGGCCGCCGCGTCGCTCGGCCGTGCCGGCGGCTACCGGGTCGACCCTCGCCTCGGCGGCCGGCGGCACCGGTGCGCGCCGAGAGCGGGCTCGAGCTGGGGACAGGTCCGCTCCCGGAGCCCTCCGAGCGCATCGACACGCTGGTGCTGGCCGGGGGGAGCGGCGCCGACGCCGCCGCCGGCGACGAGGCCCTGGTCAGCTGGGTCCGCCACGCCGCCCCACGCTGCCGCCGGGTCGCGACGGTGTGCTCGGGGGCGTTCCTCGCTGCCGCGGCGGGCCTGCTCGACGGACGACGCGTCACCACCCACTGGGCCCGCGCCGGCCAGCTCCGTGCGGCCTATCCCGCGCTCACGGTCGACCCCGACCCGATCTACATCCGCGACGGGAAGTACTGGTCCAGCGCCGGGGTCACGGCGGGGATCGACCTCTCGCTGGCGCTCGTCCAGGAGGACCTGGGAGTCGACGTGGCCCAGACGGTGGCCCGCTGGCTGGTGATGTTCCTGCACCGCCCGGGGGGCCAGACCCAGTTCGCCTCGCCGGTCTGGGTCCCCCGCGCCGAGCGCTCGACCGTCCGTGCGGTGCAGACCGTCGTCGAAGCCGCCCCCGGTGGTGACCACCGCCTCCCGGCGCTCGCCGCGGCGGCCGCGATGAGCGTGCGCCACTTCACCCGGGTCTTCACGGCCGAGGTGGGCGAGACCCCGAGCCGCTTCGTCGAGCGCACCCGCCTGGAGGCGGCCCGCCGCGAGCTCGAGGAGACCGACGGACACCCTCGATGTCGTCGCGACGCGCTGCGGGTTGGGCAGTGCCGAGACACTCCGCCGGGTCTTCCGACGTCATCTGGGCGTGTCGCCCGACGCCTATCGGCGCCGTTTCGCGCACGTCCGCCTCGGAGAGGACACCGGCATGACCGACCGCGTGCAGCATCGCCATCCCGCTCTTCCCCAAGTTCACGGCGCTCGACGCCGTCGGGCCCTACGAGGTCCTCCAGCGCATCCCGACCTTCGACATCACCTTCCTCGGTCACGCCCGCGGCGAGCTGCGCAGCGAGAACGGCATGCTCGGCCTGACCGCCGACGCCACCTTCGAGGACATGCCCGAGCCCGATGTCGTCGTCTTCCCCGGGGGCGTGGGGACCCGCGCCCTCGAGCACGACGAACGGGTGCTCGACTGGGTCCGCCACGCGCATGCCGGCACCCGGTTCACCACGTCGGTCTGCACCGGGTCGCTCGTGCTCGGCGCGGCGGGCCTGCTCGAGGGGTTGCGCGCCACCACCCACTGGTCCTGTTACCGCGAGCTCGCCGCGCACGGAGCCGAGCCCACGGCCGAGCGCGTGGTGGAACACCGCGACGAGCGCATCATCACGGCGGCCGGCGTCTCGAGTGGCATCGACATGGCGCTGCGACTGACCGAATTGTTGGTGGACCGCACGGCGGCCGAGGCGGCCCAGCTCATGATCGAGTACGAGCCGCAGCCGCCGTTCGACTGCGGCTCGGTGGCCAAGTCGGACGACACCGTCATGACCCGGGTCGTCGAGTACGCCGCAGCGCGGGAGTGACGCCGCCGTGAGGGCACATGCGCTGCCCCGACCCCGGACAGGGTCGACCTCGGCGCAACGAGTCGGCTCTCAGTCTCCTCTTTGGATCGCCGTGGGATGCTTCGGTTGGTAGAGGCCGAGCTCACCGCCGCCCGGGAGCCGTATCTTCGTGACGGACCCCCACCGCGCCTCTTCGACCTCTGAGCAGACGACACCACGGTCCGCCAGCGCGGCCATCTCCGCCAAGAGGTCGTCGCACATGAGGAAGAGCTCGGCTCCCGGTGCCGGAGCCGGATGGACCGCGACCTCGGCCGGCGGCAACGCGAAGATCAGCCAGCCGCCACCCGCGTCGACCGACTCGAATCCCAGCACCTCCGCCAGGAAGGCCCGATCGGCGTCAGCATCGTTGCTATAGACGACGACATGGGCGCCGAAGACCACGCCCTATTGTGCCCGGTCGTGCGTCCGACGGCGCAGGGTGGCCGTCGCGTGCGGTCGATGCCGACTCGGCACCCGATTCCTCACCGACCGCTCACGGTTCTCTCACAACTGGGCGTCACAATGGCGCGATGGCAACCACGATGACGGCCGAGTTGCTCGACTCGGCGAATCTGGTGGGCGACTGGAAGAGCCTGCGGCACCGCATCGCCTCCGACGGATACGTGTTCGCCCGGGGCCTCCTCGATCCGGACCAGGTCCGTGCCGTCGGGACGACCGGGCTCGGCTACCTCCAGGAGGCCGGTTGGCTGGCTCCCGGAGGCGACCCCGTGGTGGCCGCGCCCCAGCGGCCGATCCGGGCGGTCAGGATGCGCGACGCCTTCGGCGACCCCGGGTACCGGCGGATCGTCGCCGACCCCGGGTTCAACGCGATCCCCTTCACCTCCCCGCTGGCCGATCTCATGGCCCAGATCCTTGGTCCGCAGGGATTCTGCTACCCCCTCAAGATCCCCCGGGTCGTGTACCCGAGTCGAATGGTTCCGCGGCAGCCCGGCAATTTCGTGCACAAGGACTACGGGTCGGTGCAGGACATGTTCACGTGCTGGGTTCCTCTCGGCGACGTCGCGCACACCCTCGGCGGCCTGGCCGTGCTCCCCGGCAGTCAACACACGTCTCACGTCTCGCCCGCCCCGCTTCGTCGTCTCGAACCCGGCTGGCTGACGACGGACTATCGAGCCGGAGACGTCCTCGTCTTCCACTGCCTGACCACCCACGCCGCACTGCCCAACCGCGAGGGGCGGATGCGGTTCTCCGGCGAGTTCCGCTGGCAACTCGCCGATCAGCCCGCGCCGCGGCGGATGGTCATCGGGCCCAACGGCCGCGAGATCGGCTCCCTGATGTTCGGGCGCACGCCATGGTGGCGCTCTGTCACCCGCGGCCTGGTCCTCTCCGACGCCGGCGGCGTCGACGAGGGGGCCGTGCTCCCCGCTCCCCCTCGCGGTTCGTCACGTTCGAGAACTGACGCCCGCAAACGTCCTCACGCCCGAGGCCGGTGCCGCCGCCGCGCTCGCGCCGGCGAAACGGCCGAACATGGTGCTGTCGCCGATGGAGAGCCCGCTGGCGTAGCCGAACGAGCACACCCCCGCGGTGGTGCGCCCAGCGGCGAACAATCCCGGGATGGCGGCACCCCCGATGTCGAGCACGGCGCCGCTGACGGTCGTCTCCAACCCACCGAGCGTGAACGGCGCGTAGGGGGCCGCCCCGATGCGGAGATCGACGGCGCCGATCGGCGGCACCAGCGGGCGGACCCAGGCCGGGCCCTTGTGGAAGAGCGGGTCCTCCCCCACCGCCGCGTGGCGGTTGTACAGGTCCACGGTTGCCCGGAGGGAGCCGGCCGGCAGGCCGATCTCGGACTCGAGCTGGTCGGCCGTCTCGCAGACCCAGGTGGCGGCGAGGCCCATCCAGTTCACCTCGTAGGAGGCCTCGTCCACGATCAGGTAGACCTCGCCATCCTGCTCGTAGAGGGCGGACTGGCCGACTCGGCCCATGTAGGTGTCCTCGTTGATGAAGCGCTGCCCCTTCCCGTTGACGAGGATGCCGTGGATCAGCGTGCGGGGTGGGGTGATCGGGAGCGAGACCTCGCCCGCGTACATGTTGCGCACCGCGGCCCCGATGGCCTGGGCCATGCGGATGCCCCGCCCGTCGTCCCCCTCGGTGCCGACCTTGAAGGTGCCACGCAGCAGGGGCGGACAGTGACGGCGCAGCATGTCGTCGTTGAAGACGAAACCGCCGGCCGTCAGCACGACGCCACGCCGAGCCCGCAACGACACCGTCTCGCCGAAGCGTTGCGCCTGCACACCCACGACCCGGTCGTCGTCGACGACGAGCCGGTCCACCCGGGTGTCCGCCGAGACGGCCGCGCCGGCGCCGGTGGCGGCGGCCGCCAGGTGCTGCATCAGCAGCCATCCGGTCGACCGCTTCGTCTTGGCCAGGTGCCCGCGGGGAGCGGGGCGGGCGATCTCGTTGAACGGGTAGGCGTCCTCTCCGCCCGAATACACGAGCCCCTCGGTGCCGGTCGGCGCCATGGAGGTCTCCGCGCAGAACGTCGGGTCGAAGGGCACGCCGCGCGCCACCAGCCAGTCGAAGTGGCCCAGGCTCTCCTCGCAGTAACGGGCGATCTTGGCCTCGTCGGGGTCCGGGCCGCAGGCCGCCATCAGGTAGCGGTACATGTCGTCGAGGCTGTCCTCGAACCCGCAGGCGATCTGGATCGGCGTGCCTCCGCCGAGGTAGACGATTCCCTCGGCCAACGCGGCGGCCCCGCCCGGGCCTCCGGTCCGCTCGGTGACGAGCACCTCGGCTCCCGCCTCGGCGGCACTGAACGCGGCGGTCGAGCCGGCGGCGCCGAAACCGACGACGACCACGTCGGCCGTGTCGTCCCACCTCTCGATCTCCGCCGCCTCGCACGGCGTCACGTCGTTGGGCTCGCGCACGTCATCCTCCCGCGGTGTCGCGGAGACGGTAGTCGTTGCCGTCGGTGTGCCGGCGAGCCCTACCCTGCGTGTCGTGCCGCATTCGCCCGACACGCCTGCTCTGCCACCCGACCTCGCACGGCTCGCACCGGGCTGGACGGCCGCGCTCGCGTACCGGCTCGTCCCGGGCCTGACCACGTGGCGCCTGACCGCTCCCGATGGCTCGGTGCGCTTCGCCAAGGTCGACACCACGGGCCGCTATCCCACCCTGGGGGGCGAGTCCGAGCGGATGATCTGGGCCGCTCCCTACCTCCCGGTCCCCACCGTGGTCGCGCTGGACCAGCGGGGCGAGACGACCGTCCTCGTGACCGAGGCGTTGCCCGGGCGTGACGCCACCGCACCCGTCTGGCGCGACGACCTGCCCGGCCTGGTCCGGGCCCTCGGCCGCGGGCTGCGCAGCTTCCACGATGCGGTCGGCGACGAATGGTGCCCTTTCCGCTTCGACGTCGAGCGCGCGCTCGACCACGTCCGGCACAGGGTCGCCACCGACGACATCGACCCCGCGGGCTTCCACGAGGAGCACGCTCACTTGACGCCGGCTGCCGCGCTGGCCGAGCTCGAGGCCACCGTCCCCGCCGAAGAGGACCTGGTCGTCTGCCATGGCGACTACTGCCCGCCCAACGTGCTGCTCCAGAAGGGCGAGGTGACCGGCTACGTCGATCTGGGCGAGCTCGGCGCCGCCGACCGTTGGTGGGACGTTGCCGTCGGGGCCTGGAGCGTGGGCTGGAACTTCGGCCATGAGCTCGAGCCCCTGTTCTACGAGAGCTACGGCGTCGCCCCGGACCCGGAGCGCATCCGCTTCTTCCGGCTCCTCTACGACCTCGCGTCCTGAGCGGCCCGGCCCGGCCAGGGGGCGCCGCGGCGATCAGCGCGCTGGCCCGAGCGAACACGGCGTCGAACATGGGCTCGGTGAGTTTGCCGGTGAAGGTGTTCTGCTGGCTGGGGTGGTACGACGCCGAGCAGCGTCATCCCGGACGGGAGGGGGCTCTCGGCCAGGTGGCCGAAGGCCGGGCGGGGTCGGAGCCCGTAGTGGGCGGCGACCGCCTGCCAGGCGAACTGGCCCGAGCGCGACCACGACGGCGGCGTGGCGCAGCAGCGAGAGCTCGCGGGCGAGATACGGGGCGCAGGCCTCCCGCTCCGAGGGTTCGGGCTTGTTGGCGGGTGGCGCGCAGTGCACGGCCGCGGTGATGTAGGCGGCGGTCAGGGTCGAGCCCGTCGTCGCGCGACGTGCTGGTGGGTTGTGACGCGAAACCGGCCCGGTACAGGGCCCCGAACAACCAGTCGCCCGACCGGTCACCGGTGAAGATCCGGCCCGTCCGGTTGCCGCCGTGCGCCGCCGGCGCCAGACCCACGATCACCAGCGACGCGTTGGGATCGCCGAACCCCGGAACGGCCCGGCCCCAGTACACCTGGCCGGCGTAGGAGGCTCGGCCGGTCCGCGCCACCTCCTCGCGCCAGCGGACCAGGCGCGGGCAGCGCCGGCATGCCACCACGTCCCGTTGCACCGCCTCCACGGAGTCCCTCGGCCCACGGTCGGACGCCACAGCGCAGAGCCTACGATGGTCGTCCGTGCCCCCATCAGCCCGATCCGCCGCCGCACGCACGACCCCCCGGCGCGG
The DNA here is from genome assembly GCA_963774485.1 of uncultured Acidimicrobiaceae bacterium. Lineage (GTDB taxonomy): Bacteria > Actinomycetota > Acidimicrobiia > Acidimicrobiales > RAAP-2 > Bog-473. Next base: position 102,834 of record CAVZFG010000008.1, read on the forward strand.
CCGCACGTCTCCCCCGACCACCACGGTGCTCCTGGTGCGGCACGGCACGACCCCCACCACCGGCAAGATGCTCCCCGGACGGGCCGGCGGCCTCCATCTCTCCGAGAAGGGGCGGGCGCAAGCCGAGGGGGCCGCCGAACGCATCGGGGCGCTGGCCAAGGCGCCAACCGCCGTGTACGCGTCGCCGCTGGAGCGCACCCGGGAGACCGCCGCTCCCATCGCCCGCGTCCTGGGCCTGCGCGTGCGGACCGCGCCCGGCCTCGTCGAGGTCGACGTGGGCGAGTGGACCGAGAAGCCCCTGGCCCGGCTGTACCGGACCCGGGAATGGCCCACCGTCCAGCGCTGGCCCGGCGGGTTCCGCTTCCCCGGCGGGGAGTCGTTCGCCGAGATGTCCGTGCGCGCCCTGGACGCCGTGCTCGGCCTCGTCGCCGATCATCCGGGCCAGACGATCGTGGCCGTTTCACACGCCGACCCGATCAAGGCGATCGTGGCGGCGGCCGCCGGGGTCCCGATCGACTTGATGCAGCGCCTCGTGATCTCCCCCTGCTCCATCTCGGCGATCCTGTTCACCGCCGGCGGTCCGGTGGTGCTGTCGGTGAACTCCACCGGGACCTTGAACGAGTTGGTGCCCTCGTGAGGGTGGGTGGCCCGCGATGAGCGACGAGTTCGACTTCGACGCACCGGACCACTGCACGGTCGGGGTCATCGGCGAGGTGGGGCAGCGGCTCTTCCTCTTCTACTGCCGCCAGGGCCTGACCGAGACAACGGTCAAGGTCGAGAAGCAACAGGTCGCCGTGCTCGCCGGCTACCTGGGCCGCATCGTGAAGGAGCTGGGTCGCCCGGGCCACCTGCCCGAGGACCTCGAGTTCTACGGCACCGAGGAATTCGAGTGGGTCGTCGGGACCATCGGCGTCTCCTACGACGAGGAGCTGGACCGCATCATCGTCGTCCTCGAGGAGCTCGACATCGAAGACGAGGACGAGGAGGAGGAGGAGGACCTCTCCGACAGCGGGCGCGTGCTCCGTGTGGCGCTGACGCGTGAGCAGGCGGCCGCCTTCGCCATCCACGCCACGCGGCTGGTGGAGGCGGGGCGCCCACCCTGCCCGCTGTGCTCGCTCCCGCTGGACCCTGCCGGGCACGACTGCCCCCGCACCAACGGGCACCGCCCGCCGGTCACCTAGCCGCGGTGTCAGGGGCCACGGTCGAGCAGATCCTCACCGAGGGTGACATGGAGGTGCACGGGCGCATCGCGGGAAGCTCGAACGCCACGCTCCTCGTGACCTGTCGGCTCGGGGACGAGGAGCTGCTCGCCGTCTACAAACCCTCCAAGGGGGAACGGCCGCTGTGGGACTTTCCCGGCGGGCTCTTCCGGCGTGAGGTGGCCGCCTACGTCCTCTCCGAGTGGCTGGGCTGGGGCCTGGTGCCCGAGACGGTCGAGCGCCCCGAAGGTCCCTTCGGCCGGGGCTCGGTGCAACGGTTCGTGCACGAGGACGGCACCTCGCACTACTTCACGCTGCGCGACGAGCCGCGGTGGCACGCCACGCTCATGCGGCTGTGCGCATTCGACGTCGTGGCCAACAACGCCGACCGCAAGAGCGGCCACGTGCTCCTGGCCGAGGGACGGCTCTGGGCCATCGACAACGGCCTGTGTTTCAACCGCCGCGACAAGCTGCGCACGGTCATCTGGGACTTCGGAGGCTGTCCCCTCGAAGCCGCCGTGCAAGAGGACCTGGCCCGGCTGGCCCACGACGGCCCCCCGGCGGCGCTGTGCGAGCTCATCGAGCCGGAGGAGCTCGCCGCCACCCTCGACCGGGTGGCCTGGCTCCTCAGCCTGCGGGCCCTCCCCGAGCTGGTCGACGACGGCGACTGGCCGCCGTACCCCTGGCCGCTCGGTCTGAGCCCTGCCGGACGGTGCTTCTCGGCAAAAGACCAGTTCACGCATTTCCACACAATCCGAGCAACTCACTTGTCATTATCGACTCTCTCGCTAAGCTTTCCTCATGCCCGCCGCTCCGAACGTGACACGCCTCGACGCCGATGACGATTGACCCCCTGATCGTCCTCGGGAGCGCCGTCGTCGGCTTCCTCGTCGGCATGACCGGCGCCGGCGGTGGCGCGCTGATGACCCCGATGCTGATCCTCTTGTTCGGCGTGAAGCCCTCCACCGCGATCTCGAGCGACCTCGTGGCCGCTGTTCTCATGCGACCGGTGGGCGCCGTGGTGCACATGACCAGGAAGACGGTGAACTACACGCTGGTCGGATGGATGGTCCTCGGCTCGGTCCCGGCCGCCCTCTTCGGCGCCTACGCGCTCCACCTGATGGGCAACTCGAAGTCGGCCGAGAACAACGTGCAGCTCATCCTCGGCGCCGCCCTGCTCGTGGGTGCCGCGGCCATGGTGCTGCGCTACGGGCTCGACCGTCGCTCGGGACACCGCCGCCACGGCCTCATCGGCGAACTCGTCGTTCGACCGCTGCCCACCGTCGCCATCGGCGTGTTGGGCGGCTTCGTCGTCGGGATGACGTCGGTGGGCTCGGGGTCCTTGATGATCGTGCTCCTCTTGTTCCTCTATCCGGTGATCGGCGCCAACCAGCTCGTCGGCACTGACCTGACCCAGGCCGTCCCGTTGACCCTCGCCGCCGCCCTCGGCGCGTTGGCCTTCGGGCACGTGGAGTTCGCGGTCACGACCTCCATCGTGATCGGCAGCGTGCCGGCGGTCCTCGTGGGATCGCTGATCTCCTCCCGGGCGCCGGACCGCTACATCCGCCCCGTCATCACGTTTGTCATCTTCGCCTCGGGCCTCAAGTACGTCGGCCTCAGCACCACCGCGCTGGGCTGGACGCTCGGCATCGTGCTCCTGGCTGCCGGCGCCGTCTGGCTCGCCTACCTTCGTCCGCGACGTGCCGGGCTGGGCACGCACCGCCGGAGGCCGGCTCCGCCCGCTTCGGCCTCGCGGCTCGAAGACGGCGTCCCCCGCACCGACCCGCGCGGCATCCGTCGGCGACCTCGCCAGCGACCCGGCCCCATCAGGGGATGTGGTAGCCGAGGTCTCGCATCTCGCCCATCACCTGCTGGGCCACGACCTGTCCCCCTCCGGGCGTCAGGTGCGTCCCGTCGGGCGTCCGCACGTTGACGACCTGTCCGGCCGCGTTGGTGATGAAGGCCGTGTAGGCACCCTGCGCGGTGCCGAGCACCTTGTCGGTGGACAGGAAGTTGACGGGCGGGTGGGCCAGCGCCGCCTGGTGCTGGGCGACGGCGTTGACGTCCGACATCTGCGCGCTGAGGCCGGGGTTCTGCATGGGCGGCATGCCGACCCAGATGACGGTTGCGCCTCCGCTCTCGGCGATCTGCATGAACTGGGCCACACGCTGGGCGTACAGCGTGTTCCACTGCGGCGAGGTGTAGGGCACGTCGGGCGGCCCCAGGAAGTCCTGCGCGTCGTTGGCCCCGATCATGATGACCACGACCTGCGGATTCGTCGCCTTGAGGTCGGCCTGCAGCTCGGCCGGCCAGTTGAAGTAGTCGGGCCGGGTGAGCCCCGTGCTCTCGCGGCCGTCGAGCGCCGCGCTGACGACACCGGTCTGGGCCAGGTCGGGCTGCAGCGCATCGCCCAGGTCGAGGCCGATGGAGTCGCCGACGATCAGGACGCGCAGCGGGTGGGCCGCCGTCGGCAGCTTGGGGTTGGGAGGCGCCGTCGTCGGCGTCGACCGGCTGGTGCGGCTCTTCCCGGGTGCCGGTCCCGACCCCTGATGCGACCCGCCCACCGGCGCCGCCGGCCGCGGCCCCACGGTCGTGAGCCCCACGCCGCCACCGGACAGGCCGTTCGACCTGCCCGTGATCGAGACGAAGTGCGAGAGCTGCAGCGCCCGGCTGAGCGCGGCGACGGGGCCCGTCACGTCGAGGCTGACCGTGCGTCGCGTGCCGACGGGCGAGACCTGGGCGTTGTGCTGCAGGGTGGGCGCGTACAAGCAGGAACCAGAGGGCGAAGGCGGCGGCGCCGAGCCCCAGGACGCGCCGCCACGGTGCCCGCACCCGACCGTCCTCGGGCGGCGCCAGCTCGGGGTGCGGATGCGACCGCCACTGGGCGGGTGACTCCCAGTCCACGTGGTGGGGCGGTGTGCGGGCGTTGGTCATCAGAAGCGGTAGTAGATGAAGGGCGCGACGCCGACCGGACCAAAGGTGGTGATGCCGAGCAGTGCGAAGCCCAGCAGCCCGACCTGCACCGCGGTCTTCTGGCGGGAGAAGGACGCCTGCAGACGGTCCACGCTCAGGGGGGGCACGAACTGGGAGGCGATGGTGCCGAGCACCGTGACCACGAGCAGCGGCGTCACCAGCGGGGACGCCTCGCCCCACCCGCTGAGGACCCGGCTCGAGCACGGCGAAGGCCTGCGACAAGCCGTTGGCGTTGAAGAAGACCCAGCCCAGGCAGACGTACTGGAAGGTGAGGAACCGCTGCACCCAGACCCGCACCGGACCTTCCGGCACCGCCGGCAGCCCCCGACGCACCCGGCTGGCGCGGCGCAGGTGCCCGAAGCTCTGCCCGGCCCCCATGCAGGCCCCCCAGAAGACGAACGTCCACGCCGCGCCGTGCCAGAGGCCGCCCAGCACCATGGTGATCATGATGTTGCGGACCGTCTGCGCCTGGCCGTTCGCGCTGCCGCCGAGCGGGATGTAGAGGTAGTCGCGCAGCCAGCGCGAGAGCGTCATGTGCCAGCGGCGCCAGAAGTCCTGCAGGTTGCGGGCCGTGTAGGGCGCATCGAAGTTCTGGGGGAACCGGAAGCCGAGCAGCAGGGCGAGGCCGATGGCGATGTCGGTGTAGCCGCTGAAGTCGCAGTAGATCTGCACGGCGTAGCCCCAGGCGGCGAAGATCGCCTCGGGCGCGGAGTGCTGGGTGGGTGAGGTGAAGACCGGCGTCACGATCGCGCTCGAGACATACGAGGAGATCACGACCTTCTTGAACAGCCCGGCCAGGATCAGCCAGAAGGCGCGGGAGTAGTCGATGGAGTCGGCGTTGCGGCGGCGGCGGATCTGGGGCAGGAGCTCGTTGCCGCGGACGATCGGCCCCGCCAGCAGATGGGGGAAGAAGGAGATGTAGACCGCGAAGTCGAGCGGCTTGGCCGGCTCGAGCTCGCGCCGGTAGACGTCGACCACGTAGCTGATCGCCATGAAGGTGAAGAAGGAGATGGCGATGGGCAGCCCGACCTGCAAGAGGGGCACGGCCCGGCCCAACCCCAGGGCGTGGGTGAGGTTGTCGAGGTTCACCGAGACGAAGCCGTAGTACTTGAACCAGCCGAGGATGCCCGAGCAGGCGCGGCGACCGACACGCCCATGGCGATGCGCCTGGCCCGCTCGTTGCGCGTCGCCGCCACCCAGGCCGCCCCGGAGTACGCGACCACGGTGGTGGCCAGCAGCAGCAGGCAGTAGCTCCACCCGACCCAGCCGTAGAACACGTAGCTCAGGCCGATCATGGACAGCTTCCACCACCCCGCATAGGGGTTGAGCAGCCAGTTCACCGTGAAGGCGACGGCGAAGAAGATGGCGAAGTCGATGGTGGGAAAGAGCATCAGGTGCGATCGGCGGACTGCGCCGAATGTACAGCCGGAGGTCGCCCGCGACGGTGCACGTGCGATGCACACGCCGGACCGCGTCCGACCCCGACCCGGCCGGCTGGGGTGGCCGACCGGAGGCCGGCACCGCCCGTGCCCTCTGCGCCGAGAGGGTCGGGTCAGCATGCCGGCGGGGGCGTTCAGCCCTTGGCTTTGAGCGCCTCGATCAGTGCCGGGAGCACCTTGTGCACGTCGCCGACGATCCCGAGGTCGGCCACCGAGAAGATCGGCGCCTCCCGGTCCTTGTTGATGGCGATGATGTTCTTGGAGCCCTTCATGCCGACCAGGTGCTGGGTCGCGCCCGAGATCCCGCAGGCCATGTAGACGGTCGGCTTCACGGTCTTGCCGGTCTGGCCGACCTGGTGCGAGTAGGGCACCCAGCCGGCGTCGACGATGGCGCGGCTGGCGCCGGCGGCACCGTGCAGCAGCTTGGCCAGCTCCTCGATCAGCGCGTAGTTGGCCGCGTCGCCGAGGCCGCGGCCGCCCGAGACGACGACCGCCGCCTCGTCGAGCTTGGGCCCGCTGCGCTCCTCGACGTGGCGCTCGACGATCTTGGCCGTGTTGGTCGCCGCGACGTCGTCGGGCACCGGCGCCGCCACGACCGCGGCGGCGGCGCCACCCGAGGGCTCGGCCGCGAACGACTTGGCCCGGATCACGAAGATGCCCGGGCCCCCGTCCGTGAAGTGCGCCGTGACGATGTGGCTGCCGCCGAAGACGGGGTGCTGGCTCGACAGTCCGCCGTCGCTCTCGACCAGGCCGGTCACGTTGGTCAGCACGGGACGGTCGAGCTTGGCCGAGAGCCGCCCCGCGACGTCGCGCCCGTCGTAGGTGGCGGGGAAGAAGATGGCATCGGGTGCGTTGCCGCCCTCGATGAGCGCGGCCAGCGCGGCGGCCACGGGCACGCCGGGCAGCGCGCCGCCCAGGTCGCCGACGTCGTAGAGCGTGGTCGCGCCGTACTCGCCGAGCGGCGCGGCCAGCGCGGCCGCGTCCGATCCCCAGGCCACGGCCTCGACGGTCGTCGGCGACCGACCGGGCCTCGGTCAGCAGCTCGAGCGTGACCGGCGTCGGGCCGGAGTCGCCCACCTCGGCCAGCACCCACACCTTGTCGATCGGCATCTCAGACCACCTTCAGCTGCTCGAGGAAGGCGACGACGCGCTGCGCGCCGTCGCCCTCGTCCACCACGATCTCCCCGCGCGAACGGGCCTCGGCCTCGGAGACGTCGGTGATCTCCTGGCCGCGCGCCGGCCGCGCCCACCTGCGACGGCGTCGATCCCGAGGTCGGCCACCGTCAGGTTGTCGACCGGCTTGGACTTGGCCGCCATGATCCCCTTGAAGGAGGGGTAGCGGGGCTCGACGACGCCGGCGGTGACCGTCACCACGGCCGGCATGGGGCACACGACCTCGTCGTAGCCCGCCTCGGTCTGGCGCTCCACCTTGACCGAGTTGCCGTCGACGGCGATCGCCTTGGCGAAGGTCACCGAGGGCAGGCCCATCAGCTCGGCCACCTGCACCGGCAGGGTGCCGGTGTAGCCGTCGGTCGACTCGGTGGCCATCACGACCAGGTCGGGATTGGCCCGCGCGATGGCGGCGGCCAGCACCTTGGCCGTCCCGAGCGCGTCACTGCCGGCCAGCGCGTCGTCGCTGATCAGGATGGCCTTGGCGGCGCCCATGGCCAGGCCGGTGCGCAGGCCGGAGGTCTCGCCGCCGGGCGCCATGGAGACGAGGGTGACCTCGTCGCCCTCGCCCGAGGCGAGCTGGAGCGCCATCTCGACCCCGTAGTTGTCCGAGTCGTCCATGATGAGCTTGCCGGACCGGTCGAGGGTCTTGGTGTCCGGATTGAGCGACCCGGGGGCGGCCGGATCGGGGATCTGTTTGACGCAGACGACGACGTTCATGGCCGACCATCTTTGTGGACCCGGGCCGTTCCCCGCCATTCGGCCCGGTGACAAGCCCTTTCGTGCGGCCGCTCTCGGGGACCTCGACCCCGGCGACGGCCTCAGACCCCTTCGCCGCGCGCGACGGCGAGCGCGTCGTCGAGGCGGTCGGTGATGACGGCGTCCACCCCCAGCGCCACCATGGCGCGCAGGTCGTCGGGGGCGTTGACCGTCCACACGTTGACCGCGAGGCCCGGTGCGTGGGCCCGCTCGCACCAGGTCGCGGTCCACCGAGCTCACGAAGGGGTGCACGGCCCGGAACCCGGCGTCGGCGGCCTCGGCGAGCGCCGGCCCGGGTTCGGTGGCGAAGCCCCAGAGCGCGCCGAGGGCCAGCCGCGCCGTCGGCCGCCTGGACGGCGCGCAGCGTCGGCGGCCTGGAACGACGACACGATGACCCGATCCGTCCAGCCGGCCTCCTCGATCGCCGCCGCCGTCAGGGCCGCCACGGCCTCGCCCGGGTCCCACCCGGGGTCCTGGGGGGCGTTCTTGATCTCGACGTTGACCACCATGCCCTCGCAGACGGCCAGGACGTCGGCCAGCAGCGGCACGTGGGCGGGCAGGTCGGCCACACCCAGCTCGGCGATCACGCCGAGGCCCGGGATCTCGGCGTCGTGGTGGACGGCCAGGGCCCCGTCGGCGGTGAGGCGCACGTCGAGCTCGACCCCGTCGGCCCCCAGCCGCCGGGCCTCGGCGAACGCGTCGAGCGTGTTCTCCACGAAGCCCTCGGTGCAACCCCTATGAGCGAAGACGGCGGTCACAGGACCCCGTCCTCCGGCCGTGACACGAATGCGGCGCCTGAGGCGCCGAAAATTCACCAAAACTCCTTGCGAGGGTCCCAGCGGACCGTTACCCTTCTTCTCGTTAACCCGCTTTTCACTGACGGACACCTTCTGGGCCCGATCATGTGAAAAAGATCACAATGCTGGTGGAGGCACATTCCGATGGCTCTCATGTGGAACCGGACCGTCGACTGGGACGCGGACGACTGGCGGCGCTCGGCCGCTTGCCGCAACACCGAACCGGACCTCTTCTTCCCCGTCGGCACGACCGGCCCCGCCATCGACCAGATCGAGGCGGCCAAGCGAGTCTGCCGTTCCTGCGAGGCGCTCGAGCCCTGCCTCGACTTCGCCCTGGCCACCAACCAGGAGTCCGGCGTCTGGGGCGGCACCTCCGAGGAGGAGCGCCGCAAGCTGCGCAAGGCATGGCTGGCCGCCCGCCGCTCGCAGCGCGCCGCGTTCTGAGCGTCTGAGCACACCGCACCCCGGTCCCGCGGCCCCGGTCACCGGGGCGCCCGCACCGGCACCGAGATCGCCACGCGCGTCCCGCCCCCTTCCGCCGCCGGCAACGCCTCCATGGAGATCGTGCCCTCCAGCTGACTGACCACCAGGTCGCGCACGATCGAGAGCCCGAGGCTCGTCGTCCGCTCGATGTCGAACCCCTCGGGCAGACCCAATCCGTCGTCGCGCACCTCGAGGCGCAACTCCGACTCCTCGTTCGACAGCGTGAGGTCGACGTGGCCCACCGGCGCGTAGCCCGCCGCTCCGCCCGCGCCCTCGAGCCCGGCCGCCCCGTCGCTGCCTCCGGCGGCCTCGGGATCGAAGGCGTGCTCGACCGCGTTCTGCAGGAGCTCGGCCACCGTCACCGCCAGCGGCGTGGCCACGTCGGCCGCCACCTCGCCGAGGTCCCCGTGCACCGCGATCACGATCGGCTGCGACGACACCACCGAGTCCTCGGCCATCTGCACGAGCGAGCCGACGATCTCGGCGAAGGGCACCTGGTCGCTCGGGTCGCGCGAGAGGATCTCGTGCACCAGGGCGATGGAGCGCACCCGGCGCTCGGCCTCGTGCAGCGCCACCCGCGCCGCCCGGTCCCCCACCCGGCGTGCCTGGAGGCTCAGCAGCGACGAGATGGTCTGCAGGTTGTTCTTGACCCGGTGGTGCACCTCGCGGATGGCGGCGTCCTTGGAGAGCAGCAGCCGGTCCAGGCGCCGCACGTCGGTGACGTCGCGCAGCAGGATCATCGCCCCCGTCACCACGCCGTGGGAGAGCAGCGGGATGCAGTGGACGAGCACGATGACGTCGGGACGGCGCTCCACCTCCTCGACGACGGGCCGGCCGGTGGCGAGCGCCCACTCGACGGCGGACTCCTCGATGTCGAGATCCCCGAAGCGCCGCCCCTCGGGCTGGGCGTAGATCCCCATGCGGTGGAACGCGTTCATGGCGTTGGGCGATGCGAACTCCACCCTGCCGTCGGCGTCGACCACCACGACCCCGTCGCCGACCCGGGGCGCCTCCTCGGTGCCGACGTCCTCGTCGGGGAAGGGGAAGGCGGACTGGGCCACCATGTCGGCCAGGCGCTCGAACACGTCGAGGTAGGTCCGCTCGTACATGCGACGTCGGACCCTTGAGCGGCGCCAGCGAGACCCGCAGCAGGGCGGCGATGATCCTGCCCTCGAAGCGGACCGGGATGTTCTCCACCGGGACCTGCTCGCCCAGGATCGGGTGGTGGATGCTGCCGCGCACGATGTCGCCCGAGTGCAGGCACTGTGCGACCAGGGTCCACTGGGACTCGTTGACCGTCTGACCCACCAGGTCCTGCTCGACCAGGGTGGGCCGGTTGTTGGGGCGCATCTGCCCGAGCACGACCAGCTCGGGGTCCTCCTCGGCCACCGAGGCGCCGGGATCCGAGCCGTCGCCGCCACCGCCACCGGCCGCCACCGACCGCCACCGTGGCGCGTGCACCGGCACGAGGAGGAGCAGGTCGGAGAAGGAGAGGTCGGCCAGGACGCTCCAGCTCCCGAGCAGTCGCTGGAGGTGCTCGAGCTCCTCGGGCTTGAGGTCGGTGTGGCTCTGGGCGAGCTCGGCGGGGGTCGGCATCAGCCGACCGTCCCCGTGCCGGCGCCGGCGCGCCCGACACCGCCACCGGGTGGGGCTCGCGGCCCCGGTAGCCCTGCAGCACGTCGACGCCCACCGACGCCAGCACGGCGCGCAGGTCGTCGGCCCGGTCGGCCACGTGGTCGAGGTGGTGGGCGTCGGAGGCCGTGGTGAGCGGCACCCCGCGGGCCACGAAGCGTTCGAGCAGGCCCAGGGCGGGGTACTGCTCACCCACCGGCTTGCGCCAGCCCGCGGAGGAGAGCTCGGCCGCCATGCCCGACGACGCGGCCGCCTCGGCCATGCGGTCCCACCACTCGGCCGGGGCGTCGGGCACGTGGCCCGCCACCTTGATCAGGTCGGGGTGGGCCAGCACGTCGCAGCTGCCGGTCGCCGCCAGCTCCTCCAGCGCGCGCGGTGTAGGCGTCCCAGCAGGCGTCGACGTCGCGCACCGACCACTCGGCCATCGACACCGGGTCGTCCAGGTCGTCGAAGCGCCACGCCCCGACCCAGTGCACCGACCCCAGCAGGACGTCGAAGGGGTACCCGGCCAGCAGGGCCGCCACCGTGTCCATGCGGTCCTCGTAGTAGTCGACCTCCAGCCCGATGACGACGGGCAGCCCGGCCTCCTTGGCCTCTTGGGCGCAGGCGACGTAGGCGTCGAGGTCGGCGGTGGCGTGGAACTTCCAGTACTCGGCCATCGACTCGGCCAGAGCCGGGGGCACCCGCTCGTCGTCCCAGAAGCCCCCGAGCAAGGCGTCGGCCTGGCGGAAGCGGAACAGGTGCTCGGTGAGGGCGAGCTCGGTCACCCCGACCGCCTCGGCCTGCGCGCAGTACTCGGCCAGCTGCTCGATGCGCAGCGGCGTGTCGTGCTCGTGGTGCGGCCAGAGGTGGAGGTGGTAGTCGAGCACCCGTCAGCCCACCGCCACCGGTCCGGCGCGCCGCACCGTGGCGGCCTCAGCCGTCCCCGGCGTGGCGGATCAGCGTCACGCCGTCGCGGATGGTGGTGAGCACGCAGACGACACGCGGGTCGTTGACCACCTTGTCGTTGAAGGCGCGCAGCGCCGTGCGCCGCCTCGTGCGGGTGCTCGGCGCTGGCCAGCACCCGGCCGCCCTGCAGCGTGTTGTCCACCACGATCAGCCCGTGGGGGGCCAGCTTGGGCAGGACGGCCTCGAAGTAGGCGTCGTAGGAGACCTTGTCGGCATCGATGAAGACGAGGTCGAAGGGGCCCTGGAGCTCCTCGAGCGACCGCAGGGCCGGCCCCTCGATCACGCTGATGCGGCTCTCGAGGCGGGCGGCGGCGATGTTGGCCCGCGCCGTGACGGCATGGTGGGGGTCGACCTCCAGCGAGATGATGGAGCCGCCCGGCCCCAGACCGGCCGCCATGGCGATGGAGGAGTAGCCGGTGAAGGTCCCGATCTCGAGGACCGAGGTGGCCTGGGAGGCGAAGACCAGCATCTCGAGGAAACGGCCCTCCTGGCGGCCCACCATCATCCCCCACATCTCGAAGCCCTCCCGGGTCGAGGCGTCGACCGACGCCAAGGAGGGCGGGGGCGGCGTCGTGTGCGCCTCCGCGTAGCGCTCGACTTCGGGATCGATCATCGGGGCCATGGCAACGATGGTAGGCGCCGCCGCCGCTACCCCCAGACCTGCGCGCCCAGCTGGAGCAGCCCGCCCATGTCGTAGATGTCGGCGTCGTAGAACGGCACGGTCACGAGCACGTCGGGTGCGCCCCTGAGCTCGGCCTGCTGCTCGGCCTCGCGGCGGGCCACCACGCCGAAGTTGATGAAGCTCTCGGCCACCTCGCCGATCACCCGGGCGGCCACCACGGGGTCGTCGGTCAGGCCCGGGGCCAGCTCCTCGGCCCGCGCCTTCATGGACAGGGCGAGCTTGTCCGCCTTGGGATCGCGCAGGTACTCGGGCAGCACCTTGTTCAGCACGATCGGCCCCCAGGTGGAGCTGGCGCTTCGTCAGCTCGTCGGAGAAGAACTCGGCCTCCCGGACCGGCGTGGCCTCGAGGGTCGAGACGACCATGAAGGTGGTGCGTCGGTCCGAGAGCAGCCGGGTGACCGCCTCGGCGCGCTCGACGAACCCGGCGTACATCGACTGGAACAAGATGAAGAACTCCGAGATGTCGGCCAGGAACTGCGTGCCGAGGATGCGGTCGGCCACCTGGTAGAAGGGCCGGGACGCCATGTTCACCAGCCGCGAGCGGTAGGGCACGATCAACCAGCGCAGCAGGCGCGAGGAGAAGAAGTCGGCCATGCGCTGGGGCGCATCGAGGAAGTCGAGCGCGTTGCGCGTCGGCGGCGTGTCCACCACGATCAGGTCGTACTTGCCCTCGGTGTGGATCTCGTAGAGCCGCTCCATGGCGATGTAGTCGTGCGACTGCACGAAGCGGCCCGAGATGTTCTGGTACAGCGGATTGGCCAGGATCTGCTCGCGGGTCGCCTCGTCGGGCGCATGGGTGCGGATGAGGTCGTCCCAGCTCTGCTTGGTGTCGAGCATGGCCGCCCACAACTCGCCCCTCGGCTGGGCCGCCGCCCCGGTGAACACGTCGTCGGGGATGCGGACCTCGTCGTTCCCGATCCCCTTCAACCCCAACGCATCGGCCAGCCGGCGGGCCGGGTCGACGGTGAGCACCAGCACCCGCCCGCCCTGCTCGACGACCGCCGTGGCGGCCAGCGCGGCCGCCGTCGTGGTCTTGCCCACCCCGCCCGGTCCGCACGCGATGACGATGTCCTTGGCGGCGAGCAGATGGCCGACCGTCTTGGGCGCCGGCGCGCCGGCGGCCGTCACAGTCCCAGCTCCTCGCCGAGCGCATGGGCCACCTGGCGCGTGGTGCGGGCGCCGAAGCTGCGGGCGAACAGGTAGGGCAGCAGCAGCACCGGGATGTCCTCGGGGAGGCCGGCCTGCAGGCGCTGCAGGTGGGCCGAGCGGGTGCGCCGCAAGGTGACGGCCAGCCGCGCCGCCTCGAGCACCGGGGCCACGTTGCCGCCGGCCCGCTCGGACAGCACGCGCTCGGTGTCGGGGGCCCGCAGCTGCTCGAAGATCTCCTCCTCGCGCTGGCCGAAGAGCTCGGGCAGCACCCGGTTGACGACGACGGCCGACAGGCGGACCGTCGTCTCCTCCCGCACCCGGGTGGCCAGCTCGAGGGTCTCGCTGACCGGCATCTCCTCGGGCGTGCACACCGCGATCAACCCGGTCTGACGCGGGTCGGAGAGGATCTCGAGCATCCAGTCGGTCTGGCTGCGGATCAGCCCGACCTTGACGAGGTCGTTGATCGCCTGGGGCGCCGCCAGCTGGCCGATGATGTGGCCACTGGCCGGTGCGTCGACGACCACCAGGTCGTAGTGGCGCTCCCTCACCTCCCAGCAGAACTTCCCCACGGTGAGGATCTCGCGCACGCCGGGTGCGGCCGTCGCCACGAAGTCGAAGGCCTTGGCCAACGGTCCGATCCGCCCGACCACCGGGATGCGCAGGTGCAGCTTGAGGTACTCGCGCAGCGATGCCTCGGTGTCCATCGACATCGACCACACGCCTGGTGCGATCTCACGCGGCGTGAAGTCGGTCGGGGGCGCCTCGAAGAGCGACGTGACGTCCCCCTTGGCGTCGACCTCGCAGACCAGGACGCGCTTGCCGTGCTCGGCCGCCAGCTGGGCCAGCCCGGCGGCGACCGTCGTCTTGCCCACGCCGCCCTTGCCGGTGACGAACACCAGCCGCAGATCGAGCAGGTCGGGAGCCGCGTTCACCGCCCCGGTGCCTGCAGCGCCCGTCACAGAGGGCCTAGGGCGCGCCGAACCCGACGCGGCGCTCCGAGGAGGGCGCCCCGACCTCCACGTAGGCGATCTTGACGACGGGGATGCCGACCTGGCGACCCTTCCGGTCGGTCAGCCAGAGCACCCCGTCACCGGTCTCGAGCTGCTTCTCGATGCCGTCGACCAGCTTCTTGCGGTCGGCGTCGTCGGGCATCTCCACCTCGAGCTCCTTGGGGGTGTGGGTGATGCCGATTCGCACGTCCACCTGGTCTCACTCCTCTCGCGGACCCCGGGGCGTTCCGAGGACCACCTGGACGTTACAGCGACGGGGCAGACTGCTGGGCATGAGCGGCACGCCCCTCCCCGGCGAGACGGAGCGCAGCGCCCGCTGGGCAGCGACGATGGCGGGCTACGCCGGGCCGGTGCGCCTGGCCCACGCCGACTCGCACGCCCGGATCGGGCCCGCTGGCGGATCCCCGCCGGAGGGCCGGGCCCCACCGGTGGTGCCCAGCGGGCGGGAGGAGCGCGAGGAGCTCGAGCACTCGCTCCTCGCGCCCGGCGCGACGCGGGCGTCGGGAGCAGGCAACCGGGCCCGGCCCGAGCAGCCCGACCTCTGGCGCACCAGCTTCGAGCGCGACCGCGACCGCATCCTCCACGCCACCTCCTTCCGCCGGCTGGCCGGCAAGACCCAGGTCTTCGTCTTCCCCCAGGACCACCAGCGCACCCGCCTCACCCACGCACTCGAGGTGGCGCAGGTCGCAACGGCCATCGCGCGGGCGTGCCGGCTGAACGTGGCCCTCACCGAGGCCATCGCCCTCGGCCACGACTGCGGGCACGGGCCCGGTGGCCACGCCAGCGAGGACGCGCTCGATCCCTACGTGCCGGGCGGGTTCGACCACGCGCCGTGGGGGGCCAGCGTCTCCCTCTCTCCCCTGAACCTGTGCGCCGAGACCGTCGACGGCATCGCCAACCACAGCTGGTCGCGCCCGGCGCCGTCGACCCCCGAGGGGGAGGTGGTCAGCTGGGCCGACCGCATCGCCTACGTGTGCCACGACTGGGAGGACGCCGTGCTGGCGGGCATCGTGTCCCCGCGCCAGCTCCCGGCGGCCGTCCGCACCGTGTGCGGCGAGCGACGCAGCGCACAGCTGGGCGCGTTCATCACCGGCGTCGTCTCGGCCACGCTGCGCACGGGCCAGGTCGGGATGGAAGAGGAGGAGGCGGAGGCGCTCGCCGCCTTCCGGGCCTGCAACTACGAGCGCATCTACCTGCGCGACGCGTCGTTGCGCCAGGGCGACGCGGTCATCAGCGTGCTGCGCGCGCTGGTCGAGCACTTCGCCGACCGGCCCCACCTCATCGCCGACCACGCCGCCTCCCCGTTCGAGTCCGACGTCGTCGCGGGGAGCCAGGAGGCGTTGCGGGCCGCCGTCACCTACGTGGCCGGCATGACCGACCGCTTCGCCTTCCGCCAGGCCGTGGCGCACCTGGGCTGGGACCCGGCCAAGCTCCCGGCCGGCGTCGACGGCTGAGCCGCCCTGGGCGCCCGCCTCAGGCCGGTCGGTCGGGAAAGGCGGGCGGGCGCTTCTCGGTCAGGGCGGCGACGCCCTCGGCGAAGTCGGCGCCCTGCATCATCTCCGCCATGCGGGCGGCGGCGTCGTCGACCGACGTCGCCACGTCACCGTGCAGGTCGCGGTAGAGCTGCAGCTTGGTGACCGCCAGCGACGAGGGCGCGATCTCGCCGGCGAGCCTGCCGGCATAGGCGTAGGTGTAGGGCAACAGCTCGGCTGCGGGCAGCGCCCGGTTGACCAGCCCCAGCTGCTCGGCCTCCTCGGCCAGCACGACCCGGCTCGAGAGCAGGAGGTCGGCGGCGCGGGTCACGCCGATCAGGCGGGGCAGCAGCCACGACAGCCCGTACTCGGCCGGAAGGCCGAGCCGCCCGTGCGACGTGGTGAGCTTGGCGCCCCGCGCCGCGAAGCGGAGGTCGCAGTAGCAGGCGAGCACCAGGCCGACCCCGGCCGCCGGCCCGTTGACGGCGGCGATGATCGGCTTGGGGATGCCGAAGTGGTAGGCGAAGTCGGCGTCGAACTCGGGGCGGACGCCGTAGCCCGGCATGGCCACCTCCTCGCCCAGCCCGGGGTCGTAGGCGCCACGTTCGACGTGGCCCTCGAGCGCCCGTGCGTCCGCGCCGGCGCAAAAACCGCGACCCGACCCGGTCACGACGATCACGCGCACCGCCGGGTCCGTGGCCGCCCGCTCCAGCAAGGCCCGGTACTCGGCGTGCATGCGACCGGTCCACGCGTTGAGGCGGTCGGGCCGGTGCAGGGTGACGGTGGCGACGCGGTCACGGACCTCGTAGCGGGTGACCTTGAGGTCGGCGAGCTCCACCTCAGTCCAGCGTCGTGTAGCGGGTCAGGTGCGAGCGTGCCTGCCTCGGCCGCCGTGCTCGAACTCGACCTGCAGCGGGTGGCCCTCCACGGCCCGCTGGTAGGCGGCGGCGTCGGCGTCGGAGGCCCACAGGGTGACGACCAGCCAGTCGTCGCCGTGGCGCGCCGTCGTGCGCCGCAGGAAGCCGGGCTGGTTCGGCACGAGCTCGGTCTGCATCCTGCCGGTCCAGGGCCAGGAACGCCTCGTCGGTGACCCCCTCGGCCAGCCGGAACGTCGTGATCTCGACGATCGACACGGATCAGGCCTGGACCAGCATCAGCGGGTTGCCCTCGGGGTCGGTGATCCCGGCGAGCGTCGGGCCGTTCGGGACGTCGAAGGGCTCGGCCACGACGGTGGCACCGAGGGCCACCGACTTCTCGAGCGACGCGCGCAGGTCGGCCACCTGCACGTACAGGGTGACGCCGGACCGCTCACCGCCGCGGATGTGGCCCCCCGGGCCGGGCTCGGGACCCCCGATGCCGGCCGGGATCTCCATGATGAACCCCTCCCCGATCTTCCAGTTGAAGAGGTCCGCGTAGAAGGCGCGCTGACGCTCGGGGTCCTTGGCCTCGATCTCCCAGTGCACCACCGGCCGTGCCCAGTCCTGCGCCATGCCACCTCCTCGCGCCCGCCTCACAGTATCGAGCGGCGGCGATGCCGGGGCCGGGTGTCCGGGACACGTGACGTGCGGCGGCGTCGGACGGGTCCAGGCGCCGACCGTGTGCGCCTCGCCCGGCAGTTACCGCCGCGGGAGGTAGAGTCTTCGGGCAGTTCCGGGCCTGGCAAGCCCGGAGAGGGGACCGTCGTGCGTCTTGGCGACACGGGCGACGCGGCGCAGGAGGGAAGGACGAGTTGACGCACTGGACACAGGTCCTGTTGAACGTCTCCGTGGTCGAGTTCGTCCTGCTGGCCGCGCTCACCACCCTGCAATGGGCGCGCCACCGGATCCGTGGTGCCGGGTGGGTCGCGCTCTCCTTCGCCCTCCTCGGCGGGGTCTCGCTGGCCGTCAAGATCGAGCCCAGTCTGATCACCAACCAGAACGTGGCCAAGTGGCTGATCGCGTTGCTCTTGTTGGTGCCCTACTGCCTGTTCCGCTTCGCCGCCTCGTTCCGCACACCGAGCCGCACCGTGCGTGCGCTCGCCTTGGCGGTCACGGCCGGGATGGTGGCCTTCACCTTCTCGCTGCAATACCTGCCCACCGGGGGGTCCCCGCCACCGCCGAACTTCCTCGCCTACCGCGTCTTCTTCGGAGTGGCCTTCGGCTTCCTGTTCGCCTACGTGGTCGTCCGGTTGTTCATGGCCGGGCGGGGTGAGCCGCCGATCGCCGCGACACGGATGCACCTGCTGGGCGTCGCGGTCGCCGGGCTCGAGGTCCAGGTGGTGGTGGCCGCCCTCTGGCTGCAGGGGCCCACCGTCAGGCTGGTCACGCTCGGCCCTCACCGTGGTGATGGGCGTCCTGTTCCTGATGGCGCTGGTGCTCCCTTCGTCCCTGCGGGTCTTCTTGAGCCGGAAGGAGGACGAGGCGTTCCGCCGCGCCATCGGCGAATTGGTGTCCGCCGGCGACTCGAGGGACGTGGCCGAGCACCTGCTGCCCCACGTCTGCGCCCTCGTGGGTGCGTCCAAGGCCGCCCTCCTGGCCGGTGACGGCACCGTCGTGGCGCGCTACCCGGCGTGGCTCGACAGCGGTCGGTCCGACCCGTGGGAGGCGGATCACGACAAGGAGGGCCGAGAAGGACGACCGCATCAGCGTGCGCACCCACAGCGGCACGACGCACCAGCTCGCCGTCGACATCAGTCCGTACATGCCGTACTTCGGGAGCGACGAGCTGCACAAGCTCGACGAGCTGGCCAGCATGGTCGGGCTCGCCATCGAGCGTTGCGAGATGGCCGAGCAGATGGCGTTCCAGGCCTCACACGACGGTCTCACCGGCCTGGCCAACCGCGCCCTGTTCATGGACCGGCTGGAGGAGGCGTTGAGCCACGTCGGGCGCCGCCGCACCGCCCTGGCGGTGCTCTTCATCGACCTCGACCGCTTCAAGCTGGTCAACGACCGGGCCGACCACACCACCGGCGACACCGTCCTCAACGAGATGGCCAACCGCCTGACCGCCATGACGCGCGGGGTCGACGTGGTGGCCCGCTTCGGCGGCGACGAGTTCGTGGCCTTCGCCGAGGTGGACCACGAGGCGCGATGCGCTGGACATGGCCGAGCGCATCCGCCTCGGTCTGAGAGAACCCGTGTCCATCGGCGAGGCGCACCTGGTGGTGACCGCAAGCATCGGCGTCGTCGTCACGTCCGGCTCGAACACGGCACCGGCGGCGTTGTTGCGCGACGCCGACAACGCCATGTACGACGCCAAGCGCCTGGGCCGCGATCAGGTCGTGCTCTACCGCAGCAACGCCCGCGACGTGGCGAACCTCAAATGGGGGCTCCGTGCTCGACCACGCTGGACCCCACAACCGCGGTGCGCCGATGCGCCGACGAGCTCAGCGCAGGGTGAGCTCCCGCCGGTAGACCCGGGCCGGGCCGAGGGCCGCCAGCTTCGCCGCGATGGCCCGGAACGACTGGGCGGTCTCGCTGTCGGGATCGACGGCCATGACCGGTCGGCCCTCGTCCCCGCCCAGGCGGACGGCGCTGACCAGCGGCACCTGGCCGAGGAGCGGGATCCCGAGGTCGGCGGCCAGGGTGTCTCCCCCGCCGGAGCCGAACAGCTCGTAGCGCGTGCCGTCGTCGCCGGTGAACCAGCTCATGTTCTCGATCACGCCGCGGACCGAGAGCTTGAGCCGGCGGGCGGCGAACGCCGAGCGCTGGGCCACCCGCTGCGCCGCCGCCTGCGGGGTGGTCACGACGATGATCTCGGCCCGGGGCATCACCTCGGCCAGCGTGAGCGCGACGTCGCCGGTACCGGGCGGCATGTCGACGAGCACGAAGTCCGGCTCCCCCCAGTAGGCATCGGTCAGGAACTGCTGGATCGCCTTGTGCAGCATCGGTCCCCGCCAGATGACCGGCTGGTCGTCCGGCACGAAGTACCCCATGGACAGGCACTTGACGCCGTGCGCCGAGGTCGGGATCACGATGTCGCCGATGATGATCGGGTCGTGGTCGGTCCCGAGCATCTTGGGCACCGAGAAGCCGTAGACGTCGGCATCGAGCAGCCCGACGCTGTGGCCGGCCTGGGCCAGCGCGATGGCCAGGTTCACCGTCACCGTCGACTTGCCGACGCCGCCCTTCCCCGACGAGACGCCGATGACGCGGGTCGTGGCATCGGGCCCCAAGAAGGCGGGCATCGGCGCGGCATGGCCGTGGCCGTGCCGCGTGATCATGACCGTGCTCGTCGCCGCCCTGGTCCGCCTCCGGCTGGTCCCCGAGCATGCCGGCCCGCAGGCGCTGGCGGAGCCCGGCGCGCTCCGCGTCGGTCATCACCACGAATTCGAGCTCGACCTCCTCGACGCCCGGGACGGAGCGCGCAGCCGCATGGATCTCGTCGGCCAGCTCATCGGTGCCGGGCCAGGCGGCCACCGGAAGGGCCACCTCGATCTGCACCCGGCGCCGGCGCGGGCGCACGGACCGCACCAGGCCGAGGTCGCCCAGCGTCAGGCCCAGCTCGGGGTCCCGGACCGCGTGCAGCGCGGCCTCGAGCGGTGATTGATCTGCTGCCATGCACTCCCTCGTCTCGGATGGATCCGATCTCGGCGCTCCGCGCACCGGAGGCGCAGCCGCGTCGCCCCAGCTGGAAGGGCTGATCCCCCGGTAGACTACCCAGCGTGAGCACGGCTCCGATCACCGCTCCCATGGCGGCGGAGCCCGAGCGTCCAACCGGCGCGGACGACGGCCGGTTCAGCGCCGCCGTCGCCGCCGTTTCGGCCGCCTTCGGCGATCCGACCCGCCGCGACATCTTCCTCCACGTCCGCGCGGAGCCCGGCGCGACCGCGACGGAGGTGGCCGCCATCTTCTCGCTCCACCCCAACGTGGCCCGCCACCACCTCCAGCGCCTGGTCGACGGGGGCTACCTCCGGGTCGAGACCGGACGCAACGCCGCCGGCGCCGGCCGGCCCTCCAAGCGGTACTTCTGCGTGGAAGAGGAGCTGACGCTCGGCCTCATGCAACGCCGGGACGATCTCCTCATGCGACTGCTCGTCGAGGCGATGCAGCGGCTCGGGCCAGAGGAGGCCGAGGAGATGGCGGCGCACGTCGGCGAGGAGTACGGGCGCTCCCTGGCCTCGCGCATGACCCCGAGCGAGGGTCAGCGCACCGTGCGGGCCGCCATGCACGTGGTGGCCGAGACCCTGACCGCCCACGGGTTCGCCGCCCACGCGGAGGACCGGGGCGAGACCACCGCGGTCGTCGCCGAGCAGTGCCCCTTCGGCGACGCCAGCAGCACCAACCCGGTGCTGTGCGCCGTCGACCGCGGCATGGTCAAGGGGTTGCTGGCGGAGCTGTGCGGCACGGCGTCGCAACAGGCCCTCCCGGTGATCCTCTCCTCGCGGGCACGGGGCGACGACGCCTGCACCGCCTCTGCCTGAGCCCCGCGTGGCTCGCACCTACCTCGACCACGCCAGCACGACCCCGCCGCGGCCCGAGGCCCTCGCCGCGCTGGCGCAGTGGGCCACGCTCCCGGCGGGCGACCCGGGCCGGCTGCACGAAGAGGGCCGCACCGTCCGCGATGCGCTCGAGCGGGCGCGGGCGCAGGTGGCCGACCTGTTGGGTGTCGCGGCGCGCCAGGTGGTCTTCACCTCGGGGGGGACGGAGGCGATCAACGCCGCCGTCTGGGGTGCGACCCGGCCGCGCCCGGCGCGCCCGTGCTCTGCGCCGCCGTGGAGCACTCCGCCGTCCGTGACGCCTCCAGGCGCGCCGCGCCGACCGAGGAGATCGCGGTGGACGCCGGCCGGTCGGCTCGACGTCGATGCCCTCCGGGCCCGCCTGCAGGCGGGCGGCCTGCCCCGCCCCGCGCTGGTCCACTGCCAGTGGGGCAACCACGAGGTGGGCACCCTCCAGCCGGTGCACGAGGTGGTCGGGCTCTGCCGGGCCGCCGGCGTCGCCGTGCACGTCGACGCCGCGGCGGCCTGCGGCCACGTCCCGACCGATCTGCGCGCGCTCGACGCCGACCTGGTCAGCGTCAGCGCCCACAAGCTCGGAGGGGTGCCCGGGGCCGGCGCGCTGATCGTCCGGCGCGGGAGCCGGTTCGACCCCCTCATCGTGGGCGGCGAGCAGGAGCGTGGTCGCCGCGCCGGGCTCGAGGCCATCCCGGCCCTGCTCGCCTTCGGCGCGGCCGCGGCGGCGTTGGGCGCCGGGGGACGGGCCCTCGAGGCAGAAGCCGCAACCGCCCGGCGCCACATCGCCGCCGTCGTCGAGGCGGCACTGGCGGTGGACGGCGTCGAGGTCGTCGGGCCGGCCGCGCCCGTGGACCGGCTTCCCCACCTCGTCTGCCTCGGCGTGCACGGGGTCGAGGCCGAGCCGGTGCTGATCGGTCTGGACCGGGCCGGCGTCGCCGTGCACTCGGGCTCGGCGTGCTCCTCGGAGAGCATCGAGCCCTCGCCCGTGCTCGAGGCGATGGGCGTCGACCCGAGCCACTCGCTGCGGGTGAGCGTGGGCTGGACGACCACCGACGCGGACTGCGCCGCCTTCGCCGGCGCCTTCTCCCGTGTCGTGACCGAGCTGCGGTCGCTACGGGGCTGACGACCCGCGACGACCCGCTCGAGAACGCCGCCGGGACGGGCACCCCCGCCCCCTGGTAGGCCCCCGCCACCAGGGGGGCGACCTGGGGCACCTCGGCCGCCGGCGGGTCGTCGGCCAGGAAGTCGTTGAACTGCGCGACGGCGGCCTTGTCGTTGTGGTCCTGGTTCTCGAGGACGAGGCCGTCGAAGAGGTGGCCCTCGTAGTAGGTCGGCGAGTCCTTCACCGCCGTCTCGATCTCGGCGCGCCCGATCCTCACCAGCGAGGCCACGTGCGCGGCCGACCCGACGTTCCACTGCAGGTACCCGGCGTAGGCCAACGCGGCGGGGTTGGACGGGTCCTCGGAGAGGACCTTGTCGTAGAGCACGAGCGCCGCCTTGGTCTGCCCCTTGTTGTTCAACGCCAGCGCCTGCTGCAGCTGCTCCTCGATCAGCTGGGCCTGCGAGAGCGTCACGCTGCCCGACGACGCCTGGCCGGGCTGGCGGGGCTGGACGAAGTGCGCCACCAGGATGACGCACCGGCGGCGATGAGGAGGCACGACGCGACGATGCCGATGACACGCCACGCGGACAGCGGTCGCCCGGCGGGGCCGGGTGCCGTCTCCGCCGGCTCCGGGACCGCCGGTTCGGGGCCCAACGCGGCGAGCTCGGCCTCCACCTCGGCCAGCCTCGCCGAGTCCCGCGCCACCAGCACGGAGTGGTCCTCGTCGGACAGGTCGCCCGCCTCGTGCTCACGGTCGGCGTCGGCGAGCGAGCGTCGGAGGAAGTCGCGCTCGTCGCTCAGGTACCAGCGCTCGTCGCGCTGGGACCGGTCGCGTCGTTCGACGGATCCGTCGACCGTCACGACACGTGCTCCTCCTCCTTGAGGGCGCCGAAGGCGCGGCTCCGGCGCCAGAAGACGACGCCGACGCCCACCAGGGCGGCGGCACCGAACACCAGGGGGATGATCCAGATGAGCGGGACGCCACCGGCGTCGGGCGGCACGAGCAGGATGGTCTGGCCGTACTCGGACACCAGGGTCTGGTCGATGTCGGCGGTCGAGCTCCCCGCAGCCACCATGCTCTCGATCTGGTGACGCACGGCGATGGCGGTCGTCGCGTTCGACTCGGCCACCGAGAGGTCGGTGCACGAGGGGCAGCGCACCGTGGCCTCGATGGCGGCGGCGCGCTGCGCCGTGGTCGCCGGCGCCGAGTCGAAGACGCCACTGCCGATCACCAGGGCGACGGCGAGGACGACCAGGGGGAGGGCCACGCGGGCCCACAGGGGCGCGGCGCTCCTGCGCTCAGCCATTCGACGTCCGTGCCTGTTCGCGCCCTGGCCGCCCGCAGGAAGGAGTCGAGGTTCGCCTGGGTGGCCGGGCCGAGGAGCACGGCGGTGACCCGGCCGGACGGGTCGACGATGAACGTCGTCGGCGGCGCGGTCACGCCGTAGCGCTCGGCGATGACGCCGCCCGGGTCGCTGATGGCGGGCCAGAGGTCGCCGTTCGACTGCAGGAACGCGCGCGCCGTCGCGGTGGTGTCGTGGAACACCACGCTGACCATGTCGGCGCCGTCGGCCGTGTGCGCCTGTTGGTAGTAGAAGCGGGAGAGGTTGGGTGCCTCCACCTTGCAGGGGCCGCACCAGCTGGCGAAGAAGTTGACCACGACGTAGTGCCCCCGCAGCGCGGCCAGGGACACCGGGGAGCCGGAGCCCAATGCGGTGCCCGTCAACGCGGGCGCCCGCTGGCCGAGCAGCGGGCTCTGGACGGCGGTCGCCTCCTCGGGCGTCCGGGTGGCCAGGACGATCCCGACGACGACGAGCACCGCCAGGACGGCGCCGGCCACCCAGCGCGTGGGGTGGCGCCGGCGACGCTCCGTCATGCCGGGCCGGCGGCACGGGCCACGAGCGCGCCCACCGGCTCGGGAGCCGCCTCCCGCTCCCGCTCCCCCCGGCCCGGGCCGGGCGGCGCACCCGTGACCAACGGCGAGGAGGCCGAGGCGGGGTCGGTCGCCCTCCGGCGCGAGCCCGGGACCAGCGCCAGCAACCCACCGAGGCCGATCAGCAGGCCGCCGGCCCACAGCCAGGCCACGAGCGGCTCGATGACCACGCCGATGGCCACCGAGCCCTGCGGCAGGTTGTCGATCGCCTGGTTCCCCGACGTCGAGCCCAGCCCGCCCACGGCGTCGAAGGTCAGGTAGACGTCCGCGAAGAGCCCGGAGTCGATGGCCGGCGTCCCGACGACCGACAGCGCGCTGCCGAAGCTGGTGGTCGCCGGGGCGAACACGCCGCCGTCGACCTTGACCAGGGCCTCTTGGGACGTCCGCGAGGGGGAGGTGACGGTGCGCAGCCCCTCGAACTCGAAGCGGTGCCCGTCGTAGGTGACGACGGCGCCCCGGTGCAGGGCGAGCTCGGCCTGATGGCGGTACGAGGTGGCGGCGATGACCCCGACGGCGAGCAGGACGACGCCGAGGTGCACGATCATGCCGCCGTTGGCCCGCCCCACCAGGCCCCGCCACCAGCCGACGTGGCGGGTGTGCGCGGCCCGCACCGAGAGGACCAGGGCGCGGGCGGCGGTGGCGGCGGCCATCGCACCCAGGCCGAAGCCGACGAGCGTGGCGCTGCCGCGCAGGCCGAACGCCACGCAGAGCACCACGGTGCCCACGCCGATCCACACGGGGATGAACAGGCGCTGCCACAGCACGGCGCCGCTCATCTTGCGCCAGCTGAGCACGGGCGCCACGGCCATGAGGAACAGCAGGGTCAGGCCGGCCGGGACCGCGATGGTGTTGAAGAAGGGCGCGCCCACGGTCACCTGTTGCTGGGTGACCGCCTCGTAGAGGAGCGGATAGAGCGTGCCGAGCAGCACCACGAACGCGAAGCCGACCAACACGACGTTGTTGAGGAGGAACGCACCCTCGCGCCCGAGCGGCGCGTCGATGCCCATCGGCGAGCGGAGCCGGTCGCCGCGCCAGGCGATCAACCCGAAGCCCACGATGACCACCACGAAGAAGAAGCCGATGAGCAACGGGCCGAGGGACGACTCCGAGAAGGCGTGCACCGACTCGATGACCCCCGACCGGGTCAGGAAGGTGCCGAGGATGGTGAGCGCGAACGTCGCGATGGACAACGACAGGTTCCACACCCGGAAGAGGCCGCGCCGCTCCTGCACGAGCACCGAGTGCAGGTAGGCGGTCCCGCAGAGCCACGGCAGGAGCGCCGCGTTCTCGACGGGGTCCCAGCCCCAGAAGCCGCCCCACCCGAGCACCTGGTAGGACCACCACGCACCGAGCACGATGCCGACGGAGAGGAAGGTGAAGGCGACCAGCGTCCAGCGTCGGCACTCGATCTGCCAGCGATCCCCCACGCGACCGGTGGCCAGCATCCCGATGGCGAATGCGAAGGGGACGGTGAAGACGACGAAGCCGACGTAGAGGAGCGGCGGATGGATCGCCACCAGCGGGTTGTCCTGCAGCAGGGAATTCGGCCCGAGGCCCTGCGTCGCGCCGGGGGCGGTGACGAAGGGATTGGCCGGCCCGACCATCAGGCCGAAGAAGAAGGCGGAGACCGCGTAGAGGACGAGCGTGGCCCACCGGATCACCGGGTCGGCGGCCTGGTGCCGGTAGCGCCACACGAAGACGCTCGAGACGACGGCGAGGATCAGGCCCCACAGCAGGATCGAGCCGGCCAGGGCGGACCACATCCCGGTGATGGAGTAGAGCAGCGGGGTGACCGTGCTGTTGTTCTCCGCCACGAACACCAGCGTGAAGTCGTGGGTGACGAGCGCGTGCTCCATGGCGCCCACGGCGAGCAGGGCGCCGATCAGCATGACGGGCGCCAGCGACCTGCCGTCTCCCGACAGCGGTGACGAACCCGCTCGTGCCGGCCCATCGACCGGTGCGGCGGCGCGGAAGCAGCCCCACGGCGATCACCACGACGCCGGCGATGCTGGCCACGAAGGCGAGCCAGATCCCGACGGTCCCGAGGTGGGCGTCGACCATCAGCGGACGATCTTGCCGTTCTTGCCCCGGACCCGGCTGGGGTACTGGGCGATGTACGTCGCCGAGTGCTTGACCAGGATGGAGTTCGACACGAACCGCGTCGAGGTGGCCGACGTGAAGTGCCCCACGACGACGACCGGGATGTTGGCCTGGAACAGCTGGGGCGGGCTCCCCGTGTTGGCGACGTGCACCACGTTGGCGCCCTCGGAGACCTCGAAGTCGGCGCCGGCGGAGGTGGAGCGGATGGTGCCCGGCACCACGTCACCCTCGAGGCGGAAGGTCTGGGTGCCCAGCGACGCCCGGTGGGCGAAGGCCTGATCGACGGTGTCGAAGTAGTTGAGCGAGCTGCCCAGACCCTCGACGAGGAGGAACACGAAGGCGACGATCAGGAGGGCGAAGACGACCAGGACCCGGCGGCTTGTCTTCTTGCGGCGCGGCGGAGGGACGGCCGGGCCCCGGCGGACCTCGGAGGTCGGCGGGCTGGTCGGCGGGCTGGGATCGGTCGTGGTGTCGGTCACGACCGCTCGCCGCGCGGCGACACGCCCTCGCCCTCGGCGACGCGAGCGTCTCCGACGTCCGCAGCGCCCGCTCCCAACGCCGGCGGCGGAGGAGCAGGCTGACCGCGTAGACGAACAGTGTCCCGAGCGCGACGGCGTACCCGGCGTCGACGTAGCTCACGGGACGTCACTACCCTCGTGCGCCCCGGGGGTGGTGCCGGCGACGCCGACGAGCTCGGTGTCCTCGCTCCAGCGCTCGGACAGCGAGACCTCGAGCTCCTGGTCGCCCACGGCGTCCTGCAGCACCTCGACCTGGTAGCGCACGCCCAGCAGCCACACGAAGACCAGCGAGAAGGCCAGGAAGGACAGGCCGAGGGTCCACAGCATGACCCCGTGCACGTGCAGGTCGAAACCCGGGTCGAGGACCGTGCCGCCCTGGTGCAACGTGTTCCACCAGTCGACGGAGAAGTGGACGATCGGCACGTCGACGGCGACCAGCAGCGCCGCGACGGCACACCGCTTGGCCCGGACGTCCGGGTCGGCCGGCACGCGGCGCAGGGCCAGGTAGCCGATCTCGAGCAACAGCAGGAGAGCGGTCGAGGTCAGTCGGGCGTCCCACGTCCACCAGACGCCCCAGACCGGCCGGCCCCACAGCGAACCCGTCACCAGCGTGAGCGCCGAGAACACCGCGCCCACCTCCACGGCGGACGCGGCGAGGCGGTCCCAGAAGAACGAGCGTGTGCGCGGCCAGAGGTAGAGGAGGCTGCCGCCGGCGGCCACGCCGCCCGCCCAGTAGAGCGCCACCGTGGCGATCGACGGGTGGACGTAGAGCAGCCGGGCCAGGTTCCCCTGCACGACGTCGGGTGGCGTGATCCACAGGCCGAGCCACACCGTGAAACCCAGGGCGACGACGCCGAGGAGCCCGACCACGTCGAGCCAGCGCGGCCGGGAGGGCACCAGCGGGGACGCGCTTCACGCGGCCTCCTGCAGCGGGCCGTAGACGACCGTGCCCACCACGAGGTAGATCACTGCGAAGGGGACGAGGATCTTGAGCCACTGCGTCCCCGACGAGGCGCTCCCGCTGAGGGCGGCCTCCCAGGCCTTGGAGCCCGCCAGCAGGATCGGCGCCAGCACCGGCAGCACGAGCAACGGGAGCAAGGTGTCGCGCACCCGCAAGCCGGCCGACAGCGCGCCGTAGAGCACGCCGGCACAGGCCAAGCCGACGGTGGCCAGCAGGCTCGCCACCACCGCGAGCCACACGACCTGGACGCGCACGTCGAAGAGGAAGGTCACGCCCGCCCACAAGACGACCTGGAGGGCGAGGAGCTGAAGCCCCACCGCGGCGGCCTTGCCCAGGAAGATCCCGGCCGGGTCGATGCCCGAGAGGCGAAGCCCGTCACGCGTACCCTCACCCGACTCCACGGCGACGCTGCGCTGGATCGCCAGCACGGTCGAGAACAGCAGCGCCACCCAGAAGATCCCCGGCGCGGCGTGGCGCAGGGCGGCCTGGTCGGGCCCGATGGCGAACGCCAGCAGTACCAGCACGAGGAAGGCGAAGGGGACGACCTGCCACAGCGCGACCCGAGAGCGTGCCTCGATCCGGAGGTCCTTGCCCGCGACCAGGACGGCGTCATGCCACATGGACGGCTCCAGCGCTGTCCGCGGCCGTGCCCGCAGGCGTCGGCACCGCGGTCAACGTGACGCGGCGGCCCCCCGGTTCCTCGCCGGTCACCCGGCCGCCCCCCATGGAGACGACACGGTCGGCCAGGGGGACCGACAGTTGCGGCTCGTGCGACGAGAGCAACACCGTGGCCCCATCCGACACGGCCTCGCCGATCAGATGCCCGAGCAGCGCGCGCGACGAGGCGTCGAGCCCGGCGTGCGGCTCGTCGAGCAGCCAGAGGGCGGGCCGTCGGGCGAGCAACGCCGCCAGCGCGACGCGGCGCCGCTGGCCGGCCGAGAGGCGACCGGCCGGCGTCGTGCGCAGGCGCCCGGTCAGCCCGACCCGCTCGAGGGCCTCGTCGGCGCCCGAGACGGGCAGCCCGAGGGCCCGCACGGCGAAGGAGACGTTCTCCGCCGCATTGAGCTCGTCGTAGAGGGGGGCGGCATGGCCCAGGAGGCCGACGTAGCGGCGCACCGAGGTGCGGTTGGAGGTGAGGTCGACCCCGAGGACGGTCGCCTCACCGGAGGTGACGGGCAAAAGCCCTGCGCAGGCGCGCAGCAGGCTGGTCTTGCCCGCCCCGTTGGCGCCCACGACGACGACGACCTCGCCCTGGTCGAGAGAGAGGTCGACCCCGGCAAGGGCGGGGAAGCGGCCGGCGAGCGCGACCGCGACACGGAGGTGGACAACAGGGGCCATGGCCTTCCCCACCATGGTAGGGGGGGCGGGTCCCGGGGTTCCAAGCGGGGCCCGGCCCCCGGGGTCACGGCGAGGACCAGACCCGGGCGTAGGAGAAGGGGAAACCCCGGTGCGGCTCCCAACTGGGCTTCCGCCCGATCAGCCGGTCGTCGACCAGTCCCTCGTGGAGCTCCCGGGCCACCAGCCCGGCGGCGGTGGCGGCCGCCAGGTGCTCCCCCGGCAGGTGCAGGTGGGTCTCGATGGCCACCGGGTCGCCCCCCGGCCCGTCGAAGTGGGTGGGCATGCCGACCGTCATGAGGAAGGAGGGATGGACACCGACGATCACGAAGAAGCCGGCGGGGCGGAGCAGGCGGCGCGCCTCGGCGTAGAGCGCCTCGACCTCCGAGAGGTGCTCGTCGACGAGCACGCAGGTGACGAGGTCGTAGGCGCCCCGCTCGAGCGGGCTGGCCCGCACGTCGGCTTCGACGAGGCGGTCGTGCACGCCACGGCGGCGGGCCAGCCCGAGCATCTCGGGCGTCAGGTCGACGCCGTCGATCGGGAACTCGCCCCGCGAGCGCAGCCACTGCGCCGTCCGACCCGACCCGCAGCCCAGATCGGCGGCCCGCGTGACGGAGCACCACGGCACCGACTCGATGCGGTCCAGCAACGCGAGGTCCATCACGTCCTCGACCGTGTCCTCGTATGTCGGTGCCCAGGCCGCGTAGCCCTCGCGCACCGCCAGGCTCGGGTAGTGGCGCCGATCGAAGGCGGCGAAGTCCGGCATCGGTGGCCCGTCAGCGCATGTGCGCCAGCGCGTTGATCGGATCGAGGGAGGTGGCGACGTGGCCCGCGAGCTCGGCCCGGGCGAAGTCGCGCAGCGCGACCTCGTGTGCCACCAGCAGCTCCGAGGTGGCCCTCTCGGTGGGATCGAGCTCGGCGATGCGCTCGTAGAGGCCGATGAACTGTCCCGTGATGCCCTCGAACGAACCCATCACCTGCTCCCACGTGCTCTCGCGCGACGCGTCGCCCAGGGCGTCGGCCGCGGCGAGCATCTCGGCGTCGGGCTCGGTGGAGATGCCGGCCTTCTCGAGCGCGGGAGCGACGGCCTCCTTGGTCAGCCGTTCGAGGGTCGCGAGCACGCGCATCTTGGCGGCGTGGTCGGCCTCGTGCCGCGCCTCGAGGTGCCCGGCGAGTCGTCCGAAGAGGCGCTCGCCCAGCACCTCACCCTGGTAGGCCTGGGCCCAGAGCTTGTCCGAGGCCGTCCTCGGGCGAGAAGATCGGGTCGGGTGCGGTGCCGGTGCCGGTGTCGCTCATGGGGCAGACGATAACGGCGGCCGGCGGCGCCCGCCCGAGGTGTCGTCGCTAGTGTCGCCGCATCGATGGTGACCGTCCTGATGCCGTTGCCGGCGTGCGACTTCGACCCCACCGAGGTGGCGGTGAGCTGGCAGGTCCTCTCGGACGCGGGGCACGAGGTGCGCTTCGCCACGCCGTCGGGACAGCCCGGCCGGGCCGACGACCTGATGGTGACCGGCCGAGGCCTCGACCCTTGGGGCGCCATCCCCGGCCTGCGCCGTGTGACGGTGGTCGGCCGCGTGCTGCGCGCCGACAGGGCGGCCCGCCGGGCGTACGCGTCGCTGCTCTCCGACGAGGCCTTCGGGTCACCGCTGCACTGGGGGGCGGCCCGGCGCAGCGAGTACGACGCGCTGCTCCTGCCCGGCGGGCACCGGCGCGCGGCATGCGTGCCTATCTCGAGAGCCCCGAGGTCCAGCAGATGGCCACCGACTCGTTCCGTTCCGGCAAGCCGGTGGGGGCGATCTGCCACGGCGTCCTGGTCGCGGCGCGGGCGATGGACCCGAAGACCGGGCGCTCCGTGCTACACGGCCGGCGGACGACGGCGCTCACCTGGTCGCTGGAGCGCAAGGCGTGGGACGTCGCCCGCTACACGCGTTTCTGGGACGCCAACTACTACCGTACCTACGTGGAGGAGCCCGGGCAGCCCTGGGGCTACATGTCGGTGCAGCAGGAGGTGACGCGGGCGCTGGCCGATCCGGCCGACTTCAAGGACGTGGAGAAGGGCACGCCCGACCGGCGGCGCAAGACGAGCGGGCGGGCCCGCGACACGTTGACCGACGCGCGTCCGGCGTGGGTCGTGCGCGACGGTTCCTACGTCTCGGCCCGCTGGCCGGGGGACGCGTTCACCTTCGCGCGGACGTTCGCCGCACTGCTGGCGGAGCGCGCCTGAACCAGGCCGGGTCTCGCTCACGCCCCGTCGAGCACGAGGTCGAACGCCGGCGGCGGCATCACCGTCTCGAAGTACAGGTCCTCCGCGTCGCCCCACCGGGCCTCCCACTCGGCCCGGTCCCGCACGCCCTCGCGTCGGAGCAGGCGCTCGCGTCGGACGTCACGGCCGACCTCGAGGAGCACGCGCAGGGTGTAGAGGTCGGCCAGCTCGGGACGGGCACTGTAGGCGCCGTCGATGACCAGCGCGCTGGTGCGCGTGCGCAGGGCGGCGGCCAGGGTCGACTTGCCGCTGCCCGAGCGTCCGTCGAGCGCGACGAGAAGGGGTCCCGGGCGGGGTGGGTGCGGTCGCTCGATGGCGGCCACCAGGTCGGTGAGCGACGACCCCGGTCTCAACTCTTGCTGAGGCGCCCCAGGCCGACGTCGTTCAGGAGGTTCGAGAGCTGCGTCGAGACCCAACTCACGTTGTCCGTCAGCAACAACACCCCAAAGACCACGAGGACCACGCCGGCCGCCAGTTCGACGGCCCACAGCCAGTGCCGTGTCCGGGCCAGCATGCTGGTGAGCCGACTGAAGGCCAGGCCGACCAACACGAAGGGCACCGCCAGTCCGAGGGAGTAGGCAAAGAGGAGCAGCACGCCCCCCGACAGGGTCCCGTTGCGCGCCGCCAGGCTCAGCACGACGCCCAGGACCGGTCCGATGCACGGCGTCCAGGCGAACGCGAACGCCATCCCCATCAGTGGCGCCGCCCACGCGCCCAGCTTGGACGGCCGCACGTCGAAGCGGTGCTCGCCCGTGACCCGCGACACGATGCCGAGTGTGCCCGACCCGGCGTGCGTCCACACGCTCGACGGCAGCGCACCGAGCAACATGACGACCCCGAGGAGGACGATCACGGCACCGCTCACGTGGGAGAGCGTGATCTCGTGCGCATCGAGCAGGCGGCCGATGCTCGAGGCCGCCGCGCCCAGCGCCACGAAGACGAGCGTGAAGCCCGCCACGAACAGCCCGATGCCGCGCAGGACCGGGCGCAGGGCGGCCGATGGCGTCGCCCCTTCGCCGCCCGCCTCCAGCTCCGCCGCCGACAGGCCCGACACCATGGAGACGTAGCCCGGGACCAGGGGCAGGACGCAGGGTGAGACGAAGGACAGGATCCCGGCCCCGAAGGCAACGAGAGCGCCGGCCGGATCGGCCGAGATCGCAGCGGGTGCAGCCGGTGAGAGGAGCGCGGCGGCCCCCGGTTACCTGAGGCTCTTCCGGACCAGGTCCATGTCCGCCTCCACCATCATGGTGACGAGGCCGGGGAAGTCGACTTCGGGCCGCCAGCCCAGTACCTGGTGCGCCTTGATCGGGTCTCCGACCAGCAGGTCCACCTCGGCCGGTCGCAGGAACTTCTCGTCGATCACGACGTGCTGCTCCCAGTCGAGCCCGGCCGCCTCGAAGGCCAGACGGCACCACTCGCGCACCTCGTGGGTCTGACCCGTCGACACGACGAAGTCGCCGGGGCCGTCCTGCTGGAGCATCAGCCACATGGCCCGGACATAGTCGGCGGCGTACCCCCAGTCCCGGTGGGCGTCGAGGTTGCCGAGCGCGATCTTGTCGTCGAGCTTGTTGGCAATGCGAGCCACGCCGTGGGTGACCTTGCGGGTGAGGAACTCGAGGCCGCGGCGGGGCGATTCGTGGTTGAAGAGGATGCCCGAGGACGCGTGGAGCCCGTAGCTCTCGCGGTAGTTCACCGTGATCCAGTGCCCGTACACCTTGGCCGCGCCGTAGGGGCTGCGCGGGTAGAAGGGCGTCGACTCCCGCTGGGGGACCTCGAGGACCTTGCCGAACATCTCCGAGGAGCTGGCCTGGTAGAAGCGGATCTCCGGGTCGACGAGCCGGATGGCGTCGAGAATGCGGGTGACGCCCATGGCCGTCGTCTCTCCCGTCAGCACGGGCTGGGAGAAGCTGGTCTGGACGAAGGACTGCGCGGCCAGGTTGTAGACCTCCGTGGGCCGGTGGTCGCGCAGGATGTGGATGAGCGAGCTCTCGTCGAGCAGGTCGCCGGCCACGAGCTCGAGCTGGTCCTGGATGTGGGCGATGCGCTCGAAGTTCACGGTGCTCGAGCGCCGCACCATGCCGATCACCGTGTAGCCCTGGGACAGGAGGAATTCCGCCAGGTAGGACCCGTCCTGGCCGGTGACGCCCGTGATCAAAGCCCGCTTCGCCATCGTGGCAAAACGCTAGTCGACCGGCGTACCGCCCTCCCGACGCGCCTACAGTGCCGGCGTGCCGACGGCATGCATGGTCTCCTTTCGCCTGGGCGGGGGCGACGGGGTGGCCGTCGAGGCCGCCAAGTGGGCGGCTGCGTTGGGCCTGCTCGGATGGGACGTGCGCACCGTCGCCGGGTCGGGCCCGGTGGACGTCGTCCTGCCCGGGTTGGCGATCGACGCGCCCGAGCCCCCGACGCGGGCCGAGGTCGAAGGCGCGCTGGCGACCGCAGACCTCGTGATCGTCGAGAACCTCTGCTCGCTGCCGCTCAATCCCGCGTGCGGCGGCCGTGGTGGCGGCCGCGTGCGCGGGGCGACCGGCGCTCCTGCACCATCACGACCTCCCGTGGCAGCGGCCGCACTTCGCCCACCTCCCGCCGCCGCCGGACGACCCGGCCTGGGCGCACGTGACGATCAACGAGCTGAGCCGAGCGGAGCTGGCGGCCCGGGGCATCAGGGCGACGACGCTGTACAACGCGTTCGACCCGGACCCCGCACCGGGCGACCGCGCCGCCACGCGCGACGGCGCTCGGCGTCGCCGAGGGGTCCACGCTCCTGCTCCAGCCCACACGGGCGCTCCCCCGCAAGAACATCGCGGGCGCGCTCGCGCTGGCCGAAGCCGTCGGCGGCACCTACTGGCTGCTCGGACCGGCCGAGGACGGGTACGGGCCCGAACTCGAGCGCCTGCTGGCGCGGGCCCGCTGCCCGGTCGTCCTCGGCGAGCCCGAGGGCGGTTGCTCCATCGCCGACGCGTACGCCGCCTGCGACGCCGTCCTGCTTCCCTCGACGTGGGAGGGCTTCGGCAACCCCTCGGTGGAGTCGGCGACCTATCGGCGCCCGCTCGCGGTGGGGTCCTACCCCGTGGCGGCCGAGCTGGCGGCGTTCGGCTTCCACTGGTTCGACGCCTCCGACCCGGCTCCGCTGGCGGCATGGCTGCGCACGCCCGACGAGCGGGTGCTGACGCGCAACCACCGGGTCGCGGCCGACCACTTCAACCTGGCCCACCTCCCCGGAGGGCTGTCGCGGCGTCCTGCGGGGCGTCCCCGGTCTTGCCGGCCTGCCATGACCGTTCGGTAACGTGCAGCCATGGCCGGTGCGATCCAGGCCGCTCCGAGGCGGCTCACCGCAGAACAGCGACGTCACCAGCTCTTCGCGGTGGCGCTCGAGCTGTTCGCCCAACGGGGGTACCGCGCCACGACGATGGACGACATCGCCGAGGCCGCCGGGGTCACCAAGCCGCTGCTGTACCAGCACTTCTCTTCGAAGCGGGCCCTGTACCTGGAGTTGGTCGACTCCATCGCCCAGGACCTGCTGACCGCCGTCGGGCGCGCCGTGATGCAGGCCGAGGGGCCTCGCCAGCAGGTGGAGCTGGGCTTCGCCGCCTACTTCCGTCTCGTCGTCAGTCACGAGGCCCAGTTCCGGCTGCTCTACGGGCGTGACCACGCAGACGACCAGGAGCTGGGACGGGCGCTGCGCGCCGTGGAGGACGCGATCGCCGAGGCGATCGACCCGCTCATCGACGCCGGGCTCGACGACGACCACCGCCGCCTGCTCGCCTACGGGATCGTCGGGATGGCCGAGGGGGCCAGCCGGCGCTTCATGGCGCAACGCCCCGGCTCCGAGGCAGAGCTGGAGGAGGAGGCCGCTGAAGCTCGCGCAGCGCATGGCCGACCTGGCGTGGGCCGGGTTGCGCTCGGTGCACGCCGACTGAGCGCCGGCACCGCCCGCGGGATCAGAGCAGGGTGACGAGCGTCCCGGCACAGACCCCACAGCTCGTCGACGCACGCCGCGTAGACGTCTGCCTCCTGCCCCGCGGGGTCGAGGACGTCGTCGTTGTCGGACACCTCCACCTCGCCCAGGCCGAGGAGCGCCACCCGCTCGCCGAGGCCCGGCGGTGGAGGCGGGAGGGCGCGGCACAGATACCGGATCGTGGCGGTCTTGGCGGCGGCGTCGGGGAACTGGCGCCGGACGAAGCGCACGTGGTCGGCCTCCATCACGACGACCAACTGCGGCGTGCACGAGATCGACCCCGTGGACCTGCCGGCTGCGGTGGCGGCGGAAGTCGGCGTCCGCCAGCTCGGGAAGACGGGCCAGCGCGGTGCGGGTCCGCAGGCCCATCGGCTGTCCGTCGATGGTGTGCGTGCCCGGCGGTCACGATGCGGAGGGGATCCCCGGCACGGCCGTCGCGCAGGTACTCGAGCATGAAGCCGGCCATGACCGACCGAGCCGCATTGCCAGTGCACAGCACCAGCAGGTCGGTCATCCGGCGGCCAGGAGCAGCGCGGGCGCGTCGACGTCGAGCGCGTGCTGGGCGTGACGGGTCGTGCTGGTGAGGAACATGAGGTCGCCCCGCTCGGTGCGCTGCACGATCATGGCCGCGACGATGGCCATGAGGACGCCCCCGAAGCTGTCCAGCCGGGTGTCGCGCCGCAGTTGCTCCAGCGAGTAGTCGCGCACCCCGCCCCGGCACAGGGCGTCGTGGTAGTGGGCCAGCAGGTCGGCCTCGTGGGACCGCCGGTCCTCGATGCTGAGGCAGCCGCCGATGAAGTACGCCACGTCGAGGGACGCCCCGCCCCAGGCGGCGGTCTGCCAGTCGACGACCACCGGCCTCGGGTGACCCGGCTGGAACAGGAGGTTGTCGAGCCGGAAGTCGCCGTGGCTGGTCGTGCGCGGGCCGGTGTGCAGCCCGAGGTAGGCGGGGAGCTGCTCGGAGAAGAGCCGGCAGACGTCGCGGTGCTCGGGCGCCAAGGTGTCCTCGTAGCGCTCGAGGAAGCCGGGCAGCAACGAGGCCACCAGCGCGGTGAGGAAGCCGTCGGACTCGGGCGTGGCGCGGTTGAGCCACTCGCGCCCGGCGAGGTCGGGGTCCTCCCAACACGGGGCGTGCAGGCCGGCCATCTCCTCGAGCACGGCTGCTGCCACCTCGGGACCACAGGCCTCGATCTGATCTCCCTGCACCGAGCCGGCGATGTCCTCGAGCAAGAGGGTGAACCATCCGGTCTCGGGCTCGACCTCGGCCACGTAGGTGGCAGGGACGCGGGTCGCGACGCGGGCGGCAACCTCCCGGTAGAAGCGAACCTCGATTTCGTAGGCCCGCAGGGCGAGGCCGGTCCCGCGGCTCTGGTCGTCGGCCGAGGCGAACTTGCCCACCACGCTGGCCGGCCCCGCCCCGGGCTCGTCGTAGGTGAGCGTGAAGCGCGTCGTGTCGGCCATCTGGCCCGTGCCGATGGGCGCCGCCTCGAAGGAGACCACCTCGGCGCCATCGGCCAACCGGCCGGCGCCCACGAGAGCGCCGGTCAGCCATTCCGGGGTGACGTCGGCGGCGCGGCGGAGGAGCGGGGTCGGGTCCACGAGAAGCCGACACTATTTGGCCCGGCCCCGCGGGACCTGCGACCGGGCGCCGTGCGGCCCACCCCCCGGCGTCCACCCGGGAGTCAACCCCCGGGGTGGACGCCAGACAGGGGCCGAATCCGAGCTGATCACCCGCCCGCGGTCACCGCCCTCAGCTCGTCGAGCGATTCTCTGACGAGTCGCGGCAGCTCTCTCCGGTTGGTCTCCTCGACCCAGCGTTCAAACGCGACCCTGAAGACGGCGATCCCCGCCTCGGCGGTCAGAGTCGCGGCCGGCTCCCTCACACCGCGCCGGCGCAGCGCGTCGGCGAGCGCCCCGGCGAGAGCTGCGAGCTTGATCACCTCGCGCTCTCGCAGCTCAGCGTTCGCTGCGATGACGGCCTGGCGCTGCTCGGCGTACGCACGGCGCTCCTGGAGGACGGTGCCGGCGGCCACGAGGGCGGCGGTGACGGCGTCGATGGGCGCCGCGCCATCGGGCGCGCTGGCAACGGTGCTCACCAGGAGCTCTTGCAGCATGCCCGCACCCCCGAAGAGAACCTCGCGCTTGTCGGCGAAGTGCCGGAAGAACGTCCGTTCCGTCAATCCCGCCCGCTCGGCGATCTCCGCCACGGTCGTGTTCTCGAAACCGCGCTCGCCGTAGAGCGCGAGGGCGGCCTGCTCGAGCCTGCCCCGGCTGTCCGGCTCCCAACGCGCCATGCCCCGATCGTTAGTGAAAGGTGATGACAGCGGCTGACATCGGTGCTAGGGTGATGACAGCAACTGACATCGTCCTTGCCTGCTCGTGGCGGGGACGTTCCGCCACCGGGAGGTTCTCATGCGTGTTTTCGTCACCGGCGCGTCAGGTTGGATCGGCTCCGCCGTCGTTCCCGAGCTCATCGACGCCGGCCACGAGGTCGTCGGGCTCGCCCGCTCGGACGCCTCGGGCCAGGCGATCACCACTGCCGGGGCAGAGGTCCTCCCGGGCACGCTCGACGATCTCGACGACCCTGCAGGCCGCCGCGGCGGACTCAGACGGCGTGATCCACCTCGCGTTCGAGCACGAGAGTGGCCTTCTCGGGAGACTTCCAGGGCGCTGCCGATGCCGACCGCCGTGCCGTCGAGGCGCTCGGAGAGGCCCTCGCAGGATCCGATCGACCGTTCCTCATCGCCTCGGGGACCGTCGGACTCGCGCCGGGCCGGGTGGCGACCGAAGAGGACGGGCAGGGGATCCGACCCGGCTGCGGCGGCGCTGGGCGGCGGCCGCTGACCCGGTTGGGCACGGCGCAGGTCACGCTCGCCCTCGCTTCGCACGGCGTCCGCTCCTCGGTCGTGCGCCTTCCACCGACCTGTCACGGGGACGGGGACAACGGCTTCATGGCGACCTTGGTCGGCATCGCGCGCGACAGGGGCGCCTCGGGCTACGTGGGCGACGGGTCCAACCGCTGGCCGGCGACCCACCGCCTCGATGCGGCGCGGCTGTTCCGCCTGGCACTGGAGAAGGCCCCGGCCGGATCGGCGCTCCACGCGATCGCTGAGGAAGGCGTGCCGATCCGAGGGGTCGCCGAGGTGATCGGAGAGCACCTGGACGTCCCGGTGCTCTCCATCTCCCCCGAGGACGCGTTCGAGCACTTCGGGTTCCTCGGCGGCCTTCATCGGGGCCGACGCCCCGGCGTCGAGCGCCTGGACCCGCGAGCTGCTGGGATGGCAGCCCACGCATCCGGGGCTCCTCGACGACCTCGAGGGGGGCCATTACTTCCAGCGGCTCTCCGTGCACTGATCGTTGCAGTCGCTCACAATCGCGCCCCGAAACGACCGGTCGCGCCCGAGGTCCCGCTGAAGCCGGCTCAGCCCTTGCGCTCGGGAGCCACGCTGGGGGACCGTTTTCCGGGTCGGATCAGTTGATGTGGATCCCCGAGATCGCCCGCGAGATGACCAGCCGCTGGATCTCGGAGGTCCCCTCGAAGATGGTGTAGATCTTCGAGTCGCGGTGCCATTGCTCGACCGGGTACTCCCGGACGTAGCCGTAGCCGCCGAGGATCTGGATGGCCTGCTCGGTCACCCACACCGCGTTCTCGCCGGCGTAGAGCTTGGACATGGAGCCCTCGCCGTTCTCGAACTTCTTGCCCGTGCTGGCCATGCAGGCGGCGCGGTGGACGAGGAGCCGGGCGGCGTCGGTGTGCATCTTCATGTCGGCCAGCTTGAAGGCGATGGCCTGGTTCTCGATGATGGCCCGCCCGAACTGCTTGCGCTCCTTGGCGTAGTCGAGCGCGTACTCGTAGGCGGCTCGGGCGATGCCGACGGCCTGGGCGCCGACGATCGGACGGGACGCCTCGAAGGTGGCCATGGCGGCCTGGGTGGAGGTCTTCTTGCCCTCCTTGGCCCGCGCCAGGCGCTCGTCGAGCTTCTCCTTGCCGCCGAGGAGGCAGCGCCCGGGGACGCGGCAGTCGTCGAGGACGACCTCGGCGGTGTGCGAGGCCCGGATGCCCATCTTCTTGAACTTCTGGCCCTGGGAGATGCCCGGCGTGCCCTCGGGCACCACGAAGCTGGCCTGGCCGCGGCTGCCGAGCGAGGGGTCGACCGAGAGCACGAGCACGTGCGTGTTGGCGATGCCGCCGTTGGTGATCCAGGTCTTGGTGCCGTTGAGCACCCACTCGTCCTTGGCCTCGTCGTAGACGGCCCGCGACTTGAGCGAGGACACGTCGGAGCCGGCGTCGGGCTCGGACACGCCGAAGGCGGCCAGCTTCACGTCCTCGGGGGTCCCGAAGCACTGCGGGATCCACTCGCCGATCTGCTCGGGCGTCCCGTTGGCGAAGATCCCGGCGACGGCCAGGGTGGAGCCGAAGATGGCCAGGGCGATGCCGGCGTCCCCCCAGCTCATCTCCTCGTTCACGAGGCACATGAGGAGGCCGGTCGGATCGGAGAAGCACTGGGCGACGAAGTCGAAGGAGTACAGCCCGTTCTTGGCCGCCTCCTCGATGATGGGCCACGGGGTCTCCTCCCGCTCGTCCCATTCACGGCCGGCCGGGCGGACGACGTTCTCGGCGAACTCGTGGACCCACTTGACGATCTGGAGCTGGTCCTCGTTCAGTTCGAGCGAGTAGTCGGACATGGTGCGCCCTCCTTGTGCGACGCCCGGCCACGCGCCGGAGCCTCCGGTGCGTAGTTACTACAGAGTAACCTACGAGCCGGTAACCGGTCCACCCCGGGCAGGGATGCGCGTTGACCAGGGACTCTCTGCGACGTCAGCGGCGGATGGCGGTGCCCGAGGGGGTGTCCTCGACCGTCCAGCCCCGGGCCACCAACTCGTCGCGCAACGCGTCGGCCCGGGCGAAATCCCGGCGCCGGCGCGCCTCGTCGCGTTCGGCCACCAGGCGTGACGACTCCTCGTCGACCTCGGCGTCGGCCGCGCGCAGCGAGAGCCCCAGCGCGGCGGCCAGCACGGCGGCCGAGCGGGCGAGTCGGCCACCCTCGACCTCGTCGCCCGCGTCGGCGGCGCTGTGCGCCGCCGACACCAGCTCGAAGATGCCGGCCAAGGCCCCGGGCGTGTCCAGGTCGTCGTCCATGCGCGCCCGGAACGTCGCCAGCGCCCCCGGGTCGACCCCGGTCGCCGGTTCGATGCCCTCGACCACGAAGCCGCCTGGCGTGCGTCCCAGCAAGCCGGCGACGCCGTCGAAGCGCCGGGCGAGCCCGTCGAGACGGTCGAGCGCCTTCTCGGCGTCGGCCAGGGTGTCCGGGGTCACCTCGATGGGCGAGCGGTAGTGGGCCCGCAGGACAAGCAGCCGGTAGGCCCGGCCGTCGCAGTGGTCGAGCAGGTCGGTCAGCGAGGTGAAGTTGCCGAGCGACTTGGACATCTTCGTGCCCTCGACCTCGACCCAGCCGTTGTGCACCCAGTGACGGGCGAAGGTGCGCCCGTCGGCGACCGCCTGGGCCCGCTCGTTCTCGTGATGGGGGAAGGCCAGGTCCTGGCCCCCGCCGTGCAGGTCGAACCCGTCGCCCAGCAGGTCGAGCGACATCACGACGCACTCGGTGTGCCAGCCCGGCCGGCCGGCGCCCCAGGGCGCGTCCCAGGCCGGTTCCCCCGCCTTCGCCTTCTTCCACAGGGCGAAGTCGAGCGGTGATCGCTTCTCCTCGTTGCTCTCCACCCGGGCTCCGGCCCGCAGCGAGTCGAGGCTCTGGCGGGCCAGGAGCCCGTAGCCCTGGACCTGGTCGACGTCCAGGTAGACGCCGTCGGAGGTCTCGTAGGCCACGCCCCGGGCAAGGAGGTCGCCCACCAGGCCGACCATGTCGGCGATGTAGGCCGTGGCGTGGGGGATGTCGTCGGGTCGCAGCACGCCGAGCCCGTCCATGGCCTCCCACCAGCGCGCCTCGAACTCGGTCGCCACCTCGGGCTCGGTGCGGCCCTGCTCCGCCGGCCCGCTTGATGATGTTGTCGTCGACGTCGGTGACGTTCGAGACGTAGCGCACGTCGAGCCCCGAGAAGAGGAGGTAGCGCCGCAGCACGTCGAAGACGAGGTTGTAGCGCCCGTGCCCGATGTGGGGCAGGTCGTAGACCGTCGGGCCGCAGACGTACATCGACACCTCGCCCTGGCGTGCGCAGCTCGAGGGGGTGGATCGTGCCCGTGGCGGTGTCGTGGAGGAGCAGCATCCGGGTACGGTAACCCGATCATGTCGACCCTCTCGACCGGCGCGCCACGCGTCCCCGACAAGCCGACACTCGACGGTCTCGAGGAGCGGTGGGCCGCCGCGGTGGGACGACGACGGCGCCTACCGCTTCGACGAGAGCGCCGCCCGGGAGCAGGTCTTCTCCATCGACACCCCCCCGCCGACGGTGTCGGGGTCGTTGCACATGGGGTCGGTCTTCGGCTACGTGCAGACCGACGCCATCGCCCGCTACCGCCGCATGCGGGGCTGGGAGGTCTTCTACCCGATGGGATGGGACGACAACGGGTTGCCGACCGAGCGCCGGGTGCAGACCTACTTCGGCGTGACGTGCGACCCGTCGCTGCCCTTCGACCCCGACTTCGTGCCGCCCGAGGAGCCCGGGACCGGAGGACATCCCGGTCAGCCGGCCCAACTTCATCGCGCTGTGCCACCAGCTGACGGCCGAGGACGAACGCGCCTTCGAGGCTCTGTGGCGGCGCATCGGCCTCTCGGTCGACTGGGCGTTGGGCTACGCCACCATCGACGACCGGAGCCGGCGGGCCAGCCAGCGCATGTTCCTGCGCAACCTGGCGCGGGGCGAGGCCTACTCCTCCGAGGCGCCGACGCTGTGGGACGTCGACTACCAGACCGCCGTCGCACAGGCCGAGATGGAGGACCGCGAACGGCCGGGCGCGTACCACCGGCTGCGCTTCGACGACATCGAGATCGAGACGACCCGGCCCGAGCTGGTCGCCGCCTGCGTGGCGCTGGTCGCCCACCCCGACGACGAGCGTTACGCCGACCGCTTCGGGGCCACCGTGCACACGCCGCTCTTCGGGGTCGAGGTGCCGATCCTCGCCCATCCCCTGGCCGAACCGGACAAGGGATCGGGCATCGCGATGATCTGCACGTTCGGCGACGTCACCGACGTGGTGTGGTGGCGCGAGCTCGACCTGCCGACACGCAACATCCTCACCCGCACCGGCCACATCACCGAGTCACCCCCGGCCGGCGTCCCC
This sequence comes from uncultured Acidimicrobiaceae bacterium, assembly GCA_963774485.1. GTDB lineage: Bacteria > Actinomycetota > Acidimicrobiia > Acidimicrobiales > RAAP-2 > Bog-473. The sequence continues at coordinate 145,385 of CAVZFG010000008.1, forward strand.
GACGGCGAGGCCTGGCGCGCCATCGCGGGGCGCACGGTGAAGCAAGCCCAGCGCGCCATGGTCGAGATGCTGACGGCGTCGGGTGACATGATCGGCGAGCCACGGGCGATCACCCACCCGGTCAAGTTCTACGAGCGGGGCGAACGCCCGCTCGAGATCGTGACGAGCCGGCAATGGTTCATCCGCAACGGCGGACGGGACGAAGCGCTGCGCCAGGCCCTGCTCGCCCGGGGCAAGGAGCTCGACTGGCACCCGCCCTACATGCAGTTCCGCTACGAGGACTGGGTGAACGGGCTCAACAGCGACTGGCTGGCCAGCCGGCAGCGCTTCTTCGGCGTGCCCATCCCGATCTGGTACCCCCTCGGCCCCGGTGGCGAGCCGGACTACGAGTCCCCCCTCGTGCCCGACGAGGCCAGCCTGCCCGTCGACCCCACCACCGACACGCCCCCCGGCTATGCGGCCGAGCAGCGCGGCGTCGCGGGCGGCTTCGCCGGCGACCCCGACGTCATGGACACCTGGGCCACCTCGTCGCTCACCCCGCAGATCGCCTGCGGGTGGGAGGACGACCCCGACCTGTTCGGGGCCACCTTCCCCATGGACCTGCGTCCCCAGGGCTACGAGATCATCCGCACCTGGCTCTTCTCCACCATCTTGCGCACGCACCTGGAACACCACGTCGTGCCGTGGCGGCACACGATCCTCAACGGCTGGGTCCTCGACCCCGAGCGCAAGAAGATGTCCAAGTCCAAGGGCAACGTGGTCACCCCCATGCCGCTGGTGGAGGAGTTCGGTTCCGATGCCGTGCGCTACTGGGCCTGCAACGGCCGCCCGGGCACCGACACCGCGGTCGACACCGGCGTCATGAAGATCGGCCGCCGCCTGGCCATCAAGATCCTCAACGCCTCGAAGTTCGCGCTGGGGCGCCTCGGCGAGGGCGTGCCACCCGGCGTCGAGGCGGTCCGCGAGCCGCTCGACCGTGCCCTGCTGGCCCGGCTGGCCGAGGTGGTGACGACCGCGACGACGTCGTTCGAGGAGTTCGACTACGCCCGGGCGCAGGAGGTCACCGAGACCTTCTTCTGGTCGTTCTGCGACGACTACGTCGAGCTGGTCAAGACGAGGGCCTACGGGGAGGCCGAGCCCGCCGGCGCCGAGTCGGCCCGGGCCACCCTGGCCCTGGCCCTTTCGGTCCTGATCCGGCTCTTCGCCCCCTCGCTCCCCTTCGTGACCGAGGAGGTGTGGAGCTGGTGGCAGCGAGGGCTCGGTCCACCACGCCCCGTGGCCCGACGTCGCCGAGATCGGCGCCCACGCCGACGCGGATCACGAGGTGCTGACCGTGGCGGCCGAGGTGCTCGGCGCGGTGCGCCGGGAGAAGACGTCCCACAAACGCTCCATGCGGGCGCGGGTGGCGCTGCTGACCGTGACCGGTCCGCCGGCGCACGCTCGCCGCGGTGGAGGCGGCCCGACGCGACATCACCGACGCGGGCGGGGTGGACGAGTTGGTGGTCGCGGTGGGCGACGCGCTCTCGGTCCAGGTCCGGCTCGCCGACGAGGCCTGACCCGGAGGGCCGGTCAGACCTCGGTGACCGGCTCGGTCTCCGAGACAAGCTCGGGGCACAGCGTCCGTGTCGGTGCGGTGCCGGTGCCGGTGGCGGCGCGTCCGGACGCGGTGCGGACCTGGCCGCGTGCGCCCTCGAGGAAGTCGCCGACGGCCGACGTCGTGGCCTGGCAGCGCAGCGAGGCCAGGACGTCGAAGGCGTGTTGGGCCAGGGGCAGCTCGGCGTAGGCCACCGGCCGGCTGCGAGACGGCGCGCAGGCGGTCGACGAAGATGCGGGCCGTCTCCACCGGCACCAGCGTGTCGTTGACGCCCTGCAGGACGAAGAACGGAGGAGCGTCGGCGTGGACCCGGTAGGTCGGCGACGCGTCGCGGAAGAGCTCGGGCTGCTCGGACTCCGGTGACCTTCATGACCTTTCTCTCGAGCATCTCGAGCAGGCCCGGCCCGAAACGGGCCGATCCCTCTCGGTGAGCCGGTCATGTCCATGACCCCGTAGAAGGGGACGCAGGCCTGCACCGAGGTGTCCACACCCTCGAAGCCGGGCTGGAAGGCGGGGTCCCCGCGCTCAGCGCCAGCAACGCGCACAGGTGCCCGCCCGCCGACCCCCCGCTGACCGCGACGAAGGAGGGGTCACCCCCGTACTCGGCGACGTGCTCCTTCACCCAGGCCACGGCCCGCTTCGCATCGACGATGTGGTCCGGCCACGTCGCCTCCGGGCTCAGGCGGTAGTTGATCGCCACGCAAACCCAACCCCGGGCGACCAGCTCGTACATCATCGGCTTGCCCTGTTCGCGCTTGTCACCGATCATCCACGCCCCGCCGTGGATGTACACCATGACCGGCGCCTTCTCGGGCGGGGCCAGACGCGGAGCGGTAGACGTCGAGGCGGTGGCGCGCGGTGCCGTCGCCCCAGTAGTCGATGTTGCGGGTCGTCTCGATCGCACCGAGCGGAGCGGGATGGCGCGGGTCACGCGCCACGCAGCGACCCCACGTGGGGGCGGTCGGTTCGGTGGGAACCGGGAAGGCGCCCGCGCGCACCTCGTCGAGGGCGGCGGCCGCCACACCGGCGGCCCGGCGGCCGGCGATGCCCAGCCCGAGGAGCCCGACCCAGTCGAGGACGGCCACGGCGAGGCCGAGCCAACCGGCCCAGTTGTCGAGCGCGCCGAACGCGATGAAGAGGGCGGTGGCGACCATCTGCCAGACGATGTTCTGGAACGCCAGCTCGCCCACGATCCAGCCCATGGAGAAGCTCAGCACGGTGAAGGGCTCCCGCCGGATGGGGCGGTAGGCCAGCACGACCGCGAGCGCCCCGACGAGGGTGACGATCAGGAAGGCGTACGGCACCCCACCATCTTCGCCCGAACGGCCGGGGTCGCGCAGGTCTCCCCTGGTCGGAGCCGGTCTCGGCTTGCCCCGGCACGCCCGTTGGTGCCACCTTATGGACGGCGGGCGACGAGCAAGGAGTGTCGATGAGCCCCGAACGGCTGAGCGGTCTCGATGCGGGCTTCCTGTACATGGAGACGCCCACCCTCCACATGCACGTGGCCATCACGGCGGTCTTCGACCCCTCCACGGTGCCCGGCGGCTACTCCTTCCGTCGGATCCGCCAGCTCATCAACGACCGGATCCCGCTGGCGCCCGTCTTCCAGCGCCGCCTGGTCGAGGTGCCGATGCGCCTCGGGCTTCCCGGTGTGGGTGGACGACCCCGAGTTCGACATCGACAACCACCTGCGGCGGGCCGCGCTCCCGCGCCCGGGCGGCATGCGCGAGCTGGCCGACTTCACAGCCGACGTCATCAGCCGCCAGCTCCACCGGGACCGCCCCCTCTGGGAGATGTGGATCGTCGAGGGCGTGGAGGACGGGAAGATCGCGCTGGTGGCCAAGATGCACCACAGCACCATCGACGGCGTCTCGGGTGCCGAGCTGCTGGGGGTCCTCTTCGACCTGGAGCCCGACCCGCCCGCCACGCCCGACGCCGCACCCCGCGGCAGCTCGACTCGCGCATTCCCTCCGGCTGCGAGATGGTCTCCCAGGCCATGGTGGCCGGCCTGGTGGCCCCCTTCGACGTCGGACGCATGCTGCTGCGCACCACGCGCAGCATCTTGGACATCCGCCGCATCCGCCAGGGCCTGACGGGCAAGGCGGCGCTGCCGTTGACGGCGCCGCGCACGTCGATCAACGTCGCCGTCCACGCCCGCCGCCGGGTTGCCTTCGCCGCCGCCAGCCTGACCGACGTCAAGAAATTGAAGAACGAGATGGGCACGACCGTCAACGACGTCGTGCTCGCCATGTGCGCCGGCGCGCTGCGCACGTACCTGCTGGCCGGCGACGAGCTGCCCGACATCCCCCTCGTCACGGTGGTGCCGGTCTCGGTGACGCCGGACGTGGCGGAGCTGAAGGGCTCCAACAAGGTGTCGGCGATGTTCGTCCAGCTGCCCTGCGAGATCGAGGACCCGCTCGAACGGCTGCGCCTCATCCACGAGGGGACCAAGGGAGCCAAGGAGGAGCACAAGGCCCTCGGCGCAACGACGCTGCAGAACTGGGCCGAGCACGCGACGCCCAACGTCTTCGCCGCGGCGGCCCGCCTCTACACCGGGATGAGGCTGGCGGACCGCCACCGGCCCATCGCCAACCTGATCGTGTCCAACGTCCCGGGCCCGGACTTCCCGCTGTACCTGGGGGGCAGCCAGCTGCTCGGGATGTTCCCCCTCGGCCCGGTGATGGACGGCTTCGGCCTGAACATCACGATCATGAGCTATCGGGGCGTCCTGTACTGGGGGCTCGCCTCCGACGCCCGGGCCGTGCCGCGCCTGTGGGACGTCGCCAACGCGATCCCCACGCGCTGGACGAGCTGATGGAGGCGGCCGGGCTCGACCCCGAGCCCTTCGACGTCCCCATCCACCTCGGGCCCGGCATGCCGCCCACCGCGCACTGGATCCGTTCGCGGTCGGTGCCTCCGGGACGACCGGGGCCACCGGGGCGACCGGTAGCGTGACCGCATGACGGTACGAGAGCTCGGCCACCTGGTCCTCTACGTGCGCGACGTCCGGCGGTCGGCGGCCTTCTACCGCGACGTCCTCGGCTGGCGCCAGATCCTCCCCGAGCCCGGTCAGGAGCCCGTCGGGGCGGCCGGGTTCTCGTCGGGCCGCACCCACCACGAGCTCCTCCTGATCGAGGTCGGCGCGGACGCCACGCCGATCCCCGCCGGCCGGCGGGTGGGGCTGTACCACTTCGGCCTCAAGGTCGGCGACACCGACGACGACCTGCGCCAGGCGCTGGCCCAGGTGCAAGCGGCCGGCGCCACCGTGGTCGGCGCCTCCGACCACACGGTGACCCACAGCCTCTACATCCTCGACCCGGACGGCAACGAGATCGAGCTCTACATCGACGTGCCCGGGGTGGACTGGCGATCGGAGCCGGCGCTCGTCGCCGCCCCCATCCGCCCGCTCAAGCTCTGAGCGCACGCGCCGGCACGGGTGTCCGAGGTTTGGTGCCTCCGCGTGAGGATCGTGCGCGCCGACGCCGAAGGCGCAGTGGCGGCCGCCGAGGTGCTGCGCTCCGGCGGGCGTCGCCGTGGTGCCGACCGACACGGTCTACGGGCTGGCCGCCCGACCGGGCGACGCCGACGCGGTCCGGGCGGTGTTCCGGGCCAAGGGGCGGCCCGAGGGGATGCACCTGCCCGGTCCTGGCCGCCTCGGTGGCGCAGGTACGCGCCCTCGGCGTGGCCTTCAACGCCGCCGCCGAGGTGCTGGCCGAGCGGTGGTGGCCGGGACCGCTCACCTTGGCCTTCGGCTTCGACCCCGGGCTCGAGCGGCCCGGCTGGCTGGCGGGCCGCGAGGAGGTGGCGGTCCGCATCCCGGACCACGACTTCCTGCGCGCGCTGCTCGAGCAGACCGGTGCGCTCCTCGTGACCAGCGCCAACCCGCACGGCGCGCCGACCCCGCGCACCGCCCACGACGTGGCGGCCAGCCTCGGCCCCGCCGTCGACCTGGTCGTCGACGGCGGCCCGCTCAAGGACGTGCCCTCGACGCTGGTCAACGTGCGCGGACCCGAGGCGGTGGTCGAGCGCGAGGGGGCGATCGCGCGAGCCGAGATCGAGCGCGCGCTGGCGGGAGCGCCGTGACGCGGCTGCTGCTGGCGATCGAGACGTCGTGCGACGAAACGGCCGCCGCCGTCGTCGACGACACCTACGCGGTGCGCTCTTCGGTGGTGGCGAGCCAGATCGACCTACATGCCGCGTTCGGCGGGGTGGTCCCCGAACTGGCCAGCCGGGCCCACGTCGAGACGATCACTCCGATCGTGGCGCGGGCCCTGGACGAGGCCGGCGTGGCGGGAACGGAGCTGGCCGCCGTCGCAGTGACCTCCGGACCCGGCCTGGTGGGCGCGCTGCTGGTCGGCATCGCGACGGCCAAGGCGCTGGCCCTGGGCTGGGGCGTGCCCGTGGTGGGCGTCAACCACCTGGAGGGCCACCTGGCCAGCGTGTACCTGGCCGACCGCGAGGTGCCGTTCCCCCAGACCGCGCTCCTCGTCTCGGGCGGCCACTGCATGCTCACTCGCGCCACCGCGCCGGGGCGCTACCAGTTGCTCGGGGAGACCGTCGACGACTCCATCGGCGAGGCGTACGACAAGGTGGCCCGCTTCCTCGGCCTCGGCTACCCGGGGGGTCCGGTGCTCGACCGGCTGGCCGCAGCGGGCCAGGACGTGCTCGGCTTTCCACGTCCCATGCTCGCCGAGGGCTACGCGTTCTCCTTCTCGGGGCTCAAGACGGCCGTCGTCAACCACGTCCGCGCCGACCCGGGCTTCTCCGAGACGGAGGTGGCGGCGTCCTTCGTGGCCGCCTGCATGGACGTGCTGTGCGCCAAGCTGCGGCGGGCGCTCGAGGAGTTCGGCGACCCCGCCGTGGCCATCGTGGGCGGGGTGGCGGCCAGCCCGATCCTGCGCGCCCGGGCGCAGGCGTTGGCCGACGAGTTCGGCACCCGGCTGCTCATCCCCCCGCAGTCGATGGCCACCGACAACGCCGCCATGATCGGCGTCGCCGGCTGGCACAAGCTGGCGACGACGGGCCCGAGCGCCTCCGGCTTCGGTCCCGAGCCGGACCTGCGGTTGCGCTTCTCCTAGGACCTACGAGGCGGCGGCACGCCGGTCCCGGCGCCGGCGGGCCCGCCGACCGGCGCTCAGGGTGGAGAGATCGAGCAGCACGCCGAGCGCCACGATCACCCACCCGAACGCGTCGACCCCCTTTCCGGGCGCGTAGACGAGGGCGTAGAAGAGCGTGGTGTACGGCAGGAAGATGAAGCCGAGCACGCCCTCCCAACCCGATCGGAACGCGATGGTGAGCCGGTCCGTGAAGATCCAGAGCAGGAAGATCACCAGACGCGGCGAGATGGCAGCGAGCAGTGCGAGGAGGCAGCCCACCGGGTCAGAGGGGCAGGCCGCCCGTGGCGGCGTTGGTCGACCCGGTGTCCTGGTAGGCCGCGATGGTGCGCTCGGCGATCCGCATCTGGTGGATCTCGTCGGCGCCGTCGGCGAAGCGGGCCCAGCGGGCGTGCTGGAGCATGTTGGCCAGCGGGGTGTCGGTCGAGTAACCGAGCGCGCCGTGCACCTGCATGGAGCGGTCGATGATGCGGTTGAGGCTGTTGGCCACGAAGTGCTTCGCCATCGACACCTCGGTGCGGAAGTCGTCGCCGCGATCGATCTTGTAGGCGGCATGGAGCACCATGAGCTTGCACTGGTACAGCTCCATGGCCGAGTCGGCGATCAGCCACTGCACGCCCTGCTTCTCGGCCAGGAGAGAGCCGTGTGAGTACCGGTTGAGCGAGCGGTCGACCATCATGTCGAGGGCCGTCTCGGCCTGCGCGATCCAGCGCATGCAGTGGGCCAGTCGGGCGGGCCCCAGGCGGTACTGCCCGAGGCGGTGGCCGTTGCCCCGACCACCGAGGATCTGGTCGTCGTGGACGCGCAGGTCCTCGATGACGATCTCGGAGTGGCCGGTGGAACCGTGCATCGTCTCGACCTCGCGGACGTCGTTCCAGCCCTCCGCCGGGAGGTCGACGAGGAACGCCGTGTTGGCACCGCGTGAGCCCGGCGGCACGTCGGGCTCGGTGCGGGCCACCAGGATCGCGAACTGCGCCCGGCGCGCGTTCGAGATGAACCACTTGTGGCCGTTGATGATCCACTCGTCCCCGTCCTTCTCGGCCCGGGTCTCGATGAGCGTCGGATCGGAACCGGCGACCTCGGGTTCGGTCATGGCGAAGCACGACATGGCGGTGCCCTCGCACAGCCGCCGGAGGTAGTTGTCCTTCTGCGCGTCGGTACCCCAGTGCAGGAGCGTGTGCATGTTGCCCTCGTCCGGGGCCATGCAGTTGAGGATCCAGGGCCCGAGGCGCGTCTTGCCCGCCTCGGCCTGCACCATGGCCAGCTCCACGTGCCCGAGCCCCATGCCGCCCCACTCCTCGGGCATGTGGGGCAGCCACAGACCGGCCGCCTTGGCCGCTTCGCGCAGCTCCAAGATGGTGACGAGGTACTCGCGGCGCGAGGTCACCCTCGTCTCGTCGTCGAACCCTTCCACCGCCGGCTGCACCGTGTCCCGGATGAAGGCCCGGACGCGGGAGCGGATCTCCTCGTGCTCGGGGGCGAGGGTGAAGTCGATGGCCATGTGCGCCTCCCCCGTGGCCGCGGTATCAGTAGAGACCGACCACGTTGCCGTGCTCGTCGATGTCGATCCGTTCGGCGGCCGGGCTGTGGGAGAGCCCGGGCATGGTGCGCATGTCGCCGCTGAGCAGATAGATGAAGCCGGCACCAACGTTGGCCCTCGCCTCGCGCACGGGCAGGCGCCACCCCCGGGGGGCGCCCACCAGTTTGGGGTCCGACGAGATGGAGAGGTGGGTCTTGGCGATACAGACGGGCAGCGTGCCGAAGCCGGCCCGCTCGTAGCGGTCGAGCTGGCTCGCCGCCAACGGCTGGTAGTCGACGCCGTCCGCACCGTAGACCTCGGTGGCGACGGCCTCGATCTTCTCACGCAGCGGCGCCTCGTCCGGGTAGAGCACCTCGAACCGGCTGGGCTCCGCGGCGGCCTCGACGACCGCTTCGGCCAGCTCCACCGCGCCCTTGCCGCCCTTCTCGAAATGCGTGCACACCGCGGCGCGCACGCCCACCGACGCCGCGATCTCCCGGATGGCGGCGTGCTCGGAGGGGAAGTCGCCCTCGATGGCGTTGATGGCGACCACCGGCGTCACCCCGTGGCGGCGGACGATGGCGAGGTGGGCCAGGAGGTTGGCCGCGCCGAGCTGCACCTCCTCGGGGTTCTCCTCCAGCATGGCCGGCGGCAACGGGCGGCCGGCCACCACGCGGTGGCGGCCCGAGTGCAGCTTCATCGCCCGCACCGTCGTCACCACGACGGCGGCGTCGGGCACCAGGCCCGAGGTGCGGCATTTGATGTTGAAGAAGCGCTCCGCCCCCATGTCGGCCCCGAACCCGGCCTCGGTGACGAGGTACTCGCCGGCGTGGATCCCGATCAGGTCGGCCACCACCGACGAGTTGCCGTGGGCGATGTTGCCGAAGGGACCGGCGTGCACCAGGACGGGAGTGTTCTCGAGCGTCTGCAGCAGGTTGGGTTTGATGGCGTCGCGCATGATCACCGTCATCGCCCCGGCGGCCTTGAGCTGTTCCGCCGTCACCGGCTCCCCGTCAGCGGTGTAGCCCACCACGATCCGTCCCATGCGCAGCCTCAGGTCGCGCAGGTCGCGGGCCAGGGCGAGCACCGCCATCACCTCGGAGGCGGCCGTGATGTCGAACCCCGTCTGGCGAAGGACACCGTCCTGCTTGGTGCCCAGTCCGCTGACGATGTTGCGCAGCGAGCGATCGTTGACGTCGAGGACGCGTTTCCAGGTGATGCCGTACGGGTCGATGCCGAGTGCGTTCTGGTCGTAGAGGTGGTTGTCCACCATGGCGGCCAGGAGGTTGTTGGCGGCCGTCACCGCGTGCATGTCCCCGGTGAGGTGCAGGTTGAGGTTCTCGAACGGGACCACTTGGCTGTAGCCACCGCCGGCCGCGCCGCCCTTGATCCCGAAGGTCGGGCCCATGGAGGCCTGGCGGATGGTGATGGTCGCCTGCCGCCCGATGCAGGCCAGGGCCTGGCCGAGGCCGACCGTGGTGGTGGTCTTGCCCTCGCCGAGCGGAGTCGGCGTGACCGCGGTCACCACCACGTAACGGGCCCGGGGTCGCCCGGCCAGTGCCGCGACGGCGTCGAGGCTCACCTTGGCAACGTGCGTCCCGTAGGGCTCGAGGAGCTCGGCGCCGAGGCCCATCTGCGCGGCGATGTCGCCGATCGGGCGCAGCGTGGCGCGCACGCGCGATCTCGATGGCCGGGGGGAGCGACACCGGCACCGATCATGCCAGACGACGGACCGGACGCCGGGCGGAAAACGACGAACGGCCCTACGCTTGGGCCGGCCCCCAGGGGAGAGTGGCCCGAGAGCGAGTCGGTGCCTCGCCCGCCGCGGGTGGGCCAGGCCTGAAAGGAGCGTTGCCATGTCCAAGTCCGACGGTGTCTTCATCTACATCGGGACCTATGCCAGCGAGGTCGACGCCCGCGCCGACTACGAGGTCGTGAAGGATCTCCACTCCGTGGGTGCCGTGGGCACCTACGACGCGGCGGTGATCACGAAGGACGACAAGGGCAAGGTCCACGTCAACAAGGACGAGACGACCACCCGCCACGGCGCGTGGGGCGGCGCCGGGGTCGGCGCCCTCGTCGGCATCTTGTTCCCGCCCTCCATCATCGGGTCGGCGGTGGTCGGTGCGGCCATCGGGGGCGTGAGCGGACACCTGTGGAAGGGGATGTCACGAGCCGACGTCAAGGAGTTCGGCGAGGCCATCGACGCCGGCGAGGCCGCCCTCGTGATCGTGGGCGAGACGACGATCGAGGCCTACATCGAGAAGGCGGACCTCAAGGCGCAGAAGCGGGTGGCCAAGGAGCTGCAGGTCGACAAGAAGGACGTCGACAAGGCGGTGCAGGAGGCGGCGAAGGAGATCTCGTGAGTCGGGCCGCTGAGGCGGTGCGGCGAAGGCGCGCCCAGGTCGCCCTGGCGGGCCGAGCCCTCCCGGCGCGCCCGGTAGCGTGCCTGCGCCGGCCCACCGCGCCGGCGGGCCCACCGACTCATGATCGTCCTCCGCATCCTCTCCCTGCTCTTCGGCACCGCCGATCGTGCTCGGGATCCTGGGCTCGGCGCTCAAGACCGTGGTCCTGCCCCAGGGAGGCCTCCCCCGCTTGTCCCAGGCCGACTTCGCGCTCGGTGTACCGCCTCCTGGTGCACCGCTGGCGCAGCGAGGCCCGGGCCAAGGCGCTGCGGGCGCTGTACGCGCCGGTCTCCCTGGTCAGCCTCCCGCTGGTGTGGATGCTCCTCATGGTGGTCGCCTTCACCTTCGTGTTCTGGGGCACGGGCGGCCTCACCTGGCAGAAGGCCTTCGAGATCAGCGGCTCCTCGCTCACCACGCTCGGGTTCTCCAAGCCCGACGGGACGGGGCGGATCTGGCTCGCCTTCATCGAGGCGACGATCGGGCTCGGCCTGGTCGCGCTCCTGATCAGCTACCTGCCGACCATCTTCTCGGCCTACAACGGGCGGGAGAGGGGCATCATCCGGCTACGTCCGATCGCCGGCGCACCGCCCCGCGCCACCGAGCTGCTGCAGTCGTTGCACCGCATCGGCTTCCTCGACGACACGGACTACTGGCAGCAACGAGGCCGAATGGCTGCTGGACCTGGAGCAGACCCACACCGCCTTCCCGATCCTCTCCTACTTCCCCGAGACCCAGCCCGAGCACTCCTGGGTCGCCACCGTCGGCTCGCTGCTCGACGCCGCCGCGCTGGTCGTCTCGGCGTCGGAGACCAAGGCCGGCGAGGTCTTCGAGGACGTCGAGAAGGGGCCCCTGATGATCCTCGTCTACGGGCTGCCACTGATCGTGCGCATCGCCCGGGCAGCCAACGTCCCCCTGCCGCAGCCGAAGCGGCTCCCCGAAGTCACCGCGCACTTCGACGAGCCCGCACCGCCCATCAGCGTCACCCGCAACGAGTACCTCGCCGCCATGGCCACCCTGACGCCCGGTCCTCGTCCTCGATCCGGGCCGCGAGGAGGAGGGATGGCGCCGGTTCGCCTGGATCCGCTCCGCCTACGACCCGGCGCTGCGCGGCGCTGGCCGGCCTCACCACCGCCTACCCGGCGCCGTGGACGACCGACCACCCGGCCGAGGTCGGCAAGCCCCGCTTCATGAGCCGGCGCCCCCTGCACGTCGACTGGTCGCAGGGGCTCCCCGCCGGGACGGAGTCGCCGGTCGCCTGACGCGGCCTACAGGTGGCTGAAGCCGCCCGACTCCTCCTTGGTCATGGACACCGTGACCGGGTGGCGGTCGAAGTGGGCGATGGCCTGCTTCATGTCCTCGAGCGAGCAGCGCCCGCCAGGTCCCGGCTGACGCCCTGGCGCACCAGGATGCGCTGGACCGAGATGTCGGACGACCGACCCGGTCAGCGGGTAGGCCGGCACCTGCCAGCCCCGTGTCCGCAGGCGGTCGGCCACGTCGTAGAGCGTGTACCCCGGGTCCTCGCCCTCCCGGATGCGCCAGGCCACCGAGGGGATCCCCGTCTGGGGTTCCGAATCGCAGAGCAGCTCGAACGGGCCCAGCTTGACGATCTCCTCCGCCAGGAACTGGCCGGTGTCGTAGCAGGCGTCGTGCACGTTGCGGTAGCCGTCCCGGCCCAGGCGGACGAAGTTGTAGTACTGGGCCACGATCTGGCCGGCGGGGCGGGAGAAGTTGATCTGGAACACGGGCATGTCCCCGCCGAGGTAGGTGACGTGGAAGATGAGGTCGTCGGGCAGCTCCGCGCTGTCACGCCACAGGACCCAGCCCACGCCGAGCGGCGCCAGCCCGAACTTGTGCCCCGAGGTGCTGATCGACTTGACCCGCGGGACGCGGAAGTCCCACAGGATGTCCGGGGCGCAGAACGGGGCCAGGAACGCCCCGCTGGCCCCGTCCACGTGGATGTCGACGTCGAGGCCCGTGTCCTCCTGGAGCTTGTCGAGGGCCTGGGACAGCTCGAGCACCGGCTCGTAGGCGCCGGTGTAGGTCACGCCGAAGGTGGGCACCACCATGATGGTGTTCTCGTCGACCCGCTCGAGCATCTGCTCGACGTCCATGCAGTAGCGGCCCGGCGACATGGGGATCTCCCGCATCTCGACGTCCCAGTAACTGGCGAACTTGTGCCAGACCACCTGCACGGGGCCGCACACCATGTTGGGCTTGTCGGTCGGCTTCCCGGCCGCCCGCCGCTTGGCCCGCCAGCGCCACTTGGCCGCCATCCCGCCCAGCATGCAGGCCTCCGACGACCCGATGGCCGAGCAGCCGACGGCTCCCCGTCCCGGGGGCGTTCCACAGGTCGGCCAGCATCTGGACGCAGCGGCGCTCGATCTCGGCCGTCTGGGGGTACTCGTCCTTGTCGATGAGGTTCTTGTCGATGCAGAGGTCCATCAACTGGTGGATCTCCGGCTCCTCCCACGTCTGGCAGAACGTGGCCAGGTTCTGGCGCGCGTTGCCGTCGAGGAGGAGCTCGTCGGAGATCGCCTGGAACGCCTCGGCGGGCAGCATCTCGGCGGGTGACAGGCGTGCGACGGAAGGGTGGCCATCAGGTCCCGGTCGGCGTAGATCGAATCGAGCAGATCCTCGCGGAGGATCCCTCTTGTGCAGCGGCATGACGCGGCCCCCTGTCGGCTCGCTCGCGGTTCGGAATCCGTACCGTACCGTTCAATCGAGTCGGGAGCGACTCCGGGTGAACCCAGGGTGAACCCGGTCCGCGACAGACCTTGGAACCGTGCGTCGAGCGCGCCGTGGCGCGCCCGCTCGGTCAGCTGGCGAGCAGCTGCAGGTGTGATTGGCCGGAGCGCACGGTCCCGACGCGCCGGCCGGGACCGGGCCGGCGGAGTCCGACGGGTCGGCGGTCTCCGAACGGTCGGCCAACTTCGATCGCAGTTGGCGGAGCGCCTTGGTGTGAATCTGGCACACCCTGCTCTCGGTGACGCCGAGCACCTGGCCGATCTCCGTCAGAGTGAGGCCGTCGTAGTAGTACATCATCAGGACGGTCCGCTCCCGTTCGGGCATGCCGTCGACGGCCTGAACCAGTGCCTCCTTGGACTCCTTGGCCTCGAAGGTGTCGACCGGGCCCCACGACCCGTCCGGCAACGTCTCGCCCAGCGTCGAGCGCTCGGAGCGGTCGCCGCCGCGCAGCACCTCGTCGAGCGCCATCATGCCGACCGAGGAGATCTTGCGCAGCGCCTTGTGGAAGTCACCGACGCTCATTTCCAGCTCGGCCGCGACCTCGGCGTCGTTGGGCGTGCGCCGCAGCGTCGCCTCGAGGTGCGTGACCGCCTGCTCCACCGCACGGGCCTTGGTCCGCACCGACCTCGGTACCCAGTCGATCGACCGCAACTCGTCGATGATCGCCCCCTTGATCCGCGGAATGGCGTACGTCTCGAACCGCAGATTGCGTTCCGGCTCGAATCGCTCGATTGCGTCGATAAGACCGATGATGCCGTAACTGACGAGGTCCTCTTCGTCGAAGTGCCTTGGCAGTCCGGCCAGCACGCGGCTGGCGACGTACTTGACGAACGGCGAGTAGTAGATGATCAGTTGGTTGCGCAGCGTCTGCGCTCCGGTCTGCTTGAACTCGGACCAGAGGGTTTCGATGCCCCTCTCGACTGACTCCTGCGCCGTGGAAAGCTGACGAGACGTCGATCCCACGTTTCCCCCCTCCCTCAAGTGACATCATCCGACTGATGCCATCGACTCCTGAGGCCATTCGTCTGACCATGCGGATTTCGCTTGTCCAGGAGTACGCACACTCTAATTGGTCGCGTACTAGCAGGTCGGTGGCGTAATCGTTGCCGCTCGGTTGCAGAGCTCACGCAACCAACGAGACAGAGCGAATTTCGTGACAATCGACACGCGGTGCCGCCCTTTCGCTCACGCGACGTCCTCACCACAGGGCGGAATGCGCTCACGATGGCCGGCAACGCACGTTTTCGTCTCCGGAGAGCCCGGGCTCGAGTCGGTGGGCCACCGATGTCCCGCTGCTCCGCATGCGGGTTCGGCGTGACGCTTTGGCCTCACGCCTCCGAAACGACCTCCTCTTGATTGGCGATTGCCATGGCGCCGGCGGGACCGGAAGACGGCTTCGGTCCGGCGGCTCCGCGGCGGCTCGCGCGGCGGCTCGACGGCGGCTCCGGCGGCGGCTCTGCAGCGGCTCCGAATCCGCCTCCGCGCGATCCTCTCAAGGTTGGTATCTCCTCGGCCGACAAATCGGACATGGGTGTGACCACCGTGAGGACACGGTCTACCAAGGCGGGTAAGGAAGCATGCAGCACGTGAACCAGCTGGGCGACGTGGCGACGCGCGCCTCGGCACACCGCCGCGGCGCAGGGGGGCCCGCGGCCTCCGGATGGAACGCGGCCGCAGCCGGGCCCGAGGGTGGCGGCGGGGGCGGCGAGAGAACCATCGTCGTGGCCGAGGACGACCACAGCTGCCGCAGCGCGTTGCGCCAGTACTTCGAGCGGAACGGCTACCGTGTGCTGGAGGCTCCCGACGGTCCGTCGGCGCTGCGGGCCGTCTTCCAGCACTCGGCCAGCCTGGTGATTCTCGACCTCGGCCTCCCGGGCTTCGACGGCGCCGACGTCCTGGCCAAGATACGGCGTCACAGTTCCATCCCGGTGATCGTGTGCTCGGGCCGCGACTCGGAGGACGACCGGATCCGGACGCTCAATCTGGGAGCCGACGACTTCGTCGTCAAGCCGTTCTCCTTTGCCGAGCTCGAGGCGCGGGTGCGGGCCGTTCTGCGCCGCGGCAGCGGCGAGCCGGTAGCGGCCTTCATCCACCACGGCGATCTCATCATCGACCGCGACACGCGTACCGTGACCGTGCGTGACGTGGTCGTCCCCATGACGCGCAAGGAGTTCGACCTGCTCGCCTTTCTGGCGGCGTCGCCGGGCCAGGTCTTCTCGCGGGAGGACCTCCTCGAACGGGTGTGGGGCTCCACCGAGGAATGGCAGGGGCGTTCGACCGTGACCGAGCACGTCCGCCGGGTGCGCCTGAAGATCGAGCCCGACCCGGACTCGCCGCGGTGGATCACGACGGTGCGCGGCGTCGGCTACCGCTTCAGCCTGCCCGACGCGTAGAGGGCCCGGCCCGGGGAGCCACCCGCACCTGCGCTCCCGTCGCACCACGGCAGCGCAATTTTTGGTCCAAAAGGCCTATGGAGCCCGCTCGGCAGCGCGCCGACACTGACAACGACCACACTCCGCCGTTCCTGGCATGGACGAGGGACGACCGGGGTACCGCATCGCACGTTGCGAGCGGAAGGACGAGGGGGATCTATTGCCATGAAGTTCGGCTACTTGCCGCCGCTCCATCGGCATCGCAGCGGAGCGGGTCGGCCCGGCGGAGAACCCGCCGGAACCGCATTCTTGGCGGATTCGGTGACCGCCGATCGCGCTCGCTCGCCACACGGCTCGATGCGAGGGATCGTCCCAGGCCGGCCCTTCCCGAGTCGAGGTGGAGCATGACCATGCCCGTCGACGTCTCCGCCCACCCTGAGCGCTACCGCGACGACCTCCGTGCCGTCGAGACCAATCCCATGGTGGTGCTCACGCCCACCACGACCGATGTCACCCACCACACGATCCTGCTGGCCGAGGACGACCACAACTGCCGCCGAGCGCTCCAGCACTACCTGAAGCGGTCGGGTTACGACGTGGCCGAGGCCGCCAGCGTGCCCTCTTCGCTCGCAGTCGTCTTCGACCATCCCGCCGAGCTGGTCATCCTCGACTTCGACCTGGGCGGAGAGACCTCGGAGGTCTTGACGAAGATCCGACGCCGCAGCACGGTGCCGATCATCGTCTGCTCGGGTCGGGCCTCCGAGCGGGACCGCATCAGCCTGCTCAACCTCGGTGCCGACGACGTCATCGCCAAGCCGTTCTCTTTCGCCGAGCTCGAGGCCCGGGTGCGGGCTGTCCTGCGGCGCGGCAGCGCGGCACCGACGACGACGCTCGACCACGGGGACCTCGTGATCGACCAGGGCACCCGGACCGTGACCGTCGGCAACGTCGAAGTGACGATGACACGCAAGGAATTCGACCTGCTCGCCTTCCTCGCCGCCGCACCAGGACGAGTCTTCTCCCGTGAGGAACTGCTCGAGCGGGTGTGGGGCTCCAATGGGCGGTGGCAGGGCCGGTCGACGGTCACCGAGCACATCCGCCGGGTGCGCCTGAAGATCGAAGCCGACCCGGAGAACCCGCGTTGGATCACCACCATCCGGGGCATCGGGTACCGATTCTCTCCCCCCACGACATAGCGGGCAGGCAGCGGCGGAGGCCGCTCACCCGACCGGGCCGGTGCTGGGCCGTCGCCAGAGGCTCCCCTCCGTCGGGAATGGCCAGCCCGCTCCGGCGCCGACGCCCCGCTTCCAGGGGCCCATTCGTCTTCGTCAGCTGTGGACGTGGTCCGCACCAGACCGCTCGTGAGGGGACCTTGGACCCTACGAGCAGCCGGTACTTTCAGCGGATACTGAAGCCACAGGGGGGACACGATCTATGACCGCGACCGCGATCCGCACCGAGGGGCTCACCAAGCGCTACGGCACGGTGGACGCCCTGAGCAACCTCGATCTCGAGGTCGCTCCGGGCGAGGTCCTCGGGTACCTCGGGCCCAACGGTTCCGGGAAGACCACCACCATCCGACTGCTGCTCGGCCTCATCCACCCGACCGCTGGCCGCTCCGAGATCTTCGGGCTCGACAGTCAGCGCGAGGCCGTCGCGGCCCACCGCCGCCTTTCGTACGTTCCGGGTGAGGCCAACCTGTGGCCGTCGTTGACCGGGGAGGAGACGCTGCACCTGCTCGCCCGGGTCCAGGGTGCGCTCGACGCGACTATCGCGACGAGCTGATCGACCGCTTCGACCTCGACATCACCAAGAAAGTGCGCGCGTACTCGAAGGGAAACCGCCAGAAGCTGATCCTCGTCGCCGGCCTGATGGGCCGGGCCGAGCTCCTCGTCCTGGACGAGCCGACGAGCGGGCTCGACCCCTTGATGGAGCAGGCATTCCGCCACAGTGTCAACGAGGCCAAGGAGCGGGGCCAGACGGTGTTCCTCTCGTCACACATCCTTTCCGAGGTGGAGGCATTGTGCGACCGCGTCGGCATCTTGCGTCAGGGCGTGCTGGTCGATATCGGGACCCTGGCCGACATGCGCCATCTGTCGTCTCTCAGCATCGAAGCCACCTTCGACGGATCGGTGCCTGACCTGTCGCGTGTCCCGGGTGTCACGGCCCTAGAGGTCGATGGCCGCGTCGTTCGTTGTCAGGTGCGCGGCAGCGTGGAACCGCTTCTCAAGGTGCTGGCCGACGCCGGCGTCCACGAGCTCATCAGCCGCGAGCCCTCACTCGAGGAGCTGTTCCTCGCCCACTACGGCCGGAAGGAAGAGGCGGCGGCGAATGTCACCTGATGCCGGCCTGAGTGTCGCCCGGCCTCATGCGCGACCGCCGAGGGGCGGGAGAGCGGTCCGACGCCATGGCTGAGGGCGACGGCATGTCGTCGGCCTCGGGGTCGGCGTCCCACGACCATATCGAGCCCCTCGAGCGCGACGAGTGCATCCGGCGTCTCGAAGCACACGGCGTGGGGCGCCTCGGCGTCACCACCCACGGCGGCGTTGGCATCTTCCCGGTGAACTACGTGGTGGACGGCGACAGCATCGTCGTCCGGGTACGGCGTGACAGCGTGCTCGACGAAGGGACGGATGGCACCGTCGTGGCGGTCGAGATCGACGAGGCCGACAGCATGTACCACGAGGGTTGGAGCGTGCTCGTGCAGGGTCACTGCATACACGTCCGCGATGCCGACGAGCTCGTCGCGTTGGACCGCCTGCCGCTCTTGCCCTGGGGTGGCACGGACCGGGATCTCCATCTGCGGGTTTCGATGGAGTCGGTGACCGGGCGACACATCCATCACCGCGCCGTCTGAGCGCCCATCGGCCCGGAACCCGAGCTCAGTGGGCCGCCTCCCAGGCCGCCCAGCCGGCCAACCCGGTCAGGACCACGGCGGTGACGATGCGCACGGTGGCGATGTTGACCACGCGCAACACGCTCTGCCCGCTGACCACCGCCAGCCCCGCCACCGTCCAGAGGGCCAGCAGGGCGCCGACGCCGACCGAGAGCGCATCGTGGTAGTGCGCCGCCAGATTGGCGGTCAAGAACTGCGTCAGGTCACCCCACTCCGCCACGAAGATCACCAGGAACGCGGTGAGAGCGATGCGGCGGTGGGACGCCGTCTCCCGCTCGACCAGCTTCTCCTCGCGGCGCTGCTGGGCCGCTTCGCGCAGAGCCAGCACGGCGCCGGCGAGGAACATCGCCGCCACCAACGCCTCGAGGGCGCGCTGCGGCAGGAGGTGGAACAGCGCCACACCGATGGTGGTGGCGATGACCACGTGAACCGTGAAAGCAGCCGCGGCGCCCACCCAGACGACGGCGGGCCGGCCCCGCGTCGCCATCACGAGCGAGGCGAACATGGTCTTGTCCGGCAATTCGCCGAAAAAGATGATCGGGAAGACGGCGACGACGACGGCGAGCTGCACGACCACCTCTCTGTCGGAATCCGAACGTAGCGTGCCGGCGCAATGCCGAACCATCGCATAGGTTGTGCACGAGGCGCCCGTGTGGGGGTCGCCGACCGCCCGTTTCGGCGGACCGATGAGTTGGGGAGGCGAGGTAATGCAGATCGAACTCACCGAGACACAGTGCGCCGAACTGCAAGGCCTGCTCGAGAGCTCACTCGGCGACCTCAGCACCGAGATCGCCGACACCGACAACGCCGAGTACCGAGAGAGCCTGCGTCAGCGCCGTACCGTGCTCGAATCGATTCTCTTTCTCCTCGACAACCCGCCCCGGGTGAGCGACTAGTCTTCGTACCCGGAGCGGTTCAGACCGCTTCGGCCACCGGATCATCGGGTTCGGTCAGGCCGACAAGGCCGAGCACGTTCGTCATGACCTCGCCGAAGGTGTCGGGGTCGGCCAGCATCCACGAGTGCGTACCCGAGACGGTCACGACATCGGGATGGCCCAGCTTGCGGCACATGTCCTCGAACGACGTGCGCGTGATCAGCTGATCACGCGAGCCCCACAGGACGACGACGGGGAGACCGCGCCGGCGCAGTTCGTCGAGCTCGGCCGTCAGGTCGGCCCGCCGGGCCAGCCCCGCTGCCTTCCAGAACGACTTCGGGTCGCGGAACAGGTTCGGGAGGGCCTCGGCGAAGATGACGGGCAGCACCCGGCGCGCCTGGCGCACCGGGAGCAGGTCGGCCGGGAAATGGAGACCCCAGTCCCACAGTGGCCGCTCGGCCATCGAACGGATGGAGGAGCCGGAATGGGCCCAGGCCGAGCCCCCGACCGAATTGATCAGGACGAGCGCCCGCACCAGGGCCGGGTGGTCGTGGGCCAGGACGACCGCCACTGCGCCCCCGAATGAGTGCCCCAGGACCAGGGCCGGGGACTCGATCCCCACCGCCTCGAGGAATGCGGCGGTCCAGTCGCCGTAGCCGTGCAGATCCGGTCCTTTGGACTCGGCCGGGATGGCGGCGGTGCCGCCGAAGCCGGGTAGCGCCGGCGCGTAGACGTGGACGCCGGCCCGTACGAGACGGGAGAGCGCGCGCTTGTAGGCCTTGTGGTCGAGACCCCACCCGTGCAGGAAGAGGGCCGGGGGACCCTCGCCCGCCTCGCCATAGAGCGCCGGGCGCCCGTCGACGGTCACCTGCTTCCACTCGAGCCAGGAAGCCTCGCCGCCGGTCGCTGGCGGCGCCTGCGGCGAGAACATCGTCGCCGCCAACGACGAGCACACCGTCGTCTGCGGCATCATCCTCGCCGCTGTCCCGTCCGCCCATGGTTCCACGATGGGCGCCTCCGCCGGCCCGCCCTAGGGCCAAAGGACCCTTACGCCACTGCTGCTGCGCACGCCCCGCCGGTCGAACCAGTACCTTCGGCCCGAGCGGTTCGGATGTCGAGCTCCCGGCCGCAGTCACGAGGAGGCGCAGCCATATGGGCAACAGAGAGACGACGCCACAGTGGATCGGTGAACTCGTCCGCACCCTACAGGTGAAGCCCGGCTCCAGGGTGACGCTGTCGAAGGACTTCGACCCCGGCTACACAGGCCGACTTCGTGGAGAAGAAGGAGGGCGTGCAACTGCTCGCCGAGGGCGTGCAGCTCCTGGCGGCCTACCAGGACCGCCTGGCCGCCCAGGACACCCACGGCTTGCTCTTGTGCCTGCAGGGGCTCGATGCCGCCGGCAAGGACGGCACGATCCGTCACGTCATGAGTGGCGTCAACCCGCAGGGAGTGCACGTCAGCAGCTTCAAGCTGCCCTCGAGCGAGGAACTCCGGCATGACTACCTCTGGCGCTGCGAGCAACGGCTCCCCGCCCGCGGCGAGATCGGCATCTTCAACCGCTCGCACTACGAGGAAGTGCTCGTCGTCCGGGTGCACCCCGAGCTCCTCGAGCCCCAGCACCTGCCCGGAGACGCCGCCGGAAAGGACCTGTGGAAGCGCCGCTTCGCCGAGATGAACGACTGGGAGCACTACCTGAGCGACAACGGGATACGGATCCTCAAGGTGTTGCTCAACATCTCGAAGGAAGAGCAGCGCCAGCGGTTCCTCCGTCGCCTCGACCTTCCTGACCACCACTGGAAGTTCTCGACGAGCGACATCCAAGAACGCCGCTACTGGGACGACTACCAGAGCGCGTACTCGGACATGCTCTCCCACACCAGCACCGAGTGGGCCCCGTGGTACGTCATCCCGGCGGACCACAAATGGTTCGCCCGTATCTGCGTCGGTGCCGTCCCGTCCACGTGCTGATGGAGATCGATCCCCGCTACCCGGAGGTCACCGCTGATCAGCGGCGCCAGGAGCTCGAGGCAAAAGAGGAGCTCATGACCGAGGGGGCCCGGGACCGCACGCCACCGGCGTGACGCCGGGGGGCGAGGGTCAACCGGCCGCGAACTCCCCGGGGTCGGCGACGGGCCCCTGGGGTGCCCGCGGTACCTGGTCGAGCAGGGACCGGCCGGTCAAGGCGAAGACCGCTCTCGTCGTCGTGGCGCCGCCACAGGTCGAGCAGCTCGAGCGAAACGGGGTCGCACCCGTAGCGCATCGGGCCCGAGCCGTCGAGAATCGCATCGACGACGGCCGCGGCTGCCTGCGCCGGCTCCACCACTCGGGGGTCGGCGTGCTCCTGCCGCAGGGTCGCCGCCACGGCAGCCAAGGCGCGGTAGTCGACGAAGCGGCCCGCGTCCTGCTCACCGGTGCTGAGGCGGAACATGTCGGTGTCGACGGGACCGGGGAGGATCTCGACGACCCGGATGCCGAAGGGTGCCACCTCCACCCGCAGGCTGTCGCAGAAGGCGGACACGGCGGCCTTGGACGCTCGGTAGGCGGAGAAGAAGGGCACGGCGGCGATGATCGACGACGACGTGATGGTGCACACCACCGACGGCTGGTTGACCCGCAGCTTGGGGATGGCTGCCGCCGTCAAGGCCACGACCCCGAAGACGTTGGTCTCGAACATGCGGCGCCAGTCGTCGATGTTGGCGAACTCCACCGGAAGGTAGTCGGTGTCGATACCCGCGTTGTTGACCAGAATGCGGAATCGTTCGGTACGTCGAACGTCGCGGGATCGGTCACGTCGAGCCGCCGGATGCTGACCCGGCCCTCGGTCTCCGCCTCCATGCCGGCACCGGCGGCGATGTCCCGCATGGTGGCCACCGTGTCGAAGCCGCGGTTGGCCAGCTCGAGTGCGATGGCCCGCCCGATCCCCCGGCTGGCACCCGTGCCCCACGCACTCCCGTGAATGTCCATGCGCCGATTCTCCCTCACCGGCGGCCAACCAGGCAGTAGCGTCCCGGCGATGGGTGTGTACCGGGAGCACGTCGTGCCCCGGATGGTCGAGTTGATGTGCGGTGCCGCGGGGATGGACCGCTGGAGGTCGCAGGTGGTCGACGGGTTGTCGGGACGGGTGGTGGAGGTCGGGTTCGGGTCGGGGTCAACGTCCCGCACTATCCGCCCGACGTGGAGGTGGTGCTGGCCGTCGAGCCGGCGGCCACGGCCCGGCGGCTGGCCGAGCGAAGAATCCGCGCCAGCCGGGTGCCGGTCGAACATGTCGGGCTGGACGGCCAGGAGATCCCCCTCGATGACGCTTCCTGCGATGCCCCGCTCTTCACGTTCACCCTGTGCACCGTGCCCGATCCCGTGTTGGCATTGCGCGAGGTGCAGCGTGTGCTCCGTCCCGGCGGGGCCGTCCATTTCCTCGAGCACGGTCTGTCCCCGGACCCCGGCGTCGCCAAGTGGCAGCATCGCCTCGAGCCGCTCCAGCGCCGGCTGGCCGACGGGTGCCACCTCACCAGGGACTCGTCGGCGCTCGTGGAGGGAGCTGGGTTCGTGATGCAGCGCAACGAGCAGTGCTACGTGCGTGGGCCGAAGCCCTGGAGCTGGTTCACGATCGGCGTCGCGACGAAGGGCGGCGCGGTAAATCCCTGACCGGCGAGGCCAGCACCTTGGCCCAAGCGCCGATCGCCTGGTTCTCGAGGGCACGTTCATTCACCGGGTCCGGGCACCCGGGGGGTCCGGGCAGCGGATCGAGGTGACCGAGCTGATGGCGCAGGCAGGCATCGAGCGTCGGGTGACGGAAGGTGTGCCCCGCGGCGTGGAGCCGCTGCGGAGTGACCCGCTGGCTCGCCTGGACGATCTCGCGGCGAAAATCCGCCCCGAGCAGCACGTGGGGGCCCGAGCGCCGGCACCGGGATCACCGAGGGGCGCCGCAGGACGCGGGCGAGCGTCGCGGCGTAGTCGCGGTTGCGCACCGGATCGGGGGCGACCGCATTGACGGGTCCCACCAGGCGCTCGTCGACGAGCGCCCGACCAAAGACGTCGACCACGTCGTCGAGGCCGATCCACGACACCCACTGGGACCCGGGGGCGAGCGGTCCTCCCAGCCCGGCGGCGAAGAGCGGACGGAGGAGCTTGAGGGTCGCCCCGCGTGCGGACTGGACGATGCCGGTCCGCACGACCACCACACGCAAACCGGCCTCACGCGCCGGCTCCGTCGCAGCCTCCCAGTCGGCCACCAGCTCGGCCAGGAACCCTTCGCCGCGGGCGCTCTCCTCGGTGAGCTCCTCGTCCCCGCGATCGACGCCGTAGAAGCCGATGGCGGACGCACTGACGAAGACCGGACGCCGTCGCCGGTCGCGGCCATGGTCGCCAAGGTCGTGGCCAGCGTGTTTGTCGGTCCGATCCGGCTGTCCCGGACCAGCCGCTTGTGGCGATCGCTGAAGCGGCCCGCGATCGATGCTCCGGCCAGGTGCACGACGGCGTCGACACCCTCGAGCGCCCGCGGGTCGGGCCGGTCCGGCTGCCAGCGGCGCTCGTCCACTCGCGCGGGGGCCGCCGCACGAGACGGATGACGCGATGACCGCCGGTGGTGAGGAACGCGGACAGGGCGGAACCGATGAGACCGGAGGAACCCGTCACCGCCACGGTCAGTGGTCGGGGACGCAGCGCGGTCATGGCTCGATGTGCGGCCAGGTCGGCCGCGAGCTGCCGGTGCCGGAAGCGGAACGTCTGCACGAGGACAGACCCGGGCACGGGCGTCTCCACGACGTCGGTGACCCGCGTGGTCGTCGTGGTCACCGGATCAAAGGTGTGCGTGTGGCGCCACCGCAACGGCAGGGACACGAGCTCGTCCACGAACTGGCGCGGCGGCTCGTACCCGCCGTGCTGTGCCACCCAGTGCACTCCGCCGGGCAGGCGCAGCACGGCCTTCCCGTCCCGCAGCGACGGAGCCTCCTCGAGCACCCGGATCGGCTGCCAGGGCGGCGCCAGGCGAGCGAGCGCGCCCGGTCGCTCGTGCCAGGCGAACACCTCGTCCACGGGTGCTTCGATGACGCCGGAATGACGGAATCCCATGCCTACCTCCTCATACCCGGCACGTCGCCGTGCCACGGGATGCTCGAGCTGGGTGGGGACGCGTCGGGAAGGCGCCGACGCTCACCACGGACACCGGTTCGGTGTCGGCACTTAGTTTATCACTAAAACTGCGTGCCGGCGGCTTCGGCGGGTCAGGGATGGACCGCGGCTGGCCGGGGTCGAGCCACATGGGAAAGGATGTGCCCCAGTCCTGCGGAGGGGAGCCGGCTCATGCCCACACTGCTTGTCGACCAGCCCGAGCAGGGCGTCACCCGGATCACGCTGAACCGGCCCGAGAAGCTCAACGCCATGAACGCGGAGCTGATCGGCGAGCTCCACGAGACGCTCACGGGCATCGGGGCCGATCCCTCGTGCCGCGTGGTCCTCCTCACCGGCGCCGGCCGGGGGTTCTGTGCCGGTCTCGACCTCGGGGGCTACGGGACCGCCCCCGGTGCCGAGGGCCTCGGCCGGGTCGAGGCCGGCTTCGCCACCCAGACCCACATCGCGGCGCTGGTTCCCCGGCTGCGGTCGCTGCCCCAACCGGTCATCGCCGCCGTCAACGGGCCTGCGGCAGGCGGGGGGCTCGCATTGGCACTGGCGAGCGACGTCCGCATCGCCTCGACTTCGGCCAGCTTCAACGTCGCCTTCGTCCGGCTCGGCCTGTCCGGCTGCGACATCGGCGTGAGCTGGCTGTTGCCCCGGCTGATCGGGGCGTCGAGGGCCTGGGAGCTGATGTTGACGGGCCGCATCATCGAGGCCGAGGAGGCCGAGCGCATCGGCCTGGTCCTGCAGGTGGTGCCCGACGACGCCCTCCTGGGTGCGGCGCTCGAGACGGCCGGCCGCATCGCGGCCAACGTCCCGTGGGGGGTGCGCATGACCAAGGAGGTCATGTGGTCGCAGCTCGAGGTCGGCTCCCTCCAGGCGGGCATCGACCTGGAGAACCGGACCCAGGTCCTGTCGACGATGACCGGGGACATGCAGGAGGCGCTGGCTGCGTTCCTCGAGAAGCGGCCCCCTCGCTACGGGAGCCGGGGGGCCGGAGCTTCGTAGCGTCCGACGGCACGGCTCTCCGGCCGGGGCGTGCGGGCCTCGGAGCGATCGCGCCACGAACGCCCGCCTGGCTACGTTGGTCCGTCTGATGCGGGGCCACGGTCACCAGTCACCCGCCGCCGCGGTCCGGCGCTGGTCGCTGACCGTGGGCATGGGCCTGGCCCTGGTGCTCGGCCTGGCGGGCTGCTCGGGCGGGGGGCAGCCCGGCGGAGGCCTGGCCGATCCGGCGCAGTCGGTGTCGCCCACCCCGGAGTACCCAACGCGTGCGCCCCCGTGGGTGCCGACACCTCGAGTACGTGCCTGCGCGTCACGCTGGAGGCCATCGATGCCGCCCGAGCGGGCGAGGGCCTCGGGCCCATGGTGCTGCCCGCCGACTTCCCGCGCCTGACCGTTCCCGAACAGCTCTTCGTCGCCATCGACCGCGAGCGTGTCGATCGCGGGCCATCCCCTTCACCGGCCTCGCGACCGCCCTCGACGCCATGGCACAGCAGGGTGCCGACACGGCGCAATTGCCCCGGCGGCCCGGCCGCCCCTATGCCGCGGCTGACACGGAATGGATCGGTGCCGTCGACAACGGGCTCGACGCCGACTACCAGTGGATGTACGACGACGGCCCGGGCAGCGGTGTCCCGGGATGCTCGGACAGCCAGCCGTCGGGCTGCTGGGTCGACCGTCACATCGTCCTCGACCGGTTCGGCTCCCGTCACCTGGTGATGGGAGCCGGCTTCGACCCGACCGGCGACACGTCTTCGGGGGATCAGGGTGGAACATCCCTGGCGGCCATCTTGGCGGTCGATGACACGCACCCGGGCGCCGGCAGCGACACGGAGCACCCCTACGCCTACACGTGGAGCGAGGCCCTGGCCGCCACGTCCGCCGGGACCCTCCGGCCGCTGCGTGCCGTTCCCTCATCGGAGTCCGAGACCGGCATCCCCGACCCCCGCCACAACGTGACGGCCGTGCCCGACTACACCCGCGTGTGCTCCTCCAGCGGGCTCGACAGCTCGCCGGCGTGCATCGCCGCGGTGCTGGCCGCCGTCAACCACGCGCACGCGCTGGAGGGGGTCCGGCCCATGGTGCTCCCGTCCGGGTTCGCCCGCCTCAGCGTGCCCGATCAGCTCTTCGTGGCGGTCAACCTCGAAAGGGTGGACCGGGGACTGCCCCCCTTCGGCGGGCTGACGAGCGCCCTCGACCGGAACGCGGAGGTGGGAGCGGACGACGCCAACGACCCGCCCGACCCCGGGGAGGCGTACGCACTCGACGACGCCGAGTGGGCCGGCGGGTCCGCCAACGGCCTCGACGCCGTCTACGGGTGGATGTACGACGACGGGTTCGACAGCGGCAACCTGGACTGTCTGCGGCGCGGCGCGGCGGGCTGCTGGGGCCATCGCAAGGGCATCCTCGACAACTTCGGCTCGGGGGCGAACCTGGCCATGGGCGCCGCGGTGGACCCGACGGGCGACACCCACAACGGAGACGGGGGTGGGACCTCCATGGCGGTCACCCTGGCCGTGGCGACCGCCCCGGTGCGGTCCTTCACCTACAGCTGGGCGCAGGTGCTGGCGGCGCTGCCCCCGGGCGCGCCCTGAGCGGTGCCCCCGCGGTCCCGCCCCTCCGGCGTGGCGACCCTAGCTTAGGGTGGACGCACGCCCACCGCCGGACGAGGTGAGGAGGACGGTGTGTACACAACTCTGGTGATCTCGGCCATTCTCGGCGTCGCGACCACGGCCGCCGCGTTCGTCGCCAACCGGCACCTCTTCGCCGGGGACGGGGGCGCCGGCAGGGTCACGCTGCTCGAGGGGATCTACTACGTGGTCGGGTTGTGCTCGCTCGGGCTCGGCTGGTACTTCGACGTCCGCTACACCAACCTCTACGGCCACCGAGCCTCCTACGTGAACTACACGAAGATGCTGTTCTCCAATTGGGCCGCCGACTCGGCGGCCCAGGACTACATCATCGTGAACGTCGTCTTGATGCCGCTGTGGACCATCAGCGAGGGGCGACGGCGCGGGCTGAAGCTGGCGTGGATCTTCTTCGTCATGAGCCTCTTCACGAGCCTCGCCTTCTCGGTGGCGATGTTCCTGGCGTTCATGGAGCGCCAGCTCCGCTACAACCGGTCGCTCGTGCGGTCATCCAGTACCGCGTAGCCACAGTTGTAGCCGGGGATGAAGGTGACGCCGGGGCCCCCGTGGCACCCGGCCCCGCACAGGTACAGGCCTTCGACCGGAACCGGGTTGTCGGGCCATCCGCGGGGCCCCGGGCGGAAGGGACCCATGAACTCGGGCTGCAGGAGCCCGTGGCAGAAGTCCCCGCCGGTGCAGCCGAACATCAGCTCGTAGGTGTGCGCGGGGTAGTTCAGCTGGCGGTCGATGAGGTCGGGGAAGTTCGGCGCGACCGAGGCGATCTTGTCCACGATCCGCTGCGCCATGTGGTCCCGCAGCCGGCCCTGTGCCTCACGGTCGGCACCGATCGGCAGGTAGAAGGCGAAGCTGCTCGCGGCGTGCATGCCCTCCGGAGCCAGGGTCGGGTCGTCGAGCGAGGGGATCTGCAGGTTGAAGCTCGGGGACGGCGGCACCTGGCCGCGGACACACCCCTCGAAGTCCTGCTGCATCTGCTCCGCGGTGCCGAAGAAGGTCACGTTGCGGCCGAGGTCGCTGCCGTTGAGGGCCTCGTAGGGCGCGCGGTACTCGGGCAGCCCCCGCAGGGCAAAGTGGGCTTGGAAGTAGGCCGCCCTGTGGTCGATGGCCGTGACCCGCCGGACGAAGGACTCGGGGAGGGCATCGGCGTCGATCAACTGGGTGAAGGTCGCGGTCGGATCGAGGTTGGAGACCACGACCGGCGCGGTCGCGACCTCGCCGTCGCCGAGGTCGACGCCTCTGACGGTGCCGCCCTCGACGACGATGCCCGCCACCTTGACGTGTCGGCGCAGCTCGCCACCGTGCTGCTCGAACAGGCGGCACAGGTGGTCGGCGATGGTGCCGAGGCCACCACGCACCTTCGACATCGTCGCATCTCCCGGCGAGGCCAGGGCGAAGGCGAGACACAGCGCACTGCCCGGAGAGGAGGGGCCCCGGAAGGTGGAGTTGACGGAGAGGAAGCTCAGCATGCTGCGCACCGGCGCGTGCTTCGTCTTGTCGGGGAGGTAGCGATCGACGACGTCCATCACGCTGCCGAACATGGCGGTGCGTATCGCCTCACGCTCCGCCTCGTTCGTGGCGCCGGCCCACATCTCATCGAGGGACTTCGGGGGCTTGCGCACGTCGAAGCGTCCGATGGCCCGGGCGGGTGCCTCGGCCCACGCGGCCACCTCGGCCATGCCCAGCACCGCCTCGATGCCCAGGGTCTCACCGAGGTGCTCGAGCAGGCGCTCCGGATCCGAGTACAAGAAGATCGGCGGCCGGTCGTCGTCGGTGATGCTCGCCGACTGGACCTCCGGCTCGTAGATGGGGCACGACGCCAGGTCGAGATCCTCGTAGATCTCGTTCGGGACCGGGAATTGGATGGAGCCGGCCAGCTCGAAGCGGTAGCCGCGGATCAACTCGGTCGTCGAGGCCATGCCGCCGATGAAGTGGTTCTTCTCCAGGCAGAGGACGCTCATGCCGCCACGCGCCATGACTGCGGCGGCCGTCAGACCGTTGTGACCTGCGCCGATGACGATGGCGTCGTAGTCCGGCATCGGTACGGGACTGTAGCGACCCGGCAACGGGCCTGCTCAGAAGGGTCGTCCGTGTCCGAGACCACGTCGCCCGCAGTCGTTCTTCGGCGAGGACGACGGTTCCGCTCGGCGGCTCGACGGCACCAGGCTGGGTGGTCATGATTCGACCCGGTGTCGATGGGGAAATTGCTCCGTCGAGACGAGGAGAGACCATGGCTGACATGACCGACATGACCGGTTCCGGCTCCGCAGACGGGAGCCTGGAGGACGCGACCAAGGCGGAGGAGGAGCGGGAGGCCCGAGCCTCCCACACGGCCGACCGGCCGCCGACGGCCGAGGAGGCAGCCGCTGCGGAAGGCAACCGGCTCGACCCGGAGGTGGCGGAGCACGAGCAGGAGATGGGGAAGATCGGTGCGGAGGTCAAGGGCGAGGGCCAGATCGACTGATCGACCCTCGACCCTGCCCCCGTCGCCCCGACCGGCCGACGGGGTCATCGCCTGCTGCGCACTCGAGATTCCCTCGTGCGCCCGCCGTCTCGATCACGTTCGTAACGCTCGGCGCACCGGTCGGAGCAGAAATACCACCGCTCACCGGCCCGCTCGAGCGAGGCGGGCGCATGCGCGACCTCCACGTGCATTCCGCACACGGGGTCCTGCGCGTACCGCTCCCCTCCTCCGAACCGTTCGCGGTTGCGATAGATCCAGTACAAGACGCCGAACACCACGAGGAAGAAGATGTTCAGATAGGTGGTGTAGTTCCACGAGAAGTGCGCCGGGGCAATGGAGACAGGCCGCATGGTCGGCACCAGGCCCGCCGCTCGGAAGATCGCTTCGGTCGCCAGGCCGGCGGTCGACATGAGTGCCCAGAACGTCACCAGCATCCGCAGCATGAGGCCGCGTGCCGTAATAGCGGCGGTAGATCAGGAGGAGGGGGAAGGTGATCAGGTCGGCGAAGATGAACGCGATGACGCCCCCGAAGGCGATTCCTCCCTTCCAGAGGGACGCCGCCAGGGGCACGTTGCCGATGGAGCAGACGAAGCTCACGATGGCGATGAACGGACCGACGACGGCGTTCTCGAGGCTGGTCCAGAAGCCGTGCCCCGTGATGAAGACCGCCTGCCAGACCGAGGTCGGCACCAGCACGGCCAAGAAGCCGGCCACCGTGTAACCGATGATCAGCTCACGCCGCACCATCGTCAGGTCGGACATGGTGTAGGTGGCGCTCTCGGCCCAACCGGCGCTCGAGCGCAGCCGGGCGGACAGGGGCCGGCTCTCGGCCTCTGTGGTCGCTGGTGCTCCGTGCAGGTGATCGGGTCCGTGGTCCCCGGCCTCGAAGTCGCTCTCTCGCCTGCACCACGAGGCGGCCGCGCAACCACAGCGCACCCACGGTGGCGAGGAGGACGATCATGATGATGCCACCGATGAACTCGCTCACGGCGAACTGCCAGCCCATGAGCACGACGAGCACGATGCCGAGCTCGATGACCAGGTTGGTCGATGCGAACATGAAGACCATGGCGGCGATGTAGTCCGCGCCCTTCATGAAGAGCGACCTGGCCATGGCCGAGGCCGCGTACGAGCACGAGGACGAGACCATGCCGTAGCCCGACGCGCGCACGACGGCGGGCGCTCGGTGGTTGCCGAGTCGTCGTTGCATGGCGTCACGGCTCACGAAGGACTGGACCGCCCCGGAGAGCCCGAACCCGAGCACGAGGGGCCACAGGGTCACCCAGAACATGAAGAAGCCCTCGCGGAGCGATCGCCCGATGTCCACCACGACGGTGGCGGTCGCCAACATGGGGATCAGGAGCGCACCATGCGCCCGATGGCGGCGGAGACCTCGTTGAGCTTCTCGGTCGCCTCGTCGCCCCCCGTGCGCGCCGCGTCGGACACGCAGTGGGCCAGGTGATCGTCGAGCAGCTCGAGCGCCACCGCCTGGAGCGCCTTGGTGGCCGCGGCGACCTGCTCCAGGATCTCGATGCAGTACCGGTCCTCGTCCACCATGCGCTGCAGGCCCCTGACCTGGCCCTCGACCCTGCGCAGACGCTTCTGGAGGCCCTCCTTGTTCTCGATGTAGCCGGGTCGCATGGTCCTCCGATCGTCGCACCCAATATACCCCTATAGGGTATATGTCGAAGCGCCCGGCGCGTGCCCCGCCGCCGGCGGCGCCCTGGGATCAGCCGACCGTCTCGGCGAGACGGCGCATCCCTTCTCCCCAGGGGACCTCCGTGCGGCCGAGGACGGCGTGCATCCGGGTCACATCGGGCCAGAACGGCCACGGCGCTCACCGTCTCGCTCCCGGCGAAGTTGACGACGACGGGTTCCACTGTCGCCACCTCGAGCGCCCGGATGGCGAGCCGCACGTAGTCGTCCTCGAAGACGGGGTTGTAGTTGTTCGGAGCATCGGGGTGCAGGACGATGTCCTCGCCGTCGAGGATCCGGCGCAGGCGGGCGACGGGCGCCCCCCTTCCGGCCCGTAGGTCGAGAAGATCCTGATGATGGTCAGTGGGCTCGCGCCCTGTCGGGCGGCGAACCGCACACCAGCTCCTCCCCGCGATCTTCGAGAGGCTGTACATGCCGAGGTGCACCCCCGGCGGGTCGTCCTCGCGGAGCGGGCGCCGCCCCTGATAGGCGTAGGCGAACCACTCGAGCAGTACACGAAGGCAGCGCCCGGGCAGGCGGCCACGAGGCGCCCCGACGCCTGGGCGTTCGTCTCGAAGGATCGCCTCCGGTCCGCGTCTGCCTGGCGCCCCGCAGCGGGCGCGGCGTGGAACACGTGGGTGGGCGCCTCGGGAAGATCTCCGAGGTCCATCGCGGCGATGTCACCGACGACGGGGGTGATGCCCGCACCGACCAAGCGGAGACGGTCGCCCTCACCCCGGCAACGCGCCAATCCGAAGACCTCGTGACCTCGGCCGCCAGCCGCCGGGCCACGGGAAAGCCGACGCGACCGGTCGCGCCGGTGACGAGCACCCGCCAGTTCTTCGGGCCCGCGGGCGTCATGGCGGCGGGTCGAGGTCAAGAACTCGCATGATCAGCCGCCCAGGATCCCGAGCCCCTCTTCCCGAAGGCCCTTGGCCCGTGCCTCGGCGAAGTTGTCCAGCCACAGCCGCATCTCCTCGCTCCCCGTCTCCGTCCGCCCAGCGCCGGGGCATGGCCGGGAACGAGTACGTCCGGAGGGAGCGGAGGTGGGGCCGGCTGGCGGGCCCGCCGTTCCATGGCGGCGTCGAGCACCGGGGCGAGGCGGTCGGCCTTCGTCCGGACCTGTGCCTCGTCGCGCTCCTTGAAGGCCGGGAGCACCTCTCGGCCGAAGAGCTCGAGTGACTCGCAGATGTGCTCGTGGCGGTTCTTGCCGGCCTGCAGGACGAAGATCACCTGGTCGACGCCCGCCTGCTCGAACCGCTCGAGGTACTCGCGCACCTGCGCCGGAGTTCCCGTCGCCCCGCGGAGGCCCGTGCGGTCACCGGCCGCCAGCTTGGCCCCCAGCCGCTCCTGGCGCAGTGCCGTCTCGATCTCCGGCGAGTAGCCCTGATCGCCGCGCCGCTGGAGGTACTCGGTCCAGACATCGGTCGTCCCGGGGCGATGCTCCCCGAAGACGTAATAGTGCCCCAGGGAGTAGCCGAAGAAGTTCCCGCCCTCGAGCCCGCGGTCGAGAGCCACCTTCTCGTCGGGGTGGCACATCATCTGCGTCACGCACGCAATGTTCGGATTGACGGCGAGTCCCACGGGCACGCAACGCTCGGCCAGGGTCTGCTCGTAGTCCGACACCCACTTGTTCGCCTCTTCGGGGTCGATGAAGGCGAACGTGAGTGCCCCCATCCCCTTCTCGGCGGCCAGCAAGATGGTGTCGCGCCGTGAGCAGGCCACCCACAGCGGAGGATGAGGCCGCTGCATCGGCTTGGGGACGACGTTGCGGGGCGGCATCTGCACGAATCGACCGTCGACGCCGGTGAACGGGGTTTCGGTCATGCACCGGAGCGAGACCTCCAACCCTTCGAGCCAGGCGTCACGCTTGGTCGCCGGATCGACCAGGAACCCGCCCAGCTCTGCTTCCGAGCCGGATTCCCCCGTGCCGAACTCGACCCGGCCGCCAGAGATGAGGTCGAGCGTGGCCACACGCTCCGCCGTGCGGGCGGGATGGTTGTAGCCGGGCGCGGTCTGGATGATGCCGTGGCCCAGGCGGATGTCCCTGGTCCGTTGGCTGCAGGCTCCGAGGAACACCTCGGGGGCCGAGGAGTGGCTGTACTCCTCGAGGAAGTGGTGCTCGACCTCCCAGACGACGTCGAAACCCAGGCGGTCGGCCAACTCGACCTGCTCCAGGGCGTCCTGCATCAAGCGGTACTCGCCGTCCTCGGCCCACGGTCGTGGCAACTGGTGCTCGTAGAAGATCCCGAACTTCATGCCGCACCGATCGAGTGGAACTCGGCCAGGATGTCCGCCCCGTCGCGCCGGCGCTCGCACCAGAACTCGACCTCGCTCAAGGCCGCCCGCCTGCCCTCGTCCCGACCCGGGCCGAGACTGTGGGCGAGCAGCGGATCCCAGAGCCGCCCGATCATCTCCGCACCGGCATGGCGATGCCCGTCCTCCCCGATCCAGGTCCGGTCGCGCATCTCCGAGAGCGTGGTCCGCAGGTAGTCGACGTGCGGTGTCTCGTCGGCCCGGATGTGGGAGCACGAGCCGGGCGGCCTCCCCGTCGCCCGCCACCAGCTCGGTGTCGGACATCCAGGCCTCGGCCCAGGCGAACGTGTGGAAGGCCGAGATCTCGATGAAGAGGACCCGGATCATCAACGACACCATCATCTCGAGCTGCTGGGGGACGTCGGCCGGAAGGAGACGGGGCGCCTCGGCACCGGGGCGACCGGGGCCGAAGCCCATCCGGGCGAGCATGGCCTCGATGTCGAGCTCGTCGCACGAACGGTCGAATGCGATGTCGCGGGCGGCGAACCACATCTCCTTGTGCCCCGCTTCCTCTTCCCAGCCGGCCTCGTCGCGGCCGTGCGCCTCGAACAGCCCGCTTCCGAGGTGGTCGATCGCCGTCCCGCTGATGTCC
The DNA here is from genome assembly GCA_963774485.1 of uncultured Acidimicrobiaceae bacterium. GTDB lineage: Bacteria > Actinomycetota > Acidimicrobiia > Acidimicrobiales > RAAP-2 > Bog-473. The sequence continues at coordinate 179,727 of CAVZFG010000008.1, forward strand.
TCGACGAAGTGTCTCTGGAGGTCCTGCGGCTTCAAGAGGCGGATGTTGGCCCCGTAGCCCTCGACGGTGCCGATGCGGGTGAGGGTGGCCATGAGCGGCTCCGGAACGCCGGACCGGATGAGGAATCGCGCCTGTTCGACGCTCGGGAAGGACCGCTCCCACCGCTCGAGCGGCACGTCGACCAACTCGGTGGAGAAGGTCCGGCAGTTCTGCTCGGCCCACGCCTCGATGGCCGGGCGGCGGAACCTCGTCCGGGGTGAGACGTAGCGCCCGTCCTCGTCGAATCCACCATGACAACGGACGCCTCCCGCGATGAGCGGCTCGGCGACCGGGAGGTCGGCGAGGAGCTCCTCCTCGGTGAACTGCACCTGCGCCGTGCCCATGGCCGGTCCCTCCCCATCGAGCTGTTAACTCCTGGGTATATACTTACCCGTATACAGATCGAGAGCAAGCTGCTGCCCCGAGCCGAACGCCGCGCCGCCATCCTCCACGGTGCGGCACGGGCCTTTGCCTCGACGGGATTCGTCGACACCTCCATGGAGGACGTCGCGGCCGCCTGCGGCGTCACCAAGCTCATCGTCTACCGGCACTTCGGCTCCAAGGAAGAGCTCTACCGCGAGATCCTCGAACAGGTCTTCGACCACCTCGGTCGAGAGCTCCGGAGCGAGCTGGCCCTGCCGAGCCGCAGCGGCCTCGGACCCCGCACGCTGCTCACGGTGGCACGGGACGACCCGTCCGCCTTCACGCTCCTGTGGCGCCATGCGGCACGCGAGCCGCAGTTCGCCGCGTACGCCGCCGAGCTGAGGTCGGTGTCGGCCGCGGTGGTGCGCCAGCTGAGCGCGCTGGACACGGGGGACGAGCTGCTCGACGCCTGGCGCTCCGAGGTGCTCTTCGGGTGGCTCGTCGAGGCCACGCTCGTCTGGCTCGAGCAAGGCGACGCCGCGCGCGACGAAGACTTCGTGCAGCAGACCTCGGCAGGGTTCCGGGCGCTCCACGCCGCTCTGACGAGGGGCGGCACCGCGTAGGGTCCCGGCCGCCCGTCCCGACACGTCAGCCGACGGCGGCCCCCGCCGGTTCGACGCGACCCGGGAGCGATGCCGCGCACGTGGATCAGGTTCCGCCCGGCGGCCTTGGCCTCGAAGAGCGCCTGGTCGGCTTGTTCGATGACCTCGAGGGCCGAGAGCGGGGAACCGGGTGTCCAGCACGACACGCCGCCGCTCAGGGTGACGACCGGAGGTCCCGACGGGCCGGGCTCCGTGCGGGATGGCGGCGTCGAGGATGGCGCGGCGGACCCGGTCGGCGCTCACGAAGATGGAGTCACTGGACTGGCAGTCCGGTATGAGCAGGAGGAACTCCTCCCCGCCGTAGCGGTAGGCGCACTCCCCCGCCCGGACCACGAGGTCGATGCCCGCGGCAACACGACGCAGCGCCTCGTCGCCGCCGACGTGCCCGTAGTGGTCGTTGTACGGCTTGAAGTGGTCGATGTCGAACAGGGCGATGCCGTAGGTGCGATCCATCCGCAGCGCGCGGGCATGGGTCCGGGCGACGTCCTCTTCCATGCGGCGGCGGTTGCCCAGACCGGTCAACTCGTCCGTGAGCGACTGCTCCCGCAGCTCGAGGTTGACCCTCTCGAGCTCGGCCTGGGTCTGCGCCAGCTTGGTGTGCAACCCGGTGACCCGCTCTGCCGCCACCAGACGGGTCTGCACCGCGAACGAGTCGACCGGCTTGATCAGGTAGTCGTCGGCGCCGGCACTCATCCCCTCGAGCACGTGCTCGGGATGGTCGAGGCCGGTGGTGAGCACGATGTAGACGTAGCTGTCACCCGGTTCGTCCCGGACGCGCCGGCACAACTCGGGACCGTCGAGCCCGGGCATCATCCAGTCGGTCAACAGCACGTCGATCCCTCCGGTCGACAGGAGGTCCCACGCGCTCGACCCCTCCTCGGCCACGAGGCATTCGTGCCCCAGCTTCGTGACGATGGCCCGAAGAAGGAGGCGGCTGGTGGGATCGTCGTCGGCGACGAGGACCTGCACGTCAGCCCCTCGCGGTCACGACCTGCAGGGCGGCCAGCACTCGGTCGAACTCGGCTTCGAACTGGTCCTTGAGCTCGGCGGCGTCATCGAGCTGCGCCTCTCGGGCGCGCAGTCTCCAAGCCGGCGCAGACGTCGGCCAGACCGGCGGCGCCCACGTTCGCGCTGGCACCCTTGAGCGTGTGCGCGGCGCGCTCGAGGGCGTCGCGGTCACCCTCGTCGAGCAGGCGGAGGATCTCCGCCCGCAACTGATGGCTCACGGTGACGTACTCGTCGACGATCTCGGCCAGCGCCTCCCCCTGCCCGTCGTCGAGGCTCAAGAGGAACTCGATCTGGGAGTGGTCGAGAGGATCGCGGACGTCAGTGTGAGAGGACACGTGCTCCACCTCGCTCTGGCTCGATCTCGGAGTTGGCCACCCAGCGCTCGAGGACCGCGGACACAGCCTCGAGCCGCACGGGTTTGGTGATGAAGTCGTCCATGCCCGCCGCCATGCATCGCTCACGATCCCCCTCCATCGCGGCGGCGGTCATGGCGATGATCGGGATGCGGCCGGCCGCGCCCTCCAACTGGCGGATGGCCGCCGTGGCCTCGTAGCCGTCCATCTCGGGCATCTGGCAGTCCATGAGAACGGCGTCGTAGCGGCCCGACTGGAAGGCACTCACGGCTTCGACGCCGTTGTTGGCAATGGTGAAGCCGTAGCCCAGGTTCTCGAGGACCTTGGAGCCCACGAGCTGGTTCACCTTGTTGTCCTCGACGAGCAGGATCTTCGCGGCGACCCCCGCGGGCTCGGGCTGATCGGTCGTCGGGGCGGCAGCTCCCGCGGCTGTCTCGGATGCGGTCCCCGAGTTGAGGCTCGTGATCAGGCAGTCGAACAGCTCCGACGACCTCACCGGCTTGGTCAGGCTGGCGGCGAATCCGGTCAGGTGGGACTCCGCCGGCTCGAGGCGGTGGCCGGAGGAGCTCAGCAAGAAGAGCATCGTCTCGGCCGTCGTCGGATCGGTCTTCAAGGCACGCGCCAGCTCGATGCCGTCCATGCCCGGCATGTTCAGGTCCACGACGCCGAGGTCGAACGCCCGTCCGTCCTGAGCCGCCGTCAGCGCGAGCTCCAGCGCCTCGAACCCGTCGGCCGCCTCGACCGCCTCCACGCCCCACGAGAGCAGCTGCTGGCGGAGGATGCGCCGGTTGGTCGCGTTGTCGTCCACGACCAGGGCACGTTGGCCCGAGAGCGTCCGGGGATCCCCGCCCTTGTCGAGTGCCGGCGCATCGTCCGCACGACGAAGCGACAATTCGAACCAGAACGACGACCCTTCGCCCGGGACACTGGTGAGCCCGAGCCGGCCTCCCATGAGCTCCACCAGCTGGCGGCTGATGGTCAGGCCGAGACCGGTGCCGCCATAGCGTCGCGTGGTCGAGGAATCCGCCTGCGCGAACGCGCTGAACAACCTCTCCTGGTCCTCCGGGGCGATGCCCACGCCGGTGTCGACGACGTCGAAATGGAGGGCCACACGCTCCGAGTTCTGATGGAGGACCTTGACCCGGATGACCACCTCCCCCTCGGAGGTGAACTTCACGGCGTTCGCTCCGAAGTTGAGGAGGACCTGGCGGATCCGGGTCCCGTCCCCGAGCAGCGCCGAGGGCACGTCGGGATGCACGTCGACCAGGAGCTCGATTCCCTTGCCGTGGGCCGTGCCGGCCAGGATGCGCCCCACGTCATCGACCACGCCGGGCACGTCGAGCTCGGACTCCTCGATGTCCATCTTCCCCGCTTCGATCTTGGAGAAATCCAGGATGTCGTTGATGATCACCAGCAGGCTCTCCGCCGACACCTTGACGCCGGAGGCAAGCTCGGTCTGCTCGTCGCTGAGGCTCGTCTGGAGCAGGAGCTCGGTGAGCCCGATCACTCCGTTCATCGGGGTGCGGATCTCGTGGCTCATCGTCGAGACGAACTGCGACTTGGTCCGCGAGGCCACCAAGGCGGCGTCGCGCGCCGCCACCAGATCCTCGGCGGCCTGACGCGCTTCGGTGACGTCGCCGCCGTTCAGCACGTACCCGTTCACGGAGGGGTCGTCGAGGAGGTCGGCGGCGTTCCAGTCGATCGTCCGGTACTCGCCGTTGGCGTGGCGCATGCGCAGCTCGAGGACGGACCCCTCGGAATCGCCGCCGAGCCCGACGAGATGGGAGAGCACCGTGGGTGCGTCGTCGGGGTGCACGATCTCGGTGAACGGCCTGCCCTGGAGCTCGCCCGGCGGGTAGCCGAGCACGCGCTCGGAGGAGGGGGTGATGTAGGCGATGCCGAGGTCCGCCTCGATCACGGCGATGAGGTCCCAGGTCTTGTCGATGAGCGACCGGAAGCGGGCCGTCTTCACCGCATGCGCCTCGCGGACGCTCAAGGCCAGCCGCACGCCGGCCACCATGAGGGTGAGCGTCGCCAGTCCGATGGCGGGCTTCCCCATGTGCCCGAAGCTGGCGATGAGCAGGATCACCACGCCGATGGCGGCGCCGAAGGCCGGCAATTTCGAACCCAGCGATCCGGTCGGTGCCGGGGTGCTCGATGTGGGCCGGCAGGATCCAGACCGCGATGGCCAGCAGCGTCAGCGAGATCGGCCACGCCGCACCGTTGGCGACGTAGCCGAACCGGCTCATGGGCTGGAGCAGGTTGAACCCGTCCCCGATCGCGTTCGCGGCAAGGGCGACACCGGCGATGGCGAAGAAGGGTCGGAACCCACGGGGGAGCACGGCGAAGCCGCCGACGGCGAGGGCGAGCAGCAGGATGTCGCCCAGCGGATAGGCCAGGCCCGTCACCGCGGCCAGCGTGCCGCCGCCGGTGACCCTGATCACCGCCGCAACGACGAAGGCGGCGGACACGGCGGCCACGCCGAGACAGGCGATCAGTCCGTCCAGCGAGGTTGCGACCAGGGAGCTCTTGTTGCCACGGCGGATGAGCAAGGCGAAGCTCACGAAGCACAGAGGGAAGAAGCACACGTAGAACGCGTCGGCGGCCGAGGGCACCGAGGGAGTGGCGCCGCCCAACGACTCGATGGTGATGGCGACGTCGCCGAGTCCCCAGGCGAGGCAGGCCACGCCCGATGACGAGCGGGAACAGCCGTGCCACCGGGCTGCTCGACCGCCACGACCCCTCGAAGTAGCGGGCGATGCACAGAGCACCCATCGTGAGCTCGAGGGCATCGACCCCCCACCCGTCGACGGGCGTGAAGTACGCGCCGATGGGCCGGACGACGAGCGAGACCACCAAGGCGACCACCAACAAGGCGGCGATGGCGAAGATCCACCGCATTCGGCGGTACAGCCCGCCGTCGCCCCGAGCCGGCGGTCCGCCGTCGGCGGGGCCCGGTGCCCGGGGCGCACGCAGTGTCTCCGCTGCCTCATTCTCCACGACTGCGACGGCCACTCCCATAACACGGCAGAATCGGACCCGACATTGAGCGGTTCTTCGGGGAATCGACCGATACCGCGGCATCCGCACGGCGCCTGGCTCTCCAGGCGGAAACGGTGCGGTGACCAGGTCTTTTGGGCCGGCGCCGCCGGGACGGTTTGACCGGCGTCCGGCACACACGAGAGGAGTCACGGTGGCCACGTTCGTGCTCGTCCACGGAGCCATGCACGGAGGCTGGTGTTGGCGTGACGTGCACCGCAGGCTGGCCCAACACGGGCACAACGTGCTGCGGCCCACCTTGACGGGACAGGGTGACCGGCGTTCCGGCCTGGCTCCCGACGTCGGGATCGCCACCCACGTCCGGGACCTCGACGAACTCCTGTGGTTCGAGGACCTTCGCGACGTCCATCTCGTGCTCCACAGCTACGCCGGCGTCCTGGCGGGACCGCTCGCCGAGCGCGCCGGGCCGCGTCTGGCGTCGGTCGTGTATCTCGGTGCGTTCCTCACCGCCCCCGGCGAGAGCCTGCTCGACGTCGAGCCACCCGCGGTCGCCGAGCGCTACCGGCGTCAGGTGCTCGAAGACGGTGAGGGCTGGTACCTACCGGCGACGGCTGCGTTCCTGGAGCAGTGGGGCGTCCAGGACGAGGTGCAGCGCGCCTGGGTGGGCCCGCGTCTGACCGACTTCCCGTTTCGGTGCCAGGCGGACCCGACCGACTTCGACCCCGGACCACTCGAAGGGCTTCGCAAGGTGTACGTCCGTCACACGAACCCACCACTGGCCAGCCTTCAGCGGTTCTACGACGACACGGTCGCCGCCGGCTGGGAGACCCACGAGCTGCGCGCGGCCACGACATGATGCTGGCCGCACCGGAGGAGACCGCCGCGCTGCTCGAGAGAATCGCCACTCAGGGTTGAGCCGGGCCGCGCCGGGCTCGGCTGGCTCCAGAACCGGCCACCCGCCGTGGACCGTCGTCAGCCGGACCAGTCCGAGTGGGGATCGGAGGCCGGAAAGGACTCGTCCTCCTCTTCGTCGACGTGGTCACGCTCGGGTGGGCGGGGGTCGTCGCCCTCGTCGGGATCAGGGTCTGCGTGGCTCACGGGGCGCTCCTTCCGACTCTGCTCTGGGTGCCTGTCTCCGATGACCCTCTCAGTCTGCCCTCGGTTCCCCTCCGCGCACTCAGGTGAGATCGGCCAACCAGGCGGCCACGACGCCCGCCACGTCTCGTTCGCTCTTGCGCAACGAGTGGTCCCCCTCGACGAACACCCGCGTGACCGCCCCCGGAATGGCTCTCGTCTCCCGTTCGAGCTCCTCGGGCGCGGCGAAGGCGTCGCGCCGACCGGAGACGAAGAGGCAGGGCGGCCGAAGATAGGGGAAGTGAGCGGTCCGGAGGCGCTCGGGACGCCCGGGTGGGTGCAAGGGATAGCTGACGAGGACGAGCGCAGCCACGTCCAGGCCCTCGGCGGCGGCCATCGAGCACATCCGCCCCCCGAAGGAACGGCCGCCGACGGCAATCAGACCGGTCGGGACCGAGAGCCGCCGGGCGAGCGCCGACGTCGCGCTGCGGATGGTCTCGATGCACACGGCCGGAGAGTCGGGGCGGCGCCTTCCCGCGGCTCGCCCGGGGAACTCGACCCGCTCCACGGCGATGCCGAGCGGCGTCACCGCCCGGTCGAGGGCCACCAGCCCGGAATGGTCCCGGCCGGCGCCGGCGCCCGGCGTGAGCACGAGGCCGGCCGCTCGGGATCCCCTCATCGGGCCATCATGGCTCGGTGGCAGCGTCGACGACCTGGCTGACCCGCCTTGCGCACGCCGTCGGCCCGACCGGACCCGCCCGACCGCTCGGCACCAACGTGTGGCTGGTGGAGGCGGCAGGGCGCCGGCTGGTGGTCAAGGTCGGTCCGGGGTCTCTCGACGAGGCCGACGGATTGCGACAACTGCACGGTGTCCCTGGTGCTCCGCCCGTGCCCGACGTCGTGCTCGTCGAGGACGATCTCTTGGTGACGGAGGCGATCGACCAGACGGCACGCACCCCGGCCCACGAGGAGTCCCTGGGCCGTGCGCTCGCACGACTGCACGGCGCGCCCTTCTCGCACTGGGGTGGGGGCTCCTCATGGATCGGTGCCTGCCGCGTGGATCCCGCACGGTGGCCCGACGGCGCCGGGTTCTACGGTGCCCGCCTCGACCAGCTGTCGACCCGGTGCGGGCTCGAGGGTGTCGTGCGCCGGGTCGTCGCACGGCTCGACGAGCTGCTCCCGCCCGGGGGGCCCGCCCTCGTGCACGGCGACCTCTGGTGGGGCAACGTGCTGTTCGGGGTCGATCGCAGATCGTGGCTCATCGACCCTTCGGTCCACGGGGGTCACCCCGAGGAGGACCTCGCCATGCTCGCCCTCTTCGGCCCGGTGCCCCACCGGGTGCTCGACGCCTACACGGAGGCGCATCCGCTGGGCTCGGGCTGGCAGGAACGCATCAGCCTGTTCCAGCTGTACCCCCTCCTCGTCCATGCCGTGCTCTTCGGGGGCGGCTACCGGGCTCGTGCCGACGCCGTGGCCCGACGGTTCGCCTGACGACATCGGGGCTGGTCGTCGCCGGGGGCGCAGGCCGCACGCGGGTTCAGGCCGGACGGTCCGATCGGACGGCGAGCCGGCAGAAGAGAAATCCCTCGTCCTCGAGGAGATGGACGAGGTCGAGGTGGAGCGGGCTCGCCAGCTCCGGCCCGGCCAGCACTCTCGGACCGTCACCAGCCACGAGGCAGGGCGACAGCGTCAGGCAGAGCTCGTCCAGGAGGCCGGCGTGCACGACCTCGGCATTCAGCCCGGGTCCGCCCTCGAGCAGCACCGAGCGGTAACCGGCGTCATGGAAATGGTCCAGGACTCGGCTCGGTTCCACGCTGGTGTCGCCGGCCACCACGACGTCGGCGACCTCCTCGCCCCGCCGCCGTGCCCCCGGGTCGCTGTCACTCGCGGTGAAGACGATGGGGCGTTCCTCGGCCTCCGTGAAGAACGGTGAGGACCAGTCGAGGTTGCCCGATCGGGTGACCACGGCGATCGGCGGCACGGGCGATCGCCCTTCCGCCTCACGCCGTTTCCGGTCCTCGTCGTCGAGACGGACCGGGCCGTAGGCCTCGGCACGGACCGTGCCGGCGCCGACCAGGATCACGTCGGTCTGAGATCTCAGGGCCTGGAAGACCCGGCGATCGGCGGGTCCCCCGAGCAGGCCGGAGCGCCCGTCCACGGTGATCGCACCGTCCAGCGTGGAGATCATGTTGCACCGCACGAAGGGCCGGTCCACGCCGACCCCGGCGGGAACGGCATAGGCAAGGACCGGGTCGACGTCGGCTGCGGGCCGGGGGAGGAGAGCTCTCACGGGGCTGCGCCCTCGGCTCAGATCCCGGTTCGCTCTGTCCGGACCGGAGCCGGGTCGGGGACGTGGGGCATCAGCGCGTTGGGCGGGATCCGACCGAGGCGGCCGGCCTGGAAGTCCTCGACGGCCTGCCCGATCTCGGCCGTCGTGTTCATCACGAACGGCCCGTAGTGCTCGACGTGCTCCCCGATCGGCTCGCCGCCGAGGAGCAGCACTTCCAGGTTCGGCGAGCGGGAGTCCTGTCGTTCGGCCGCCCGCAGGCTCAGCCAGTCGCCCGGGCCGAAGAGCGACGAGCTGTCCCAGCTGGGCCGGACGGCGCTCCGAACCGAATTCGCCGGAGCCGGCGAGGACGTAGGCCAGCGCGTTGAAGCTCGGGGTCCCACGGCAACTCGAGCGCGGCGCCGGGCTGGACCGAGGCGTGCATCAGCGAGATCGGCGTGTGGGTCGACCCGGGGCCGGCCTTGCCGCCGACCTCGCCGGCGATGAGCCGGACCAGGGCTCCGCCGTCCGCGGACGCGAGCAGCGTCGACGTCGCCCGCTTCGAGCGGCTGGTAGGCGGGAGGGATCCACTTCATCTTCGCCGGCAGGTTGACCCAGAGCTGGATGCCGTGGAAGAGCCCTCCGGAGACGACCAGCTCCTCGGGCGGCGTCTCGATGTGCAGGATGCCACTGCCCGCCGTCATCCACTGCGTGGCGCCGTCGGTGATGAGGCCGCCACCGCCGTTGGAGTCCTGGTGGGCGAAGGTCCCGTCGATCATGTAGGTGACGGTCTCGAAGCCCCGGTGCGGGTGCCACGGCGTCCCCTTGGGCTCGCCGGGGGCGTAGTCGACCTCCCCCATCTGGTCCATGTGCACGAACGGGTCGAGCTCGGCGAAGTCCTACCGGCGAACGCGCGACGAACCGGGAACCCCTCGCCCTCGTAGCCGCCCGGGGCGGTCGACACCGACGCGACGGGCCGTTCAGGTGATGGCGAGGGGGGCGCGGACAGCGGCGGCAGGCTGGTCCAGTCGGCAACGCTCACTGCGGGCATGGTTACTCCTCGGGGCTCGAAGGGCGGGTGGTCCGCGGTGGGGCGGACCGGTCGGTCGCCGTGACTCTTGCCCGTCCATACTGCGCCTCTTCTCCCGTGCCGACAAGCCGCGGTCCGGGCCCGCGGTGGCCACGGGAGCGTCCGGGACGAGCCTCTTTGAACAGCCCCGACCCGTCAGGCCATGATCAGGCCCTCGAAATGGAGAGGAGAGTCGCACCATGGCGAGCGAAGGGCTGCACGAGCCCGCAGAGCTTCTCGGCGAAGAGACGATCGACTATCACCGGGCGTTCACGTCGCTCATCGAGGAGCTCGAGGCGGTCGACTGGTACGACCAGAGGGTGCAGGCCACCAAAGACTCGAGCCTGGCCGACGTCCTCGCCCACAACCGCGACGAGGAGAAGGAGCACGCGTCCATGACCCTCGAATGGCTGCGCCGGCGGGACACGGTGCTCGATCGCCATCTGCGGACCTACCTCTTCACGACCGAGCCCGTGACGGAGGTCGAGGTCGAGGCCGAGGCGGACGGCGGCACCGCCGGGATCGGCCCGGTCGGCTCGCTCGGCATCGGCAGCCTGAAAGGAGGCGAGTGATGGACCACCTCTACCGCGAGCTCGCCCCGGTCCCCGAGGCCGCGTGGGCCCAGATCGAGTCGGAGGCGAAGAGCCGCCTCGTCACCCATCTGGCCGCCCGCAAATTGGTCGACCTGGCCGGGCCGCACGGCTGGGGATACTCGGCCACCGACTTGGGCCGGGTCGACGAGGTGACCGGCCCCGCCGAAGGCGTGGCGGCGGCCCGACGGCGGCGTGCTGCCCCTCGTGGAGCTCCGTGCCGGCTTCGCCGTGTCCCGCGAAGAGCTCGACGACGCCGACCGGGGGCGGGGGACATCGAGCTGCGCCGAGCTCGACGAGGCGGTGCGGCAGATCGCCGTGGCCGAGAACGTCGCCGTGTTCCACGGCTACGCCGCGGCCGGGATCCTGGGCATCTCCGAGCAGAGCGTCGCACCCGCCCATCCCCATCGAGGAGGACATGGAGCAATACCCCAAGGTCGGTGGCCCGGGCCACCGACGTGCTGCGGCGCTCGGGGGTGGGCGGTCCCTACGGCCTGGCGATCGACCCCGACGATCTACACCGGCATCGTCGAGACGGCCGAGCACGGCGGTTACCTGCTGCTCGACCACCTGCGCCAGATCCTCGGCGGCCCGCTCGTGTGGGCCCCCGGCGTCGAGGGCGGGGTCGTGCTCAGCCTTCGGGGCGGGGACTTCGTCCTCGACTGCGGCCAGGACCTCTCCATCGGCTACCTCGACCACGACGCCGAGGTGGTCCGCCTCTACGTCGAGGAGAGCCTCAGCTTCCGGGTGCTCGAGCCCGACGCTGCGGTGGTCCTGCGACGCGGCGGCTGACCGGAAAGGTCCGAGCGTGCACCTCGGATCAGGCGGAGGCTGAGCGGAACGCGGCGACGATCGTTCCCATGTACTCGCTGGCCGCATCGAGTCCCGGCGGTGGTTGCATGACGATACGGAAATCGGTCACTCCCGCCGCGTGCAGCCGGGGCACCGGCTCCATGGTCCGGACGAGGTCGAGGTTCCCGTCGGCGTCCTTCACCGCGTGGAAATTCCCGACCACGCCGAGCTCGGACGGGTCACGCCCCCGGTCGGACACGGCACGGGCGCATGCGCTCGATGCCGCCCTCGATGTCCGCAGCATCGTCACCCCACGGGATCCAGCCCGATCCGTAGGGCAGCGAGCCGGCCCATCGAACGCGCGTTCACCGTGCCACTGGTCCAGATCGGCACCCCGCCCGGTTGTGTGGGTTTGGGCATCTGGTGAATGCCCGTGAACGTCAGTTCGTCGCTGGCAAAGTCGACGCGCTCATTCCGCCAGAGGGCCTGGCAGACCTCGATGGTGTGGTCGAGCAGACGACCACGGCCCTCGTAGGACAGACCCGCCGCCTCGTACTCCTCGCGTTGCCAGCCCACGCCGACACCGAGGTCGAGACGGCCGCCGGACAACACGTCGATGGTCGCAGCCATCTTGGCGAGCACGACCGGACGCCGCAGGGCGGCCAGCAGGATGTTCGTGGCGAATCGCACGTGTGGTTACCGCGGTCAGATGGGCGATCGTCGTGACGGGATCGAGCCATGCCCCGTCCGGGCCGGTGGGCTGCTTGCCACCGCGCGCACCACCTCTGGCCGGATCCTGGTACGCCTCCAAGTTCTCCCCGAAGACGACGTGGTCGGACATGACCAGACGGTCCACGCCAGCGGCGTCAGCTGCTCGGGCGACTTCCACCAACGACGACCAGTCCTCCGTCGGCGCAGCGCTGAACGTCCTCATCCCGGTCGAGAGTTGCGGCGCCCGGTCGATCGAGGCGCTCATCGCGGCGAACCCTCGTTGGCGGTCGTCGGCTGTGCCGCGTGTCTCTCCGTCCAGTCGACCACCAGACGTCGAGAGGCAATCAGCCACTGCCCGTCCGAACCCCGTCGGTAGGTGTCCTGGTACCTGATCAACATGATGTGGTCCGTTGCGCCGCCCAGATCCGAATCGAGGTGGTGGGCCGTGCAGTACACCTCCCCGCTGGCCTCGTCCCCTTGCAGGACACAGTGATGGTTCCCGATAAAATGGAACGTCTTGGCGTAGCGGGTGATGAGTTCGGGGATCGTGCCCAACTCGTCGTGGCCCGTGCGAACGAAGACCCGCTCGATGCCGCCGGGGTCGGTCCGGACAACCGTGAGCGTGGCGTCAGGGTGGAACGCACTGAGGAACAGGCTCCGGTCGCGCCGGTCCACGCCCGCCGCGTAGCGGTACGCCAGGTCATGAATGGCCAACCGGTCCGCCGCCTCCGATTGGCGATCGGTCACGGTTTCGTCCCGTCGTCGTCCTCCATCCGACCAGTATCGCCCAGCGCCTCAGACCGCGGCGGCTCGGAGGTGCGCGAAGTGCGGCATCCCGTCCTGTCTGGGGGAGTGGACGGCCGCGCCCTACGCGGCCAGGGCGCTGACGTCGGTGAACGGGTCCTCCCCGTCGGTGACGCGTGGCATGACCGCCCCAAGCGAGACGGAGGAGCCCGCGGCGCCCCCGACGACGGAGACCCGCGCCTCCGCTTCGACCTGGCGCTTCATCGCCCAGAGGAGGGGGACGACGGCAAAGCCGATTGCAACGAGCATGAGCGGGATGGTGAGGTAGAAGATGACCATGTATCTCGGCGACCCGTGATCGGTTGCCGTACCCATTCCTTTCTGGTTCCTGCCACCTGGTTGTGCGGCGACGAGAGCCAGCATGACCGTCCCCTCAAAGGCCCAGCGCAAGATCAACTGAGAGCGCACGCAGAACATCCACGCCAATCGGCGATGAACCTGTGGTGGGATCAGCGCTTGGCGGCAGAGGTGTTCAGGGCCACGGCGGCGCGGACGAGGGTCTTCAACGCCTTCTCGTTGATCTTCTCGCCCTCGTGGAAGTCGATGGCGCGCCTCGTGTTCCCCTCGAGACTGGAGTTGAAGAGGCCCGAAGGATCCTTCAGGGCCGCCCCCTTGGCGAAGGTCATCTTCACGACGTTCTTGTAGGTCTCGCCCGTGCAGATGATCCCGTCGTGGTACCAGGTGGGAACCCCCCTCCACTTCCACTCCTCGACGACGTCGGGATCGGCCTCCTTGACCAAGGTGCGGAGCCGGCCGAGCATCTCGCCCCGCCAGTCGCCGAGCTCCTCGATCCTGGCGTCGATCAGCTGCGAAGGGGACGCACTCCCCTGAGGCTCGCTCTTCTTCATGCCCGTTTCTCTTCCTTGGTCCCGACGCTTCGGTGCGTGGGGCTCTGCGCCACGGTGCCGACTCTACCGGGAGCATTGCATACTGATCGGAATCCTATAAGTCGTCGACAGGTCCGACGGATCAGGAGGCGCAGGCGACATCTCGCCTCACGCCGTGCCCGGCGGGATCGAGCACAGGGCGCGGCGTTGACTTCCGCGCCGGTCCCCCACAGACTGCACCCCGGGAGGGAACCACCATTGCGCCCGACACGACTCTTCAACGCCTCGTTCAACGAGGCAAAGGTTCGCCTGCGATCCACCGGCACCGTCGTCGTCATCGGTGTGGCCGTCGCGATGGGGACCCTGGCCTTTGGCGCCATGGGCGCGGCGGCCGCGGAGCCGACCCAGGCCCATGCCACGGCCCTGAGCAGCGCCTCGTCGACCGACGACGCGGACGCCGTGGCGAGCTATCAAGCTCTCCAGTCGAATCTCTACACGTCCTCCGCTCAGCTCTACCAAGGATTGCCCTCCAACTCCTGCGACCCGTACTCGTGCCTTTGGCCGTTCACGAACGCGATGGTCGGAACTGAGTTCCTCGACGGGATCCCAGGCGGCTCGAGCTACGCCTCGGACGTGACGGCGAGGGTCAGCGGGCTCCAGGCCTACGACGATCTCCACGAGGTCAGCCCGAGCGGAGCACGCCAACCCCGGGCGTTCCAATCGGCGGTCGCTCCTCCGAAGGGGCCCGGGGGGAACACGTACTACGACGACAACGCCTGGTCGGCGCTGGACCTCCTGACCGCATACGGGCTCACTCGAAACACGACCGACCTCACGTTGGCTCAAGACACCTTCAACTTCGTCGTCACGGGCTGGGACACGAGCCAGACCGACGGCTGTCCGGGTGGCGTCTTCTGGGAGGACGTCTCGGGGAGCCAGCGCAACACCACGGCAAATGCCGCGAACGCCGAGGCCGGCTTGGAGCTCTACCAGCTGACCAAGGACACCACCGATCTGTCGTGGGCGACACGGATGTACCAGTGGGTCGATACCTGCCTTGCGTCATCCGACGGTCTCTACTACGACCATGTCAATCCCGGCGGAAGCGTCAACACCACCATCTGGAGCTACAACCAAGGGGCGATGATCGGGGCCGGGGTGCTGCTCTACCAGATCACCGCCAACAGCAGCTACCTGAGCGCAGCCGAGAACACGGCTGCGGCCGCGGTGTCGTACTTCGGGACCGGGACCACGCTGCAGAGCCAGGGGCCGGCGTTCAACGCCATCTACTTTCGGGACTTGTTGGTGCTGAACGAGGTGCAGCCCAACAGTGCGTACGGCGCAGAGGCGCAGGCCTACGCGACCTACATGTGGACCCAACGCAACTCGAGCGGGCTGTTCCTCCAGAACGGGCAGACCAATGGTGTGAACGGAACCGCGCCGATGGTCGAGATCTATTCGCTCCTCGCTGGGAGTGCCGCGCGGCCTTAGCCCGCGTTCATGACGGCGCCGATGGCCGGATCAGTGGCCGGCGGCTTGGCCGCCGTCGATGTGCAGGATCTCTCCGGTGACGAACAAGGCCCGTTCGAGATACAGGATCCCCTCCACGACATCGCTTATCTTGCCCAGCCGGCCCAGCGGATGAACGTCGGCCAGACCCTCATAGGAGGCCGGGTCGTCGGTCGGCTTCTGAATGACCCCCAGAGCCACTGCGTTGACCCGCAGGCCGCGCGCTGCGTACTCGATGGCCAGCGAGCGCGTCACGGCCGCCAGACCGCCCTTGGTGAGAGCCGTGAGCGCCGCGGGTCTCTTGCTATCGGCCTGGTCGACGAGGCTCGTCGTGATGTTGACGACGTGGCCGCTCCCTTGGGTCAGCATCTGCCGGACGACGCGCTGGGTCATGTGAAAGAACCCATTCAGGTTCACCGAGGTGATGGCGGACCAGTCGTCGGGTGTGTACTCCGTGAAGGGCTTGCCGATGAAGATCCCCGCGTTGTTGATCAGGCTGTCGATGCGCCCGAATCGACCGACTGCGAGCTCGACGACTCTCTGGGCAGTCTCGACTTCGGCGATGTCTCCCCTCACGGTGAGGAAGTCCGATTGGTCGGAGGCCTTGATGGAACGTGACGTCGCGACGACTGCGTATCCCGAACGATGGAAGGCGTCCGCGATGCCCGCCCCGATTCCTTGCGAAGCTCCGGTGACCACCACGACCTTGTGCACCGCTGCGCCGTTGCCCGCGCCGGCCGGGCCCGATGATTCTCTGAAGTCGGATGATGCGCTCATTCGGCCAGCCAGACCTCCTCGTCGATGGCACCTCGCGCCTGACGGTCCGCGACGCTGGACGAAGACGTTCCGGTTGAGCCAGTCGTGACCGGAAACGTGGGGATCTGCACGGTTGTTCGTCACTGTTCCTGTCCCGTGATGACGCAGAGGCCGTCACGGCATCTGTCGTGACGGACCGATCGCGGTCGGCGCGCCGCTCTGGCCGCGGCTCTGTAGGTCATCGTAACCTTGGAAAGACACTCCCCGCCGGGTCGATCCACGTCCACGGAGGTGCCACATGGCGTGGGCGTCCGAGCCGAGCCGCAAACACCAAATGAACAGAACGCTCCTGTCACTGCCGGCGAACGCGGTTGTGGCCTCCGGACGGGTCCAATAGGTTCGATGTGGTGAGCGCCGGGCCGGCGGGAGCCGAGGAGCACCACCAGGTCGTCATCATCGGCGGGGGGATGGCCGGCTTGAGCTGCGCGCTCGAGTGTTCCGACATCCAACTCGACACGGTGCTGCTCGAGATGCAGGCGGAGCTCGGCGGCCAGATCACCCAGATCCCGTTCCACGTGCGCAACGTGGCGGGCGGTGACTACGACGACGCGCACCCGCTGCCGCAAGCCGTCGTGAGGTCGGCGGCCATCCTGGGCGAGCGGGCCCGCCGATCGTGGCCGGTCGACCGGATCGACCTCGGCGAGCGGTGGGTGGAGTCGTCCGGCCGACGGCTCGCGGCGGACGCCATCGTGATCACGACCGGGGTGGGCACCCGGTGGCTGCCCGCCGCGGTCGATGGCGCCTTCGGGGGAGACGTGACCTACCAGCTGGGGTCGGACCTCGACCGCTTCGCCGCCCGCCCGGTGGTGGTGATCGGTGGCGGGGACAACGCCACCCTCGACGCCCTGGCCCTGGCACGGAGCGGGTCCCCCGTCACCTTGGTGCACCGGTCCGAGCGCCTCGCCTCGCGGCCGGACCTCGCGGGCCAGCTCCGCGACGATCCGCGGATCACCGAGCTCGCCGGCTGGGAGCTGGACGACGTCCGTGGCGACGACCG
Organism: uncultured Acidimicrobiaceae bacterium; assembly: GCA_963774485.1. Lineage (GTDB taxonomy): Bacteria > Actinomycetota > Acidimicrobiia > Acidimicrobiales > RAAP-2 > Bog-473. Next base: position 196,607 of record CAVZFG010000008.1, read on the forward strand.
GTTGGAGGAGGTGGTGCTGGTGCACCGCGCCACCGGTGAACGTCGCTCGGTCAACGCAGGCGGACTGGTGGTGAAGGTGGGCAAGGCCCCGCGGACCGAGCTCGTTCGGGACCAGCTCGAGGTCGACCGTTCCGACGCCGTGGTGGTCGACCAGACGCTGGCGACGTCGCGCCCGGGCGTGTTCGCCGCCGGGGACGTCGTCGCCGGCGCCTACTGGCGAATCGCCACCGCCATCGGGCAGGGATCCCTGGCGGCGAGATCCGTCCTGCGGCACCTGGCGGCCGCGCCCCGGTGACCGGCGACCTCTCGATGCCACCGGCGAGCGAGGTGGTGGTCCGCTTCCGCCACTGGCTCGGAGCCCACGCACCGCCCGACGACCGGCAGCCGTCAGACCGCCCAGAGGGCTCCGACCGGCCCGATCCCGACCGGGTGATGCAGCTCCTGCTCGACCTCCTCCGCTCCAACCTGGAGCAGTGGGAGCTCGAGGACGTCACCCGGAGTCCGGGGGCGGACGACGCCACCGTCGCCCGGGCCAAGCGCTCGATCGACCGCCTCAATCTGGAGCGTCACCGCCTGACCGAGCGCGTCGACGCCGCCATCGATGCCGCGCTGGTCCAGTCGGCCAACGCCCCCCCTTCGACCGAGAGCCCGGCGATGGCCTTCGACCGGATGTCGGTGCTGGCGATCCGCCTGGACCGAACCCGACGGGCCCGAATGGCCGGGAAGGGCGACGACGATTTCGGTCAGCGGCTGCAGCGACTGAGGGGTCAGCTGGACGAGCTGGTCGTGGCGATCGACGCCCTGCTGGAGGACGTGCGGGTCGGCCGGCGGCGCTTCGTCCCCTACGAGCACCTCAAGCTCTACGCCCCGGAGGCCTCGCCTCCGAGGCGTGCAGGCGGTACCCGCCCCGGTTGAAACCGTAGAGGACGCGGTCACCGACGGCGGCAGCGTGGGCGATGCCGAGCGACGACTCGGCCAGGGGGGCGCTGGACGCGAACCGGCCCGTCCCGGGATCAACCAGCCAGTGCAGGCGCCCGGTCCTCCCCACCGCGCAGAGCCGGCCGGCGGCCATCACCACCGCCACGCCACCGTTGCCCCACGCCACCTCGTCGGGCAGGCGGCCGGCGACGACGGTCCGGCCGTTCGAGGCATCGAGGCCGGCGTAGCGGCCTCCGTGCAGGTCCTCCCACCGGTAGTCGTCGACCGGGGACGCCGTGAGCTCGCTGCCGGCAGCCCACAGCAGCCGGCCGTCCCAGGCGAGGGCGCCGGCGCGGAGGGGCAGGTCGACCTCGAACCGCCTTCGCCCGAACCGCCCGTCGTCCAGCGCCACCAGCGTGGCCCGGCCTTCACCGCCCACCGCCACCAGCTGCTCGCGGCCGGTGCCGAAGGTGCAGAGGGCGGTGACCCGCCCCCAGCCTTCGAGAGCCACCTCGGCGTCGAGGGCCGGTTTCCCGAAGGCTCTGTGCACCGGCTCGGAGACCAGCAGGCCCCCGTCGGGGACGGACGCCGGCCGGGAGCTGACCAGCCGCGCACCGACCGCCACCGTGCGCTCGAGATCGTCGGCGAACCTGGTGGAGATCACGGGCTGGACGAGTTTGGCCGGCCCCGACGCGGGGAGCCCCCGACGGGGGCCGCCCGACGCCAGCTCCGCCGCGGCGAAGCCGAGGACCGACCCGAGGTGGTTCAGGGTCACCATCACGTCCTCGCCCTCCTCGGCGAGCCGCAGGATGGCGTGCACGTCGAGGTCGTATTGGGAGAGGGCGTCGTCGTGCGGGAACGAGGTGGTGCCAAAGACGGCGACCGGTCGCCACCGCCGGTCGGCGAAGACGACGTTTCGTCCGAGGTTGTTCCAGGCCACCAGGTCACCCAGCTCGGCGACCCGGCCGATCCCCTCCGGTTGGGAGTTCCGCACACCGACCTCGGGGTGAGCGTCCACCCCCACTGGCTGGTCGGCACCCGCCGTCATGACTGCAGCTCGTCGAACAGGCGCGCCGCCTCCTCCGGTTGGAGCTCGGCCAGGCACTTCTGCCCGGTGGGGCACACCCGGGGCCGCCATCGGAAGCCCCGGAGGCTGACGCGGTCGTTGTAGGCCGACGCCTGCTCCTCGGACACGCAGGCCGGAGCGCAGGGTGCGCCGCGCAGAGCGCGGGCGTGCGCCCAGGGCCGGACGTAGGGCGAACCGTGCCGGCAGATGGTGACCGTCGGCGTTCGCTGCTGCACGGCGATATGGGTCAGGCCGGTGTCGATCCCGACGACCCCGCGACACGACGAGAGGGCGTCGACGGCCGCCCCGGGGCTCGGGAGCGCCAACGCGGGGACGGCGAGGCGGTCGAGGGCTCCCACCGCGGGCGTCCGGGTCACCTGCCGGACGTCGAAGCGGCGGCCCAGCTGCGCCGCGAGGGACTCCCACTTGGCGGCCGGCCAGGCCTTGGCGGGACCGTCGGTCTCGGTCACGAGGAGCACGGTGCGGTCGAGCCCGGGCACCGGCGAGGAGAGAAGCGGCACCGGGGCCGAGAAGTCGGCCTCGATGCCGAAGTCACGGGCGATCCGGTCGAGGATCTCGTTGATGTCGAGCGGCCCGAACGCCGCCTCGAACTCGGGAGAGCCCCACCAATAGTCGCGCTGGAGCGGATGGTCGCGCAGATCGACCACCCGGTCCGCGCCGGAGACCGGTGGAAATGTGTCCTCGTCCACGCAGCCCGCGAGACCGGGGATCCGTTCGGAGAGGCGCGCCTGGGAGGCCGACCGCGCCACCAGCCAGGTCTCGTGACTCTTTCTGCCACCGTCGGCGATCAGCGCCTGGACGACGGGGAGCGAAACCACCAAGTCCCCGAGCCCGAAGGAGATCGGCGCCACGTAGACCCGGCGCACCGGCTCAGTGGTGCGCGTAGCGCGTCCGATCGGCCAGTCCCGACGCGGCGAACGCCCAGCGCCGCTCGGCGCATTTGTTGCAGCGCCCGCAGTGTTCGCCCTCCTGGGGGTCGATGCACGAGAAGGTGAGCTCCAGGGCCAGGTCCCGGCCACGTTCGAGCACCTGCACCTTGGTGAGCCCGGCGAAGGGCGTCTCGACGGCAAGTGGCTGGTCGAGCGCCAGACTGGCCAGCGAGGCGAGGCCCTCGAAGAACTCCGCCCCGCTGTCCGCGAACGGGTTCCCCTTCAGCGTGCCGAGCGCCAAGACCCCGAAGTCGTTGAGCGCGCACCAGACGCTCGACTTGGCCAGCAGCAGCAGGTTGCGTCCCGGGAGGTACACCGCGCTGTCGGGCGTGTCCTCGTCGGGCACCTCCGCTCCCGACACGCTCCAGTGCGAGCCGTACACGTCGGCCACCGGGAACTCGAGCACGACGAGCGGCCGCGCTTGGCAGTCCGCCGGCAGCGAGGCAAGGAACCGGCGGAGGTGCTGCTCCTCGGCCTCTTCCCAGGCGAGACCGAAGCGGATGTAGATCGGCTGCACCACCTCGCCCCGACGGCTCTGATCGGCCACGAGCACCGCGCTGTCCACGCCGCCGCTGGCCAGAACGGCCACACGACGGGGGCCGGCACCGGGAAGGCTCATTCGCCGCGATAGACGCAGCCGGTCGTACAGGTCTCTTGCACCACCACCTGGGACAGTTCGGGCAAGCCGGGCTGCAGGTGCTCCCAGATCCAACAAGCCAGCCGCTCGCTGGTCGGGTTCTCCAGCCCCTCGACCTCGTTCAGGTAGTGATGGTCGAGCCGCTCGAGCAACGGCCGCATCGGCTCGCTCAGGTCGGCGAAGTCGCGCACCCAGCCCAGGTGTTCGTCGACCGGGCCCTCGATGTGCACCCTGACTCGGAACGAGTGCCCGTGCAACCGCGAGCATCTGTGCCCGGGCTCCACGTTCGGCAGCCGATGGGCCGCCTCGAAGGTGAACTCCTTAAATATGTCCACGTGATCCCTGAGGCTCGTCCATCCGGGTCGTCCCGTCCGCATCATAGGCAGGCCGGGCCGTTGCCCCCAGGTGCCGATCGCCGGATGCGGGCGAGGCGTTTCCCCGGCCTGCCGGAGGGGCCGGCGCCTCGGACCGGCCCTCACCGGCGCGCATCCTCGCGGTGGGGAACATCTGAGGTCCGACCTTCAGGTTGTGAGCTGGACCTTCGGGTTGGCGACGAACGCAGCCTGTCGCCCGGCGCAGCGCCGGTTTGGGGCGCCGGACCCAGCGCTCAGTCGGCCCTGGGTGCCCGCATCCGGACGGCGGATCACGTTCGCAGGAGGAGCGGTGGTCGCCAGTCCGGCTTGGCCAACACGATCTGGACGTCGCTCACGCGGCGCTCGATGAAGGCCGCTTCGCGGTAGGAGAGGTAGAGCCGCCACAGGCGAAGGAACCGCTCGTCGAAGCCGAGATCCTCGATATCCGGTCGGCGGTCGTCAACGGCGGCCCTCCAGCGCCGCAGCGTCTCGGCATAGTGCCTGCCGATGTCCTCGAGATCGACGAGGCACAGATCGGTCTTGGTCACCCCGAGAGGCGGTGGTAATTTAGCACTAAAATAGCCACCGTGGTCACTGCACCGAGTGCCGCGGCACGGCCGTCGCAGACGCCCGCCTCGGTGGCGGTCGAGGAGGGGTTCCGGCACGACCGTCACCTCCGTGCCGAGCACTACCTACCCACGGCACGACCCCACGACGGGCGCCTGGAGGACGGCCGCCGGCTCTGGAACTGGTGCGCGACCCACACCGGGCTCGGGAGCGACTGGTGACGGACGATGGCCGCGTCGCACTCGTCGTCTTCACGCGCGACCTTCGCGTCGCCGACAACCCCGCCCTCGCCGCGGCGGCACGGGCATCACAGGTGGTCTGCGCATTCATACACGACGACGCACTCCGGTCGGGGAGGCCGATGCACTCGCTTCGGACCCTCTTCCTTTCGGAGTGCATTGCGGATCTCCACGCCTCCCTTCGGCGGCTGGGATCCCGGTTGGAGGTGCGTCAGGGCAATTGGGTACAGGAGGTCCTCGGGCTCGCTGCCCAAACCGGTGCCCGGTCGATCCACCTGAGCGACGACGTGACGCCCTACGCCCGGAGACGGTTCGCCTGCCTCGAGAAGGCAGCGGGAAACACCGTCGAGGTGTGCCGGAGCCCGGGCCTCACGATCGTGCCCCCGGGAATCGTCACGCCGACCGGTGGCGACCACTACCGCGTCTTCACGCCCTTCTACCGGCGGTGGCTGACCACGCCTCGCCGGAAGCTCCTCCCACCACCCACCTCGCTGTCAGCGTTCCACGGCACCGGGCCAAGGTCCCGAGCCCGGCCGACGACGGCTCTCGCCACACAGCGACTGCGACCGCCCACCGTCGGCCGGGGGGGCGAGCAGGCCGCGGCGGCGCGCCTTGCCTGCTGGGCCGGGGGAGACATCGCCCGTTACGGCGAGCACAGGGACCGCCTCGCCGAGCCGGCGACCTCCCGGCTCTCGCTGGACCTGCACTTCGGCTGTCTCTCCCCGCTCCAGGTCGAGGCCGCCCTCGCCGAGCTCCCTGGCGGCGGGCCCTTCCTCCGGCAGCTGTGCTGGCGTGACTTCTACATGCAGATCCTCGCGGCGCGGCCGGAGGCGGCATGGTCCGACTACGTCGACCGAGGAGGTCGGCCCCGGAGGGACCCAAGAGGATTCGAGGCATGGCGCCAGGGCCTCACCGGCCTGCCAATTGTCGACGCCGCGATGCGGCAGCTGGCGCTGGAAGGCTTCCTTCCGAACCGTGCCCGGATGATCGCAGCGTCGTTCCTCACCCGGCAGCTCGGACTGGACTGGCGCGTCGGCGCTCGGCACTTCCTCGAACACCTCGTGGACGCGGACGTTGCGCTCAACAACTTGAACTGGCAGTGGATGGCCGGACGCGGCACGGGCGCGAACCCCCACCGGGTACTCGACCCCACGCGCCAGGGACACCGGTTCGATCCGCAGGGTACCTACGTCCGCCACCACGTGCCGGAGCTCAGCGGACTCGACTCGGCCATGATCCACGAGCCGTGGCGCCTCGGGCATCGCGAGCTCGCCCGCCTCGGCTACCCGGCGCCCATCGTGCCGGTCCGTGAGGCGACGGCGTGAACGCCGAGATCCTTCGTGGTCTTGACCAATCAGTCCTCGGGAAGGGCGGCGAAATCGCGCTTGGCTTTCCTGTACCAGCCCATTCCGGATAGGGGGTGTCTCCACCTTCCCTTCATCTCCCTCAAAGCACTCTCGTGGGTTCCATCACCCTCGGCGACGACGTCCTTCAGATGTCTGTCCTGCGTCTTTATGACCTCGTCTGCGGTATCTCCATGGTGCGGGAGATCGCACGGTCCACCCAATTGTTTGCATGTCATCGTCTTCATAAGCTCGCTTCCTTCTTGGTGTTCGGCCATGGCCACTGATGGAACAACCCCTCAGGTGACCCAGGCGCCGGCTACCTGCCTGGTCGGGACGTTGAGCCGGTTGAAGAGGTTGGTGGTGGCGATCGACAGCAGGAGTGCCGCGAGCCCTTCCTCGTCGTAGTGCCGGGCGGCCTCGTCCCACACCTGGTCCGGCACCGGGTCCGACCGGTCGGCTAACCGGGTGACGGCCTCGGACAGGGCCAATGCTGCACGTTCGGCGTCGGTGAAATACGGCGCGTCCCGCCATGCGGACACGGTGGCCAGCCGGTCCTCGCTCTCGTCGCCCTTGCTGGCCTGGGCAGACGCCGGACTGCACGCACGAGCTGCAGCCGTTGATCTGACTGGCCCGCAGGTGGATCAATGAAAGCGTCACCGGAGACACGCCTCCGTTGTAGGTGGCCTGGGCCAGATCCTGGATGGCCTGCATTGCTTCGGGGATGATCACGGCGGGGTTCTTCATCCGTTCGTGCATCGCGGTCCTCCTTGGTGTCGTCGTCGTCAAGGTCGCGGGGACCTGGCATGTCACATCGACGGGCTCTCCCCATCGCTGGTATGACGGATGTCGACCCAGGAATGTGACCGTGGGCCCCTTGAGCGGGCCCACAGCGAGATGGCAGGGGGCAGGAGCAGATCATGAAGTTTCGAGCCTACGTGGAGCCCCCCGAGCCGATGAGGGGATTGGAGGTCCCCCAGGCAGTCGTTGAGGCGCTCGGGGATGGCAAGCGGCCGCGGGTGACCATCACCATCAACGGGCATTCATGGAAGAGCAGGGTCGCCGTCATGCGTGGCCGCTACCTACTCGGCCTGAGCAACGCCAACCGTCGGGCTGCTCGTGTGGCGACCGGTGACGAGGTCGAGGTCGAGCTGGAATTCGATGCAGAGCCCCCGGTCGTGGTCGAGCCTGCGGACTTCGCCCGTGCCCTGGGCGCCGATCCGGTCGCCCGCGCTGCCTATGACCGCCTCTCCTACACGCACAAGCGGGAACACGTGCGCGCCATCGAGAGTGCGAAGAAGCCCGAGACCCGCGTACGACGGATCGAGAAAGCAATCACCTTGCTGCGTGACCGGGGGTAGCGTGGCGGCGAGCCCCACACCTCGTGCCCGCGCTGCTCGTCCTCGTCACATCGAGTCGTCTTCGTTCGTCAGTTGCCATGACGAATGAGTGAGGAATGTGACCAATGGGAAACGACGACTGGCTGACCGAACGCTTCGAAGCCGAGCGAGGCCGACTGGAAGCCCTCGCCTACCGGATGCTCGGCTCTCGGGCAGACGCGGAAGACGTCGTCCAAGAGGCCTGGCTGAGGCTGGACCGCGCGGACACCTCCGAGGTCGTCAATCTGAGTGGTTGGCTCACCACGGTCATCTCACGCCTGGCTCTCGACCATTTGCGGTCACGAGGTGCCCGGCGAGACCAGCCTTCGGGCATGGACCTCTCCGACAAGGGGCTCGAATCGGAGCACGAAGTCGGCCCGGAGCAAGAAGCGATTCTGGCGGAGTCCGTCGGCCTCGCCATGCTCGTCGTGCTCGACACGCTCGATCCCGCACAACGCGTCGCACTGGTGCTGCACGACATGTTCGCCGTCTCATTCGACGAGATCGCATCCATCTTGGAGCGTTCTCCGGCGGCCGTACGGCAACTGGCCAGTCGGGCCCGTCGGCGCGTCCAAGGTGCGGATGCCCCAGCGGGACCTGCTGCCCGTCAGCGCGAGATCGTCGACGCCTTTCTTGCCGCGTTCGCGCCGAGGCGATTTCGAAGCCCTGCTGGCGCTGCTCGACCCGCACGTTGCACTCAGGGCAGATGCGACTGCCGTCGCCATGGCGGCCTCGAGGAGAGACCACGGGGCGCCGGCGCTGGCAGCGCAGGTTCGTGGGGCTCAGGCAGTCGCCGAGACCTTCGCCGGGCGAGCCGCCGCCGCCAGGCTCGCGCTGGTCGACGGAACGTTCGGAGCAACGTGGGCTCCCGGTGGGAAGCCCAGGGTCGTCTTCCGTTTCGTCACGGAACTGGGGAAGATCACGGCCATCGAATTCGTCGCCGACCCAGAATCCGTTCGCCGCCTCGAGGTCACCGTGCTGTCCGGTCGTCATGAGGGAGGAACGTCGGGTGAATCGTGATGTCCCAGACGGGGCGACGCGTCGAGGTGCTCTCGGGCTCGCACGCTCGAACCACCCGCCAGCACCCACGAGCCTCCGACGCTCACTGGGGCCGCTCCCGGACGACCTCAGCCGGGCTCTTGTCGTCGCGGAGCCCGAGAAAGCGCGGCTGCCGCAGCCGAGCGTCGCTCGTCCATTCGGCAAATCCGATCTGAGCGACGAGTTCGGGCCGGGTCCAGTGCGCGCCGCGGGGTATCGGTCGCACGTCGACAAACGCCGGCTCGGCCGTCTCCAGCTTCCGCAGCCGGATACCGAGGTCGTGGAGCGTCGCCTTGGTGTAGCCGGTGCCGACCTTCCCGGCGTAGCGCAGGGAGCCCTCCTCGTAGTAACCGACGAGCAGGGCACCAAAGTCCGTCCGGCTGCCGCCGGGATCGGTGTAACCGCCGATGACGAACTCCTGCTCCCAGACGCACTTCAGCTTCAACCAGTCCTTCGAGCGGCCAGCGACGTACGGTGCGTCGGCGCGCTTGGCGATGAGCCCCTCCCAGCCGGACTCGGCAGGCCTCGGCGAACCGCCGCTGGGAGTCGTCACGCCAGGCCTCGGTGTGCTGCAGTGCCGGGCTCGACCGGATCGTGCCTCGTCAGCCGGGCGCGGCGCTCGACGAGTGGCCGGTCGGTCAGATCCACCCCGTCGACCTCGAGGAGGTCGAAGACGCAGTAGACGACCGGGTACTTGGCCACCTGCTCCGGAGACGGCTTGGTCGCCCCGAGACGCTGCTGGAGCCGGGTGAACGACGTCTGGTCGCCGTCGTAGGCCACCACCTCGCCGTCGAGCAGGAGGTCCCGGGAGCGTTGAGCCGCCACAGCGGCGCGGACCTCGGGGTAGGTGCCGGTGAGATCCTTGCCGGTAGCGCGACTCGAGCCGCACGTCGCCGCCTACTTTGCGTGCGACGCAGCGCTCACCGTCGAGCTTGCGCTCCAGCAGCCACTCGTCGCCGAAATCGCGACGGTCGGTCAAGGTGGCCAGCATCAGCGGGATCGCCATGCCAGTATCGTTCCACGAACACGGCTACGGTCACCTCGAACGGCTCTAGCCGCCCGAGGTCGGGGCGCGCTCGGACCGGTCCCCCGAAGGCACCCTCGCCGGAGTCGCGCCTCGAGACCCTCCTGGTCGCGGTTGCCGGAGCCATCGGTCGCGAGACGGCGCACGAACCACACCGTCTTTCCCTGCTCGCCGCACTCTGTCGTACCCCATTGGTCAGAGAGAGCGTCGACGAGTTGCAACCCACGGCCGTGTAAATCCCCATTCGATGGCGACCGAAGGTGGGTGTGTCCGCCGCCTCCATCCAGCACCTCGACGCGGACGAGCTTGTCTGTTCTCTCGATGCTGAGGCGAAAGGTAGTGGCTGCATGAACGACCGCGTTGGTCGCGAGCTCGGAGACCATGAGCACGATCTCGCGCGCCGTTGGCGTCGGGACTCCGCCTAGGACCTCTTCGGTAAAGCGACGAGCAAGCGCAACGGAACGAGGCTGTTTGGAGAAGTTCGCTTCAACTGTCATGGGCTACCAAATTTCCGCTCCCGAGCCATCCTTGAATGTGATACCCGAGAGATCGACAATCAAGCGCTCGTTCGGGTGGGTACCTTGGTGTTCGCCACCGAGTGCCACGCCCGACTGCGGCCAACCAAACCGTGATTGCCGGCAGTCTGCCGCGCGCCTCCCACTCCGCCGAAGAGTCGGCGCTACCGTCGAACAGAAGGGCCGCCGCCGTCGTTCTCCATCTCGGCGCCCGTGGTTGAGCGTCCGAGAGGCTGGGTAGGAACACATGCGGAGACCGAACTGGGAGGAAAGGAATGAGAAGAGCAGCATTGCCGGTCGTCCCAGATCTGGTCGACGAAGAATCGTGGGAGCAAGATCGTTCGTCGGCCCCGGTGCTCACACTGGTGGCGTCCAAGGTTGCCTCCAAGGCCGGGCGACGCCCACAGCACCCCGAGCGCCCATATCGGAGTTGGTACGCCACCTGGCAGCCGAGGAAGTCGTCTTAGCGGACGCCCGAGCTGGCCACGGGCGACCCCGCTGACGGCGTGGGGGCTCAGCGACCGACGGCCCGAGCAAGCTGGGCCTTGTTCATCTTGGACCGACCCTCGATGCCCTTGCGCCGAGCCTCCTCGTAGAGCTGGTCCCGGGTCGGTCCGCCGGGCCCATGATGTGAACGCAGCCCACCGCGGCGACCCGACGAGATGTCCTGGGTGGAAATCGAACTCCGGCGCTTGGCTTCCCCGCTGCGAGCCCGTGCCTTGTTCACCGTCCTCGCCGCGATCTCCTCTGCCTCTGCTTCGGAATCCCCGCGGCGCTCGAGTCCGGACTTGATGTGCTCGTACTGGCGCTCTCGCTTGGCGCTCCAGGTGGCTTGCGGCATTGCTCTCTCCTTCATCTGAATGCGACAGGAACGAATCCGCGTCTCCGGTTGCGGGTCTCAGGCCCGACGGTCGACAGGGCCATACCCGCAGGACCGTCGGCAAAACCGGCGTCTCGGGGCGGCTCTTCGCCATGTGCGGTGAAAGGAGTCCCGCCGCCGTCGGCTCAAAAGAGGCCCGAGCCCCCGTCCACTTCGAGCGAGTGCCCGGTCACGTATCTCGCGTAGCTGCTCGCGAGGAAGACCACCGCCGCCGGAATATCGAGGTCCGGGTCACCGAAACGTCGGAGTGGGATCGATCGTTCCGTTGCCGCGGCGACCTCCGGCATCTCTTCTGCCCAGTCCTGGAGCAGGCGGGTTTTGGCCACGGGTAGTACGGCATTCACGCGGATTCCGTCTTTGCCCAGCTCGCGGCGGCAACCTTCGTGAGGGATCGGATACCTTCCTTGGCAGGGCCGTACGCTGCGTACCCCACGTTGCCAAACACTCCTGCCCCCGACGGAAATTGATCACGGCTGCGTCACGATCGCGCATGTGGGGATAACACGCCTGAATGAAGTGCATCGTGGCGAGCGGACCAGTACGCCACATCAACTCCGCCAACTCTTCGGTCGTCTCGAGCAGTGGTATACGGGGTGCACCAGCAATCGCGGTATTCACCAGGATATCGATATGGTCGAAGAATTCGACGACCTTCGTCACCCAGTGGTCAATCTGATTGCGCCCCCACGTCACATTGGATAGCCGTCGTTGCCGGGTCCTTCGCCTTCAAATTCTGTGGCGACCACCTCGGCGGATGGCCCGTTGATGTCAACCACGGCGACGCGAGCGCCTTCTTCGACGAACATCCGAGCTTTGCCGCGACCAATGCCGTGCGCCGCACCCGTGACCACTGCGATCTTTTCGGTGAGTAGGGACAACGACAGACTCCTCTGGCGCGCTTGAAGGGGCTAGATGCTGGACAAGAGGTCCGGAAGAGGAAGGAACTCCGCATAGTCGATGAATGCCCTGAGGGTGTGGCCACCATCAACTGCCAGTTGTTGTCCGGTGATCCACGACGATTCTGGTCCAGCGAAGAACCGGACGGCGTTCGCGACGTCTTCTACCTCACCGGGGCGGTCAATCGCCTGACCACTCACGAACGCGGCGAGCATGTCGGGATTGTCGAACGTACCTCGCGTCGTGGGTGTCCGGGTCAATCCTGGTTGAACGGAGTTCACCCGGACGCCAAACGAACCCAATTCGTTCGCCGCAACCTTGACGAGTTGGTCGACTGCAGCCTTCCCCGCGCTGTACGAAGCGAGATAACGCGCGGAAAATGCCGATGCCGTCGACGAGATGGCCACGACGGACCCCGACCCCTTTTGGACCATGGCGCGTCCGGCGTACTTCAGCAGGAGGTACACCGGTCGGACGTTCAAATCCACCTGTTGGCTGAATTCGTCGTCGGCGAAGAGGAGAACGGACCTCACGCTCCCTCCTCCTGGAACGACGACGGCGATATCGAGCCTTCCATCAGCGTCGGCCGCAGCATCGACTGCGGAGTGGACCGATTCACCGTCGAGGGCATCGCAGGTCACGTGTTGGACCTCGAGCCCTTCCTCCCCGAGCGCCGCCGCGGCATCTCGGAGCTTCTCCTCCGTCCGACCGGCAATGGTCACGAAGGCACCGTCTCGCGCGAGGAGGCGTGCCGAGCCGAGACCGATTCCGGACCCACCCCCAATCACGATTGCCTTTTGTCCTTCGAGCGGACCTGACATACCCGTCCCCCTTTCTTCTCTGAGTGCCGCGGCGGTGCGGTGCGCGATCGTGAGCAGTGTCTCGCTCGGAGCCCTCCCCGTACCGTTCAGCGATCGGCGGTGGCGGCCGCCATCTCGACATACGGGGCCAGGATCTCGGACAGGAGCCGGCGATGTCGGGCGACTCGATCTCGCTTCGGAGCAACGGTGTCATATGCCATGGAGTCGAGCAACTGTTCGCTGAATCCGAATCCACGTATGACCAGGAAGATCGTGGTGGCCAAGTCGGGCTTGTTCATGGCGGACCCCAGGGCTTCCCGCAACAGCCGGCGGACATGGGCATTGGACTGCTCTGCGACCTCCAGCATTGTCTTGCGGACCTCCGAGCCCGTCCGGGGATCGTGATCCATGTTCAGCAGCACCTGCAGGCTGGCCAAGTAGTCCGGCCTTGCGTAATGAGCGGAGAAGACATCGATGAGTTGCGCGATCCGCTCTTCAACCGTCGCTCCGTCAATGCGAGCTGCTACCACCGTCTGGACCATGTGTCGCGCTCCGTCCTGCAGGACGGCGAGCATGAGGCCCTCTCGGTTACCGAAATAGTGCTGGATGACCCCCCAGGTCACTCCTGCTCTGCGAGCGATCTCGTTCGTGCTCGAGCCTCGGTAGAAGCCCAGGTCGATGATGCACTCAACGGCCGCCCTGATCACCCGGTCACGGGTGTCAACCTCACCACCGCCGGATCGCTCTCGACGCTGCCCGCTGTGCGCGGTCGATTCTGGCTTGATCGTCACGACGGCAACTCTAGGGTTTCCGATGTCAAGACAGAAGTGGTGAGCATGTCCGGCGGGGATTCCCCGCTCTGCGCCTGCTCGATGTGAGTGCCCCGAGGCGCGCCGAGGTTCAACCGGTCGGCGAGCGCCGCCATGGGCCATAGCCTGCCCAAGGCCGAGAGTTCAGATCGCTCGAGGTCGCCCGACACCGGTATGCCTCTCTGGTGCTACTGAGTGGCCCCAACGCATGATTCGCTTCCACAGAGTCTCGCGGTTGGCCGCCACGTTGTGGTTGTGACCGGCGCCCTGGAGCAGGAAGAGCGTCAGATCACCGCACGCCGGCAACTGAGCGGGAAGGACGTCCAGCTTGCCGGCGAGATCGTGCTCGCCGAGAGCGACGAAGATCGGGTCCTGGAGCTGATCGAGCTGGGGCTGCACCGATCCCGGCACGATGGCGGTCATTCCGACCAGTGCCAACAACCGGGAACTTGCGGCCGCCAGCGCGGCGTCGACCGCTGCCGACCGGGAGTCGGGCTGAAGTTCACCGGCGCCGCTGTTCGACCGCTGAGGCAACGGCTCGCCGAACCGCGCCTTCGACAGTTCCGCAAGCGCCTGGGCGAGTTCCACCGGCCTCCTGACGTATCGAAGCTCCTGGTCGTTGAGCACCTCGGGAAGGCCCGAGGCGGAGAAGCCGAGCAAGGCGAGGGCGTCGTAGGTGTGATGACGGGCTTGCTGGTAGGCGACGAGGAGCGCCCCCGCAGAATGTCCAAGGCCCAGCCGTGCCCTCGGCACGATCCGGCCGAGTCCCGCCGTCGCCGTCCCGCCATGTCCGAGGTCGGCTTCGAGGGCCTGGACCGCGGCGGCGAGGACGTCGGCGACCACCACGGGGGACAGCGTGTAGCCATCGTGGGGTGTGTCGCTGTCCCCGACTCCGGGGGGATCGACCGTGACCACGAGGTCGCCCCGAGATGCCAGATACCGGGCCATGCTGAAGGCGTCGGCCTGACCCGCCACCTCGAGATCGAAGTACCGACGGTTCATCCCACCGCCCGGAACGCACACCCACAGCAGGGGGTCCGCACGAAGCTCCTCCGCGGCGAAGAGATCCATGGACAGCCGGGTACAACCCGGAGGCGCCACCGAACTCACGTCGATGAGGAAGGACGACCTTTCGACGGCTTCCCGAGCCATGGTTGCGTGTGTCAACTCCTCAGCCCAGCAACACCAGGTCTCGCCATCCTGCTATTTCGACAGATTCCAGACCCGGATGGCGTTGCCGGACAAGATCAGTTCTCGCTCGTCGGGAGGAATCGAGTGGAACTGCTTCTCCACCACCTCCCGCGACCTGGGCCATGACGTGACCGGGTGGGGGTAGTCGGAGGACCACATGATGTTGCGCACCCCGATTCGGTCCCGGAGGAGCGCGAGGGAGAAGTCCTCCTCGATAAAGGTCAGGTAGACATTCTGGTGAAAGTAGAAGGTCGGCAATTCGGTCAACCCGGGGAACTCGTAGCCTTGACGCCGCACCATGTCGTCGACGGTGTGGAGCCACCAGGCAACCCATGCCAGCCCTGGCTCGACGAACACGAGCTTGAGCTTCGGGTGTCGGGCCAGCAGACCCGTGAGAATCCACATGCCGAAGGCCTCGGCCGTCATCAGGGGTGACATCACCACCATGATTCCCTTCTGCGGCGTGGGGTCTCTCCGGCTCAGATCGTCCAGACTGGTATTCAACCCGATGTGACAGCACACGGGCAGATCGGTCTCCTCGATCGCCGCGAAGAGCCGGTCGTAGCGATCGTCGTAGTAATCGGGCAAGCCGAACTCTGCGGGAAACACCGGCAGCTGGAGCGACCTTCCACCGCGATCTGCGATCCTCTGAACTTCGGACACGGCAAAATCGATGTCGTGGATCGGAATCTGGTAGGACACGCAGAGGCGTTCGCGATCCGCCGAGGCAAACTCATCGAGGGCATCGTTGAACGCGCGAGTGGCTTCGTCGGCACCGGTCTTCAGGTCCGGGATGTACCTGAACGCGCTGACCTCGGAGTACAAGACCTCGACCGCGACGCCGTCCTGGTCCATGTCCATCAACCGCGCGCGGGGATCCCCGTAGCCGGTCCGCTTGAAGACGGCGTTGGCACCGATGTGGGAGTCGTCGTCGCTGCGCTTCATCTTCATGCCGGCCTGGTTGGCCGCCGCAGCGCCGCGTGCCATGCGCTGCGCGAATGCTGCGACCGCCGCGTCGTAGTCCGAGTACAAGCTCGGCGTCAGATGCGCTCGGACCTGATCGTGGGTGATCGCCACGTGACTGTCGGCTGAGATCAGAAGCTCGCCACTCTGCGGATGTTCGCGCTCTTCCACTATGGTCATTGCTGCTCCTTTTCCTTCGCGTGACTGGCTGCTTCTCCCGACGTTGACGGTGCCGATGCCGGTTTCGATGCTCTCTTCAGGGACATCTGAGGATCACACCCGTTCGGCTCGCACAGATGAGGGCCGTGGAGGGATCGGGCAACTGGTTCGACGACCTTCCTCGGAGTTGCTGTACTGCCTCCGTGGTCAGATTGAGCCCATGGATATAGCCCTCTCCGATGAGGCCCCCATTCGTGTTACACGGAAGCCCGCCTCTCGGAGCGAGATTGCCATCGGCAACGAAGTCCTTGGCCTCGCCCGGACCGCAGAACCCGAGCGCCTCGAGCTGCAAGAAGAACATCGGGGAAAAGGCGTCGTAGATCATGGCGACGTCGATGTCCGACCGCTTGATCCCATAACCATCGAACAATCGACCAGCCATCGCGGCACAACCCTCCATGACCGCGATGTCCTTGGTGTAATGGTTGCTGGCAATCTCCTCCTCGAACAGACCGGCGTTGGCTGCCGCCGCGATGAGGACTGGTTCGTTGCTGGCGGTTCCGCGTTCGGCGGAGGTGACGACCAGCGCCACGGAGCCATCGGTCTCCTGGCAGCAGTCAAAGAGCCGGATGGCGGGTTCGGCAATCCATCGAGACGATTGGTGCTCATCAAGCGTGATGGGCCTCTTGTAGAAATGCGCGTTCGGATTGTTCGCTGCGTAGTCCCTGAATTGCACCACCGCTCGTCCGAAATCCTCGCTGGTCGCACCGAAGGCATGCATGTAGCGCACCGCGTTGAGTGACATCCACGACCCCGGAGTCAGCACGCCATACGGAGTGCACCACTGCATTGCCGTGGAACCGGAGTGTGACGATGTCCCCCTGGCACCCACGGCCGCTCGGCCGAAGCGCTCGCCCGAGCGTGCCTTGATGGCGCGGTAGGCGACCACGACGTCAGCAACACCTGCCACGACTGCTGACGCCGCGTGCAGGAGCACCCCCTGCGAGCCGCCGCCCCCATAGGGGACGCGGCTGGAGAAGTCGACCTCGGGGATCCCCAAGGACCGGACGAGCTCGGTCTCTTCCACTGGATCGATCGTGTAGCTGACCAGTCCATCCACATCGGCAGTGCTGAGCCCGGCGTCGGCCAGAGCAGCGAGTATCGCTTCGGCGGCGAGCTGCGTCTCGCTCCGTCCGGCCGCTTTGGAGAATTCGGTCTGTCCGATGCCGACGATGGCCGTCTTGTCCTGGAGCGTGCTATTCATGGTCTGCCTGCCCCGGCTTGAACACCGGAACCACCCCTTCCTCGCGGGTGGGACGGAAGTCGACGGTGACGGGCATTCCGATCACGAGGTCCGTGGGGTCGATCTCGACCAGGTTTGAAAGGACTCGTACACCCTCCTCGAGATCGATCAGGGCGGCGATAACCGGATACTCGAACGCCGGGTTCTGGGGATGATGGAGGATGGCATAGCTGTAGACCACACCGTCGCCTGCCAGGTCCACGATCTCGAACTCGAGCGAGTGGCAGTGTGGACACATCGGGCGCGGAGGATGGCGCAGCCGGCCACATACCTGGCACCTCTGTGCCACGAGCCGACCCACGCGAGCCGCGTCCCAATAGAAGCGGTTGTCGTCCGTGAGAATGGGGGCTGGGCGGGTGACCTCGCCGGTCTCGCTCATGTCGCTCCGTCCAGAACGGAGCGGCCCTCCACCATGGCCTCGATATCGGAGTGTGAATACCCCAGCTCGAGCAGGATCTCCCTCGACTGCTCGCCGCAGGCGCACGGACCACGTTGAACGACCGTCCGGGCCGGAGCGATGTTGACCAGCAGGCCGGGATCCTCGAATCGGCCGACGGTGCTCGACCATGTCTCGCTGACGAGGTTCAACCGCCTGGCCTCCGGATCGTCGAACAGGTTCCGGCAGAAATATTGATCCACCATTTCAATTGGTACTCCCCCATCGTCAAGCACATTGAATGCCTCGGCGGCCACCGTGCTCTCAAAATACGAGCCCAGCCAGGACGCGACCGACGCCGAATCGTCACCGGCGGGTGCGCCAGGAAGCAGGACCCGAAGCTTCGACCGCTCTTCGTCCGTCAACGCCGCGACGAAGACCCATTCGCCCCGAGCGCACCGATAGAGGCGGTAGTAAGGGGACAGCCCGAACTGGTCACGGTCGACGTGGCCCCAGTCAGGCTCTCTGCCGTCCGAATGGATCCAGGCGTACGAAGTGTGCAGGAGCCCGGCATTCACGATTGAGGTGCTGACCGCCTGACCGTGACCCGTCCTGTCTCGATGGTAGAGCGCGGCCGCGATGGCGATGGCGGCGAGCAGGGCGTTTCCGGTGTCTCCCATGTTGGAGCGGCTCCAGAGCGGAGGATTGCCCGCGTCGCACGCTCCGTCCTCCCACTCCGTCCCCGTCATTGCCGCGGCATTTTGGTCGGTACCGGGCAAGTCGGACCGTGGCCCCTTCTCGTACCCTCGGGTGTTGCAGTAGACCAATCCGGGGTAACGCTCGCGGAGTGTCTCGTAGTCGAGACCGAGGCGCGCGGCGGCTCCCGGTCTCCAGTTGAGCGCGATCACGTCCGACCGCTGGAGAAGCTTCTCGAGGGCTTCCCGGCCCGAGGGGTCCTTGAGGTTGAGGGCGATGCTGCGCTTCCCGCGGTTCGTGCCGAGGCCCATGTGCGTCCCGTTCCAGTAGGTGTCGTGCAGCGCGTTGACCTTGATGACATCGGCCCCCAGGTCGGCCAGGACACGTCCGGTGAACGGCCCAGCGACCCCAAGTCCGAGGTCGAGGACGCGGACACCCGAAAGGGGATGGGCGAGTGGCTCCCGCCGAACCCACGACGGATCCCGATCGTGTACCGACCTCGTGGAGCACCTCGTCCGTGTGCTCACCGGAGCGAGGAGCGGGTCCGGCGACCGAACCGGGGGTCGCGGAGAACTCCAGCAGGGTGCCGGCATGATGAATGGGACCCTCGTCCGGATCTTCGACCTCGACGACGCAGCCGTCTGCGAGAAACGACTTGTCCGCCAACGCTTCGCCCGGCGATCGTACGGTGGTGATGCCCAGTCCTGCCTCTTCCGCGGCACGGACCCATTCGTCGGACGGGAACTTCTTGAAGGCCTCTGTCAATTGCTCGTGCAGGAAGAGGCCGGTCAACAGCCCGTCCGGCTCCATCGACACACGGTCTGGATCGTCCCGATACGAGGCGTCCGTCTCGACCGCACAGAGCGTGTCTCGTTCGGCTGCTGCCAGAACCCAGCGGGGACGGAGGGTCCAGTGATGCACCCACTTGCCGTCTGCGCACTCGTAGAGGCCCTCGATGGACCTTGAGTCGATCGGCCACATCCAGTACAGGGGCGCGTCCGGGTTCTCCACACGTTGCCAGTTGAGACTCGCCGCTGCCAGGGCGCCTTGGAGGAGAGACGTGGTCACGCGCTGCCCTTGGCCGCTCACCTGCCGAGCACGCAGCGCGGCGGCGATCCCGAGGGTCGCGAAGTAGGCGGCGCCGACGCTGGGCCAGGGGGTGCGCGGGAAGATGGGCCCTTCCCGGTCTGCCCCTCTGACGAGACCCTCGGGAGCGTCGAACTCGGGATGCGGGCCGGGTCGGCCGCAGATGAACTCCATGGCCGTTCCCCGCCTCCCCTTCTGGTCGTAGAGGAGGCCGGTGCGGGCCGCCACAAGGCCGTCATAACCCGGTCGATCACGATGGGCGCCGTGCTCGCCGTAGGCAGAGATCGAACAGGTGATGATGCCAGGGTTGAGGGTGCTCAGCGCCCCATGGTCGATGCCGAGTCTCTCGGTCGTGCCGAGGAGAAGCTGTCGACGACGACGTCGGATGCCCGGACGAGCACCTCGAACTGCCCTCTTCCCGCGTCGCTCTGCAGATCGAGGGTGGCACTGCGCTTGCCCCTGTTCCACACCCGATAGCCCGTTTGCTGGGCAAAAGGATCCCCGGACGGAGCTTCGATCCGGATGACGTCGGCGCCATTGTCGGCCAGGAACATGGTGGTCATGGGGCCGGCGATGCCCCGCGAGAGATCCAGGACGCGCAGATCGGCGAATACTCCGGCCATGAGGCTCCACCCCTTCTCACTCTCGAGGCTCCCACCATAGTACTTACTATGCTGCTGGAGGTCGAACCTGCTCGCGGTCGAGCGCCGTGACACCCTCTCGACCGCGCCTGATCCCTGTTGAGCCGGTCTCACCCGGCGCTGCGTCAGGTGAAGTCGGATCCACCATCGACGTTGACGTCCGCTCCGGTCATATAACTGTTGGTGCGGGAGCCGAGAAAGGCGATCACCGGTCCGATCTCGGCGGGGCTCCCGGCGCGTCCGAGGAACGCCGGATGTCCGAAGTCTTCCTCGATGACCCGCATGGCATCGGTCAGGCTCTCGGGGTCGACGCCCCGTTCCGGAGGAAGCGTGCGGAGATATCCCTGCATGCCTTCCGAGAGGAACGACCCCGGCGAGACGGTGTTCACGAGGATCCCGTCGCCCGCCAACGACTGGGACAGGTTCTTCGTGAGGCTGGTCAAGGCCGCCTTGGACGCCGTGTAGGCCACGAGGTCCGCGCTCTGTCTTCTGGTGGAGTGAGCCGAGACGTGCACGATCCGGCCGAACAACCCTCGGCGAAGCAAGGGCAGGGCTCGGCGCACGGTGCGAACCGCACTGAGCACCCCGATATCGAACGTGGCGCGCCATTCGTCATCGTCGAGTCCTTCGAAGGGGCCGATGCCGACGTCGACGGGACCCGCCGCATTCACAAGGACCTCCAGGGCATCCCACCGTTCGCCGAGGTCGTCGAATGCCGCGTTGACCTCGTTCAGCTTCGTGAGGTCGGCGGCCAGGCCGAAGGACTCGGGACTCCCGGCCGAACGGAGCGCGGCCACGGTATCCTCCAGTGCCTCACTCGCACGGGCAAGCACGGCCACCCGGGCGCCCTCTCGGGCGAACGCCTCGGCGGCGGCGCGACCCATGCCACACGATCCGCCGACCACCAGCACGTGCGCATCGTTCAACCCGAGATCCATTTCGCTCCTCGTCTTCGAACCCTGCCAAGGAGGGCGGCCGGACCTGAGCCTAAGTGCCGCTGCACCGCGGACTTGGACAGCGGCTCGAGAGCGGGACCGTCAGTGCCGGTTGGCCCGGCCTTCAGAGCACGTCCACCAGGGTGGAGGTCAACTGATGATCCCGCAGCGGGTGAACTGCGAGGTCACCGGTGATCTGCACGGTGACCTCTGCCCGAATATCGGCTGAGGACGCACCGACAAGGAACGTGAAGGCCCCCGGTTCGGTCACGCGCTGCATCGTGCGGTCATGCGCGGCCAGCCGGCCGGCCGGAACGGTGAAGGTGACCTTCTCCGACTCACCCGGAGCGAGGTCCACACGGGCGAAGCCGATGAGCTCGCGATCCGGCCGCGCCACCGACGCCGTGTCGTCCCGACAGTAGAGTTGCACGACCTCCTCTCCGGCACGCTCGCCCGTGTTCGTGATGTTCAGCTCTATTGTGGTGTCCGATTCGGTTGTACCGGTTTCGACGCGAAGCGGACCGAAGTCGAACGTGGTGTAGGACAGGCCGTGCCCGAAGGAGAACAGCGGCGTGCTCGGACAGTCGATGTAGTCGCCGTAGAACTCGGATCGGTCACCCCGCGCTCGCATGTCGTGATGCAGGGGTAGTTGGCCGACCTGCCGAGGGAGGGTCACCGGAAGCCGCCCCGACGGGTTGGTTTGGCCCGTGAGGACATCGGCGATGCCGCTGCCCCCTTCCTCACCGGGCAACGGTGACCACAGGACCGCGTTGGCGACCGCCACGATCCTGCCGAGCGTGTGGACGCGCCCGCTCACGACCACGACAACGGTCGGCGTGCCCGTGGCGGCGACCGCCTCGACCAGCTCGGTCTGTGCCCCCGGCAGGTCGAGCGACGCCGCGTCTCGCAGCTCGCCACTCGTGCAATCCCTCACCAGCCCCGACTTCGCGCCCACGCAGACGACGGCCACGTCAGCGGCGCGAGCGGCTTGCACCGCCGAATCGAAGTCACGATCGTCCCCGTCGGAGTCATGACATCCCCGGGCGTACGTCACCGACACACCCGGGCCGAGCGCCGCCTGCAACCCCGCCCG
Organism: uncultured Acidimicrobiaceae bacterium; assembly: GCA_963774485.1. Lineage (GTDB taxonomy): Bacteria > Actinomycetota > Acidimicrobiia > Acidimicrobiales > RAAP-2 > Bog-473. The sequence goes on from CAVZFG010000008.1 coordinate 218,465, forward strand.
GGGCGTCACGTGTGGCGTGAAATGGGGTCCGGGCCGAAACGCTCCACCAGCGGTGGGTAGTCCCCCCTCCGGACCCGGCTCAACAGGCTCGGTCGGCAGCGCTCGGTCCTCGAGGCTGTCCGATAGCGACAGGTCCGACCATGCCGTCTTGTAGATGATCTCGAGGTGGGCGGGATAGTGGTAGTCGCCCTGGAGGAGTCGAGCATCGTCGGCATGAGGACCGATCACGGCAACGGACCGAAGGTCAGTTGGGGACACCGGGAGCACTCCGTCGTTGGTCAGCACGCATACGCCCTTCGCGGCTACGAGGCGAGCAAGCCGTCGCTGGTCGGGCGTGTCGAACTGCGCCAGGGCGAGGGACGGCTCGACGTACGGCCGGTCGAACAACCCGAGACGGAATTTCTGCACCAGCACCCGCTCGACCGCGAGGTCGACGACCGCCTCACGAATGCGACCGGCGGTGACCAATCCCGGTATCTCCCGGTAATAGTCGAGCGAGGGCAGCTCGACGTCGAGCCCGGCGCTCAACGCCTGCCGCGGCGGCCTCCGCTCGGTCGGCCGCGGTTCGGTGATTCTCCAGCAATTGCCCGATGGCGAAGTAGTCCGCCACCACGACCCCGGTGAAGCCGAGCTCGTCCCGGAGGAGCTCGGTGAGTATCTCGTACGAGCCAGCACAAGGCAGGCCGTCGATGGACGAGTACGAGTTCATGATGCCGGCCAGGCCGGCGTTCCGGATGACTGCGGCGAACGGCGCGGCGTACACGTCTCGCAACTCGCGGGGACCCACATTGACAGGTGCTTGGTTACGACCGCCGATCGACGCGCCGTAAGCCAGGAAGTGCTTGGCCGCGCACGCGACGCCATTCTTGAGATCTGACGTCTGCAGTCCGCCGACGAAGGCCACCCCCAGGCGGGCACAAAGCTCGGGGGACTCCCCGTAGGTCTCTTCGACACGGCCCCAGCGGGGATCCCGCGCGACGTCGAGAACAGGGGCCAAGGCCAACCGAGCCCCAACGGCCAACATCTGTGTGCGGATCGTCTCCGCGACTGCAGCCACCATGTCCGGATCCCAGGTGGCTGCCAATCCAAGCGCCTGCGGGAAGGTCGTCGCCCCTCGGTGCGTAAAGCCACCAACTGCCTCCTCATGCAGGAGGATCGGTACGCCAAGCCGAGTGTGTTCGACGACCACCCGCTGGATCTGGTTCATGAGCGAAGCGGACTTCTCGGGTAAGAGTCCGCTCGAGGCTCCGATTCGCGTGACCTGCCCCATGCCGTCAACCAACAAGCTGTTCGCGGCAGGTTCGTCGAACGCCTCATCTCGGATCAGCTCGGAGAACCAGATGCTGCCGAGCTGCGCGACCTTCTCCTCCAGCGTCATTCGGTTCAGGAGGTCCGCGACGCGTTCGTCGACGGAAGCCACCGGATCCCGGTAGGTCGACCCATCCCTACCGGTCATCGAAGGCGCTCACCGGATCGTGGGGGGATCCGACCCGATCAAGCCAGAAGCTCTTGCCAGTTGGCCGGAACACGGCCGGCTGGTCCCGGTACAGGCTGGTCGTCCGGATGGTGCAGCGGTGGAGCGAGTTGAGGACCTTCGAAGAACTCGTTCGTGCGATAGTCCCAGAACCAATCTTCGCCTGGCTCGAAGCTGCGGATGACGGGGTGATCGGACGAATGCGCGTGCGCTGTTGCATGTCGTTGCAGCGAGTCGTCACAACACCCGATATGACCGCACTGCGTACATCGCCGCAGATGCAGCCACCAACCCCCGGACGCGAGGCATTCGACGCAACCGGTTCCACTCGGTGGGACATCAGGAGCCATGAATGAGGACGTCATTTCTCCATTATGCAGTCTACGGTCCCGGTATGCCCATGGCCGGTCCGCTCCGACTCGGTGGCGTTCCGCCGACGATCTGTTCGCGGTGCAAGATGTGCCAACGCCCCGATGAGAGCGAGAACCACGCGGATAAGCTGCCGGCCACGAACCAATGGTGATTGGGGAAGGACCTCTCAGAGACTCACGGAGGCAATACCATGCCCACCGACCCGGTCGTACAAGCGTGGTCGATTCGATCGACACTGATCGCCGTGACCGACCTGGATCGGTCCGTCGCCTTCTACCGAGAGCTCGGTCCCTTCGAGGAGATCGTTCGCGAGGACGCCGTGGCAGTGCTGGGTGATGGCGATGTGTCTCCTCGTTCCACGATCCTGATCCTGCGTGAGACGCGGGGCATACACAATGCTCGCCATGGCCAGCAATCGCTGGGGCTCCGGTCGATGACCTTCAACGTCGGATCCCTGGCCGAGCTGGATCGGATCGAATCCGTACTGCGATCCCGCGAGGTCTTCACCTCTCGTCGGGAGGTGGCGGAGGGTGCATCGGAGCTGATCCGCGGACGCGATCCGGACAACATGCCTCTTGCATTCGTCCGTTACCCGGAGGGCGAGTCGATCGGGACCGATTATTGGCGAGCGGTTGCCAATCTTGTCTATGCACTCGACGTGTGACCCGGTCCCTCAGCTCCGTGATCCCGCCCTCGAGTTGGTCGACGCATCGCCAACGACAGGCTGTGGTCCGTTCGCGGGGCCCTGGCTCCGACCGACGATCTCGGCGAGCTCTTCCCCCGAGATCGTCTCCTTCTCGAGCAGAGCGGCGATGACGGCGTCGAGTGTCCCCCGGTTCTCGCTCAGGAGCCCGACGCGCCGTGTCCTCGGCCTCTGTGAGCAGGCGCGTCACCTCTTGGTCGATCACCTGCTGGGTCCCCTCGGCGTAGGGCCGTTCGTGGCCGAGTTGGGGACCGCTCAGGTACCCCGGCCCGTCCGATCCGTACCCGATCGGCCCGAGCCGCGGGGACAAGCCCCATTCGGTGACCATCTTCATCGCCAGCTGCGTGGCGCCCGCCAGGTCGTTGGCGGCCCCGGTGGAGGCTTCGCCGATCACGAGGATCTCCGAGGCCCGCCCGCCCAGGCGGACGGCCAGGGAGTCGAGCAGATAGCTCTCGGGGTAGAGGTGCCGCTCGTCGAGCGGAAGCTGCTCGGTGACCCCGAGGGCCCGGCCGGCCGGCAGGATGGTGACCTTGGCCACCGGGTCGGCATGCTCGGAGAAGAAGGCGACCAGGGCGTGCCCGGACTCGTGCACGGCCACCGACTGCTTCTCCTCGGGCAGCAGGGCGTTGGAGGCATCCCGACGGCCGAGGAGGATCCGGTCCCTGGCCTCGTCGATGTCGCGGGCGAAGATCACGTCGCGGTCGTGGCGGACCGCGACGATGGCGGCCTCGTTGATGAGATTGGCCAGGTCCGCCCCCGAGAATCCCGGGGTGGCCCGGGCCACGTCGTCGAAGTCGACGTCGGGGGCCAGGTGCTTGCCCGTGACGTGGACCTTCAAGATGGCGGCCCGCTCGGCCTGGTTGGGGAGCGGGATCTCGACCTCGCGGTCGAAGCGCCCCGGTCGCAGCAATGCCGGATCGAGCACCTCGGGCCGGTTGGTCGCGGCCATGACGACCACCCCGGTGCTGGGGTCGAAACCGTCCATCTCGGCCAAGAGCTGGTTGAGGGTCTGCTCCCGCTCGTCGTTGGAGACGATCGACCCACCGCGGCGCTGCCCGATGGCGTCGATCTCGTCGATGAAGATGATCGAGGGCGCCCGCTTGCGGGCATCCGCGAAGAGGTCCCGTACCCGTGACGCCCCGACCCCGACGAAGATCTCGACGAAGCTCGAACCGGTCAGGGCCAAGAAGGGAACCCCGGCCTCGCCGGCCACGGCTCGGGCCATGAGGGTCTTGCCGGTGCCCGGCGGGCCCACCATGAGCACGCCGCGGGGGCCGATCGCCCCCGCCCGGGCGTAGCGCTCTGGATGGCTCAAGAAGTCGACGACCTCGGTCACCTCCTGCTTGGCGCCTTCGTAGCCGGCGATGTCGGAGAACCGTGTGGTCGGGCGGTCCTCGTCGTAGACCTTGGCCCGCGAGCCGCCGAAGCCCATGATCCCGCCGGCGAGCTGTCGGGCGCTGCGCCGCCCCATCCAGATGAAGAAGGCGAGGAGCAGCAAGAAGGGGACGAAGGAGAGGATGTCCTCGAGGAGGGCCGACCCCGCTCCGACGCCGGTGACGTCGACGTCGTGCGCCTTGAGTGTGGGGGCGAGCTGCGTGTCGGTGATCGCCGTCGGGATCTGGCTGGTGTAGTCGTCGCCGCCCTTCAACGTGCCGGTGATCCCGCCACTGGGGTTGACCGAGGCCGTGCGCACGTCGCCCGAGTCGACCTGGGACACGAATTGCGAGTAGCTGAAGCTCTTCGTCGGTGTGCTCGTCATGTGCGGGATGGACAGCAGGATCAGCGTGATCAAGACGCCGGCCGGCAAGAGCCACATTCGCCACCGTGGTGGGGGTGGGCCTGCCGGTGCAGGGGGTCGATCGTTGGGTTGACCTGGCTTGGCGGAGCCAGTGAAGTGACGAATCGTTCGAGCCATTGAAGCTACCTTTGCGTCCACTCCTTCACGTACGCATGGATGTTGTCAGATTTTGGTGAAGGCATCGTCGGAGCACGGGCGGTGGCCGGCAGGAACGCATCCTGCCTCCCACCCACCGTCCCCCCAATGCCGTTGGCGCGGATCTCCTCTCGTAGAGGAGTTTCAGGCGTTCGACGCCTGCATGATGAGCGAGGCCACCGCAGAGGGTTGCGACACATAGATCGCGTGGCTACCGGGGACCTCGACCACGGTGGAACCAGCCCTCTCCGCCATCATCCGCTGTGCCGGAAGTGGGATCATGCGGTCGTCAGTGACGAGGAGGTACCAGCTGGGCTTGGTCCTCCAGGCTGGATCGGTCACGGTGCCCCCCAGCGCAACGACACCCCAGGGGACCTGGGAATCCGCCATGAACTCGGCCTCTTTGCGCGGGAGATCCCCAGCGAACGCTTCGGGGAACTTGTCGCGATCGAGGAACAGGAATCCGTCCTGAGGCGGGAGGATCGGAGGAACCGGCGCTCCAGGAGGCGGGTCTGCGATGAGGGTGTTGACGGATTCTCCCTTGTCGAGAGCAAAAGCCGTGATGTACACCAGCGCAGCAACGTTCTCGTGGGTGCCGGCTTCGCTGATGACTGCTCCGCCGTAAGAATGCCCGACCAGCACCGTCGGACCGTCCTGCGCACTCAAGACCCGGCTCGTCACCGCGACGTCATCCTCGAGCGACAACGTGGGGTTCTGAACCACGCTGACGTTGTATCCCTCCTCTCGCAAGATGTCATAGACACCCTTCCACCCCGAACCGTCCACGAAACCTCCGTGCACCAGGGCAACATTTCGAATTCGACTCATGCTTGCCTCCCTTCTCGGCTTCTCGACTTCTGAGTCACCAAGGAGTATTCCTCCGGGACATCACCTCCGCACCACGAACTGCTCGTAGTCGAGACCCCGGGGTCCGCGTGGGGGTCCGTCTCGGTGGAGGTGCTTCGGTTCCGGATCGTTCACGGCAAGGTTGGGGACCGCAATGCGGGGTGCTACCGTCCCTCGTATCAGCGTGATGTCCCAATCCTCTGTCGACGAGGAGGGCAGGCAGCTCCAACGGATCGTGCGCCGAGGCGGCGGGAAGTCCGACAAGTCCATCGTCAAGTGGCGCCGCGCCCTGGTCGTGCTCGCCTCGGCCGGCGGCAACGACGTGGCGGCCATCGCCCGGCTGGTCCAGACCAGCCCCGACCGGGTGCGCGAGATGATCCATTCCTTCAACGACAAGGGGATGCGCGCCCTGGACCCTCAGTGGGCGGGTGGCCGTCCCCGCCGGATAACGACTGAGGAACGCCAGCTGATCATCAAGACGGCCACCAAGCGTCCGCGCAGCCTGGGCCAGCCCTTCACCCGCTGGAGCGTGCGCAAGCTGGCCCTGTACCTGGCGACCAAGAAGGGCAAGAAGGTCAGGGTCTCGCGCGAGCGGCTCCGCCAGATCCTCGCCGAGGAGAAGATCACCTTCCAGCACACCAAGACCTGGAAGGAGTCACCCGATCCGCTGGCGCGAGCAGAAGCTGGCCCGCATCGAGTACCTCCTCGAGCACGAGCGCGAGCGCACCTTTGCCTTCGACGAGTTCGGACCGCTGGCCGTCAAGCCCGAGGGTGGGTCGTGTTGGGCCCAAATGTCGAGGCCACAACGTCTGCGGGCCAACTACCACAAGCCGCACGGGACCAGACAGCTCTTCGCCTGGTACTCGGTGGGTGCAGACCGCCTCTCTGGCCGCATCGAACCTCAAAAGGGCACCCGCCCGACGCTGCGGGCCCTCAAGGCCATCCGGGCCAGCGTGCCCGACGGCCAGATGATCTACGTGATCTTGGACAACTTGAACCACCACCGGGGTCCGATGATCCGAACGTGGTGCGCCAACAACGCCGTCGAACTGGCCTTCACTCCCACCTATGGATCGTGGGCCAATCCGATCGAAGCTCACTTCGGCCCGCTGCGCGAGTTCTCCATTGCCAACTCGGATCACCAGAGCCATGCCGAAATGGCCAAGGCCATCCGTGCCTACATTCGTTGGCGCAACGCGCACACCACCGACCCCGAGGTCCTCGCTCTCGAGCGAAAGCACCGGGCCAGGATGCGGGGCGAAGCGCAGCGGCGCTGGGGCCAACCAAAAGCCCGCGCCGCCTAGAGCGCGCCAGCTCCGCTCTTTCGCCGAACGGCAGATTCACGCGCTCTGTGTGGGACGTAGGTGGCCCCATCAGTGCCACCGGGCCAGCAGCCCCTCATCCGAGACCTCCGGCTCGAGGCGTTAGCTCCGGCCCACCGGCCTGCTCAGGGCCCAGACGCGTGCGAACCTTTGTGGTCAGGGCACTAGCTGGCGCTTTACGAGCCACTGGAGCTACGGGGCGTGCCACGGCCGATGTAGACCTATCGCTCCCCCAACCACGCGGAGCTCGAGCACCCTGCGGAGAAAGATGCTGATCGATCGGACCGAAGAGACCGCGAAGCTCAACGCGCTCCTTGACCAGGTACGGGAGGGAATGAGTGGCGCCTTGGTCCTCCGAGGCGAGGCGGGAATCGGTAAATCGGCCCTCCTCAATGCGACCGTCGATTCGGCGCAGGACCTTTCGGTGATCCGACTCGAGGGCATCGAATCCGAGATGCAGTTGGGCTACGCGGCCCTACACCGGCTTCTGCTCCCCTACCTCCCCCGGTTGGAGCGCCTCCCAGGACCCCAACGCGACGCGTTGCGGTCGGCCTTCGGGCTCACCTCCTTGGCCCCACCCGACCGGTTCCTGGTCAGCCTGGCCGCGCTGAGCCTCCTCGGCGACGTGGCACAAGAGGAGCCCTTGCTGATCGTCGTCGACGACGCCCAGTGGCTCGATCGCGAATCGGTGAGCGCCCTGGTCTTCGTGGCTCGCCGACTGCACGCTGATCGGATCGCCCTGGTCTTCGCCGCCCGGGACTCACTCGAGATCGGCGCTGTCTTCCAGGGCATTCCTGAGCTTTCGGTGAACGGACTCGGTGCCGACTTCGCCCGCGATCTCCTCGCCGCCTCAATCTCGGACACCGTCAGTTACCGGGTTTCGGAACGGATTATCGCTGTCACCAGGGGGAATCCGCTGGCCCTCAAGGAGCTGAGCGGAGAGCTGACGTCGGAACACCTCTTGGACCACGCCCCCCTACCCGACCCCCTTCCGATCAGTGACTTGATCGAAGCCCGGTTCTTGCGCCAGGTCCGGCTGCTGCCGACCGATACCCAACTGGTCCTACTCATCGCCGCGGCAGACCCAGAGGGGGATCCTCAGACGCTTCGCCTGGCCGCAGAGGGCCTGGGCCTCTCGGCCGCAGCCATCGAACCCGCGGTGGACGAGGGACTCTTGGTGATTCGTCCCCGGGTCGAGTTCCGTCACCCCCTGGTCCGCTCGGCCGTCTACAGCGGCGCCACGACCGAGGACCGGCGACGTGTCCACCATGCCTTGGCTTCGGTCATGGACATCGAGCGGGATCCCGATCGAATAGCCCTGCACATGGCGCTGGGAGCAGTCGGTCCCGACGAGGAACTGGCCGCGGCCCTCGAGCGATCCGCCGCCCATGCCCGTTCCCGGGGCGGCTACAGCGCCGAGTCGTCGTTTCTCGTCCGCTCAGCGAGCCTCACACCGGAACCTCAACGACAAGCTGGTCGACTCCTTGCGGCAGCACAAGCTGAGTTCCTGGTCGGGAATATCAGCTACTCGGAGTCTCTGTTGGGCCAGGCGCGGCCCCACCTGGTCGATCCGATCGAGAGAGCACAGGCCCAACGCCTCGACGGTGACCTCCAGTTTGGGCCAGCCCCACCTTGCGGCGTCTTTCTTGCTCGGGGCGGCGAAAGCGTTCGAACCCCACGACCCCGTCTTGAGCCGCCACTCGCTCCTCGAGGCGTTTCTCTTTTACGTGCTGTCACAGGAGTTCACTGGAGAGACAATAGGGGTGGATATCGCGCAAACCGCATTGGATTCCCTCCGGGCTCAATCGACACCCACCACGGCTGCGGACACTCTCCTCAAGGGGGTGGCCATGCGTTACGCGGGCACCTATGCCGACGCCGTGCCGGCCATGCGAGATGCGGTGCGTGCCCAAGCCATGATGCCCTTCGAGGAGATCACTCAATGGACATTTCTCGCATCCATGATGGCGAATGAACTCTGGGACGAGGAGGGGGCCCGGGGCACATGGAGCGGCTTGAAGGAGCCGCACGTGCGCAGGGAGCATTGCCGGCTCTCCAACGGGCACTGACAGGGATCGCGACAATGGACTGTCGTGCGGGTCGGTTCATGGCAGCCCGGGAGCGCTACTCCGATCTCCACGACGTGACAATGACAATCGGCGATTTCCTCGATGAACTCGATCTGTTCGATGTGGACTTGCTCTGCTGGCGAGGGAGATGAGCGAGCCCGGGCCAGGGCCGCCGAGCTGATGGGAGGCCGGCACCGCGTTCGTGTGGCGGTGATCGTACACTCTGCCAATTTGGCTCTTTCAAACCTCGATCTCGCCGAAGGACAGTACGAGAGGGCCTTGGTCGTCGCGCAGGCATTGACCGACGCCGGTAAACGGGTCGGCGGGACCTGCGAGGCTTTGCCGCTCGTGGTGGAGGCGGGCATGCGTTGTGGCAACCGCGAAGCTGCCACGGATGCACTGACGTGCCTTGCCGAGCGGGCGACCGCCTCGGGCACCCCGTGGGCCCTCGGGCTGCTGGCGCGCTGCCGTGCGTTGGTGGCGGATGGTGCGAGTGCGGCGGCGTTTACGACGAAGCACTGGATCATTTCGACAAGACGTCATTGCTGACCGAGGTGGCGCGGACGCACCTGCTCTATGGGGAATGGCTGCGCCGCCAAAAGCGCCGGAGCGAGGCTGGCGAGCAGCTCCGACCGCCTACGAGATGTTCGATACCATGGGGGCGAAGGCGTTCGCGGAGCGGGCCCGGGTCGAACTACTGGCAACGGGTGAGCGTGCCCGCGCTCGACGAACTGAAACGGCACTCGATCTCACACCCGGGAACTTCAGATCGCTCGACTCGCGGCCCAACGAGAAACGAACCAGGAAATTGCCAGTCGACTCTTCATCAGCGCCAACACGGTGGACTATCACCTCCGCAAAGTGTTCCAAAAGCTCGGCATCTCCTCCAGGCGCGAGCTTTCCGGGTTGATTCCGGCCGCGGCCGAAGGCGAGTCGGGCTTCTCGAAGGCGGTCGAGAACAGGTAGCTCGTGGCAACACTGCGATACGGCCGCCACTTTTCAGCGAAGGCCAACACCTCGGTCTTGCTTGGGAGGTGGTCGAGCTCGTAGGCCCGCTGGATGGCCCTTCGCAGTGCAAGGTCGCCTGGGAGGACTACGTCTTCTCGTCCGAGGGCGAGGATCAGCGCCCCTTGAGCGGTCCATGGGCCGATCCCGGGGATCCGGTCAGCGCAGCGATGACCTCGTCGTCCGGCAGCTCGCTCAAGGTCCCGGGGTCCAATCGACCGGCGTATGGCGTCTCGAGCGGTGTGAACCACATCTTGATCATCAACCGCGTAGTCGTGGCTGATCGAATTGCCAGCGATCCGGCAGAGGTCCATCGTGGTAGAACGCCGATGGAGCATTCGATCCCGATCGCACCCCCAGAACACAGCTGACCTTCCCTCATCCCGGCGAGGTGAAATCGATGAACGCGACCGATCCCATGGTCATACCCTCTGGTCATACCCCTGAGGGCGGAGTCCTCGTTGGCAACGCCGATGCGCGCAAGGGCATGGTCCTCTTTGAGGATCCGCAATGCCCTTATTGTCGGCAGTTCGAAGAGCTCAACGGAGCCCTCGTCGCGGCCGCTCTGGACGATGGAGAGCTCGCCGTGGAATATCGCATGCGCTGCTTCCTGGGCCCGGAGTCGGTGCGAGCGGACAACGCTCTCGCCCTCGCCGCGGAGGCGGGTCGCTTTGACCCGCTCCGCCAAGCGCTCTTTGCCGCACAGCCACCCGAGGGGACCGGGGGATTCACCACCGAGGACCTCCTGGGACTCGGTGCGCGGGCGGGACTGACCGGCTCGGACTTCGTCTCGGGTGTGCGAACGGCCCGCTATGAGGAGTGGGTGCTGAGACGAGAGGCCGTCTACCAAGCACAGGATCCGCAGGGCACCCCTGCCGCCTGGCTCGATGGCAACCCGATCGATTCCAACGTCCTCTTCAACGGGCCGGCCTTCGAGCGGCTGTTGCGCGCCTAAGGACCCTCCCGGACATCGGGACGGTCGGCGTGGCTGGCTCTCCCACGCCGAGCCGGCTGGCCGCCCTAGCCCGCCAGCTGGCTTAATCCCGAACAGTATCGGATACCTATCGGGATCCTATAGGATCGACCTCGTGCCACGAGGGATCACGAAACGCAGGCCGATCACCGTCACCGCGCTGCTCGATGCGGCGATGGAGCTCTTCGCCGAACAGGGGTTCGGAGCCACCTCCGTTCCGGACATCTGCGCCCGGGCCGGGCTCACCAAGGGAGCCTTCTACTCCAACTTCGCCAACAAGGACGCTTTGTTCCTCGCCCTGCTCGATCGCAGCTGGGAGCGGCGCGCCGGGTGGATCCGTCGGGCCATGGCCGCGAGCGACCTCGCAGCCACCGGGGAGCCCGGGAAGCTGACCGCTCTGGCGCACCTCGAGGTCGACCGGCAGTGGACGCTCGTCTCCATGGAGTTCTCCCTGCATGCCATACGCCGACCGCAGGTGGCGGCGCTGCTCGTCGAGCACGAGCTGCGCGTGCGGTCGGAACTTGCTGTCCTCGTGACGGAGGCGCTCGAACGAGTGGAGCGCCTGCCGACGCTTCCCGTGCACCAATTGGCCCGCATGATCGTCGCGGTCACCGAGGGCAGCGACATCCAGGCGTTGACCGACGAAGCCGCGGGCGCCACCGCCCACTCCAATGTGGGTCCCCGGGCCGTGGCGGCGTTGCTCTGGCATTTCTCGGTGCCCGCCGAATCACCCATCCCCGACCGAGGAGTTCCCGTGACGTCCCGAGGTGAACGTACGCAGACCGCCCGGCGGACTTCGATCCCGTGGAAGCCGTCGACGACCTGCTCTCCGCCGTCGGTCTGTCCCGGACCGAGATCGGAAGCTCCGTCTCGTTCCGCGGACAGGATCCGATCGTGCCCGCGGCCCACCGCCTGGGGGCCTGCGTCGGGGTCCCGCTCATGGCCGGCGCCGTGGCTGCAACGGCGTTCCATCAACACCGGGGCGGCCCGACCCAGGACCTCCATCTCGACCTGCGCCAGGCCGTGCACACGATCAATCCGGGCGCCTTCTGGCATCCGACGCTCAACGGAGAGCCGGCCCCACACCCCTTGCTGCTCGACAACCCGTTCACCGTGGTGCCCTACCCCACTCGAGACGGTCGATGGGTCATGGCCTCGGCCGTCTACCCCCATCAGGTCGCCGCGTGGTGCCGCTTCTTGGACGTGCCGCCCGATACCGCCAGAGTCGCCGCGGCGGTCGCAGCCTGGAACGCCCTCGAGCTCGAGGAGGCGGCGAGCGCCTCGGGCCTGCCCATCTGCATGGTGCGCACCCCCGCCGAGTGGCTGGACCACCAACAGGGGGCGCTGCTCGCCGCGGGACCGGCCATCGGCCTGGAGCGCATCGGCGACGCCCCGGTGCGCGACTTCGGAACGGCCGCGCGACCCTTCGACGGCGTCCGCGTGCTGTCGTTCACGCACGCCGTCGCCGGTCCGACCGTGGGCAGGACCCTGGCCGAGCAGGGGGCCGACGTGCTCGGGGCCACGCGCCCCAACGACTACGAGCACGAGTTCATCTACGCCGAGGCCAACGTGGGCTCCCGGAGCGCCTACCTCGATCTCGACAAGCCGGTCGCGAGGGAGCGAGCCGAGCAGCTCCTGGCAGACGCCGACGTCGTCGTCGACAACTACCGCCAGGGCTCGCTCGAGCGCCGCGGCATCAGTCCGCACGACCTGGCCGATCGGTACCCCGGAATCGTGTTCGTCTCGGTCAACTGCTACGGCCCGAGCGGCCCATGGGCGCACCGTGGGGGCTTCGACATGAACGGGTCGGCCGCGTCGGGTCTCATGACGATCGAAGGGTCGCACGCCGAACCTCGGCTTCCCGTCACCTCGCTCGTCAACGACTACATCACCGGCTACCTGGGGGCCATCGGTGCCAGTGCCGCGCTGGTCAAGCGCGCCGCCGAGGGGGGCTCGTGGCATGTGACCGTCAGCCTGACGAGGACCGCCATGTGGTGCGGCTCGCTCGGGCTCGTCGACCCCGCACGCGCCGGCTGCGACGCGGAGCACAGCCTGCGTGAGCCCGACCCCTACGACGCCCCGAGCCCGCTCGGCGACGTCCACATGCTCGCCCCGCCCGTGTGCTTCTCGCACACGCCACCGGCGTGGCCCGACCCGATCCTCGTTCCGCGGGGATCGAGCCGGCCGGAGTGGCGCGCCTGAACCGCTCGGCTCTCTACCCCGGCTTCCGGGCCAGATAGCCGACGACGTTGATCTCGGCCCGGAGAGGCAGGCCCTCGAGCAGGTGCTCGCGGGCCAGCTCGACGGCGGCACGGTAGAAGGCCTCCTCGCCGACGTTCTGGATTGCTTCATACGCCGGCCCGGTCGACGCCAACGCACGTGCGAAGACGTCAGGGTCGGGGAACTCCCACGCCATCGGGACGTCGACGCGGCGGACATCGACGAATCCGCTCGACGCGAGGAGCTCCTCGCCGGCGCCGGGCCGACCGAGCGACACCATGGACGCCTGGTTCTCGACCTTCTCCTCGGCCGCCAGGCGGAAGGGTGCCAGCGCCCAGGCACCCGGCGACACTTTCAGGTGTCCCCAGACCGTCAGCCCGAGCCGGCCGCCGGGCTGGAGGACTCTGTAGATCTCGGTCACCGCGTCGGGGGTCGTGCCCCAGATCCCGCGGAAACTGGTCGCGACCTGGAAGGTGGCGTCTTCCCACGGGAGGTCGTTCATGTCTCCCACCCGGATGTCGCTGTCCGGATTGCGGAAGCGAGCGACCGACACCAGTCGGGCCGAGGCGTCGATGCCGGCGCACTCGGCACCGCGCAGCCGGGCCAGCTCGAGCGAGAGCCCCGAACCACACGCCACGTCGAGCAGCCGGTCACCGGCGTCGACCTCGAGCTGGTGGTGGACGTACAGGTACTCGCGGCAGTTGTGCGGTTCGCTCAGCGTCGCGAAGTCGACCGCCTTGCGGCCCCATCCTTCGTCGACCACCTTCCACTGCGGAGTGCCTTCGTCCGATCTCGACATCGTCAGCCCCGACCGTTCGAGGTTGGGCGGACGAGCCGCTTCGAGCTGATCACCCCGGTATCGAAGCCGGCGAGGTGCAAGCCACCCGCGAAACGGGCGTGCTCGATCTTGATGCAACGGTTCATCACCACCGAGAGCCCGGCTGCGTGGGCCAGCTCTGCAGCCTCGTCGCTCCACAGTCCGAGCTGGGCCCAGAACGTGCGGGCTCCGACCGCCACGGCATCGGCCGCGACGCCCGGGAGCTCCTCCGCTCGACGGAAGGCGACCACGATGTCCGGGGCCTCGGGGAGTTGGGCGAGCGCCGGGTAGACCTGGTGGCCGAGGATCGACGATTCTCTCGGGTTGACGAACCACACGACGAAGTCGGTGCTGGAACTGAGGAGGTACGTGGCGACGAAATGACTGGCCCGCGCCGGATTGGACGAGGCGCCGACGACCGCGATCGTTCGACTCCGGCTGAGGATCCGCAGCCGCTCCCGCGCCGTCGGGGGCCGCCAGGGCTCCTCCGCGGGTCGCTCTGCTCGGCGCGAAGGGGGCGGTCATTTCACCGCTTTGGATGCGATCGTCAGAGCTCGGTCGAAGTCCCAGAGAATGTCGTCGAGATCCTCGATTCCGACCGACACCCGAACCAGATCTGCGCCGACTCCGGCGGCGGCCAGTGCTTCTTCGGACAGCTGCCGATGGGTCGTGGAGGCCGGGTGGATCACCAGGGTCCGGGTGTCGCCGATGTTGGCCAAGTGGCTGGCCAGCTCGGTGGCTTCCACAAAGGCCTGGCCCGCTTCTCTGCCCGCCCTTGACGCCGAACGAAAACACCGCGCCCGGGCCACGCGGCAGGTATCGCCGGGCGAGAGCGTGAGAGGGGGAGGCGCTCAAGCCGGCGTAGGACACCCAGGCCACCGCAGGATGGGTGGAGAGGTACTCGGCGAGGCCCAGGGCATTGGCAACGTGCGCGTCCATCCGCAGCGTCAGGGTCTCCAGTCCTTGCAGGAGGAGGAACACGTTGAGGGGCGCCAACGCGGGGCCGAAATCACGCAGCTGCTCAACCCGTAGCTGGGTGCAGAAGCCGTACTCGGCGAAGTTGTCCCAGTAGCGCAGGCCGCCGTAACTGGGCACCGGCTCGGTCATTCGGGGAAAGCGTCCGTTCGCCCAGTCGAAGCGCCCGCTCTCGACGACCACCCCTCCCATCGAGGTGCCATGCCCCCCGATGAACTTGGTGGCCGAGTGCAGGACCACGTCGGCGCCATGCTCAAAGGGGCGGCAGAGGTATGGGGTGGCGATGGTCGAGTCCACGACCAGCGGCACGCCCACCGAGCGGGCACCGTCGGCCAGAGCCTCCAGGTCGGCGACCACGCCCGAGGGATTGGCAACGATCTCGGTGTAGAACGCCTTGGTTTCGGGACGGGAGGCCGCCACGAACCCCGCCGGGTCGTCCGGAGCGACGAAGGTGGTCTCGATCCCGAGGCGCCGCAGCGAGACGTCGAGCAACGTGCGGGTGCCGCCGTAGAGGGCGGCACTCGCCACGAGGTGATCACCGGCACCGGCCAGAGCGGTGAAGACCAGCATCTCGGCCGCCTGGCCGCTCGAGGTGGCGACCGCGCCGATTCCACCTTCGAGGCTCGCCATGCGTTCTTCGAACGCCGCCACGGTCGGATTGGCGATCCGGGTGTAGATGTTCCCGTACTTCTGCAAGGCGAACAGGTCGGCGGCATCGGCGGCGTCCTCGAACACGAAGGCGGTGGTCTGGTAGATCGGGACGGCGCGGGCGCCCGTGGCGGTGTCGGGCCGGTTGCCGGCGTGGATGGCCCTTGTCCGAAAGCCCCACTCGTGATCCTCCACCGTCGGCATGTTACCGGGACCTCATGACCGCCTTCGTCGGCCGCGATCGCTCGTCATGTGATCTTCGCCGGCTGACCCAAGTAGTCGCACAGGTGGGTGCTGAGGTCGCGCACGTCGTCGCCGGCGCCGACGATCAGGGTCGACTTCCTCCGTCGCAGGAAAGTGGTGCCCATCACGTAGAGACCGGGCACGGGGGTGACGCCACCGACGTGGCGGACCGCGCCCTTGGCGTCGAGGACCGGGATGTGCAGCCAGGGATATTCCGGCCGATAGCCGGTCGCCCAGATGATCGTCTTGATGTCCCCCGTACCAAGCGGAAGCAGAAGCGGCGGAGCGAGCGGGACGTCGGTCGGTGGGAACCTCTCGGGCGGGTCGGTCTCCGGGTCGACCCGGTGTTCGATCGCCCAGTTGTCGAGGGTGTCGAGCAGGCGGCCGAGCTTGAGGTCGGCCAGCGCGCACTGGTTGGGCAGTGATCCGGAGAACTGGGCGGTCCCGTCCTCGGTGACGCCGGCGAGACGGCCGACCAACCGCACACCGATGCGTTGCAGGGAGTTGAGGTCGACCGTCGACCTGGCCGGGGAGCCCACCAACTGGAAGGAGGACACATGACGGGCGCGGACGATGTCATCCACCTCGTCGTGGCGTTCGCCGAGGATGCCGGCGGCGTCGAGCCACCACATGATGTCCATGCCCCGGTACACCCGGGGCATACGGACATGCCCGCCGACGGCCAGGGTGACGGGTCGACCGGACCGGTGTATCTCTTCGGCCAGCTGGACACCGGTCGACGCGGCTCCCACGACCATGACACCGCCTGCTTCGAGTTGGTCGGGGTTGCGATAGTCGGCGGCGGCCAAGCAGCGCACGCTCGGGGGGATGGCCTCGGCAAAGGCCGGCACGTCGGGGCGGTGGTACGGGCCGCTGGCGATGACGACCGCTTTGGCCCACCACTCGGTGTCGGCGGTCAGGATCCGGAAGCCGTCGACAGCCGTCTGGACCGAGATGACCTCGGTGTGTCGGCTCCACGGGCGCGTCGATCGCGCCGGCGTAGGTGGCGATGTAGTCGACGATCTCGGGCATGGTCATGTAGCCGTCGGGATCGTCGCCTTGGTAGCGATAACCGGGTAGCCGATTCAGCCAGTTCGGGGTCAGCAACCGGAGCGAATCCCACCGTTCCCTGCGCCAGGAGTTGGCGACCTCACCGCGCTCGAGCACGACATGCTCGAGCGACCGTTGGCTCAGGTGCCGGCTCATGGCGAGGCCGGTCTGCCCGGCCCCGATGACGACGGCAGCGACTCGCTGCATCGCGAATGTGTGTGCTGTCAGGAGATGACGGTTACTCGACCTCGACGGTCACGCTCGTGGGGTTGGTGACGATGTCGTAGACGGCGGACCGCTTCTGCGACTGAGCCACCAATGCCTTGATGTCGTCGTCCGAGGCGTCGGCGTCGATCTTGTAGCTCACCCTGATCTGGCTGAACCCGTTGCGCACTTCGGGGTCCGCACCCAAGATGCCACGGACGTCCATGTCACCCTCGAGCGTGGCGGTGACGGAGCGAAGCTGTATCTCCCGGTTCTGGGCCACGGCCGCGACCCCGGCGGTGAGGCAACTGGCCAAGCTGACCAGCAGCAGCTCGACGGGGGTCGGCCCCTGGTCCTCGGAGGAGAACAATTCGGGGTGATCGCCGTCGAAGACGAACTCGGTGCGGTGCTTCTGTTCGTCACCGAGCCCGAAGAAGCCGGAGACGGTGCTCCGGCTGTGGGTCCCCTTCACCCACGTGTTGCTCGCACGCCACTTGAAATTGGCACCTTCAGGTTGCTCCGCGACCATGTTGCGCGCGGTGAGGAGAAACTCGACGTTGACTCCGTTGTCAACGGGAGTAGCAGTGCTGGTCATTGTGTCACCTCCGAGTCCGGTCCTGACCGACAATTCGAGCCCCGCTGGGCCAGCGTGAAGCTACCATGGATTCCCGACCTGGGGGGTCGGCTTTCTGATCTAATGAGTCGGTGGTCCCATGCTGCTGCTGAACCCGTCGGGAGCCAGCGCCTGGCTGTCCGGAACGAAGCTGGGCCGACGGGTGCGCCCGCGATGAGCGCCACCAGCGTCCGGCCGGCCGCGACGGGTGGTGTCTGGTGGCCAGGGGACGACCCGGGGCACCGCCAGTTCGCGACCCTCTTCGCCCCCGAACCCCTGAGGCTCGAGGGAGGCGACTCGATCGGTCCCGTGACCGTCGCCTACGAGACGTGGGGCCGCCCGTCGCCGGCCGGCGACAACGCGGTCCTGGTCGAGCACGCACTGACCGGCGACAGCCACGCCGCAGGCCCAGCCGGAGCGGGTCATCTGACGCCCGGGTGGTGGGATCCCCTGATCGCTCCCGGAGCGGCCATCGATACCGATCGGTGGTGGGTGATCTGCCCCAACACCCTGGGCGGGTGCCAGGGGACGACCGGACCGGTCTCTCCGTCTCCGGACGGGTCGCCGTGGGGGTCCCGGTTCCCGGCGATCACCATCAGGGACCAGGTCTCCGTCGAGGCCGCACTGGCCGACGCCCTCGGGATCGAGCGGTGGGCGGCGGTGATCGGCGGGTCGATGGGCGGCATGAGGGCCCTGGAGTGGGCGGTCACCTCTCCCGAGCGGGTGGAGAGGCTGATCGTCCTCGCGTGCGGGGCCGCGGCCAGC
Organism: uncultured Acidimicrobiaceae bacterium; assembly: GCA_963774485.1. Lineage (GTDB taxonomy): Bacteria > Actinomycetota > Acidimicrobiia > Acidimicrobiales > RAAP-2 > Bog-473. The sequence goes on from CAVZFG010000008.1 coordinate 236,697, forward strand.
GCCGAACAGATCGCGCTGTCCGCGGTCCAGGCTCACGCCATCAGGCTGGATCCCCGATTCGAGGGGGGCGATTACTACGACGGTCAGTCCGCCGAGGGACCCCGATCGGGCTTGGGCCTGGCCCGGCGGATCGGCCACATCAGTTACCGATCCGAGCTCGAGCTCGCGACTCGCTTCGGGCGGGACCCCCAAGCGGGCGAAGAGCCGCTTTCTGGTGGCCGCTACGCGGTCGAGAGCTACCTCGACCACCACGCGGACAAACTGAGCCGGCGGTTCGACGCGAACAGCTACTTGGTCCTCAGCCGGGCGATGGACCACCACGACGTCGGGCGGGGCCGGGGAGCGGCCGAACGAGTGCTGTCATCCGTGCGGGCCAGGTCGACGGTCGCCGCCATCGACTCGGACCGGCTGTATCCGCCCCGGCTGCAGCACGAGATGGCCCGACTTCTGCCTGACCGACCCCAGGTCTCGGTCGTACGTTCGCCGCACGGCCATGACGGATTCCTCATCGAGTCGGAACAGGTGGGCAACGTCATCACTGCCGGTCTCGCGAACTGACGACACGGGGAGTCCTATCCTTGTCGCTGCAGATGTCCGGCCAAGGGGCATGATGGGGGTACCGCCATGGACGTCCTGCTCGTAATCGACGCAGCCGAGGTCCCCGAGCGCCTGTCCGCACGTGCCCGCCGGCGGGTGGACGTCGCCTGCGCCCCGTTGCCACCGGAGATCATCGCCGACCTGCGTGCGCACATCCCCCGCTCCGTCGGACTGGTCGCGCCCGACAGCGACCACGGCCGGGCCTGGCTCACGAGAATCGCCGACCAGCTGCACGAGGCCGGCCTGCCGGTCGAGGTGCTGAGCGACGTCCCCGTCGAGGTCGGTCCGGCCATCGAGGTCAGTCCGATCAGCGATCCGGGTCCGGCGATCCAGGCAGCCGACTCGTTGTTGGACCTGGTCGGCAACACCCCCCTGGTCCGGCTCGACCGGATGGGGCGAAACCTGCCCGGCCAGTTGCTGGCCAAGCTGGAGTACCTCAACCCCGGTGGCAGCGTCAAGGACCGGCCCGCGCTCGCCATGGTCGGGGCGGCCGAACGAGACGGACGGCTCAGGCCGGGCGGAACCATCGTCGAACCGACGTCCGGCAACACCGGCGTCGGTCTGGCCATCGTCGCCGCCCGCCGCGGCTACCGCTGCATCTTCACGATGCCCGACAAGATCGGCGCGGAGAAGGTCGCGCTCCTCCGCGCCTATGGCGCTGAGGTGGTGGTCTGCCCGACCGCGGTCGACCCGGACCACCCCGACTCCTACTACTCGGTCGCCCGGCGGTTGACCGAGACCACGCCGGGTGCCTTCCAGCCCGACCAGTACTCCAACCCCCACAACCCGGAAGCGCACTTCCTGACCACCGGGCCGGAGATCTGGCGGCAGACCGCCGGCCGCATCACCCACCTGATCGCCAGCATCGGGACCGGAGGGACCATCTCCGGCATCGGGCGCTACCTGAAGGCCCAGAACCCCGCCATCCAGATCATCGGGGCCGACCCCGAGGGATCGGTCTACTCGGGCGGCAGCGGGCGTCCCTACCTGGTCGAAGGCATCGGCGAGGACTTCTGGCCCGGCGCCTACGATCGCGACATCACCGACCAGGTCGTCATGGTCTCGGACCGCGACAGCTTCTTGACGGCCCGTCGGGTCACCCGCGAGGAGGGAATCCTCGTCGGCGGCTCCGCCGGCACCGCCATCTGGGCTGCCCTCCAGGTCGGGCAAGAGGCCGGGCACGACGCCGTGATCGTCGTGATCATCCCCGACTCCGGCCGGGGCTACCTCTCGAAGCTCTACGACGACGGCTGGATGGCCGATCACGGTTTTCTCCGCTCCGGTGGATCGGCCGCGGACACCGTCAGCGAGCTGCTCGGCCACAAGCACCGCATCGGCACCCCTTCGCTCCCGCCCCTGGTCCACGTCCATCCGAACGAGACCGTTCGGGAGGCCATAGCGATCCTGCGCGAGTTCGGCGTCTCCCAGGTGCCGGTGGTCAAGGCCGAGCCACCGCTGGCCCTGGCGGAGGTGGTGGGCACCGTGACCGAACACGACCTCCTCACCCGGCTCGTCAGCACACCCGAGATCTTTGACGCACGGGTCGACGCAGTCATGGCACCGCCGCTCCCGATGGTCGGCACCGGCGAAGCGGTCGAGGTGGCAGCGGCCCGCCTCGCCGACGACAGCGCGGTTCTCGTCGTCGACGGCGGCCATCCCATGGGCATCCTCACCCGCAGCGATCTCTTGGACTTTCTGTCCGGGGCGGGCAAATGAGCAGAACCCGGCTCGCCGGCCCCGACCAGGCCGGGTTCGAGACCAGGGCCATCCACGCCGGCCAACCACCGGATCCGGCCACCGGGGCGGTGGTCCCGCCCGTGTCGTTCGCGACGACCTTCGCCCAAGAATCCGTGGGCGAGCACCGTGGCTACGAGTACGCCCGGAGCGGAAACCCGACGCGCACTGCGCTCGAGACGTGCCTGGCCTCCCTGGAGCAAGCGGAGCATGGGCTGGCCTTCGCGAGCGGGCTGGCCGCGGAGGACGCCGTGCTGCGACTGCTGCGCCCAGGCGATCGCGCCATCATCCCGAACGACGCGTACGGGGGCACGTATCGGCTCTTCGACAAGGTGTGGGCGCCGGCCGGGCTCGGGTACACGTCGGCGGATCTCACCTCCCTCGACCGGATCCGTGAGGTGTGGCAGGACCGGACCAGGATGGTGTGGATAGAGACACCGTCCAATCCCCTCCTGTCGATCGTCGACATCGAGGCCGTGGCCACCTTCGCCCACGACCGGGGAGCGATCGTCGTGGTGGACAACACGTTCGCGTCGCCATACCTGCAGCAGCCGCTGCAGTGGGGAGCGGACGTCGTGGTGCACTCGTCGACGAAGTACCTGGGCGGCCACAGCGACGTCGTCGGAGGCTTCGTGGCAACCGACGACGACGAACTGGCCACGCGGATCGGGTTCGTTCAGAACGCAGCGGGGGGCGTTCCGGGACCGTTGGACTGCTACCTGGTCCTGCGGGGCGTCAAGACGTTGGCCCTGCGCATGGATCGCCATTGCACCAACGCGGCCGCCGTGGCCGAGCTCCTCTCCGGACACCCCGCGGTCGCCTCGGTCCTCTACCCGGGTCTGCCGGACCACCCTGGCCATGAGGTCGCACACCGTCAGATGAGCGGCTACGGCGGAATGGTGTCGTTCGTCCTGGCCGGAGGTGAGCCAGCCGCCCTCGAGGTGGCTCGCTCGTCCTCGCTTTTCACGTTGGCCGAATCCCTCGGGGCGGTCGAGTCACTCATCGAGCACCCCCACCGGATGACCCACGCATCGGCAGCGGACTCACCGCTCGCCGTCGACCCGGGGTTGATCCGCCTCTCCGTCGGTCTGGAGACCCTCGACGATCTCCTCGCCGACCTCACCACCGCACTCGACAGGGCCGACAGGTGACCGACACGTCTGTCAGACTGACGAGAAACCGCTCGGCCTGCAGGTCCGTCAGACGTGGAGGCTGTCGACGGCGCTGGTGATGTCGTCGAACACGTCCCCGACAACCTGCTCGCCATTGATGTCGAGGAGTATTCCGCGGCTCGCGTAGAAGCCGAGGAGCGGCTCCGTCTCGGTCTCGAACACCTTGAAACGGTGGGCTATCCCGGCCTCGTTGTCGTCCGAACGCCCCTCTCGACTCGCGCGGGCTCGTAGTCGCTCGCGCAGCTCGTCCTGACCGACTCTGAGATAGATGACGGCCTCGAGCTCGACATTCTCGATCTCTTGCGCCGCGGAGTACGCCAACTCTGCCTGGCGTAGCGTCCTCGGGAAGCCGTCGAGCACGTAGCCGCCGTGGCCAACCGCCTCGAGAACCGGCCCGATCAAGACCTCGAAGACGAGCTCGTCCGGTACCAGATCACCGCGCCTCAGGTAGTCGGCCGCGAGCCTGCCTATCCGCGTGCCGTTGGCAACCTCGAGCGCGTAACAATGCCCCGCTCGACAAGTGCGCAATCTCGTAGTGAGCAGCCAACCTCGTCGCCTGAGTGCCCTTTCCAGCACCCGGATACGCCACCAACAAGAGTCGCATTTGCGCCACACTAGGGGCGGCACCCCGATACAGACCTTGTCGATTGCGACCACACGCTCGAGGACCACGTCGCGTACGTCGACCGAGCAGAGAACCAGCCGGTGGACTGAGATGGGCTGTCTATCGCTCCAGGAGTACGAGGGCAGACCTGCACGGCCGTCCGTCGAGTTCCACGCCTGAGCAGGCAGGCGGAACGTCACTGCGCTCCAATCGGAGCGGGAAATCAGGAGCGGGACCCGCACCCTGTGAGTTCAGCGTCACGGTTCTACCCCAACTTCGTCAACACGTTCCGGGTGATCTGTTCGATCTGCGGGTCTCGTCCGGCCAGCCCGTGAGCCCAGTCGGTCGACCCCGACGTCACCACGGTCGCGCCCGCCTCGTTCGTGTACGCACCCAGCACCGAGTGGCCGTGACGGATGCGTTCGATCGCCTCTGGCTCACGCGTCCCGAACACGCGTGAAGCGATGTACTCCAACTCGCTGGGCTCGTCCGGTTTGGGCGGACGGGGCGCGGTCTCGCGAGTGAAGTGCTGTGTCGGGCACGTGCCGAGGATCTCGAAGGTCGACGGGGTGCCGTCCTCACCGGTCGGGTACGGCAGCCCATCGCGATAGGTGAAGACGCACCCGTCACACTCGTAGCCGACGACGGTCGCGGCAGCGCCGAGCACGTCGCCGTAACCCAGTCCGGTGCCGTCGAGGACCCAGTGGCCGGCGCGATGCACGGTGTAGCCCCCGAGGCCAGCAGTCACATTGCGACCAATGCGATGATAGCCCCCTCGGGTGAACGAAACGCCGGTCATGTGGTTCTCGGGACGACCGACGATCACGTCGGACCAGAACGTCGTCACCTCCGCTTCTCGGTCGGTTCCGAACAGCGGGTCGCTCTTGAAGAAGCTCTTGTACCCGACCATCACGTCGTGATCGTCCCCTTCGAGGCGCACCTGCCACAACGAGGTATTGCCCGAGAAGAACGCTGCATTGCCACCGTTCGCGATGAATGTTTCGACCGTGTCCCGCATTCCACGCGACCAGTACTCGTCGTGGCCGACGGACAGATACAGACTCGTGCCGTCCAGCACCTCCGGGTGCTCTTCGAGGTCAGCATTCGTGCACACCCCGATCTCGAAGCCATCGCGTTCGGCCCACTCGATGAACGGCAGCTCCCAGTCGGGCCAACCCGCCGACCCGGCATACCCGGACAGATGGTTGATCTGGACGTAGCCCACATGCGCGGCGTTCTGCGGATCGGGCGCGCCCGTCCCCGTCACGCGACGGCCCTTGCCCGGCGGCTTGTAGAGGTAGCCCGCCGCCATCGGTCGCTGCATGGCAACGTGAGTACCTCCGGTGTACAAGTTCGGGCCGCCAAAATCGTTGTAGGCGTGCCACGTATTGGTCGTGAGCGCGATGACCACCCGTGCGCCAGAAGATGGACGCACGACGAAGAACGCGTAGTCGCGCCGCACCTTCTCGCCGACGTCGATCTCCATGACGACCTCGTAATAGCCCGACCTCCAGGCGGGATCGACGTCCAGCGTGAGAGCGACAGGCCACCCGCAACCCCTTGAGGAAGCGTCCTCGGGTGGCTCGTGTTCGTCGGCCGCGACCGCGCCAGAACTGAACACGACTTCCCTTCGCGCACCCACCCGTGCCACCTCGACGCGGACCGGCCGCCCAGCAGACGACGACATGTGCAGACCGACCTGCCCACCTGGGGCTGCTGATTGCGGCCAACAGTACCCCGTGACGACGTCGCGCCCCATCTCCCGACCCTAACCGTCGCAGCACTCCGTCGCGCTCGAGGCGACCGCCGCTGACTTGCCCTTCGATGATCGTGCGAAGCGGAGAGGTCTTAGATGCCTACTCGGGATGGCTGCGTTGGCGGTGAAGCGGAGCACGACCCGGCGGTTGCGCGATTTCCGGCGGCGTGGCCGGGGGAGGTAACGCCGCCCTGACGGGGTGGTCGTGGAGATCGAGTGGCTCACCGTGGTGGAAGATTCCGATCGGATCACCTTCGAGCAGCTCGTAGGTGGCGAGTTCAGGCTGGATCATCACGGAGAGACGACGGCTGCGGTAGCGGAAGGTGAACCGGAATTTTGTGATCTCCTCGGGGAGGCGGGGGCTCAACCAGGGATGACCATCGCGAAAACGGAGCCCCCCGAAGCCCGCGACGAGTCCCGTCCATGCCCCAGCGAGCGCTGCGAGGTGAAGTCCGCCGCGGGTGTTCTGCTCGCGGTCGTCGAGATCAATGAGCGCTGCCTCGGCCACATAGTCGTAGGCGAGCTCGAGCGCGCCGATCTCTGCAGCGAGGATGGCCTGGACGTCGCGCGGAGAGCGACGAGTCCCGAACGGTGATCGCGTCGTAGTACGCGAAGTTCCGGAGCTTCTCTTCGGGCGTGAAGGCGTCGCCGCAGAGGTACATCGCGAGGACGAGGTCAGGCTGCTTTACCACTTGTTTACGGTAGAGGTCGAAGTAGGGGAAGTGCAGCAAAAGCGGGTACTGGTCGGCGCGGGTGTGGTCGAAGTCCCATCGGTCGTGGTCCGTGAATCCGTCGGCCTGGGGGTGGACGCTCAGCCGTTCGTCGTACGGGACGAAGATCTTCAAACCTGCGTCACGCCACGAAGCCACCTCCTCGAGCGAGATGTCGAGCCGAGCGGCGAGGTCGTCGTAGATGGTCGCAAGCCGAGCTGCCTCGAGCAAGTTCCTTGCCGCCATCAAGTTGGTGTACACATTGTTGTCAGCAACTGCTGAGTATTCATCTGGGCCCGTCACACCATCGATCCGAAAATTCCCCCCGGATCGTGATGGCCGAGGCTGCGCCAAAGCCGAGCAGTCGCGACGAGAAGATCAAACGCCGTCGTCCGCTCGAACGCCTCGTCACAAGTCGCGTCGAGATAGCGGACGACTGCGTCAGCGATGTCGGCGTTTACGTGGAACGCCGCGGTGCCGGCCGGCCAGTACGCGGAGCACTCCTCCCCCGAAATGGTGCGCCAAGGGAACGCAGCGCCCTCGAAATCCAGCTGGCGGGCGCGCTCTTCGGCTTGACCGAGCGTCGACCGTCGCCATTCAAGCGCATCCTTCGCAGAGACCGGATGGGTATAGGTGAGGACGGGCAGCACGAACGTCTCGGTATCCCAGAAGGCGTGTCCGTCGTAGCCCGGGCCCGTCAGGCCCTTCGCTGGGATCGCGCGGCGTTCTGATCGACATCCAGCCTGGAAGACATGGAAGAGGGCGAAGCGGACCGCCTGCTCGACCTCCGGATCTCCATCCAGTTCGATGTCCGCGCCGCTCCAAAAGTCGTCGAGGCGGGCGCGCTGCTCGTTGAGCAGGCCATCCCATCCGGTTTGGCGCGCGCCGACGAGTGCGCCGAGGACCTGATCGTGAATGGCAGAATGAGAACGAACTGCGGACCACCCGTACGCGAGGTACTTTCCCACCCGGAGACGTTCGCCGGAGGTGAGCTGGCACGTAACCGTGAGTCGGGCGATGTCCTCGACGCTCTCCGATTCCGATATCACCCCTTCGGGCCCGTCGACTTCGTGATCCATCGCCGCCCCGATACGCAGTCCGCTCTTCGTTGTCCTGTGGACCAGGAGGGAGCCATACCCCTCGGACTTGTGCTCTTCTGCGACGAGCGGGCTGTCGAGTTCCGCCCCGACGCGCGGATCGCCCTCGGGTTGGGAGACAAGCTCATTGGCGACGAGCTCGGACTGGAGCACCACGCGCACCGGATCGTCCACTGCCTCGACCTCGTAGCGAATCGCCGCAACGCTCCGCTGGGAGAGCGAGACGAGGCGAACGGTTCGGACGCGCACCGTCGCACCGGCCGGCGAGCGCCAGGTCACGGTGCGCGTCAGCGTGCCGGCACGGAAATCGAGGCATCGCTGGTGGTCCAGCAGCTCCCCGTAGCGCACATCGAACGGCTCATCGTCGACGAGGAGGCGAAAGATCTTCCCGTTCGTCACGTTGATGATGGACTCGCTCGATTCCGGGTAACCGTAGGCAGCCTCACCGCTAGGGAGGGGGCGGCGCTCGTAAACGCCATTGAGGTATGTTCCAGGAGTCGCGTGTGGCTCGCCCTCGTCGAGGTTGCCGCGCAATCCGATGTGGCCGTTGGAGAGGGCGAAGATCGACTCACTCTGGGCCAGGATGTCGAGGTCGAGCGCGCTTTCCCGCAGGCACCACGGCTCGACTCGGAAGCTCGGGTGGCGAATCACTTCGTCAGGAGCTCTGAGAGGTCGTCGACGACGATGGTTGCTCCGTTCTTGAACAGCGCGTCGCGGTCGTCGTCGCGGTTGACGCCGACGACGAGAGCGAACCCTCCTGCTCTTCCGGCCTGGACCCCTGAAGTGGCGTCTTCGAAGACGGCGCACTCGCCAGCCGGCATATTGAGGTCCGAGGCCGCGGCAAGGTAGGTATCTGGAGAGGGCTTTCCGGCAAGGTGGCGCTCCGCCGCAGCGATCCCGTCAATGACCACGTCGAAGAGATGGGTGATGCCGGCCGACGCGAGAATCTCCTTCGTGTTCGCGCTCGCCGACACCACCGCGGTTCGGACGTCTACAGCGCGGACGGCACGCACGAAATCAACCGATCCGGGGAAGCTGCTCACGCCCCGCTCGTGCACAAGCCGGAGGAAGCGCTCGTTCTTCGATTCGGCCAGCGCGTGCACCGACGTGACGCCAGGCGGGTCGTCCGTGGACCCTTCGGGGAGCGCGATATGGCGCGACGCGAGGAATGACCGCACTCCATCCTCCCGAAGTCGCCCGTCGATGTACTCGCGATAGTCGGTGACGATGTTGAACGGCTGGTCATTTTCCCCCGGCTCAGGTTCCCGTTGCGCCAAGAACGCATCGAAGGTCGCCTTCCAAGCCTCGGCGTGGAGGCGCGCCGTCGACGTCAGCACACCATCCAAATCGAAGAGACACCCGTGCACGGCGACGGGGAGGGCAGGAGAGGGCCCGCAGGTCGTCATGATGTGGGACAGTCAAACACGGAACCCGACTGACGCGAACTCGAGTCGTGCTCTCGAGCACCCTCGACATCACAGGGTTCGGAGGCTACCTGGGCGATCGGACGGCGGTGAAGCACCAAGACTCGAGACTCCCCAAGAGGCTCGCCGCCGTGGCGCAAGTCACGACGCGCGCGAGACCGACCTCGGTGATGGCGTCAATCACCACCTCGATGATCTGGGTGCGCCGAGCGTCCTCGGTAAACGTGCGTTGCTATTTGCGCTCGCCGCTTCCCCTTGGCGAGCGAACGTATGTTCGCTTAAATTGCCCTTGTGGAGCTCCCGCCGGCCACGCGAGCGACGATCCTGCACGCCGATCTCGATGCCTTCTACGCGTCGGTCGAGCAACTGTTGGACCCTTCACTACGGAACCGGCCCATCGCCGTAGGCGGCAGTGTGGTGCTGGCGGCATCGTATGAAGCCAGGAGCTATGGCGTCCGCGGCGGCATGCCAGGTTGGCGGGCCCGCCAGCTCTGCGGTGATCTCCTTTTCGTCGGTGGCCACTTCGGCCGCTACCAACAGTTTGGCGACGAGGTCGTGTCTGTCTTTCATGACTTCACCCCTCGAGTCGAGCGGGTCTCGATAGATGAGGCATTCCTCGATGTTGCCGGCGCCGTTCATCTCTTCGGCGCACCGACCGAGATAGCAGCAGCCATCCGTCGACGCGTACGCGACGAGATCGGTCTCCCTTTGTCGGTTGGCGTGGCCCGCACCAAGCATCTCGCCAAGGTGGCGTCACAGGTGGCCAAGCCTGACGGCCTCGTCGCCGTGGCTCCGGGCGATGAGCTCGACTTTCTCGACCCCCTTCCTATCGGGCTGATATGGGGCGTCGGACCAACGACGGAACGGCGCCTCCACGCGGCCGGGATTTCCACCATCGGGCAACTGGCCAAGGCCGGCAGCCCGATCCTGGGCAGCCTGCTCGGCCAGGCAGCCGGGGCAAAACTGGCCGCCCTCTCGGCCAACGTCGACGAGCGAGCGGTGGCGACACCGGCCCGGTCGAAGTCCATGGGTGCCCAGGCCGCCCTCGGGCGGCGGGATGCAACTCCAGAGCTCATCCGAGAGACGCTCGGCTATCTGGCTGACAGAGTTGCCGGCCGCCTGCGAAAGGCAACCCTGGCCGGCCGGACGGTGACCGTACGGGTCCGCTTCTCTCACCTGCACTCTGTGACCCGCTCCGTCACGTTGTCCGTTGCGATCTCGACCACACTGACGCTGACTGAAGTCGCTGAAAGGCTCGCCCACTCAGCCATCCTCGACAACGAACGAGAACGCGAAATCACGCTCATCGCCGTTTCGGTCTCCAACTTGCGCCCAGACCATTCCTGGCAACTCGAGCTTCCTCTCGGTTCGCCCAGTTGGCAGCGGAATGCGGGCCCCCGACCTGGATCCGTCGTCGAAGCCTCGAGATGGGGAGTCGACCGGTCCGTCGACGCAATCCGGGACAAATTCGGCCGGACAGCCGTTGGCTACGCCACCGTCACCCTTTCCGACGCCGAACGAGTACCCGAAGAGTTCCGCGAACTGGCCGAGCGGGGACCGGGCGGGTCGTTCTTCGAGGAGATGCAGTTCGGTCGGTCGCCCAACGAAGGCGACCGGGGCGCTCATGGCGGCTAGCCAGGGGCGTTGCCGACGCAGCGTCCCGTTCCGGCGCACGCTTCTCGAAGCCGGAGGAGGTCACAAGTCCGACCGACTTGGAGCATCCGAAAAGACGTGCTCGACCTGAGAACGGCCGCTGCTCTTCGCTGGCTGGTTCTCGTTTGCTGGCCCCGGCCACGTCGGAAGGCAATCAGGCCCCCACGACGAGGGACCGCGCCTCTGCGGAGCCGACCACAAGATCGTGAAGATCGCCGCCCACCTCGAGTCGGCTCGACTGTTCGACCCCGCCGATCCTCATCGGCTCAAAGCCCGCCGTTCGGATCAAGTGCTCGACTTCGTCGCTCCCATGCTCGTCCTCGGACACGTAGAACAGAACCGCGGGCTCGGGCGACCGGTGGCTCGAGGACTCGAAGAGATCGGCCGACATGGTGCCGAACGCAATGGCAAAGCGTGTCCCGATCGGCAACCACCCAGCAACAACTTGGCCCGATGACTGCCCTTCCGGTAGGAGTCGCACGACCTTGCCTTGTGCGTCGAGTCCGACCGGATTGCTCGGAACGACGAGAGACGTGTCTCCCAGCGCGTCGGCGATCTCGTCGATGACGTCTTTCAACACGGAAAACCGCAGCGCAAGGACGACGGCATCGGCTCCCTGCAAAGCGCTCCGGTTGTCGAGCGCGACGACCGCCGCTCCGCCGATTGCCGCGGCCAGCTTTCGCGCCGACTCCTTGTCGGCGCTCGAGAGCTGGAGGGTCTCGCCACCGGCAGCAAGCTGACGCGCGATGGCCGATCCGATGCCTCCGGTGCCGATGATCGCCGTGGTCATGATGGAGACCTCCGCCCCGTCAGGAAGCTCACTCCGACTTGCTCGATGGCCATTGATCGGGGAACCAATCTCCCCCCGGGTCCGTCGTTTGTCCCACTTCGATCAGATGACCATCGGGATCGCGGATATAACAACGGATTTCGTACTGGTGCTGCTTCGGTGGCGTCAGGAATTCCGCACCGCGCGCGCTCCATTCGGTGTACACAGCGTGCATGTCCGTCACTCGTATATTGAGGAAACTGCTGACCCGGTTGGGATCGGCGGGCGTCTCAAGGGTGACCTCCGGCTTGTCGTCGGTCGGCCCTCCGCCGACGTTGATGATGATCCAACTGTTCGACAGTTGGACATACGTGAGCCCTCCGGGTCCGGAGAACGCATCCCTGCCCCCGAGCACATCGGTGTAGAAGCGGCGAGAGCGCTCGACATCGTCCGACACGATGAAGTGGGCCAGCACGATTCCCTCTGGGGGCGTTGGGAGCTCGTCGGCGGGCGTACTCGATGGCCAGTGATCGGGCACCCAGTCCCCCTGCGGGTCGGTGGTCTGCCCCACTTCGATCAGGTGACCATCGGGATCACGGATGTAGCAACGGATCTCGTACTGGTGCTGCTTCGGGGGCGTCAGGAACTGAGCACCCCGCGCGCTCCATTCGGAGTACACCGTCTCCATGTCCTTGACCCGGATGTTGACGAAGCTGCTCACCCGATTTGGGTCGCCGGGCGTCTCCAGGGTGACCTCCGGCTTGTCGTCGGTCGGGCCTCCGCCGGCATTGATGACGATCCAACTATTGGACAGTGCGACGTTGGTCGGCCCTCCGGGGCTGGAGAAGGCGACCCGGCCCCCAAGGACTTCGGTGTAGAAGCGCCGAGAGCGCTCGACGTCGTCCGACACGATGAAGTGTGTGAGCAGGATTTCCTCTTGGGGCGGTGGGACCTCGGCCATCTGCTACCTCCGATGGTCTTCCACGGTCATAGCCGTGCCATCTGCGCCTGCATGGGCTGCAAAGGCGGCGGCATTTTGGCGATCTCCATTCGAAGGGTTTTGAAAGCCGAATCGAAGATGGTCGAGAAACTCGGGAACGGCTGGATGACGTCGCTCAACACCTCCAACGGAACGCGGGCGCGTATGGCGAGCGTCGCCTGCTGGAGCCACTCGCCGGCCTCGGCTCCGAGGGCGTAAGCGCCGGTCAACCGGGCGCCGTCGCTGAGCAGGGTCAAGAATCCGTTCGACTGGGCGTACTGGTGGCTGTACGTCGCGGTCTTGGACACGTCGGTCAGGAGCGTTGTGCTGCTGTAGGGTGCCTCCGCGGCACCGACGGCGGCCGCCTGCGGATCGGTGTACGTGACGCGCGGCACGGCTTCGTAGTTCGTCGGGTGGCTCTCTCCGGCGATGTTCGCCGCCACAACGTCTCCCTCGTACTCGCCGACGTGTGTCAGGGGCCAGATCCCGTTGACATCCCCAATGGCCCAAATGTTGTCGCCGGCACGCAGATACTCGTCCACCACGACGCCGTGTGGGTTTGCCTCGATACCGACCGTCTCGAGCCCGATCCCTTCGACACGGGGACGGCGGCCGGTCGCCACGAGCAGTCGCTCTCCTTGTACCGAGGTCCCGTCCGAGAGCCTCAGGACGTAGTCGCCGCCGTCGCGCGAGGCCTCCGCGGCCTGGACTCCGAGGTGCAACTCGATCCCGTCCCGCCGCAGTGCCTCGGTCAGAGCCACGCCGAGGGGGGCCGGCTCTCGTGGGATCAGCCGATCGGCGCCCTCGACGAGCACGGCCTGACCACCGAGCCGCTGTACCACCTGTGCGATCTCGACACCGGCCGAGCCACCGCCGAGCACGATGAGGCGGCTGGGAACCGTCTTCATGGCCGTCGCTTCGCGGGTGCCCCACACGCCGACCAGGCCGTCGAGCCCCGGAATGGGTGGCACGAAAGGATCCGCGCCCGTCGCTACGACGACATGCTCCGCCGTGTGGCGAGTGCCGTCCACGTCGACCACGCCGGGCCCGGCGAGCCGGCCCACGCCCCGGACCAGCGCGATGCCCCGATCCGCCAGCCATTTCTCCTGCCCCGCATCCGAATAGCCGGACACCATGTAGTCCCGCCAGTCCAGCGCCGCCTGCACGTTCACCTCGGCGCTGGCGCCGACGTCGCGGGCGCCCTGGACCGCCTCCCCCGGACGCAAGAGGGACTTGGACGGGATGCACGCCCAGTAGGAGCACTCGCCGCCGACCAGCTCCCGCTCGACGACGGCGACCCGAAGCCCACGCGCCGCGATGGCCCCGGCGCAGTGCTCGCCGGGCGCACCGCCGCCCAGCACGATCACGTCGAAATCGCTCATACAGGAAGCTCCTGGCCGCTCTGTTCGCGCACCATGTACTCGGCGTACCAGTCGGGCCAGTCCGAGTCGGCCCGGCCGATGCGCTTCTCGTGCTCAGCGTGGGCCGACTCGGCGCGGTGCAATGCCGCAGCCAGGTCACCGGCGGAGTTGAACGAGGTGGTGGTCGGATCGAGGCGGCCCGGGAGGCGATCGGTCACCTCTTGGAGCAGCCAGCTGTTGCCGTCGGGGTCTTCGAACGTGGCAAAGGAGTTGTAGCTCTTGTGATCCGGATCCGGCCCGTTGACCCGATCACCCGTCCCCTCAGGGTCGAGTTGCGCTCCGGGCGCTCCGGAATGGAACACCCCACTGACCGTGGCTCCCCGGCTGACAAGTTCGTCGCGCCCGGCTTCGATGTCAGACACGATCAGGTACAGGCCATGGGCAGATCCGGGTGGCGCCCCCGTGATGTGGGTGCCGAACTGCACAGAACACTGCGATCCCGGTGGCGTGAATTGCACGACCCGGAAGCCGTTGTCGAAGGAGAAGTCGGCGTCGAGCCTCCAGCCGAGGCCGGCGTAGAACGCCTTGGAGCGATCGGCGTCGGCCACGGGGATGACGACCGCCTCCAGCTTGAGATCGGCCGGTTCGCTGCTCGGCGATCCGCCGGGTGCGCTCTGTCCATCGACGGTGCTCATCCGGCTCTCCTCTGTCTGGTCCCGAAAGGATTGTCGCACCCAGGCGAACGCCTTGCACCTGAAAACATCCCTCGCACTCGGGGTTCGACGTCGTTCCAGCGCACGGGGGTCGAATGGCGATGCACGGGTGCACGTCTCAACCTTTCCGCCCGGCCCGCGAGCAGCTCGAGTTCCTATGGTCGAGAACCCGAGCGGAGGACGGGCGCCCCGACCCCCCAGGGTCAGCGTTTGATACCGATGCTCTTGCCTTCGGTGTACCGGATCGGCTCCTCCAATGTGTCGACGAGGAATTGATCCCGGTCTCCTCGTTCCCACGCCTCCCTCAACCCCGGAGCCGCCAAGTCGAAGTCGGGCCGAATTTTCTTGAACACGCCCCTCAGATCTACGTGGAGCTCTGCCATCGTGGGCCGGCCCCAGTACCAGTATCCGTTGTAGATCTTGAAGATCTTGAGTCCGGGCTCGAGGACGAACGTGTGGGGGATCATCGGATCGTGCGGCTCATCCGTGAACTCTTTGATGTCCAGATCCTTCTGGACGACCCGATCGGGGTCCGACAGGAACGGCCACGTGGCGCCCAGCGCGTCCCGGAACTCATTGATGTTCAGCTGATTGTCGGTCGAGATGAGGGCCAATCGCGTGTAAGCATTCCTGAACTCGGGATATACGTCGACCAATTGCCCTACGAACTGATGCTCTTTGGGATCGAAGCCGCCACGGGACAGATGGAGCACCATCGGGTTGCCCCCCTGGAGCTCCGACAGGGACCGCCGCCGGCCGGATTGATCGGCGAGCTCGTAGTCGGGAAACGTCTCGCCTTCACGGATGTCGCTGCGCATGTGGCCTCCAAACTCGAAAGGGTCTGGTCCAAAGATCCCACGGGAGTCCAGCAGATGTTCAAGTCGGTTGCGCCTGTCGCTCGCTCTCAGAAATTGCCCAGGCCGCGTTGACGAGCCCGATATGGCTGAACGCCTGCGGGAAGTTGCCAAGGAGCTCCCCGCTGACTGGATCGACCTCCTCGGCCAGCAGGCCGACCTCATTGACGAAGGCCGCCGCACGCTCGAAGACGGCCCGGGCCCGAACCGGCTGGCCTGCCAGGGCCAGGGCCTGGGCCAGCCAGAAGGTGCACAAGAGGAAGGTGCCCTCCTCGCCCTCGAGGCCGTCGCGGGACCGATAGCGATAGACCAATCCCCGCTGGTCGGTGAGCCGCTCCTCTGTCGCCTCGACCGTGGCCAGCACCCTCGGATCGTCCGCCGGGAGAAATCCCACCAGGGGCACCATAAGGTTGGAGGCGTCGAGCTCGTCCGAGCCAAAGGACTGGGTGAAGGCCTTGGCCCGGTCACTCCAGCCCTTGGTCACGATCGCCTCACGGATCTGGTCCCGCGTCTGCGTCCATGACCCGATTCGAGAGGAGGCGTTGAGACGGTCGGCCAGGATCACCGCTCGATCGAGGGCTACCCAGCACATCAGCTTGGAATACAAGAAATCACGCGGCTCTCCCCGGATCTCCCAGATTCCTTGGTCCTTCTCCTGCCACCGGCGGGCGGCGGTGTCGGCCAGCTGTACGAGGAACTTTCGCGTGGCTGGTGCCAGGTCGGTGGGCGTATCCCACTTGCCGGAGTCGGACAGTGGCCCGACCCGGTGGGTGTCGTCGAACAGGTGGTCAGACATGCGGTACACCGCGTTGAGCAACTCGCCGTAGACGTCGAGCTGGCGTTGTTTCCAGGCCGCGTTGCCCACCCGGACCGGCGCCGAGTGCCGCCAGCCCTCCAACTGCGGCAGCTTTCGCTCGGTCAGGTCCCGCTCACCGCCGATGCCGAACATGATCTGCAAGGCACCGCCCCGGTCGAGCGAGCCGGCCGCGGACGAGGAGACGTAATCGAAGAACTGGTTGGCTTCGTCGGGACAAGCCGCCACCCAAAGGGCCTGGATAGTGAAGGAAGCGTCCCGGACCCAGGCATAGCGGTAGTCCCAGTTCCGGGAGCCGCCCACCACCTCGGGTAACGACGTGGTCGCCGCCGCGCAGATAGCGCCGGTGGGTGCAAAGGAGAGTGACTGGAGCACCCGGCCGCTGTGGTGCACCATGTCTTGCCACGGACCCATATAGGCCTGGTGGAGCTCTGACCACGACTCCCACGCCGCCACGGTGTCTTCGAGGCGGGCGCGTATTTCTGATTGGCTCCAGACCCTGGCCGAACTGCCCTCAGTCTGGTTCCCGTGATGCAGGGCGAAGCCCATGCTTTCGCCTTGGGCAAGCTGGAACCGGCCCGAGGCCGCGGCGCGGTTCTGGTCAACCGTCATGGCCACGGACGTCGACAGCACCAGCCCGTCAGCGCTCCCTGAATCCGTCATTCCACCGTCGACTGCGTCGAGCGACGGATGTTTCAACCCGTAATCGGGCCGCGGGACGTACTCCAGGGACAAGTCGACCCGACCCTCCGTACACGTGGCGCGCCGCAGGAGAACGTGAGGCGCTCCTTTGCCGAGCTCGTGTCCCCGGTTGCCAGAACCCATGGCAAGTGCGTCGGTGATCGTGACCGAACCGGTCGGTGCGCGCAGCGTGGTCTCCAACACCATGGTGCGGTCTAGGTAGCGCCTGCTCACTTCCGTCGCGTTGGTGGCCCCGAAAAACCAGTGCCCGGCTTTCTCGTCGAGGAGGCGACCGAAGGTCGAGGGGCTGTCGAACCGCGGGAAGCAGAGCCAGTCGATCGACCCGCCCCGACTGACCAGCGCAGCGCTGTGCCGATCCGACAGGAGCGCATAGTCAGCTATGGGCGTCGTGGTCACGTGAACTCACTCTCCCTCAAGCCTCTGATCGTGGCCGTCGCCGGCAGGCCGGTTTGCCTCACAAACGCGAGACGAGCTCAGCCACGATCTCCGCCGCTGGTCGTGTCTGCCTGGCGAGCGCGACGCTCTGTCCGGCCCACATGGAGAGCGCTTCAATGTCACCGGTGGTGCCGACCATCGGCGGCGCTGGCTCGTAGCGGACGATTGCTTCGCCCGAAGCGAAGTGCGCGACGATATCGCCCATTCCAGGCCGACTCTCCAGAGGCGGCCGGCCCGCGGCCTCCCACATCTCGGCCGTCGAGTTGCGCAGCGCGCGGTGGGGCGAGTCCGGCCAGTCGACGTCGTAGAGGTCGGGGTACCACTCCGCGTCGGTCTCGACCGCGTTGATCAGGCGAGTGCGGTACTCCTGGTGGATGGGCATCTCCTGGGCAAGCAGAAACTGGGTACCCACCCACGCCGCCTGAGCGCCCAGGGCGAGGACGGCGGCCACGCCGCGAGCGTCCCCGATCCCACCGGCCGCGATCACCGGCACCGGCGCCACCGCATCGACGACGGCGGGCACCAAGGGGAGCGTCGCAATCTGACCCCCCACGTGCCCCCCAGCCTCCCAACCCTGCGCCACGATGACATCAACTCCGCTGGCGACCGCCCGCCGCGCCTCTTCGGCGCTTCCGACCGTATACAGAACGAGTCCGCCCGCATCGTGGGCCCGCTCGATGTAGCCAGCGGGATCTCCCAGAAACAGTGACACGATCCGCAAACCGGCCTCGAGGGCTTCATCGAGGCGACGGTGCTGATCGGAGGTGAGAACCAGGTTGCCGCAGAAGGGACGATCGGTGAGCGCCGCCGTCTCGCGAACCACGTCTCCTGCCGGATCGGACCACGTCAGCGTCACCATGCCGAGCCCACCGGCATTCGAGACCGCTGCCGCCAGTTCGGGCACCGCCACCATCGCCGCCAAGACAATCGGTTGTTCAATCCCGAGCAGTTCGCAGACCGGCGTTCGCACTACTGCCACCTACCCCTTCGATCCAGGCCGTCCTCCACCCAACACGGACAGATCCATCTTCTAGGACTCATACGATGTGGGCATCGACTTGGCGGCCCGTTTGTTCCAACCGTGAAAGCTCGAGTAGTCGCCTGCATCCCAGGCCTCGCGCAATCCCGGTTTGCTCAGGTCCCAGTCGGGGCGGATCTCGCTCGACGCAGCGCACAAGTCGGACCACAAGTCGTAAAACGACGGGCGTCCCCAGAACCAGTAGCCGTTGTAGATGCTGTGAATGAGGAGTCCAGGCTTGAGGACCAGCGTGTGGGGGATCATCGGATCGTGCTCGGGGTCGGTGTATTCCTGGATGTCGAGGTCCTTTTGGATCGTCCGAGCTGGGTCCGAGAGAAAGGTCCATTGGGCGCCGACTGAACCCCGGAACTCCTGCAGGGTGTGGTGGTCATCGGTGGCGATGGTGACGACCTGGGTATAGGCGACGGCGATTTTCGGATAGTTCGCTGCGAGCTCCAGGTGCTGCTGGTGTTCCTTCGGACAGTAATTGCCTCGCGCCAGCGTGAGGATCATCGGATCGTCACCTTGGAGCTCACTGAGTGTGCGAACAATGTTGGTGTGATCCGGCAACGAGTAGTCGGGGAACACGCCGCCTGGTCTGATGTCGGATCGCATGGGGTGACTGCCTTTCACTCGACGATGCCTGCGGGGATCCCAGGGTCGGTTGGATTGGCCGCTGGGTGGTGGCGGATCTCGGCGGTTCGCAGACCACCCATTTCTTGGTGGAAGAGTCGATCGGCGACCGCGCTCGTCTGTCCGAGGGCTGCGGGATCGGAGGGCGCGCAGACGGCGACGCATCGATGAGTGGTGTGTTCATGAATTCGTTGGGGACCGGCAGTCACAATGACCAGGCCCCCACTGGGTCGGCGGTTTGTCCTACCTCGACCAGATATTCGTCGGGATCCTGGGTGTAGCAACGAATCTCGTATTGATGCTGCTTCGGCGGCATCAAGAACTGGGTACCCCGGGCACTCCATTCGGCGCACACGGCGTCAATGTCTTTGACCCGGATATTGAGGAAGCTGCTGGCCCGGTCGGGGTCGCGTGGCGTTTCCAGCGTGACGGCGGGATCGTCGTCAGTCGGGCTCCTGCCGACATTGATCATGATCCCACTGTTGGAAAGCGCGACATAGGTGAGCCCTCCGGGGCCGGAGAAGATCACCCTGCCACCGAGCACTCGGTGTAGGAACGCGGAGAGCGCTCGACATCGTCCGAGATGATGAAAGTGGGCCAGCACGATTGCCTCTGTCGGCCGTCCGAGCTCGGCCATCTGGCACCTCCGTCGGTTAGAACTCATACCCGCTCACAACCGGTATGCCGCGGCCCTGCCACCGGCGTGACCACTCCCCCAACACTGCGCCACCGGACACGAGATGTCCATAGGCGATCAGAAGACCGCCGTCGGGCGGCGCGATTCGGCGGCTCTGCAACAAGAACGGCTGCCCCAGAAGGGCTGCGGCGTTAGCGCGAGAGATCCCGTCGCGCGCCCGAGGTCTAATCGCGCACTTCTGTATGCCGGCGTTGGCTGTCCACAGGCTTGGTCAGCCTCCGGCTGCCCGGCCCCCGTCAATACGGAGCGTCGTACCGGTGACGAACGTGGCGCGTTCGAGGTAGAGAACCCCGTCGACCACGTCGCTGACCTCGCCTACGCGTCCCAGGGGATGTCGTTTAGCCAGCTCACGGTACGAAGCCGGGTCGTGAAGTGGGGTCTCGATGATGCCGAGCGCCACCGCATTGACGCGGACGCCCCGTCCGGCGTACTCGGTGGCCAGAGAGCGTGTCACCGCCTCCAGCCCGCCCTTGGTCAGGGAGGTAAGGGCCGACGGCTCCCTTGCGTCCGCGTGCTCCACGAGACTGGTGCTGACATTGAGGACGTGGCCTCCACCCTGGGCGACCATCTGCGCGATGGCCCGCTGGGTCATGTGGAAGAACCCGTTGAGGTTGACCGACGTGATCGCCACGTAATCATCGAGCGTGTAGTCGGTGAACGGCTTCCCGATGTAGATGCCTGCATTGTTGACCAGCGTGTCGATCCGGCCGAACCGATCGAGCGCCTGCCGGACCACGATTTCGGCGGTCTCGGCTTGCGCGATGTCTCCCGGTACCATCAGCACATCCGGTGTTGCGGACGGCTCGACGGAAAGCGCCGTACCCACTACGGCGTAACCCGCCGCGGTGAAAGCGGCAGCGATGCCGGCACCGATCCCTTGCGACGCCCCGGTGACGATCGCCACGTTCTTCTCCGCTCGTGACGCACCACGCTCCGGCTCTGACGCCGGCTTTGAACTTACTGAAGATGTCATCGACGCTCTCCTGCACTCGATGGGACCTGGCCGGGTCGCCGACCTCAGAGGTATAGGAGCCCAGAGGGGCCGAGTCGCTGGCATGATCCTACAGTCGAGGTTGCGAGCGGGTTGCGGCTCGTCGTCGGCGCCAAAATCAGGCGCTTGGGGCCATCCAGGAGCGGAGACTCGATGCGGTGAGCTTGCAGGCACCGCGCCCAGGAACCTCATCGAGAACGCCGGCACGAACGAGGTCGCGTAATTCGATCCGGCTGTGCCCAGTGAATCGGACCACTTCGGCCAGCGGCAAAGCTGTTTGCTCGAGCTCTCTCTTCGACGAATCACCACACCTCTCCACCGATGCTCGGGTGACGAACGCTGCGTTGCTGCTGTCCGTCTCGGGATCCACGTCGAGATCTCCACGCTTGATGGTGGACGCTCCTGAGACTGGGTTGGCCGGTGAACTTGAAGCTCCTCTCGTTGGGGCAATCGCTGCAATCCACCTGGGAACTTTCCGAGAAGCGGAACTTGATGCCCTGCCACTGCAGTAGGCATCCGACGATGTCTCCGGCCTGTGGAAGAGCGCCCTTTCCGCACTTGTAATCGTCGAACGACTTGCTCGAGCTCAGCGCGGTGATCTCGCGTGCATGGTCGGCGCTCATCTGATCCGGTCTACGTGGGCTTCCGTGCATGGGACAGATCCACCGCCCGCTGAGGCCGTAGCCGTCGCCGACGTGGGGATCGGCATCCTGGTTCGGCACGCAAAGTCCCTGTTAGACGGTTACGCGTCCATCCCTGAAGGATCGATCGAGTTCCTAGTGTAGTGTCTCGCAAATAGTCGGTGATTGTGATAGGGTGGTGCATGCGCCCGGCGAGCCCGCCGCTGACGATGACCGACGGTCAGCGTGACATCCTCGAAAAGCTGGCGAAGTCGCACACGGCGCCGCACCGGGACGTGACCCGCGCCAAGGCGCTGCTGCTCGCCGGGAAGGGAGCGGCGAACACCGCGATCGCCTGGGAGCTCGGGGTCTCCGCCAGCAGCGTCACCTCGTGGCGCAACCGCTTCGAAGAGGAGGGGTTGAAGAAGTTCGGGAAGGTGAAGTCCGGCTGCTCAACCGAAATGTCACGACGGCTCCAACTTGAGGGAGTGGTCAGGCTCGTCCACCGGGTGCCGAACCATGTCATTCGTACATGTCTCGAACCATCTGGTAGGTGACAGCCCATGCTGCTCGTCAGCGAGAGCCGCCCTTCGTGTCGAGGCGGCTGTCGTGCGACGACGAGCGGGGCTCGGCGACAAATCGCATTTTCATCGAGGTAAGACCACGATTCGCCCATCCGTGGTACGGAATCGTCTTGACCGGGAGGGGTCGATCGGTCACACCTTCTTGTCCGAGATCTACCGGGTGGTGCAACTCGACCGAGTGGCTCGAGCGCTGGATTGAGAACGCGGAGGAGGGCGGCTGGTTCGGGTCGACTCGTAGTTCGCGGAGATCCAGCCCGGGGTGGTCCCGCCCCTCGACGCAATGCACGACCGGTCCATAACGAAGGAAAACGGCATTGTGGGCCCCCTCAACTCTCGGATCGGTCTCCCACCACTGCGGACGGATAGGTATATCCAGGCCATCGGTCGGGACAGGCACGTGCCCGGTGCCACCCGCCCAGGAGGGCATGCGCACAAGCGTTTGTCGACCGGGTGGGGCGGAGCTGGTGGTTATGCGGATGCTTCCGCCCGCAGGGTAATCGGATGCGATATCGACATCCCAGCCTCCTCCGACGAGCTTGGCACGAATGGGAAGGTGGATGAGCAAATTGCCGTCAGCATCCAGATCTGCGACGTGATTGTGGACGGTGGAGAACATGCGGGCGAGATTGGTCGGACAGCAGGTCACGTCAAACCAGCGGTGCCTGTGAACCGGGAACCACTGCAACAGCATGGATTGCTGGTACTCGTACGGTCGCATCCAGGGGTTGGATTCCGATGCCACATCGGCGACTGCGTGCGGTTGTGAATAGAACCACGACTCGCCGTCATCTCCCGTTCCACACGGCACCGCGTTGAAGAGGAGCAACTCCGTCTGTTCGAGGCTGCTGAAATCGCCGGTGAGCTGCCAGATTCGGCGACAGAATTGTGTTGCCGCGACGGCGGCACAACTCTCGGCATAGGCCATGGCGTCCGGTAGCTCGTAAGGCTTTCCGACTGATTCGTCCAACCATCGGCCGCCAACCGCGCCCGTGGGATAGGAGTGCTCCGCGATCATGGAGCCGAAGAGCCGGCATGCCGCGTCTGTATAGCGATTCTCACCGCTCGCGAGAGCCACCTCGGCAATGCCCGACGCCAGGTACAGTGCCTTCACCGCATGGCCCGCCAATTGGACGTCGTCGATGGAAAGGCCAGCGTTGGCCAGCTGGGTCTCAATGATCCATACGGCTTGGGCGAGGTATCTGTCCTGGCCCGTGTGACGAGCCAGGCGGACCAAGGCCAGCTCGACTTCCGGATGCCCATCGACTCGGGCGTCCGCGTGAAGTCCGAACGACGCACAGAGATGATCCGCCCACCGCGTCGCCGTGTCGAGCAACGCGTCCGATCCGCTGGCGTGGTGGTGCGCCAGTGCGGCCTCAATGAGGTGGCCACCGCAGTACCACTCGTGGCTGTTGTCGAGGTCCTCGTAACGAGGTGGCGATCCGGCCCCGCTGTCATAGAAGGTGTTGAGATAGCCGTCGGGATGGGCCGCCGCCGCCACCAACTCGACGACGGGTTCGAGCAGGTCCAACCGCCCAGCCCACGCGGCTGCCTCCATCCACTTGTAGAGATCCGAATCAGAGAACCACAGCCCTCGGCGCTCGGTTTTGGATCGCCCAGACTTGCGCCGGAAGTTGTCCACGACCCCATGGGCATCGAGCTGATCGAGGAGGACCGGCAACGTGTGGTCCCGGAGCTGAGCCTGACGGGGGGCCCAGAACGAATCGAGCAGGAGGACGTCCGGCTGGACGCCGAGGCTGTTGGCCATGACGTTCAAGTTAGAAGATGAGGACTGTCGGGGCGTCCGGCAATGTGGAGCCACCCGTCGCACCGGTCACCGGGCTACCCCTGGCCCACTCGTTGGTTGTAGCTCTCGATCGCCGTGTTCGCCTCCTGTTCGGCATACTGTGCGGCCGCTGCCGGCGACAGATGATTGCTGAGCATCTGAATGAAGCCGTCGGTGATCGCATCCCTCACTCCCTGGTAGTCGCCGATCAGCGACCCCAGGTTGGTATTGTTCACTGCACCCGAGGTGAGCTGCTCGTAGGCGACGCGGAAACTGGGATCCGCCTTCCACTTTGCGACCAGGACGGGCTCGCTGGTAGCCGAGATGCGCACAGGGGCGTAGCCACATGCGGCCGCCATCGAAGCCTGCTCGGCAGGGGAGTCGAGAAACTGGATGAGCTTCCAGGCCGCCGCCCTTTTCGCGGGTGAGGACTTCGCAGAGATCCAAAGGGAGCCGTCACCGACTGGGACGCCACCCCCGGGCGTGAGCGCCGGGAGCGGCGCCGCGTTCACCGACACCCCCTTGTATTGACCGGAGTTCAGCACTGCCTCGATCGGGCCGATCGCACTCGACGCTTCGAAGGTCATCGCCGCTTCCCCGGTGCCGAGCGCCAGCAGGTGATCGATGCCGTTCGGGTTCGAACCCGTGTTGAGGGCGAGGCCCGATGTGACCATCTTGTCCCACCACGTCCATATCTTCAGGGCAGTCGAACTCGTCAGGTTGGCCTTTGTGGCCCGAGCGGCGCGGCCGTTGTCGTTGTTGACCAGCTGACCGCCGCTCTTGGCCAGGATATGTTCGAGATCGTAGGGCTGCTCTGGTAACGCAATGCCGTGCTTCGCGGCGCCGGTGGCAACAATTTTTTGCGCGTCCTGTTGTACCTGCTGGAGTGTCGTCGGCGGATCCGCCGGATTCAGGCCCGCTTTGATGAAGTCCTCCGTGTTGTAGTAGAGGACGACATTGGACACTGCCCAGGGCATCGACTCCTGCACTCCACGGTAGGAGTAGTAGCTGAGCGCCCTCTTGACGTAATCGGTGAGGGTGTAGTGCGACGCATCGATGCAGGCCTGGACCGGAATGGTCGAGTTGCTGTCAACCAGTTTTTGGACCGTGGTTTCTTCGAACTCGCCGACGTCTGGGACGTCACCGGTGCTGAGTCCGGCCAGGTACTTGGTGAGGAGGTCCTGATATGAGGGAAACTGCAACAGGTTCACGTGGACGTCGTGCTGCGAGTTGTTGAACTGGTTGATCGTCGCCACGAGCCAGGTGTTGTTGCTGCTGACGAAAGCATGCCAGAAGTTGATGGTGACCGGTTTCTGCGCCTTGTCGAACGCGGCAAGGCCACACTCCGAGGCCAGCGGTGGATCGCCGCCCTTGGACGAACCGCGTGTCGCCCCCGATGCACCGCTGGAACAGGCGAACAGGACAAGGCACGCGGCCACTCCGACAAGCCCCACTCGAGGGAAAAAGGATCGTGCTCTCCTTACGCTCCATGTCCGGGTTCTCGACGAAGCCTGGCGGCCTGGACGGCTTCTATGCGTGCTCACCTCATGAACGGTGGCAGGCGGTCATGGTTCCGCGGTAGGGACCAACGACCTTTTCGGTCGGTGCCGGCGCCTACGGCATCCGCGGCGGGGTCCGAACCGGGTCACCGTGAGCGGCGGATCGGATCGTCCCCACCCCCGGGCCCGGCCCTCCCGCCGAGGGCATGCCGTCCTTACTCGGGGTATGACCTTCGGCCCTACAGCCCTGCCGCTCCGGCCGCCATTCTGGCCTTATGGCCCAGGTGGCGTTGAGGGACGTCACGAAGGTTTTCGGCGACGTTGAGGCGGTGCGCGACGTCAGCCTCGAGGTCGAGGACCAAGAGTTCCTCGTCCTGCTGGGACCGTCCGGTTGTGGCAAGTCGACCGTGCTCCGCCTGATAGCCGGGCTGGACACGCCAACCGAAGGGACCATTGAGATCGGCGACCGTGTCGTCAACGACATCGAACCACAGGAGCGCGACGTGGCGATGGTCTTCCAGAGCTACGCGCTGTACCCGCAGATGACGGCCCGGCGGAACATCGAGTTCCCGCTCAAGAACCGGGGCACGCCGAAGGACGAGCGAGAGCGCCGGGTCCGCGATGTGGCCGAGGCCCTCGAACTTACCGAGGTGCTCGACCGCCGCCCAGCCCAGATGTCCGGCGGCCAACGCCAGCGCGTGGCATTGGCGAGGGCGATCGTCCGGCGCCCGGAGGCCTTCTTGATGGACGAACCGCTGTCGAACCTCGACGCGAAGCTGCGCACCCAGACTCGTACCGAGCTCATCGAGTTGCAGCGGCGGCTGGCGACGACGGTCATCTACGTGACCCACGACCAGGTGGAAGGCATGACGATGGGCCATCGGGTCGCAGTGATGGACAGGGGCGTGATCCAGCAGGTGGCTCGCCCCACCGAGATCTACGATCACCCGGCCAACCTGTTCGTGGCCGGGTTCATCGGCAACCCGCCCATGAACACCCTCAGCGGTTCGCCACACAGCCAGAACGGCGATCTGGGGATCGAGACGGTCGGCGGCTCCATTCCCCTCACACCGGCCCAGCAGGACGCTGTACGCCGCAGCGGTGTCACGACAGTGGTGGCGGGTGTCCGGCCCGAACACGTCGTCCTCGATTCGGACGGACCCATCGACGCAACGGTCGCGGTGGTCGAGGCTCTCGGCTACGAATATCACGTGGTGTGCCGTCTCAACGACGGTCAGCAGGTGATTATCCGACTTCCCCCGGAAGCGGTCGTTCCGCGGGAGGGCGAGAACGTCCATCTCGGGGCCGACCCGATCCGTCTTCATCTGTTCGATGCCGCGACGGGTCATGGACTTGTCTAATGAATGTCACCCACCCCTTCGAGCGCCTCAAGCCGGACCGGCTCCCCGGCGAATCGGTCGGTGCTGGCTTGCGCAAAACCGCTCGCTCGGCGCCGGCGCACGATGGAGTCGCTTCTCGCTTTCGGTCTGTTGTTGCCCTCGCTCGTGATCTTCGGATATTTTTCGTCTTCTACCCGCTGATCCGTCAGATCTACCTGTCCTTCTTCCTCACACCGCCGTTCCCGGGCGAGCCGAACCACTACGTCGGCTTCTCGCAGATTCAGCAGGTCCTGAGCTCCCATGACTTCCTGAACAGCCTCTGGGTGACATTGCTCTTCGTTCTCTACACGGTGCCTGCCGGCTTGATCCTCGGGCTGCTGCTGGCCGTGCTGGCCCATCAACAACTCGCGGGCATCCGCTTCTTCAGAACCGTCTTCTCCTCAACCGTGGCGACTTCGGTGGCGGTCGTGTCGGTCATCTTCTTCACTTTGCTCAACCCCGAGGTCGGACTGTTCAGCTACTTGTTCGGCACCCAAGGCCAGCTCTCGGTGCTGGACGATCCGCGGTGGGCGCTCCTGGCCGTTTCCGTCGTCAC